>NZ_OZ035019.1:0-1484762 GCF_964031275.1 Spiroplasma endosymbiont of Acasis viretata
TGAATAACACTGATAATAAGCGAGAAAACTTTCAAAATATTTGAAATAAAGTTAGAAATTTTCTTCAATATGATGAAATGATTGATCCAAGTATTTTTAATAACTATATTAAAAACACTTATATTTATGATATTTTTGAAAATAAATGTTTAATTATTGTTGATTCACTATTCGCAAAAGAAATTTTAACTAAAAATATAACATTTAAAGTTAAAGAAATTTTAGAAAGAATTATTCAACAAAATCTTCAAATTGAATTTTTAGAACTTAATGAAGCAAAGAAGCAAAAAATATATGTAGAAAAAGATTTTGTTGAATTTAATAAATTGCAACAAATTAAAAAACAATTTCAATTTAATAACTTTGTTAAAGGAGAATCAAATAACGATGCTTATCAAGCAGCATTTTCAATTACCATAGAACTTGGTAGGTATTGAAATCCCTTATTTATCTATGGTAATTCTGGATTAGGAAAAACACATTTACTTCATGCTATTGAAAATGAAATATTAACAAAATATAATAATCAAAAAAAAGTACTTTACTTATCTTCTGAAGAATTTGGCCGTATGGTACCAGAAATTATTAAACAAAATATTAATGATATTGAAAAATTTAAAGATTCATTTAATCAATACGATGTTCTTCTCGTTGATGATATTCAATTTTTAGCTAATCGTAGTAAAACAAATGAAATATTTTTTCATATATTTAATAGCTTTGTTAACAAACAAAAACAAATTGTTATTACATCAGATAAACATCCTGATGATTTATATGGTTTTGAAGAAAGAAATGTTTCAAGATTTCAAAGTGGTTTAAGTGTTGGTATTGATTCACCAGATTTTGAAACTTCATTAATCATTTTAAAAGAAAAAATTAAGTCTTTAAATTATGATCCAAGCATTTTTACTGAAGAATCTTTAAGTTTTATTGCTTTAAATTTTAATAGTGATGTTAGAAAATTAGAAGGAGCATTAAATAGATTAATTTTTTACAGCATTTTATATATAAAGCCTAATCATTTAATAGTGCTTGAAGACGTTATGAAAGCTTTTAAAACATCAAATACTTCATTAAAAGAAAAACTAACTATTAAAAAAATTAAAACAATCGTATCTGAATATTATAATATTCCAATCAAATTATTGATTAGTACTTCTAGAGTTAAAACAATAACAATAGCACGCCATGTAGCAATGTATTTAATAAAAATACTTTTAAACGAATCATATACAAAAATTGGTTCTGAATTTGGAGGTAAAGATCATACAACAGTAATGAATGCTTATAACAAAATTAAAAAAAATATTGAAACTAATTATGAATTTAAAAAAAATATTGAAAGATTATCACGTGAATGTTTAAAACACAATTAATCCACTATTTTAATCATAAATTATTAACATATAAAATTCTTATTTTTTCTTTATTTTATAATTTAAAATTAGTTATCCACATTAATCCACATCATAATATTATTAATAATTAAATAAATAGTAATTAATATATATAATATATAATTAATTATTAATGTTTAAAAATGGGAGATATTTATGAAAATTGAAATCAAAAGTTCTATATTATTCAAAATAATAAAAAAAATAATAAAAATAACAATTTCTAATAATACTTATGAAGAATTATCTTGTTTTTTATTAGAAGTTGAAAAAGAAAAAATAATTTTAACTGCATCTAATGGTAATTTATCATTAAAATATGAACTAAATAATAATGAAAAATATTTAAAAATATTAAACATCGGTTCAGTATTAATTAATACTAAAATTATCTATGATATTTTTAGTAAACTAGAAGATGAATGAATTTTATTTGAACTTAAAATTAATAATTTAATCATTAGTAATTTTAAAAATGATAATAATGATTTTATCTTTAAATTAAGTACAATGACAATTGAAAAATTTCCAAAAATCAACTTTAACAAAAATATTAAAAATAAAGTATCTTTTAATAAAAATTTGTTACAAAATATAAATGAACAAATTGCTTTTGCAACAAATACAAACAATAATAAACCAGCATTAAGTGGAATTAATTTTAAATTTAATGATCAAAAGTTATTTGTTACAGCAACTGATGGATATTGTTTAGCAAAAAAGTGATTTTCTTTTGAAGAAAAATTAGAATTTAATAATAAAGAGTTTAATATTCCAGTTCATTTATTAAACGAAATTGATAAAATTACTAGTGATTTAAATTCAAATATAAATTTTTATTTTGAAAATGATTATAATTTAATTATTGAAATTGAAAATTTTTTATTTCAAACACGAATGATTGAGGGTACTTATCCAAATACGGATGATATTATTAAAAATATTATAGAAAAAGAAAAAAATATTATTGAAATTAATAACGTTAGAGAATTTTTAAAAATTATTGAATTATCAATAATTTTATCAAAAAAAGATACTTCACCTATGATTCAATTTTGAATCAATGTAGAAAAAAATGATTTTAAAATTAATTGTTTATCTAATAATGATAGTATAGGTGAAGTAATTGAACAATTTAAAAAATTTCATATTGTAAAATCTAAAAGTTTAAAAGAAGAAATAAAAGTAGTTTTTAATTCAAAATTAATTATTAATGCTTTAAAATCTTTTAATAAATGTAAAAAAGTAAATTTGAAAATTTCTTGACCAAAAAATTATACAATTATTGATAGTGAAGAAGAAACTGGGTTATTACAACTAGTTTTACCAATTGGAGAAAAATAATATGATATAACTAAATAAAATAGTTATTTTTAATTAATAAACTAAGAAAGGGTAAAAAAATAATGAAGAAGAAATTACGATTGTTAAGTATGTTTACTATTTTAATTTTTACTAATTTAAATATAATTGCTTGTAAAAATAAGCAAGATACTATTAGTGAATTTTATGTTTTAAGGGATAGTTTGTCAGATACTGGTGCAGGAACATTTGCACAAAATCAATATTTAGAAAATAGTAATAGTAAATGTAAACATTTTCAATTAGATAAACCTTATTATAATAATTGTTGAAGTAGTAATAAAGTAGCTTCACAATTAATTGCTGAAAAATTAAATATTAATTTTAAACCTGGGTGATTATTTAACATCAATGGTAAAACATTTCAAAGTTTGGGTAATAATTATGCTTATGGAGGAGAAGTTGCTGATAGCAGTGATAATAATTTAGATATTATTAAAACTTTTGATTTGTCTCATCAAACACAAATGTTGTTATTACAACATTCTTTACAAAAAAAAGATGTTATTTGAATAGAAATGGGAGCTAATGATATTGCTAATTTAATGAATAAAACAGATCCTATTATTATTAACAGTAAAATTAATAATGTAATAAATGAAGAAAAAAAGCAATAAAATTATTAATTAAAAATGGTGCAAATAAAATTATTATTAGTGATGTTCCTGACTTAACATTAACACCAAAAATTAAAAAGATATTGCATAATAATCAACAAAAAATACAAATAGCACGTAAAACATGTATTGAATATCAAAAACAATGAAAGAAAATGATATTAGAAATGAAAATAATTTATAAAAATATTATTACACCTTTTTTTCTTTCAAAAGAATTAGCAACTGATATGAATAATTTTAAAAATAAAATTCCAGATGGAATTGTTGAAACTAGTGCTACAATTTGTAAAATGATGTCTAAAGAAACAAAATATTCTTATAAACCGGTTTTTAATTCTGGAGTTAATGAAAGTAATTTAAATAAATATTTTTATTTTGATGAATTTCATCCAGGTATGTGATTTCATCAACAAATGGCAAATAGTATTATTAGTTTAATAGAAAATTTTAAATAGATTTTTTGTTAAATATTTTTAAAAAAAGTAATTTATTATTTTTGAATAAAGATTTTTTAATTTTTCTTTTAAAAAAATTATTTTGTTTTAAATCAAAAAAAATGTATAATTTATACATAAAATGTAAAATAATATGCTTATTTTAAAGAATAAAAAGTCTTTTTTTGAATTTATTTTTGAAATTTTAAATATTTTCATTATTAAATTAATGAAAATATTTAATGATGAAAGAGAGTGAAAATAGTGAGCACAAGGACTCCAAATGATTATAATGCTAACTCAATTCAAGTTTTAGAAGGACTAGAAGCAGTTAGAAAACGACCTGGAATGTATATTGGTTCCACTGCAGAAAGAGGATTACATCACTTAGTTTGAGAAATAGTTGATAATGCTGTTGATGAAGTTATTGCTGGTTTTTGTACAAAAATTTCTGTAACTATTACTAAAAATAATGAAATATTAGTAAAAGATAATGGTCGAGGTATTCCTACTGATATACATCCAAAGACTAATATTTCAACAGTAGAAACGGTTTTTACTACATTACATGCTGGTGGAAAATTTGATAATGGTTCTTATAAAGTATCAGGTGGTTTACATGGTGTTGGTGCTTCAGTAGTAAATGCTTTAAGTAAGTATTTGGAAGTTACTATTTACCGTGATGGTAATATTTTTTTTCAAAAATATATTGAAGGTGGTAAACCAGAATTACCATTGGCAATTATTGGACAAAGTGATAAAAAAGGAACAACTGTTTTATTTAAACCTGATGAAAGTATTTTTACTGAAACTGTAAATTTTAGTTTTATAATAATTAAAACAAGGTTAAGACAACTTGCTTTTTTAAATAAAGGTTTAACTATTCAAGTTATTGATGAACGTGAAAATAAAGAAGAAACTTTTTGTTATGAAGGGGGCATTAAAGAATATGTTGCCTTTTTAAATAATAAATTTGAACCTTTAAAACATGAAATTATTTATGGAGAGTTTGAAATAAATGGTATAAACACAGAAATAGCTTTTCAATATAATGAAAGTGAAGAATCTCAAATATTTTCATTTTGTAATAATATTAATACACCTGAAGGTGGAACACATGAAGATGGTTTTCGTTTAGCATTAACAAGAGAATTGAATTCTTATGCGAAAAAAAATAATCTTTTAAAAAATAATGATGAAACATTTACTGGTGATGATGTTAAAGAAGGAATTTTAGCAATTATTTCAATTCAACATCCTAATCCACAATATGAAGGGCAAACTAAAACAAAGCTTGGTAATTCTGAAGTTAGAAAAATTGTTTCTAATGTAACTGGAAAAATAATTAATAAATTTTTATTGGAAAATCCTGCTGAAGCAAAAATTATTATTAACAAAGTTATTTTATCAGTAAGTGCACGTTTAGCATCTAAAAAGGCACGTGAGAATATTATGACTTCGAGAAAAAATCCTTTACAATTTTCTAATTTACCTGGTAAATTAGCAGATTGTTCTTCTAAAGATCCAACTAAAACAGAAGTTTTTCTTGTCGAAGGTGAGTCAGCTGGTGGAACTGCAAAGTTGGGAAGAAGTAGAGAAATTCAAGCAATTTTACCATTAAGGGGAAAAATAATTAATGTTGAAAAAGCACGACTTTTAAAAGTTTTTTCTGACGAAGAAATAAATAATCTTATTATTTCTTTTGGCTGTGGTGTTGGTAAAGAATTTAATATTACTAAATTACGTTATCATAAAATTATTATTATGACTGATGCTGATGTTGATGGTTCACATATTAAAACATTATTATTAACATTTTTTTATCGTTACATGCGTCCCTTAATTGATGCTGGTTATATATATATAGCTCAGCCTCCTTTATACAAATTTTATAGTGGTAAATTTGTTAAATATGCATATAATGATCAAGAATTGCAAGAAATTAAAGATAATTTTAATGGAACTAATTTTAACATTCAACGTTATAAAGGTTTAGGAGAAATGAATGCCACACAACTATGAGAAACAACTATGGATCCACAACATAGAATTTTATTACAAGTAAGTATTGATGATGCTTCAGAAGCAGATGAAACTTTTTCAATATTGATGGGGAAAGATGTATTTCCACGAAAAGAATTTATTCAAGAAAATGCTAAATATGTAAAAAACATTGATGCTTAAAAGTTAATAAAATAAAATTAGGAGTTTATATATGAGTGAAATAACTAAAAAAAATGAAACATTTATTTCTAATAAATATGTTCGTAATATATCTGATGAAATGAGAACTAGTTTTTTAGAATATTCAATGTCAGTTATTGTTTCAAGAGCTTTACCAGATGCAAGAGATGGATTGAAACCAGTACATCGTCGAATTTTATATTCTTTAGCAATTTTAGGTATGACATATGATAAACCTTATAAAAAAGCAGCACGTATTGTTGGAGAATGTATTGGAAAATTTCATCCTCATGGTGATATTGCAGTTTATGAAACAATGGTAAGAATGGCACAAGAATTTAATTATCGTTATCCTTTAGCTGATGGCCAAGGTAATTTTGGTTCAATTGATGGTGATAGTGCTGCTGCTATGAGATATACTGAAGTTAGAATGAGTAAAATGGCAGGAGAGTTGGTTAAAGATTTAAATAAAAATACAGTTACTTTTGTTGAAAATTATGATGGTGCTGAAAAAGAACCTAGTGTTTTACCAGCTTATTTTCCTAATTTATTAGTTAATGGAACAACAGGTATTGCTGTTGGAATGGCAACAAGTATTCCACCACATAACTTAAGAGAAATAGTTGATGCAATTATTTTTGTAGCTCAAAATCCTGATTGTGATATTATGGAAATATTAGATATTGTTAAAGGACCTGACTTTCCTACAGGTGCAATGATTTTAGGTGTAAATTCATTTAAAAATGCTTATTTAAACGGAAGATCAACAATAACAGTTCGTAGTAAAACTAAAGTTGAAAAATTATCAAATGGTAAACCTGCAATTATTGTTGAAGAAATACCTTATCAAACTAATAAAACTAATTTAATAAATAATATAGTTAAAGCAGTTCAAGAAAAAAAAGTAAATTATATAACTGATTTGCGAGATGAGTCTAATCGTGAAGGAATAAGATTAGTATTAGAAATTAAAAATATTGATTATGCTGAACTTATTTTAAATCAACTATATAAATTTACTTCATTACAAACAACATTCACAATAAATTTATTAGCATTACATAATAAACAACCTAAAGTAATGAATTTAAAAGAAATGATTGAAATTTATATTGAACATCAAATTGAAATTATTCTTAATAAGTCTAATTTTGAATTAAAAAAATATGAACATCAATATCATATTATTTTTGGTCTTGTTAAAGCATTACAAAATATTGATGAAATTATTAAAATAATTAAGGAATCAAAGAAAACAGAAGAAGCATTAACTAATTTACAGAATAAATTTGAATTTTCTGAAAAGCAAGCTAAAGCAATTTTAGAAATGAAACTGCAACGTTTAACAGATTTAGAACAAGAAAAATTAAATAATGAATTATCATTTATTAATGAAGAAATTATTCGATTAAGAACTTTAATTAATGAACCTTCTAAGCAAATAGAATTAATGATTTCTCAGTTAACAACAATTAAAGAAAATTATGGTGATGATAGAAGAACTGAAATTATTGAAAATTATGAAGGTGAAATTATTGATGAAGCTTTAATTAAAGAAGAACAGGTGGTTATAACTCTTTCAAAAAGCGGTTATATTAAACGTTTACCTTTAGACACATATAGAACTCAACATCGTGGTGGTGTTGGTGTTAAAGGTGCTGGTGGCACTGATATTAATACTGATGATATTGATAAAGTTTTAATTACTTCAAGTCATTCTGATTTGTTAATATTTAGTAATAAAGGGAAAGTTTATCGAATTCGTGCTCATAAGGTACCAAATTATTCAAGAACGGCTAAAGGAACACCAATTGTTAATTTAATAGCAACAGAAAAAAATGAGACTATTAAAACAATAATTGCTATATCAGAAGATTATGATATAAATGCTAATTTATTTTTTGTTACTAAAAAAGGAATTATTAAACGTTCAACTTTAGATCAATTTAAATCTATTTACCAAAATGGTAAAATAGCTATTAAATTGCGTTCAAATGATCAATTAGTAGATGTGCTGAAAACTACAGGTAATAATGAAATAATTATTGCTGTGGCTAATGGACGAGCAGTTAGAATCAATGAAAATCAAGTTAGAGTAATGTCAAGAATAGCTAGCGGAGTAAAAGGAATAGATACAAAAGGTACTCATGTAATTGGGATGTGTTCTAATAAAGATGGTGATTTAGTTGTCTCTATTAGTGAGAAAGGTTATGGAAAAATATCACGATTTGAAGAATATCGTTTAGCAAATCGTGGTGGTAAGGGTGTAATTTCAATGAAATTAGCTCAAAAAACAGGAAAATTAATTGGTATAAATTCAATAAATAACACTAATAATAGTAATGATTTATTAATTATGACTTTAAAAGGTACAGTTATTAGATTTTCTTTAGAAGATATAAGAACTACAAGTAGAAATACTATAGGTGTTAAATTAATTAGATTTAAAACAGAAGAAGATGCAATTTCTTCAATTGTAACAATCCCAATCACTAAAGAAAAAACTATTTTTATTGATTAATTTAAGAGGTGCTAAAATGATTGATATAGAAAAAATACGTAATAATTTGGAAAAAACTATTAATAAAATAGAAACAAGGGGCCAAAGTTATAAAAATGAAATAAATAAAATTTTTAATTTAGATTTAGAAATAAGAATTTTAAAAACAAAAAATCAAAAATTAGAAGAAACAAAAAATAAGCAATCTAAACAAATTGGTGAATTATTAAAAAATAAAAAAAATGATCAAATAAAAAAAATTAAAGATGATATGATTATTTTAAAAGAAAAAATTATAAAAAATAATTTAAAAATTGTAGATTTAGAAGATAAAATATATGAATTACAATTAGTAATTCCTAATATACCACATTTTTCAGTTCCACAAGGAAACGATGAAACTAATAATCAAGAATTTAGAAAATGAGGGAAAATTATTAAAAAAAATAGTAAACCACACTGAGAAATTGCTGAAAAATTAAATATAATTGATTTTTCAAAAGCAACTAAATTAAGTGGTACTAGATTTATTATGTATAAAAATAAAGGTGCTTTATTAGTTAGAGCATTAATGAATTTTATGATTGATTCTCATTTAAAAAATGGTTATTCTGAATTTTTACCACCATTAATTATTAATAAAGAAAACTTATTTGGTACAGGGCAACTTCCTAAATTTAAAGATGATTTATTTCAATTAAATAATGAACAGTATTTAATTCCAACAGCAGAAGTTCCTTTAACAAATATTTATCGCAATGAAATTATTAATTTTTCTGAATTACCAATAAAAATGTGCGCTTATACACCATGTTTTCGTTCAGAAGTTGGTTCTGCTGGTAGAGATACAAGAGGAATAATTAGGTTACATCAATTTAATAAAGTAGAATTAGTTCAAATTGTTGATCCTGAAAAATCTTATGATGCCCTTGAAGAGTTAACTAAAAATGCTGAATTAATTTTACAAAAATTAGATATTCCTTATAGAGTTATTAATTTATGTAGTGGTGATATTGGTTTTAGTGCTGCTAAAACTTATGATTTAGAATTATGATTACCTTCTCAAATGTGTTATCGTGAGGTTTCTTCATGTAGTAATTGTGAAGATTTTCAAGCAAGAAGAATGGAAACTAGAGTTAGTCAAGATAATAATAAAGTAGTTCCACATACACTAAATGGATCAGGATTAGCTATTGATCGAGTTGTTGCAGCAATTTTAGAAAATTTTTATGTTGAAGAAGATAATGTTGTAAATATACCTATTATTTTACAACCTTATATGAATAATTTAAAAACTATTTAATTTATAATGTTTCACGTGAAACATTATAAATTAAAAAAAATGTATTTTTTTATAAAAAAAATTGTTATAATTAATAATGCCACTGCAACAATTACATTCGAACCGGGTCAGGACCGAAAGGTAGCAGCCATAAGGATTAGGATTGTGTGCGGTGGTTTTATTTTGAAAAATAAAAAAGAGGTTTCTTTAAATGAAAAAACAAAATTACATGGAAATTGCCTTAAAACTTGCTAAAAAAGCTGCTATTAATGGTGATGTTCCAATTGGTGCAATTATTGTTGATGAAAATGATAATATTATCGGTAGAGGATTTAACAAAAAGGAAAAAGACAAAGATCCAACTCAACATGCGGAAATTATTGCAATAAAAAAAGCATGTAAAAAAATTAATAATTGACGTTTGTTAAATTGTACTATTTATACAACATTAGAACCATGTTTAATGTGTGTAGGTGCTTTGTTACAAACAAGAATAAAACATATTGTTTTTGCTTTAAAAGATAGTAAATTTGGATGTGTTGAATCACTCTATAATTTAACATTAGATAAAAGATTTAATCATCGTAGTGAATATACTTATTCTTTAAACTTAGATAGTAAAGAAATGTTACAAAGTTTTTTTGGAGAAATTCGTAATTTATAATAATTGTTTTTATAACAAATTTTATAAAAAATTGTTAGGATAAATATAGGTGATTTAAATGAAACATAAATCTTTTTATAGAAAGTATCGACCAAATTCTTTTTCAGAAATAATTAGTCAGGATAATATTGTAAGAATATTAAAAAATTCTATTTTAAATAATAGTTTTAATCATGCTTATTTATTTTCAGGCTCAAAAGGTACAGGAAAAACATCAACGGCTAAAATATTTGCTAAAGCAATTAATTGTCAAAATAACATTGATGGAGATGCATGTAATACTTGTGAAAATTGTATAAACATTAGTTCAAATAATTGTATTGATATTTTAGAAATTGATGGTGCTTCCAATAATGGTGTTGATGAAATAAGAAGTATTAGAGATAATATTAACTTATTACCGATGAATTTTAAATATAAAGTTTATATTATTGATGAAGTTCATATGTTAACAACTTCTGCTTTTAATTCATTATTAAAAACCTTAGAAGAACCACCACAACATATTATTTTTATTTTAGCAACAACAGAACCGTATAAAGTAATTCCAACTATAATTTCTCGTTGTTTATGATTTGAATTTAAAAAAATTAATGTAAATGAAACTAAAAAACATTTTATTGATGTTTTAACAAAAGAAAAAATTAATTTTGAGGTTGAAGCAATAGAGGAATTAGCAATATTGAGCGAAGGTTCTTTACGTGATGGTTTAAATTATTTAGAAAAAACATTTAATTATGGTAACAATATAACACTTAAAAATGTTGAAAAAATATTTTCTGTTTTATCAACAAAAAATAAAATATTATTTTTAATTAATATATTTAATTGTAATATTGAGCAAGTAATAAAACAATTAACATTATTTGATGAATATACTATTCAATATAAAAAAAATATTATTGATTTTATTTATATTCTTGAAGAAATATTAATTTATGCTATTACTAAAAAAACAGAATTACTTAAAATGATAAATATTCAACAAGTAAATATTTTTTCTGAAGTAGTAAAATATGATTTACTTTTAATTTTGAATTCATTTAATGAAATTTTAATTCAAGAAGATGTTGATGATTTAAAACCAATATTAATACTAAAAATATTAAATTTAATTAAAAATTTTGAGAATAAATATTCATTAAATTATTTAGAAAAAGCAAAAATATCTATTATGAATATAGAAAATAAAAGTATAAATTTAAATAATAAAGATGAAATAACAAAAATTTTAAAAAAAAGCGAAATAGATAAAAATAATGAAGAATTAACTTCAATTTTAGTAAAAGAAGAAAATACTAATATTAAAGAAAAAGAAATTTTTGATGTACAAACTGTGAAAAATTTAAAAAATGATGAGATAATTGATAAAGCCATTAATTTAATTTTACAAGCTGATAAAAATATTAGAAAAGAAGTTAGTGAAAAGTGAAAAAATATTTCTAAATTTATTAATGATAATAAATTTAGAAACATAACTAAAGTTTATATAAATACTATTATTGCGGCAGCATCTACTAATGGCATTATTATTATTACCAAAAACATTATTCAATCTGATTTAATAAATCAAAGTTTTTTAAGTAAAGAACATAGAGAATTTTTAAATATTTTATTAGAAAATGAATATATGATTTATGCCCTTGATAAAAATCAATGACAGGAAACAAGAAAAAAATATCAAGAGTTACTAACAAAAAAAATATTACCAAAACCAGTAGATATTGTAATATCAAAACCTATAATTGAGTCATTTACCAACGTAGATAGAGACCCGACTTTAAATTTTATTAAAAAAATATTTACTGAAATTGAAGAAATATAAAAATATGAGGTGAAAAAAATATGGATATGAAAAGAATGTTAGCACAAGCACAAGCAATTCAAGGAAAGTTAACAAAATTTAAAAAAGAAGAATTTACTTTTTCTGATATTGATGGTTTGGTTAAAATTATTATAACAGGTGGACGTAAACTAGTTTCAATTAATATTGAAGGATTATTGAAAGAAGCAGAGAATGATTATTCAAGTATTAATGATATGTTACAAACAGAACTAAATAAAGCATTAAAACAAATAGATGAAAAAGAAAAAAATATTGCTGGCAAGTTTTAGAAGAGTTTAGTAATTTTAGCATAGAAAGAGGTAGAAAAATGTTATTTATTACCTTTGAAGGGCCAGAAGGTGCAGGTAAAACTACAGTTTTAAAAATGATTAAAGAACAATTAAAACAAGATGGTTTTGATGTTATTATTACGAGAGAACCAGGTGGTAGCGAAATTTCTGAACAGATAAGACAAGTTATTTTAAATAAAGAAAATACATTAATGGATCCATGAACAGAAGTTTTGCTTTATATTGCAGCTAGAAGACAACATTTAATTGAAAAAATTCTGCCAAATAAAAACAGTAATAAAATCATTATTTCTGATCGTTTTTCTGACTCAACTTTAGCATATCAGGGTTATGCTAGAAATTTAGATATTGATAAAATAAATCTTATTCAAAAACTTATTTTTGAAGATTATCAACCTGATTTGACAGTTTTATTTGATATTAAACCAGAAACAGGTTTACAACGAATTTTATTAAGAAAAGGTGAAAAATTAAATAGATTAGATGAAGAAACATTAGAATTTCATCAAAAAGTATATAATGGTTATAAAAAAATTGCTATTAGTAATCCAAATCGCGTTCATACAATAAATGCTAATTTATCAGAAAAAAAAGTTTTTAATAGTGTTTATGAACTAATCATAAATTTAGTTGAAGAAAAAGGTTTTAAAGAAAAAAAAATTAAAATTAGAGGATCTAATGAAGGAAAATAATGTAATTTTATTTGAAAATGAAGAATCAGAAAATTTTTCTATTTTTGCAATGGAAAATATTCCACAGGTAATTTTATTGTATTCGAAAAATAAAATATTAAATATAAATGTTAGTAATAAGTTAATAAAAAAAATTATTTGTAAAAATAATAATCAATTAAAAAAATGTACTGAAGAAAATATGTGTCAAAATTGTTTTAAAATTAAAACTAATAGTTATTTTGATTTTAAAAAATTTGATTTTAGTAAAAATAATATTATGAATAAAAATATTGTTTTAGAAATTATTAATGATTTTTCTAAAACTAATTTAGAAAAAGATGCTAGTAAAATTTATTTAATAAATCAAATTGAATTTTCTTCAATTTCAGCTTCAAATGTTATGCTTAAAACTTTAGAAGAATTATCTAAAAATATTTATGTAATTTTTACTACCACTAATATTAATCAAATACTCCCTACTATTAAATCTCGTTGTCAATTGATAAATTGTTCAAAAGAAAATGATATATTTGTTAGTAACAATTATGATGATGAACAATTATTAATATTAAAAATATTTTCAAATACTATTTTTTTGACAGATGAAAGTAGTAAACTTAAATTAAAAAAATATATTGAAATTATTAAACAATTTATTATTAATGATAATGATAAAAAGGTTAACAATCAACTTTTGAATAAAAAAATAGTTAGTTTAAAAGAAGAAATTATTTACTTTTTTAGATTTTTTAATTTAGTAGTTTTTAATAAATTAACTTTTCTTTTATTTAAAAAGTATGATTTTAATAATTTTTTTATTGAAAGTTTAGTTAATTTATGAAAAAATAGTAATTTAAAAAATATAGCCTATATTTTAGAACAAATTTCATTTACAATTACCAAATTAAAATTTAATGTTAACTTAAATTTATTAATAAATTCTTTTCTTATTAAGGTAAGTGATAATTAAACTATGGAAAGTACAAAAAAAATTTTAATTTTAAATCAAGATGATAAAAAAATTAAACTTATTAAAAGAAAAGATATGTTTTGTGTTTCTTTAGATACTATTTTATTAAGTAATTTTATTAAAATAAAACCTAGTACTAAAACAATAATTGATTTTGGAACTAATAATGCTGTTATTCCAATAATTTTATCGGCAAAATTTCAAGGAAAAGTAATTGGTATTGAAATTCAAGAGCCAGCTGTTGAACTTGCTTTAGAAAATATAAAACTTAATGATTTAGAAAAAAGAATTGTCATTGTTCATGAAGACATAAAAATTTATGCTCAAAGAGAAAAAGAAAAAGTTGATTTAATTGTATGCAATCCACCTTTTTTTCCTTTATGGGATAAAAGCAAAGTAAAAGCACAAGCTTTAAAAATTCCAGCAAGACATGAAGTATATATTAATTTAGAGGAGATTATTGCTAGTGCAAGTAAATTATTAAAAGACAAAGGGCGATTGGTTATGATAAATAGTGTAGAAAGAATAAATGAAACATTACTTTTATTAAAAAAATATCAAATTACACCTAAAAAATTACAAATAGTTTATCCTAAAATTAATCAGGCTGCCAATGTTTTTTTAATTGAAGCAGGATTTTTAGCGAAAGAAGGAATGATTGTTTTGCCACCATTGATTTGTCATAATGAAAATAATACTTATATTGATGAAATAGCAAAGTGATATAAATAATCTTAATATAAGTGTAAGGTTAGGTGTTTAAAATGAATATTAATTGATTAAATAAACTTAATAAAAAAATAACTTACTTATTAGCTGTATCAGGTGGTCCAGATAGTATGTTTTTATTAGATAATTTAGTACGTAATGAGTTTAAAATTATTGTTTGTCATGTTAATTATCATAAACGTTGAAGTAGTAATGTTGATGAGCAAATTGTTCGAGAATATTGTACAAATAATAAAATAACTTTAGAAGTAAAAAATATTAAAGAAGAGGAATACAATAAAAAACAAAATTTTCAAAGTCAAGCACGTGTACTTAGATATGATTTTTTTAATGAAATTGCTCAAAAATATCAAGTTTATAATCTTGTTGTAGCACATCATATTTACGATTTACTTGAAACATATATTATTCAAAAACAACGCAAGGCAATAGTTTCTTATTATGGATTAAAATTTAAAACAACATATAAATCTTTATCGGTTTATCGTCCAATGTTAGAATTAAAAAAAGAAGATATTATTGACTATTTAACTTTGTATCATATTAAATATGGATTTGATGAAACAAATGAATTAATTATTTATGAAAGAAATCGAATTAGACAACAACAAATTAATAAACTTACTGATTTTGATATTAATTTAATGTTAAGTGAAATTAAAGAATTAAATAGTGAACAAGAATTACTGAAAGATGAACTTGAAGTAATTTATAATACTATTATTAATGATGATGTGCTTGCTATTAATGAGTTTAAAAAATATGAATTTAAATTACAACAAATGATTATCTATGAATTTTTAAGCCAATATGATGAAGAATTAGTTTTATCTTTAAAAAAGGCTAAAATTAAAGAAATAGTTAGAGTTTTAACTAAATCTAGTAAACCAAATATTACTATTTGTATTTCTGAAAATACTTGAGTTATTAAAGAATATAATTTTGCATATATTAGTGAAAAAAATGAACCAAAACAATTTAGTTATAAAATTTCTAAAATAAATAACTATAATTTTAAGGAAATTACTATTTCTAAAACTCAACCAACAGGTGGTGAATTTCAAGCTTTATATATTAATAAATCAGATTTTCCATTAACAATTAGAACTAATAATGGTGAAGAAGAAATTGAGACACCATTTGGTACAAAAAAAATTAATCGTTTATTTATTGATAATAAAATTCCATATCGTGAACGTCTTATATGACCAGTAATCATAAATTCAAGCGGAAAAGTAGTGGCAATTCCAAAATTATCAGTAAATAAAAACAATATTAGTGAGAAACCTAATTTGTATGTGCTAAAATATTATGGTATTATTTAAGAAAATAAATTAGAAATTAAACGTAGGTGAAAAAATAATGCAAACGCGAATTAAAATTAATTGAATAATTGTTGCACTATTCGTTGCTTTTTTAGTATTTGTTGGAATTTTATTGTGATATTTTTTAAGAGGAAATGTTTTAACTTTAGATCAATTTCAATTAGAAACACTACTTAGAGATGGTAAACTCCCTGGCAATAGTAGTGACACTGTTAGCAAAATTGATGGAGTACAAGTTCAATTTTTTGATCATACTACTTATATTACAGGTTTTTTAGGAATTAATGGTAAGGTAAAACGATTTGAAGCGACAGTTTCTGGAACTGCTACAGGTGGTTTTTATCATGATGTTATTGAAAAATTATTCAGAAAAGATAAAGATGGTAAAGGCTTTGATATTAATCCCACAATTATTAGTGAATTAGTTCCCTTTTGAAAAACATTTTTAATTAGTATGTTTCCAATATTAGTATTAGTTGGTGGTTCATTTTGATTATTTTCTAAAATGAATAAAATGGGTGCCGGTGGTGGCATGAGTCCTTTTTCAATGGGAAAAAGTCGTGCTAAGATTAGAACATCAGATACTAGATTTACTGATGTTGCTGGTATTAAAGAAGAAAAATTGGAATTAGAAGAAGTTGTTCATTTTTTAAAGTTTCCACAAAAATATGCACAAATGGGTGCAAGAGTGCCAAAAGGAGTTCTTCTTGTAGGACCGCCTGGTACTGGTAAGACTTTATTAGCAAAAGCAGTTGCTGGTGAAGCAGGTGTTCCTTTCTTTTCAATTTCTGGTTCTGAATTTGAAGAAGTTTTTGTTGGAGTTGGAGCTTCAAGAATTAGAGAAATGTTTACTACTGCTAAAAAAAGTGCTCCTTGTATTATTTTTATTGATGAAATTGATGCAGTAGGAAGAAAACGTGCCTCAGCTTCAACTGCAACTAATGAACAAACTTTAAACCAATTATTAGTTGAAATGGATGGATTTGAAACTAACTTGGGAGTTATTATTATGGCTGCTACTAACCGTGCTGATGTACTTGATGAAGCGTTATTACGTCCAGGTAGATTTGATCGTCAAATTTCTTTAAGTTGACCTGATATTAAAGAACGTGAAGCAATTTTACGATTACATGCTCGTAATAAAAATATTTCGCCAAAAGTTAATTTTCAAAGAATAGCAGAGAGAACGCCAGGATTTAGTGGTGCACAATTAGAAAATGTATTAAATGAAGCAACGTTGTTAGCTGTTCGTCATAATAAAACAGTTATTGGTTTAGTAGAAATTGATGAAGCTATTGATAGAGTTGTTGGTGGACCTGCTAAAACTTCAAGAGTAATTACTGATATGGATAAAAAAATAGTATCATATCACGAAGCTGGGCATGCTCTTATTGGTTTAAAACTAGAATATGCTTCTAAAGTTCAAAAAGTTACAATAATACCACGTGGACAAGCAGGTGGATATACTATTATGACTCCTAAAGAAGATACTATGTTTTATTCAAAAGTACATTTAAGAGCAAC
This sequence comes from Spiroplasma endosymbiont of Acasis viretata, assembly GCF_964031275.1. NCBI lineage: Bacteria > Bacillati > Mycoplasmatota > Mollicutes > Entomoplasmatales > Spiroplasmataceae > Spiroplasma > Spiroplasma endosymbiont of Acasis viretata. The sequence continues at coordinate 17,805 of NZ_OZ035019.1, forward strand.
TATTACTGGTTATTTAGGTGGTCGCGCTTCAGAAGAGATTATGTTTGGTAATGCAAATATTACTACTGGTGCTCATGATGATTTAGAAAAAGCAACAAATATTGCCAGAAAAATGATAACTGAGTATGGAATGTCATCTGAATTAGGATTAGTTCAATTTGAAAGTCCACGTAATAAGTATTCACCTTTTGCAGCAAATAACTTTTCTGATGATATTGCATCTAAAATTGATGGAGAAATTAAAAAATTATTAGATGTTTGTTATATTGAAGCAGTAGCAACAATTAAAAAACATAAAGATACATTAGAGTTAATTGCTAAGTCATTAATGACTTTAGAAACAATTACTGCTGAACAAATAGAATATATTGATAAATATAATAAATTACCAATTGAAGTAATAGAAATGCAAAAAGAAATGCAAAAAAATAGTAAAAATCCTTCCAAAGAGGATAATGAATCAAATGATAAAAAGGAAGATAATAATTCAGGGACTGATGATGATACAATATCAGTTGTTCCTAAGAAGAAATAATTAAATTATTATAATAAAAAAACAAAACTTACTATTTTAATATTTTCGATAATGTGTAAGTTTTGTTTTATTTTCTTTTTTTATTTGGTAAATATAATATAAAAAGTAATAAGGAGAAAAAACAATGTTGGAAAAACATGAATTAGTAGAAAAAATATTATTAAGTACTGATGTAATCAATAATAAAATTATTGAACTTGCAAAATCAGTTAATAGTTATTATAAAGATAATAAAGAGCCCATTATTTTAGTAGGGATATTAAGAGGATGTTTACCTTTTTTATCACAATTTATGTTAAACCTTAAGATTGATTGTTTGGTTGATTTTATGTATGTAGAGTCATATTTAGGACAAACAAAGGCGGTAAATAAACCAAAAATAAGAATGGATGTTATTAATAATGTTAAGGGTCGTGACTTATTAATTGTTGAAGATATTATTGATTCAGGTAATTCGTTATTTAAAATTCTTGATCATTTACAAGAACTTGGAGCAAAATCGGTAAAAATAATTACTCTTTTAGATAAGAAATCTAAAAGAGTTGCTAAAATTGAAGCTGATTGATATGGCTTTGAAGTTCCTGATCATTTTTTAGTAGGATATGGTCTTGATTATGATGAAAAATTGAGAAACTTACCTTATGTTGGTATTGCTGACCTTAATAAAATTGCAATTTTAGAAAAATGTAAAAAAAGTAGTTAAGTAAATAAGTTTAGAATTTAATAATAATATTAAAATTTTTATTTTTTAATATAGTTCAAATATAATTAGCATTATTTTATTATGATAAAATTATACTATTAGCAGTTTTTAAGTTGTATAAGAATATTGGAGTTATAATGAGCAATCTTTTTGTTAATGTTTTAAGAGGAATCAAGAAAAGATTATTACAATATTTAGGTATTATAATACTATTAGTTATTGTAATTTCTACTCTTTCTGCACTTTATAGTACAGCATCAAGAGCTGAATCAGGTTTTTATACAGTATTAAACAATAGTGGTAAATATGACTATCGTATTAATTTACAATTATTAAATAATTATAAAGATACTGCTACTGCAACATCAAGAATCCAAACAATTATCAAAAAACAATTTAAAGATCATCTGCAAAAGCAAGAAATTTATAAACAGATAGATGAAATTAAAGAAAATAATCTTAGAAATAATAGTTTTCCTATCCTTCCTTCGGGAGTAGATATTAATAAAGATTTTGAAAATTATTTGTTAAATTGAGGATTAAGTTATCAAGGAATACTATTTAATGATATTTTAGAAAACGAAGTTAAAAATGATGAAATTTATAATTTGCAACATTATGAACTTGCTAAATCATTTTTTAAAACTTTTGATTATGAAAACGTTAGTTCTCTTAAAAAAATTTATTATTCATTAGAAAATGGATTTTATACTTCAGAAAAAAGTGAATCTTTTGATTTTGCTCCAAAAAGAAATAATATTAATGAAGTTTATATTTCCGAAGGTATTAAGCCTATTAATCCATTAGAAATAGTAATCAATCCTGAATTTGCACGTATTAATAATATTAAATTAAATGATTATATAACAGTTATTGATAAAGTTGAAAAGTTAAAAGTTGTTGGCTTTGGTTATGCTTATTGGGGAATTACTGGTAGTCGTACTGCAACAAATCCTAATCCGACATCTGAAAATACAAGTCCTGTTTATATGTCAAATCAATGGTTTAATAATTTAATAAAAGACTCTACATTTAGAACTAATTTAAATAATATTTTTTTATTAAAAGTTAACAATAACGATAACTATTTTGTTAGTAAGTTAGAAGAACTTTTAATTAAAACTTTTAGTTTTAGTTTTGGTTCAATTATTAGTAGTGATAGCGAAGATATTCGATCAGGACAAATTCTAGAGAGTTTTAAAATGGAAAATATAATGTTTACAGCAATTACTCTTATAGTATTATTAGTTATTATTTTTATCATTATGTCATATGTTAGAAAAGAAATTGATTTACAAAAACCACAGATAGGATTATTAAAAGCCCTTGGTTATAGTAATTTTCAAATTGCTATTAGTTTTGTAATTTTAATATTTTTGATAAAATTCATTTCTAGTATTATTGGTTTAGGTATTGGTCTAGGGTTACAAATATGATTTAATTCGTTAAATAACATTGGGTTTTTTATGCCATTACCAATACTATTTTTTAGTTGGATAGTATTTATTGTAAGTTTAATAATTATTCCTATTATTTTTATAGTAATTAGTTATATGCAATCGGAAACAAAATTACGCGTTAGTCCATTATTATTAATTTATGATAGACCAAGTAATTCAAGTTCTAAACTAATTTCAGTTTTAAAATACCCCTTTCGTTATTGACCATTTAAACAGCGTTTAGCAATTGCTTTCACTCTAAAATCGGTTGGAAAACTATTTTTAGTATTTTTTACTTTTATTTTTGTTAGTTTTTTATTACTATTTCAAAGTTCAGCTACTGATTTATTTGATAATAAAATAAATAATTTATATGGATATTACAATAAAGATGTTAAATGAAATACATCAACTTCATCAATGTATACATATACTAATGATTCTAATTTAAGTATTGATAAGCAGGTTTTTGATTGAGTTTCAGAAAAAGATATTACGAAAGATAAAGAAACCGGTACTAATAAATATCATCAATGAATAGCTGATGATTTTCATATTGATAATGATAATAAAGCTAAAAAAATTGAAAGTATTAATAATAATAATAACTTTAAAAATTATTTTATGAATAGTGAAGAAATTAATATCCTTTATCAAAAAACTAAGAACAAATCTGATTGTGAAGATTTTATTAATCCAAAAAAGATAATAGCTGAACCATTAATGAAAATTATTTGTCAAAATATTCATCAAATATTTAATTATATTTCAACAAATACAGGTATTAATCCAGAAATAAACCCGTTGCCTGGTATTAGTTTAGGTTTAAATATTTATAATAATAAGTATTATCCAACTATTGAAATAAATTTAAGACCTCCTAATGAATGAAAAGGACATAATCAAGGTCGCATGCTTGCAAAAAAAATTAAAGCAACAGGACTTTATAATGATCCATATCAAGATTTAGTTTGAAAAAATTGATTTAACTTTAAAGAAGCAAAAAATCGTGATATTGATCCTATTTTTAATAATTCTCATAATTTACAATCACAAAAAGTTACTTATACTGATAATCAAGGACAAAATATAACAACTACAGCTTATATTTTACCAGCAGTTATTTCAAAAACATTATCAATTTTAAATGATTATAAAATTGATGATCACTTTTTAATGTTAGCAAGTTGATATAATTATACAATTCCAGTAATTTATCAAGTTAAAGGAATTATTGAAAATAATTTAGACAATTCGAATGTTTATATTAATCTTGATGATTTACGAACATCTATTGGATTAATAAAACCTTCCCCGTCAGAAGATCCAAAACCAATATCAGATTCTTTTAATCATTGATTATCTAAAGATAGCAATATTTTTCCATTAAATTATATAAATATTTTGCAACCATCTGCAGAATATACTAAAGAACAAATATTAGCAAAAAATTTAGAACCTATTAATAAAATACCTTTTATTAATGATTTAGTTAAAAGATTATTAGTTGAAATATTTGATGGAATTAGAACAATTATAAATATTACAAAAATTTTAACATTATTTGCTGTAGCTTTTGTATTGGTAATTATCGTTAATATGATTTTAGATAATAATTTATTAATTATTGCAATGATGAAATCTTTGGGTTATCGTGTAAATGAAATTAACAGATTGATTATTGGCTCCTATATTATTGCTTTATTGGTTGCTTTTATTTTAGGTACTATTATTTCTTATGTTGTGTGGAATATTATTACTTTAATTATTGCAACTAAAGCAGGCGTTGTTTTTAATGTGGCTGCTAATCTAGTTACAATTTTATCTTGCTTTGGAATGGTATTTTTAATAATGGTTATTGGCTATGCTGTTGGGTTATATTTAATTAAATACAAACCAGTAACAGCTTTATTACAAGGAAGTTAAAATATTTTTTAAGTATTTCTATATAAATAAGGTAAAGTAATTGATAAAATGAGTGTGTTGTTTATAAAAGCATGGAATTAAAAAGGAGAAATGATTATGAAAAAAGATAATAAGGAAATTAAAAAAGATGATAAAGACATTGGAAGTAAACAAGTAACTAAAAATAAGTTAGAATCTAGTTTTACAAAGAAGTCAGTATCTAAAAATGAAGCTACAATACCACCAGTAACCCATAAATCTCATGATAAAGCAGAATCAAAGGAAGAAATAGAAGCTAATAAAGCCAAATTGCAAGCTTTTAAAGATAATCAAAAAGCAATTAAAAAATTAACAAAAACTCATTCAAAAGAAATTTTAGTAGGTAAAATTATATCAATGACTAATAATACTCCTGATACTCAAACTAATGTTATTGAATTATTTGATGTTAAAAAATCTTACTTAACTGGAGACTTAGAATATGAAGTATTAAAAGGAGTTAATTTAAAAATTAAATTAGGTGATTTTGTTGTTATCTTAGGACCATCGGGAAGTGGTAAGACAACATTATTAAATATTATTTCGGGATTGGATAAACCTAATACTGGTGATGTTTTTGTTGCGGGATACAATTTATCTTTATTAAAAGATAGTCATTTAACTAAATTTAGACGAGATAATGTTGGTTTTATTTTTCAACAATACAATTTATTAACTAACTTAACTGCTCGTGAAAATGCTGAAGTTGGTGAAAATCTTGCTAAAAATAAAAATATGAGTATTGATGATATTTTTCAAGTTATTGAAATGGATGAACATATGAATAAATTTCCAAGTCAATTATCAGGTGGGCAACAACAAAGAGTATCGATTGGTAGAGCACTAGCAAAAAATCCGACAATTTTATTTTGTGATGAGCCAACAGGAGCACTTGATGAGGAAATGGGGCGTAAGGTATTAGAGATTTTATTGGATGTTAATCGAGAATATAAAACATCAATTATTATGGTTACTCATAATCCTAACTTCCAATATGTTGCAAATACTGTTATTAACGTTAAAAATGGTAAAATTATTAGTGTAAAGAATAATGAAAAACCAATGAAACCAAGTGAAATAAATTGAAGTTAATATTATTAATTAAATAAACTAACAAATTGTTAATAGAAAAAATATCATAACAAAGGAGTAAAAATATGATATTTTTTGAAACCCCTAGATTAAAAATTAGATATTGAGAAGATATTGATTTAGATGAACTTGTTTTATTAAATTCTGATAAAGATGTCATGAAATATTTTCCTAGTACATTATCAAAAGATGATACAGAAAAATATTTTTCGAAAATTAAAAATAATTTAAATAATAATGGATTTGGTTTTTATGCTGTTGAATTTAAAAAAGATAATAAATTTATTGGCTTTATTGGCTTTAGCGAAGTTGATTTTATTGATGATTTTAGACCATGTATTGAAATTGGTTGACGTTTTAAAAAAAGTGTTTGAGGTCAAGGAATAGCAACAGAAGCAGCTAAAGAATGTTTAAAATATGAAAAAAAAATTAAAATTCACTGAAATTTATAGTTTTACTAGTATATTAAATATTAAATCAGAAAATGTAATGAAACGAATAGGTATGAAAAAAAAGAATCTTATCATCCAAAAATAAATAAAAGTGATATTTTAGCAAAACATGTTTTATACAAAATTAATATTTAGAAGGTAAAAAATGATTAATAAATTGTCTCTAATTTTTATAGATATCTATTAGTAGAAATATTTAAATTAAATTTTAGCCCTTATTATAAATATAAGGGTTTTATTATAAAATTTAAAATTAATTGTTGACAGTAGAATTTGGTATTGAAAATTGATATCATTATGTATAAACCTAAACAATCTTATTTAATTTAATTTTTTTATTTTAAATACTTATTTTAAATACAAAGGATGAAAACAATGAAAGAAACTAAACTTGAAATTAATGGACGTATTTTGACAGAGCAAGAAGCATTAAGATATCAAAAAATACAAGATTTATATAAACAAAATTATGATATTTATGGGCGTAATTGAGAAAGAAATTATAATTGTGAAACTTTAAATAGTGAATTTAGAAATAAAAATAAAGAAGAGTTAGCAAAATTTCTTGCTAATTTACCTAATGATCAAATTAAAATGGCGGGTAGATTAATGACAAAAAGAGAAATGGGAAAGGGTTCAATTTTTGCTCATTTGCAAGATCAAACAGGTAAATTTCAAATTTATTTAAAACCAGAATATATTAATCAAAAAAAATTTGAATGATTTGCAGAATATGCAGATTTAGGCGATTTTTTTGGTATTAAAGGTAAGGTTATGAAAACCAATAAAGGAGAACTAACAGTTCAAATCTATGATATTGTAATGTTATCAAAAGCACTTAGACCTTTACCAGATAAATTTCATGGTTTAACAGATATTGAAGAACGTTATCGACGAAGATATGTAGATTTAATTATGAATCAAGAAACTAAAAAGACATTTTTACAACGTACACAAATTATTAATGAATTAAGAAGTTTTTTAAATAATAAAGGTTATTTAGAAGTTGAAACACCTATTTTACAAGAAGTATATGGTGGTGCTGCCGCTAAACCTTTTATCACTCATCATAATACATTAAAAACCGATTTATATTTACGGATTGCTACTGAATTACATTTAAAAAGATTAATAGTTGGTGGTTTTGAAAAAGTTTATGAAATTGGTAGATTATTTCGTAATGAAGGTATGAGTAAAAAACATAATCCAGAATTTACAACTATTGAAATTTATGTTGCCTATCAAGATATGAAATATATGATGGATTTAACAGAGTCTTGTATAAAATATTTAATTAATACAGTGCATAATAAATTAATATTAGAATATGATGAAAATATATTAAATTTTGAAAAATCGTGAACAAAAATTAGTATGATTGATTCAATTAAAAAAGCTATGATCAAAGATGAAGAGTTTACTAAAATTTTCCAAGAAATTAGTGATATGATTTTAAAATATCATAATATTGAAGATGATAATATTAGAAATATTGAAAAAAATAAAACATTTAAACTTATATTAAAACTTGCAAAAAGTTATAAACTTCATATTCCAGATCATTATAATAGTACTGGTCATATTATTAATTTATTTTTTGAATCTTTTGTTGAAGAAACTTTAATTCAACCTACTTTTATTTTTGATTATCCAATTGAAATTTCACCACTTGCTAAATTAAATAAAAATAGTAAAGAGTTTACTGATCGTTTTGAATTATTTATTGCTGGTAGAGAATATGCAAATGCTTATTCGGAACTAAATGATTCTTTGCAACAATATAATCGTTTTGAAGAGCAAGTAAAAGAAAAAAATAGTGGTAATGATGAAGCAGCAACTATGGATTTAGACTTTGTTGAAGCATTGGAGTATGGTATGCCACCAACAGGTGGATTGGGAATTGGTATTGATCGTTTGGTCATGTTAATAACTGGCCAAAATAGTATTAAAGATGTATTATTATTTCCACATATGAAACCTAGAGCTGAAAAATAATTTTTGTGATAAATTTTTACTATATAAACATATAATAGTAATTTATCTTTTTTTAAAAAAAAGATAAATTAATTAGTTATAATTTACTTATAATTAAGATACTTCTTTAGATCTTTAGAATAAGGAGCGTTTTATTATTAACACAAAAGATTGAAAAATATAAGTTTTCAAACCCATTGTTTTATTTAAAAACAATTGGTTTTTTTTATTTTATAAATAAAATTTAGGAGAATAAGATTTATGCCTTGATTTAATGAATTAATAAAAAAATTTAGAAATTATCCTTTAACTGATGAAAATTTAGACGAAGTTGTTGAAACTTTTAAGAATTTTTTTAAAGAGTATAATGAAAAAGATAACTTTTTTTCTAATTCAGAAGATACTGATTTTGAAAACGCAAGTACATCAGCACCATTAACTCAATTAAAAGAAAATAAAAAAACTGATTTAGATAAATTAATTAAAGAATTAAGAAATGATTTAAAATATAATTTTTTTTCTTATTTTTGAGAAAAAAAAGAAGATTTAAAATTAATTAAACAATTAGATTATTTTTTAATAGAACTTGATAGTAAAATTAAAGAACAAAATGAAAAATTATTATTCTTGGAAAAAAATAAAACATTAATTGAACAAAATAAAATTAATAAGGGTAGTCAAAATAGTACTGAGTTTACTGAAATCACAGATTATTTTAATCTTTTTAATTTTTTAAGTGAAACAATAAGTAATGATATTATTTTTTTAAAAACAATAAATTTAAATATTTTTGAAAATAAAAAAGAGTTTTTAAAAAAAACACGAGAATTAAAAATAAAAATTGATAAAGAAATTCGTAGGCTATATCAAAAAAATGAGGAATTAGAAAATAAAAAAGAGAAAATTTTTGAAAATCTTTTTAAAGAAGAAGTTATGACTCAATTAATTTTATCTTTTTGAGCATTTAGAATGAAAAGTGGAGATGAATATAAATTAATTTTAAATGAAGATAAAGATTTAAAAAGTAAATTTGATAAAAATTTTGTATTTTTCTTTGAATTAATAGATGACATATTTAACCGATATATTAAAAAAATTATTAAAAATGAAGAAAGAATATACAATGATATATTTGAAAAATATAATGATCGAGAAAAAGAATTAATAAGTGAACAAGAAGAAATTATTAAAACTAAAGATAAAGTGAAAGAAAGTATAGAATTATTTAAAAATGAATTAGAAGAAAAAAAAGAACAAATTAGAATGCATCAGAAAGAGATAGCAGAAAAAAGAAAACAAATTGAAAATTTAGAAAAACGAAAGAAAAATATAAAAATTAAAAAAATTACTTACTTGCAAGATTTAGAAGAAAATAAAAATAATATTGAAAATCAAATATTTATTCCAAATATTTCAGATGATAAAAAAGGAAAAAAACAATATTTAAAAGAAATAGATGTAGTGATTAAAAAAAAGAATAGTGATATTAAGAAAAAGAATGATTATATTGCGGAGTTACAAGATAATATTACAAGACATGATATTGAGTTATGTATTAATGATAAAAAAATAAAAAAAATTGAGGATAAAATTAATAAAATTGAGGATTTTTTTAAGCAAAATAAACATACGATGATGTTTGAACTTAAAAAAATAAAAGAAAAATGAATTAAAAATATTAGTAAAGATCAAAAAATATTTATTAATTTCTTAAAAGAAGTTAATAAATTAGAAAATATAGAATTTATTAAGATTATTGAAAATTATTGAGAAGAAAATGCTGACAGTATTAAAAAATTTAATGAAAATTTTAACATTCAAAATAATTTAGAAAACATAAGAGAAGAAAAAGAAAAAATAGAAAATGAATTTAAAGATGATTTCACAACTTTAGAAATTAATTTTAAATTAAAAGAAAAAAAAATAATAAAAAATGCAATTAGAGAAAAAAAGGAAAAAATTCAGGAGTCTTTAAGAACAATTAATCAATCAAAACTAGTAAGTATTGAAATCCAAACCGAAATAAATCAAGAAAATGAGAAACCTAGTTGACAAGATCAAAAAATTGAAGAACAAAATAAAACAATTGAAAAACTAGAATTTCAAATAAATTATTTAGAAAAAAAATTAATTTCAATAAAGGAATTACATGAAGATGAAGTAAAAGATTTATCTACAACATTGGAAAATATTAGAGATTTTTTTGCAATGGAAATTAAAAAAACTACTGAAAATTGTGATAATTTAAAAAATAGTTTAAATAAAAAAAATTTAAAAAAAGAAGAACAAAAAATTAAAAATAAATTAAATGAAGAAGAAATAAAATTAACATCTTTAAATGAAGTATGAAAATTAATAAGTACTGAAATTCCAGAGTTACAGCAACCTTTATCAGAAGAATCAAAAAATGCAAGCAAACAAAAATGAGAGAATATGGGCTTAATAGAATCTCAATTACCTTTGGAAACAAAAGCAGAAATATTAAATACAATTTAAACTAATAAGATTAAATTTATTATTGTATCAAGTTTAATTTATAGAAAGAGAAAAAAAGTACATTAGGAAAAAAGAGTATTTCTTAATAAGAAAAATGAAAAAATGATACAAGTCATTATAAATAATAACTTAGAAAAAGTTAAATTATTAGTTAGGAATGGTGTTAGTATAAATTATGTAATTAAAGATGATTTCACTATTTTGATGTTAACTATCAAAAATAATGGAGGCTTTTATGTAATCTGTGTATCTTTGTTTTACAAAGTACTAGTTTAGATTAATTCTATCTTCAAATTTTATCATAAAATGAGCAATTGCTGTATTTCAATTTTGAATGGGCATTGTTCATTTTTTTGTTATATTTTCAATTGCTAAGTAAAATATTTTGAAAACTGCCATATCATTTGGAAAAACTTTTTTATTTCTGATGACTTTTCGTAATTGACTATTTACAGATTCAATAGCATTTGTAGTATAAATCACTCTTTTGATTTCTACTGGATAACTAATAAAAACCATTAAATTATCTCAATTTTTATATCAAGATTTAGCAATTTGAGGATATTGTTTATTTCATTTACTTTCAAAGGATTCTAAAGCATGCATTGCTTGTTCTTCACTACATGCAGTATAAATTGGTTTTAAATCTGCAACTAGAGATTTTCGATGCTTATATGAGACATATTTCAAACTATTTCTAATTTGATGAACTATGCATAATTGATGTTCTGTTTTAAGATAAACTGATTGTATTGCTTCTGACATGCCTGTTAAATTATCACTGCAGGCAATAAGAATATCATTTAAGCCACGATTTTTCATTTCTGTTAAATTTGCTAATCAAAATTTAGCACCTTCATTTTCACTAATTCATAAACCTAAAACATCTTTTTTACCTTCTAAATCAACTCCTAAAGCTATATAAACTGATTTGTTAATAATGCGTTTATCTTGTCGTACTTTCACTACTATGCAATCAAAATAAACAATCGGATAGACACTTTCTAATGGTCGATTTTGCCATGCTTTTACATCATCAATAACATCATCAGTAATTTGGCTAATAACACTTTCACTAATATCAGCACCATGATATAACTCTTGTAATTGCATTCTAATATCTGATAATGTCATTCCTTTTGCATATAAAGAAAGAACTTGTTGATCAAAACCATCAAATCTTCTTTGTCTTTTTGCAACTATTACAGGATTAAAATTACTATTGCGATCTCGTGGTACATCAATCTCAATTTTACCTTGTTGAGTTATTAATTTTTTTGAACTTATACCATTACGAGCATTGTCACTATTACTATGTTGATTCTTATCATATCCTAAATAATTTTGCATCTCAGAATTCAACATTTTTTCTACTAATCTTTTTGTTAATTCTTTATACAATCCTCCCTCTTTAAAAACTGTTGTTAAATCTTCAGTATTTTCTAATAATAAATCTACTGCTTTTGATATTGGATCATTATTATTAATATTTTGCTTTTTAGCCATCTGTAACTCACTCTTTCTAGTCATTTAATTATATTTACTAGAATTAATTAAACATAGTTATTTTTGTAAGTTACACAGATTACTAAACATTACCAAATAATGATTTAGAGATAGTCAAGTATTTAATAGACTTGGTGCAAAACTAAGGTAATTCAAAATTATATATTTCTGCTATTAAATTAAATCTTAATGCAAATCTTCGTATTTTATTGCGATATTTTAAAGTTAAAATTTTAAAACGTTTTAGTTTAGCAAATACGTGTTCAATTTTAATTCTAATTTTGCTTAAAGTTTTATTGTATTCTTTTTGAATTGGTATTAATTTATTGTATTTACTTTTTTTAAATGGCAAAAATGTATTTTTATGAATATTTTGTATTCCTTGATAACCTGAATCAACAAAAACTTGTTTTTCTGGATGAATAAAAGTTTTAGATTTTAAAAGTAATTTAAAATCATGAATGCTTCCAAAACAAAAAGCGGTTGAAATAATTTTTCCATTTAAAATATCAATAATTATTTGCGATTTAAGAGTATGATGTTTGTTTTTACCCGAAAAAAGTAATTTTAGTTTTTTTTAATTCTTTCAATTGGAGTTTCAGTAGCATCAATAGCTAGTAAAGTATTATTGATTCCTTTATTTTTGATTAAATCTTTTTTGCCAGATAAATTAAAAATTCCACTTTTTATTAAAGTATTTTCAATTCAAAAAATATTACGAATGCAGCTAGTATGACTAATATTATATCTTTTTGCAATAACTCTATAACTACTATACTCTTTTCAGTATTCAATGTCATTAATAAACGATTTTCTATTGATAATTTATTAGGTTTACCACCAACTGCTTTTTTAATTGCTTCAGCTTTTTTTAAAATTTCAACCATTTTTTGAAATGTTTGTAGTTTTATTCCCACTAAACTATAAAATTCTTGTTCATCTTTGTATTTTTTTTAACATAATAATTATCACCTTTGATATTAATAATAACCGTTAAATTATTAAAATTAAAGGTTTTGCACCAAGTCTAATAGATAATAATGAAATCTTTATCAAGTAAATGAATATGGATATAATGCTTTAATGTTAGTCGTTTGAAATAATCATTTGGAAGTCTTTAATTTTTTTTAATGAAAAATACTAACGATATTTTAAATGAAGAAATTTTAGAATAAAATAAAGACAAATTACCAACATATGAAGAAGCAATGAAATTTCAACAAAAAATTAATAAATCTGATCTTTTAAAGATGAAATAGATTTGCAAAAGCAATTATCAACGATAAAAATTTAATTCCTTTTATGATAATAATAATTTTATTAAAATATTAAAATAAACATTAATATTTTAATTTTAAAAAATGTATTTTTACCTATATGAATTTCCTTTGCTTTTTATAAAAAAATAAGTTAGAATTCTTAGTGAATATTTAATTATTATTTAGTTTAAGGAGAATAACAATCAAATGCGTAAATTAATCACTTTATTTTCAACACTTAGTTTACTTTCTTCTTCTGTGAGTACTATTGTGGCTTGTGGTACTGGAGATGGTTCAAAGATTGAAACAAATTTTAAAAACGAGCCATCAAACAAAGATGGTGATCCGTTAGTTGATTATGTTTATAATAAATACTATCAATATGATACTAAACTTTTATATAAACCACTTACTGCATTTATGCAACTAGCAGCAGACAAAATTAGAATTGATCGTAATGCATTAGAAGTTACAGATGCTGCTAGGGATTTTTATAATAGTGATCAATATAAATCAGGTAATTATGAGAGTATTAATTATAATGTTAATAATGATCCAAATAAAGTAATGAATGAACCATTTAGTTGTAAAGATGCAAATGAAAGTCTTTTAGTTTTTGGTTTAACTGATAATGATATATCTAAACAGCAATATTATGGTTATTGATATGTTACATATGAAACAGCAACAGAAGCAGAAAATCCTTCAAAATTTGCTAAAACTAGTATTGTTTCACCAAAAATTACTGACTTTAAAGATGATAAAAATAAAACCATTATTAAAAAAGGTTGAATTCACTTATTCTTTATAATGAAAGATTCAAAAATGAATAAAACTTTTAAAATTGATTTTAATATTCAAATTGATGTAAGTTTTAGTTTATGAGTTGATAAAAATAAAAAAGAAATAGTTATTATTAATCCAAATACTATTGATAAAGCTTTGGGTGATGTTGATTTTCGTAACCCAGATAAAGTGGTTCATGAAAGAATAAATAACATGACTTTTTCAGAATCATAATGATAAATATTAAAATTGTTTGTATTGGTCAGTTGTCACAAACATATTGAAAATCAGCTGCCAAAGATTATTTAGAACGAATTAAAAAACGAACTAATATTGAAACAAAAAATATTATCGAGTCTAAATTAAATTCAATTCCTAATAATATTAAAATTGAAACTAATAAAATCACTGAATACATATCAAAGAATAATGATTATCAATGATTTTTATTAGATTTATCAGGACAATTAATAAGTAGCGAACAATTATCACAGATGATTAATAAAAATCAAATTTATCAACAAGGTAAAATTGGTTTTATTATTGGTGGTAGTAATGGTGTCGCACAAATATTAAAAGACAATATTAATTTAATTAAAATTTCCTTTGGTAAAATAACATTACCTCATCAATTATGTTATGTTGTTTTATTAGAGCAAATATATCGTTCATTACAAATACTTAATAATCAAAGTTATCATAAGTAGTAGGTGAAAGAAATGTATAATAAAACTTTATTTGTTGATTCCTCATGATTAGAATTTTTTCAACAAGAATATAAAGAAACATATTTTACTAAATTATTAGAAGATATTAAAAAAGAATATCAGACTTATCTTTGTTATCCTCAATGAGAAGAAATATTTCAAGCTTTTAAAATAACTCCTTTATCAAAGGTTAAAGTAATAATATTAGGTCAAGATCCTTATCATCAGCCAAATCAAGCTCATGGTTTAGCATTTAGTGTTAAAACAAATACTCCATTACCACCAAGTTTAAAAAACATTTTTCAAGAACTAAAAAATGATTTAAATATTGAAAAAGATAATGATGGTAATTTAACAACTTGAGCTAAACAGGGAGTTTTGCTTTTAAATACAACTTTAACTGTCAGACAAAGTCAACCTAATAGTCATTTACAATATCAATGAGTAACTTTTACTGATCATGTTTTATCATTTTTAAATTTAAACTGTACTAATCTTGTTTTTATTTTATGAGGTAAAAATGCAAGAAATAAAAAAATGTTAATTGACACAGAAAAACATTTTATTATTGAGAGTGCACATCCTTCACCTTTAAGTGCTTATAATGGTTTTTTTAATTCAAGACCATTTAGCAAAACTAATAATTGATTGATTTCAAAAAATAAAACTCCCATTAAGTGATAAAAATAAAAAAATACTAATTTTATTATATGTATTTAAGCAAACAATGTTATGATATATTTGTTAAAATTAATATAGTTTTAAAGAATATTTCGGGAATGGTGGTTATTTAAATGCCCAATAATTTAATATTTAATCACATATTTTCTCAACAATATGATTTAAATACCTTAAATTTATTTAGTAGATCTACAGCTATTTATTTAATTATTACTTTAAGTAGCATAATGTTAGCATATATTTTAATGAATAGTTTTTGAAAATGATTTCGTAAAGATAAATATAAAGGTGTTCGTTTTACTACTAAAAATATTGCTTATATAACAATGTTATCTTCGGTATCAGTTGTGGCAACTATTATTGTTTCTATTACGATACCCATTACAGTATTACCACCAATTAGAATTGCTTTTGAGGGTTTAATGATTAAAATAACCGGTTATATGTTTGGTCCAATTATAGGTATTATTTGTGCTGCAGTAACGGATATTTTAGTAATATTATTTGTTCCTTCATATATTAGCATTTATTATATGTTTTGTATTATTTTCACTGGTTTTTTGGCAGGAATTGCTGGAATATTTAAAGTAAAACTAAAAGATTATCCATGAGTTATTTTTGCTTTAATTAATTTTTTTATTATTTTCTTTGCTGGTGGTGGCATGTATATTGTTATTTCAGGTAAGCAATCATCATATTCTATGTCAGGAATTATTGTTAATAAATATGTTCTGGCTAGTATTATGGGTGGTGGTGGCATTATTGGCCTATTAAGTATTTATAGTGTTTTATTTTATTATTTATTGAAAAAAGAAATTTATAGAATTAAAGAAATTTTATCAATTATTTTATTAGCGGTAGTAGCCGAGTATGTAACAACAGTGCTTATAGCCTCCTATGCTGATATGACTTTATTTGATCCTAATGCCAAGGATTATGGAGTAACAGCAATTATGAGAATTGTGCAAGCGCCTCTTAAAATTATAATTAATTCAATTATAATTTATGTGACTTGAAGAACTGTTAATCCTTTAATTAATATTGATAATAATAATTATTAAATAAAGGATTTTAAAAATATGAATGAAGAATTTTTTAAAAAAATATCTAAATATTCAAATAAAGATTGTTTAAAAAAATTAAAAATTATTACTCCAAAGTATTTAAACAATAATATTAAGTATATTCATGTAACTGGAACAAACGGTAAAGGTTCAGTATCGCGTTTAATTTTTGCTATATTATCACAAACCTTAAAACAAAAAATTGGTTTGTTTACTTCTCCCCATATTGAGTTTGTTAATGAACGAATTATTGTTAATGATAGAATGATTAGTAATCAAGATTTAGTTCGTATTAGAGACTTGATTTTTGATGATATTGAATATTATCAATTAGGTTTTTTTGGTATTTTAACTTTAATTGCATTAATTTATTTTCAAGAACAAAATGTGCAATGAGCAATAATTGAAGTTGGGATTGGTGGAAAAATTGATCCTACAAATATCATTGATGCAACATATGCTATTATCACTTCAATTGGTAAAGATCATCAAGATAGACTTGGTAAAACTACATCTGAAATATTACATCAAAAATTGGGAATAGTAAAATCAACGACAAAAAATCTTTTTATTTCAGGTAATTTAAATAATAAATTAAAAAAGCAAATCGATATGGAAGGTTATAAACCTATATATTCTCCAAGATTAATCAATCAACCATACTATCAAGAAAATAAAGAATTAGTTTTAACAGTAATTTCAAAAACATTTTTAGAAATTAATATTAAACAAGCTTTAAAAATCATTAATAATACTAATATTAGATTACGATTTGAGAAATATCAAACTAATGATAAAACTATTTATTTTGATGCTGCTCATAATATTGATGGTATTAAAGCATTAATTAAAACGCTAAAAATTAATAAAATTATTCCTCAACAAATTATATTTTCTTGTTTAAAAAATAAATATCCACAAAAATTAATTAGTTGTTTAAAAAAAGTCTCAGATAATATTATTATTTGTAGTAATAGTAATTTAAATAGTATTACTGGTGAATTTTTTGATAATCAAAAAATGATTAAATGTAGCCCTCATAAAATAATTTTAATTACGGGTTCTTGTTATTTTTTAGCAGATGTTTATAATTATTTAAGAACAAAGAAAATAATTATGATAAAAAAGGGTGGTAATTAAATGAATGTATTGTTATTGAATATAATTGGTGGAGTGTTAATTTTAATTACTTTTTTATTAATCACAGTTTTTGATTATAAAGATAATAAAAAAAAGATAAAGCAAATAAAATTTATTTGCTTAAGTGGAATAATGTTAGCATTAGCTGTTTCTTTAAATACAACAGGTGCTTTAATGTTAAAAAGTTTACCATTTTCTAAATATTTTGAAATTAAATTGGGTAATTTTATATTAGTTTTAATAGGTTTCTTTTGTGGTGGAATATTAGGTTTTCTTAGTGGTATTGCCAGTGATTTTTTAGGTTTATTATTTAGTACTGGTGGTGCATCACCATGTTTATTTTTTACTTTTACTAGTATTTTATGATCTATATTACCTTACTATTTAGTATTAAATTTTAGTAAAATTTATTATAGTAAAAAGACATTTTATTGATATTTGCCAATTGCTTATGCTATTACTTCATTAATTATTACTGGTACTGATCCTATTGCATTAAAAATATTATTTCCTGGATTACCACCTTTATGATTAATGTATTTTCCATTAAGAGTTATAAAATATCCTATTGATTTAACGGTTAATGTTTTTTTAATTGTTACTTGTTATTCTGCATTAAAGAAAACTTTAAATTTAGAAAATCAATTTAAAAAATATTATTTCGCTACAGATCCGCAATCTTTATAATATAATAGAGTACCTGAAGAATAAACCAAAAAATAATTATTTAATTAAAATTTCTGATATTTTTTGTAACATTTTTAAATTTATCTCTTTATTGAGAATATATTAAATTAATAGTAATTTTTTAATATTACTATTTTAATTTTAATAGCATGTTTATTTTTATTGATATAGAAATCATGTAAAATGATTGTATTAAAATATTAAAGATTAGGTGGTAAAGATATATGAAGAAATTACTAAGTAGTCTAGCAGTAGTAACTTTAATTGGAGGGTGGTTGGCCCTTAATTACTGGACCATTTTTGATATAAAATTCTAAATTTTAATTTGTAAAATTGGTGGTTTTAGAAATTTAGAATGTATTCTTTCATAATTATAAAACATAACATATTGATTTACATCATTTATAGCTTCATTGATGGATAAATATTGATTTGATCCTTTAGGTAGTCATTCTTGAGATAAATGAGAAAATCAGTTTTCAGATAATACATTACCACCAATATCATAAGGTTGTTTTTTGCTTAAAATTATTTGTTTATCCTCTGCTCATTTTGTGATATCTTGACAATAAAATTCGTTGGCGTTATCTGAATGTAAAATAACATTTTTTATTTGATTTCAAGAAAATTGTTTGTTGATTTTTTCAAGAGCAGGAAGAATTAAATCCTGATATGATTTATTAGGAGCAATATTATAACTAACAACATTATTTGAATAAAAATCAATAATTACAAAAAGATATAATCATCCTTCTTTAGTATTTATTTGTTTAGTGTCCATTGATCAAATTTGATTTGAAGAGGTTGTACTTTTATAATCTTTGTTTACTTTATCCATTGTAGGTATTCACTTATTTGGATTTTTTTTGTTTTTAGGATAGTTATTTTTAGTTTGTTTTAATCCTTGAATATTGTGTTCTTTCATAATTTTTCGCATTTGTTTTATTGATAATTCTATATTTAAAATGATATTTTTTTCTTGTTTTAATCACTCTTTAAAAGCTGAAAAAATTCTTAAATATCCATAAATTCTGCCTTTTCTTGTAGAATGAAATTCGATTAAAAGTTGGCATATTTTTTGATATTTATGATTGCATTTAATAATATGATTTTCTTCTTTTTTAATAGGTTTTTGTTTATTTTTTAAAAAGTAATATGTTGATCTGTTTAATTGAAGATATTGACATAGGTTTCTAATTGAATATTGATTTTTACAATCATCAATAATTTTAATTTTTTCTTTGATATTTAATTTGTTAATTACTAATGCTATTTGTTTAATTTTATCCATTAATAAAAATCCTTTCAGGTTAAAATTAGTGTTAATTATATAACACAATTGTTTTTAGAATACATTCAGGTTTTTTAAATTAATGGTCTAGTAAAAAGGGCTAAGTGGCGCCAACCACCTCTTCAGTATTTTCTAGTAATAAATCTACTGCTTTTGATATTGGATCATTATTATTAAAGTTATCTTTTTTAGCCATCTGTAACTCACTCTTTCTAGTCATTTAATTATATTTACTAGAATTAATTAAACATAGTTATTTTTGTAAGTTACACAGATTACTAAACATTTCCAAAAATTATGAAATTTCAAATAATTAATACTTTTTTAATTATTAATGATTCTCTTTGTTAAAGAGAGTTTTAAATTTAAAAAATTATTTTGTTACAGATTGATATTTTTTACAGTATAATAGAGTATATGAAAACTAAACTTTATTAAGAAGGGTTAATTAAATGATTAAAATTTATGATAGTTTTTCACAAAGATTGCAACCGCTTGCCCCTAATAAAAAGCAAGTTAATATGTATTTATGTGGTCCTACTGTTTATAACTATATTCATGTTGGCAATATTCGTGGTGTACTTGTTTTTGATGTTTTAAATCGTTTGTTAATTGATCAAAATTATAAAATAAATTATGTTCATAATATTACTGATATTGATGATAAAATTATTAAGAAAGCTGCGGATTTAAAAATAACAGAACAACAAGTTACTGAAAAATATACGTTAGCATATTATGAAGACTTAGAAAAATTAAATATTATTTCTCCTACAAAATTACCAAAAGTAAGTGAATATATTTCAAAGATTATTGAATTTATTAATAAATTAATTATTAAAGATTATGCATATGTTACTGCTGGTGATGTTTATTTTAAAGTTAATAAGTTAAAAGATTATGGAAGTTTGGCACATAAAAATATTGAAGATTTAATTCCAAATTTTAGAATTAAAAATTTAGTTGCTAAAGAAAATAATCTAGATTTTGCTTTGTGAAAATCAACAACAATAGGTATTAGTTGAAATAGTCCATGAGGAAAAGGAAGACCTGGTTGACATACTGAGTGTGCTTGTTTTGTTGAGGCTTTATTTAATGGTCAAACTATTGATTTACATGGTGGTGGTGTTGATTTAAAATTTCCTCATCATGAAAATGAACGAGCTCAATTTGTTGCAGTTAATAATAAAAAAATGTCAAATATTTGATGACATAATGGTCATGTTAATATTGCTAATGAAAAAATGTCAAAATCTTTAAATAATTTTATTTTGGTTAAAGAATTTTGTCAGCAATATCATCCAAATGTATTGCGATATTTAATATTAAATCGTGATCATCAACAACCAATTGATTTTAATAAGGAAACAATTGAAAATGGATTAGTGTCAACAAAAAAATATGAAAATGTTTTAAAACAATGAACATATCAAATATTTATTAACAATATAATATGTAATAATAATCATCATTCAATTTATTATCAACAAATTATTAAAAATTTATCAAATAATATTGATACAACCAATACTATTACTTTAATTGAAAATATGATTAAAAAATTAAATGAAGCACTTATTAAAAAAAATTTTAATGAAGAATTTCAAGAAATTTTTTATACTTTTACCTTTGCTTTAAAAATATTAGGATTTGATTTTAAAGTTGGTAATTATTCTGAAAAAATTAAAAATAAAATTAAAATATGAGAACAACTAAAAAAGGAAAAACAATACCAAGAAGCTGATAAAATTCGTCAAGAATTAAAAGATTTGAATATTATTTAAAGGAGCAAAATTATGGCATTACAATATATTTATGGTTATCACCCTATTATTGCTGCATTATCAACATCGTCATTAATAAAAATTAAAAAAGTTTTTTTAGTTCAAGATAAGTACCAAGAATTGAAAAAAGATTTAAAAAGTGTAAATATTCCTTATGAAATTATTAGTTTACAAGCAATGTATAATTTATTAGGTACTACTAAACATCAAAATATTGCTGCTAATGTTAAAGACTATCAATATTTTTCTTTTGATGAATTAATTAATATTGATTCAACATCTAAATTTTTAAGAATTTTAATTTTAGATCGTATTTCTGATCCACATAATTTTGGTTCAATGTTAAGAATTGCAGCGGGTAATGACTTTGATGGTGTAATTGTTTTAAATCGTAATCAATCTAAAATAAATGGTGCAGTTGCAAAGGCTGCAGCTGGTGCTCTAAGTATTATTCCAGTTTGTCAAGTTAATAATTTAACTTCCGCAATTAATAATTTACAAGAAAAATATAAATTTTGAATTTTGGCTGCTGCTAAAACAGCAAAAGCAATTGATTATTTTACTATTGATTGTAGTAGCAACTTAGCATTAATTATTGGTAATGAAGGTGAAGGGATAAGTCCAAAGTTATTAAAACATACCGATTATATTATTCAAATACCAATAAGTCCAAAAATAGAATCATTTAATGCTAGCGTTGCTTGTGGTATTATTGCAAACTATATTTACGTTGAAACGTTAAAATTATCGTAAATTTTAAGAACTTATATTTTTTTAAAAAGATACTTTTATATTTTAGGTGTAAATGTTTTTTCTTTATTTATTAGATTTGGTTCTGAAAATTTTCATTTTTTTTCTTTTAAATTTTTGCATATATTTATTTGATCAATTAAATGGTTTTCTAATTCTTTACAATTGTTTTTAATATTTGTATAGTCAGAATTTATCTTATTTATTTTATTATTAACACATTTGTTTTTATCTTTAATTCAAAAAGTAAAAAATTTAATAAAAAAATTTTTATATTTATTTATTTTACTTTTTTCTAATTGTTCTATTTTTGTTGTTATTTTCTTTTCTAACATTTCTTCCAAAGCTCAAATTTTTGATCTTAGTTCTAAAATATTTGAAGAAAGTAATATTATTTTGGGAGTGTTATTATTTTCATTAGTTAATTTTTCTAATTCTTTATCTTTTTCTTCACTTAATTTTTTTAATTTTGATAATATTTTTTGTTCATTGTAGAAGAAAAAAAACTCGTTATTTTCAATATCTGTACTGTTATTACTTGGATAATGATTTTTTCTACGTTTAAATAAGTTTTTTAAAATATTTAAATACATCTGTTTCACATTTTCCTTTCAAAAATAAGTAGTTTATTATTCTTTAAATTAATCAAATATGTAATGTCAAAAAATTACAAAAATAATTATTTTTATGATAGTTTTTTAAAAAAATAAGTGATTTTTATTTTTTGAAAGGAAAATGTGAATAGTATGCAACTAGTAAATGAACTGTTAATTGAAACAGTTGAAGTTGGTGATTTGGAAGCACTTAAAGTTTTACTGGAAAATGGTGCTGCTGTTAATTATGAAAATAGATATGGTAGTGCCTCTTTAATGTTTGCTGCTGAATATGGTCATTTGGAGGTAGTTAAGGTTTTATTGGCAAGTGCTGCTGCTGTTAATTATGAAAGTCAAAAAAATGGCAATAGACCTTTAATGTTAGCTACTAGAAGGGGTAATTTTGAGATAGTTAAGCATTTAATAGATAACGGTGCTGATATTAGTTATAAAGATTGTGATGGTAATACGCCTTTAATGTTTGCTGCTGAAAATGGAAGAATTGAAATTTTTAATATTTTATTATTATACAAAGCTCATGTTTATCATAAAAATCAAGGTGGTTTTACTGCTTTAACTTGCTCTATTAAAAATAAAAATTTAATAATAAAAACATTTAAAGAATTTCTAAAATTTAAAAATGAAATAATGATTTTTAAAGGAAATTGTTATGAAAAAATAATCTATATTATAAAGGGAGATGATGATAATTGATTAGAAAAAGAAGAATCAGTAATAGAGTCATTAGAATATTTGCAAAATGAAATTAAAAAATTAAATGAAAAAAATAATTCAAATATTGAAATTTTTTAACAAAAAGAAGTTATTAATAGTTTAGTATTTGATGAACTAAATTATTCATTACTACATATAGCGGTAATAAATGATTGATAAAAATTAGTAACTTATTTAATTAATAAATGACCAATTGATGTTGATTATAAAGATAACTCAGGAAATTCAGCATGAAATCACGCTTGTTTACTATTACAAAAAGAAATTGCTTTGACAATTAAAAATTATGATCAGTTAACTATTGAAAATAAAATGTTTTTAAAAGATTTTTTTAGTTTATCATCAAATTGAAATCAAAATCAAGAACAGGAAATTGACAAAGTGGCTAATGAAACTAGAAGAGAAATATTTAAGTACTACATACCACAAACAGAAGTAGAAATCTTTAAAGATAAGATAAATTTGTTAGATTCATCATCAATAGTGAGTCAAACAACTATTAAACGTGATTATGGATCAAATATGTAATATTAAGAATTTCAAAATTAAATACTAATACATCATAACTTTAAATAATTAGTTGATTAGTAATTCATAATTAGTTTGTTATTTGAAATATTTAGGAGGATTTAATTATGAATGATAATGAATTGATTTATTTGTATTGTATTGAAAACAATGAATTTGCTTTTAATTTTTTATATAAAAAATATGAATTGAAAAATGATTTTTTTTACGAAATATTATTAAAAAGTTTTTTGCTATTCCTTTGGAAACAAATGATTTAAAATCAACTTTTTATTTTATTTTTTTAAAGGCAATTTTTAAATTTCAAGAAAGAAAAAACAAGTCATTTCAAAATTTTTTATATTATGAAGTAAAATGAGGAGTATTTACTTATGTTAAAATTTTTTTAAATAATAATCATAAAATTATTAATTGTGCCTTAAAATATAATGATTATTTATATCAAAAAAATGATTATGAATATACTTCATTTTTGGAAGAAGTTATTAGTATTACAAATTTTACTACTAATGAAAATGAAGTTTTAAAATTAAAGCGAAGAGGATATAATGTTCATCAAATTATGAAAAAATTAAATTTAAGCTATAAGCAAGTTGATAATGCTTGAACACGAGTAAAGTTAAAATTAAAAAATAGTTACAAAAAATATATTTAATAAAAATTACTATGATAGAATTAAGACAACAATAAAATTTATATTTTAATTTTATTTTTTTAATTTTAAAAATTAATTTATAAGTTTTATTGTTATATTTATTATTTATATAATTTAGCTGTTGCTTTGTAGTGATTTTTTAATCATTATAAAGTTTTTTTGTGTTTTATTATCGATTTTTGGTGGAGGAAATAATGTATAAAATTGGCATTAATCAAAATGAAAAATCAAATTATAAGCAAAAACCTAATGTTAAGCAAGAAAAAAAACATTGGTTTAAAATTTTTTCTTTGTTATTTGTTGTGGTTGTTTTAATTATTACTACTATGATTTTAATAATTGCAAATAATCAATGAAATAGTGCCATAAATACTAATAATTCCAACAACTGAAATCCTAATCAAGATAAAACTTGAGAAGAATATTATAAGAATAATTGTCCAACAAATAAAAAATATAATTTGATAGATTACAAGGATAAATTAAACAATATTAGTTTAATATCTACTGATAAAAAACTAAAAAATTTTTATCTTAGTGATTTATTAAAAAAGATTGATAATGTGTTACAAATAAATAAAATAGATATTGCTAATAATTTTTTTGTACATTTACCAGTAAATCCAGCTATTAATATTAAAATTAATGATGAAAATGCACTTAAAAATAATTTTTCAATAAAAATACCATCTTATAAAGAAAAAATAAAACAGTTTAAAATTGAAATGAGTGTTAATCAATTTGGTAGTAATTATGGTTTGTTTCCTTGTGACTTAAATTTCAATTTTAGTGTTGAAAATGATGTTATTCCGGAAAAATTTAATATTTTTGATTTAGACAATAGAATTACAATTCCATCACAAACAGTAGTAATGTCAGATGCTACAAAAGGAACTAAAAATGAAATAGAATCTCAAGTTAATAAAATTATTGAAGAGAAATTTTTAGAAGAAATTAATAAAGAAAAATCATTATCAGATAAAGTAACAAAAAGTGATTTTGTTATTAATTATGATTCAATAAAAAATTTTGATAATTATATGGTAAAAAAGAAAATAACAGTTGTTATTTGTGCTAAAAATAGTAGTGAAATTATTAAAGGTCAATTAAATATTAATTTTAATGTTCAAGGTAGTTGAACAAAAAAATCATTATCTGTTATTAAAACAGTATTGGAAAATGATGAAAGTGTAATTAATCAATTAATAACTATTGAAGATAATACTAATGTTAGCAAAGTGGATATTGATAATCATATTGCTTTCCTTGTTAGTAAAAAAATAAATGAGTTTGGTAAGCAAAAATGACATCAAGATTTTAATGATCAAGATTATATTATTACTAGTAATGCGATTACTGGAAATTATCAAAAACCAAAATCTATAATAGTAACAATTGTTGGTAAAAATCAATTGCAAGATACTATCGAGTTTTCAATAAATATTCAATGTCAAAATAAAGAACCAAATGAAAAAATTTTTAAAAATAACAATTTTAATGTTAAAGATTTAAATTCTATTGAATTATATCCAAATGTTCTTCCTAGTGGTGTAATATATCCAATTACTTTTAAAGATAATTCTATTTCACTTATTTCACTATTATTTCAAGAAGATATTAATGATATGAATAATTTTTCTCCTACTAATGACATTAATTTAGAAATGAATATAGGAATTAATATTGATGGCGATAACTATCAAATTCATTTTCAAAAGACAATTAATTTTGATATCATAAAAAAGATAAATAATATTGAACTTGTTAGTGTTTCTGAACAAAATGATAAATATCAGCATTTAAAAAACATTGGTATCATTATTAAATATGATGATGATAAAGAATATAAAATGCTTCAATCCTTGGACGTTAATATTAAAAATAATAATTTAACCTTTATTAATTTTAGTTCTATTGTTAAAATAACTTCACGACGTTAAATTAAAAACAAAGGTGATCAGTATGGATAAGCCGCTGGCAACAATATTAAAACCAACTACCGTTAATGATTTAGAACATGGCAATTTTATTTTAATGGCTTGCACTACTGAAAATCCTTATTTTGTAATTAATCCAGCTTTACGAAGTAGATGTCTATTATTAGAATTAAAGCCAATTAGTAATGAAGAAATGTTATTAGGCTTAAAAAAATAATTACTAATAATTCATTTTTTAATTTTAATATTAGTGATGAAATTTTAGAAAAAATCTGTAATTTAGCAACCGGTGATTTACGAATAGCAATTAATATTTTAGAAATATTAATAAAATTATATCCTAATGAAATCATAACTATTGATATTATTAATGCTATTATGCCTAAAGCAAGTAATTGAAATGCTAAAGAGGGAAATGAACATCATGATTTAAAGTCAGCATTACAAAAATCAATTAGAGGCAGTGATGTTAATGCTGCTTTGCATTATTTAGCAAGGTTATTAGCAACTGGTGATTATGAAGTTTTATTAAGAAGAATGTTGATTATTGTTTACGAACATATTGGACTTGCTAATGCCGCTTTAGCAATTAGGGTAAAAACTGCTATTGATACTTTTCGTCAAATTGGTATGCCTGAAGGTATAATTCCGCTTGGTTTAGTAGTTATTGAAATGGCACTTAGTGAGAAATCAAATAGTGCTAATTTGGCAGTACAAAAAGCATATAGTGATGTTTTACAAGCAAAAATATATCCAATTCCTGATTATTTGAAGCATAATTGATCTAAAACATTAAAAAAATCAGTAGGTAAAGGTAAATTATATAAATTTCCACATGATTATGCTAACGATTATGTACAACAACAGTATTTGCCAACAAAGTTAAAAGATACGAAATATTATCAACCAAAACTTCATAACATTTATGAAAAAAAATTAAATGAAATTTATAATAGATTTACTAAAAAATAAAATTCTGAGGTGCAAAATAAAATGTTAAAAAATAAACATTTATGGTTGGGACTTAGTTTAACATTAGCAACCACTAATATTGTTGCTAACACTAGTATTACTAATAATTTAACAAGTATTAATAAATTAAAACAAGAAAATAAAAATAAAACTGAAACTAATGAAGTTGTTACTAATACTACGTATGGTAATTTAAGTAATAGTACTATTTTAAATAGTCAGGATGAAAATGGAATATATCATCTTTTTGATGTTAAAAGCATTATTGATAATCCAAGTTTAGAACCTTATGTAAAAGATATTTATATTGAGAATTTTAAATTAACTTATAACCCTGAAAAGATAAATAAAGATGTTATTAATGAGTTTGATAAAGAAATTGCTGCTATTAATTATAAAGAAGAACAATTAACAAGTACTAATGATTTGCAAATTTTTCAAAAACAAAACTTGAGCAAAATATCAACAACAGCTTATATTTCAAATAAAAAGTCTAAAAGTAATTTTACTTTTATTCAATTTGGTGGTGCTAATACTCATATATCATTAACTGGAACAAAAGGTATTATTGATGCAATTAAGAACTATGATAATTTAAGTGAAACATTGGGATTATATTATATTGCTCAATCTCATTCAAAAAATAGTAGGGGAATTTGTCTTGACTTTGTTAAACAATTTATTACTAAAAGTAGTTTAAAAAATAATGAGAGCACTGCAGAAAAAATTTCTCAAAATATTTTCAATAATATGATTGATAGTCCAAATTTAGAATCTGTTATTAATAATTTTTCAATTGAAAATAATAGTAAAAAGATAAGTATTAGATATTTAGTTGATAGTACTGGTAACATTATTAGCGTTGGATATTTACAATATAATAGCAAAAATTTGGATACTAATAATAATTTAACATTAAGTCATAGTTTTCCAAAAGATGGAGGAAAACTAATAGATTATAATTCAGAAATAACTACGCTTTTAAAATGAAGTGATTATGCTGATTCATGAAATAATTTTATGTTTTTATATCCAACAATTTTTGCTAATTCGACAGACAGTATAACTTATAGTGTTATGGATAATACAACAACAATTAAAAGTAATGAACTAAACTTTAATACCAAAAAAATTCAAGACAAAGATAATCAATTACCAGTTTGACGAGTAGTAAATCAGCCACCTGCAGGTCATAAATCACAAGGATTAGTTATTTATATATTTATGTGACATGATGAAAACACTATATATCAACAACTTAGAAGTAGTTCTATATCTCGTGCTTTTGATATTGGGCCATCTTTCTCAATAAATATTAGTAAGTGAACGATTAGTAATATTATTAATGAATAATTATGTATCATCTTATCAATAAAATTAAAAATTTAATTTAAAACTACTTTAACTATGAAAGGAATAAATAAAATGAAAATAAATAAAGAAGAAACATGAAAAGAAGTACAAAAAGTGTTGAATAATCTTCATGGTCCAGTTAGAGCAGGAGCATTAAGTGCACAAAATTGAAGTAATACGACAATAGGAGTTCTACTAACAATAGCAGGACTTAAGTCTGTTACTAGGGATAGTAATATTGAAAAACGTTACCAATTAATTAAAAGTGGAGTAGCTGATATATTATATGCTGCATTTGGTGGTTGAGTTATTTGACAAGCGTATAATTTAAATGAAACTGGTGGTAGTACAACTACCGAGCCAAATTTACCCACTTTTCCTACTTTACCACCAAATAATGAAAGACTTTATTCTGAAATTGCTGAACAATTAACAGAAGATGCTGTAAGTAATGAATTAACTCCAGAAATGATTTCTATTGCATTAAATAAATTATTTACTGGTACAAATGGATTAGTTAAAGTGCTTAGTGGAATATCAGGTTTTGATTTATATAAAATTCAAAAAGTAACAAAAACTATTGAATACTTAAAATCACTTACTACTTTTGCAACTGCAGGCATTAATTTTACAAATGGTAATATTGTGGGAGGAAATTTAATGTCAATTTCAGCAATGATGGATGTTAGTCATACATATTTTTCTACAATGAGTAAATCTAATACTTCAAATAGTAAAGAGGAAATTATTATTAAAATTATTAATGAAAGAAAAGAACACATTACAAAAAGTTTTTCTTTATATAAAGGTATTTTGAGTAATAAAGATTTAAAGGAAATATATGAGTATTTAGAAAAAAATAATTGAGATAAGTTTGAAATGAAACATTCAGATAAAACAATTCCTAGTTTTGTTAAACTCGGAAAAATAAAAGATTGAAGACCAACATTAACAATGTTTAAAGAATGAATAGATAATTATACTCCCGAAAATAAAAAGGTAGAATTAGTAACAGAGATTGAAGATAATAGTCAACAGGAAAGAATAAAGTTAAAAATTCCTGATTATGAGTTTGAGCCGGAATTTGTTACAAATGCAAATAATGATATGTCAGAAGTTATCATAGAACCTAATGAAAGACAACCACTTTTAGGAAGTATTAATAGTTAATTAAAATTATTTTTTATATTATAATGTTTTTTTAAAAAAACATTATTTTTTATTTATTATTTTATTTTTTCTTGTACAATTATTTTAGAAATGATGAATTTTAAAGAAAGATTAAAAATTTAACTTTGTTTTTAAAATAAAAATATTTTAAAATTGACACTTATTTTAAATAATAATATAATTAAAAATGGTTAAATTTTCTAGGTGAATTTAATGAACGAAAAAATAATTTTAATTTGTACTGTGTGTTTAAATCGTAATTATCATACATACAAAAATAAGATTAAATATAAAGAGCGTATGGAACTAAAAAAATATTGTGAACATTGTCAAAAACATACTTTACATAAGGAATCACGTTAGGAGAAATTTTCATGAGTGCAGAAGACAAATCAAAAGAAAAACTAAAAATTAATCCTGAAAAATTTGCTCTTTTAAAAAGTAAATTTAATATTTTACGTAAAATTAAACCTTTAAGAACAAAAAGAACTTCTGAAGGAAAACCAAGTTTTGATCCACGAACAGCCGATAAAAATAAAAAGGTTAATATTAGCGAAATTTGAGAAAAAGAACGTAAAAATCGTACGCCTGAAGAACGTTTTTATTATAAAAAAGAAGCGAGAACTTATCATAAATATTTTTTCTTATACTTATCAAGAGAAATTAGAAGAACTCGTTGAACACCAAGAAAACAATTAAATAATAAATTTATTACAACAGTATTATTTATTGCTGTCTTAGCACTATTCTTTTATGGAATTGAGCAGTTATTACTATTTGTATTACCTTTATTAAAAATAATGTAAAAAATGGAGATGCCAAAAAATGAGCGAAAGAATAAAAAAAGAAACCCCTTTAGTGAAAACTACATCATTAGAAGAAACACATAAACATCGAATTGAGCAAGCACAATGATATATTGTTAATTGTAACAAAGGTCATGAAGATAAAGTTGCTGCTGATTTGAAAAATAAAATTGAAAAAAAATTAAATTTAAAAGATAATATTTTTCAAGTTAGGGTTGTTAAAGAAGCAATACCAGATAAAGATAAAAAAATAACTGAAAAAAATATTTTTCCTGGTTATATTTTTATTCATATGATTTTAACCGAAGATACTTGATATGATATTCGTAATACAACAGGGATTAATGGTTTTATTGGTTCTAGTGGTAAAGGTGTACCACCGACTCCACTTTCTACTAAAGAAGTTAATGAAATGTTATATCGTAATTCTAAAAATTCATTACAACCTAAAGTTAAAGAGACAAAAAAAAATATTCGTGATTTTGAGTTAAATGATTTTGTTCATATTACTTCTGGTGCTTTACAAGGCCGAGAAGGACAAGTTATTAAATTAGATGAAGATAAGGGTGTTGCAACAGTTTCTGTTGATATGTTTGGTCGTCAAACCGAAATTAAAGTAGAATATGATAGTTGTAAAAAAATTAAAGTTTAGTTTAAATTATTTAATTTTTATGTAAAATAAAATTAAAATATATTTGACTACTAATTATAATGATGTTATTATTTGTAAAGTACTATTTATATATAAATAGACTTTAATTATGTTTAAACTTGTGGAAGATTTATTCGTTTGGACCACAGTGAGAATCCATTTAGGAGGAGTTGCTCATGGCAGATAAAAAAAATATTAATCGTGAAGGTATTATTCAATTACCAGCTGGTAGTGCCAAACCAGGTGCTAGTTTAGCATCATTCGGTATTGATATGCCACGTTTTTGTAGAGAATTTAACGATAAAACCAAAGATCAAAAAGATGATGTTAATCCAGTTCCAATTCCAGTTTTTATTACAGCATATAAAGATAAAACTTTTGACTTTAAAATAAAAACTGCACCAACAACATTTCTTTTAAAAAGAGCATTGAAACTTGCAAAAGGTTCATCAAATGCTAAATTAACAAAAGTAGGAACACTTACTATTGCTCAAATCACAGAAATTGCTCAAATTAAATTACCTGATTTAAATGCTTATTCTTTAGAAGATGCAATTAAAATTGTTGCAGGAACAGCCAAGAATATGGGTATTACTGTTGAAGATGGAAAGCAAGTTGTTTAATATGAATAGAAGTAAAAGATATCTTGCAGTTGCAAAATTAGTTGATAACACTAAAGTTTATCCAATTGATCGTGCTTTAGAATTAGCTAAACAAACTTCATCATTAAAATTTGATGCAACAGTTGAAGCAGCATTTCGTTTAAATGTTGATCCAAGACATGCTGATCAAATGTTACGTGGTTCTATTGTTTTACCAGCAGGGACCGGAAAAACACAACGTGTTTTAGTAATAACTACTACTAAACAAAAAGAGGCAATGGAAAGTCAAGCTGATTTTGTTGGTGGTAAGGAAATGATTGAAAAAATTCAAAAAGGTTGATTTGATTTTGATGTTATTATTGCAACACCCGAAATGATGGGTGAATTAGGAAAAATTGGTAGAGTATTAGGACCAAAAGGGTTAATGCCTACAGCAAAACTAGGAACAGTAACAATGGATGTTCAAAAAGCAATAGCTGATATTCGTAAAGGTAAAGTTGAATATCGTGTTGATAAACAAGGTAATATTCATGTTATTTTTGGTAAAGTATCATTTGCACAAGAAGGGTTAAAAGATAATTATTTAGCAATTCTTAACACTTTAAGAAAAGTTAAACCCGCAGCAGTTAAGGGTGCTTATATTAAAAATATAAGTATTACTACAGCAATGGGCCCTGGTATTAAAGTATTAATTGAAGAATAATATAATAATATAGAAAAAATCATTAGTAAAAGTACTAATGATTTTTTTATGTTTTTATTCATAATTTTTTTAATATTTAAAAAAATTTTACGCTATAATTTATTTATTGTGATAATACCAATTAATACATTATTTTGGTAAAACAATAAAATAATTAGGTAGTAAAGGAGAAACCTTAATGAAAAATCTTATAAATCTTTTTAAGAAACAAAATTGAGGAATAAAAATTGGCTTTGCCTCACTGGTAATTAGTTTGCTCTGTTTAGCATTAGGACTAATTTTAATTGCAACAGCCAATTTTAAAGCCCCAAGTGGAGGAAGTTCACAATATGCCGGAAATGGCTTTCATGCTATTTCTGTATGAGGACTTGATAGTTTTCTAAGCAAAGCTGGCTATGATCAAATGTGAACAGATGCTACTAGTGATAAACTTTTAACTTATCCTCTTGCGCAAGTAGTTGTCGGAATTGTATTTACAGTAATTTTAACTGCTATCTTTTTTGGTGTTAGTGTTTTATCTTTAATATTTGGTTATTTTAAACGTTGATTATATTCTTAGTGTTTAGTAAGTGTTAAATATGGATAAAAATGTAGAATATAAAAAAGTTACATCTTGGGATTGAAAGCAAAAACTAGGATTATTCTTATGTATTTTAACTTTGCTTTTTCTAATAATTAGTTTAATACTATTTGGAATAGCTATTTTTAATGATCACTATAATAATTTTCTTGGTAACGGTTTTTGAAGTTTAAAACACTATGGTATTATTAATTTGTTTTATAATTGAGATCAACTAGATATAGAAGCGGCTAAAAATACTTATGTTTCTCATCCTTTTGAACAAGTTTATTTTGCAATTATTTTTTTAATCATTATTGTACCAATATGTTTTGTTCTTGGAGTTAGTTTATTAGTTAGAGGATGATGAAAGTCAAGAATTTAATATATAATTACTTCATAAATTTATTTATAGTAAAATTTAATAATCATTATTTCATTAAAAAGGGGGTGGTTGGCCCTTAATTACTGGACCATTTTTGATATAAAATTCTAAATTTTAATTTGTAAAATTGGTGGTTTTAGAAATGGTGGTTGGCCCTTAATTACTGGACCATTTTTGATATAAAATTCTAAATTTTAATTTGTAAAATTGGTGGTTTTAGAAATTTAGAATGTATTCTTTCATAATTATAAAACATAACATATTGATTTACATCATTTATAGCTTCATTGATCGATAAATATTGATTTGATCCTTTAGGTAGTCATTCTTGAGATAAATGAGAAAATCAGTTTTCAGATAATACATTACCACCAATATCATAAGGTTGTTTTTTGCTTAAAATTATTTGTTTATCCTCTGCTCATTTTGTGATATCTTGACAATAAAATTCGTTGGCGTTATCTGAATGTAAAATAACATTTTTTATTTGATTTCAAGAAAATTGTTTGTTGATTTTTTCAAGAGCAGGAAGAATTAAATCCTGATATGATTTATTAGGAGCAATATTATAACTAACAACATTATTTGAATAAAAATCAATAATTACAAAAAGATATAATCATCCTTCTTTAGTATTTATTTGTTTAGTGTCCATTGATCAAATTTGATTTGAAGAGGTTGTACTTTTATAATCTTTGTTTACTTTATCCATTGTAGGTATTCACTTATTTGGATTTTTTTTGTTTTTAGGATAGTTATTTTTAGTTTGTTTTAATCCTTGAATATTGTGTTCTTTCATAATTTTTCGCATTTGTTTTATTGATAATTCTATATTTAAAATGATATTTTTTTCTTGTTTTAATCACTCTTTAAAAGCTGAAAAAATTCTTAAATATCCATAAATTCTGCCTTTTCTTGTAGAATGAAATTCGATTAAAAGTTGGCATATTTTTTGATATTTATGATTGCATTTAATAATATGATTTTCTTCTTTTTTAATAGGTTTTTGTTTATTTTTTAAAAAGTAATATGTTGATCTGTTTAATTGAAGATATTGACATAGGTTTCTAATTGAATATTGATTTTTACAATCATCAATAATTTTAATTTTTTCTTTGATATTTAATTTGTTAATTACTAATGCTATTTGTTTAATTTTATCCATTAATAAAAATCCTTTCAGGTTAAAATTAGTGTTAATTATATAACACAATTGTTTTTAGAATACATTCAGGTTTTTTAAATTAATGGTCTAGTAAAAAGGGCTAAGTGGCAAGTGGCTAAGTGGCATGAATAAATTGAGAAAAGATAAAAGATAATGTGGTTTATTCATTACTTAGTTTTTCTTTATTTATTGTTATTATTAGTTGTCGAATGATATTTTATTTTCCTTTAATTTATTGAGATATTATGGAAATTTTGCAAGCTTTATTTTTATTTATTCCTTTTATTATGTTAAGTATTAATTATAATAAAATTTTAGCCTTTTTATTTCATGCTACTACTTTTATTTTATTTTTCCATATTGCTTTTAATAAAGTAATTAGTGTTGAATTTATGACAGGTTTATTATTGCGCTTAATATTTGGATTAAATGTTGCTAGAAGAGCAGTGGAATTTGTAAATAATAATTTTTTTGTTACTATAATTTACTCATTTGTTAAGATGTTAATTTTAATTTTCTTTTGTGCTTTTTTATCAAGACAGTATGTAAAACTATTTAAATTTAAAGTATTTGCTATAGAAAAAAAGAAAGCAATTATTCATTAAATTATTATAATTAATCTTTTTCTCTTAGAACCTGTTTAAAATCTTTTAGAGAATAGGATAAAATGATTATATATTTTAAAATAAGAGGTATATATGTGTAAAAATTATCCTAGTAATGTTAGCAAAGAGCAATTTGAAAATATAAAATCAATTTTAGAAAATACTAAAAAGAGAACTAAACCAAGAAGTTTAGATTTATATGAAGTATTTTGTGCAGTTTTATATGTATTAAAAAGTGGTTGCCAGTGAAGAATGTTACCAAAAAATTTTCCAAAATGACAAATTGTATATTATTATTTTCAAGCTTGAAGTAAAAATAATAATAAAGAACCTAGTGTATTACAATTAGTTTTAAAAAAAATTAGTCAAGGCATTTCGTATCAATAATGGTAGAAAAGAACAAACTAGTTTTTGTATAATTGATTCACAAAGTGTTAAAAATACAGATACTACTAAAAATAAAGGTTATGATGCTGGTAAAAAGATTTCAGGAATAAAGCGTCATATTGCTGTTGATTCTCAAGGTTTACCACATGCAATTTACATAACCACAGCAGAAAAAACAGATCGTAATAGTGCTATAATAATGATTGAAAATGAAAAAGAGAATCTTTCTGCAGTTCAAAAAATACTAGTAGATGCTGGTTATACTGGTGAAAAATTTGCTTCTAAAATTAAAACAATTATAAATGCAAATGTTGAAGTTATAAAACGTAATGAATTACATTCTTTTGTAGTATTACCAAAAAGATGAGTTGTAGAACGAAGTTTTGCATGATTAGAAAAATGCAGAAGATTATGAAAAAATTGTGAAAAAAAATTAAATACTAGCTTACAAATGGTTGTTCTTGCCTTTATTTCAATTTTATTAAAAAGATTTTAAACAGGTTCTTATAATAAAATAATTATTATCTTTTAATTATTAACGATTTTCCTCATTTTATAATCAACCATCTTTATTTGAAAAAATAAGTTAGCAGTTGGTTTTACTGTTAATTATTTTAGTGATGAAGAAGGAAAAGTAGCAGCAGATGATGAAGAACAGGTTGCTGGTGATATTTGAGTTAAAATTACAGCAGATGTTAATGATTCTTATTGAACAGGAACAACAGCCATTTTGAAAGTAACTTTAACAGATAAGCGTTCTGATTTAAATACAATTAATGATTTATCAGGAATGGATCCAATTATTGTTAATCCTAATTTAACATATCAACAAATTAATAAGAATGTTATTAATACTTCTAATCAATTAAAGAGTGATCCTTTAACTGGTAATTTCACAATTCAATATTTTAGTGATAAATTTGCTAAACATGTAATTAATAACTATTATCAACAAGTTGGTATGGTTTATGTTATTATTACTCCTGATTTTCATACAGGAACTAAGTGAAAAAATAATAAAATACCAATTGTTTTTTCAATTGAAAGTAATGATAGTTTTTAAATAAAAATAAATTAAAGAGATTATTTTTAAATATTTATTTATTATTAGGTTATAATGTAATTATATTTTTTATAAAAATTTATATTTTAATTTTTTTCTTCTAACATTTTTTAAAATACTAAACATGTTTTTTATTTATGACAGCAATAGATATTTTAGTTATAAGCTTTTATAAAATATAATATTAATTAGATTAATTTTGTTAGAAAGGATAATATTATGGAAAAAGAAAATCTTGCTAAAGTTACTTTCAATAAACGAACAGAAAGAAATTCAATAAACAAGTTGAAAAGACAAGCTATTTTTAGCACGGCAAATCCATGAAAAGCAATCTTTATTATGGTCACACCACCTTTAATTGCTGTAATTATTTTTTCTACTTATCAAATTTTTGATAAATGAATTGCTACACAATGAGGTGGACAAAGTATTATTGATCGTTATAATAATTATCAAAATTCAGGAATAATGATAACTGCTGAACAAGCATTAAAAATTATTAATATTGCTACTACTTATGCTGCTGTTCCTTCTTCAATGATGGTTTCCTTTGCTTTAATGGTTGCTACTGGAACAGGTATTAAGTTTTCAATTGCATATGGTCAAAATAAACGAGAACAAATGTCAGAATATTTAGGAAATGGGTTTCTATTATCTTTTTTAGTTTCTATTGTTCTTATGATCATTATGTATTTTAGTTGTCAGGGTATTATTGAATTTCAAGCTGGAAGTGATGCTGGAAGTAATCCAGTAATTAGGGAAATAATAATTAAAGAAGCAGTTAGATTTTCACAAATTTTAATTCTTGCTACACCATTACTTTTTTTTGCTTATTTTTTAGTTTCATTGTTACGTAGTGAAGGAATGATGTTATGAACAATTTTAATTAATGTTGCAGCTTGTTTAGTAAATATATCTTTAGATTTTATTTTTGTTATTCCTGGTAAATTAGGAATGGAAGGCACTGCATATGCAACTATTATTGCTTGAGCAAGCATTAATTTATTTTCAATAGGTATTATTTGATATAGTGCCGATAATTTAAGATTTAAAGTAGCACACTTAAAACTTAAATGAGTAATAGTAACGGGCATTTTATTAATTGGTGCAACTTCTTTATTACAAAATATTGCCCAAAGTATTTTGGCAATGGTTACTACTAAAATTTTAAATACATTGCCACCTCCAGACTATCATGGTGGAGGAAGTACTGGTATTCCGGTTTTTGTTCAATTATATGGTGGTATTATGCCTTGGTTAATTTTAATTAATGCACCTATTATTGGAATTACGCAGGGAGCAAGAGCATTAATTGGCTATGTTTATGGTTCAAAGGACTTTAGTCGTGTTTGACAATTGATGTGACGTTTAACTTTATTACTTTTATTGTTGCTAATTGCTTCAGTATTATTAGTAGTAATAGCGGGGCAATATATGATGCATTTCTTTGGCGTAGATTTAGAAATGGCAAGATTCTTTAAAGTTTATATTATTATGCAGTTTGCTTTTTATCCATTAGCTACACTACATTATGTTGCTGTTATTTTCTATCAATCAATTAATCGTGGTAAATTGTCATTATTTGCTAGTTTACAACGAACAATTATAATGTCAATTATTTGTTTAGGTTTAGGATATTATGTTGCACATGTTTCTCATAATGGTTTTTATTTTTATTTATTTCTTGGCTTTATTGATTTATTTGCTACTTTTATATTATTACCATTATTAATTTATACATTTTGAAAATCTAAACCATTTATTCATACAACTAAAGATAAAAAAAAGCAAATATCTAATTTATCAGAAAAAAAAGTACTTAATAAAAATATATCTTAATATTAATATATGAAGAAAATAAAAAATACTCATTTAAAACAGAGTATTTTTTTTAATTATTTAAGATTAAAAAAGGTTGTTAATTTTACAAATTAAAAGGAATGAATATACAATCTATATTTGATTGAAGTCATTCCTAAAATAAAATATTTATTTACCTTCATTAACTCTCTTTTTTAATGCTTTACAAGAATTAAATTTAACTACTCGCTTTCTAGGAATAGCCATCGGTTCTGAATTTTGTGGATTTACTCCCGGTCGAGCTTTGCGGTATTTAATAGTAAAAGTTCCAAAGTTACGTAGTGTTACTTTTTCTCCTTTAATTAAAGCAGTAGCAATTTTATCTAAGATAAATTCTAACACTTCTTTGTATTCTTTTTCTGATAATTCTAATTTTTTTTGTACAGCTCGTGCTATCTGACTTTTTTGCATAAAATTTTCAACCCTTTCTTCACCAATTACCATAAGTATGCTATAAAAACATGCCTTAAATGATACTTATTATTATATAACATTTTTTAAAAAAACCTTATTTAATGAAAATTAAAGACTAGTAAAAAAATAAGATTTGAATATATAAATTTATATGTTAATTAATAAGTACAAGGGAAAAAATCTTTATATTCATTTTCTTGTATGTTAAAATTCAAAAAATAAGTAAATAACTATTTCGGAGGTACTAAGATATGCAAATGAAAAATTTATTAAGACTTATGGGTGCATTAGCCCTAACAACAGTAGCTACTACTTCAGTTGTAGCTTGTGGTGATCAAACTGTAGTTAATTTAGATACAGTATTAAAAAAGAAAGAATTAGGTCCAATTTCAGTTGTTGATATTACTAAACCAACTGAGAAAGAACTTAAAGAAGCTATTAAAGCAGTTCCAGAAAATAAAAACATTGATTTAAATGGTATTACAGTTAAAGTTAATACTCCTGAAAAAGAGGGAGATCCAATTACTAGTGCAGTAGTTACTCCTGATGGTAAAATTTATAATGGTGATTCAATAACTATTACATTTACATTAGCACATAAAAAGACAGATGTTGAAGTTACAACTGATATTAAAGCAGCTTTAGAAAAAGGTGTTGATGGTAAATCATTAAATGATTCACAAAAACAAAGTGATGCTAAAGATATTATTACAGCAGCAATTAAAAAAGTTACTGATGAAGATAAAGCTAGTGAAGCAACATTTACTTTTGATAAAGAAGATACAGATTTAACTGTAGGAGATAATATAGTTAATATTAAAGTTACACTTGGGCAATCAAAAGATGTTGCAGTTGCTGTTAAATTAACTGGTGTAACAGCACACGAATAAGAAATATAATATTTTATTATAATTAAAATGACACAATTTAAATTGTGTCATTTTTTTCTAATTATTTTTCAAAATTTATTTGACTATTAATATTAAAAAATGGTATTATACTTATTGGACTAAATTTTGATACACTAGGAATTGTGTATATAATTAATTCTTTAAAATCATAAAGGAGGCTAACGATTAATGCCAACAATGAACCAACTATTACGTAAAGGACGTACAGATAAAAAATACAAATCTAAATCACCAGCGTTAAATGTTTCATATAATTCATTAACAAAAACAACTTCTTCAATTAGCAGTCCGCAAAAAAAAGGTGTAGCGCTTGTAGTTACTACAAGAACACCAAAAAAACCTAACTCAGCTTTAAGAAAAATTGTTCGTGCTCGTTTAACTAACGGTATGGAAGTTACTGCTTATATTTCTGGAGAAGGTCATAATTTGCAAGAACATGCTATTGTTGGAATCCGTGGTGGAAGAGTTAAAGACTTACCTGGAGTTAGATACCATGTTATTCGTGGGTATTCTGATACTGCCGGAGTAGTAAATCGTAATCAAGGTCGTTCTAAATACGGAACTAAAAAACCAAAAGATAAGAAATAAGGAGGTAAAACTAAATGCGTAAAAATCAAGCTATTAAAAGAGAATTAGTTGCTGATCCAATTTATGATTCAAAAATTGTTACTCAATTAATTAACGCCATTATGATTGATGGTAAAAAAAGTGTAGCTCAAAAAATTGTTTATAATTCTTTTAAAATTGTTGGAGAAAAAACCCAACAAGTACCATTAGAAGTATTTGAAAAGGCAATTGCTAATATTACACCACAATTAGAAATTAAAACTCGAAGAATTGGTGGTGCAAACTATCAAGTTCCTATTGAAGTTAGTGCTACTCGTAAGATAACTTTAGCAATTCGTTGATTAGTTTCTTATTCACAAGCAAGATATGGTAATAGTATGCAAGATAAACTTGCAGCTGAGATTATGGATGCTGCTACTGGTAATGGTTCATCAATTAAAAAACGTGATGAAATTCATCGTATGGCTGAAGCTAATAAAGCCTTTGCTCACTATAAATGATAATAAAGGAGAGAGAAAATGGCAGAAAAATCAGGTCGAGAATATTCACTAGCAAATACTAGAAATATTGGAATTATGGCTCATATTGATGCTGGTAAAACTACAACAACAGAAAGAGTTTTATATCATACTGGTAAAATTCATAAAATTGGTGAGGTACATGAAGGTGCCGCAACTATGGACTGAATGGAACAAGAACAAGAACGTGGTATTACTATTACTTCAGCTGCAACAACTGCTGTTTGAAGAAATAATCGAATAAATATTATTGATACTCCGGGTCACGTTGATTTTACTGTTGAAGTTGAACGCTCATTAAGAGTTTTAGACGGAGCAGTTGCTGTATTAGACGCGCAAACTGGAGTTGAACCACAAACCGAAACTGTTTGAAATCAAGCAACTAGGTATAATGTACCAAGAATTGTTTTTGCAAATAAAATGGATAAAATTGGGGCTGACTTTGCTCATTCAATTCAAACATTAAAAGATCGTCTTGGTGCTAATGCTCATGCAATTCAATGACCAATTGGTGCAGAAGATGCTTTTGATGGAATTATTGATATAATTGAGATGAAAGCATACCATTTTGATGGTAAACCAAATGAGGATTATAAAGAAATTGCAATTTCTGAAGAACTTAAAGATGTTATTGCAAGTAGACGTGAGGAATTATTAGAAGCACTTTCTCACTTTGATGATGATTTCTTTATGAAATATGCT
Organism: Spiroplasma endosymbiont of Acasis viretata; assembly: GCF_964031275.1. Taxonomy (NCBI): domain Bacteria; kingdom Bacillati; phylum Mycoplasmatota; class Mollicutes; order Entomoplasmatales; family Spiroplasmataceae; genus Spiroplasma; species Spiroplasma endosymbiont of Acasis viretata. The sequence goes on from NZ_OZ035019.1 coordinate 59,937, forward strand.
GAAGGAGAAGTAACTGTTGCTGAAATTAAGACAGTAATTCGTAAAGCAACAATTGCTGCTGAGTTTTTCCCAGTATTATGTGGTAGTGCCTTTAAAAATAAAGGTGTTAAATTAATGTTAGATGCAGTTATTGATTACTTGCCTTCACCATTAGATGTACCTGCAATTAAAGGAATATTACCTGTTTCATCAAAAGAAGTAGAACGTCATTCTAGTGATGAAGAACCTTTCTCAGCGTTAGCATTTAAGATCATGACTGACCCTTTTGTTGGAAGATTAACTTTTTTTAGAGTATATTCGGGAACATTAGAATCTGGTAGTTATGTATTAAACTCAACTAAAGAAAAAAAAGAGCGTGTTGGTAGAATTTTACAAATGCATGCCAATAGTCGTGCCGAAATTAAAAAGGTTTATGCTGGTGACATTGCTGCTATTGTTGGTTTAAAAGATACAACTACTGGTGATACATTATGTGATGAAAAACATGAAGTTATTTTAGAAAAAATGGTATTTCCAGAACCAGTTATTTCATTAGCGCTTGAACCTAAAACAAAAGCTGATCAAGAAAAAATGAGTTTAGGTTTACAAAAACTTGCAGAAGAAGATCCAACATTCCGTGTTTCATCAGACAAAGAAACAGGACAGACAATTATTTCAGGAATGGGAGAACTGCATTTAGACATCTTAACTGATCGTTTAAAACGTGAATTTAAAGTAGCAACTAACATTGGAAATCCACAAGTTGCTTATCGTGAAACAATTAAAGCAGTTTGTGAACGCGCTGAGGGTAAATATATTCATCAATCAGGTGGTCGCGGCCAATATGGACATGTTATTATTAAATTTGAACCAAATCCAGATAAAGGATTCGAGTTTGTTGATAAAATTGTTGGTGGTAAAGTGCCACGTGAATACATTAAACCAGTACAAGAAGGATTAATTGAATCATTAGCTAATGGTTTAATTGCAGGATATCCAGTTATTGACGTTAAAGCAACATTATATGATGGTTCATTCCACCCTGTTGACTCTTCAGAACGTGCCTTTAATATTGCAGCTTCTAAATCTTTACAAGATAATAAAGATTTATTAAAACCAGTATTATTAGAACCAATTATGAATGTTGAAGTTATTATTCCAGATGAATATTATGGTTCTATTGTTGGTAAAATTTCTGGTAAAAGAGGTACTATCGAAGCAGATGAAATGCGTGGTAATAGTAAAGTTGTTAAAGCTAAAGTGCCTTTATCTGAAATGTTTGGTTATGCTACTGAATTACGTTCAATGACCCAAGGACGCGGAACATATACAATGTCTTTTTCACACTATGAAGAAGCACCAAAATCAGTTGCTGAAGCAGTTGCTGGTAAATATCAAAAAGGAAGAATTACTAAAAAATAAAATAATTTAATTGAAAGTATAATAACTTTACTTTAAAATTATCTTAGTGTTTAATTTAATTAAATAAAAATAAGTATTAATTATTTCCAGGGAGGAAACAAAAATGGCAGAAAAAGAAGTAAAAAAATCAAAGCCTGTATCAACAGGCCCAAAACAAAAATTTGAACGTACAAAACCGCACGTTAATGTTGGAACAATTGGTCACGTTGATCACGGAAAAACAACATTAACTGCTGCAATTACTAGTTATTGTTCAAAACATGAAGCAGATGGATATAAAGGTATGTTTAAGGACTATGCTTCTATCGATGCTGCTCCAGAAGAAAAAGCACGTGGTATTACTATTAATACAGCTCACGTTGAATATGAAACACCAACTCGTCACTATGCACACGTTGACTGTCCAGGTCACGCTGACTACATTAAAAATATGATTACAGGTGCAGCTCAAATGGATGGTTCAGTGTTAGTTGTTTCTGCAACTGATGGTCCAATGCCACAAACACGTGAACACATTCTATTGGCACGTCAAGTTGGAGTTAAAAAAATTGTTGTATTCTTAAATAAGTGTGATATGGAAAGTGTAGACGATGACGTATTAGAACTTGTTGAAATGGAAATTCGTGAATTACTAACTAAGTATGAATTTGAAGGTGATGATACACCAATTATTCGTGGTTCTGCAAGAGGAGCATTAGATGGTAAAAAAGAATGAGAAGCAAAAATTAAAGAATTATTAACAGCAATGGATGAATGAATTCCAACACCAAAAAGAGAAGTTGATAAACCAGTATTATTAGCTGTTGAAGATGTTTTCACTATTACTGGACGTGGAACAGTAGCTACTGGAAGAATTGAACGTGGAACTTTAAAAGTTAATGATGAAATTGATATTATTGGTATTAACAAAGGTCTTAAAAAAGTTGTTGTTACTGGTATTGAAATGTTCAGAAAATTATTAGATGAAGCACAAGCTGGTGATAACGTTGGAGTATTATTACGTGGAGTTAAACGTGAAGATATTCAACGTGGACAAGTTATTGCTAAACCAGGATCAGTTACTCCACATACTAAATTTAAAGGTGAAGTTTATATTCTAACTAAAGAAGAAGGTGGACGTCATACTTCATTTAATCCGGGATATCGACCACAATTTTATTTCCGTACAACTGATGTTACAGGAAGTATGGGAAACTTTATTAATAAAGGTGAAAAATCGGAATTAATTATGCCAGGTGATAACGTTACTATTACTGTTGAATTAATTCACCCAGTTGCCCTTGAGAAAGGTACTCAATTCTCAATCCGTGAAGGCGGAAGAACTGTTGGAGCCGGACAAGTTACTGAGGTTATTGAATAATCACATTAAATCAAAAATCTTTATTCTCAAAAGAGAATAAAGATTTTTGATTAAAAATATTTTAGTAGTAAAATTAATTTATAGAAAAGAGATGATAAATCAATGCCTTATGTTAAAGAACTGGAAAGTCTAATTTTAAATCGTAAATCAATTCGTAATTATGATCCTAGTAAAGTTATTAGTGATAGTAAAATTAACGATATTCTTAACTATGTGCGTCATACCCCATCTTCATATGGTTTAGAACCATGAAAAATTTTAGTTATTAGTAATTCTAAAATTAAAGCACAATTGCAACCAATCATAAATAATCAACAACAAGTTAGTACTTGTTCACATTTATTTATTTTATTAAGTTATAGTGGTGAAAATTTCAATACTAGTAATCAATGATTTGTTGATACTGTTATGAAAAGACGTAATTTAACAAAACCACAATACGAAATTTATAAATCAACATTTAATAATTTCTTTGATCATGACAAAAAAACACAAATAAATCATTGGGCACAATGTCAAACTTTTATTTTATTACAAAACCTTTTATTATTATTAACTGCTCATGAAATTGATAATGTTGTATTAGGTGGTTTTAATGAACAACAATTATTAACTTACTTAGAATCAAATAAGATTATTGAACCTAATAAGTATCATGTTACAATTTTAGTGTCTGCTGGTTATGGTTATCCATCAAAAACTAAAATTATTAAAAATGAAGTTAGTGAAATCAGTACGCTTATCAAATAAATGTATTAGAAAAGGTATTGGGTGGTTGGTGGTTGGCCCTTAATTACTGGACCATTTTTGATATAAAATTCTAAATTTTAATTTGTAAAATTGGTGGTTTTAGAAATTTAGAATGTATTCTTTCATAATTATAAAACATAACATATTGATTTACATCATTTATAGCTTCATTGATGGATAAATATTGATTTGATCCTTTAGGTAGTCATTCTTGAGATAAATGAGAAAATCAGTTTTCAGATAATACATTACCACCAATATCATAAGGTTGTTTTTTGCTTAAAATTATTTGTTTATCCTCTGCTCATTTTGTGATATCGTGACAATAAAATTCGTTGGCGTTATCTGAATGTAAAATAACATTTTTTACTTGATTTCAAGAAAATTGTTTGTTGATTTTTTCAAGAGCAGGAAGAATTAAAGAGGCTTTTATGTAATCTGTGTATCTTTGTTTTACAAAGTACTAGTTTAGATTAATTCTATCTTCAAATTTTATCATAAAATGAGCAATTGCTGTATTTCAATTTTGAATGGGCATTGTTCATTTTTTTGTTATATGGTGGTTGGCCCTTAATTACTGGACCATTTTTGATATAAAATTCTAAATTTTAATTTGTAAAATTGGTGGTTTTAGAAATTTAGAATGTATTCTTTCATAATTATAAAACATAACATATTGATTTACATCATTTATAGCTTCATTGATGGATAAATATTGATTTGATCCTTTAGGTAGTCATTCTTGAGATAAATGAGAAAATCAGTTTTCAGATAATACATTACCACCAATATCATAAGGTTGTTTTTTGCTTAAAATTATTTGTTTATCCTCTGCTCATTTTGTGATATCGTGACAATAAAATTCGTTGGCGTTATCTGAATGTAAAATAACATTTTTTATTTGATTTCAAGAAAATTGTTTGTTGATTTTTTCAAGAGCAGGAAGAATTAAATCCTGATATGATTTATTAGGAGCAATATTATAACTAACAACATTATTTGAATAAAAATCAATAATTACAAAAAGATATAATCATCCTTCTTTAGTATTTATTTGTTTAGTGTCCATTGATCAAATTTGATTTGAAGAGGTTGTACTTTTATAATCTTTGTTTACTTTATCCATTGTAGGTATTCACTTATTTGGATTTTTTTTGTTTTTAGGATAGTTATTTTTAGTTTGTTTTAATCCTTGAATATTGTGTTCTTTCATAATTTTTCGCATTTGTTTTATTGATAATTCTATATTTAAAATGATATTTTTTTCTTGTTTTAATCACTCTTTAAAAGCTGAAAAAATTCTTAAATATCCATAAATTCTGCCTTTTCTTGTAGAATGAAATTCGATTAAAAGTTGGCATATTTTTTGATATTTATGATTGCATTTAATAATATGATTTTCTTCTTTTTTAATAGGTTTTTGTTTATTTTTTAAAAAGTAATATGTTGATCTGTTTAATTGAAGATATTGACATAGGTTTCTAATTGAATATTGATTTTTACAATCATCAATAATTTTAATTTTTTCTTTGATATTTAATTTGTTAATTACTAATGCTATTTGTTTAATTTTATCCATTAATAAAAATCCTTTCAGGTTAAAATTAGTGTTAATTATATAACACAATTGTTTTTAGAATACATTCAGGTTTTTTAAATTAATGGTCTAGTAAAAAGGGCTAAGTGGCAAGTGGCAAGTGGCAAGTGGCAATTAACAATTTCTTTGGTTTTAGCTATTATTTGACCTTTATTTATTTTTGCTATTATTGGTGTTTTAATATCAGTATTTATTAGTCATATTCTTATTAATAGTCATAACTTGTATTTAGCGTTAATTAACTATGGATGATATATAAATGTGCATATGACAATTATTGTGGTAACTGTTCCTTTATTGTTATTAGTAATTATTAGTTTTTTTATAGTTTATTTATTTTTACAAAAAAAACCACTTGACTTAATTAGTAGTAAAAATTTTAAAAAATATCATCATTTAAATATTAGCAAAATTTTTAATTTTATTAGTGTTAAAGTTATTGGTGATATTAGTTATCATAATAAATTGGCAATAACTATTAGCATGCGTAGTTTTGGTAAATTAGTTATCATTAGTATAGTTAGTATTTTTGCTGCCACATTAATGCTATTTTCAATTGCAGCTAGTGGTTTAGTTAATGATATGTTATCATTACAATTTGAAGGAATTAATTTTAATTATTTAAATAGTTATCATTATGAAGACATTGAAAATAATTTTATTAATAATAACAAGCAGTTGCTTTATAACATTGCTCCAGTTTCACAAATAGAATCAGGAGTATCACTTAAACAAGATTTACAAGATGCCTATTGATTCATATTTAATAAATCCTAATAATCCAGCACCCGTTATTCGCGATTTACGTAATAAATATATTTTGGGTAGCGATTTATTAAAGATGCGTAAAAATTTTGAAAAATCAACAACATGAAATTTATTACCACAAACATTTAAAAAACAGTGAACAAAACAAATAAATATTATTAATTATTTAACAAATGAAAGTGGTAATAATAATGATTTATTAATTAGCTTTGGTATTATTCCTTATCAAGAACAAAATGAGTTACCTTTTATTAAATTGAATATTGAATATTCTTATGATTTGGATTTTAGTCATAATAATGCTATTGGTAATACTTATGATAGTGTAACTCAAACTTTTAATGATTCATGCTTTAGTAATGAAGTTACAATAAGACAAACTATCTATCGTATTAATGCAAATAGTAATAATTTTATTAAACCTAATTTAATTAATAGTAAATTTAAAAAATTTATTAATATGAACAGTGATACAATGAACACTTCTGATTTTTGATTAAATAAAGAATTTACTAAAAATGTTAACAATATAAAAAAACAATTGCATATTACTAGTACTAATGGCCCAAATGTTACCTTTTTACCGATTGTAGCATCTAATGCCCTAGCATCCAATACTAGTACTGGTAATGGTAACAATATTGGTAAAGCGATTTTATATCCATATTTTGATTTTAATGGTAATAAAAAATATTTAATTGGTATTATTTATGATGGCTTTAGGAATTTAGGAATATCAACATTATTAGTATCACAATCACTTTTAAATAGTGCTATTAATGAAAATACAGGATTATTAATTAATAATGCCAAAATGAGTAAATTTAATGATAATGAGTTACGACATTACTTAACTTTTATTAATACTGAAAATAATTATAATCTTGATTTAACTAAAATTTTGAATACTGACTACATTAATTCTAGTGGTTTTGTTAGTTCTTTGAGTGGTATTGTTCCAATTGGTAATGAAAAAGCAGCATTAGAAAATAATGAAATAAGTATTCAATTACTTATTGGTTTTTTTGCAATTTGTAGTATTATATTATCATTTATGATTATGACTTTGGTTAATAATATTTTAGTTCGTGATAATTGAATATTGATTAATATTTTAAAAGTATTGGGATATAATACTATGGAAGTATCTTACAATTTTATTATAATCGTTGTCCCTTTAATTTTAATTTTTTCAGTTTTTAGTATTTTTATTACCCCAATATTGATTAATATTTTAGCACAGCAGTTAATTACTTTTAGTCATGTTATTTATCCAATTATTTTTCGTTGATGATATTTTTTATTAGCTTTTGGTATTAATATTATTGTTTATATTAGTGCTTATATTATTACTTGATTATTAAATTTTAGAAAATATAAGTTATGAGCATTTATGGAGTAAAGATATTAGTTAATAAAAATTTTATTCTAGTAAAAATTTAAAAAAGGAAGTTTATTATGTTTTTAATTGATTTTCACTTAGAACCTGTTTAAAATCTTTTCAATAAAATTGAAATAAAGGCAAGAACAACCATTTGTAAGCTAGTATTTAATTTTTTTCACAATTTTTTCATAATCTTCTGCATTTTTCTAATCATGCAAAACTTCGTTCTACAACTCATCTTTTTGGTAATACTACAAAAGAATGTAATTCATTACGTTTTATAACTTCAACATTTGCATTTATAATTGTTTTAATTTTAGAAGCAAATTTTTCACCAGTATAACCAGCATCTACTAGTATTTTTTGAACTGCAGAAAGATTCTCTTTTTCATTTTCAATCATTATTATAGCACTATTACGATCTGTTTTTTCTGCTGTGGTTATGTAAATTGCATGTGGTAAACCTTGAGAATCAACAGCAATATGACGCTTTATTCCTGAAATCTTTTTACCAGCATCATAACCTTTATTTTTAGTAGTATCTGTATTTTTAACACTTTGTGAATCAATTATACAAAAACTAGTTTGTTCTTTTCTACCATTATTGATACGAAATGCCTTGACTAATTTTTTTTAAAACTAATTGTAATACACTAGGTTCTTTATCATTATTTTTACTTCAAGCTTGAAAATAATAATATACAATTTGTCATTTTGGAAAATTTTTTGGTAACATTCTTCACTGGCAACCACTTTTTAATACATATAAAACTGCACAAAATACTTCATATAAATCTAAACTTCTTGGTTTAGTTCTCTTTTTAGTATTTTCTAAAATTGATTTTATATTTTCAAATTGCTCTTTGCTAACATTACTAGGATAATTTTTACACATATATACCTCTTATTTTAAAATATATAATCATTTTATCCTATTCTCTAAAAGATTTTAAACAGGTTCTTAGAAAGGCATATAATGAATTTATAATGTTTTTAAACCCATTGTTTTAATTTTAAAGCAAATGGGTTTTTATGTTAAAAAGGAGATGAACTTATGGAACAGCAAGAAAGTAAAACAGCCACTTAGCCCTTTTTACTAGACCATTAATTTAAAAAACCTGAATGTATTCTAAAAACAATTGTGTTATATAATTAACACTAATTTTAACCTGAAAGGATTTTTATTAATGGATAAAATTAAACAAATAGCATTAGTAATTAACAAATTAAATATCAAAGAAAAAATTAAAATTATTGATGATTGTAAAAATCAATATTCAATTAGAAACCTATGTCAATATCTTCAATTAAACAGATCAACATATTACTTTTTAAAAAATAAACAAAAACCTATTAAAAAAGAAGAAAATCATATTATTAAATGCAATCATAAATATCAAAAAATATGCCAACTTTTAATCGAATTTCATTCTACAAGAAAAGGCAGAATTTATGGATATTTAAGAATTTTTTCAGCTTTTAAAGAGTGATTAAAACAAGAAAAAAATATCATTTTAAATATAGAATTATCAATAAAACAAATGCGAAAAATTATGAAAGAACACAATATTCAAGGATTAAAACAAACTAAAAATAACTATCCTAAAAACAAAAAAAATCCAAATAAGTGAATACCTACAATGGATAAAGTAAACAAAGATTATAAAAGTACAACCTCTTCAAATCAAATTTGATCAATGGACACTAAACAAATAAATACTAAAGAAGGATGATTATATCTTTTTGTAATTATTGATTTTTATTCAAATAATGTTGTTAGTTATAATATTGCTCCTAATAAATCATATCAGGATTTAATTCTTCCTGCTCTTGAAAAAATCAACAAACAATTTTCTTGAAATCAAATAAAAAATGTTATTTTACATTCAGATAACGCCAACGAATTTTATTGTCAAGATATCACAAAATGAGCAGAGGATAAACAAATAATTTTAAGCAAAAAACAACCTTATGATATTGGTGGTAATGTATTATCTGAAAACTGATTTTCTCATTTATCTCAAGAATGACTACCTAAAGGATCAAATCAATATTTATCCATCAATGAAGCTATAAATGATGTAAATCAATATGTTATGTTTTATAATTATGAAAGAATACATTCTAAATTTCTAAAACCACCAATTTTACAAATTAAAATTTAGAATTTTATATCAAAAATGGTCCAGTAATTAAGGGCCAACCACCGTTCAAAAAATACTAGTAGATGCTGGTTATACTGGTGAAAAATTTGCTTCTAAAATTAAAACAATTATAAATGCAAATGTTGAAGTTATAAAACGTAATGAATTACATTCTTTTGTAGTATTACCAAAAAGATGAGTTGTAGAACGAAGTTTTGCATGATTAGAAAAATGCAGAAGATTATGAAAAAATTGTGAAAAAAAATTAAATACTAGCTTACAAATGGTTGTTCTTGCCTTTATTTCAATTTTATTGAAAAGATTTTAAACAGGTTCTAAGGAAACTAAAAAAGGAATTGTAGAACAAATAGAAGCAATTAATCAATTAGAAAAAATGATTAATGAAGTTAAAAAACAACTTAACAAAAATGCTTATTAAATAAGGAGTAAAATATGCCATTAGATAAGAATAAGGATAAACAAGATTTACAAATTAAAATATTTACAGATGAGCAAATTCAATTACTTACCGAAGATGATATTAAATCATTATCAATTGAACAAATTCAAGTATTTAATGAAAAAATTAAAGTATTAGATAAAGAAGTTGAAAAAAGAACCATAATATTATCAAATTATATTGATGTAATTACTGATGCTATTTTTAAAATAACTAGTTTATTAGAAGAAAATGTTTTTTTGGAAAAGCAAAAAATCGGCAATTTTAAAAATTTTATTTTTTGAATGCTTAGTTGTGGTTCTGTTAATAAAAATAAAAAGAATAGAAAAAAACTAAATAAAAATAAAAAGGAAATACAAGAAAAAACTAATGAACGAAAAGATTTAAAAATAATATTTGAAAATATTAGTTTAGAAAGAAAAAAAATAAATGATAAGTTAAATAATTTAATTAAATTAACTGAATTATGAAAAAATATTAATGATAAAAAAAATAGTATAAAAAACACTTCACAAGATAAAGAATTTTCTTGTTCTAAATTTGTTCAAGAAATTAATGCTTTAGAATTAACTAGTCAAACACCAGTAAATGATCGTGTACAAAACTTACCATAAATATAACCATTATTTATGAATATAGTAGTGTTTATTAAAAAGGAAAAAAACTAAAAATGGAACAATATTATGAATTATTAGGTTTATCTATTGGTGCAACAATTCCTGAAATTAATGCATCTTTTAGACGTTTATCTTTAAAATTACATCCAGATAAAAATACTAATAATCCAGAAGCAACTATTAATTTTCAAAAATTAAGTGAAGCGCGTAATGTTTTAGTTAAACAAAAAGAATATGAAGAAAAAACTAATAAAATATGGAAAGAAAATTTAAAAAAACAACAAGCAGAACAAGAAACATTTCAAAATAAACAAAAAGAAGAAATTTTAGTTAAGCAAAAATTTAAGATATTTGAAAAAGAAATTGATCAAAAAATAAAAAAATATTATATTGAGTTATTACCTAAAATACTTGATTTTAAAATAGAATTAAAGAAATTAGAAAAAGAACTTTTAACTTTACAGTCAAAAAGTTCTAAATTAAGAAAATCTATTATTAATTTAAATACAAAGAAAATAAATCCAAGAATTAATTTTTATATTAAATGTATTACTTTAGATTTTTATGATTGAAATAAAATAACAGAAAAAGAACTATGTGAAAATAAAAATGAATTTATAAAAACCAATAGGGAAAAAGAAAATTTAAAAGAAAAATATGATATAGTAAAAACTAATATGCAAATATTAATTAATGAGCAAAACTTATTACAAGAAGATCTTAAAGAATCATTTGCAAAAGAAGATGATTTGAAAAAATATATAAATTCATTTAATTTAGAAGAAAAAGATTCAATAAGAGATTGAAATAAAGAGGCTTTTATGTAATCTGTGTATCTTTGTTTTACAAAGTACTAGTTTAGATTAATTCTATCTTCAAATTTTATCATAAAATGAGCAATTGCTGTATTTCAATTTTGAATGGGCATTGTTCATTTTTTTGTTATATTTTCAATTGCTAAGTAAAATATTTTGAAAACTGCCATATCATTTGGAAAAACTTTTTTATTTCTGATGACTTTTCGTAATTGACTATTTACAGATTCAATAGCATTTGTAGTATAAATCACTCTTTTGATTTCTACTGGATAACTAATAAAAACCATTAAATTATCTCAATTTTTATATCAAGATTTAGCAATTTGAGGATATTGTTTATTTCATTTACTTTCAAACGATTCTAAAGCCTGCATTGCTTGTTCTTCACTACATGCAGTATAAATTGGTTTTAAATCTGCAACTAGAGATTTTCTATGCTTATATGAGACATATTTCAAACTATTTCTAATTTGATGAACTATGCATAATTGATGTTCTGTTTTAAGATAAACTGATTGTATTGCTTCTGACATGCCTGTTAAATTATCACTGCAGGCAATAAGAATATCATTTAAGCCACGATTTTTCATTTCTGTTAAATTTGCTAATCAAAATTTAGCACCTTCATTTTCACTAATTCATAAACCTAAAACATCTTTTTTACCTTCTAAATCAACTCCTAAAGCTATATAAACTGATTTATTAATAATCCTTTTATCTTGTCGTACTTTCACTACTATGCAATCAAAATAAACAATCGGATAGACACTTTCTAATGGTCGATTTTGCCATGCTTTTACATCATCAATAACATCATCAGTAATTTGGCTAATAACACTTTCACTAATATCAGCACCATGATATAACTCTTGCAACTGCATTCTAATGTCAGATAATGTCATACCTTTTGCATATAAAGAAAGAACTTGTTGATCAAAACCATCAAATCTTCTTTGTCTTTTTGCAACTATTACAGGATTAAAATTACTATTGCGATCTCGTGGTACATCAATCTCAATTTTACCTTGTTGAGTTATTAATTTTTTTGAACTTATACCATTACGAGCATTGTCACTATTACTATGTTGATTCTTATCATATCCTAAATAATTTTGCATCTCAGAATTCAACATTTTTTCTACTAATCTTTTTGTTAATTCTTTATACAATCCTTTCTCTTTAAAAACTGTTGTTAAATCTTCAGTATTTTCTAATAATAAATCTACTGCTTTTGATATTGGATCATTATTATTAATATTTTGCTTTTTAGCCATCTGTAACTCACTCTTTCTAGTCATTTAATTATATTTACTAGAATTAATTAAACATAGTTATTTTTGTAAGTTACACAGATTACTAAACATTACCAAAAAATAAACTAGCACAAAAAGTAGTATATAACATATAAAAACTTTTAAATAAATTAACTAATGTTATTCTTTTAAATTAAGAAAAGAATAACATTTTTAATAATAAATTAAAGATTGACTACTATCATTCAATTCTGAATTATTATCTCAATTATCCAACATATCATTAATTGCTCTAATTGAAATAGGATCAAATCTAATTAATTGATTATTAACATCAATAATTAAGTTATCTACCATTCTTTCCAATTCTCATTGAAACATTAATGGTTTTTCTTTATTTTGTAATTCTTCTTTTTTATTATTCAATTTTGTTAATATTTCTATTAAGCTAACTGTACTATTTTCATTTCAGTTATTATTTATATTTACAAAATCATTTCTTAAATTTTCAATTTCACTAATAGTTTTATTTATATACCTTGCTTCTGCTCTCTTCTCATATCATTCAGGAAATAATTTTTTGTGTACAAATGGTCCCATAGTAAATAATACTAATAATGAACTAGTAACAGCACCCATTAGCATTCGAATTGGTAATGAAAATTTATTTTCATTACTACCAAGTGCTTTAACAATTTTTTCATTACATAAATATGTTATACCAATTCCTGGTATTGTACTAAGCAAAAACCCACTACCAATAATACTCACTTTTTTTCATATATTTAATCCTTGATAATTATATATTAATTGTTGTCTACTATCTTCTGATATTCCTTCTTGTCTTATCATAATTTACTCCTATTTTTTAATTTGAGTTAATAAAATTAATTACTAATATCTTAACATAAAAACTAACATTAATATTTTAATAAACAATTAATTAATATATTTAATATTCTAAAATAAAAATAATAAAAACTAATTAATGGAAATAAGTTTATTAAATAATAAAATAATTAAAACTTCTTTTCATTTTTAATATAATCTCATATATTATCCTTTCAAAGTTGCTAACATTACAGCTTTAATAGTATGTAAACAATTTTCTGATTGTTGAAATACCTTTGATGCAGAAGATCGAAATACTTCATCAGTAACTTCTAATTCACCTGTTCCACCATATTGTTTAACAATATCTTGAGTAATTTGTCTATTACCATCATGAAAAATTGGTAAAGAATGTAAAAATATAACATCTGATTTTGCAATTTTCATTTTTTCATTATTAACTTGATATGGCATTAATTCTTTAATTCGTTGTTTTAATAAAACTTTATCTTCAGATACAGATGTTCAAACATCAGTAGCAACTACGTCAGCATCTTTACTTGCTGTTTTATAATCTTCTGTTAAAATAATAGAGCCACCCGTTTCTTGAGCAATTTCTTGACATTGTTTTAATAGTTGAGGATATGGTCATAAATTTTTATTAGCACAGATTACTAAATTCATTCCTAATTTTGCACTAATAATCATATAACTATTAGCCATATTAAAACGAGCATCTCCAAAATAAACAAATTTAATACCTTTAACATCTTTATTTTTTTACACTCTTGAATTGTCATAATATCGGCTAGCATTTGTGTTGGATGATATAAATCAGTTAAGCCATTTCATATTGGAACACCGGCATTTTCAGCTAATTTTTCAACATCAGTTTGTTTATATCCACGAAATTGAATACCATTATAAATTTTACCAAGAAATTTAGCGGTATCAACAATTGATTCTTTAATTCCTAATTTACTACTAGTTTGATCAAAATATGTTGAATGCATTCCTAAATCACAAGCAGCAACTTCAAACGCGCTTCTTGTTCGTAATGAATCTTTTCGATATAATAAAGCAACACTATAGCCTTTTAACGGCTGTTTTTCTATTCCTTTTTGTTTTGCAATTTTTAAAGTAGCAGCTAATTCTAATAAGTAATAAATTTCTTCTGAAGTAAAATCTAATAAACAAATAAAATTTCTGCCTTTTAAATTAATAGCCATGATATGTTTTCTTCCTTTCAGTTCCTAATATCTTTATTTAATTTAACATTGATATACAATATGGGCAACACTCTGGCCACATGACAATTCAGAATTAGTAATTTCATAAACATGGATATGTATTATTATATTTAATTTTTAACTCAAATTTATTAACAGCAAGTAATTATTTTGTTAATAAATTGTTGAACTGAAAGTTGTTTTAAATATTTTTCTAGTGAAATAATATATTCTTTTTTAGAATTCCATTCTTTCAAAATTTGATTGATTAAGTAAGAACATATTTTTTTATCTTGGATAATACTCGTTACAACAAACTTTTTAATATAAAATACTCCAATACCATTTCTGATAAAAATTTTAGCAAGTAATAAAACTATTTTTAATTTATTAATTTTTGAATATATATTAATAGCAGACTTACTTTGAATTCAGTATTCTCCTTAACTTAAAATATTCTTTTTTCTCTCTCATAGTTAACATTTAAAACCTTTTTTTATATTTTTGCAATACATATACAAAAAATTACTAATGAATATATATATATATATATTAAATTAATAAGTGTATTTTATTGTATATTTAAAATTTAAAACTATCAAAATAAAATTTTAAATATACAATAATAAATGAAAATGAAAAATATTGGTTTAGTAATTAAATGTAAAATTAAAAAAACAAAACTTTAAAACTTACTAAAATAGAATATTTTATAAAAGTTTTGAAAATAATGTTTTATCAATAAAACTTAATATAATTTTAAATTTAAAATTTGTACCTAAATTATAGGTACAAATTTTTATTATTTCTCATTTTGCTGTGTATACATCACAATACGTAAAATAAGTTGTAATATTTCATAAATCATACGAATCAAGTAATAAATAAACTTAATTTGGAAAATTCAACTAATAGCACGTATTTCTTTTTCATTTAAAATACCAACAAGATTTTGACAAATTTCTTTTCTTGATTTAGCATAAAAAATCATTTGCATTGAAGAAAAAAGAATTAATAAAATACTACCTAAAATTGATAAAACAATTGAAAGTATATTGGCACTCGCTGCTGATAAAGTAATTCAAGAATTAGCAGGTGAAAGAGCAAATAGAATAGCAAGTGCAAAAGGAATTAAAACAAAAAATAATGTTATTTTACGAGAAAAATCTCATCAAAAAGTATTAAAACGACTACTATTTGAACTACTTACTGCCCAAGTACTTTCCATTGCCATTGCTAAAGTATAAATAGAACGACGGTGATAAGTTCATGGTAATAATCTTAAAGTAAAATTACCATTATTAAATAAATATGGCCTTAAATAAAAAAACCTAGGTTCAACAGTAATACTATTAATATTACCAAATCCCTTAAATTTTATTCTTTTTGCATTAATACCGTATGTTTTTAAATATTTTTGAGATAACTCGCCACCAGTTAAATTAGCACTATTTTCAAGATGGAATCAAGAATACTTAATTCAAGTGAAAAATCAAATCATAGTAACAACAAACAAAATTATACCAATAATAGCCACTAAGCTTGCTAAAACAATTAAACTAGTTGATCAAGTCTTTGGATCATTTGGATTAACTGAGGATAATAATAAATTAGTCATAATCTTCTCCTTTCTAACTATTTGAATAGAGTCTACAATATTATAACATAGTATTATTCCACCACGAAAAGAAAGTTATAAACTTCTTGATCACCATCAACAATTTCATATTCAATATCATAATCTTCATCTAAAATTTTTTTCATAAAATTAATTTGATCTTTTGAATAACCTTTACCTTTAAAAATAGTAATTATTTCTGCACCATCTCAAATTAATTTAGTAAACAATACTTTAATTACATTAAATAAATTTTCATTTGAAGCAATAATTTTTTCTTTACCATCTTTATTACGAAAACTAACAGCAGAAAAAAAGTGTTTTTTTCCAATTTTAATACCATCTATTTCAACATCACGATCAGCAACTGTTATATAACCAAAAGCAGCATATTTAATTTCACTTCATATATTTTTATTATTTTCTTTTGCACTTAATTCAGGATTAAAATTTAAAGCAGCACGCATACCTTGAGCAATATTTTTAGCAGGTAATACAAAAACTTTTGATTTTTTTTCTAATTTTCTTGCTTGTTCTGCTGCTAAAAATAAATTACTATCATTTGGTAAAATAAAAACATTTTTTGCATCGACAATTTCAATTGCCTTTAAAAAGTCATCTGTTGATGGATTAATTCTTTTTGAATACATAATAATATTATTAACCTTTAATTCATCTCTAAAAAAGGTTTCAATTCCTCTACCGGGAACAGCAGCAATTAAAGCAAATTTATTATTTAATTTACGAATTGGTTTAATAGTTTGTGTATGTGCTTTTGCCTGTTCCGTCATATTTTCAATTTTTACTTTTAAAATTTCACCAAATTTCTGAAAATAATTTAAAATTTGACCCGGTTTTAAAGTATGAACATGAACTTTAATTAAATCTTCATCATCTACTAAAACTATTGATTGACCATCCATTGTTTCTAAATCAGTTCGTGTTTTGCTTAAATTAAAATCTAACTTACTAACTTTATTTAGTTTTACAATAACTTCTGAACAATAACCAAAGTTTTCTTGATTTAAAACCATTTCTAATTTTGCTGTATCTTGTTGTTCTAATTTTTTCTTTGGTGAAATAGCTTTACCATGCTTTAAACCATACACCATACCTTCAACAATATAAACTAAACCAGCACCACCCGAATCAACAACTCCTACTTTTTTTAAAATTGGCAATAAATCAGGTGTTCTTTTTAACGATTCATTCATTCCTTCTAGTAATTTTTCAAAAATATAAAGCGAATCTTTGCCTGTTATTTCTAATTCATTAATATAACTAGCACCATCTTTAATAATAGTAAGAATAGTACCTTCTACTGGTTTCATAACTGCACGATATGCATAATCTTGTGCACTTTTTCAAGATTTTAATAAATCCTCATTACTAATGAAATCATTTTTTAAATCTTTTGTTTTTATAGTTTGAAAAAAACCACGAAAAATTTGAGATAAAATAACTCCAGAATTACCACGCGCACCCATCATTAAACCACGAGAAAAAGTAGTAGCAAATGTTTTTAAACTATCATATTCTTTGCCATTTAATTCTTTTATACCATTCATCATTGTTAAATTCATATTTGTTCCAGTATCACCATCAGGTACGGGGAAAACATTTAATTTATCAACTTCAAAATGATGATTATAAAGATTATTAGCACCGCTAATAAGCATAACTTTTAAGGTTTTAATATCAATTTTTTTCATTTAATTTCACCTTATATTTTCTTTTATTCTTCAATTAAATCATGAACAAAAATTTTAAGTACTATATAGTCTTGATGTTTAATAATCTTTTCAACAATATATTTTAAATTTTTCTGAGTTTGATTCATAATATTTCAAATATTATTATTAAAAAAACAAACTATATTAATATCAATAATTCAACCTAAATCAGACTTGTTAACTTTAATTCCATAATTATTATCTTTTTCATAAATATTGGCAACACCTGGTACAGATAAAATACTTTCTGATAATGCTTTTTTAATAATGTTCATAATATCTTTATCTTTTTCCACATAATCACCCCTATTATATTAATAATAAATTAAATTTATATAAAATAAAATCTCTTATAATTTTTATAGTCTCTTACATTATACCTAATATAATATATCAAGACAATAATAATCTTAAAGATAAAGATATTATATATTGATAATGGTTTTTTCTATATAATAATTACATATTTCAATTAATTACATATTTCAATCAAGTATATAGGGACTTCGTCCCTCGCCACTACGTGGCTCACCCAAATTATAGTCCCAGTAGGTTCACTGGGACTATAATCATTCTTATTTATCTTTATTTTTAGGTTTATCTTTTTTCTTTAAAATATTATCCAATTTATCCAAACCAGCAGACTTAATAGGTGGTTGGCCCTTAATTACTGGACCATTTTTGATATAAAATTCTAAATTTTAATTTGTAAAATTGGTGGTTTTAGAAATTTAGAATGTATTCTTTCATAATTATAAAACATAACATATTGATTTACATCATTTATAGCTTCATTGATGGATAAATATTGATTTGATCCTTTAGGTAGTCATTCTTGAGATAAATGAGAAAATCAGTTTTCAGATAATACATTACCACCAATATCATAAGGTTGTTTTTTGCTTAAAATTATTTGTTTATCCTCTGCTCATTTTGTGATATCTTGACAATAAAATTCGTTGGCGTTATCTGAATGTAAAATAACATTTTTTACTTGATTTCAAGAAAATTGTTTGTTGATTTTTTCAAGAGCAGGAAGAATTAAATCCTGATATGATTTATTAGGAGCAATATTATAACTAACAACATTATTTGAATAAAAATCAATAATTACAAAAAGATATAATCATCCTTCTTTAGTATTTATTTGTTTAGTGTCCATTGATCAAATTTGATTTGAAGAGGTTGTACTTTTATAATCTTTGTTTACTTTATCCATTGTAGGTATTCACTTATTTGGATTTTTTTTGTTTTTAGGATAGTTATTTTTAGTTTGTTTTAATCCTTGAATATTGTGTTCTTTCATAATTTTTCGCATTTGTTTTATTGATAATTCTATATTTAAAATGATATTTTTTTCTTGTTTTAATCACTCTTTAAAAGCTGAAAAAATTCTTAAATATCCATAAATTCTGCCTTTTCTTGTAGAATGAAATTCGATTAAAAGTTGGCATATTTTTTGATATTTATGATTGCATTTAATAATATGATTTTCTTCTTTTTTAATAGGTTTTTGTTTATTTTTTAAAAAGTAATATGTTGATCTGTTTAATTGAAGATATTGACATAGGTTTCTAATTGAATATTGATTTTTACAATCATCAATAATTTTAATTTTTTCTTTGATATTTAATTTGTTAATTACTAATGCTATTTGTTTAATTTTATCCATTAATAAAAATCCTTTCAGGTTAAAATTAGTGTTAATTATATAACACAATTGTTTTTAGAATACATTCAGGTTTTTTAAATTAATGGTCTAGTAAAAAGGGCTAAGTGGCAAGTGGCAAGTGGCTATTTTCAATTGCCAAGTAAAATATTTTGAAAACTGCCATATCATTAGGAAAAACTTTTTTATTTCTGATGATTTTTCGTAATTGACTATTAACAGATTCAATAGCATTTGTAGTATAAATCACTCTTTTGATTTCTACTGGATAACTAATAAAAACCATTAAATTATTTCAATTTTTATATCAAGATTTAGTAATTTGAGTATATTGTTTATTTCATTTACTTTCAAACGATTCTAAAGCTTGCATTGCTTGTTCTTCACTACATGCACTATAAATTGGTTTTAAATCTGCAACTAGACCTTTTCGATGTTTGTATGAAACATATTTTAAACTATTTCTAATTTGATGAACAATGCATAATTGATGTTCTGTTTTAGGATAAACTGATTGTATTTCTTCTGACATGCCTGTTAAATTATCACTACAAGCAATAAGAATATCATTTAAGCCACGATTTTTCATTTCTGTGAAATTAGATAATCAAAACTTAGAACCTTCATTTTCACTAATTCATAATCCTAAAACATCTTTTTTGCCTTCTAAATCAACTCCTAAAGCTATATAAACTGATTTGTTAATAATCCGTTTATCTTGTCGTACTTTAACTACTATACAATCAAAATAAACAATAGGATAAATACTTTCTAATGGTCGATTTTGTCATGCTTTAATATCATCAATAACATCATCAGTAATTTGACTAATAACACTTTCACTAATATCAGCACCATGATATAACTCTTGCAACTGCATTCTAATGTCAGATAATGTCATTCCTTTTGCATACAAGGAAAGAACTTGTTGATCAAAACCATCAAATCTTCTTTGCCTTTTAGGAACTATTACAGGATTAAAATTACTATTGCGATCTCTTGGTACATCAATTTCAATTTTACCTTGTTGAGTTATTAATTTTTTTGAACTTGTACCATTACGAGCATTTTCAGTAGTACTATGTTGATTTTTTTCATATCCTAAATAATTTTGCATTTCAGAATTCAACATTTTTTCAACTAATCTTTTTGTTAATTCTTTATATAAACCGCCAGGTTTAAAAACTCTTGTTAAATCTTCAGTATTTTCTAGTAATAAATCTACTGCTTTTGATATTGGATCATTATTATTAAAGTTATCTTTTTTAGCCATCTGTAACTCACTCTTTCTAGTCATTTAATTATATTTACTAGAATTAATTAAACATAATTATTTTTGTAAGTTACACAGATTACTAAACATTTCCAACAAAATAGATACAAATATTTATAAGCGAAATTTAAAAATAACACCAGAAGAAAATTTACAAAAAAAAGCACAAGATGCAGAAAATGAAAAATATGATGCATCATATTTAAATAAAAAAACTAATGCTAATAATTGTATACTTTCATAAACGTTTTCTTTAATCTTTATTTTCTGTTACGTCAATAATAACTTCACTATTATCATCAAGAATTTCTTTAGTTATAAATTGACCAACGCTTTCAGCACCAGTTTTATCAGCAACAGTTTTTAAACGACTTAATTGTTTTTCCAACGGAACCAATGTTTTATTAATGCCAACATAAAGATCGTGATTTTCTACTAAACACTGTAAAAAATTATTATTTAATAACTGAATATGAACGGAAATATTATATGTATGATTACTATTTCTTTCAATACCAACTTTAGCAATCATATCTTTTTTAATATATTTAGAATACTTTTCTTGTAAATAATTAAAATTTTTATCAACAGCATTTTTAATTTCATAAGTAATATTAATATTTTTTCCATGGACAATAACTTGCATGATTAATTGCTCCTATCTTTTAATTATTATATACATTTTCCCATAAACAAATAAATTTTAAAAGATAATAGTGTAATTAAATTTAAATTATTAACAACTAAGCAAAATACCAATTATATTTATAATATGCTCAATATAATCTTCAATTAAATTAATGATTAATACTCTATTTTTTATCTTTTCATGATTTTTGTTTTAAAAAATTTTGTTTTCCATTAAAAGCAATAGCTGTTTTTCAACGTGGATAATTATTACCTTTAGTAATAGCATTAGTATTATTCATTGGTTGTAAATTACTAATATCAGAAGTGCCTCCATGAAATAAAGGTCGTTGATGTATAATAGTTCAATTATAACTTTTAGGATCATCATCAAGTTTAACATTACTAATAAAGTTATTCCTAAACATTAGCGCACCTGCATAGTCTTTTCGATATAACTGTGGATTATAATCATCAATAATTTCTCCTTTATTTCATACTTCTTCAATTTGTTGTGGTGTTCAAGTTACTTCGCTATTAACAACATTACTACTGTTATTAGTTTGAACAGGATTCGGATTACTAGTTACTTGATAATCAAGTAATTTTGATTGTGGAAGTGCACCTCCACCAGTATTATTAATAACTATATTTATACCTTGTGTTGATTTATCGTGTTCATTAAAAAATCGATCTGTAAATGATGGTCCAATAGTTTGTTCACCAAAAAGAGAATTTTGTTCAACACTCGCGGATATTTCTGTTGCTGATAAAGCATTATTATTTGTCAATGATAATGCTTTTTTTGATTTATTTCTTAGATTAGCCATTATTAATGATAAAGAAAAAAGTACTAAAAAGAAACTACAAATTAATGCAAAGCCTCAAGGCAAAATAAAAAATAAAACATTAATAATTTTTTTGTCCATAACATAACTATAAATTTTTTTATAACCATAACTTATTAATAATCCTGAACCAATAAGTAAGACAAGCGAAATTACTACTACTATTAATGCTCATACTAAAGTTATTACTCCATATTTATTTAAAAAAATAAATGGAATTGTAATAAACACTAGAGTAATAAGCGAAAAAATTAAAGTAAAAATTGTTAAAATCTGAAAAGTAAGAGTAAATGTAATGCCTTTACTATTAATTACTTCAGTTAAAATTACTAAAATCTCATTAGCATTAGTACGATAAAGTATAAGTCATAATACTCAACTTATAATCAAAGTTATTGCCATTAACCCCGAACTAACAATAATTCCTCAACGATTATGAGAATTAATGTTTCTATAATTCTCTGCTGACACTTCCATACTAAAACCTCACAACTCTAAAATCTCATATATTAAATTCTATCATAAATGATGATTAACATGTTTAACGACAATTATGAAATATAAATGAAAATATAACCTTTATAAAAATACTTCTTGAAAATTAAAATTTAGATTTAACTTAATAAAAATGTATCATAATATTTTTAATAAACTTTAAATTTGCAATGTTCTTGCGAATAATTTTTTGTTAAAAATTGTTGATTTTGTGATTCTGATTTATTAATTTCTTCAATATTTAATCTTTCATCTAATGATTCATCTTCAAAAAATTTCCTTCTACTCTCTTTTTTTGCTAATCTATTTTTTTCTAAAATATCAAATAAACTTTCTACTTTTAATGTACTATTTAATTGAGATTGTACTAATCTTTTATCTGCTTCTAACGTGGTAGTCATTTCTAATTTTGCAAGGTCTAACTGCTTAGTTATAAAATATCTTGTTGTACCCTACTTCTTTCTAGATTTAATTGTTCAAGTTCTTTTTTCCTAATCAAATTTTCTGCTTCTATCTTCCTTTTTTCTAATTCTATTTTTTTATATTCTATTTGTTTAGTTAAAATAATTAATTCTTTTTCATTTATTTCTAACTTTAATTGTTCAAGTTCTTCTTGCTTAATTAAATTTTCTGCTTCTAATCTTTCTTTTTGTATTTCTGATCTTATTTTACTAATTTCTAATTCCTTATTTAATTTTTTATTTCATTCTTGAAAAAATTTTTTGATATTTTTTCTTCTTTTTCTTTCTGCTCAAATTGAAAGTGTATTACCAATTATTACACTTCCAGAAAAAATAGATATTGGTACTAACCCAACACCACTTACAAACAAGCCAGTAATAGCAGCAGTACTTATAACAGCTTGAATACCAGTTTTTCAATAGACTTGGTGCAAAACTAAGGTAATTCAAAATTATATATTTCTGCTATTAAATTAAATCTTAATGCAAATCTTCGTATTTTATTGCGATATTTTAAAGTTAAAATTTTAAAACGTTTTAGTTTAGCAAATACGTGTTCAATTTTAATTCTAATTTTGCTTAAAGTTTTATTGTATTCTTTTTGAATTGGTATTAATTTATTGTATTTACTTTTTTTAAATGGCAAAAATGTATTTTTATGAATATTTTGTATTCCTTGATAACCTGAATCAACAAAAACTTGTTTTTCTGGATGAATAAAAGTTTTAGATTTTAAAAGTAATTTAAAATCATGAATGCTTCCAAAACAAAAAGCGGTTGAAATAATTTTTCCATTTAAAATATCAATAATTATTTGCGATTTAAGAGTATGATGTTTGTTTTTACCCGAAAAAAGTAATTTTAGTTTTTTTTAATTCTTTCAATTGGAGTTTCAGTAGCATCAATAGCTAGTAAAGTATTATTGATTCCTTTATTTTTGATTAAATCTTTTTTGCCAGATAAATTAAAAATTCCACTTTTTATTAAAGTATTTTCAATTCAAAAAATATTACGAATGCAGCTAGTATGACTAATATTATATCTTTTTGCAATAACTCTATAACTACTATACTCTTTTCAGTATTCTAATGTCATTAATAAACGATTTTCTATTGATAATTTATTAGGTTTACCACCAACTGCTTTTTTAATTGCTTCAGCTTTTTTTAAAATTTCAACCATTTTTTGAAATGTTTGTAGTTTTATTCCCACTAAACTATAAAATTCTTGTTCATCTTTGTATTTTTTTAACATAATAATTATCACTTTTGATATTAATAATAACCGTTAAATTATTAAAATTAAAGGTTTTGCACCAAGTCTAATAAAATTTTTTATTTTCTTTATCTAAAGTTTTTTTTGCAATAACAACAGTTTCATTATTACAATTATTTAAATTTTGTAATTGCGTTTCCATATCTTTTATCCTTTTCAATTGTTTATTTACATTTTTATATATATGTACTTATTTTTTTATGAATTGATAATGAACAATTATTACTTGTTTCTACATTTACTACTTTTGTTAAATTAAATTCTTGAGGGATCGGTGATGAAGTAATATTTAAACTAGTTATGTTATTAAGTTTTGCTAATTCTTCTCTTACTTTAACTAATTCAAGTTCAACTTTAGTTCTTTCTAATTGTTTTTTAACAATTTTTGCTCTTAGAACCTGTTTAAAATCTTTTAGAGAATAGGATAAAATGATTATATATTTTAAAATAAGAGGTATATATGTGTAAAAATTATCCTAGTAATGTTAGCAAAGAGCAATTTGAAAATATAAAATCAATTTTAGAAAATACTAAAAAGAGAACTAAACCAAGAAGTTTAGATTTATATGAAGTATTTTGTGCAGTTTTATATGTATTAAAAAGTGGTTGCCAGTGAAGAATGTTACCAAAAAATTTTCCAAAATGACAAATTGTATATTATTATTTTCAAGCTTGAAGTAAAAATAATGATAAAGAACCTAGTGTATTACAATTAGTTTTAAAAAAAAATTAGTCAAGGCATTTCGTATCAATAATGGTAGAAAAGAACAAACTAGTTTTTGTATAATTGATTCACAAAGTGTTAAAAATACAGATACTACTAAAAATAAAGGTTATGATGCTGGTAAAAAGATTTCAGGAATAAAGCGTCATATTGCTGTTGATTCTCAAGGTTTACCACATGCAATTTACATAACCACAGCAGAAAAAACAGATCGTAATAGTGCTATAATAATGATTGAAAATGAAAAAGAGAATCTTTCTGCAGTTCAAAAAATACTAGTAGATGCTGGTTATACTAGTGAAAAATTTGCTTCTAAAATTAAAACAATTATAAATGCAAATGTTGAAGTTATAAAACGTAATGAATTACATTCTTTTGTAGTATTACCAAAAAGATGAGTTGTAGAACGAAGTTTTGCATGATTAGAAAAATGCAGAAGATTATGAAAAAATTGTGAAAAAAAATTAAATACTGAGGCTTTTATGTAATCTGTGTATCTTTGTTTTACAAAGTACTAGTTTAGATTAATTCTATCTTCAAATTTTATCATAAAATGAGCAATTGCTGTATTTCAATTTTGAATGGGCATTGTTCATTTTTTTGTTATATTTTCAATTGCTAAGTAAAATATTTTGAAAACTGCCATATCATTTGGAAAAACTTTTTTATTTCTGATGACTTTTCGTAATTGACTATTTACAGATTCAATAGCATTTGTAGTATAAATCACTCTTTTGATTTCTACTGGATAACTAATAAAAACCATTAAATTATCTCAATTTTTATATCAAGATTTAGCAATTTGAGGATATTGTTTATTTCATTTACTTTCAAAGGATTCTAAAGCCTGCATTGCTTGTTCTTCACTACATGCAGTATAAATTGGTTTTAAATCTGCAACTAGAGATTTTCTATGCTTATATGAGACATATTTCAAACTATTTCTAATTTGATGAACTATGCATAATTGATGTTCTGTTTTAAGATAAACTGATTGTATTGCTTCTGACATGCCTGTTAAATTATCACTGCAGGCAATAAGAATATCATTTAAGCCACGATTTTTCATTTCTGTTAAATTTGCTAATCAAAATTTAGCACCTTCATTTTCACTAATTCATAAACCTAAAACATCTTTTTTACCTTCTAAATCAACTCCTAAAGCTATATAAACTGATTTATTAATAATCCTTTTATCTTGTCGTACTTTCACTACTATGCAATCAAAATAAACAATCGGATAGACACTTTCTAATGGTCGATTTTGCCATGCTTTTACATCATCAATAACATCATCAGTAATTTGGCTAATAACACTTTCACTAATATCAGCACCATGATATAACTCTTGTAATTGCATTCTAATATCTGATAATGTCATTCCTTTTGCATATAAAGAAAGAACTTGTTGATCAAAACCATCAAATCTTCTTTGTCTTTTTGCAACTATTACAGGATTAAAATTACTATTGCGATCTCGTGGTACATCAATCTCAATTTTACCTTGTTGAGTTATTAATTTTTTTGAACTTATACCATTACGAGCATTGTCACTATTACTATGTTGATTCTTATCATATCCTAAATAATTTTGCATCTCAGAATTCAACATTTTTTCTACTAATCTTTTTGTTAATTCTTTATACAATCCTTTCTCTTTAAAAACTGTTGTTAAATCTTCAGTATTTTCTAATAATAAATCTACTGCTTTTGATATTGGATCATTATTATTAATATTTTGCTTTTTAGCCATCTGTAACTCACTCTTTCTAGTCATTTAATTATATTTACTAGAATTAATTAAACATAGTTATTTTTGTAAGTTACACAGATTACTAAACATTACCTAAATACTAGCTTACAAATGGTTCTTCTTGCCTTTATTTCAATTTTATTGAAAAGATTTTAAACAGGTTCTTACTGTTTCTAATTGTAATTCTTCTAATTTTCTCTGAAGAATACTTGATTTTTCATTATTCTCATCTTCTAGTTCTACTTTCTCTTGTTTATTTTGTTTAATCGTAGCTTTAATAACTGCACCCATCATAGCACCAGATGTGCCTGCACTAGCTGCTATTCCTAAATCAGAACATTGAAAGCCATCAATTCCACCAACCGCTAATGTTACTACTGTAGCAGTACCGGCAGCTATTATAGGTAAATTTTTTACAAAATTTTTTTTAAATTTTTTTCGAAAACTTTTTTTCTTGATAGTGAAGGTTTAACAATTTCCACTACATAATTATTTTCATCTTGCATTGAAGAAGCAAATGAAGATTTACTAATATCCATTTTTATTTCTCTCTTTCTAATCTATGAAAAATATCCTTCTGATTAATATAATTTAATAAAAAACTAATATAAATAAAAAATACTTATATTAGTAATGAACATATATTAAATTATTAATAATAATATCACAAATATTGATTTTAATAAAATTTAATATTTCATTTTATTACTAAAATAATTTATTATAATAAATATTAAAAATAAAGTAATTTTTCGTTTATAAAAAAATATTAGATATAATACTTGTAATCTAAAATATAGTTTTTGACCTATTGTTTTATTTTTTAACAAATAGGTTTTTATTTTAAAAGGGGGACAAAATGAAAACAATTAAAAAAGAGCAATTATTTACTAACAAAACTTATTTAATAAATTATGAAACTATAGAAAAAATTAAAAAACAACTACTAAATTTAAAAGCAAAAAAAATAAAACTTATTGAAAAAAGTGAGAAAATTGAAAAAAAATTAATAATTATCAAAAAACTATTCAATTTTGAATTAAACAAAATAAAGAAATAGAAGATAAAGTATTTCAATTTAATATTCAAATCTATAAATTAAAGGAACAAAAAATTAACAAAATTAAAAATTTTTTTATTAATCTTTTTTGATTTGGAAAAATAAATAAAAATAAAAGTATTAATAATTTAATTGAAACAGAAGAAATAAATTGTGAATTATTTAAAAAACAAAATTAAATAATCAACAAAAAATTAATATTTTAAATTCAAATTATATTGAAAAACAAACAGAATATGCAAATTTAATAACTAATATTAATCAAATAACTGAACATGAAAACAAATTATTAGAAGATAAAAATAATTTGTTAAATAATAACAATAATTTATTAATTGATTTATTAAATCAAAAAGAACAGCAAGAAAAAGAAACAATTGTCGAAGTCAATGAACAAATGGTTGAACAATTTGAATCAGAAATATTTCAACTTAGTGAAAAAATTTGTGATTTGGAAAATCAATTATTATCTAACAGTAGTGATGAAGGTTTTAATTCAAAATCCACATCAACAGATTCTTTAAATTCAGATATTTCAGTACCTCTAAAAATGCAACCAAAACTACAAATATCTAACCCCATTAATAAACAAAAAGAAAAGGACATCCCTTGAGAACAAACACTACGTAAATATGAAAATGATATTCCAACAAAAAATTATAAGCAAAGAATAAAGCCAAGTAATTCAAGAATAGTAAAATTTTAAAAATTAAACATATTTAAATAAATGCCATAAAAGGCGTTTATTTAAATTATATATTAAAGAAATTTTCAATTTTTAGAAATTAGCAATATCAACTTTATCTTTTGCTTTTGGTATATCAATTACTGGTGGAGATTCTGGATATACTTTATTCATACTACTTGATAAATTTCTTACTCATTTACCACGATGATAAATAAATAAAGAAATAATCATCTTAAGAACATCACAAGAACGCATAATAGCATAAATATAAACAATATCTAAAGGACTATAATGTACCTCAATAAATAAAATTAATATTGAAAAACACCAAGTAAAACAACTATCAACAAGTAAAACAGTAATTGCTAAGCCACCAGCACGAAATGCATAAATACAAGTATACAAAATAGTATAAGCACTAAAAACTATAGCATCAACACGCATCATTCAACTAGAAATTCGTAAGGCTTCTTTTGTTGCATTAAATAATAATTGTGGTAAAAAAAATGAAGATAAAACTAATAAGCCAGCAAAAAATAATGATACAAAAAAGCCTAACCTAATTAAATGTTTAGCATTATATTTAGCACCAATCAAATCATCGGCACCTAAATGATTGGCAATTAACACCGAAGAAGCAATACCAAATCCAATATATAAAGTATAGAACATGGTATTAATCGTGGAAGCAATTGCCGAACCACTTAATGCTTCAAAGCTTCATTGCGAAATTAATCTAATAATCATTGTCGTAGCAACTGCAAATAATAAATCATTTAACATTAATGGCCATGTTTTAATTATAATTTTTTTAAATAAATCACCCCTAATCTTAAACATTTTCAAAACTTTTGGTTGAAATTCATATTTCTTTCATATAATAAAACCACTAATTAATGCCAACTGAGCAATTCTCGCTGTTAAAGTAGCAACTGCTGAACCTCGTGCTCCAATTCCTGTAACTGCACCAATACCATTAATTAATAATAAATTTAATAAAAAGTTAATAAATACTGAAACAAAAGTTAATATTAATGAAATATAACCACGTTTTGTTTCGCGAAATACTGAAACAAAAGCAAAGTTTATTCCTAACAATGGATAAGAAAAAACAATTCATTGATTATAATCAATACCTTTTGCTGTTGCTAAAGATGCTGAATGAAATTCATAATAACGTAAAATAATTTGTACAAATTGGGGATCATTTTTATCAATATTATGAATATTCATAAAATCAATAAGTGAATTTTCACTAAAAGGATGATTATAATTTAAAATGTCCTTTAACTCATTAATATCATTAAGAGTTAATCCTTTAGCAGCACATAATTGATTAAATTTATCCAATGCACTACTAGGACTAGTAGTATAAGAAATTAAATATTCACCTACTGTATAAGATAAAATAATAATTATTACTCCAATTAAAAATCCAAAAATAATTCTCATTCTTACTGTTTGTCTTAAAGAACCATATCTTCCAGCTCCATAAAATTGAGCACCAAAAATACTAACACCGTTGATAAAACCTCCCATAACGGCATAAATAATAACAAAAATTTGATTAGAAGCAGTAACTCCCGAAACAGCAATTTGTCCTGCTGAATATTGCAAATGATAAAAATGTTCTAAACCATTATCTTTTCATCAACTTCAATCATCTCAAAGTCCTAATGAAGTAAAAATATCCCTAATATGATTATTCATTGGCTTTAAATCACTAATAAAACTATCCTTTAATTCTCCAACCATAATATTATCTAGTAAATTCATTGATGCTGATAATATTTGTTGCAATACTGCTGGAATAATAATCATTAATGCTAATAAATATCATTTTTTAGTAGCAAAAAAATTACTAATTTTATGTGGATTTGCTCTATTATTAATTTTAAATCCACTAATTTTCATAATTTCACCCTTATCATTAATTTGCTCTATATTATAATAATAATTTTACATCATTTAAATAATGAGGTTTGAAATTTAATATATAAAA
Organism: Spiroplasma endosymbiont of Acasis viretata; assembly: GCF_964031275.1. Lineage (NCBI taxonomy): Bacteria > Bacillati > Mycoplasmatota > Mollicutes > Entomoplasmatales > Spiroplasmataceae > Spiroplasma > Spiroplasma endosymbiont of Acasis viretata. Next base: position 90,775 of record NZ_OZ035019.1, read on the forward strand.
AATACTTAAACTACTAAGTAAAATCTCTACGATTAAATACTAATCATGAAGAACAAAATAAACCAATACCAAGCAAAACATAGAAAGTCAATAAAAGTGGAAAATTAAGAATTTTACTATTAGTTGCTTTATTGGTATCAACTTCATAATTTGTGTTAACTTTATTAAAACTAACTAAATAAGGATCTGCTGTCATAGTATACTCCCCTGGATAAGAAAAGATTGAACCTTGTTTAGTCGATATTCCATCTCAAATATATTTTAATTGATAAAAAATATTTAAATAACGCATTGCTTTAACTTGTGATGTCTTAGTATTAAGAGCATCATATTGTGATTGAGAAAGAGATGTATTTAAACCCGTAATCATAAGATTTACTGAATAATCAACATCATTGCTACCAACACCATTTGATCTTTTGGGACCAAGGTTATCAAGTCCAACTTTTTTACCTGTCATTAATTCTTCAAAACTTTGTTCTTTTCATTGACGAAAAGCATTACTAATATTGTAAATATGAGTAACTAAGTCTTTAGGAGCATCAGTAGTTGGTGGAGTAATAGTACTACCATTCTTAATTGCTAATACTATTGTTTGTTCTTTTTGATAATCATAATTATTTGGATACTTAACTTCTTTAATATATGTATCGTAAATACTAAACATAGCCTTTTGAATAGATTCAATAGTAGTTGTTGGGTTTTTTCTATATACATCATTAATTCAATCAATATCAGTTTTATCTAATTTAGCTTTTACATTATTATAAACTGCTAATGACTGTGAAACAACATAATATGTAGGATCAAATGTTACTAAACCATTAATTAATGTCGCAAAAATATTGAATAAAGCAGCCATTCCAATCATAATTGCAACTAAAGCCTTAGCATTTAAAATTAATGAAAATAAAATAGCAATTGAAGAAATAATTAAATCAAAAATAATAGCAACACCAAATAAAATTCATAAATAAGGAAATACCGCACTATAAATAGTTGAACTACCAATGCCAGGAATAGTAATGACAAAACTAGCAATAAAAATAGATAAAAATAAATATAAAATAATTACCACTTGTAAAGATAATAACTTTTCAGTCCAAATTCTAGTTCTACTAACTGGTTTTGATACTAAAATCAATAAAGTACCATCATCAATTTCATCACGAAAAACTTGTGTTGCTTTAACTGAAATAAATACAAAAATCATAATTGATAAAAGTACCGAGAATGATAATACTTTTCATTGTGGTACATAAAAATTTAATGCTTGATCATAAGTTAATTGTTTTATTGCTTCAGAACCCACAAATAACGAAATTAAAGACCAAGATAAGGCAAGAAAAATTAAAGTTATAATAAAAATAATTCAAGTTGAAGGAGTAGCAATCATCTTTTTAAAAGTATAACGAAATATTGGCATTATTTTTCTCCCTTCTTATTTTTATCATTGGCTTCCATAACAATTCGTTCATACATTGTTTGTAAATCAACAGTATATGGTTTTAAATAAGTAATGATAATATTAGCATTTAAAGCAATTGCTAATACTTCTGCAACTTGTGCCTCAGTTTTAATATTTACCAATAAACGATTTTCATTAACATCTACTGAAAATTTTTTATCTATTAATAACTTCATTAATTTATTATTATCATTATTAGAACTTATTTCATATAATGAATCAGTTTTATTAACCAATCCTGTATAAACAACTTTACTATAATTTAAAACAGTAACTTCATCAGCTAAATTTTGTAATTCAGATAAAATATGTGATGAAATAAAAACAGTTTTACCTTGCTCACGAAGTTTTCTTAAATCATTAAACAATTCTGTTCTCGCTGTTGGATCAAGATTAGCGGCTGGTTCATCTAAAATTAAGACATCTGGATTATTTAATAGTGATTGTGCTAATAACACCTTTTTCTTCATACCCGAAGAATAAGCATTAGGGTTACGTTTTTTAAACTTTCATAAATCTAATTCCTTTAAAATCATTTCTGTCTTTTCCTTAGCAACTTTATATTTCAAACCGCTAATTTGTCCCATTGAAATTAAATAATCATAAGTAGTAATTCGTTTAGGAAATCTTGCAGCTTCTGGAATATAACCAACTTGTTTTTTTGCTTCAACTGTTCATGAATGCTTACCATGAATAATTAAATCACCGTGTGTTTCAACCATAGCGCTAATTAAACATTTAATAGTAGTGGTTTTGCCTGATCCATTTGGACCAATAAAACCATGAATAGTACCTTTTTTAACTTTAATAATAGCATTATCAACAGCTTTAAATTTTTTAAACTGTTTAGTAAAATCACAAATTAAAATTGCATATTGAGCATCTTCAGGATTAACTATTACATTACGGTTATAATGATTACGTCAGTTTTTAAAATATGATTTAATAAAATTTAGAAATTTATGTTTTTCTTTTGATTTAGCATTAACATCATCTTCAACTAAAGAACTATTAATAACTGGTTTTAATATTTCTTGTTTTTTCATACTCATTCTCCTAACTACTTAAATATAATAATTACTATATGATTAATATGCTTAATAGTGATATATTATATATTAATTTATAATTCAAAAATAAAAAAAATAATAATATTAAAGATATTGACATTGAATAACAATTACTAAAAACCTATCACTAATTAAAATATCTGATTAATGATAGGTTTTTATTATAACTTTTTATATCCTTAATAAATCAATTGATTTATATCTTTATTATAATTTCAATTTGATTTAAATAATAAAAAAAATAAACAAAACTATTTATTTCATAATTTCACATATAATGGTGGGACTAAATGGACTTGAACCATCGACCTCACGCTTATCAAGCGTGCGCTCTAACCAGCTGAGCTATAGTCCCAAAAAGAGCAACAGAGATATTATATATTTGTTCAAGCACGATTGCAATATATAATAACAATATTTTATTTAATTTTTATTTAATATTCTTATAATAAAAATTTATATTTTTAAAAGTAAAAAAAATTTTTTGTATAATTTATTCATACAAGGTTTTTTATAAGAGGGGATTGAGAATGACAAAGATTAAAATACATATCTTAAAAATTGAAAAATGAAATCAAAATTTAGGAAAAGAAGCAACACTAAATGATGATGATATAAAAGATATAAATGAGAATGAGAATATAGAAAAAATTAATGATGATATTATTGCAAAATCACCTACGTTTTCATAATCATATTTTTATTGTATATTTATTAAAATTTTTTAATAAAAAATACTAAATATGAATTAAGTAAAATGATATAATTTATATATAATTTACTTGTTAAATTATATAAGTTTGAGAGGTAAAAAAATGAATGGCAATAAAAATGAAATGAAAATAAAACTCAAAGAAATTTATTTATTAAAATATAAAACAAATCAAAGTGATGACATAAAATATAAAGCATTTGAAACATTAGAATTAGCAACACTATTTCATCTAAGTTTTAAAGAAATAGTAACAAAATTTGGATACCCTAATCGCGAAATTATTCACTATGAAATTATTGTAATACCATTTAATTTAGATGCAAGTAGAATATTGAATCAAATTAATAAATCAAAATAATATTAAGAAAATATTCAAATATTTTCTTAATATTATTCATTTATATAATTAATTAAAACTTTGCTTATAGAATCAATAATTGTAAAAACAATATAAATTTGTTATCATTTTTACATAAAATAATATATTTTTTAACTTATTATTTTTATTATCTAAAAATTTTTTTTTATATTTAAAGAGGTATCAAAATGAAAAAAGTTAAAATATTACAGTTAACAACTATAATATTATTTGCAATGACGGTTTTAATTATAATTACTGGTCTATACTTAATTTGATTTAGTAACTTTTATTTTAAATTCAATAATAATGAACAATGCCATTCAAATTTTAAAGATGGATATACAATGTTAAAACATTTTGGTTTAAGTTATACTATTAGCACTTCAGCAAGTTCTTTCTGTAATTTAAGTCATTTTCCTGATAATTACTATCCTTGAATTCAATTACAAATTGGAGTTATTTTTTGTATAATTATCACTCCAATCTTACTATATACAGTATTTCTATTCATAGTAATTATTTTTGTTTTTAAAATAAGAGAAAAAAATAATAATTTTTGAGATGCAATCGAAAATTGTGAAATAATTAATAATTACTATGTTCATTAATTTTTATTAATATACTTTATCTTATTAATACTTTAAAAATGAAACTTAATTTTGCTAAGGTTTGTTTTAAATAAATATTCTATAAACATTACCTAATCTGAGGCTTTTATGTAATCTGTGTATCTTTGTTTTACAAAGTACTAGTTTAGATTAATTCTATCTTCAAATTTTATCATAAAATGAGCAATTGCTGTATTTCAATTTTGAATGGGCATTGTTCATTTTTTTGTTATATTTTCAATTGCTAAGTAAAATATTTTGAAAACTGCCATATCATTTGGAAAAACTTTTTTATTTCTGATGACTTTTCGTAATTGACTATTTACAGATTCAATAGCATTTGTAGTATAAATCACTCTTTTGATTTCTACTGGATAACTAATAAAAACCATTAAATTATCTCAATTTTTATATCAAGATTTAGCAATTTGAGGATATTGTTTATTTCATTTACTTTCAAACGATTCTAAAGCCTGCATTGCTTGTTCTTCACTACATGCAGTATAAATTGGTTTTAAATCTGCAACTAGAGATTTTCGATGCTTATATGAGACATATTTCAAACTATTTCTAATTTGATGAACTATGCATAATTGATGTTCTGTTTTAAGATAAACTGATTGTATTGCTTCTGACATGCCTGTTAAATTATCACTGCAGGCAATAAGAATATCATTTAAGCCACGATTTTTCATTTCTGTGAAATTTGCTAATCAAAATTTAGCACCTTCATTTTCACTAATTCATAATCCTAAAACATCTTTTTTACCTTCTAAATCAACTCCTAAAGCTATATAAACTGATTTATTAATAATCCTTTTATCTTGTCGTACTTTCACTACTATGCAATCAAAATAAACAATCGGATAAATACTTTCTAATGGTCGATTTTGCCATGCTTTTACATCATCAATAACATCGTCAGTAATTTGGCTAATAACACTTTCACTAATATCAGCACCATGATATAACTCTTGTAATTGCATTCTAATATCTGATAATGTCATTCCTTTTGCATATAAAGAAAGAACTTGTTGATCAAAACCATCAAATCTTCTTTGTCTTTTTGCAACTATTACAGGATTAAAATTACTATTGCGATCTCGTGGTACATCAATCTCAATTTTACCTTGTTGAGTTATTAATTTTTTTGAACTTATACCATTACGAGCATTGTCACTATTACTATGTTGATTCTTATCATATCCTAAATAATTTTGCATCTCAGAATTCAACATTTTTTCTACTAATCTTTTTGTTAATTCTTTATACAATCCTTTCTCTTTAAAAACTGTTGTTAAATCTTCAGTATTTTCTACTAATAAATCTACTGCTTTTGATATTGGATCATTATTATTAAAGTTATCTTTTTTAGCCATCTGTAACTCACTCTTTCTAGTCATTTAATTATATTTACTAGAATTAATTAAACATAGTTATTTTTGTAAGTTACACAGATTACTAAACATTACCTTATAATATTTTTATTATAATGTTTTTTATTTTTTTAATAATTTTATTTTATTCTTTTAAAAAATAACTTCCCTTGATAATTTTGATTAGTTTTATCATTATAATTTTTGCTTCCAATATATAAATTATTATCTACAGGTAATAAACTCACTACAACACCATAATCTTTATTTCAACCAAATACTTCAGTAAAAGTAATACCACCATCAGATGACTTATATAATCCACCTTTAAAAATTTATATCAATAACTTGAACTCTACTTCCAACATATAAATCATTATTAACAACAGCTAAACTTCAAATCTCACCATAATTTTTATTATTTTTTCAACCAATAGTTTCTGTTATTTTTTCTCCTTTAAGAGAAAGTTTAAATAGTCTACTTTCATATAGTTGATTTCTACTTCCAATATATAAATTATTACCAAAAACTATTAAACTCGAAACTTCACCATTATTTTGATTTGATTTTTTTAACAATTCTAATATTCCATTAGGTTTAAATATTAATAAATTTCCAGTATATGTACCAGTTTTAGTACCAATATACAAATCATTATCAATAACCGCTAAACTTCTAACTTCACCATATGTTTCAATTCAATCCTTAATTTCTGATACTTTTCTATTAGATTCAATCATAAATAACTTACTATAACAATCAGAAGTTCTTGTTCCAACATATACATTATTGCCCATAACTACTAAACTATAAACTTCTCCTATTATTTCTGATATTTGTGTCAAATTATTTTGTTCAGGAGAATATCTAAGAACCTGTTTAAAATCTTTTAGAGAATAGTATAAAATGATTATATATTTTAAAATAAGAGGTATATATGTGTAAAAATTATCCTAGTTTAGAAAATACTAAAAAGAGAACTAAACCAAGAAGTTTAGATTTATATGAAGTATTTTGTGCAGTTTTATATGTATTAAAAAGTGGTTGCCAGTGAAGAATGTTACCAAAAAATTTTCCAAAATGACAAATTGTATATTATTATTTTCAAGCTTGAAGTAAAAATAATAATAAAGAACCTAGTGTATTACAATTAGTTTTAAAAAAAATTAGTCAAGGCATTTCGTATCAATAATGGTAGAAAAGAACAAACTAGTTTTTATATAATTGATTCACAAAGTGTTAAAAATACAGATACTACTAAAAATAAAGGTTATGATGCTGGTAAAAAGATTTCAGGAATAAAGCGTCATATTGCTGTTGATTCTCAAGGTTTACCACATGCAATTTACATAACCACAGCAGAAAAAACAGATCGTAATAGTGCTATAATAATGATTGAAAATGAAAAAGAGAATCTTTCTGCAGTTCAAAAAATACTAGTAGATGCTGGTTATACTGGTGAAAAATTTGCTTCTAAAATTAAAACAATTATAAATGCAAATGTTGAAGTTATAAAACGTAATGAATTACATTCTTTTGTAGTATTACCAAAAAGATGAGTTGTAGAACGAAGTTTTGCATGATTAGAAAAATGCAGAAGATTATGAAAAAATTGTGAAAAAAAATTAAATACTAGCTTACAAATGGTTGTTCTTGCCTTTATTTCAATTTTATTGAAAAGATTTTAAACAGGTTCTAAAAAGTCCATATAAACAGTTCCATCATTAGTAACAACTAAACTAGAAATATAACCATTAATACCAGTAATTGGTGTTATTATATTTAATAAAGTTGATATTGCACCATAAGATTTAGGTCAATTAAAAATATTTAATTTTTCTTGATATACCCCCTCATTTTGAACTAATATTTCAGAAATTGCTATAATACCCCCGATTAATCCACCAGCCAAAACTGTCCCACCAACCATTCCTACAATAACTTTTCTTTTTCTTCTAATTTCTTTTGGCATAAATTAAAATCTCTCCTTAATTTTATTAAATTTTTGTAAATTAATTTTACATTATTCTTAAAACAAATTATTGATATACTTATTTTACACATATATAGTGTTTATAATAAAAACACCTCCAATTTATCTAAAGAAATACAAAATAATATATAAAATTCTAGTAATACTATAAAAATAATAAAAAAAGAGTCTCAGACTCTTTTTTTATTATATTAACGTTTTGAAAATTGTGGTGCTTTTCTGGCTGCTTTTAAACCATATTTTTTACGTTCTTTCTTACGTGCATCACGAGTTAATAATCCAAATTGTCTTAATAATGTTCGATAATCTTCTGACACCTTAACTAAAACATTAGATAAAGCTAAACGTGCTGCACCAGCTTGACCAGTTCTTCCGCCACCTTCAACTTTGATATTAATTTCAAAGTTTTCTAACGTATTAGTTACTTTTAAAGGTAATAACATATCTTGAACTAAGATTTCTTGTTCTAAATATTTTAAAGGCTCAAAACCATTAATTAATATTTTTGATTGACCAGTATTTTTTAAATGAACACGGGCAGTTGACGTTTTACGTCCGCCTGAACTTGAATAAGTTACGGGTTTATTAGATGTTGTCATAAAAGTCTACTCCTCTTGGCCTAATATTAAAACTTCGGGGTTTTGGGCTTGATGTTGATGTTGATCATGGTTATAAACATGAAGATGTGTAAATTGCTTACGACCTAAGGTAGTATTTGGTAGCATACCTTTAATCGCTATCTCTACTAATTCAGAAGCATCTTTAGCAATCATACTTTGTGCATTACGTACACGTAATCCACCAGGATATTGTGAATGGTTATAATACTTCTTATCTTGTAATTTATTACCTGTTAATTTAATTTTGTTTGCATTAATAATAATGATATAATCTCCACAATCTAAATGTGGTGTAAATGAAGGTTTATTTTTACCACGCAATATCATTGCAACTTTAGTTGCAAGACGCCCTAAAATTAAACCACTGGCATCAATAACATATCACTTTTTTTCAATGTTACTGAAATTCATTGTTGTTTGACGCATTTTTTTCTCCTTACAGTGTAATTTTACCGGGACTACATTGCTTAAAGCATTAATAATTATATAGAAACTTATTTAAAAAAACAAGTATTATCAAAGATTTAATAATTATTTTTACACAAAATTATCGATTACAAAATAAATAATTAAAAGTTATAACTAACTCTTATAAAAATATTTATTTTTTAAAAATAATTACATTAAACATTTTTTTATTATATATTATTTTTTTCAATTATAAACTTAAATTAAAAAATATATACCAAAATATATCATTATTTAAACAATAAATTAAAAACTAAAAATAAATTAAAAGGAGAATAAATAACTATGAAAAATTTAATAAAACTAATGACAACATGTTCTTTATTAATGACAAACATAATCTCAACATTAAGTAATGCAAATCATAATACAAGTAATTTTCAAAATAATTTTTATACTTTAGGAGACAGTTTATCAGATGTAGGAGCATTGGTTGGTGCAGGAAGTCAATTTTTTCAAAATATTCCCCTCCCATATGAACTTATGAAATCTCATGATGTACAATTAAAACCTCCTTATTATCAAAATCGATCTTGATGTAATGGCCCTGTTCCAACCCAATTAATTAGTAAAAAATTAAAACAAAAAGTTACAGCTGGATGAGACTTTATATCATTAAATGGTCAACATTTTTCACAAATAGGTACTAACTAGGCTGTTGGTGGAACATTTATAGAAAAAGTTTATGGTCTTGAAGGTTTATTTTTAAATAAATTTTCACTTGATGAGCAAATAAAATCATTAATAAAACAACATAGTGATTTTTATAATGATGATTTAGTTTTTATAAATATTGGAACTAATGATTTAATGTGAATAATTGATCATAACATTACTGATATTGATAATGCTATTAATAAAATTATTAATAAACTTGATGAAGATTTAACAGAATTAATTAATAAAAATATTAAAAAAATAGTTATAACAAATATTGCTGATATGGGATTAATTCCTAACTATAAAGAAACTATTAATCAACAACCAATGACAAATCTTGTAAATAAATTTAACTTAAAATTAACTGAAGAAATTAAAAAAGCAAATAAAAACTTTGAAAAAACAAATATTAAAGAGTATGATGTTTTTTCAAAATTTAATAAACTATTTGAACAATTCAAAAATAGAGGAAGTCAATACCAAGATTCAAATGCTAGTAAAATTGATATAAATACTCTTAGAACCTGTTTAAAATCTTTTAGAGAATAGGATAAAATGATTATATATTTTAAAATAAGAGGTATATATGTGTAAAAATTATCCTAGTAATGTTAGCAAAGAGCAATTTGAAAATATAAAATCAATTTTAGAAAATACTAAAAAGAGAACTAAACCAAGAAGTTTAGATTTATATGAAGTATTTTGTGCAGTTTTATATGTATTAAAAAGTGGTTGCCAGTGAAGAATGTTACCAAAAAAATTTTCCAAAATGACAAATTGTATATTATTATTTTCAAGCTTGAAGTAAAAATAATGATAAAGAACCTAGTGTATTACAATTAGTTTTAAAAAAAATTAGTCAAGGCATTTCGTATCAATAATGGTAGAAAAGAACAAACTAGTTTTTGTATAATTGATTCACAAAGTGTTAAAAATACAGATACTACTAAAAATAAAGGTTATGATGCTGGTAAAAAGATTTCAGGAATAAAGCGTCATATTGCTGTTGATTCTCAAGGTTTACCACATGCAATTTACATAACCACAGCAGAAAAAACAGATCGTAATAGTGCTATAATAATGATTGAAAATGAAAAAGAGAATCTTTCTGCAGTTCAAAAAAATACTAGTAGATGCTGGTTATACTGGTGAAAAATTTGCTTCTAAAATTAAAACAATTATAAATGCAAATGTTGAAGTTATAAAACGTAATGAATTACATTCTTTTGTAGTATTACCAAAAAGATGAGTTGTAGAACGAAGTTTTGCATGATTAGAAAAATGCAGAAGATTATGAAAAAATTGTGAAAAAAAATTAAATACTAGCTTACAAATGGTTGTTCTTGCCTTTATTTCAATTTTATTGAAAAGATTTTAAACAGGTTCTTACACAATCATTCAATCAAAATATTTCAAAATGAAATGTAGAAAAAGTAATAGACATGCGTAGTATGTTTGCTGGTGCCGAAAAATTTAATCAAGATCTTTCGGTTTGAAAAGTAGAAAAAGTAATAGAATATATTGATTTTTTCTGGAATTTAGGAGTAACTGATATCAAAAAAATGCCAAAATTCAATAACTAACTTTTTAAGTTAAATCCTAAATTTTATTATATAAATTTAAATTATTTTTTAAAAAAAATAATAACTAAAATTTAATGATATTTAATTGTAAAAATAATATTTGACAAATAACATTACTTATCCTATAATTAACAAGCATTCACGAAAGCAGCAAATAAGTATTATTAAGTTGCAAATAGTTTACCCTCAAAGATTATTCTTTTTATTAGTAGAATTTTCTATTAATCTTAATAGTAACCAGTGCTGTTCTGGCGAATTGTAAACTATCTTAATGAGAACTTATTAAAGTCTCTTTGTGTTTGTATACATTCCAAGGAGGTTTTTATTATGTCAAGATATACTGGTCCAGTTTTTAGAAAATCAAGAAGATTAAACTTCTCAATTCTTGAATCTGGTAAAGAATTTGCAAAAGGAAAAAAGCGAACATTCGCTCCTGGACAACACGGTCAAAAAAGAATTAAACTTTCTAACTATGGATTACAATTACAAGAAAAACAAAAAATTCGTTTCACTTATGGTTTAAATGCTCGTCAAATGAAAAATTTATTTGATGAATCAAAAAAAAATCATGGTGTTACTGGTACTAACTTGTTGGTATTCTTAGAATCAAGATTAGATAATATTGTTTTTCGTTTAGGTTTATCTTTAACAAGAAAAGGTGCTCGTCAATTAGTAAATCATGGTCATGTTTTAGTTAATGGTAAAAAAGTTAATATTCCTTCATATCGTGTTAAAATAGGAGATAAAATTACTATTACTGAAAAAGCACAAAAAAATGCAAAAATTATTGAAGCATTAAGCGCTAATGCTTCAACATTACCATTTATTGAATTCAATAAAAAAACATTTATTGGTACATATGTACGTCATCCACTACGTGACGAACTAAATACTGATATTAATGAAGCATTAGTTGTTGAATCATATGGACGTGCTTAAAATTAATAATTAATTTAAAATCTGTTATCAATTGATAACAGATTTATTTTTTAGATGGTAAATGTCAATAAAAGCATTTATCATTTTTTTGTTTTTGAAAAAATAAAATATAAATTAATTATCTATCAATCAATTTCCTTAAACAAAACTAACAATTAATTTTTCTCCTACTACTATGTCAATTAAATTAAAATGATATAATGTTAATTAGAGATGAGGAAAGGAAAAATAAAAATGATTAAAAATGAAATTTCTGAAAAAATAGTTAGTATTACTTTTGTAATAGCTGTTATGATAACAGCTATTGGTTGATTAGGAATTAATAAAAATAAAAAGAAATATTTAATTTTATGAATAGCTATAATTCCTTTAATTTTTAGTAGCGTATTTTCATTTTTTACTAAAAATTATTATGACAATATTTTACTAATATCAGTACTAACGATATCTTATTTAATTTATATAGGTTTTTTAATCGTTAGTACTTATCGATTTATTAAGATAAAAGACAAAAAAGAAATTAATAATAAACAAGTAGAAAATACTATTGATTTAATAAAAAATAAAATATTGTAAAAGTTACCCCAAAGGGTAACTTTTACATGTTCTCTATAAATAATGATCTTAATATAAGTTCATATTATATAAGACTTGGTGCAAAACTAAGGTAATTCAAAATTATATATTCCTGCTATTAAGAGGCTTTTATGTAATCTGTGTATCTTTGTTTTACAAAGTACTAGTTTAGATTAATTCTATCTTCAAATTTTATCATAAAATGAGCAATTGCTGTATTTCAATTTTGAATGGGCATTGTTCATTTTTTTGTTATATTTTCAATTGCTAAATAAAATATTTTAAAAACTGCCATATCATTTGGAAAAACTTTTTTATTTCTGATAACTTTTCGTAATTGACTATTTACAGATTCAATAGCATTTGTAGTATAAATCACTCTTTTGATTTCTACTGGATAACTAATAAAAACCATTAAATTATCTCAATTTTTATATCAAGATTTAGCAATTTGAAGATATTGTTTATTTCATTTACTTTCAAACGATTCTAAAGCCTGCATTGCTTGTTCTTCACTACATGCAGTATAAATTGGCTTTAAATCTGTAACTAGTGATTTTCGATGTTTGTATGAAACATATTTTAAACTATTTCTGATTTGATGAACTATACATAATTGATGTTCAGTTTTAGGATAAACTGATTGTATTGCTTCTGATATGCCTGTTAAATTATCACTGCAGGTAATAAGAATATCATTTAAGCCACGATTTTTCATTTCTGTTAAATTTGCTAATCAAAATTTAGCACCTTCATTTTCACTAATTCATAAACCTAAAACATCTTTTTTACCTTCTAAATCAACTCCTAAAGCTATATAAACTGATTTATTAATAATCCTTTTATCTTGTCGTACTTTCACTACTATGCAATCAAAATAAACAATCGGATAGACACTTTCTAATGGTCGATTTTGCCATGCTTTTACATCATCAATAACATCATCAGTAATTTGGCTAATAACACTTTCACTAATATCAGCACCATGATATAACTCTTGTAATTGCATTCTAATATCTGATAATGTCATACCTTTTGCATATAAAGAAAGAACTTGTTGATCAAAACCATCAAATCTTCTTTGTCTTTTTTGCAACTATTACAGGATTAAAATTACTATTGCGATCTCGTGGTACATCAATCTCAATTTTACCTTGTTGAGTTATTAATTTTTTTGAACTTAGAACCTGTTTAAAATCTTTTCATTTCAATCATTATTATAGCACTATTACGATCTGTTTTTTCTGCTGTGGTTTTATGTAAATTGCATGTGGTAAACCTTGAGAATCAACAGCAATATGACGCTTTATTCCTGAAATCTTTTTACCAGCATCATAACCTTTATTTTTAGTAGTATCTGTATTTTTAACACTTTGTGAATCAATTATACAAAAACTAGTTTGTTCTTTTCTACCATTATTGATACGAAATGCCTTGACTAATTTTTTTTAAAACTAATTGTAATACACTAGGTTCTTTATCATTATTTTTACTTCAAGCTTGAAAATAATAATATACAATTTGTCATTTTGGAAAATTTTTTGGTAACATTCTTCACTGGCAACCACTTTTTAATACATATAAAACTGCACAAAATACTTCATATAAATCTAAACTTCTTGGTTTAGTTCTCTTTTTAGTATTTTCTAAAATTGATTTTATATTTTCAAATTGCTCTTTGCTAACATTACTAGGATAATTTTTACACATATATACCTCTTATTTTAAAATATATAATCATTTTATCCTATTCTCTAAAAGATTTTAAACAGGTTCTTATACCATTACGAGCATTGTCACTATTACTATGTTGATTCTTATCATATCCTAAATAATTTTGCATCTCAGAATTCAACATTTTTTCTACTAATCTTTTTGTTAATTCTTTATACAATCCTCCCTCTTTAAAAACTGTTGTTAAATCTTCAGTATTTTCTAATAATAAATCTACTGCTTTTGATATTGGATCATTATTATTAATATTTTGCTTTTTAGCCATCTGTAACTCACTCTTTCTAGTCATTTAATTATATTTAGTAGAATTAATTAAACATAGTTATTTTTGTAAGTTACACAGATTACTAAACATTACCGCTATTAAATTAAATCTTAATGCAAATCTTCGTATTTTATTGCGATATTTTAAAGTTAAAATTTTAAAACGTTTTAGTTTAGCAAATACGTGTTCAATTTTAATTCTAATTTTGCTTAAAGTTTTATTGTATTCTTTTTGAATTGGTATTAATTTATTGTATTTACTTTTTTTAAATGGCAAAAATGTATTTTTATGAATATTTTGTATTCCTTGATAACCTGAATCAACAAAAACTTGTTTTTCTGGATGAATAAAAGTTTTAGAACCTGTTTAAAATCTTTTCAATAAAATTGAAATAAAGGTAAGAACAACCATTTGTAAGCTAGTATTTAATTTTTTTTCACAATTTTTTCATAATCTTCTGCATTTTTCTAATCATGCAAAACTTCGTTCTACAACTCATCTTTTTGGTAATACTACAAAAGAATGTAATTCATTACGTTTTATAACTTCAACATTTGCATTTATAATTGTTTTAATTTTAGAAGCAAATTTTTCACCAGTATAACCAGCATCTACTAGTATTTTTTGAACTGCAGAAAGATTCTCTTTTTCATTTTCAATCATTATTATAGCACTATTACGATCTGTTTTTTCTGCTGTGGTTATGTAAATTGCATGTGGTAAACCTTGAGAATCAACAGCAATATGACGCTTTATTCCTGAAATCTTTTTACCAGCATCATAACCTTTATTTTTAGTAGTATCTGTATTTTTAACACTTTGTGAATCAATTATACAAAAACTAGTTTGTTCTTTTCTACCATTATTGATACGAAATGCCTTGACTAATTTTTTTTAAAACTAATTGTAATACACTAGGTTCTTTATCATTATTTTTACTTCAAGCTTGAAAATAATAATATACAATTTGTCATTTTGGAAAATTTTTTGGTAACATTCTTCACTGGCAACCACTTTTTAATACATATAAAACTGCACAAAATACTTCATATAAATCTAAACTTCTTGGTTTAGTTCTCTTTTTAGTATTTTCTAAAATTGATTTTATATTTTCAAATTGCTCTTTGCTAACATTACTAGGATAATTTTTACACATATATACCTCTTATTTTAAAATATATAATCATTTTATCCTATTCTCTAAAAGATTTTAAACAGGTTCTTAGATTTTAAAAGTAATTTAAAATCATGAATGCTTCCAAAACAAAAAGCGGTTGAAATAATTTTTCCATTTAAAATATCAATAATTATTTGCGATTTAATAGTATGATGTTTGTTTTTATCCGAAAAAAGTAATTTTAGTTTTTTTTAATTCTTTCAATTGGAGTTTCAGTAGCATCAATAGCTAGTAAAGTATTATTGATTCCTTTATTTTTGATTAAATCTTTTTTGCCAGATAAATTAAAAATTCCACTTTTTATTAAAGTATTTTCAATTCAAAAAATATTACGAATGCAGCTAGTATGACTAATATTATATCTTTTTGCAATAACTCTATAACTACTATACTCTTTTCAGTATTCTAATGTCATTAATAAACGATTTTCTATTGATAATTTATTAGGTTTACCACCAACTGCTTTTTTAATTGCTTCAGCTTTTTTTAAAATTTCAACCATTTTTTGAAATGTTTGTAGTTTTATTCCCACTAAACTATAAAATTCTTGTTCATCTTTGTATTTTTTTAACATAATAATTATCACCTTTGATATTAATAATAACCGTTAAATTATTAAAATTAAAGGTTTTGCACCAAGTCTATAGAATTAAGAAAACTATTTGAACCACTACTATTATTAGGAATATTTTCTTGATTTGCTGCATCGATAAAATTTTGTTTTCTTATTGGACCATTTTCTAAAATTTGATTAATTCTTGTTTGCAAATCAGGATTATTAGGTTCTTTATATTTATTAGCGTTTTTCCAAATGCCAGAATTATTTTCTTCAATTCTATTTCTTATTTCTAATATACTTTTCTCTATATTTCTTAATTTCATAATTTTTCTACTTTCATCTTCATCTTTAATAGCCTTTGATGCTGCAGAAATTAGCTTAGTAATATCACTATAAGTCGACATATAAAAAGGAGTACCAGCAATAATATAACCTGCATTTTTTTCTGCATTATAAATTTTCTCTTCAACTTTTAAATAATTAATGATAATATTAATATTTTCGTTGATACTTTCTTCTTTTGCATTTGGACCATTTTCTAAAATTTGATTAATTCTTGTTTGCAAGTCAGGATTATTAGGTTCTTTATATTTATTAGCGTTTTTTCATCTTGAATTTGGTGCTTCAATTTCTTCTTTTCTAGTAACTAATTCTTTATATATTTCTTCTAATTTTTTAAACTTTTCTAATTAATCAACATTATTAAGAGCATTTACTATTTCTTTTTCTTTTAATAGTTGGATATTAATTCGATGTTGAAGTGACATATAAAAAGGAGTATAAGAAACAGAATATCCTGCTTTACTTTCTGCATTATAAATTTTCTCTTCAACTTCTATATAGTCATTAATATTATTAATTAATTTACCTATATTTATTCTGAAATTATCAATCATATTTTTCTTATATTCTTTAGGTGTGTTTTCTAATGTTTTTCTTAATAAATCATCTAACATATTCTTTATCTTCCTTTGCTTATTAAAATTAACTTAATAAAAATCCTAATATAGAAAATATCTATATTAGGAAAGAACATTTATTAAATTACTAAGTAATAATATCATATTTTTTTTAAAACACAAAGAAAAAATACTACTCCAGTTATAAATAAAATTAAATGCCTCAACTATTTTTTTATAAAAATATTGAAATAGAAAAAAATATTTTTTTATTTTTTTTAAAACGGATTATAAATATTTTTTAAATTTTGAATAATATGTTCTCTCACTATTACATCTTTAATTGAATTAGTAAAAGCAGAAATTTTAGGCTTTAAAAGATTATAACGACCCATATTTTGTGGAAGTGTAGTATCTATTATTGGCATATCTTTTAAATTATCATCGAATATTTGTACTACTTCCGAATATAAATTAAGTATATTAGCATAAGCATTAAAAACTGATACCATATAATTAACATCTAAAAAATTATCAACTCCATGTTGTTGCAAGAGATCTATAATTATTTTTTTATTAGCAATGATATCACCTGTTGATTCCATCTCTTTTAGAGCATTAGCAATTTTATCAGTTTCATCTACTCTTAATATACCTATCATTTTTAACTTTTCAACAGTACTGTAACATTCCTCATAAGTTGTATTATTTTTTAATTCATTTATACTTTGTTTTAACGTTTCACTATTTTGATATAAATCAATAACATTGTTAATGTCTGCTACATTAACATTTAAAAAAGGAAGATTATTATCAATACTAGTAAATATTTTATGAGTAACAGAAGTTGTCGGTATTTCATTTTTAATAACACCATAACTTAATGATTTATTACCGAAAACACTAGTACCCATCATAATAATTACGATACTACCTAAAATACTCATTCTAATAAAATTAATTAAAATTCCAGCTGTAGCATTTATTGCTTTGTGTTCAATTTTATTTTTATTAAAAAGTACAAAATATAAAATAATATAGATTATTCAAAATAAAATATTAATACCAATAATTCAAACAATAGCATATATCAAAAATCCAATATTATCAGTTAATAAATTCTTAAATGAAGCAAAACTACCACTAATGTCACTAAACCATGGTGATACCATATTTTTAAAAGAATTTATTAACATTGGTTTAAATGCCAACATTAAACCAATACTAAGTAAATTACCAGCACTAATAAATATTAATGCTCTTCCCCCAATAAAAAAACCAGTAACAATACCAAAAATAATAATAGCAAAAATAATAATATCCCATAATAATGGAGAAACATTAATAAATATCATATTTAAATACCCTTCCTTATTTATGAACAACTATAAAATAATGACGCTTACCTTTTTTTATAACTGTTACTTGATTATTAATTGCGTTTTTTTTACTAATAAGAAAATTTATATTGGTAATTCTTTCACCATTAACAACAATTGAACCTTGCATAATTAGTTCTCTTGCTATTCTTTTTGAATTACAAATTTGATTATTAACTAAAAAATCAATTATTTGTTCATTATGATTAAGATTAAAATGTGGTACATCTTTTAAAACCTGTAAAATCTCAGATGATTTCATTTGATGAATCCGATCGTGGAAAAAAGCATTAGTAATATTAATAGCACTAAAATATCCATTTAATTTATGAATAAATACTGTTAATAAAGCTGCTAAAATCTTTTGTCCATAATGTTGCTTAACATCACTATTATGAATTACTAAAATTTTTGCTATTTGTTCTTCACTAAATAAAGTTAAAGAATTAAAAAAAGTAGGCAAATCTTTATCTTCTTGATTAAATAAAAATTGATATAACTCATAAGGTGAAGTTTTTTCACTATTTAAAAATATAGCACCTTTTTCGCTTTTACCAAATTTTTCACCATTAGATTTAGTTAATAAATTAATAGTAATACCAGCAGCATGATGTTCATCACCTTTTTGTTTTCTAATTAAATCTAAACCGGCAGTAATATTTCCTCATTGATCACTACCACCAGATTGAATATAACATTGCTCTTTTTCATATAAATGATAAAAATCATACGCTTGTAATACCATATAAGAAAATTCAGTATAAGAAATTCCAGAATTTAAACGATTAGCAATCATTTCTTTGCCTAACATTTGATTAACATTAAAATGCTTACCAATATCAGGCAAAAAAGTTGTAATTGTTAGTGGACCTAATCATGTTTGATTATTAATAATTTTAATTGGCTTAATTTTATTGTTTAATGTTCCCAATGGTAATTTTAAAAATGTAATTCAAGTTTCTACATAACTATCACAATAATTTAACAATTGTTTAAAAGAAAGATTATTTAAATCACTTTTCATAGTAACTCACTTTTGATCAAAATTACAAATTTCATATAAAGTTTTTAATAATGATGCTGATAATCCTAATTCTTCTCAAGGTAAGGGCAATGTTTTTAAAATACTACTTAAAGTCTGTTGATATTGATTATTTGGATTAATACTTTTAATAATCATTTCTAATGTTTCATATTCTTTATCATTTAATAAATTACATGTTTTAATTAATTCTAATGATGTTAAATTATCAATATTTTCATAACTTAATAATGTCACTAACTGCTCTTTTATTTTTCTAACATTAGTTTGTAACACATTTTCATCTAATAAATTACGTTCTTTATTTTTACCACTTGGATCACCGATCATTGCCGTTGTACCACCAATAACAGCAATTGGTTGAAAACCAAATATAGCAAAACGATGCAATAAAATAATTTGTAGTAAATTACCTAAATGTAATGAATCATTACTTGGATCAAAACCACAATATATTCCTTTTCCTAATTTTCCTGCATTAATTACTTTATCTATGCTACTAATATCTTTTAAGATATTACGTCATTTTAATTCGTCAATAATATTGGATTTTATTATATTATTCATAGCATCTCCTATTTATTTTCATCTAAAATATCATCAACTAACAAATCAATAGTTGTAATAACTGTATCGTTATTATTACTTGCATTATTGTAATTAATAGATGTAGTTTCTTTAAATATTTTATCGCGAAATTCTAGATAGCGCGATGGTAAACTATCATATATTTGTTGTTGTTCTTTATTTTTTTTAATTTGTGCAATTCTAGTATTATCAAGATTACTAGAATTATTATACGCTACTTCTTTTTCACGAAAAATATTTTCTTTAGTTTTTTTATCAACATATTGCTCAATAGTGCTAGAACTGCTATCGGATTTTTTAATATTAATTGGAATCGTAGTTATTTTTTGATGATTAAGACCAAATATAGGTGAAATAATACTACTTAATTGATAAGGTTCTTTTTTAGCGTTATCAACATTAGTAGTAACATTTTCAATTTCAACTTCTGTATTTTCTATTGTCATAATAACTCCTTAATGATAATCAATAATTAAATTATAACATTTTAATGATTAATTATTCCTAATATAAGGTGAATAAATTTCATAATCTTCATTAAGATAAAATAATTACTAGTGAATATCAATTAATTTTATAAAAAGTACTAATAACTTTTCTCAAATTTATTTTTAATAAAAAATAAAATAATAAAAAAGTAGTACTTGTTTATAAAGTACTACTAAAAGTGTATTAAATTGATTTTATTCAACACTAAATGTGTCATATAAATTTGAAGTATCAATATTATCAAACCCTACAGCAAAAAAATCACTAATAGATGAATCCAACCCATTAATTATTTTTAAGATTGCAACTAAAGATACGTTTCTTGTTCCTCTTTCAGCATCAGAAATATAATTACGATGTAGGCCGCTTGCTTCTCCAAGTTTCTCTTGTGAAAATTTTCTACCTTTTTGATTACGTAAAGTTTTCATTCGTTTTCCAAAAGCATTCAATAAATCTTGACGACCTTTGCTTAAAATTTCTTTCTTTTTCATTGTATGGCCTCCTCTTATACTTTTATTATTAACTTACAATGTTTCTTGATACTTTTTCTTAATTTCGCGAATTAAATGATTAACCCCAGACTTAGTAATGACAAAACCAGTTTCTTGATAGTAAAGTTCACCCAATTCTGAAAGCGATGCTTCAGGATTTTTTAATCTTAAATTTGAAATAATTTGAGCTTTTAATGACAACGCTTTGAAAAGTTTTTTATCTTTTAAAACAGAAATCATTATAACTTGCTGGTCTCCAGCATTTAAAATTTTTTGTTGATTAGAAATATCAATATTATTAAAACGATTAATATTATTAAATAATTCTCGTGAAATGCGTTTATCTTCAAAAGCGAAAACTGCTTGTGGACAATCAATTATTTTTAAAAAGTCAGAAATTACATTAGATTTTTTTAGATAAAGCACCGTTTTATTACGACGTTTTATTGTTTTAAAGTTTAATTTAAAAGTTTGTAATAAAATATTTTTAATTTTTTTAGCCAACATATCATTATGAAATTGTAATTCCAAATGGTAGTTAGGTGTTGAAGGAGAATTGATACTGCCAACTACAAGGAAGATTCCTGCGATATACGCTCTTATACAATGCTCTTTTATTATATGCTGGTGCATAGCTTCTTTCTCAATAAAAAGATATTTATCTTGAAGCATTAAATCATTAATAATAAAATCAATTTTATTATTAATACGAATATTATACACCTTTGGACGCTCAAATTTATTTAAAACATCCACCATAACTATCAATTTTACGTCTTTATATTGATTTTTTAAAAATTTATATATTAACCTAGTGGTTTTGTTATGAAAACTATGAATAATAATCTCATTATTTATTTTATCTGAATTTGTAATCTTACCATTAATAAGCGAATATGCTGATAGCAAAGATTTCTGACAACAATTTTTAAAACTTTTTTGACAGATTTCATCTTTTACACTTGTTGTAAATGATATCATTACTATCACCTCAATTGTACACTTTATTCATTAAAATTATCAATAAAATTTATTAAATATTGTGCTGCAATCGCTCCATCGTTAACAGCAGTTACTATTTGTCTTAAATTTTTAGCAATTACATCACCAGCTGCATATAATCCCGGGATTTTAGTTTGACACTTATCATTAACTATAATATAACCATTGCTATCGCAAATATCTAAATCTTTAACAAATTTTGTAACAGGATCAGAACCAATATAAGGAAATAAGGCATCAGTAGTAATTTCACTAATTTCCTTAGTCTTAATATTTTGAATTTCTAATTTACCTACTTTTTTCTTATCCTCAGTACCTAATACTTTTAATACAACATGATCAGTTATTAAATTAATATTTTCATTATTTTTAACTTTATTAACGGTTTTATCATCAGCACGAAATTGATCACGACGATGAATAAGATTAACTTTATTAGTAAATCTTGTTAAATATAAAGATTCTTCACAAGCAGCATAACCACCGCCAACTACACTAATAATTTTATTCTTAAATAAAGCACCATCACAAACAGCACAATAAGAAACACCACGATTAGCATATTCCTCTTCACCAGGAACACCAATTTTACGTTCTAATGAACCAGTAGCTATAATTACTCCTTTAGCAATAAGAACATCACCACTACTTAAAAGGACTGTTTTAATTTTATGATTTTCACTATCTGTAATTTTAATAACTTCATCAGTAACAAATTCAACTTGTAGTTTCTCAACTTGCTTTTGCATTTTTTCTGATAATTCAGGCCCTAAAATATAATCATAACCTGGATAATTTTCAATTTCAGAAGTTTTAATCATTTTTCCACCAACAATATATTTTTCAATAATCACAGTTTTAAGATTTGCTCTTTGTGCATAAATAGCAGCTGTCATTCCTGCTGGACCACCACCAATAACTACTAAATCATAATCATATTTATTTTCTTTATTAGTATGATTTTTCATATAATCATTCTCCTTTACGAAATCTTGATGGTGCAATAATTTGTGCAAATATTACTAAAATAACACCTAAAATAATTCACATTCCAGAAACTATCATTGAAGTTGAAACATTGGCTATTTTCATAATGTCTCTATTATCACGAAGTGGTTCTAAAATCATTCTAATAATACCATAAAAGACAAAGTATAAACTACCTGATACTCCTGCATATGTTACTGGATAATTATTAGGATTATACATAGTATTTAAAGATTTAGAATGTGGTTGCATATTATATTTAATCTTTAAATATCATTTTTTTATCTTTGATTTAACTTTTGAATGTTTTTTAACATCTTTTCAAGGTATTTTTTCAACACTTTTAACACTATTCTTATTGGGTGTAAAATCAAAATATGCTTGTTTTCAACTTTCATATTTAAATTTACGATATCCATGAATTTTTTTAATAACTGTTCAAGGTTTTAAAAAATCTTTTACAACAATTGGATTAGTCTTTAAAGGCGAAATAAATTGCAAAGAATCTAATTTTCATGGTTTTTTACTAAATATTTGTCCTGTTTTTGGTACAAAAAACGTTAAAAAGAATCAACCAAATAATGAAGATAATGACTCATATAAAAATAAAGGTTGACGATAAACAGCAACAGGATCTGGTTTATCACTATTAAAACCATAATGTAAATGATTATTTATTCATGTTGGTAATCAACTGAAAGGATGACCAACATCAGTTCCTAGTAATTCTTGATTAAAAAAATTACCTCATCTACCAATTGCTTGACCTAATAAAATATTTGGAACAATACAATCAATAAAAACTCACATTGAAATTTGTAACTGCTTTGAAGTACGATAAAAAATAAAGAATCCTACTATCATTCCAACTGTAACGCCTCCTTCAATTGCCATACCACCTCTTCAAACGGCAACTACATCAAGTGCATTTTCAATTGTGCTAGTATTATTAAGAACATATCATGCTCTTGCTCCTATTAATCCTGCTAATGCAATAACTAATGTTCCTCATTCTAAAGTTTTAGTTGGAATATTACGACGATATAATTTTATTCATGAAGCAATGACAGCAGTTAAAAACCCTACTGCCATTAATACCGAATAAATATGAATTCCCGTTCCCGGAATATCGGTAATTAAACTATTGTATCCATCATCATTAATCATATTTTTTTCCTTTTTGATAATTTAATAATTAAATTATTTCTTTTTTGTTAAATTTCTAATTATTTGTTTTTGAAAACTAGCAGTAGCGTCTTGACCTTCATCTTTTAATTTTAAACTAATAACTGCTGCTTCAATTAAATCAGCTAAATTTCTTCCTGGACTAACAGGAATAATTATTTTAGGCACTTTAATTTCAAAAAAAACATCAAAGTTATTATGATCACCAAGTCGATCAACTTTAGTTCAACCATCATTTTCAATTCTAATTAAATTAATAATTAAATTTACTTGACTCTCATGCATTATAACATGATATCCATACATTTTGGTAATATCTAGGATACCTATTCCTCTAATTTCAATTAAATTTTTAATAATCGGATTAACTTTTCCTACAATTTTATTATTGACTTTTAAAATATCAATACTATCATCACCAACAAATAAGTGCCCATTACGTAATAAATCTAATGTTGTTTCTGATTTACCAATACCACTTTCACCTGTAATTAGGACACCATAACCAAAAATATTTACTAAAATACCATGTAAACGTTTAGATTCAGATAAACGTTCAACAATATACGTAGAAACTGTTGCTGCAAATTCAGAAGTAAAAAATAATACTTCAATAATTGGAACTGTTGAATTAATTGATTTAGCACAGTCACATAATTCTTTTTTAAATTTAAAATTAGGTGTTACAAAAATAGCAGGAATATGATCTTCTAAAATATTACTAAAATGGTTCTTAAATTCTGTTTTTGGTAAAGAGGAAATATATTCGCTTTCTTTACTGCTTAATAAAATTATACGACGACTACGTGAGATTTGTTTAGTTTTAAATCCTGTTAACTCTAAACCACCACGATTAGTACCAATATTAGTAATAATTCTTTTTTCAATTGGAATTTTGGGATTAATATATAAAATTGTTAAATTAAATTTTGTTACTATTTCGCCAACACTAAGGTTTTCCATACTTAATTTCCTGCCTTTTATAATTAAAATTTTTGATTAATTTTAAACATAATATAATTATATATAATATATCAACAGAAAGTTTATTATTAACAAAAATATACATAAGTTTCTAAAAACATTAAAAAAACTATTGAATAATATAATAAAAAATTACTAAACATTTCATTATCAAATAAAAATTATTATGATATAATTCTTTAAAAATTGTTAAAAATTAAAATATTAGAAATTAGTGTTAACTTTTTATGAATAGCAACTATATTCCTTTTCAATTAGTATTAAAAAATATTATCTCATCATCTATCAATCAAAATTTAAATCATATTTATGAAACTATTGATAAAAATAAGAATGAAAAAATACTGGTGATTTAGTTTCTGAAAAATGAGATTATCATTTTATTAATTATTTAGGACAACTAAGTCCAAATGGAAGTGGCACGCCTCCACAATTACCACCAAGAAATAAAATATAAATAAATATTACTAGTTAATATTATCTAAAATTTGAATAATAGTTTTAACTATCTTTGCAGCATTTTTTTCATTCTTAAGAACATGTAAATAATCTTTTAAATATTTAAAATTTTCTATATCATTTTCTATTTTTATAAATATTTCTTTAGCAGCATAACCAGTTGAAGCTATAGGAATTATTATTTTATTTTTATTTCTAGCAATTTCAAATTCATTTAATACACCTTTTGATAAAACAATATTATTATTTTCATCCATTTTATTACCAAAAATAAATAGTACAATGTCTGCTTTATTTATTAACTGATTACGATATTCTGGTCAACTTTTTTTAAATTGTTGAGGAAATGGTCATACATCAAGAATTTTATCCAAAACAATACTATTTTCTTTAGCATACTTAACAGCACCACTTACTATTTCATCACCAACGCCGATTCCAAATGCATTTATTATTTTCTTATTTTCTTTACATAAAAAATTTGATAAATCAAATACAAATTTTTTACTTTTCTTTATAGTACCAAATTCTTCATATTTATTAGCTATACCCGAAATAAAAATATTTCTCTTCAAATTATTATTAATTTCAGAATTAAATATTTCTGCTTTTGAATCGCAATAATTGTTTAATAATAATGTTTTAAAATTAATGTTTTTAAAACAATTGTGACTTATAGAATTGAATAACTTACCATAAATTGTCAGAGAAAAAGAATCGTTTGAAAACCGTAATTCTGTTTCAGGAATAAATTTACTATATAAACTATTTTCTCGTATTGTTCCATTGCCAACACCATAATATTTATCATTAATATCCAAATTAAGTGCAGTTAAATCAATTGCATAATAATATCATACTTTAGTGCTTATTTTTGAAGCATAATGAGTACCTAAAAAGTAAATAGGTGTATCTTTTGTTAAAAAAAATACCAGTTTCTTCTCACATTTCATTATAAACTGTTTCCAAAGGATTATTATTTCCCACTCCACCAGTAATTGAACTATATTTACCCAAATTATTTTTATTAAATAAAGGATTACTCTCACATGTTTGCATAAAATAACGACTACCATCATCTTTAATTATAAATGGTAATATTGCAACACCTTTGTTATTACATCAAGGTTCTTCAACACCATGCATAAAGTCTACTTTAATTAATTTAACTCATTCTTTTTTCATATTTATTTTTTCCTTTATAATAAAATTATAACTCTTATAAATAAATATTTCTAATTAATTCTTATTATTATTTATTAATTTAATTAATTCTTGAGCGATAATATTATGTGCTCATTTATTAGGATGAATGCTATCAAAAAAGAAATAATTATTAATATTTTCTTCATTAACACCTTTATTGAAATGAGGAACAATAATACCATTATTAATTATCTCACTAAAATCAGTAGTAACTGCTGCATCAATAATATTGTTATTAATATTCAAGTTTTTAAACTTATTAATAGCGTTTGTTATTGCTGCAAACATATCATATTTAATAATATTTTTTTTATTTTTATTTAATTCTTCAATAACACCATCTAACATTTTATTAAAATTAGTAGTTAAATTTAAAATACGTTCCTTATCTTTTTCTTTATTTTTAAATAAAGGGATAATACTCATATTAGGAACATTACATAATAAAATATCTTGAGCACCTTTATTTATCAATTTAGTTAAAGCATTTTTTATTAACTCAACTGCTTTATTAATAATTTCTTCTTGGTCCTTTAATAACGATTGTTTAAAAGCATATAAAATATCATTACCACCAAACTCTACTAAAATTATATCATTAATATTAATATGATGCTGACTAATTAAAGCATCTACTTGATGAGTAATATCAAAATGATTAATAACAAAACTTTCTACTGTTAATTCTTTTTTTCTACTAGCTAAAGCTCCACTAACTGCATAATTATTACCAATTTGCTCATCAGCAAATAAAAAAAGGTCAAATCTTCAAGCAGAAGTTAAATTTATATGCAAATAATCGGCAATAATTTGTGCTGCCACAGGACCATTAGAAAAAGAATTTTTATAAAATGGTGGTAACATTTTAACTATTTTAGGTATTTTTAAATGCTTAAAAAGAGCTGTAAAACCACTTACTAATGCTCCTGTGTCTGATAAACTATCTCCCAGAACATAAAAGTTACCTTTAATTTTTTCTTTATTATTCATAACTTCTCCTTCTAACATAAACTTAAACTGAAAATATCTTAACATAATTGATTTAGCTTGTCATAGTACGGTGGTTGGCCCTTAATTACTGGACCATTTTTGATATAAAATTCTAAATTTTAATTTGTAAAATTGGTGGTTTTAGAAATTTAGAATGTATTCTTTCATAATTATAAAACATAACATATTGATTTACATCATTTATAGCTTCATTGATGGATAAATATTGATTTGATCCTTTAGGTAGTCATTCTTGAGATAAATGAGAAAATCAGTTTTCAGATAATACATTACCACCAATATCATAAGGTTGTTTTTTGCTTAAAATTATTTGTTTATCCTCTGCTCATTTTGTGATATCGTGACAATAAAATTCGTTGGCGTTATCTGAATGTAAAATAACATTTTTTATTTGATTTCAAGAAAATTGTTTGTTGATTTTTTCAAGAGCAGGAAGAATTAAATCCTGATATGATTTATTAGGAGCAATATTATAACTAACAACATTATTTGAATAAAAATCAATAATTACAAAAAGATATAATCATCCTTCTTTAGTATTTATTTGTTTAGTGTCCATTGATCAAATTTGATTTGAAGAGGTTGTACTTTTATAATCTTTGTTTACTTTATCCATTGTAGGTATTCACTTATTTGGATTTTTTTTGTTTTTAGGATAGTTATTTTTAGTTTGTTTTAATCCTTGAATATTGTGTTCTTTCATAATTTTTCGCATTTGTTTTATTGATAATTCTATATTTAAAATGATATTTTTTTCTTGTTTTAATCACTCTTTAAAAGCTGAAAAAATTCTTAAATATCCATAAATTCTGCCTTTTCTTGTAGAATGAAATTCGATTAAAAGTTGGCATATTTTTTGATATTTATGATTGCATTTAATAATATGATTTTCTTCTTTTTTAATAGGTTTTTGTTTATTTTTTAAAAAGTAATATGTTGATCTGTTTAATTGAAGATATTGACATAGGTTTCTAATTGAATATTGATTTTTACAATCATCAATAATTTTAATTTTTTCTTTGATATTTAATTTGTTAATTACTAATGCTATTTGTTTAATTTTATCCATTAATAAAAATCCTTTCAGGTTAAAATTAGTGTTAATTATATAACACAATTGTTTTTAGAATACATTCAGGTTTTTTAAATTAATGGGCTAGTAAAAAGGGCTAAGTGGCAAGTGGCAAGTGGCAAATGAACAAGGAATAATTGAAAAATATTGCATTAGAATTTTTAATTGTTATACTCATAAAATTAATATTTATAAAAATAGAAATAAATTACAAAATAAAATATGAGCATATATGATATTTAAACCAAGTGATAATATAACTCAAGATAAAGTATATGATTTTATATATACAACTGCTATTAATCATTATGATATTAACATTAATCATTTAACTGATGTATTTTGACAAAATAATAATTTAATTATTGGGGGAGATGGTGCATTATGAATTAGAGCAATGGCTAAATGATTTGGTGGAAAATATGTATTAGATTGTTTTCATGGTATTAGTTATTTATGAAAAGCATTTATAAATGTAAAAGGAAAGAAAAAAACTGATACAAATTGACCTAATTATTTTGATACATCATTTAATTTTAAAAATGGTAATTATAATCAATTACTTGATATTTTAAAACCTAATGTTGATAAACAAACATTTAATTACTTTGCTAATAATGAACAAGGAATTATTAATCAAGGTGCAGATTGAAATATTGGTTGTCATGCTGAAAGTACTGTTTCACATTTAGTTAAATCTTTAAAAGGTTATGGTGCAAAATCATATAATTATAAAATATTTGTAAATATGTTAAATACAAGAATTGCTCATATAAATAATCAAAATATAGTTATTTGTTAATAATATAAAATTAAATAATTCTAAACCTAAATATTTAGGAATTTTTATTTTTTATTAATAAAATAAAACACTAAAATACTTTACTTATTAAATATAATATGATATAATTATATCAAAAATTAAAGATATTTTTCTCTCATAAAAATATACTTTATACGCATTTTTTAAACGGCCAAATAATTATGCTAAAAGTGGAAATTATTATATTTAAATAATAGAATTTCCTCTTTGTTTATAATCTTTAATAATATTAATAGTAATTAATGTTGCCATTAAACAAGTAATAAAACTAATAATATTTAAAACAACAGCAACAATAGTAATTTGATATGAAAAAACTTTATTATCATTAAATTGAGGTAAAAGCACAATAACACTAATAATTTCGCAACTTGTTCCAATAATACCTAAACAAAAACTAATAAAATCAAGCGAAACACTAAATTGATCTTTTCGATATAATTTCATATTTTGTTTTATCAAAGTTTTCTTTAATCTAATTAAACGGAACATTAAGAAAAAAGGTAGAAAAGCTAAAGTAAAACTAGTAATATCAAAAAAAATTGCAACAACAGTTATTCAAAGTGATGCTTTATCATTATCTCAAAAAGGTTGTAATGCTAAAATACTTAGAATTCCCAAAAAAATACCTATTAAACCAGTTCCAAAACTTATTAAATCCATTTTAAGAATTTTTTTATTAAATTTTAAAAAATATACTCTTTTTTCCAAAGTGACAAATCCTTTCATGTCTATCATGTCTATATATAAGTAACATTTTATCATATAAATGGATATATTTTCTCCAATTTTAGATTATAAATAAATAAAAAGAATAACTATAATTGTGTTATTAATCTATTGTTTGTTGAAATTTCAATATTTTGTACATTAGACTTGGTGCAAAACTAAGGTAATTCAAAATTATATATTCCTGCTATTAAATTAAATCTTAATGCAAATCTTCGTATTTTATTGCGATATTTTAAAGTTAAAATTTTAAAACGTTTTAGTTTAGCAAATACGTGTTCAATTTTAATTCTAATTTTGCTTAAAGTTTTATTGTATTCTTTTTGAATTGGTATTAATTTATTGTATTTACTTTTTTTAAATGGCAAAAATGTATTTTTATGAATATTTTGTATTCCTTGATAACCTGAATCAACAA
The DNA here is from genome assembly GCF_964031275.1 of Spiroplasma endosymbiont of Acasis viretata. Lineage (NCBI taxonomy): Bacteria > Bacillati > Mycoplasmatota > Mollicutes > Entomoplasmatales > Spiroplasmataceae > Spiroplasma > Spiroplasma endosymbiont of Acasis viretata. The sequence goes on from NZ_OZ035019.1 coordinate 121,712, forward strand.
AAACTTGTTTTTCTGGATGAATAAAAGTTTTAGATTTTAAAAGTAATTTAAAATCATGAATGCTTCCAAAACAAAAAGCGGTTGAAATAATTTTTCCATTTAAAATATCAATAATTATTTGCGATTTAAGAGTATGATGTTTGTTTTTACCCGAAAAAAGTAATTTTAGTTTTTTTTAATTCTTTCAATTGGAGTTTCAGTAGCATCAATAGCTAGTAAAGTATTATTGATTCCTTTATTTTTGATTAAATCTTTTTTGCCAGATAAATTAAAAATTCCACTTTTTATTAAAGTATTTTCAATTCAAAAAATATTACGAATGCAGCTAGTATGACTAATATTATATCTTTTTGCAATAACTCTATAACTACTATACTCTTTTCAGTATTCTAATGTCATTAATAAACGATTTTCTATTGATAATTTATTAGGTTTACCACCATCTGCTTTTTTAATTGCTTCAGCTTTTTTTAAAATTTCAACCATTTTTTGAAATGTTTGTAGTTTTATTCCCACTAAACTATAAAATTCTTGTTCATCTTTGTATTTTTTTAACATAATAATTATCACCTTTGATATTAATAATAACCGTTAAATTATTAAAATTAAAGGTTTTGCACCAAGTATATTAATTGAATTTATTTCCTTAACAAGAGAGACAATATTTTCTTTAAATAAATTAAGTCTTTGTCTTTTTTTTCTAATTTTTATTTCAACTTTATTCAAACTTTTTTTGATAGCCACTTAGCCCTTTTTACTAGACCATTAATTTAAAAAACCTGAATGTATTCTAAAAACAATTGTGTTATATAATTAACACTAATTTTAACCTGAAAGGATTTTTATTAATGGATAAAATTAAACAAATAGCATTAGTAATTAACAAATTAAATATCAAAGAAAAAATTAAAATTATTGATGATTGTAAAAATCAATATTCAATTAGAAACCTATGTCAATATCTTCAATTAAACAGATCAACATATTACTTTTTAAAAAATAAACAAAAACCTATTAAAAAAGAAGAAAATCATATTATTAAATGCAATCATAAATATCAAAAAATATGCCAACTTTTAATCGAATTTCATTCTACAAGAAAAGGCAGAATTTATGGATATTTAAGAATTTTTTCAGCTTTTAAAGAGTGATTAAAACAAGAAAAAAATATCATTTTAAATATAGAATTATCAATAAAACAAATGCGAAAAATTATGAAAGAACACAATATTCAAGGATTAAAACAAACTAAAAATAACTATCCTAAAAACAAAAAAAATCCAAATAAGTGAATACCTACAATGGATAAAGTAAACAAAGATTATAAAAGTACAACCTCTTCAAATCAAATTTGATCAATGGACACTAAACAAATAAATACTAAAGAAGGATGATTATATCTTTTTGTAATTATTGATTTTTATTCAAATAATGTTGTTAGTTATAATATTGCTCCTAATAAATCATATCAGGATTTAATTCTTCCTGCTCTTGAAAAAATCAACAAACAATTTTCTTGAAATCAAATAAAAAATGTTATTTTACATTCAGATAACGCCAACGAATTTTATTGTCAAGATATCACAAAATGAGCAGAGGATAAACAAATAATTTTAAGCAAAAAACAACCTTATGATATTGGTGGTAATGTATTATCTGAAAACTGATTTTCTCATTTATCTCAAGAATGACTACCTAAAGGATCAAATCAATATTTATCCATCAATGAAGCTATAAATGATGTAAATCAATATGTTATGTTTTATAATTATGAAAGAATACATTCTAAATTTCTAAAACCACCAATTTTACAAATTAAAATTTAGAATTTTATATCAAAAATGGTCCAGTAATTAAGGGCCAACCACCATATTACAAATTTTTAATCCAATTTTATAAAGTTGCTCTTTTTGATTATTTAAAACAACTTTTTCACATTCTATTCTATTAACTAATCTTATTTCAAAATTATAATAACCAAAAGTTAAAAACTTAACTAATTTACTTTTAAATTTAAAAATCTTACTTGTTTTTTGTTTTTGAAAAACTTCTAATTTTTTAAGACTATTATTATGAAAATTTAAAATAATTTCTTGTTGATTATTAATTTTATATAATTTCTCTTTCAATTGTCATTTTTTACTACTTAATTTACAATTTAATTCTATTTTTAATGCTGTAATTTTATCAATGAGTTTATCCTTTTCCTTCTGTTTTTGTTCCTCTCATATTAAAGTAAATTCAAGTAATTCAAACTCTAGTTCTTTATCTCATGGGAAAAAATTTTTTTTTCAAACTTAAAAGTAAGAAATTTAAGTTCTTTTCTTTCATCATTAATTACTTCGTCTTTTACTTTCACTAAAAATTTTTGCATTCATTGATACTGTTTTTTCCATTATTTTTAAATTTTTTTTAAAAAAAATCTTTTTCAAAAAAAATAAATCAATATTCTAAGTATTGTATATTAGAAGAAGTACTAAAAACTTCTTTTAACTTTATTATATTACTTTTAACATTTTGTATAGTTGAATTTATAAGTATTTCTTTTAAATTTGGTACTACTTCTAAAGACATTTTATTTCTCCACTTCTTTTGTTAAAATTCAAGAATACTACAGAAAATATTTTAATTATTTTCTATTCAAATCGCGATTAATAACTGCTTTTAAATATTGTCCAGTATAAGACTTAGGATTTGTTATTACTTGTTCTGGTGTTCCTGTAGCAATGATTTCACCACCAAATTTACCACCCTCAGGTCCTAGATCAATAATGTAATCAGCAACTTTAATAACTTCTAAGTTATGTTCAATTACAACAACAGTATCACCATGATTAACGATTTTATTTAAAACTTCAATTAACCTTTTAATATCATCAACGTGTAAACCAGTAGTTGGTTCATCTAAAATATACATAGTTTTGCCAGTAGCACGTTTTTGTAATTCTTTAGCTAGTTTCACTCTTTGTGCTTCACCACCAGATAATTCAGTAGCAGGTTGCCCTAATTTTACGTATCCTAATCCTACTTCTTGTATCATTGCTAATTTTTTATGGATTTTTGGATGATTAGCAAAAAAAGTTAATGCTAAATCAACAGGCAGTTCTAGTACATCATAAATATTTTTACCTTTATATTTAACTTGTAATGTTTCACTATTATAACGTTTTCCTTCACAAATTTCGCAAGTTACATAAACATCTGGTAAAAAATGCATCGCAATTTTAATAACACCATCGCCAGAACAACGTTCACATCTTCCTCCTGGTACATTAAATGAAAATCTACCTTTAGCATATCCTCTAATTTTTGCTTCTGGTGTTTGTGTAAATAAATCACGAATATCATCAAAAACTGAAGTATAAGTAGCCGGATTACTCCTTGGTGTTCTGCCAATTGGTTCTTGCGAAATAGCAACAATTTTATCAATAAATTCAATCCCTTTTATTGCTTTATGTTTTCCTGGTCGTTGTCCCTTTAAACCCAAATACTTTTGAATACTAGTATATAAAATATCATTAACAAGCGTTGATTTACCACTTCCTGAAACACCAGTAACACAAATAAATTTACCTAAAGGTAATTTAACATTTATTTTACGTAAATTATTAGCTTGTGCTTCTTGAATTTCAATAACTTTACCATTACCACTTCTTCTTGATTTAGGTAACGCAATAAATTTTTCACCATTTAAATATTTTCCAGTAATTGAATTAGGATTATTAGCAACTTGCTGTGGTGTACCTTCAGCAATTACTTCACCACCATAAATTCCGGCTTTTGGACCAATATCAATTAATCAATCTGCTGCTCACATTGTATCTTCATCGTGTTCTACTACTAATAATGTATTATCAAGATCTCGCATTTGTTTTAAAGTTTCAATTAACTTAACATTATCACGTTGATGTAAACCAATTGAAGGTTCATCAAGAACATACAATACTCCCGTTAATTGTGAACCAATTTGAGTTGCTAATCGAATTCGTTGTGATTCACCACCAGATAAAGTTTGTGCCATTCGTGATAAGTTTAAATAACCTAAACCAACATTAGTTAAAAAACTTAAACGATTAATGATTTCTACTAATATTAATTTAGCAATTTCTTGTTGATAAGCTAATAATTTAATATTTAACATAAATGTTAAACTTTCTTCGATGTCTAAATTAGTATAATGACTAATATTCATTTCTTTATTATTTTCATCTTTAATTTTAACTGCCAATGCAAATTCATTTAATCTTGTTCCTTGACAAGTTAAACAAGTGCGTTCACTCATAAATTTACGATAATAATCACGGGCAAAATCACTAGTTGTTTCTAAAAAACGTCTTTCAATTAAAGTGGCAATGCCTTCAATATAATCATGATTAGGATATTTACGACCATTTGCCGAAGTAATACTGAAAGTAATGGCTTCATCACTACCACGCATAATATAATTAAGTTGTGTTTTTGTTAAATTTTTTAATGGCTGATTCAAATCAATTAAATAATGATAACAAAGAACTTTTAATTTTTGTCATTCTAAATTACTAGTACCAACTAAGTTTTTATAATACTCAATGCCACCATCATTAATTGATAGTTTTAAATCTGGCATTAATAATGGTGGTTGGCCCTTAATTACTGGACCATTTTTGATATAAAATTCTAAATTTTAATTTGTAAAATTGGTGGTTTTAGAAATTTAGAATGTATTCTTTCATAATTATAAAACATAACATATTGATTTACATCATTTATAGCTTCATTGATGGATAAATATTGATTTGATCCTTTAGGTAGTCATTCTTGAGATAAATGAGAAAATCAGTTTTCAGATAATACATTACCACCAATATCATAAGGTTGTTTTTTGCTTAAAATTATTTGTTTATCCTCTGCTCATTTTGTGATATCTTGACAATAAAATTCGTTGGCGTTATCTGAATGTAAAATAACATTTTTTATTTGATTTCAAGAAAATTGTTTGTTGATTTTTTCAAGAGCAGGAAGAATTAAATCCTGATATGATTTATTAGGAGCAATATTATAACTAACAACATTATTTGAATAAAAATCAATAATTACAAAAAGATATAATCATCCTTCTTTAGTATTTATTTGTTTAGTGTCCATTGATCAAATTTGATTTGAAGAGGTTGTACTTTTATAATCTTTGTTTACTTTATCCATTGTAGGTATTCACTTATTTGGATTTTTTTTGTTTTTAGGATAGTTATTTTTAGTTTGTTTTAATCCTTGAATATTGTGTTCTTTCATAATTTTTCGCATTTGTTTTATTGATAATTCTATATTTAAAATGATATTTTTTTCTTGTTTTAATCACTCTTTAAAAGCTGAAAAAATTCTTAAATATCCATAAATTCTGCCTTTTCTTGTAGAATGAAATTCGATTAAAAGTTGGCATATTTTTTGATATTTATGATTGCATTTAATAATATGATTTTCTTCTTTTTTAATAGGTTTTTGTTTATTTTTTAAAAAGTAATATGTTGATCTGTTTAATTGAAGATATTGACATAGGTTTCTAATTGAATATTGATTTTTACAATCATCAATAATTTTAATTTTTTCTTTGATATTTAATTTGTTAATTACTAATGCTATTTGTTTAATTTTATCCATTAATAAAAATCCTTTCAGGTTAAAATTAGTGTTAATTATATAACACAATTGTTTTTAGAATACATTCAGGTTTTTTAAATTAATGGTCTAGTAAAAAGGGCTAAGTGGCAAGTGGCAAGTGGCCTGTTTAATTAATTAGACTTGGTGCAAAACTAAGGTAATTCAAAATTATATATTCCTGCTATTAAATTAAATCTTAATGCAAATCTTCGTATTTTATTGCGATATTTTAAAGTTAAAATTTTAAAACGTTTTAGTTTAGCAAATACGTGTTCAATTTTAATTCTAATTTTGCTTAAAGTTTTATTGTATTCTTTTTGAATTGGTATTAATTTATTGTATTTACTTTTTTTAAATGGCAAAAATGTATTTTTATGAATATTTTGTATTCCTTGATAACCTGAATCAACAAAAACTTGTTTTTCTGGATGAATAAAAGTTTTAGATTTTAAAAGTAATTTAAAATCATGAATGCTTCCAAAACAAAAAGCGGTTGAAATAATTTTTCCATTTAAAATATCAATAATTATTTGCGATTTAAGAGTATGATGTTTGTTTTTACCCGAAAAAAGTAATTTTAGTTTTTTTTAATTCTTTCAATTGGAGTTTCAGTAGCATCAATAGCTAGTAAAGTATTATTGATTCCTTTATTTTTGATTAAATCTTTTTTGCCAGATAAATTAAAAATTCCACTTTTTATTAAAGTATTTTCAATTCAAAAAATATTACGAATGCAGCTAGTATGACTAATATTATATCTTTTTGCAATAACTCTATAACTACTATACTCTTTTCAGTATTCTAATGTCATTAATAAACGATTTTCTATTGATAATTTATTAGGTTTACCACCAACTGCTTTTTTAATTGCTTCAGCTTTTTTTAAAATTTCAACCATTTTTTGAAATGTTTGTAGTTTTATTCCCACTAAACTATAAAATTCTTGTTCATCTTTGTATTTTTTTAACATAATAATTATCACCTTTGATATTAATAATAACCGTTAAATTATTAAAATTAAAGGTTTTGCACCAAGTCTATTATCAAAATTTTGTTTTAACAAATCTGAATTTTCAATAATCTTTTCAATAGATCAATCTCATCACTTTATATTTTGTAATTTTTGAACTATTTTTTTAGAAAAACGATATTTTATAATTTTAGCAAGATTACCACCAACAATAGCATAAGGAGGCACATTTTTTGTAACTACACTTTTAGCTGCAATTACTGCCCCATTACCAATAGTTAGCCCTCTTAAGATTGCCACATCATGACCAATTCAAACATCATTTTCTATCGCTGTTGATGATTTAATCGGAAATTTATCTAATTTATCTTTTTCTGTAACTTCTGATAAATTTAATGATTTATAAAATAATGGTAAAGGAAATGTTGAAACTACACAATAATTATGATTGCCACCATTCATTATAAATAAAACACCTTGTGCAATTGAACAAAATTTACCAATAATTAATTCATCATTTATCATATTTGGAAAATGATAAATTATATTTTTATTTTCAAAATCAATAGCTGCTTGCTCACCATTAAAATCATGATAATAAGTATAATCACCAATAAAAATTTTAGGTTTAGTAATATAATTTTTTATTAAAAATATTATTGGTATATGAGTATTAATTTTAGTATTTACTCCTTTATTTTTCACTTTCAATACTCAAAATTAAATCACGAAGTGAAGCTGCCTTTTCAAAATTTAAATCTTTAGCTGCTTGTAACATTTCAACTCTTAAATCAGCAATTATCTTTGTTTTAGCAGCTATTTTTGTTTTACCTTTACTTGAATTTAAAATTTTTAAATCAACATCTAATTCTCTAGTACTTACGATTTCACTCAACGGTTTTTTAACAGTAACTGGTACTATATTATGTTTTTTATTATAAGCAAGTTGAATTTCTCTTCTTCTTTGCGTTTCTTCAATTGCTTGTGTCATTGCCTCTGTCTTAATATCTCCATATAGTATAACATGACCATTAACATTTCGTGCTGCGCGACCAATAGTTTGGATTAATGATTTAGTATTACGTAAAAAACCAGATTTATCAGCATCCAAAATACAGATTAATGACACTTCTGGTACGTCTAATCCTTCACGTAATAAATTAATACCAACAATAACATCAAAAACACCTTTTCTTAAATCTAACAAAACTTTAGTACGTTCTAATGTTTTTAATTCATTATGAATATAAGCAACTTTAATTTTTTGTTCTTGTAAAAAATTTGATAATTCTTCTGCCATTCTAATTGTTAAAGTAGTAATAAATACTCTTTCATTATTTTTTGTTCGTAATTTTATTTGATTAATAATATCTTCCATTTGATTTTTAGTTGGTTTAATTTCAATTGTTGGATCTAATAAACCTGTGGGACGAATAATTTGTTGAACTGGTACATTAAAAGGCTCAACTTCATTTTTAATTAATGCTAATTCATAATCAGCAGGAGTTGCTGAAGTATAAATAACTTGCTTTAACTTATTAGAAAATTCATTAAAATTTAAAGGACGATTATCCAAAGCACTAGGTAAACGAAAGCCATATTTTACTAATGTTTCTTTTCTGCTACGATCAGTATTATACATTCCTCTAATTTGCGGTAATGTCATATGAGATTCATCAATAATTGTTAAAAAATCATCTGGAAAAAAATCAATTAAAGTATATGGTGCTGAACCCACTTCTCTATTTTCTAAATGACGAGAATAATTTTCAATACCACTACAAATACCAAATTCTTTTAAGGATTCTAGATCATGTTCTGTTCTTTGTTCTAATCTTTGCGCTTCTACTAACATATTATTATTTCTTAGTTGTGCTAATGTTATTTTTAACTCTTCAGTAATTTTAATAATTGCCTGATCAACACGATTTTTACTAGTAATATAATTTTGCGCAGGAAAAATTGTAATAAAGGGAAAACGCTCTAAAACATTAGCACCTAATGTATCAATACGTGCTATTTCTTCAATTTCATCACCAAATAAACTAATTCTTAAATAAAATTGATCATTTCAAGATGGAGCTAACTTTATTAAATCACCTTTTGCACTAAAACTACCCGGTTCTAATGTAATATCATTACGTACATATCCATTTTTAATTAGTCTTAATAATAAATCTTTTCTATTAATTTTTTGTCCTTTTCTCAATTCAAAAAAGTTATCTTTATATGCTGTTGGTTCTTGTTCACCATAAATTGCTGCTACCGATGCCACAACAATAACATCTTTACTAATAGATAAACCATTTAAAGCACTTAATCTTAACATTTCAATTTCTTGATTTTGTTTAGAATTTTTATCAATATAAGTATCGGTTTTTGGTAAATATGCCTCAGGTTGATAAAAATCAAAATATGAGACAAAATATTCAACGCGATTTTCAGGAAAAAAAGTTTTCAATTCTCCATATAATTGCATAGCTAATGTTTTATTATGTACTAAAATTAAAGTTGGTTTTTGCACTTGCGCAATAACATTGGCCATTGTAAAAGTTTTACCCGTGCCAGTGGCTCCCAATAATACTTGGTATTTAATATTATTTTTAATAGCTACTACTAATTTACTAATTGCTTCGGGTTGATCACCTGTTGGTTTATAAGGTGCTTTTAATTTAAACATAACTTTATATTCCTTTAAAACTTCTATATACAATAACATATTATTTTAAATAAAATAATAATAAAACTTTTATATAATTAAAATTATTATAAAATAATATAAATACTATACTTATTTTTTGATTTTTATAAGTATAAAAAATTATAATAAATTTCTTAAAAAATTTAAAGTTTAGTATCAAATAAATCCAATGTTTAAAATTGAGTTATTATCTTTTATATTTTATTTTACTTAAAATATAGTAAAATTTTAGCCAGATAATTAAAATAATTTTTATATAAAGTAAAGAAACTAAATAAGGGGGGGATGATTATGAAAAAACTATTAACAACAGTAAGTCTTTTAACATTTGCAACAACCACAGGAAACTTAAATTCTATTTTAAGCACCGAAATTAAAACTACAAATATTTTAAATAATGAACCAATAAAATATGATGGTGAAGATAAAATTATTACTAACTATGAATTTCAATATGAACTTGCTATATCGTATATATACATTAATAGTAGTACTTTAGATAGTTGATTTAAACTTTTTTCTTTAAATGACCTTGAAAAATTAAGAGAAAAAATATACTATGATACTTCATCTTTTCCTTATCAAGGTAATGGATGAGAAAAGATTAGCATATATGAATTAACTGAAAAGTTAATAAATAATTTTTCGTCTTTAATTAATATACGTGGATATAATACGTATGGAATTATAGTAACTTATCATGAAGCACCTAAGGAATTATTTTTTTTAGCACCACAATTTTCACCAAATACTCACGATAAAAATATAATAGAAAAATATTATAAATTTTTATGACATGATACTTTAAAAATTGCAATAAGTCGATATGAATGACAAAAAATTTTAAATACTAATAAAAATAAAACTGAAATTTTTAATATTATTTCTAGATTTCCCGAATGAGATGCAAGTGGTTGAAAAGGTTATATTTCAAACGAAGATTTATATACTTTATCTGAAAAAATTATTGAGAATTTTAATCAATTAAAAACTAAATTCGAAAATAGTAATACAGGATGAAAAGTAGTCACTAACACTACTGGCTCATGAACAGAACTTGAACAAGAATAAAATATACTTACAAAAAAATAATGAAAAGAAAGAGAGAAAAAATATAATGTTTAAAAAATTTAAAGAAATTTTCAAAAAGAAAAAATGACATTGTGATTATTGTAAAGAAAATTATCCTCTACTTTGTCCAATCAAAGGATTAGAAAAAGATGGAGAAGATTTTGAAAAAAAACCAAAAGATTAATTTTATACTTTAGACTTGGTGCAAAACTAAGGTAATTCAAAATTATATATTCCTGCTATTAAATTAAATCTTAATGCAAATCTTCGTATTTTATTGCGATATTTTAAAGTTAAAATTTTAAAACGTTTTAGTTTAGCAAATACGTGTTCAATTTTAATTCTAATTTTGCTTAAAGTTTTATTGTATTCTTTTTGAATTGGTATTAATTTATTGTATTTACTTTTTTTAAATGGCAAAAATGTATTTTTATGAATATTTTGTATTCCTTGATAACCTGAATCAACAAAAACTTGTTTTTCTGGATGAATAAAAGTTTTAGATTTTAAAAGTAATTTAAAATCATGAATGCTTCCAAAACAAAAAGCGGTTGAAATAATTTTTCCATTTAAAATATCAATAATTATTTGCGATTTAAGAGTATGATGTTTGTTTTTACCCGAAAAAAGTAATTTTAGTTTTTTTTAATTCTTTCAATTGGAGTTTCAGTAGCATCAATAGCTAGTAAATTATTATTGATTCCTTTATTTTTGATTAAATCTTTTTTGCCAGATAAATTAAAAATTCCACTTTTTATTAAAGTATTTTCAATTCAAAAAATATTACGAATGCAGCTAGTATGACTAATATTATATCTTTTTGCAATAACTCTATAACTACTATACTCTTTTCAGTATTCTAATGTCATTAATAAACGATTTTCTATTGATAATTTATTAGGTTTACCACCAACTGCTTTTTTAATTGCTTCAGCTTTTTTTAAAATTTCAACCATTTTTTGAAATGTTTGTAGTTTTATTCCCACTAAACTATAAAATTCTTGTTCATCTTTGTATTTTTTTAACATAATAATTATCACCTTTGATATTAATAATAACCGTTAAATTATTAAAATTAAAGGTTTTGCACCAAGTCTTTTAAATAAAAATAGGCAAATGCCTATTTTTATTTTTTTCTGTTTATAAATTGATATAAATTAATAAATTCTTTACTAATTTCAATCATCATTTGTGTTGTTAACAAATGATCTTCAGAATGCATAAACAATACTGAAAAAGGTAATTGATAACCTTTACCTTCTTCAACAATGACGCTCATATGTGATTGCAAAGCTTTAGTAATATTATCATTTGCTTCATCAATCATTTTTAATGCTGTTTCAAATTGTGCTTCCTTAGCGAGAGTAATTGCTTCTATTGCTAAAGATTTTGCTTTTCCAGCAGAAGAAATTATTTCAAGTGAAATTTTTTCAAAATCAATATTACTACTTTTCTCTTTTTCTTTAATGCTCATAGTATTATTTTTTAATTTCTAATAAACTCATTGCTAATTCTAACGTTTCTTTACCTTGAACCATCGCATAAACTGCTGCTGGAATAACATTAAGAGCAGCATTTCCAATAATATTAGTAAAATCATTTTTCATATAACTTACTTGTGGTCCTAATAAAACAACATCCCATTTTTCACCTTTAGCAAAAGATGATTTTGCTTCAGTAGCACCTAATGCTTTCACTTCATAATCTAAATTTAACTCTTTAATATACTCTTTCATATTTGCTTCTAGTCTTAAAGTGCTCATACCAGCTGAACACGTAAGTAATATCTTTATCATCTATTTTCCTCCTAATAAACAAAAAATCAAATATACATAACTAAGAATATTATACATTGATATTTTTAAATTTGAATTTTAATGGTTTTAAAAAAATATAACTTTTAACTAAAGATTAAAAATATATTACTAATATATATTGTAACTTTGATAACTATTGTGTAAAATTCATAATACTATCTAAAAATAAAGGGACTGATTATATGAAAGGCAAAAAGAAAAAAACATAACTACATGAGGATTTATTATGTCAGTACTAGGTGTGCTGTAGGATTAGGAAGTATTTGGGGATTTCCAAATCAAATGAATAAACATGGTGGTATCTTTTTAATTCCATTCTTTATTGCACTAATTGTCTGTGCTTTACCAATTTTATTAATTGAAATCAATTTAGGTAATAAATATCGTAAAAATCATGTTGAAATTTTTAAAGATTTAGCAAAAACTCCCGGGACTTTCTTTGGATTTTTACAAACTGCAGTTGTTTGAATAATGGGTGTATTTTATAGTGTTCTTGTCGCTTGATCATTATTGGCAATAGTTATGTCTTTTCTTCCTGGTTTAAATCAACAAGGATTTTTCTTAAATAAATTAATTGGTCAAACTTCCAACGATGTACCACAAAGTTTTAGTCAATTGGGTAATATTAGTATTTGAGTTTTAATTAGTTTAATTATGGTTTGAATTATTACTGGTGTTATTTTGTTGGGTGGCGTTGTTAAAGGGATTGATTTAGCAAATAAAATTTTTATTCCTAGTCTATTTATCATGATTTTAATGATGATGATTTACGTTTTAACTTTGCCTGGTGCTCTAGATGGTTTAAAAACAATGTTTAGTTTTAATAGTGAAAAAATATTAACTAGTAGCATTTGAACTGATGCTTTTGGACAAGCCTTCTTTATGCTTTCAACTTGTACAGGTGTTATTATTATTTTTTCAAGTCATGCGCCAATTGGTACTAGTAATACTAATAAAGGTTTAATTATTATGGTTGGTACTGTTATTGTTGCTTTATTAACAACATGTACTGTTTTTGGAGGAATTGGTGCAATTGCATATAATCAGCATAAAACTATTGATGAAGTATTTATTTCGGGTCCAACTTTAATTTTTCAAGTTTTTCCACAAGTTTTTGCAATGATTACTGAGCAAACACATCTTCCATTTTTAAGTCACACTTTAGCTTTCCTTTTCTTTTTATCAGTATTTTTTGCTGGTATATCTTCATTAATAGCAATAGCTGAAGCCGTTGTTAATCCTCTAATTAGTTGTTATGGTATTAAACGTTATCAAGCATTATTAATAATGATTATTAGTAGTTTTATGCTTGGTTTAATATTCTGCTTTAATAATAGTAGTCCTTTAATTGATGGGCTCGCAATATGAGTTACTGGTATTTGACAAATGATTATTGGTATTTGTGAATTAATTGGTGTTATCCTTATTTGAAAATGTTATGATAGTTTAAAAGAATTTAATAATCAATATTCATGAGTTAAATGAAATAAAGGTTTCAAATATTTATGTTTAATCCTTATTCCAACAATTATTTTAATTAACTTGGTCTTTGCTTTATATCAATTAATTAATAATATAATTACTAATCCTTTTATATTTCTAACTATTGGCTGGTGGTTGGCCCTTAATTACTGGACCATTTTTGATATAAAATTCTAAATTTTAATTTGTAAAATTGGTGGTTTTAGAAATTTAGAATGTATTCTTTCATAATTATAAAACATAACATATTGATTTACATCATTTATAGCTTCATTGATGGATAAATATTGATTTGATCCTTTAGGTAGTCATTCTTGAGATAAATGAGAAAATCAGTTTTCAGATAATATATTACCACCAATATCATAAGGTTGTTTTTTGCTTAAAATTATTTGTTTATCCTCTGCTCATTTTGTGATATCTTGACAATAAAATTCGTTGGCGTTATCTGAATGTAAAATAACATTTTTTATTTGATTTCAAGAAAATTGTTTGTTGATTTTTTCAAGAGCAGGAAGAATTAAATCCTGATATGATTTATTAGGAGCAATATTATAACTAACAACATTATTTGAATAAAAATCAATAATTACAAAAAGATATAATCATCCTTCTTTAGTATTTATTTGTTTAGTGTCCATTGATCAAATTTGATTTGAAGAGGTTGTACTTTTATAATCTTTGTTTACTTTATCCATTGTAGGTATTCACTTATTTGGATTTTTTTTGTTTTTAGGATAGTTATTTTTAGTTTGTTTTAATCCTTGAATATTGTGTTCTTTCATAATTTTTCGCATTTGTTTTATTGATAATTCTATATTTAAAATGATATTTTTTTCTTGTTTTAATCACTCTTTAAAAGCTGAAAAAATTCTTAGAACCTGTTTAAAATCTTTTAGAGAATAGGATAAAATGATTATATATTTTAAAATAAGAGGTATATATGTGTAAAAATTATCCTAGTAATGTTAGCAAAGAGCAATTTGAAAATATAAAATCAATTTTAGAAAATACTAAAAAGAGAACTAAACCAAGAAGTTTAGATTTATATGAAGTATTTTGTGCAGTTTTATATGTATTAAAAAGTGGTTGCCAGTGAAGAATGTTACCAAAAAATTTTCCAAAATGACAAATTGTATATTATTATTTTCAAGCTTGAAGTAAAAATAATGATAAAGAACCTAGTGTATTACAATTAGTTTTAAAAAAAATTAGTCAAGGCATTTCGTATCAATAATGGTAGAAAAGAACAAACTAGTTTTTGTATAATTGATTCACAAAGTGTTAAAAATACAGATACTACTAAAAATAAAGGTTATGATGCTGGTAAAAAGATTTCAGGAATAAAGCGTCATATTGCTGTTGATTCTCAAGGTTTACCACATGCAATTTACATAACCACAGCAGAAAAAACAGATCGTAATAGTGCTATAATAATGATTGAAAATGAAAAAGAGAATCTTTCTGCAGTTCAAAAAATACTAGTAGATGCTGGTTATACTGGTGAAAAATTGGTAATGTTTAGTAATCTGTGTAACTTACAAAAATAACTATGTTTAATTAATTCTAGTAAATAGGTGGTTGGCCCTTAATTACTGGACCATTTTTGATATAAAATTCTAAATTTTAATTTGTAAAATTGGTGGTTTTAGAAATTTAGAATGTATTCTTTCATAATTATAAAACATAACATATTGATTTACATCATTTATAGCTTCATTGATGGATAAATATTGATTTGATCCTTTAGGTAGTCATTCTTGAGATAAATGAGAAAATCAGTTTTCAGATAATACATTACCACCAATATCATAAGGTTGTTTTTTGCTTAAAATTATTTGTTTATCCTCTGCTCATTTTGTGATATCGTGACAATAAAATTCGTTGGCGTTATCTGAATGTAAAATAACATTTTTTATTTGATTTCAAGAAAATTGTTTGTTGATTTTTTCAAGAGCAGGAAGAATTAAATCCTGATATGATTTATTAGGAGCAATATTATAACTAACAACATTATTTGAATAAAAATCAATAATTACAAAAAGATATAATCATCCTTCTTTAGTATTTATTTGTTTAGTGTCCATTGATCAAATTTGATTTGAAGAGGTTGTACTTTTATAATCTTTGTTTACTTTATCCATTGTAGGTATTCACTTATTTGGATTTTTTTTGTTTTTAGGATAGTTATTTTTAGTTTGTTTTAATCCTTGAATATTGTGTTCTTTCATAATTTTTCGCATTTGTTTTATTGATAATTCTATATTTAAAATGATATTTTTTTCTTGTTTTAATCACTCTTTAAAAGCTGAAAAAATTCTTAAATATCCATAAATTCTGCCTTTTCTTGTAGAATGAAATTCGATTAAAAGTTGGCATATTTTTTGATATTTATGATTGCATTTAATAATATGATTTTCTTCTTTTTTAATAGGTTTTTGTTTATTTTTTAAAAAGTAATATGTTGATCTGTTTAATTGAAGATATTGACATAGGTTTCTAATTGAATATTGATTTTTACAATCATCAATAATTTTAATTTTTTCTTTGATATTTAATTTGTTAATTACTAATGCTATTTGTTTAATTTTATCCATTAATAAAAATCCTTTCAGGTTAAAATTAGTGTTAATTATATAACACAATTGTTTTTAGAATACATTCAGGTTTTTTAAATTAATGGTCTAGTAAAAAGGGCTAAGTGGCAAGTGGCAAGTGGCATTTACTAATTTCTTTGCTCTTACAATACAAACCTCATGAAATAAAACTAATATTAATCGATCCTAAATGAGTAGAATTAGCAATTTATAATGATATCCCACATTTAATTATTCCAGTAATTAATCAAGCAAACAAAACACCAGCAGCATTACAAGTAGTAATTTTAGAAATGATGCGTCGATACCAACTATTTGCAAAAAATGGAAATCGTGATATTGAAAGTTATAATAAAAAAATAAGTCAAGAAATTGATAAATTACCTTATTATATTATTGTTATTGATGAATTAGCAGATTTAATGGTACAAGCAAGCAAGCAAGTTGAAGAAGGAATCATGCGAATTACACAAATGGGTCGAGCGGCAGGAATTCATTTAGTAATAGCAACACAAAGACCATCAGTAGATGTAATTACTGGCGTAATTAAAAATAATATTCCAGCAAGAATTGCTTTTAAAGTTGCATCTTGAATTGATTCAAAAACAATCCTTGATACTGCTGGAGCAGAAAAATTATTAGGTGCCACTTGCCACTTGCCACTTAGCCCTTTTTACTAGACCATTAATTTAAAAAACCTGAATGTATTCTAAAAACAATTGTGTTATATAATTAACACTAATTTTAACCTGAAAGGATTTTTATTAATGGATAAAATTAAACAAATAGCATTAGTAATTAACAAATTAAATATCAAAGAAAAAATTAAAATTATTGATGATTGTAAAAATCAATATTCAATTAGAAACCTATGTCAATATCTTCAATTAAACAGATCAACATATTACTTTTTAAAAAATAAACAAAAACCTATTAAAAAAGAAGAAAATCATATTATTAAATGCAATCATAAATATCAAAAAATATGCCAACTTTTAATCGAATTTCATTCTACAAGAAAAGGCAGAATTTATGGATATTTAAGAATTTTTTCAGCTTTTAAAGAGTGATTAAAACAAGAAAAAAATATCATTTTAAATATAGAATTATCAATAAAACAAATGCGAAAAATTATGAAAGAACACAATATTCAAGGATTAAAACAAACTAAAAATAACTATCCTAAAAACAAAAAAAATCCAAATAAGTGAATACCTACAATGGATAAAGTAAACAAAGATTATAAAAGTACAACCTCTTCAAATCAAATTTGATCAATGGACACTAAACAAATAAATACTAAAGAAGGATGATTATATCTTTTTGTAATTATTGATTTTTATTCAAATAATGTTGTTAGTTATAATATTGCTCCTAATAAATCATATCAGGATTTAATTCTTCCTGCTCTTGAAAAAATCAACAAACAATTTTCTTGAAATCAAGTAAAAAATGTTATTTTACATTCAGATAACGCCAACGAATTTTATTGTCAAGATATCACAAAATGAGCAGAGGATAAACAAATAATTTTAAGCAAAAAACAACCTTATGATATTGGTGGTAATGTATTATCTGAAAACTGATTTTCTCATTTATCTCAAGAATGACTACCTAAAGGATCAAATCAATATTTATCCATCAATGAAGCTATAAATGATGTAAATCAATATGTTATGTTTTATAATTATGAAAGAATACATTCTAAATTTCTAAAACCACCAATTTTACAAATTAAAATTTAGAATTTTATATCAAAAATGGTCCAGTAATTAAGGGCCAACCACCTATGTTATTTTTAGCTCCAGGACAAAATAATATCAATCGCTTACAAGCACCATGAATTAGTGATGAAGATGTTTCGGAATTAATAAAGTTTATTAAAGAACAATCTTCGGTTAAATATGATAATAATTTTATTGAAAAAATAAAAGAAATTAAAGATTCAAAAAAATAAAATAAGTTTTCTGTTAATTAACAGAAAACTTATTTTCATATTCCAAATGTAAAATAATTATTTTATTATTGAGGTAATTTTATATCTTCATAAATGGGAAATTTATTTAAAAGTATATCAACTTTTTTTCTTAATTCATGTAAACCATCATCATTAATACCCTTAGGTAATTTTCAAGCACTAATAATAATCTTTCCTAATTCAATAAACTGCTCTTCTTTAAAACCTCTCGTTGTCATTGCTGGACTACCAAAACGAACACCACTAGTAATAACAGCTGGTAAAGGATCAAAGGGAACACCATTCTTATTAGCAACAATATTAATCTTTTCTAAAATATCAACAGCTTCTTTACCATTTAAACCGTTAATATTAGTAACATTAACAGTTAATAAATGATTATCAGTTCCACCCGCCACTACATGAAATTTTGCATCAAGAAAAGTTTTTGCTAATGCTTGCGCATTTTTAATTACTTGCATTTGATAAGTTTTAAATTCTGGTGTTAATGCTTCATAAAAAGCTTGTGCTTTTGCTGCAATAATATGTTCCAATGGTCCACCTTGATTACCAGGAAATACCGCACTATCAATTTTCTTTTTTAATTCTTCAGTGCAAAGAATAGCACCACCACGTGGTCCTCTTAATGTTTTATGAGTTGTTGTTGTTGTAATATCAGCATAACAAATAGGATTTTGATGTAATCCAGCAGCAATTAATCCAGCAATATGCGCCATATCAACCATTAAATATGCTCCAACAGTATCAACAATTTTACGAAACTTTGATCAATCAATAAGTCTTGAATAAGCACTAGCTCCTGCTACAATAATTTTTGGTTTACATTCTTTAGCAATTTTTAAAATTTCATCATAATCTAAATATTCATCCTTTTTACTTACACCATAATTAACACCGTGATAAATTTTACCAGAAAAATTAATTTTATAACCATGAGTTAAATGACCACCGGCATCAAGTTCCATACCAAGAATAGTATCACCTGGACGTAATATAGCAGCATATGCTTCAGCATTAGCTTGACTACCAGAATGAGGTTGTACATTAGCATGAAAATTACCTTTTTTACATTGACCTGGTTTATGACTACAATTAAATAATTGTTTAAAACGCTCTATTGCCAAATTTTCAATTTTATCAACATTTTCGCAACCATTATAATATCTTCTGCCCGGATAACCTTCTGCATACTTATTAGTTAATATTGTTCCAGCGAGTGTAAGTACAGCTGGTGATACATAGTTTTCTGAAGCTATTAATTCAATATGATTTTGTTGACGTTGTCATTCATCTTTCACAATTTTTTTTAATTCTGGGTCAAGACCTTTATTAAAAGATTTATCCATTTTTAAACATCCTCTCTTTAATAATTTAATAGTAAAATTATTTTAGTTTTGTAACTCTTAATTGATGTCTTTTTTCATCACTTGTTTTAGTATTTAAAAATAATTTCACAAGTTCTACTGCTTTATAATCAGAAATAATTCTAGCACCTAGTGCTAAAACATTAGCGTCATTATGAAGTCTTGCCAATCTTACTGTTTCTTCCTCATAGCAAAGAGCACAACGAACACCATTAATACGATTGGTAGCAATGCTAATACCAATACCAGTAGCACAAATTACAATACCAAAATCTGCTTTTTTACTAACAATAGCATTTGCAACATTAAAACCAAAATTAGGATAATCAACAGATTCACTGCTATTTGTTCCTAAATCTAAAATTTGATAGCCTTCTGTATGTAAAAATTTAATAATTGGTTGTTTAAATTCATAAGCGGTATGATCATTACCAATAGCAATTACTAAACCATTAGTTTTCAACTTTATCACTTCCTTAGTTTAAATATTAGTTTTATTATACCTATTAATTTTAAAATTAATATATTTTCTTTTTAAAATAATTTTTATTACAAAAAGAAAAATATTTTTTTCCTATAATAATCAATTTTAATCATTATTGCTATTAATAAATATGTTAAAATACTGCTAAAAGAAAGGTGAGATTCTTATTATGAAAATTAAAAAAATGATCGGAAATAAGTATGCATTAATTATTGAAAAAGATGAAATGATTATTAAAACTTTAGAGCAATTTGCTATTAAAGAAAACATAGGAATGGCACAATTCCAAATGATTGGTGCTATTACTAATGTCACTTTAGGCTACATTCCTAAAAAAAGTACTGATTATGTAAAAAAAACTTTTCTTGAACAATATGAATTGTTATCAACAATTGGAACAATCATTTGAGATGAAAAAGATAGAAATAAACCAATTATTCATTGTCATACTACTTTTGGTGATGATAATTTTAACGTAATTGGTGGTCATATGTTAGACGCGAAAGTTGCTATTAAGGCCGAAGTAATAATTGATATTTTAAGTAATGAAAAAATATCACAAGTTATTGATAATAAAAGTAATTTTCATATTTGAAATTTATCTTAATTTAAGGAAAATTATTTAAAAATGGTCATATTAGTAATAATATGACCATTTTTTTAAGATTTTCCTAATGAACCAAATTCTGTTAATAATTCTTTAGCTTTAAGTTTAATTGCTTCCATTCCTGGCTTAAAAATTTTTCTAGGATCAAACCCTTTATCTTCATTAAGTTTTCCTTCCGTAACATATTTTTCAATAGCTGCGGCGAATACTTCTTGTAATTCAGTATTAACATTAATTTTACTAATTCCTAAATTAATAGCTTTTTTAACCTGATCTTTTGGAATTCCAGAACCACCATGTAATACCATTGGCTTATTTGAAGCTACTGATAAATTTTTTAACACATCAAAATTTAAACCATCTCAATTTTTAGGATACTTTCCATGAATATTATTTATTCCGGCTGCTAAAAAGTCAATTCCTAAAGCTGCTAATGATTTACAATCTTCCTCACTAGCAATCTCACCACTACCAATAACTCCATCTTCTTCACCACCAATAGTACCTGCTTCTGCTTCAACAGATGCATTTTTTTTCTTAGCATAAGTAACTACTTCTTTGGTACCTTTTATATTTTCATTAAAATCTAAATGAGAACCATCAAACATAACTGAACTAAAACCAGCATCTAATGCTTTCTTACAAGAATCTATTGATTGACCATGATCTAAATGTAATGCCACTGGAATAGTAATATTTAAATCATTCAATAACGCTAAAGTCATACTAACAACTGTGTTAAATCCACCCATGTATTTAATAGCACCTTCTGAAACACCTAAAATAACAGATGATTTAGTTTCTTGTGCAACTTCAAGAATAGATCTTGTTCATTCTAAATTATTAATATTAAAGTGAGCAACGGCATATTTACCTGCTTTTGCTTTATCAATCATATTTTTTGCACTAACAAATTTATTCATTTCTTTTCCTTCTTTCTTAAAATATTATAACCTTATATTATATATTTTCATAAAAAATCTAGTTGCATATCTAGTTGCATATATATTTTGAGAATATACAATTCATAAAAATTATAACAATTTTAAAATTAAATTTTCTTACTTAATCATTATTTTTTAATAATACTTTTAATTAATCCTAAAAATAAAGGATTTGGTTTATTAATTCTTGATGTGAATTCAGGATGAAACTGACTTGCAATAAAGAATGGATGTACTTCTTTTGGCAACTCAATCACTTCTACCAAATCTTCTTTATTATATATACCACTAAAAATTAATCCATTTTTTGCAAGTAATGTTTTATAACTATTATTAAATTCATAACGATGACGATGACGTTCAATAATAATAGTTTGTTTATAAAGAGATTTTGCTAATGAATCATTAATTAAAGTGGTTGGATAATTACCCAATCTTAAAGTTCCCCCAATTTGATCATTTTTATTTTTACCACGTAATAAATCAAAAATAGGATTTTTAGTTTTTTCATTAAATTCAGTAGAATTAGCATCTTGTAAATTACATACATTACGAGCATATTCAATACAAGCTAACTGCATACCTAAACATAATCCCAAGAAAGGAACTTTATTAACTCGAGTATAATTAATTGCATTGATTTTGCCTTCAACACCACGATTACCAAAGCCACCAGGAACAATTATTGCTTGGAAAGGGGAAAGCATAGAATTAATGTTTTTACTATCTAAACTTTCGGCGTTAATAATTTTATAATTAACTTTAGTATTAAGACTATAACCTGCAATTTTCAATGATTCAATTACTGATAAGTAAGCATCACTTAAATTCGAATACTTTGCCACAATACCAACAGTAACTTCTTGATTAATATTATCTAACTTTTTAACAATTGCATGTCATTCTGACATATCTGGTTTAGTTTTATTTAACTTTAATAATTCTGAAACTACTTCATCAATTTTTTGTTGTTCTAAACATAATGGCACTTTATAAATATTATCAAAATCAGGAATTGCTAAAACATGACTGCGTTTAATATTACAAAATAAAGATAATTTATCAAAAATATGATCAGGTGGCATAGTTTTACTACGACAAACCAAAATATCAGGTTGAATACCTAATGATAATATTTCTTTTACTGAATGTTGACTGGGTTTCGTTTTAAATTCACCAACCGAATGTAAATAAGGAATTAATGTAGTGTGAATAACAATAACATTTTCATGACCTTTTTCGTTTTTAACTTGTCTAATGGCTTCAATAAAAGCTAATGATTCAATATCACCAACTGTTCCACCAATTTCGGTAATAATAACATCAGCCTTACTATTAATTGCGGAATTAAAAATATGTTTTTTAATTTCATCAGTAACATTAGGTACAACTTGTACAGTTTTCCCTTCATAAAAACCATCACGTTCCTTTTTTAAAACAGTTTGGTATACTTTTCCGGCAGTAATATTGGAATCTCTAGTCAGATTTTCATCAATAAAACGTTCATAATGACCTAAATCTAAATCAGTTTCAGCACCATCACTAGTTACATATACTTCACCGTGTTGATAAGGACTCATAGTACCTGGGTCAACATTAATATAAGGGTCAAATTTTTGCATAAAAATCTTAATATTTTTTTGCTTTAATATACGCCCAAGCGATGCTGCTGTAATTCCTTTACCTAAAGATGATACAACACCACCAGTAATAAATATATACTTTGAATTCATTAGTTTTCTCCTAAATATTAATTAATAATATCATTATTATTCATCATCATAACTATCTTCTAATGGTTTAATACTAATGGTATCTAAATCATCATCTTCATCTTCTACGTCTTCACTTAAATCTATAGTTTCATCATTATCTGTAACTGTTTCAGTACTATCAATTTCGTCTTTTGTATTACTTGGAATTTCTACTCTTGTCATATGTTCTTTAATTTCCTCTAATGAGACTTCATTACGTGGATATCAAAGTTTATCATTTTTTAAGAAAAAATTGGTATTTAAAATAATTCCAGTATAAAGTTCACCAGCAATTTTTTCTTCATCTTCTTTAGAAATATTACATTGTTTTTTAACATGTGTTCAAATTTCATTAAAACTGCTTTTTTTCTTTTTGCATAAAAAACTATATGCTACTTCTACTAATGTTTGTTTGTTTTGCATTTCTTAATCACCTTCTAAATTGTATATTATAAATAATAAAAAATATATTTTTTACATCTTTTTAGGCGCATCCACACCAATTAAATTTAAAGCATTGGCCATTATTTGTTTTATTGCTAAAACTAATGTTAATCGTTGAATTGTTAATTGTTGATCTTCACTAATAACTTTATGTTTATTATAATAAGAATGAAATAACTTAGCTAATTTCTGAATATAATTTGTAAGTAAATGCGGTTGATGCTGTTTTTCAATTTTTTGCAAAATAATTATATATTCATCTAATGTAATCAATAATTCTTTTTCCTTTTGTTCTGTTAATAAATTAATACTATTTGCAATTTCAAATTTTGGATAATTCTCTATAATTTGATTTATACGTGCATGAACATATTGTGCATAATAAACAGGATTTTCGTTAGATTGTTGTTTAGCAAGTGCTAAATCAATATCAAGATGTGATTCAACTGATCTTGATACTAAAAAATAACGTAAAGCATCCTTTCCAATTAAATCTATCATATGTCTTAAAGTTATTGATGTTCCTGCTCTTTTTGACATTTTTTGTTCTTTGCCATTATCAATAACCTTTACCATTTGCATACATAAAATATCAAGTTTAGTGGCATCATTATTAAGCATATACAATCCTGCTTTAATTCGTGGAATATAGCCATAATGATCTGCTCCTCAAATATTAATTAACACATCACTACGTTGAAATTTAATATGATGATAAGCTAAGTCAGGAAGCATATATGTATAAGTTTTGTCTTTCTTAACAATTACACGATCTTTATCATCTTCAAATAAAGTAGTTTTTAAAAAAATAGCACCATCAAGTTGATAAGTATTGCCTTGCATTTCAAATTGTTTGATTAAATTAGAAATAATATTTTCTTTATATAAAAATGATTCAGAAAATCAAATATTAATTTTAACTTTAAATTTTTTTAAATCTTTTTTAATTTCTGAAAGCATATAATTAATACCAAATTCTTTAAAAATTAAAGAAGAGGTTTCATCAAAAGGTTTATTTGCAAATTTATTACCATTTAATTTCAAAAATGATTGTGCAGCAGTTAAAATTTCAGAACCACGATAACTTTCTTTTGGTAATTCAACAGCATTGCCACAAAGATTTTGATAATTTATGAAAATTGAATTGGCCAAAACATTAATTTGATTACCAGCATCATTAATATAGTATTCTCTAACTATATTATATCCTCTATGTTCTAATATATTAGCTAAACTATCACCAATAGCCGCATTTCTTGCATGTCCTAAATGTAAAAGTCCGGTTGGATTGGAACTAATAAATTCAATATTATAAGTAATATTTTTTTTATTAGATTGACCATATAATGATTTCTCATTAATAATTTTCATTAATAACAAACTAAATACTTCAACATTAATATTAATATTAATAAAACCAGGGGTAATATAATCAATTTTTTTAATTAATGGGTGTTTCTGATGAATATTTTTAACTATAATTTCAGCAATGTCTAATGGTTTTTGTTTATATTTTTTTGCTAATATCATTGCTATTGATGTAGAATAATCACCTAAGTCATTATTTTTATTAATTTCAATAATAACTTGATTCAATTCTATTTCATAATTTGCAAATGCTACTGCATCAAGAATAATAGTAGTGAGTTCATTAATAACATAACTGTCCACAGTTCAGACCCCTTTCAATATCTAAAATATTATACTCATAAATTTAATTTATATCATATAAAAAAAGAAAAATAAATACTTTTTTATAAAAGTTGCTCAATTGTATCATTAACATACTGTATAAATCCAATTCTGATTAAAAATTCCAAAATAGCAACATCATTGTAATTTAAATCAATTAATTCTTGATAGTTACCAAAAATTTGATTATCCAGTACATTTCTTAATTTATCATTAATTTTTTTTGGATCATCTTCGATCTTAATTCCTGAAACTTTAACTAATTCTAAATCAATTTTTTTTTGCATTTTAACTTTAGTATTATCATCTTTATATAATTCTATTAATTTTAAATATAATTCTTGTAATAAACTTAAAGCCTTGACAAAATTACTTAGTAATTCTTGTTCATTAACAATATACG
Source organism: Spiroplasma endosymbiont of Acasis viretata (assembly GCF_964031275.1). Classification (NCBI taxonomy): domain Bacteria; kingdom Bacillati; phylum Mycoplasmatota; class Mollicutes; order Entomoplasmatales; family Spiroplasmataceae; genus Spiroplasma; species Spiroplasma endosymbiont of Acasis viretata. Next base: position 147,654 of record NZ_OZ035019.1, read on the forward strand.
AATTTAAATTATGAAAATAATTATGATTTATCTCAGCTTCATATCTTGCTGCTTGACCACCAGGATTAATTTGTTCAAAATAACGCAAACGTTCTCTTAAATTTAATAATATTTTACTCATTTCCTCACTTTCAACTCTTGTAGTACTAATTAATTTAATCAATCGTATTAAATTATGAAAATTAAATTTTTTCTTACTAGCTGAAGGTTCAACTTGAATATATTTTCTTAAACAATGCTTTAGTTTTAATTCTAACGATTGATATACTGAAAAAAGAGTAATATGAAAATTATCATATCCAATCCCTTTTTTAATATTTAAAATAGCGTTAACTGCATACATATTAGCGCGATCATTATCATTACCCAAAACATTAGTTAAATGCAAAGTTCTTGGAAACTTATTAATCATTGTAAGTAATGTTTCTTTAAATTTAATTTTTAACGTATTATCTTTAAATTTAATTTGATTTATTTTAACTGATTTTAAATCATTATATTCATTACCTATTATAAGGTAGGCAAAAATAGAAAAATAAACTATTACTTTTTCTTTAAAATTTATTCAAGTAAAATTTAAAGTTTTAATAGCATTTTCAATTTTTTCTTTATTAATTAATACGCCCAATATCACTATTACTTCTTGCGTTGCTAAGTGATACTCATGTGAATTTAAGTAAAAATCTCCTGGCGTTAAATCTAAAATATTTGGATACTCAAAAACTTTATTAATTGATTTTAAAATTTTCATAATTACCTCATTTTATAACAGTTTTAAATTTCTATTTCTTTTTTAAAAAATAAATTGTATTTGGTGCTTTAATTGGATCTTGCAAAATTTGTGAGATTTTTTCTAAAGTAATATACTCTTCGTTTTTTGTTTTAATAATAATTGGATCTTTTTTAAAAAAATAAAGTACATTTTTTAAATCTTGTTTAACCCCAATAACATTAGTGTTATTTTGACTTGTTAATAACAACAATTCATTTTCTCAGTTAAAACAAAATAAAATTACTTTTGATATTTTTACTAACTCATTGTCGTTTTCAAAATTAATAATATCTTGCATTAACTTAATTAAAGTAGCATCTGTTCAATTTAAATATGTTTTTATTTCAACGCTTTTTCCCTCAAAAATAGCAATAAAATCATGAATATTGACTTTAAATGAATAAGTTTTATCAAAATATAATTCAGTTATTCTTGAAAATAATTTTTGTAAATTAAGATCAAAAAAAATTCCACTTTTATGATAATAAACTTGAGAATACATATGGAACCTTGTGATTAAATAATTTTCAATAGCAGAAATTGCCTTGTATGAAAAAACTAAACCCTCTTTAATATCAATTATCATATTTGTAATAATTCAATCAATATCAATACTTCCATAACCAACTCCTGTAAAATATCCATCACGCATTAAATAATCAATACGATCACAATCTAATTGCGATGATACCAATTGAATTTGATATTTAGGATAATTTTTATAATCCTTCTTAAGGATACCAATAATAGCATTAATATTAATATTAAATTGTTTTAAAATCATGTTAATTTCAGTATTATTATCATTAATAATAGCACAAGTATAATCTTCATGAGTAAAATTTTCTTTTTTATTAACATTAAGGTTTATGATTTTTTCAAAAGTGTGTGAAAAAGGACCGTGTCCTAAATCATGTAATAAACCAGCAATTTTAATGTTTATTTTTTCCTCTTTAGTTAATAAAGAAGAACCTTCAACTTCACTAAGAACACGATTTAATATATGATAAACACCGATACTATGAACATATCTAGTATGAGTTGCATTAGGAAAAGCAATTTGGACACCACCAAGTTGATTAATTCATCTTAATCTTTGAAATTCTTTACAAGATATTAACGCCTGAATAACGGGTTCGCTGATATTAATATTTTTGTGTATAGCGTCACGAATAAAAGTTACTTTATAATTATTGCTTGACATAAATTTTAACCTCTCATTAATATCTTAATAAATTTTAGGTATTATTAATTTTTTATTTTAATAGTAACATAATATAAAATTTTTCTTCTATTTTAATAATTATTTTGAGTAAAAAGAACAATTTTATAATTTTTATTTATAACAAAAGTAAATATTATATTTTCTATATAAGTAATAATAATTATTTTTCTTTAATATTTAAAATTTAATTTCACATTATTAATAATGGTATCATAACCTAATAGTTTAATGGTGCTAACTAAATCAGGTCCATGCATTTGTCCTGTCGTAATAATTCTAATTGGCATAAATAATAATTTGCCGTTAACATTAGTTTCTTTTTTAACTTCATTAATAATGTTTTTAACATTATCACTAGTTCAATTTTTACAATCAATAATCTTTTTAATAAATGTTGTACAAACTAAGTTACATTCATTATCATTCAAAAAAGTCTTTGCTTCTATATCTACCTTAAAATTATTTTTAAAAAATAAACTTACCAATTCATTAATTTGACTACCATATTCTAACTGTGATTGATAAATTAATAATACTTCTTTTCATCATTCAATAGTTTTGCTATTTCAATTATATTTTTCTTTAATAAAAGGTGTTACTAAAGCTAAGTATTGTTCAACATTTAATCTTTTAATATAATAATTATTCATTCACACTAATTTTTCTGGATCAAACATGCTTGGTGCTTTACTTAAATATTTTGGGGTAAATAATTTAATTAATTGTTCTTTAGTATAAATTTCTTTTTCTTCATGCGAACTTCATCCTAATAAAGCAATAAAATTAAAAATTGCTTCTGGTAAATATCCTTCTTTACGATATTGATGAATAAATTGGATAATGCTACCATCACGTTTTGATAATTTTTTACGTTTATTATTAACAATTAATGTTAAGTGGGTAAAAATTGGCATTTTCCAATTAAAATACTCATAAATAACTAATTGTTTTGGTGTATTTGACAAATGTTCTTCACCACGAAAAACATGACTTATTTCCATTAAATGATCATCAATAACAACAGCGAAATTATAAGTGGCCACTCCATTTGATTTAATAATAATGTAATCTCCTAAATCTACTGAATTAAATTCAACATTACCACGAACTAAATCTTTAATTTTATAACTTTTATTAGTGGGAATTTTAACTCTAATAGCATATGAAATTTTATTTTCTAAATTTTCTTCAATTACAGACTGCTCTAATTTTGAACATGTTCCATCATACTGGAAAGCTAAAATATTTTTATCTGCTTGTTTCTTACGCATTTCTTCTAGATATTGAGGTGTACAAAAACAATAATATGCTTTTTTTTCTTTTATTAGTATTAATGCATGTTGAATATATATATTTAAACGTTCAGTTTGTTTATAAGGACCATATTTACCTGGTAAATCAATAGTTTCATCAGGAATTATTCCCATTCAACGTAAATTATCTAATTGTGAACTAATTCCATCTTCAATATTGCGTTCTAAATCAGTATCTTCAATTCTAACTATAAAATCTCCTTTGTTATTTTTTGCAAATAAATAATTAAATAATGCTGTTCTAGCACCACCAATATGTAAATACCCAGTAGGACTAGGTGCATATCGTACACGAATTTTCATATTTTCACCATCTTTATTAAATTTAAGATTTTTTAATCTTACTAACTTTTTTTTCTACTTTATTAGTCTTTTTTTTAGAATTTAATTTTTTTTTATTATTTTTAGAGGATTTCATTATTTTTTTACGATTAGTTTTAGATTGTAATTTTTCATTTACTTCTTCATCAAGAAAAATTGTAATAGTCTGTGTATCATTTGGATCAAATTCATTAGAACTTGGTAATGGTTGTTTTAATTCTGGTTCAAATTCAATTGCTTGTTCAATACGTTGACGATAAAAGTGATATGTTTGAACATTAATTAAATTTAATTTAAGTAATAAAATAACTGCTGCAACAAGTAATGCAAAATAAAAACCAAAAATTGATCAAACAATTGTTGAAGAAACTCAATTTCGATAATAAAAACTTGGTGTTTCAATTGTTCCACCCCTATTAGGTATTATTTGTGCACTATCATTACTTCATTCACAATAAAGCAATTGACCAGAAAAACTTATTAAAAATCCAACAACAAAAATTATAAAGTTTACAACTAAAAATACAAATTTAAAACGAGGAGATTTTTCGAGAAAAACTCTTACCGTAAAAATACAACTTATCAACCCAAAACTACTTACAATCAAACCTATTACTGGTAAATAATAAACTGCAGTATAACTTGAAGGATTAAAACTTGGTGAAGGTTCTGCAATTTGAAAACCATAATAATATAAATCTTTTAAAACTGTATTTTTTGACAAAGCAATTAAAAAAAATAATTCATAAATAATAAATGTGCTTAATAATAAATAAAAACTAATAAACCACCAATTACGAATTCTCATAAATCTGTCCCCCTTATTTAATATTCAAAGTTTTTTTACTAAATCTCTTTTCTTGTTTTTTAATTTTTTTTAATTCTTGTTTTCTAATTCGTCTTTGTTTTTTTTCCATACTTCTAGTAGTATAAATTTCATAATCTGAGTTCATAAATGTAAACTTTCTACGCATAATTCAAAAAAATAGTTGTGTAATCAAAATTAAAAAAAGACTAAAAATAATAAATATTCTTGCAATAATTGGATTAATTCAATGATAATTTTCATTATATAATATTCCAGATTGTGAAATATAAGTTAATTGTACTTCTGAACTTAACATTACACTAAGAATTAATAATCAAAAAGCAGTATAAAACATTCTACTGCTATACTTTGAAGAGACAATACTTACTCTAGGAGCAAATATTAATAAAATCATACTTACAGTAATTGCAATTAAACAAACAATTGGTGCATAAAATAAATTCAAAATAGGATAATTAAAATCAGTAAGTACATTATATAATTTATATTTTGATACATTAATAGCAGCAAATAATGAAAAAATAAAAACTGATAAAAAAAGAACTATTGATATTGTCAAATAAACAAAATATGCATTTTTAGTTTTTTGTTCATATGGAATAAAACATGTTTCTTTGTTTTTAAGATTATCTAAATCTTTAATTTTCATTATTTTCACCTACTTTATTTTTCATTAGGTAATTCTTCAACTACTAAAATTAAAATAATCGCTGCTATTACTTCACATATTCATACAATTAATGAGATTAATGAAAAAAATAATAATACTGGTATTGATCAAAAAACTAGACTACCGCTTAACATTAATGTTGATAATATTAATGTTGAAATAGCAGTAATTCTAAATGAAGATTTCTTTTTAAGTTTCTTTGCTGGTATCATAAAACAAATAATACTGACTAAAATTGCAATTCCAACATATGATAATGATAAAGCTAATTGTAGTTTACTAAATTCAAACTCCATTTTTTGCCCAACAAATGCATTAACTATTAATAGTATTAAAAAAGCAATACTACCAATAATTTGCACAATTGGTGATCAAAAAAGTAAAGCTCTTGAAACTTTTATTTTATTAAGAACATCAAACTTTTTAGTTTTTTTATTTGGAACATAATTGTTTTCTTGAATGTCAGAATTAGGATTTTGTAAATTACTTTTTAACATAATAATTTTTTCCTTTCTTGCTAGTATATTTTCAAATTAATTATAGCAAAACTATAACCTTTTTATAATTAATATTATCTTAAAACTAAACATTAAAAAGGAAATGACAAATATCACCATCTTCAACTATATAATTTTTACCTTCAACTCTCATTTTTCCCTTTTCCTGAACATTTTTTTCACTACCCAATAATTCTATATCTTGATAATTATAAACTTTAAGTCTAATAAAACCTTTCATGAAATCTGTATGAATGATACCAGCACACTCTGGTGCTTTCATTCCTTTAATAAAAGTTCAAGCATGAACTTCTTTGGGTCCAACAGTAAAATAAGTACCTAAATTTAATAGTTTATAAGTTGCTAATACAATTTGATCAATTCCTGATTCAAAAATATTTAACTCTTTAAACATTTCTTTTTTTTCTTCTGCTTCTAATTCAGAAAGTTCACATTCTGTCTTAGCACAAACAACAATTACAGTAATATTTTTTTTGCTCATATATTGTTGTAATTGTTCAACATATTTATTAGTTTTAGTTATTAAATCTTTTTCATTAATATTAGCAATAACAATTATTGGTTTAGCAGTTAAAAAATTATAAGGTTTAATCATTAGTAATTCTTCTGAATTTAACTTTTGATTGCGAATAGCAATACCATTGTTTAATTCATTATTAATTTTTTCTAATAAATCTACCTCAGCAATACCTTGTTTATCTCTAGTTATTTGCGATTTTTTACGAACTTTTTCTTTTCGTTTACTTATTACTTCTTGATCAACTAACATTAATTCTAATTCAATAATTTCAAAATCATTAATTGGATCAATTTTATTTTCAACATGAGTAACATTAATATCATCAAAACAACGAATAACTTCGCATATTGCATCAACCGTTCTAATATTGGCAAGAAATTGATTACCTAATCCTTCACCTTTACTAGCGCCTTTGACAAGTCCAGCAATATCATGTAATTCTAAAATTGTTGGTACAACTTTTTGTGGATTAAAAATTTTTATTAAATTTAAAATTCTTGAATCATTGACTGGAACGCTACCAATATTTGGTTTTATAGTAGCGAAAGGATAATTTTCAATTAATACTTGTGAATTGGTTATGGCTTTAAATAATGTTGATTTACCTACATTAGGTAAACCAACGATACCAGCAGTTAACATATAATATACACCTGTTTCTTTTACTTATATGATTACATCGTATCATATAAATTATAAAGAAAAATATAAAATTAATTATCAATTAAGAAAAATTTAATTTTGGAGTTGATTTGGATGGTAATGGTACAGTATTTACGGTGGTTGGTGGTTGGACCTTAATTACTGGACCATTTTTGATATAAAATTCTAAATTTTAATTTGTAAAATTGGTGGTTTTAGAAATTTAGAATAGACTTGGTGCAAAACCTTTAATTTTAATAATTTAACGGTTATTATTAATATCAAAGGTGATAATTATTATGTTAAAAAAATACAAAGATGAACAAGAATTTTATAGTTTAGTGGGAATAAAACTACAAACATTTCAAAAAATGGTTGAAATTTTAAAAAAAGCTGAAGCAATTAAAAAAGCAGTTGGTGGTAAACCTAATAAATTATCAATAGAAAATCGTTTATTAATGACATTAGAATACTGAAAAGAGTATAGTAGTTATAGAGTTATTGCAAAAAGATATAATATTAGTCATACTAGCTGCATTCGTAATATTTTTTGAATTGAAAATACTTTAATAAAAAGTGGAATTTTTAATTTATCTGGCAAAAAAGATTTAATCAAAAATAAAGGAATCAATAATACTTTACTAGCTATTGATGCTACTGAAACTCCAATTGAAAGAATTAAAAAAAACTAAAATTACTTTTTTCGGGTAAAAACAAACATCATACTCTTAAATCGCAAATAATTATTGATATTTTAAATGGAAAAATTATTTCAACCGCTTTTTGTTTTGGAAGCATTCATGATTTTAAATTACTTTTAAAATCTAAAACTTTTATTCATCCAGAAAAACAAGTTTTTGTTGATTCAGGTTATCAAGGAATACAAAATATTCATAAAAATACATTTTTGCCATTTAAAAAAAGTAAATACAATAAATTAATACCAATTCAAAAAGAATACAATAAAACTTTAAGCAAAATTAGAATTAAAATTGAACACGTATTTGCTAAACTAAAACGTTTTAAAATTTTAACTTTAAAATATCGCAATAAAATACGAAGATTTGCATTAAGATTTAATTTAATAGCAGGAATATATAATTTTGAATTACCTTAGTTTTGCACCAAGTCTATTGATATTTTAAATGGAAAAATTATTTCAACCGCTTTTTGTTTTGGAAGCATTCATGATTTTAAATTACTTTTAAAATCTAAAACTTTTATTCATCCAGAAAAACAAGTTTTTGTTGATTCAGGTTATCAAGGAATACAAAATATTCATAAAAATACATTTTTGCCATTTAAAAAAAGTAAATACAATAAATTAATACCAATTCAAAAAGAATACAATAAAACTTTAAGCAAAATTATAATTAAAATTGAACACGTATTTGCTAAACTAAAACGTTTTAAAATTTTAACTTTAAAATATCGCAATAAAATATGAAGATTTGCATTAAGATTTAATTTAATAGCAGGAATATATAATTTTGAATTACCTTAGTTTTGCACCAAGTCTATTAAATAAATTGGTTAAAATTGCTACATCTTCTTCAAAAATTTTTCTTTCTTTAAACAAATAATTAATCATTTTTACTCAATTAATTTCATCTTTATATTTTCTAAAAATAATACGTTTAAATAACGTATTCTTATCTTTTTCTGGCATATTTAATTTTCCTTTCAATGTTTTTTAAATAACATTATAACATCAAATATAATGATAAAAACTTTTACAATAGTATATAATTATAAATAAGTAAGGCTTAAAAATAAATATAACTTTTAGGAGGAAAATATGGAAAAGAAACTTTTAACTTATCCTCATGATATATCAAAAAAATTATTAATCATACTAGGTATAAGTAAAATTGCAATTGGTTTGTCTATCTTATTTGTTTTTATTACAAACTTAATTATCTATACTAATTCAGGATTAATATTTCCTTTTAGAGAAATAACATAAAATAAATTTACAAAATAAAAAATGAGTATAAATGCTTTAAAACATTTATACTCATTTTAAATTTATATTAATTTTAAAAATTCTAAAATTCGATTTAATTCTTTGTGATTACTATAATTGATGATTAGTTGTTTTTTATTGATTTTTACTTTAGTATCTAAAGTTCTTGATAAAGTATTTTCTAATGCTACTAAATGAAGATCTAACTTTTTATTAACATTTTGTTTTTGATTTAAACTTAATTGTTGCATCTTAATAACATCTTCAACCTTACGAACACTTCATTGTTCACTATATGCCCTTTTAGCAATAGTTATCATTAAATTAAGATTAGTACCTAAACTTAATAATGGTTTAACATGACCCATTGTTAATTCATTGCGTTGAAGCATTTGTAAAATCTCTACTGGCAATTGCAAAATTCGTAAAGTATTAGCAATGTGACTACGTGATTTATTAACTTTTTGTGAGAGTTGTTCTTGAGTTCATTTCATTTTACTAATTAAAGTTTGATATGCCTGTGCTTCTTCAAAAGCATTCAAATCAACACGTTGAATATTTTCAATCAAAGCAAATTCCATTAATTGTTGATCTGTTACTTCAATAGTTACTGCAGAGATCTCTGTTAAACCTGCTAATTTTGCAGCTTTAGTTCTACGTTCACCAGCAACTAATTGAAAAACACCATCTGTTATCGTTTTTTTAACAATAATTGGTTGAATTAAACCATGAATTTTAATTGAATCACTTAGTTCTTTAATTTCTTGTTCATTAAATACTACACGTGGTTGATATGGATTAGGAATAATTTTAGCAAGAGAAATAGTTTGTGAAAAAGTTTTAGCAATTTCTGGTGAACTTTCAATGTTAGTTATCAAATCATTTAAACCTTCACCAAAAATTGATGCTAAACCTTTAGCAGAAATACGATTTTTTTTATCATTAGACATTATTTAACACCTCGTTCACTAAACTTTGATAAGCAATAGCACCACTGCAACGTGGCCGATAACTAAAAATATTTTTACCATGACTTGGTGCTTCACTTAGGGTTACATTTCTTGGAATATAATTTTTATAAACTTTTTCTCTAAAATTTTTTTGAATTTCTTTGATAACTTCAACAGAAGAAGTTGTTCTAATATTAACCATAGTTAATAAAATGCCTTCAATTTCTAAATTGGGATTAAATAATTTTTGTACTAAACGAATAGTAGATAATAATTGTACCAAACCACCTAATGCATAAAACTCAGCTTGTAACGGAATAATAACTGAATTAGCTGAAGCTAAAGCATTACGATTAACTAATCCTAAACTAGGCGGACAATCAATAATAATAAAATCATATACTTCCTTTACGGGTTCTAATTTTTCTAATAAAATATTTCTTTTATTACGAGATTGCTCTAATAAAAATATTTCGGCTCCCGCCAAAGAAATGGTCGATGGTAATAAATCTACTCCTTGACAAACTTCAGTTTTAATGACTTTTTCCAATGGAACATCATGTACTAAAACATCATATATATCTTGTTCAACTTTATCAGCAGCAAAACCCATTGAAATAGTAGCACTACCTTGTGGATCCAAATCAATAAGTAACACTTTTTTATTTTTTATACCTAAACCTGCAGCAAGATTAGTAGCAGTAGTTGTTTTTCCAACTCCACCTTTTTGATTAGCAATTGCAATAATTTTGCCCATAATAATTACCTTTCTAAATTAATAGACTAATATTTTATCCTACTAATTAAGTTTAACACTAATTTTAATTAATATTATTTACAAAGGTTTACTTTTAATTTGTTGATAAGGTCTTGGATATTTTAAAGCACATAATTTATATTTTTGAAAATGAAGGATTGTTCTTTGACCATAGTTGTTTGGTAATTGAACAGTAAATTGATTAATTAACTTTGCACCCATTGTGTTAATACTATTTTGTGCCAACGCAAGTTCTTCTTCAACTTTAAGACCCTTATAGGCAATAAATAATCCTTCAACTTTTACTAATCCTAAACATAATTCACTTAAAATATTTAGCGGTGCTAATGCTCTTGCTGTTACAATATCAAATGTTTCACGATATTGATGAGCAAATGCTTCTGCTCTTTGATTAATTATATAAACGTTTTCTAAGTTTAATTCAGTAATTACTGTTTTTAGAAATTGACATTTCTTTGTATTTGATTCAATAATGGTTAATTGTAATTTGGGAAAACAAATTTTTAAAATTATTCCTGGTATACCAGCACCACTACCAACATCACAAATATTTTGATCATCCAAAGTGATGTTATTACTAATTAAAAGAGCATCATAGAAATGTTTATAATAAACTTCTACTTCTTCAATAATTGTTGTTAAGTTATATTTTTTATTTTCAGCAATTAAAATTTTATAATACCGACTTAATTGTTGTTCCATTATTGGTGTTAAAGTTAAATTAGTTAAACCTATAGTTCAATCTTTATTCATTGCTTACTCCTAAATCAATCTTTTAATAAAATACTTTATTTAAAGTAGACTATAAATATAATGCTTTAAATAATTAAATATAATTTAATTATAATTTTATATTTAATTATAATGTTTTTTTAGTATATGCTTGAAATTTTATCACATAACTACTATCCTTCAAAATTTAATGTTATTTTTAATTAATTATTAATTAAATAATTTAAAATGCTTAAAATATCATTTTCGTTGTATTTTCTTTAAACTCAAATATAATTAACACATATAATAATAATTATTAAACAAATTATAAAAGTTTTTTAACTCATTGCTTAATTTAAAGTAAATGAGTTTTTATGTTTTAATTGATACCATTGAAAGGAAAAATAAAAAAATGAAAATTTTACTTAATTTTTCAAAGGAACTAACAAAATCTATTAATAATAGTTCATTAAACACCATTATAGAAATTAATAATTGAACAAATCCTATCCAAGAACATAAAAATAAACTTGAAGAAATATATCAAAATTTTCTAAAATCACAAGAATTATCAAAGGTTTTATTTAATAAATCAATAAATACATATAAACCACATTTCATAAATAAAATGAAAAGAGAAGTACTATTTATTAAAATAAATGAAGAAAAAAAAGATATAAATCTACAAAATATAAATAAATTAACTACACATGAAATTCAAATACTCACAAAAAAAGAAGTACAGAGATTGACAACTGAAGAAATAGTAATTTTAACACCAAGACAAATACAAGCATTTACAGAATGACAAATTACTTGATTCACCATTGAACAAATCCAAATATTGACAAAATTACAAATTCAATCATTGACAAAAAAACAAATAGAATCATTTACTACTTTACAAATTTCTTGATTCACCAAAAAAACAAATATCATGATTCACAAAAATACAAATTACTTGACTTAGAAAAAACAAATAGCAGCATTTACAGAAATACAAATAAAAGCATTAACCAAAAAACAAATACCAGCACTCACAAGCGAACAAGCAGCAGCACTTACTGTTTGACAAATCACTTGATTTACCAAAAAACAAATACCACAATTTACAGAAACACATATAGCAACATTCACAAAAGATAAGATTTCTTGATTTACGAAAAAACAAGTACCCACATTCACAATAGAACAAATAGAAATATTTACAAAAGAACAAATACAAGCACTCACAATCGAACAAATACCCGAATTCACAACACATCAAATTAAAGCAATGACTGAATGACAAATTAGTTTATTTACAAAAAAACAAATACCCTGATTTACAGCAGAACAAATAGCAGCATTTCTATCTGAACAAATAGCAACATTCACAATAGAACAAATACAAGCACTTACTACAGAACAAATACCCGCACTCACAGAAAAACAAATTCAAGCACTCACAGAAAATCAAATGAAAGAATTAACTCTAAATCAAATTAGATGATTTGATTATAAACAAATACAAGTACTAACAGAAAAACAAATTTCTACTTTTACACCGATACAAATACAAATGTTTATACCAGAACAAATACAAGCACTAACAGAAAAACAAATACCCGCATTTACAAAAGAACAAATACCACATTTTACAACAAAACAAATATCTGCCTTCATAATTGATCAAATACAAGAATTTACGGCTTCACAAATAGCAGCACTCACAAAAGAACAAATACCAGCATTTACCGAAAAGCAAATTCAAGCATTTACAGATTGACAAATTACTTGACTAACAACTGAGCAAATACCCGCATTTACAAGCGAATAAATAGCAGCATTTCTATCTGAACAAATAGCAACATTCACAATCGAACAAATTAGTTGACTTACAAATCAACAAATAGAAGCACTCACAAAAGAACAAATACCCGCATTAAGTCCAAGAAAAATGGGAGCATTAAGTCTAGAAAAAAGAAAAATATTAAAATTATTAATTAATAAATACCAAAATCAAGAACAAAAAAGCAAATCTAAAAAAGATTTAACAAAAAAAATTTACCAACAAGAAGCAGAAAAAAAAGAAAGTATTAGCAGTACAAATCAAGAATATAAAGAATCTATATTATTAGAAAATGTAAAACCATTAAATTCACACATTAAATGATCAAAATCTTTGCATGAAGAAATAACAAAATATGAAAACCAAGATCTTAATATAACAACTAATCAATTTATTAATAAATACTAGTATTTAACTCTAAAATCTTTCTTTTTTAAAAATTATTATACAAATTATAAAAAATATTTTCTTAAAAAATAAATGTTTTAATTTACATTACTATACACTTATTTTTTTTAGATTTAAAACTTATTTCTTCATCATCATTAATTTTTTGATAGTTAATATTAGAACCTCTTTAAAATCTTTTAGAGAATAGGATAAAATGATTATATATTTTAAAATAAGAGGTATATATGTGTAAAAATTATCCTAGTAATGTTAGCAAAGAGCAATTTGAAAATATAAAATCAATTTTAGAAAATACTAAAAAGAGAACTAAACCAAGAAGTTTAGATTTATATGAAGTATTTTGTGCAGTTTTATATGTATTAAAAAGTGGTTGCCAGTGAAGAATGTTACCAAAAAAATTTTCCAAAATGACAAATTGTATATTATTATTTTCAAGCTTGAAGTAAAAATAATGATAAAAAACCTAGTGTATTACAATTAGTTTTAAAAAAAATTAGTCAAGGCATTTCGTATCAATAATGGTAGAAAAGAACAAACTAGTTTTTGTATAATTGATTCACAAAGTGTTAAAAATACAGATACTACTAAAAATAAAGGTTATGATGCTGGTAAAAAGATTTCACGAATAAAGCGTCATATTGCTGTTGATTCTCAAGGTTTACCACATGCAATTTACATAACCACAGCAGAAAAAACAGATCGTAATAGTGCTATAATAATGATTGAAAATGAAAAAGAGAATCTTTCTGCAGTTCAAAAAATACTAGTAGATGCTGGTTATACTGGTGAAAAATTTGCTTCTAAAATTAAAACAATTATAAATGCAAATGTTGAAGTTATAAAACGTAATGAATTACATTCTTTTGTAGTATTACCAAAAAGATGAGTTGTAGAACGAAGTTTTGCATGATTAGAAAAATGCAGAAGATTATGAAAAAATTGTGAAAAAAAAGGTAATGTTTAGTAATCTGTGTAACTTACAAAAATAACTATGTTTAATTAATTCTAGTAAATATAATTAAATGACTAGAAAGAGTGAGTTACAGATGGCTAAAAAGCAAAATATTAATAATAATGATCCAATATCAAAAGCAGTAGATTTATTATTAGAAAATACTGAAGATTTAATAACAGTTTTTAAAGAGAAAGGATTGTATAAAGAATTAACAAAAAGATTAGTAGAAAAAATGTTGAATTCTGAGATGCAAAATTATTTAGGATATGATAAGAATCAACATAGTAATAGTGACAATGCTCGTAATGGTATAAGTTCAAAAAAATTAATAACTCAACAAGGTAAAATTGAGATTGATGTACCACGAGATCGCAATAGTAATTTTAATCCTGTAATAGTTGCAAAAAGACAAAGAAGATTTGATGGTTTTGATCAACAAGTTCTTTCTTTATATGCAAAAGGTATGACATTATCAGATATTAGAATGCAATTACAAGAGTTATATCATGGTGCTGATATTAGTGAAAGTGTTATTAGCCAAATTACTGATGATGTTATTGATGATGTAAAAGCATGGCAAAATCGACCATTAGAAAGTGTCTATCCGATTGTTTATTTTGATTGCATAGTAGTGAAAGTACGACAAGATAAAAGGATTATTAACAAATCAGTTTATATAGCTTTAGGAGTTGATTTAGAAGGCAAAAAAGATGTTTTAGGTTTATGAATTAGTGAAAATGAAGGTGCTAAATTTTGATTAGCAAATTTAACAGAAATGAAAAATCGTGGCTTAAATGATATTCTTATTGCCTGCAGTGATAATTTAACAGGCATGTCAGAAGCAATACAATCAGTTTATCTTAAAACAGAACATCAATTATGCATAGTTCATCAAATTAGAAATAGTTTGAAATATGTCTCATATAAGCATAGAAAATCTCTAGTTGCAGATTTAAAACCAATTTATACTGCATGTAGTGAAGAACAAGCAATGCAGGCTTTAGAATCGTTTGAAAGTAAATGAAATAAACAATATCCTCAAATTGCTAAATCTTGATATAAAAATTGAGATAATTTAATGGTTTTTATTAGTTATCCAGTAGAAATCAAAAGAGTGATTTATACTACAAATGCTATTGAATCTGTAAATAGTCAATTACGAAAAGTTATCAGAAATAAAAAAGTTTTTCCTAATGATATGGCAGTTTTTAAAATATTTTATTTAGCAATTGAAAATATAACAAAAAAATGAACAATGCCCATTCAAAATTGAAATACAGCAATTGCTCATTTTATGATAAAATTTGAAGATAGAATTAATCTAAACTAGTACTTTGTAAAACAAAGAGGTAATGTTTAGTAATCTGTGTAACTTACAAAAATAACTATGTTTAATTAATTCTAGTAAATATAATTAAATGACTAGAAAGAGTGAGTTACAGATGGCTAAAAAGCAAAATATTAATAATAATGATCCAATATCAAAAGCAGTAGATTTATTATTAGAAAATACTGAAGATTTAACAACAGTTTTTAAAGAGGGAGGATTGTATAAAGAATTAACAAAACATTTAGTTGAAAAAATGTTGAATTCTGAGATGCAAAATTATTTAGGATATGATAAGAATCAACATAGTAATAGTGACAATGCTCGTAATGGTATAAGTTCAAAAAAATTAATAACTCAACAAGGTAAAATTGAGATTGATGTACCACGAGATCGCAATAGTAATTTTAATCCTGTAATAGTTGCAAAAAGACAAAGAAGATTTGATGGTTTTGATCAACAAGTTCTTTCTTTATATGCAAAAGGTATGACATTATCTGACATTAGAATGCAGTTGCAAGAGTTATATCATGGTGCTGATATTAGTGAAAGTGTTATTAGCCAAATTACTGATGATGTTATTGATGATGTAAAAGCATGGCAAAATCGACCATTAGAAAGTGTCTATCCGATTGTTTATTTTGATTGCATAGTAGTGAAAGTACGACAAGATAAAAGGATTATTAATAAATCAGTTTATATAGCTTTAGGAGTTGATTTAGAAGGTAAAAAAGATGTTTTAGGTTTATGAATTAGTGAAAATGAAGGTGCTAAATTTTGATTAGCAAATTTAACAGAAATGAAAAATCGTGGCTTAAATGATATTCTTATTGCCTGCAGTGATAATTTAACAGGCATGTCAGAAGCAATACAATCAGTTTATCTTAAAACAGAACATCAATTATGCATAGTTCATCAAATTAGAAATAGTTTGAAATATGTCTCATATAAGCATAGAAAATCTCTAGTTGCAGATTTAAAACCAATTTATACTGCATGTAGTGAAGAACAAGCAATGCAGGCTTTAGAATCCTTTGAAAGTAAATGAAATAAACAATATCCTCAAATTGCTAAATCTTGATATAAAAATTGAGATAATTTAATGGTTTTTATTAGTTATCCAGTAGAAATCAAAAGAGTGATTTATACTACAAATGCTATTGAATCTGTAAATAGTCAATTACGAAAAGTCATCAGAAATAAAAAAGTTTTTCCAAATGATATGGCAGTTTTCAAAATATTTTACTTAGCAATTGAAAATATAACAAAAAAATGAACAATGCCCATTCAAAATTGAAATACAGCAATTGCTCATTTTATGATAAAATTTGAAGATAGAATTAATCTAAACTAGTACTTTGTAAAACAAAGATACACAGATTACATAAAAGCCTCTTTATTTCTTTATTATTAGAAAGAAATAAAAACCTATTTGTTCAAGATTAACTTAATTCATTTTTAAATTCATAAATATGAATATCAGTTTTATCAACAACAAAACCAATAACATACGAAATACCACAAAGAAAATCTATAATTCTTCTTCGATCATTTTCAACAGTTGTTGTTAAATTAACTTTAATTGGTTTTTGTAAAATCATAGCATTAGCAATTGATTCAATTTCTTGATAATTTTTAGGAGCAAATTCTTGTATTTGTTCTTGAAAACTGGTTTTATAATTACTATTTTCATCACTGTCTTTATATTTTTTACTTCTTCATCCCATAATTAATTAAACTTCCTTTCGTCTTCGTAAAAATGATGGTAAATCATCATCTGCTTCCATTGCTGCTTCTTGGACTAAATTTTGTTGTTCTTCTTCTTTTTTCTTTGTTTGTTCTTTAATTTCTTCGCTTAAATATTGAGTCTTATTAGTAATAAATTCATGATTATCAACTTTTGAACTATAAACAAAATTATTGCCATTAGCACCTTCTTCATCAAAACCAGTGGCAATAACTGTTACAATCATTTCATCATTTAAATTTTCATTAACAGCGACACCAAAAATGATATTAACATCATTACCCGCAGCATCACGAACTAAATCAACAGCAATATTAGCATCAGTTAATGTCATTGTTGTTCCACCAGTAACATTAACAATAGCATTTTTAGCACCCTTAATTGTCACATCATCAAGTAAAGGAGAAGAAATAGCTTTTGTTGCGGCTTGTTTAGATTTATGTTCACCCTTTGACATTCCAATACCAAATAAGGCATTACCTTTATTTTCAATAATAGTACGAACATCAGCAAAATCTAAATTTATTAAAGCAGGAACAGCAATTAAGTCAGTAATAGTCTGTACACCTTGACGTAAAATATTATCTGCTTCTTTAAACGAATCTTTAAGAGGAATATTACCAATTACTTGTAATAATTTATCATTAGAAATAATAATAATTGCATCAACTTGTTTCTTTAAATTTTCAATTCCAACTACGGCATGAGCATTACGATTACGTCCTTCAAATTTAAATGGTTTAGTAACAATAGCAATTGTTAAAGCACCACATTCTTTAGCAATTCTTGCAACAATTGATGCAGCACCAGTACCAGTACCACCACCCATACCAGCAGCAATAAAAACCATATCTGCACCATCTAAAGCACGTTTAATCTCTGCTTCACTTTCAATTGCGGCTTGTTTACCAATTTCGGGATTAGCTCCCGCTCCAAGTCCCTTTGATAATTCTTTGCCCAAAATAATTTTATTTTCAGCTGGAGATGCATTAACTACTTGTGCATCAGTATTAGCAACATAAAAATCAACACCTTGTACCTCTGCTTCAATCATTCTATTAACAGCATTATTACCAGCACCACCAATACCAATTACCCGAATTGATGCTATTGGTTTAAATTGTGAATTATTATGTTCCATTTTATTTTCCTCCTGATTAATCAAATTGTCTTCTTCTATTTACTACCATCATTATACTGATAATTTGGTTGAAAGGGGGAATTATAATGCTTATTATCATGATTATTAGAATGCGTATAATGATTTAATTTTGATACAATTTCTGGTTTATGTATTGATGAAATATAATTATTACTAAAAACATTTACTAAATGTTGGTAGTGAGTATTACCGATTAAAGTAGTTCACTGATAACTATATGCACCAAGAGTTTGGCTAAGCATATATTTTACTTCTTTTAGTTTGCTATTATTTTTAAAATAGTTGGCAAAACCACATAAACCAATAGTAATTCCCGTAAAAATAATTTCCATATCTGAACTATTATTATCACTAACTTCATCAAGAAAATATTCAATACAAGCAATAATTTCATTAATTTGTTTTTTAACTGTTGCTTGTAAATCAGTTTTTGTTAAACGAACAATAGATTTTGTCTGCTCATCAACATACTTATCAACAACAACATCGCATAAATAATTACTACTTATATTAATAATTTTTTGTAAATATCTTTCAGCTTTATCATAACCACAATGCATTTGCTTCATTAATGATTGAATTATTTGATTTCAACCAATTTTAATATTTGTTGTTGCAAATAATACTGAATTACTAAAAACACTAATCTTAGTACTATTAATATTTCAATCAACTAAAACTGTATTACGATTAAAATCAGTATTTTTAATATTACATACTAATGCAAATTGATCTAAAGTAACCGTTAACAATTCTGTTTCGGCATTAGTTAATACTTCGAGGTGAGAATTATATAAACTTTTAGGTAATGAATAAACTAAAGCATCAACATGCATAACTTGTCCTTTTTTAGCAATTGGTAATGAACAATTACCAATTGCATGATCAACTTTAAAATTGTATGGTTTAGTTAAACAAATAATTTCACTATTATCAATAGTAATGTTTTTAGCCATTTCAATCACTTTACTACAATCTTCATCAGTAATAATGTGGTTAGCATCTTTAAAATCAAGTGATGCTTGTGATTGATAAATTTTTAAATTATTTGAAGGTAAAGTTAAGGCAATACGTTGTACTTTTATATTTAAAGTATTATTAATTTTATTAATAATTTGCCTTAATAACTTACCTGTAGCAATTGAATTAATAATTACACCATTTTCAGAAAACTGTTCAGTATCAACAGTTTCTTTATATAAAACCTGAATTTGATTATTAACATAATTATTAACCATAACTTTTAAACTAAAGTCTTCAATTTGACATACAACATATAATTCTTGAAAATTCATATTGTTCACCTCCAAACATTTTTATGAATCAATATAAGTAATAACTCTTAACTTTGCACTTCGTGCTCTTGGATTTTTATTTATTTCATCAGGCTTTGGTGTAATTGGTTTTTTAATTATTAATTGATATTTTGTTTTTCAATTATTATGAACTGGTAATTTAGCATATAATTGCGCTTGTGGATCAATTAAAACTTCATTAAAAGTTTGTTTAACAATACGATCTTCTAAAGAATGAAAACTAATAACAACAATTCTACCATTAGAATTTAATAATTTCAAAGATTGTTTTAAAGAAGATTTTAATGTTTCTAACTCGTTATTAACAGCAATTCTTAATGCTTGAAAAGTCTTTTTGGCAGGATGATGATGCTTATTTAATACTCTTACTGGTAATGATTTTTTAATAATCGTAACCAATTGTAAAGTGGTATCAATTGGTTGAAAAGTTCTTATTTTAATAATATTTTTAGCAATACTACTAGCAAATACTTCTTCACCATAATTTTTAATAATTGTTTTTAATTGCTCATAATTATAATTATTAACAATATCTCACGCATTTAATTTTTGACTTTGATCCATACGCATATCTAACTTAGCATCTTTCATATAACTAAATCCTCTAATATCTTCATCAACTTGTGGTGATGATATACCTAAATCATATAATATACCATCAACTTTAGTAATATTTCTTTTTAAAAGCTCAGATTGAATATTAGCAAAATTACTTTTAATTATTTCATATTTATCTTTAAAATCTTTTAAAATAATTTTACTATTATCAATGGCCATTTGATCTTGATCAAAAGCATATAGTTTGCCAGAGGTAAGTTTTGATAGTATAACTTTACTATGACCTGCTCGTCCTAATGTACAATCGACATAAATACCATCAGGTTTAATATTTAAGAAATCAATTGCTTCTGTTAACATTACAGAAATGTGTCTTGCATTGATATTATTCATAATTTTTATATCTCATCTAGAGCTGCTGCCGCTGACTCAAATTTATCCTTGGTATCTTGATTAAAACTATTTCAATTAGTTTCTGATCAAATCTCAATTTTATTGGATAGTCCAATCATAATTACTTTTTGTTTAATATCAGCTAGTGTCAATAATGAATGTGGAATATTAATGCGACCTTTACTATCAATAGTTAATTCTTCTGAATTAGCAAATACTTGTCTTGCCAAAATTCTGGCTTCTTTCTGACCTTCAGATTGTGATAAGATTTTATCTTGTCATTTAATAAATTCAATTTCGTTACGAATAACTAAACAGCCTTCAAAACCTTTAGAAACAATAATAATCTCATTGTTATGAAAATAACTTCTAAACTTAGAAGGAATTATCATTCGTTTCTTTTCGTCTAATGTTGACAATGATTGTCCTAGTAGCATAATATCACCCACACTTTCCCACTATTACCCATATTATATAACCTTTGGCATATAATTGCAATTGATTACTTTAAATGTATGACTAGTCAGTAAAATAAAAGAGCATACAATAATAAAAATAAAAACTCATTTACTTTAAAAAAATAAAGAAATGAGTTAAAACTTTTTAAACTTACCGTTTGTCAATATTATATGCTTTTATAAAAAACAAATATAATATTTTATTATACTATTCTAAGTTTTATTATAGTTAATTACTTAGAAATTAAATACTTTTGATCAAATTAAATAGTGTTATTAATAAAAAAGTTTTTAAATTTAGGTAATTTATTAGAGCCACTTGCCACTTGCCACTTGCCACTTAGCCCTTTTTACTAGACCATTAATTTAAAAAACCTGAATGTATTCTAAAAACAATTGTGTTATATAATTAACACTAATTTTAACCTGAAAGGATTTTTATTAATGGATAAAATTAAACAAATAGCATTAGTAATTAACAAATTAAATATCAAAGAAAAAATTAAAATTATTGATGATTGTAAAAATCAATATTCAATTAGAAACCTATGTCAATATCTTCAATTAAACAGATCAACATATTACTTTTTAAAAAATAAACAAAAACCTATTAAAAAAGAAGAAAATCATATTATTAAATGCAATCATAAATATCAAAAAATATGCCAACTTTTAATCGAATTTCATTCTACAAGAAAAGGCAGAATTTATGGATATTTAAGAATTTTTTCAGCTTTTAAAGAGTGATTAAAACAAGAAAAAAATATCATTTTAAATATAGAATTATCAATAAAACAAATGCGAAAAATTATGAAAGAACACAATATTCAAGGATTAAAACAAACTAAAAATAACTATCCTAAAAACAAAAAAAATCCAAATAAGTGAATACCTACAATGGATAAAGTAAACAAAGATTATAAAAGTACAACCTCTTCAAATCAAATTTGATCAATGGACACTAAACAAATAAATACTAAAGAAGGATGATTATATCTTTTTGTAATTATTGATTTTTATTCAAATAATGTTGTTAGTTATAATATTGCTCCTAATAAATCATATCAGGATTTAATTCTTCCTGCTCTTGAAAAAATCAACAAACAATTTTCTTGAAATCAAATAAAAAATGTTATTTTACATTCAGATAACGCCAACGAATTTTATTGTCAAGATATCACAAAATGAGCAGAGGATAAACAAATAATTTTAAGCAAAAAACAACCTTATGATATTGGTGGTAATGTATTATCTGAAAACTGATTTTCTCATTTATCTCAAGAATGACTACCTAAAGCATCAAATCAATATTTATCCATCAATGAAGCTATAAATGATGTAAATCAATATGTTATGTTTTATAATTATGAAAGAATACATTCTAAATTTCTAAAACCACCAATTTTACAAATTAAAATTTAGAATTTTATATCAAAAATGGTCCAGTAATTAAGGGCCAACCACCTAGAAACCTATGTCAATATCTTCAATTAAACAGATCAACATATTACTTTTTAAAAAATAAACAAAAACCTATTAAAAAAGAAGAAAATCATATTATTAAATGCAATCATAAATATCAAAAAATATGCCAACTTTTAATCGAATTTCATTCTACAAGAAAAGGCAGAATTTATGGATATTTAAGAATTTTTTCAGCTTTTAAAGAGTGATTAAAACAAGAAAAAAATATCATTTTAAATATAGAATTATCAATAAAACAAATGCGAAAAATTATGAAAGAACACAATATTCAAGGATTAAAACAAACTAAAAATAACTATCCTAAAAACAAAAAAAATCCAAATAAGTGAATACCTACAATGGATAAAGTAAACAAAGATTATAAAAGTACAACCTCTTCAAATCAAATTTGATCAATGGACACTAAACAAATAAATACTAAAGAAGGATGATTATATCTTTTTGTAATTATTGATTTTTATTCAAATAATGTTGTTAGTTATAATATTGCTCCTAATAAATCATATCAGGATTTAATTCTTCCTGCTCTTGAAAAAATCAACAAACAATTTTCTTGAAATCAAGTAAAAAATGTTATTTTACATTCAGATAACGCCAACGAATTTTATTGTCAAGATATCACAAAATGAGCAGAGGATAAACAAATAATTTTAAGCAAAAAACAACCTTATGATATTGGTGGTAATGTATTATCTGAAAACTGATTTTCTCATTTATCTCAAGAATGACTACCTAAAGGATCAAATCAATATTTATCCATCAATGAAGCTATAAATGATGTAAATCAATATGTTATGTTTTATAATTATGAAAGAATACATTCTAAATTTCTAAAACCACCAATTTTACAAATTAAAATTTAGAATTTTATATCAAAAATGGTCCAGTAATTAAGGGCCAACCACCCTTTTTTACTATCTGGTAAAAATGTAAATGCTGTCCCAAAAACACCCCTATTTAAAGCATTTGCTAAATTTAATCATTGTGAAACTTGACGAGCATTATGTAATAATTTAGTAGTTGCACCAGCACTACCAGCACCAATAGCATTTAAAGCAATAGTAATAATTTTTTTATACTGTTCTTGATTATTTATCATTTAATTACTCTTCTTTCTAAGTTAAAATTTCTCTAATTAAACAGCAAAAAAACCTGTTTAGGTAATAATACTAAACAGGCTTAATGATTTAAGCACATATTTCTTGTCTGTTCATATACATTATAAAATCAAAACATTTAAAAAACAATATTCAAAATAAAGAAAATAGAAAAATATTAAGTAATGTAAATAACAATCTTTACATTACTTTTTTTCTTCAATGGTATTTAAAATATTGATTAAATTTCCTATGGTTGTTGCAAGTGTTTTAACACTTAATCTTGTTAATAATGATTTCATAATTAGTCCCCTTTATTTTCCCCAATAACTTTTTCTTAAATCTATAACTTATCTATATTTTAAATTGTTTAAAGAAAAAATGCAATAGCCGTCTTGTATATTAAGATACTTTTTAAATTAAAATATCTAATTATTGAAGAAAATTATTAAAAATTATTGACTAATATGAAATAATTTTATTTTAAAGATTTTACTTGTAAGAAAATTAGCATTTTTAAATGTAATATCATAACTTTTATTATCTAAATTATTTTTAATTTTATAACTTAAAAATGCACTAACACTACCATCATCATGTTTAAATGTATTGATTGCAATATCACTTAAAGTAAAATAACTATTATTGTTAATATCAAAATATTTACTATACATATCTTTATATAAATTTTCTTGGTCCTTTAACATATTATCAAGAATACCATTATGATGTGTTTTATCAACTATTATATTTAGTAAGGAATTTAAACTACTAGTAGAAGTATTTAATCAATTAGAAAAGTTTGCAAAAACACTATCTTGTTTAAAATTAGTTTCACCACCAAATTGAACACCTAATAATTGTAATATTTCTTTAGTTTTACTAATATTATCTGTTGTTGGATGATTAATAATATATTTAAGATTATTTAAAGCATTAATAAAATCTTTACTACCGAAAGTTAAATCTAAATATTTTACTAAATCTTTTAAATCAATTAATGGATTTGTTGTTAAATATTTATTAGTAAACTCAAATATTTTATTAATTGTGCCACTAATTGGAACATTTTTAATTGCTGATTCTAAACTATTAACAACTTGTTGAGGAATATCACTAATAGCTGAAATAAAAGAAAATTTCTTTTGAATCTCAGGTAATGTTCAATATGAATCAGTTCATGCAAAGGTAGCTTTCGCAATAATATCTTCACCAAAAGGTCCGGTCATTAAATTGGTAACTAATTTAAGCATATTATCTTTTGAAGATATTAATTCTTGAAAAATAGTTAATACTTTTTTTAGTTGAACTGTATTATTTTTAAGTAGTGTTTTATCATCTCAAGTAATACTATCAATGCCAAAAGTTGGATTAGTTAATTTTAATACTTCGCTTTTAACCATTGGTATTATTGTTTTTATTAAATAAGGTCATGCCACTGGATTTGTTAAAATCTTATTAAGAGTTTCACTAAATATAGCATTAAAATTATCAGAATTAAAACCAATAGGTCCAGCACCTCATAAAGCATATTTAATATTATCGCTAATCATTTCACCAATATATTTTCCTGATATTGACTTAAACATATAATTAAAATTAACACCAGCTATATATTCATAAAATTGATTTCAATTTCAATTTTTTGCTTCATATTTAACATAGTATCACTTTTCATGACTTGGAATATTTCAAGCTTGAGCAAATGTCGCTTTCTTTGACATATAATCTTGCATTTTTTCAAAAGTAGTATTACCACTAAAATTATCTTCTTGATCTGAATCTGCTAATAATTCATCAATAGTATT
The DNA here is from genome assembly GCF_964031275.1 of Spiroplasma endosymbiont of Acasis viretata. Taxonomy (NCBI): domain Bacteria; kingdom Bacillati; phylum Mycoplasmatota; class Mollicutes; order Entomoplasmatales; family Spiroplasmataceae; genus Spiroplasma; species Spiroplasma endosymbiont of Acasis viretata. The sequence continues at coordinate 173,420 of NZ_OZ035019.1, forward strand.
AGTTATAATTGGAATATAATTAGTATAAGATAAGTAATCATTAATATTTGGTATTAAATTTTTAATATTTTTTAACATTCCATCAATCATATTAACAGTATCATCATTAGATAAAATAGAATTATTTAAATAATTTTTAACCATTGGCAATATGTCACGATAACTACTATAGCTATTAATATTATTGGCGATAGTGTCAACTTTAGATTGATTAATACCATTACGTTGAAATAAAGACTGAATAGTATTAATACTATTAGCATCTAAGTTGCTAGTTCAATCATTAATAAAATCATTTCCATTATTCTTACCTGTAAGATTATCAATTTGAATAGAAGGGGCTTGATTATACATATTATTTAATAAATTATTAGTATTAAAACCTTTATTTTTACCAATTAATAACGATTTACCAACAATAGAGGTTTCATTAGCATACTTAGTTGCTGTTTTAGTATCAACATTGTTGTTAGCAAAATTATTAATACTAATATTGTTTGTATCAATTGTGAATGCTAAAAGCGACATACTAGAACTTAATAAAAGGCTGGTAGTAAAAAATAAATTTAATTTTCGTCTCATATTTTACACTCCATTTATAATGATTTTCTTATTATTATAAACTATTACAAAATAATGTACAGTAAATTTTATTTTTAAAAAAAATATCTACTAATAAGTTAAATTAGTAGATACTTAATACATTTTAATTATGAATTTAATTAGATATTCCGTTTTTGTTAAGTTAGGACTAATAACTAGTAAAGGAATATTTATAAATTTATGAGAAAGTATGTTTATTATGTTTTTTTTGGTGTAGAAGCATTAGTTTGTGTTTTATTAAAAACATGTGTTGGTTTAAATGAATGATTATTCTCTTGAGTAAAATGAGAATGTTTTTTGTGTTGATGTAATTTATTATTACATTTATTAAACAAATGTTTAATCAAATGTAAGGGATTTACTATACAGTGATGATGACATAAAATATCAACAATATTAGTTAATAAATAATTAACATTTTTATTAGCTTCCAAATTATATTGGATAGGTTTTTCTAAAATGCTATAAAAGGTAGGAATAATATTATTATAGTTAGCGATATCTCTTTCCTGTAAATATGTTAACATTTCCAAAACTTTTTTATTATTTACTAAATCATTATTACTTTTAAACTTTCTATTCTTGATAATGCTATGATAAGAATTTGGAACACATAAACAATATTTTATTTTCCTTGATGATTTTATTTTCTTTTTTTCTTAATTTCAGAAAAAATATTATTATAAAACCAATTAAAAAAATAATAATCATGATAATAATTAACTTCATATATTGCTCCCTAATTTTATTTTTAATTAATAAGTATTAATTTAACATTTTATTTTATAAAATAAAATACTTTTTATTAAAAATAATAACGTTTAGCAGAACCTATCTTTCTTTCAACTAAACTAAATAAGATAAAGATAAAAATAAATCTTAAAATTTCAATACCAAGTAAAATAAATAATATAATTACTGAATGATTATTAAAATTAAGAATATTATTATCATATTCATCAGGTCTTGGTAGGTTAGGACTAAAATAAAGTACTACTAAAGTTAAAGCAAAAGATAAAGTAGCAATAATCGCATTTAAGGGTACTATTACTAGACCAGCACTTATTTTTTTGATAGTATCTACTTTTAAATTTTTACTTTTATTGCACAATTTAAAAAGATAGTAGTAAATAAAATAAAAAGAAACAATAAATAAAATATTAGCAATATTATCAAAGAAAATTTGAATTGGTGGATGATCACTATCTGCTAATAAATGTAATCAAGGTTCGATAATACCAATTGCTAATGTATAATATAAACCAATAATTGGTAAAGCAAAAGCAATAATTAATGAATCAAAAATTCTTAATGGTAAAATTACTCCCATAAACTGAATAGGTATTTCAATTAATGAAGAAGCAACAGCTAATCCCAATAAAATTCCTGTCAAAGTAATATTAAAAATTTGTTGTTTTGAATTAATCTTTATTTTTTTCTTTGTTTTTATATCTACTTTTTCTTTTTCTTGGTCAACACTTTTAACTCTCATTATAACTTCTCCTTTTTAAAATAGGTATTTAATTAAATAAATAATTATTTATAAAAATTATAAATTAATTTTAATTAAAAAACAAGACATTTATTAAATTTTTATAAAAACTATTAATACTACTCTAATTTAGAAAATTAATTAACAATGAAAATATCATAATAATAATTTGATAAATAATTTTTATTACAATAAAAATAACAAAAACTAAAAAATAAATTATAATATTAATCATTAATTTAAACAGTGTTAAATCCTTATATAGATATTTTTCTGTATTAGGATTTTTATTAAATTAAATATTGAAAAAGAAAAGGAAGATTAAAAGATGGCAAAAAAATATACACTCGAAATAAAAGAAAAAGCATTACAATATTTACAAGATGGTAAAAGTTATGATGAAATCAAAAAAGAAACTGGCATTTCAAAAACAACAATTTGAATTTGAAAACAAAAAGCAAGAAAGAATGAACTTAAAACAAAACATTCAGTCAAGTCAACTCCAAAAGATATATTAGAAGAAGCTATCAATATTGCGGAAATAAATTGTGATAATAATGAGAATCAAAATTATAAAGAAGAATTTTTAAATCAACAACAAGCAATAAATTTATTATCAGTAAATATTAACAAACAAATAGAAAACAACTATTTTGATAATTCAGAAGAAGATAGTGATTCAGAACGATTAGTAATTGATGAAGATTATAAAGAAGAAGTAAATATTTGAAGACCTTGAGAAGAATCAGAAATAAAACAAAATAATGAAGAATCTTTAGTAATAGAAATAAAAAAAGATCAATTAAAATATATTATTTAAATATTAAAATGTTGTACTAAAATTTGTACTGGCCTAACTAATAATAAATATAAAAACAAAACTGAAGTAAATTTAATTAAATTAAATGGTACAAATACAATTCAAATCTTATCTTTAAGATCAGCAGCACCATACATGTCTAAAATAAAAGCTCAATTATAAAAAGCACTAATTAATGATACTAAAATACAAGTAATAACAATTGTTGGTATTTCAATAATCATTAATCGTTTTCAAGAATTATTAGATTGCGTTTTTCAAAATGGTAATTGCTTAAATAATAATTTAAAACTACTATATAATAACAATAAAGTAATAGTATTTAACATATAAGCAAATTGACCAATTGGTTCAGCATTACCAGAAGGAAAATGAGGTAAGATTAAACTTAGTCAAGGAACAATAATGGCAATTAACAAACTATAAGGAAGTTTAATAATTAACAATGCAATTAAATTAATAGTATTACCAAAATCAATTTTTAAAAAAGGTAAAAAAATAGGTGGTGTTTCTAATAAGCTCATTAATGTCGTAACTGCTAATAAACTACTAACTAATGCTATTCTATGAGTAGTTAGTTTTAAAGAATTATTCATATTACTTTTAAATTGTTGTCACTTTTTCTCATATTTTAAACTCATCTTTTACTCCTTAAAATACATTTATTATTTTAATTATATATAAAAAAACGTTTATTTATTATATAATAAAATTAATTTTTAAAAGGAGATGAAGTATTAATGAATAAAAGCGAAAATAACATTGTGCAAATGGTAGTTGAAATTCCCAAAGGATCAAGTAATAAATATGAATATGATTGAAAATCTAAAACTATGATATTAGATCGTGTTCTTTATGGTGCTAATTTTTATCCCGGTGAATATGGATATATTCCTGAAACTTTAGATTACGATGGTGATCCTTTAGATATTATTAGTTTAATTACTTATCCAACTTTCCCTAGTTGCTTAGTAGAAGTTAGAATTTTAGGAATGATTAAAATGATTGACGGTGGTGAAGTTGATACTAAATTATTTGGTGTTGTTAATTCTGATCCACGCTTTAATCAGTATCAAGATCTAAAAGATGTACCACAACATTTACGTGATGAAATTGTTAATTTCTTTCTACAATATAAAGAATTACAAAAAAAGAAAGTCATAATTGAAGGTTGAGGTAACTTAAAAGAAGCATTAACTGAACTTACAACATGTAAAAATATGTTTAAACAACATCAAAATGAAATGAATAATTTACCAAAAGCACAATTAGTGTCATTATTAAACAAAAAATAAAGAAAAAATTTAATATATTAAAAATATATTAAATCATTTATCATTAAATACAACTAAATAAAATTAAATAGATGAACAACTGTTCATAAAAGGGAATTAAGTAATCTTAAGCTGCCCCAGCAACTGTGATACTGATAAAAGTTACATAATCCATTGAAATCAAAGATTTTGAGAAGGGTAACAAGTAAAATGAAGTTAAGCCAGTAGACCTATCTATTTAATACTACTAAAATAATCTCTGGGTGCAGATAACATTTATATAATTTTAATTGATGTTTTATCTCCGATTAGTATAACTAAACCACCTTTATGAGGTGGTTTTAAATTTAAAAAATAAAGAAAGCCGAGAACAAATAGGTAATGTTTAGTAATCTGTGTAACTTACAAAAATAACTATGTTTAATTAATTCTAGTAAATATAATTAAATGACTAGAAAGAGTGAGTTAAAGATGGCTAAAAAGCAAAATATTAATAATAATGATCCAATATCAAAAGCAGTAGATTTATTATTAGAAAATACTGAAGATTTAACAACAGTTTTTAAAGAGAAAGGATTGTATAAAGAATTAACAAAAAGATTAGTAGAAAAAATGTTGAATTCTGAGATGCAAAATTATTTAGGATATGATAAGAATCAACATAGTAATAGTGACAATGCTCGTAATGGTATAAGTTCAAAAAAATTAATAACTCAACAAGGTAAAATTGAGATTGATGTACCACGAGATCGCAATAGTAATTTTAATCCTGTAATAGTTGCAAAAAGACAAAGAAGATTTGATGGTTTTGATCAACAAGTTCTTTCTTTATATGCAAAAGGAATGACATTATCAGATATTAGAATGCAATTACAAGAGTTATATCATGGTGCTGATATTAGTGAAAGTGTTATTAGCCAAATTACTGATGATGTTATTGATGATGTAAAAGCATGGCAAAATCGACCATTAGAAAGTGTCTATCCGATTGTTTATTTTGATTGCATAGTAGTGAAAGTACGACAAGATAAAAGGATTATTAATAAATCAGTTTATATAGCTTTAGGAGTTGATTTAGAAGGTAAAAAAGATGTTTTAGGTTTATGAATTAGTGAAAATGAAGGTGCTAAATTTTGATTAGCAAATTTAACAGAAATGAAAAATCGTGGCTTAAATGATATTCTTATTGCCTGCAGTGATAATTTAACAGGCATGTCAGAAGCAATACAATCAGTTTATCTTAAAACACAACATCAATTATGCATAGTTCATCAAATTAGAAATAGTTTAAAATATGTCTCATATAAGCATAGAAAATCTCTAGTTGCAGATTTAAAACCAATTTATACTGCATGTAGTGAAGAACAAGCAATGCAGGCTTTAGAATCATTTGAAAATAAGTGAAATAAACAATATCCTCAAATTACTAAATCTTGATATAAAAATTGAGATAATTTAATGGTTTTTATTAGTTATCCAGTAGAAATCAAAAGAGTGATTTATACTACAAATGCTATTGAATCTGTAAATAGTCAATTACGAAAAGTTATCAGAAATAAAAAAGTTTTTCCTAATGATATGGCAGTTTTTAAAATATTTTATTTAGCAATTGAAAATATAACAAAAAAATAAACAATGCCCATTCAAAATTGAAATACAGCAATTGCTCATTTTATGATAAAATTTGAAGATAGAATTAATATAAACTAGTACTTTGTAAAACAAAGATACACAGATTACATAAAAGCCTCAAAAAAAATTAAATACTAGCTTACAAATGGTTGTTCTTGCCTTTATTTCAATTTTATTGAAAAGATTTTAAACAGGTTCTTAGAAATTTTATTAATTATTTTCTTCTCATTATTTTTAAATGTTTTTATTTTTTTAATATTTTTTTCTAAACTCTCATTGTTCTGTTCAGCCAATTTCTCAAAACTGTCATTTAAGTTTTTTACCATAATTTAAATTTCCCCTTTTTTCATTGTTTAATAAATTTATTATACACAATAAAAATAAAAACTTAATTTATTAAAAAACATTTAAAACATTAGAACCTGTTTAAAATCTTTTAGAGAATAGGATAAAATGATTATATATTTTAAAATAAGAGGTATATATGTGTAAAAATTATCCTAGTAATGTTAGCAAAGAGCAATTTGAAAATATAAAATCAATTTTAGAAAATACTAAAAAGAGAACTAAACCAAGAAGTTTAGATTTATATGAAGTATTTTGTGCAGTTTTATATGTATTAAAAAGTGGTTGCCAGTGAAGAATGTTACCAAAAAAAATTTTCCAAAATGACAAATTGTATATTATTATTTTCAAGCTTGAAGTAAAAATAATGATAAAGAACCTAGTGTATTACAATTAGTTTTAAAAAAAATTAGTCAAGGCATTTCGTATCAATAATGGTAGAAAAGAACAAACTAGTTTTTGTATAATTGATTCACAAAGTGTTAAAAATACAGATACTACTAAAAATAAAGGTTATGATGCTGGTAAAAAGATTTCACGAATAAAGCGTCATATTGCTGTTGATTCTCAAGGTTTACCACATGCAATTTACATAACCACAGCAGAAAAAACAGATCGTAATAGTGCTATAATAATGATTGAAAATGAAAAAGAGAATCTTTCTGCAGTTCAAAAAATACTAGTAGATGCTGGTTATACTGGTGAAAAATTTGCTTCTAAAATTAAAACAATTATAAATGCAAATGTTGAAGTTATAAAACGTAATGAATTACATTCTTTTGTAGTATTACCAAAAAGATGAGTTGTAGAACGAAGTTTTGCATGATTAGAAAAATGCAGAAGATTATGAAAAAATTGTGAAAAAAAATTAAATACTAGCTTACAAATGGTTGTTCTTGCCTTTATTTCAATTTTATTGAAAAGATTTTAAACAGGTTCTTATATTTATTAAACTTGATAAAGATTTTAAAATATTGCTAACATATAATTTTATTGTCATTTTCTACCTGCTTTAACATAAGGTTGCGCTCAACTTTTTACCAATTCTGTATTAGGACGAAAAATCATTAATGATACTAATGCTATTAAATATGGAAACATACCCCATAATCAACTTGGAATATTATTACTAATAACTATAAATGTTTGTGAAGCATTTATATACTGATATAAAAAAGAAAAAATAAAACAAATAATAGAAGTTAAAAAAAATCTACTGTGTGCCATCATTCATAAAGCAATTGCCAAAAAACCAATACCAGCAAAATTATTACTATAAATAAAAGTACTTGGAAGTACATAAAAAAATAAAGCACCTGAAAAACAAGCTAAAGAACTAGAAAATAGCGAAATATAAAATCGAGAACGACGAACATGAATATAATTTAAAGCTACTGCGGTTGGATTCTCACCAATTCCTTTAATGTATAATCCAAGCTTAGTCAAAAATAAAATAGCTGCAAAAATATAAATTGCTAAAAAGGTTACCAAAATTGCAATTCAAGAAAATTGATAAATATAAATACTTGCTAATGAATAATTTATTTCTCCAGTAAATGTTAATGGTAAAATTACTGCTAATCCATAACCAAAGTAATTAATAACCATTGATACTAAAAATTGATTAGTTCTAAACAATAAGGTTGCTAAACTATGAATTAAGCCAAATACAATTCCAATGATAATAGTGATAAAAAATGCCAAAATTGCAACTCCACCACCCAAATTATTTTTTAATTGTGAAACAATTATACAATATGTGGCAGCACCAGTACACATAATACCATCAAAACCAAAATTAACAATTCCTGCTCTAGTATTTAAAATTCCACCTATACATAACAACAATAATGGACAAGCAAATAATAATGTATTAACTAAAATTGTTGAAAATGAGAGTAACATAATTATTTTTTTCTCCTTTTCCTTTTAAATATTTTATTTTTTTTAAAAATTTTTGAAGATTTTGATTCAACATTAACAATTTTAACATTTTGTTGTTCATCCTTAATTAATTCTTTTTTTCATATTAACTTCTTTTTTAGTCTTATTAAATATTCTTTAATAGCAATAGAATGAGTTAAGTAATGCCAAATAAAAGGATAAATACCAATAATGTAAATGGTTATTGATAATACTATTATTGCAATTTCTGGATTTTTCAAATACATAAAAGCATTATTTTCAATAGGACTAATAAATAAACTCATAAAAAATGATGAAAATAAAATAACTCCTGGCGTATATCCCGCTAAAGCAGCTACTACTACACCATAAAATCCTTCTTGAATTGGAGCAGAAAGCGAAGGTAAATTATTATTAACTCCTAAAAAATAAAGATAACCAGCAATTCCTGCTATCGCTCCTGAAATTGGTAAAATTATTAAACCCTGATATTGGGGATTTAATCTGGCATATTTTGCAGCAACGGGGTTTTTAGCAATTGCATTTAATTTAAAACCAAGAGTGCGATTATTAAAAATAATAATTGCGATTAATAAGACAATAATAGCAATAATAATACCAGCAGAAAATAAATTACTAATGCTAAAAGGTCCACTAATTAATGAAAATCTAAGATTAGTAATTTGTGTTGGAATTTTTAAGTTATGATAAACATTACTGGCTATTAAACCTTTATATCCTTCTCAAGCAATAAAATTAAATAAAATAGTGCTAATAATTTCATGAATTTTAAAATAAGTTTTTAAAATTGCAATAATTAAACCAGCTAAAGCACCAATTAAAACTGCAATTAATAAAAGAAAAGGAGTAATTCATTGACTATAACCACCACTTTTATAAATAGCTACTGCCAATACATATGTTATCATAGCACTAAATAACATTTGACCACTAACTCCAAAGTTATAAATACGATACTTAAAAGTAATAGCTACTGCTAATCCTGTTAATATTAATACACTATATGTTTCAATTAAATTACTAAAACTTACTAAATTAGTTAAAGGATTAATAAAAATAGTTTTCCAAAATGATAATGGATTAACTTGTAAACATAACATTAATAAACTAACAAAAAATAGAGTTATTAGTAATAATAATGCACCCACTAATCAAAAATTTCATTTTTTAATATTTTCCAACATCTTTTAACCCAACCTTGACCTAATATTTTCCATTTTTTATTAATTCAACTAGTAATTTTGACAAATGGTCTTTTCAAATAATTAATTGTTCTAATTATTTTTTTCTTTTTCAAACTTCACTTTGTTTGTGGCAATTGATACATTTTATCAGTTTTAACAATTATTTCATTTGTAATAGGATAATCATTCCATAGTGCTGGATTGTTCATTATTTCAACTTTAATATTTTTATTTTCCAATTTACAAACAAATTGTTTGTGATAAATAACTGCTACTCGTTGACACAATAATTGTAATAAGTACGGATCAGTATCAATAATTAAAATACTTGAACCACTTTCGCGTAACTCTATTATCTTTTTAATAATTAATAACGAAGAATTTTCATCTAAATCAGAAAATGGATTAGATAAAATTAATAATTGTGGTTGCTCTTCAATACTTCTTGCTAATACAAATTTCTGCATTTCTCCTTTTGATAATTTATTAATTTTAATAAAAATATTATTATCGTTAAATATTTGATATTTTTTAATAATTTCTCGTACCTTTTTATTAACAACGGCTGTTTTGACAACTCCGGATTTAGTTACATATTTTTCTTTATTATAATTTCAAAAGGTAAAATTTTCAAATAAAGTGGCATCAGGAATTATAGCAGTATTACTATAATGTCCAGATATTCAATCAATTCCTAAATTACTAATTTCTTGCGGTTTAAAATAAGTTACTTCTTGTTCTTGAAAAAAAATGCGTCCTGTTTGCGTTTTAATCATACGTACTATACTTTCAAGTAAAACCTCGCTATAAAGGTTTTCATAATCATAAATACCATATATTTCACCAGGGCGAATTGCAAATTCAATTTTATGAAAATTTGAAATATTGGGTTTATTCAAAGAAAGATTATCAATATAAAGCATTGGTACTGAATTTATCGATTTTGGTTTTTTATAATTAAAAATCTTACCTGAATAATTAGTTGTAAACAATTTAGTATTTTCTTCTAATTTCATTACTTTTGTTTTACCAATATTTAAGTTTTCAATTCAAGATACTCGGTTAGCAACCATTTTAGCAAATTCTTCATCTCTAGTTGTGAAAAGGACCGTTATTTCTTCATTACGAAATGTTTTAAAAATCATTCAAAACTCTACTTTTTGACTATCAGATAAACCAACTGTTGGTTCATCTAACAACAATATTTTAGGTTCTTTGAATAAAGCACGAAGTAAAGATAATTTTTTTAATTCTTCAATCGCAAGTGTTGATACTCTCTTATTTAAATTAAGCTTAATTTTATATTTTTCCATTAAATTATTAATTTTAAATTCAGCTTCTTTTCAATTAGGAAAAATTTTAGCAATAGTTGGTTCATTACCAAGTATAATATTTTGTTTAACAGTAAGATTGTCTAAGAAAAAATCATCTTGACCAGCATAAGCCATTCTAAAATAAAGCATTTCACTAGGATCACGAGGAAAATAACATCCTTTTCTTAAACTATTAATAACAATTTTTCCTTTAGAAGGTTGTTCAAAACCAGCAAGCATTCTAATTAATGTTGATTTACCAACGCTATTATTACCAACAATGGCATGAATTTCTTGTGTTATTTCTAAATTAACATTTTCAAATATAACACGAGTATCATAATATTTACTAATTTTTTGTAACTTCAATATTATTTTTTCCATAATTATATATCTCCATACTGATTAGTAAAATCAATGTTATTAACACCATAAGTTTGGATTTTACTTTCTGAAGCACTAGGTATAATTTTAAAATTAGGATTAATCTCTTCTTTAAATGTTTCATCAATAATTTCCAAATCAGGCATAAAACCAAAAGCTAAATAATTAATATTATCATAAACATAGTCATTATTATTAATAATATTCGATCCAACAAAACTAATAGTTTTACTATAGGTTGGACGTGAAGATATTAACCTAGCAGTATAGGCAATAATACTGTTATATCAATAATTAGTATTAATAATAAAATTAACACCATGTGTCTCATATAATGATTGGGCAATCTGACCAACACCGGCAACACTATCAGCACTATAAATATTACTTGTTACAAAACTATCATGAGGATTAGCATAAATAATTTTATATGTAATTTTTGGATTATCAATACCATTAATTATTTCAGCAAATTGATTCAAAATAGTTTGATCATAATCAATGCCAATATTATTAATAATACCAATTCTAACTATCAATTTACCGTTGTCATCAACATCAAAGTTATATTTTTTATTTATTATTCGATCCTGAACATTTTCAACAAAATGTTCAGCAATTTTACTGCCATAATTTAAATGGCTACTAGTTACGTTATCAATATTATATCTAATATCATAAATATTATTAGTGACTTTAACCGTATCAGCAATAATATTATTAAAAAAATAAAATTTAACATTCTGAAATTGTTGTAATACTCTAATTAAGTTTTTAGTAGAATAACTACTAGTTTCACTATGATGTGGAATATACTTTTGAAAACTAGGATTTAAAATATAAACTTTTTTGATATTATATGTAGATAAAAAGTTTCTCAACATTAATGCATAATAATTATCATCTTGAGAACTAAACAATGTTACTACATGATCTTTACCATAAAAAGTTTGTAACTTTTGATAAACAAGTCGGTCATAAATGTTTTGATTTTGTGCTTGTTGATAACTTGTTATTAATAAAACTGTTGGTTGTAAATTTCAAGTACAAGCATAAATACTACTACTAATAGTAGTTATTGTTGGCAAAATTATAGTGAATAATAGAAAACGTCGAAACATAAAAACCACCTACTAATAATACTTATTTATAATTATACAAGAAATCTTAGTTTAATATCAAACAATCAATTTATTGCAAATTAATTAAACAGTTTATTAAAAAAATAATAAAGAATATAAATAAAAAGGATTTATGACAATTAATTTTATTAATAGTAATATTTGGTTTGTTATTATTTTCAAAGTTATTTTCTTTTGTTATTTCTAAAATGTAATGATGAGGAATTTTAATTTTATTTTTAGTCCCATTTACGTTCTTATTTATATCTTTTGCTAGATCATTCATTTGAAACTCTAATTTTTCAATGATTTTAAAAAACAAAAAAATAAATCATTTACTATTAACTTTAACTTATTTATATAAATTTTACATACTTTAAATTTATTTTTAATAAAAACTTAATTAATTGTAAAATACATAAAATTTAATAATATACAACCGTTATATAGTATATATAAATTTTAACCAATTACTTTTATAGGAAAGTAAATGGATTTTTTGTTAAAAGGAGGCATTAAAATGGCAGACAAAAATAAATCAGAAATATTTCAAAAAATAACAGCACAGCAAGACATGCCACTTGCCACTTGCCACTAAACTATAAAATTCTTGTTCATCTTTGTATTTTTTTAACATAATAATTATCACCTTTGATATTAATAATAACCGTTAAATTATTAAAATTAAAGGTTTTACACCAAGTCTATTGATTAGTGTATTTAATTTTAGATTAAAATATTAATTAGTAAAAATATAGTCTAATGGTATATCTCAATTATCGTGATTAATTATATAAGGAATTTTTTGAATAGCAAAACCAAGTCCTATTTTACTAAAGTTAAATTTATTTTTAGATAAATAACGGTCGTAAAAACCTTTACCATAACCAATACGGTAATAATCTTTATCAAAGGCAATTAATGGTACTAACATACAATCAATTTGACTTCCTATAACTTTTTGGCAATTTAAACTTGGTTGTTCAATTTTAAAATCATTATCAAATACGATATCGTTTCAACTATTAATAAAGTAAAATTCCAAATGTTCACCATTCATTCTTGGTAAACAAACTTGTTTTAGATTTTTTCATAATAATTCAATAATTTCTTTAGTTTCTACTTCATATGGTAAGGAATTATAAAGAGCAAATACATTATTTTGTTTAAAATAATGTGATTCATTAAATTTATTGAAAATAATTTTATTTCATTTTTGATAATTATTTTTAGAAACATTTTTTAATTTTTTTAAATAAATGGTTCTTAAACTAATTTTATCCTTAATTTCCATTTCCATTTTTTTCACATTCTTTCTCAATTATTTTATTAATACCATTAATACCAATAAGGGCACATTTAATTCGATTACGCTGTCTTGGTACATTTTTAAAAGCAATCATATTTTCAATTATTTTATCATTAAATTGCTTTTCTGATAACATTGCTTGATAATTAATAATAATTTCTTTTATTTGTGATATTGTTTTACCTTCAATTAAAATACAAAAAAGATCGGTTGCTGCAGTTGAAATAGCACACCCAATTCCAGTAAAGCGTGCGCTATTAATAACTTTATTTTTAATAGAAATTTCAACATGAAAATTATCAAAACATGATTCATTGTTTTGATGATATGTTAAACTATTTGGTAAATTTTTAAAACCTTTATTTTTTGGATTACTATAGTGTTCAACAATTAGTTTGCGATAATAGTCTTGATTGTTATTAAAAGAATTCATTTAAAAAATCTCCTCCTTCATTAATCCCTTTTTTTAAAGATATTACTAATAAGTCAATATCTTTTTTACAATTATATATGTAAAAACTAAGACGAATTGTTACTTCAGCGTTAATTATATTAGGTAATAATTTAGCACAATAAGTTCCACTGCGTACGCATATATTTTGTGTTCCTAAAAAATTAGCAACATCTTGTGCAAATACTTTTTTAATATTAAATATTATGTTACTACTATTGCCATCAATATTATAAATTTCAATATTATTTCCTAAATGCGCTGTTAATTGTTCAATTGCGTATTTTTTTAGTAAAATTTCATGATTTCTAATATTTTCAATACCAATGTTTAATAAATACTTAATAGCTGCACCTAGCCCAAATACACCCGCAATATTTTGTGTTCCACCTTCAAAACGATAAGGACTATTTAATAAGTTAAATTTCCCATTTTCATAAATATCACCATTCATGCCTCCACCCAATATTAGTGGATCTAGCATATTTAATCATTCGTTTTTTCCTCAAAAGACACCGATTCCAGTTGGACCAAAAACTTTATGACCAGAAAATCCAAAAAAATCAATATTTCAATTTTTAACATCAGTTTTTATATGTCCTATTGATTGTGCACCATCTATTATTACTAAAATATTTTTAAAAATTCAATTATCACTTTTAACATTTTTTTTACCATATTCTTTAATAAAATTAGTTAATGTTTCAGTATCATTTTCTATTGCTAAAGAATTATTAATATTTGCAAAAGCAACTATTCTGGTTTTAGGTGTTAAAACTTTTTTTAAACTTTCAACAGTAATGAATCCTTGTTTATTTGTTTCAATAAATTTTATTTTAATTTTTTTAGTTTGTATCAAACGATAAAATGGTAAGAGTAATGAGCTATGTTCTAAAGTGGTTAATAAAATTTCATCATTTTCTTGTAAATATTTTTCTAAGCCAAAAGCAATTTGATTATAAGCAAAAGTTGCTGAAGGACAAAAAACTATTTCGTTTTTGTTACTATTAATAAATTTACTAATTGTTTTTCTAGTATCTTCAAATATATCATTTCCCTTAACAGCAAGTTGATAATCTTGACTATGTGGATTAATACAATATTTTTCATAATAATCGCTAACAGCATCAATAACTATTTGTGGTTTTAGTGAAGAAGCGGCTGTATCTAAATAAACTAAATCAGGATTATTTTTAAAAAAGGGAAAATCAGTTTTAAAGGTATTATCATTAATGTTTATTTTTTTATTCATATTTACTCCTATATCATTACACCAAATATAATATACTTATACTAATGATTATACACTTAATTTTGTGCTAATTTTCTTAAAATTAAAAAATGAATAAAATATTATTTGTGCACTATAAAGTAATAATATTTAAAAAAAATAATATTTTAAATTTTTTAAAATAAATAATTGGTAATTAGTTATTTCATTTTAAAATTAATTAGAAAAAACTATCCCTTAAATATAAATTTTATGTTAAGATATCTTAGTAAAATAAATTAAAAAATCTTTTTTTGCTATAGATTTAATTAAAAGGAGTGAATAAAGTGCGCAATATTCTTGCCTTAGTTGCAGCTTTCACGTTATCATCAACATCAACTATGTCTATTATAGCTTGTAATAATTCAAATGAAAGAGGCACAACTAATGTTTTCGACTGAAATAGTGCTTTTATAGATACAAGTACTACGACTGACACCTTTTTTAATTACTTATTAAATAATCCCAATAGTGGATGAGGTAAAACATTATATACTGATATTAATCAATATATTAATCTTTCAATTTTAAAAAATACTCCAGAATATAAAGATGATTATCTTGCTGCTTTGACAGCAGCTCAATCTGAAATGGAAAATAAAATAAAATCATTACAAGCAAAATATGGTCGTTCATGAGAAAAACAATGAAAGAAAGTATTGGGCGATGATGATGTTAATACTTACATTGATAATATTTTAAAAAAGAGTGCTTTAGGTATTATTCAACGTAGTTATGTTACTAGTAATTATAAGGATTATAAATACTACAATCAAAATGAAATTAATATTTGATTAAAGGATTTATGAGAACAAGTAAAGAGCGAAAACAATCCAAATGGTACTTATGATAGTGTACAAGAATACATTAATGGTAAAGCAGGTAGTATCGCTCTTGGTAAATATTCTAGCAAAATTTGAATTGTTGCTAATGCTAATAATTCAGAATCAGATGCTATTGCAAAATTAAACGATAATGTCAAAATTGCTAAAACATGAACTGGTGTTAATATTAGTCTTCCTGTTGTAAAAACTAGTGATGATAAGAATGATAGTAATTATGAAACAGATTCATACAATACTATTGATGGCTTATTAAGTGATAATCAATCTAAAATAGCTAAAGTAATGTTAAGAAATCAAGAATTAATTTGAACTCGTCAAATTGTTATTCCTTTTGACTCTACTGCTAAACCTTTACAAGAAAAGATTAATGCTTCTCAGTTTTCTCAAAATAAAACTAAAATTAATGAAATTTTAAAGAATATTAGAACCAATGGTTTCGATCAAACATTCACCGAAGAAAAAGGGGCCGCTATTACTGATGTTAGTAAAACTGGTGATTTAGGATTAATGGATATTACTAAATCTTCACAAGAGAATAGTCCTTTTTATTATTACTTATATCGTTATGTAACTAGTGCTGAAGGTGTTGGTAAAAATGTTGATGGTATTCAACCATATAAATTAACACAATTTAATTCACCAACTGACAAGGAAAAGGGTTTAGATGACTTAATTCCTTATATAGACCGCGATAGTATTAAAGATAAAGGTAAAGATGGTACTAGTCAATATAATGATTTAGTTTATATGAAAGATATAAAAGGACCACAACTTCCTAATGCTGCAGTTAATAATGGACCTGGAGTTGGCATTTTTATTGATACTGGTGGTATTCATTTTATTCAAACGCCAGGTATCACATATCAACAGCAAGACAAACCTAAAAGCGATGAATTAACTTATAATATAATTAAAACATTTAAAAATCATAGAAAAGATACTTATCAGTGAAAAGACTTAGCACCGTTATCTGAGCGTCCAGGTGGATTATCTGATTCTCCTTATCTTGATTATTTACAAACTGGTTTTTTACTACAAAAATATACTCCAAATACAACTCCTACTTTTAATTTAAATGATGCATTAACAGCCTTTACTGGAGGTACTGGTAGCCTTGGTGATGCAACTTGATGAGATTATAATTTATACTTTAATAATAACTCAAGTTTAATTCATTGAAATTTACAGGATATATTTGGTTCAAGTCCTCTTGATCCAACTGATAAGAAAATTAATGACTTTGTTGAAAAAATGAAAAGTTGATTTGATAAAACTAAAGAAAATCGTTGAAACAATAGACAAGGTATTAATATTAATGCAACATTTAAGGATAATATTATAAAAACTAATAATACATGAGATGGCTTTACACAAGATGCACCAGTTGCTCGTATGGATACTAATATTGCTAATTATCTAGATGTTGTTGGGAAACGAACATTATGATGATATGATCCAAGTATCATTAGTTCTTAGACGGGAGGTATAAAAAATGAAAAAGATAAAAAAGATTTTACCATTATTAACTTCAGTTACTCTTTTATCTGGCCCTGTATTATTATTAGTTGCTTGTGATAATGAACGTGATATGAGTAATTTACCTAGTGGTAAAATTCCTGATGATTATAAAAATCGTGTATTATTTAATTTTTTAGGAGTAAACTTTAATGAAACGATTTCTGCTCAGTTTAAGAATACTTATTCACAAGGTCTTGATTTTATTTTAAAAGATGTTGAAGGAACAATTGCTCAGCAAAAATTTTATGAATTTTTTCATAAGAAACTTCATTATAGTGAAGACACAAAAAATGCAAATGGTACTACTACAATGGGAGAAGCCAATAAAGCTTTTATAAAACTTAAAGATGATTTAGGATTAAATTTATTAACTCAAAAGTACTTAAGTGGTATTAATACAGCTAATTCAATAGATAAAGTATCAGCAGCAGATAATAATGAGTTATTATTTCAAAATCAAAGTTGACATCAGGATGGTACAAGTAAATTTAATTATCAAAATGTAGAATTTTATAAAGAAAAAAATAAAGATACTGATAAAGTTAATGATCCTGATCAAATATTTACTCCTGATAGTTTATATAAAGATTATGGTGATAAAGATGCTGCTTTTGATGAACAATTAGCTGCCATTGCTAAACATCCAGATGACAATTATAGTAATGAAATTGGTAAATTATTACCAAATGATGCTAAAAAATGAAATAGTAGTGCTGGTATTAATAAAACACAAAAAGGTCTTTCTGGTACTGATATTCCAACTTATTCAAAATATTTAAAACGTTTCCAATGATGATTACGTTTTCGTTATCAACAATATTATCAATATCAAATTTTACCAGAATTAAATCAAACTTTATTTACAATGTCTTATATTTTAGACAATATTGTTGATATTAAAGATAATGAAGCAGGTAAACCTATAATTTCAACCCAAACAAATAACCTTTACATAAGTCAATTACAAGATACTACTGGTTGACAAAAGAGTAACTATAATGTAAATTGAAACTTTACTACTGATTTAGCAAATGCGCAAAGCATTGATCAAAAATGAAATAGTAGTCCTTCTGAATCTCCAAAGTGAGAGTCGATTGTTAAAAATGATGATTCAGGAAAAGAAAAAACTTTAAATTCTGATTTTTTTACTCAATTAACAAGCGGTAATGCCTCAACTATTAGTGAAATTGATCCTAATTTTGGTGCTAATGGTTTCTTAAGTATTGCTACTACCCAAGAAGCTGCAAGTTGAGTAACTAATGGTGGATTACATTACACTACGAATAATAATATTGCTACATTTACTTACTCTGCTCCTATTTATTTCCTAAACCTTTTACAAAATTTAGATTTTAGTTTTTTAAATAATAAAAACAAAGGCTGAGTTCCAGAAATTAGTAATTTAATTCATTCATGAAACAATAGTGGTAATGCTAGTCTTGAGACAGATTTCTCTAAGTATATAAGGGGTGATGCTAACGAAAGCACTATTACCCAAGAAACAAAGTGAAATATATTTTGACAAATGTTATATTCTATATCTGCTAGTGATTCTGCAACTAACGATTCACCAGTAGCTGAAAACTTTAAAATCGCTGCTCAAAATTTATTTCCAACATATATTCCAAAAAATAATATATATGAAGAAGGATTTTGAAATAAGGTAAAAGAGTTTTATCCATAATAATAGTTAATATTTTAAGTTATACTTATAAAGTAAGTTGAGGTGAAATATATGACAAATAAAGCATGCATTTTTTGTACAATTATTAAAGATACAAATAACTTAATTTTTGAAGATACAAATACAGCAGCATTCATGGATATCAATCCCGTAACTAAAGGACACATTCTAGTAATTCCAAAGCAGCATTTTGAAACTTTTATTGATACTACACCCAAAATAGTAAGTGATGTTAGTATCACAACTCATAAAATTGCTAATTTGCTAATAAAAACTATTCCCGAAATTAAAGGATTTAATATTTTAACTAATAATGGTAGCGAAGCATTTCAAGAAGTGTTTCATTATCATGTTCATATTATTCCAAAATATATTCGTGAAAAAGGGTTTTTAATTAATAGGACAAAAGAAAATGTTACAATTGATGATATTAATAATATTAAAAAAATACTAAAATCACAATTAATGTAAAAAATATTTAAGGAGGAAAAAAATGAAAAGTCTTAAGTTATTAACTTTACCTAAAATATTAATGCTAATTGGTGCTGTATGAATTATTGTTTTTAGTTTATTGTATGCAGCGGGAGTTATAACTTATAGTTTCTATGGCTGAAATGAAAATGGAGCTACATTAGTTATAATAGGTATTATTTATATTCTAATACCATTTTCAGTTAAACCTGGATTATGATCAAGACTATGAGCACTATTTATATCATTTCTTTCAGTTATAATAGTTATTGGTTTATTTGTTGGCAAAGA
This sequence comes from Spiroplasma endosymbiont of Acasis viretata, assembly GCF_964031275.1. Lineage (NCBI taxonomy): Bacteria > Bacillati > Mycoplasmatota > Mollicutes > Entomoplasmatales > Spiroplasmataceae > Spiroplasma > Spiroplasma endosymbiont of Acasis viretata. The sequence goes on from NZ_OZ035019.1 coordinate 193,353, forward strand.
TGTAGATTATAAGTCAACATGAACTTATATTAATGCTTTACCACATATTATCATGGCGTTTGGCTCTATTTTATGAATATTTAATAGTAAATAAGTCATAAAATAATTATTAATAACTTAAAATATTGGTTGAAAATAGTATTAAACCAATTTTTAATAAATAATTAATTGATGAGTGGCATAACTACCTTTTTGTTTTCATCAAAAAAGCATTTTTTATTAATGATGCTATAATTTTAAGCATTAATAAAAAAAATAAAGGAGATTGAGATATGAAAAAAAAGAAAAGGGTGGTTGGCCCTTAATTACTGGACCATTTTTGATATAAAATTCTAAATTTTAATTTGTAAAATTGGTGGTTTTAGAAATTTAGAATGTATTCTTTCATAATTATAAAACATAACATATTGATTTACATCATTTATAGCTTCATTGATGGATAAATATTGATTTGATCCTTTAGGTAGTCATTCTTGAGATAAATGAGAAAATCAGTTTTCAGATAATACATTACCACCAATATCATAAGGTTGTTTTTTGCTTAAAATTATTTGTTTATCCTCTGCTCATTTTGTGATATCGTGACAATAAAATTCGTTGGCGTTATCTGAATGTAAAATAACATTTTTTATTTGATTTCAAGAAAATTGTTTGTTGATTTTTTCAAGAGCAGGAAGAATTAAATCCTGATATGATTTATTAGGAGCAATATTATAACTAACAACATTATTTGAATAAAAATCAATAATTACAAAAAGATATAATCATCCTTCTTTAGTATTTATTTGTTTAGTGTCCATTGATCAAATTTGATTTGAAGAGGTTGTACTTTTATAATCTTTGTTTACTTTATCCATTGTAGGTATTCACTTATTTGGATTTTTTTTGTTTTTAGGATAGTTATTTTTAGTTTGTTTTAATCCTTGAATATTGTGTTCTTTCATAATTTTTCGCATTTGTTTTATTGATAATTCTATATTTAAAATGATATTTTTTTCTTGTTTTAATCACTCTTTAAAAGCTGAAAAAATTCTTAAATATCCATAAATTCTGCCTTTTCTTGTAGAATGAAATTCGATTAAAAGTTGGCATATTTTTTGATATTTATGATTGCATTTAATAATATGATTTTCTTCTTTTTTAATAGGTTTTTGTTTATTTTTTAAAAAGTAATATGTTGATCTGTTTAATTGAAGATATTGACATAGGTTTCTAATTGAATATTGATTTTTACAATCATCAATAATTTTAATTTTTTCTTTGATATTTAATTTGTTAATTACTAATGCTATTTGTTTAATTTTATCCATTAATAAAAATCCTTTCAGGTTAAAATTAGTGTTAATTATATAACACAATTGTTTTTAGAATACATTCAGGTTTTTTAAATTAATGGTCTAGTAAAAAGGGCTAAGTGGCAAGTGGCAAGTGGCTTTTTAACATATTTATCTGTTTAAAATAACTACTTTTTAAACTTAAATTTAAAATTTTTGACAATTTTTCAAAATCTTATTCATGAACATAAATTGGTGTTTTTTTTAGCATTCATATATAAATAACTACGTAAATATTCATATAAACGCATTGAATATTTAGTAGTAACTTCTTTTGTATAAGGCAAAAAAATATTTATATAATAGACTTGGTGCAAAACTAAGGTAATTCAAAATTATATATTCCTGCTATTAAATTAAATCTTAATGCAAATCTTCGTATTTTATTGCGATATTTTAAAGTTAAAATTTTAAAACGTTTTAGTTTAGCAAATACGTGTTCAATTTTAATTCTAATTTTGCTTAAAGTTTTATTGTATTCTTTTTGAATTGGTATTAATTTATTGTATTTACTTTTTTTAAATGGCAAAAATGTATTTTTATGAATATTTTGTATTCCTTGATAACCTGAATCAACAAAAACTTGTTTTTCTAGATGAATAAAAGTTTTAGATTTTAAAAGTAATTTAAAATCATGAATGCTTCCAAAACAAAAAGCGGTTGAAATAATTTTTCCATTTAAAATATCAATAATTATTTGCGATTTAAGAGTATGATGTTTGTTTTTACCCGAAAAAAGTAATTTTAGTTTTTTTTAATTCTTTCAATTGGAGTTTCAGTAGCATCAATAGCTAGTAAAGTATTATTGATTCCTTTATTTTTGATTAAATCTTTTTTGCCAGATAAATTAAAAATTCCACTTTTTATTAAAGTATTTTCAATTCAAAAAATATTACGAATGCAGCTAGTATGACTAATATTATATCTTTTTGCAATAACTCTATAACTACTATACTCTTTTCAGTATTCTAATGTCATTAATAAACGATTTTCTATTGATAATTTATTAGGTTTACCACCAACTGCTTTTTTAATTGCTTCAGCTTTTTTTAAAATTTCAACCATTTTTTGAAATGTTTGTAGTTTTATTCCCACTAAACTATAAAATTCTTGTTCATCTTTGTATTTTTTTAACATAATAATTATCACCTTTGATATTAATAATAACGGTTAAATTATTAAAATTAAAGGTTTTGCACCAAGTCTAATCTCTTTTTAAATCAATACAATGTTTTTTAAAAATATTTGTATTAGGTTCTACATATATTATGCCATTATGATAGCCACCAGAATTAAACAAATTAATTAAATCATATTTATTATTTGCTTCATCTAAAAACTCAAATTTTAAACTTGTTAATTCATCTATTTCTTTTTTTAAAACAGTAGTTTCTTTTTCTTTATAAATTATAGAATTATATAAAGCATTTTGATTTATAGAAAAATATTTACAAAAATCAGAAGCAAAAAAATGTATTTTATTTTTATTACCTTTTATATCATTTAAATTTTGTTCTTGTACAGTTTTTATTAAAAAGTTAAATAATCTTTGAGTCATAATTCCAGCACTTTGATTAGTAACTGCACGAACAATAACATTTGACTTTTTAATAAATTTATTATCTTTTTTATCAACTAAACTATTTGACATAAATTTACCCCTTTAATTTTTTTAATCTAAAAATTATTATAGCATATTCATATCAGTATATGTTGTAATTAATATCAGTATATGTTGTAATTCATATCAGATTTTATATATACAATATAGAAAATATAATAACATATAATATATAATAAATATTAATAATATATGATAAATATCATAATAACTTTTAAATCATTTTAAATTTAGAAATTATTAACACATAAAATAGTTAAATATAATAAAAAATATTAAATATTGAAATATTTTTTTATTTTTATTTACAACATATACTGATATAAACATTATTTGTAAAAACTATTATTTATAATTCACAATTTAAGTAATTTATTATACAATAATAAGGTTACTGGTGTGGCTTTGAATCGGTGGCACTAGTAGCGATTGTATTTAATTAAAGATTACACTGTCAATATCGAGTGAAAATTTCCCAAAAATATTTATTAAAAAATTAAATTATTTTGGAAAATTACAGTGTTAAATAAATACAAATTTCAAATAATGCTTAAAAATTTTAGTTCCTTGTTTTCATATAGGAACTTTTTTTGTATAATTTAATTAAACTTAATATAAGTTTTTAACTCATTATTTTATTTTAAAATAAATGAGTTTTTTTATTTGAGAGGAAGATTTTATGAATAAAATTATATTTCGACAAATGTATAAAAATACTTATAAAGTAATATTTAAAGAACTAATAGAAACTAAAAAAATGATTGATTTTATAGAAAAGTCTAAATTTAAGTGTAACGATAAGGAAGAACCAGAATTTGATGGTCTTGATAAAGAAGCTCTTAAAGAGTTATTTGGCCTTATGTGAAAAGATAGATTAAGTGATGAAAAACAAAAATTTGTTAATTTAGGTGCAAATTATATTAATCAATCACCTATTTTTCAAAATAAAAAACAAGAAAGAAAATTTTTAATTAATAAAAGTGAAATACTAAAACAGATGAATTTATTTTCAAATAAACCTTGTTTAATAACAGGAAACATTTTTAATCCTAAATTTCTAAAATCAAACGAAATTTTTTCATTGAATTGTAAAAATGAAATAAATTCTATAGATTTGCAAAATCAACTTTCAACAAGTAGTACTAAATTAAACTCAGTAAAAATTTAAATTATTAAGGACTGAACTTATTATGAAAAAGAAAATGAATCCAGAATGAGAAACAATGTTTTTAGAAAATAAAGAACAAAAACAAGATAGTATTGAATTAAAAATAATAAATACTAATAAAAATGAAATTGGTATTGAAGTCTTTGATTATTTTAAAGATGAAATTAATAAATCGAAAAAAAGAAATGACAATTTATTTATAGAAAATATAAATCAAAAAGTAAATTATTTAAATAAAAAAAATAACAATCTTATAGTTGAAAATAAGCAAATTAATGAAAGATTAAAACATTTAGACAAAAAACTTTTAAATCTTAAAAAAATGGCGTTGGAAATTAACCAAATAGAAAATAAAATATCAAAAAATATTAAATATTTAACAAGTAGCACTAAACCAAGCTCACCAAAAATGTAAAAAATAAGATATGGTGATTTCAATATCTTTATATATTTAAAATTAATTTTAAATCATTAAATTTGCTTATATACAAACGATTTAAAAATTTATATGATTTAATATTCAAAAAATAAAAATCTCTAATTAGAGATTTTTTAAATTAAATATTTGGTAGTATAAAATAACTTTATTTTTAGGAAATTATTATTCGATAATCAATGGGAAATTTTCACTAAATAATGACAAAATTAAAGATTACACTTGAAATTTTAATTAAATGTAATAAGATTAATCTATAAAAATTAAATACTAAGTATTAGGTACACCGATTCAAAATTATTTAAGCCTATCTATTTTTTTTATTTTAATCTTTTTTTCATTTTAAAGAAGTTTAAAAATAAACGCGTTGCAACCTATTACCTTGGTTGCGATTTTTATTTCTAAATTTTATTTGAAAGGAAGATTTTTTATGAATAAAGAATATTTAAAACTTATTAAAGTAGAATTCATGCACGGAGTTGAAGAACCTTGATGCAATAATCAAGGAGTTGCAATATTACCCTATGTTTTAAAAGATAATGAGTTTCATTATTTACTAACTAAAGAATATAACCCATTATTTAAAAATAAGAAAATTAGTGAATATAGTACTATCACAGGTGGATTAGAAAATAATAACCATTATCAAACTGTTATCAAAGAAATGCTAGAAGAAACTGGTATTGATGTTAGAAATGAAAAAATTAAAATTCATTATTTAGGTAAACATTATGCAAATAAATCAAGTACAAAATTGTGATATTTTTATGGAATTGATTTATCTAAATTAGGTTTAGATTTAACTGCAATTTACAACGGTACTGGTGATGGGGTGGTTGGCGGTGGTTGGCCCTTAATTACTGGACCATTTTTGATATAAAATTCTAAATTTTAATTTGTAAAATTGGTGGTTTTAGAAATTTAGAATGTATTCTTTCATAATTATAAAACATAACATATTGATTTACATCATTTATAGCTTCATTGATGGATAAATATTGATTTGATCCTTTAGGTAGTCATTCTTGAGATAAATGAGAAAATCAGTTTTCAGATAATACATTACCACCAATATCATAAGGTTGTTTTTTGCTTAAAATTATTTGTTTATCCTCTGCTCATTTTGTGATATCTTGACAATAAAATTCGTTGGCGTTATCTGAATGTAAAATAACATTTTTTATTTGATTTCAAGAAAATTGTTTGTTGATTTTTTCAAGAGCAGGAAGAATTAAATCCTGATATGATTTATTAGGAGCAATATTATAACGGTGGTTGGCCCTTAATTACTGGACCATTTTGGTGGTTGGCCCTTAATTACTGGACCATTTTTGATATAAAATTCTAAATTTTAATTTGTAAAATTGGTGGTTTTAGAAATTTAGAATGTATTCTTTCATAATTATAAAACATAACATATTGATTTACATCATTTATAGCTTCATTGATGGATAAATATTGATTTGATCCTTTAGGTAGTCATTCTTGAGATAAATGAGAAAATCAGTTTTCAGATAATACATTACCACCAATATCATAAGGTTGTTTTTTGCTTAAAATTATTTGTTTATCCTCTGCTCATTTTGTGATATCGTGACAATAAAATTCGTTGGCGTTATCTGAATGTAAAATAACATTTTTTATTTGATTTCAAGAAAATTGTTTGTTGATTTTTTCAAGAGCAGGAAGAATTAAATCCTGATATGATTTATTAGGAGCAATATTATAACTAACAACATTATTTGAATAAAAATCAATAATTACAAAAAGATATAATCATCCTTCTTTAGTATTTATTTGTTTAGTGTCCATTGATCAAATTTGATTTGAAGAGGTTGTACTTTTATAATCTTTGTTTACTTTATCCATTGTAGGTATTCACTTATTTGGATTTTTTTTGTTTTTAGGATAGTTATTTTTAGTTTGTTTTAATCCTTGAATATTGTGTTCTTTCATAATTTTTCGCATTTGTTTTATTGATAATTCTATATTTAAAATGATATTTTTTTCTTGTTTTAATCACTCTTTAAAAGCTGAAAAAATTCTTAAATATCCATAAATTCTGCCTTTTCTTGTAGAATGAAATTCGATTAAAAGTTGGCATATTTTTTGATATTTATGATTGCATTTAATAATATGATTTTCTTCTTTTTTAATAGGTTTTTGTTTATTTTTTAAAAAGTAATATGTTGATCTGTTTAATTGAAGATATTGACATAGGTTTCTAATTGAATATTGATTTTTACAATCATCAATAATTTTAATTTTTTCTTTGATATTTAATTTGTTAATTACTAATGCTATTTGTTTAATTTTATCCATTAATAAAAATCCTTTCAGGTTAAAATTAGTGTTAATTATATAACACAATTGTTTTTAGAATACATTCAGGTTTTTTAAATTAATGGTCTAGTAAAAAGGGCTAAGTGGCAAGTGGCAAGTGGCGTAGTGATAATTTAACAGGCATGTCAGAAGCAATACAATCAGTTTATCCTAAAACAGAACATCAATTATGCATTGTTCATCAAATTAGAAATAGTTTAAAATATGTTTCATACAAACATCGAAAAGGTCTAGTTGCAGATTTAAAACCAATTTATAGTGCATGTAGTGAAGAACAAGCAATGCAAGCTTTAGAATCGTTTGAAAGTAAATGAAATAAACAATATCCTCAAATTACTAAATTTTGATATAAAAATTGAGATAATTTAATGGTTTTTATTAGTTATCCAGTAGAAATCAAAAGAGTGATTTATACTACAAATGCTATTGAATCTGTAAATAGTCAATTACGAAAAGTCATCAGAAATAAAAAAGTTTTTCCAAATGATATGGCAGTTTTCAAAATATTTTACTTGGCAATTGAAAATATAACAAAAAAATGAGCATTGCCTATTCAAAATTGAAATACAGCAATTGCTCATTTTATGATAAAATTTGAAGACAGAATTAATCTAAATTAGTAACTTTGTAAAACAAAGATACACAGATTATTAAAAAGCCTCGAAAAAATATTTTTAGCAAGTTTTATTTTAGAAATTACATTTTTAATTTTTAATTCAATTTCATTAAATTCCCTAAGAACCTGTTTAAAATCTTTTAGAGAATAGTATAAAATGATTATATATTTTAAAATAAGAGGTATATATGTGTAAAAATTATCCTAGTAATGTTAGCAAAGAGCAATTTGAAAATATAAAATCAATTTTAGAAAATACTAAAAAGAGAACTAAACCAAGAAGTTTAGATTTATATGAAGTATTTTGTGCAGTTTTATATGTATTAAAAAGTGGTTGCCAGTGAAGAATGTTACCAAAAAATTTTCCAAAATGACAAATTGTATATTATTATTTTCAAGCTTGAAGTAAAAATAATGATAAAGAACCTAGTGTATTACAATTAGTTTTAAAAAAAATTAGTCAAGGAATTTCGTATCAATAATGGTAGAAAAGAACAAACTAGTTTTTGTATAATTGATTCACAAAGTGTTAAAAATACAGATACTACTAAAAATAAAGGTTATGATGCTGGTAAAAAGATTTCAGGAATAAAGCGTCATATTGCTGTTGATTCTCAAGGTTTACCACATGCAATTTACATAACCACAGCAGAAAAAACAGATCGTAATAGTGCTATAATAATAATTGAAAATGAAAAAGAGAATCTTTCTGCAGTTCAAAAAATACTAGTAGATGCTGGTTATACTGGTGAAAAATTTGCTTCTAAAATTAAAACAATTATAAATGCAAATGTTGAAGTTATAAAACGTAATGAATTACATTCTTTTGTAGTATTACCAAAAAGATGAGTTGTAGAACGAAGTTTTGCATGATTAGAAAAATGCAGAAGATTATGAAAAAATTGTGAAAAAAAATTAAATACTAGCTTACAAATGGTTGTTCTTGCCTTTATTTCAATTTTATTGAAAAGATTTTAAACAGGTTCTTACTAAATTCAATATACTTTATTCCATAAAGTTTAGAATCTAATGGTGGCTTCTTGCCACTTGCCACTTAGCCCTTTTTACTAGACCATTAATTTAAAAAACCTGAATGTATTCTAAAAACAATTGTGTTATATAATTAACACTAATTTTAACCTGAAAGGATTTTTATTAATGGATAAAATTAAACAAATAGCATTAGTAATTAACAAATTAAATATCAAAGAAAAAATTAAAATTATTGATGATTGTAAAAATCAATATTCAATTAGAAACCTATGTCAATATCTTCAATTAAACAGATCAACATATTACTTTTTAAAAAATAAACAAAAACCTATTAAAAAAGAAGAAAATCATATTATTAAATGCAATCATAAATATCAAAAAATATGCCAACTTTTAATCGAATTTCATTCTACAAGAAAAGGCAGAATTTATGGATATTTAAGAATTTTTTCAGCTTTTAAAGAGTGATTAAAACAAGAAAAAAATATCATTTTAAATATAGAATTATCAATAAAACAAATGCGAAAAATTATGAAAGAACACAATATTCAAGGATTAAAACAAACTAAAAATAACTATCCTAAAAACAAAAAAAATCCAAATAAGTGAATACGCCACTTAGCCCTTTTTACTAGACCATTAATTTAAAAAACCTGAATGTATTCTAAAAACAATTGTGTTATATAATTAACACTAATTTTAACCTGAAAGGATTTTTATTAATGGATAAAATTAAACAAATAGCATTAGTAATTAACAAATTAAATATCAAAGAAAAAATTAAAATTATTGATGATTGTAAAAATCAATATTCAATTAGAAACCTATGTCAATATCTTCAATTAAACAGATCAACATATTACTTTTTAAAAAATAAACAAAAACCTATTAAAAAAGAAGAAAATCATATTATTAAATGCAATCATAAATATCAAAAAATATGCCAACTTTTAATCGAATTTCATTCTACAAGAAAAGGCAGAATTTATGGATATTTAAGAATTTTTTCAGCTTTTAAAGAGTGATTAAAACAAGAAAAAAATATCATTTTAAATATAGAATTATCAATAAAACAAATGCGAAAAATTATGAAAGAACACAATATTCAAGGATTAAAACAAACTAAAAATAACTATCCTAAAAACAAAAAAAATCCAAATAAGTGAATACCTACAATGGATAAAGTAAACAAAGATTATAAAAGTACAACCTCTTCAAATCAAATTTGATCAATGGACACTAAACAAATAAATACTAAAGAAGGATGATTATATCTTTTTGTAATTATTGATTTTTATTCAAATAATGTTGTTAGTTATAATATTGCTCCTAATAAATCATATCAGGATTTAATTCTTCCTGCTCTTGAAAAAATCAACAAACAATTTTCTTGAAATCAAGTAAAAAATGTTATTTTACATTCAGATAACGCCAACGAATTTTATTGTCAAGATATCACAAAATGAGCAGAGGATAAACAAATAATTTTAAGCAAAAAACAACCTTATGATATTGGTGGTAATGTATTATCTGAAAACTGATTTTCTCATTTATCTCAAGAATGACTACCTAAAGGATCAAATCAATATTTATCCATCAATGAAGCTATAAATGATGTAAATCAATATGTTATGTTTTATAATTATGAAAGAATACATTCTAAATTTCTAAAACCACCAATTTTACAAATTAAAATTTAGAATTTTATATCAAAAATGGTCCAGTAATTAAGGGCCAACCACCTACCTACAATGGATAAAGTAAACAAAGATTATAAAAGTACAACCTCTTCAAATCAAATTTGATCAATGGACACTAAACAAATAAATACTAAAGAAGGATGATTATATCTTTTTGTAATTATTGATTTTTATTCAAATAATGTTGTTAGTTATAATATTGCTCCTAATAAATCATATCAGGATTTAATTCTTCCTGCTCTTGAAAAAATCAACAAACAATTTTCTTGAAATCAAGTAAAAAATGTTATTTTACATTCAGATAACGCCAACGAATTTTATTGTCAAGATATCACAAAATGAGCAGAGGATAAACAAATAATTTTAAGCAAAAAACAACCTTATGATATTGGTGGTAATGTATTATCTGAAAACTGATTTTCTCATTTATCTCAAGAATGACTACCTAAAGGATCAAATCAATATTTATCCATCAATGAAGCTATAAATGATGTAAATCAATATGTTATGTTTTATAATTATGAAAGAATACATTCTAAATTTCTAAAACCACCAATTTTACAAATTAAAATTTAGAATTTTATATCAAAAATGGTCCAGTAATTAAGGGCCAACCACCGCCAACCACCAATAAACGATTTTCTATTGATAATTTATTAGGTTTACCACCAACTGCTTTTTTAATTGCTTCAGCTTTTTTTAAAATTTCAACCATTTTTTGAAATGTTTGTAGTTTTATTCCCACTAAACTATAAAATTCTTGTTCATCTTTGTATTTTTTTAACATAATAATTATCACCTTTGATATTAATAATAACCGTTAAATTATTAAAATTAAAGGTTTTGCACCAAGTCTATAGTTATTTTTGTAAGTTACACAGATTACTAAACATTACCTTTTAATTTGTTTATTTGTTATTTTTTCATGTAATAATAAAATTTATTTCATAATAACAGTGTTTATTATTTTTATATAATATCAATGATGTTTTTATTTATCATTTTAATTAGTAAAATTAATGTAATATAAAGTATGATTTTTGTATATTATTTGCAATACGTTTTATACATGCTATTATTTAGGAATAGTTATCTTAAATATTAGAGATAAACTATATGCATTACTATAGGTAATTAACAAGAGATTTTAGAAATTGTTAATTAACTTTTTCAAATAAATTATAACTAATTTATTTTAGAATTGTTCCTTTGCTTATTTTAATGAAAATTTAAAATAAAAAATTTAAAAAAATATGTTTTTCAAGCCCATTATTTTATTTTTAATAAAATAAATGGGTTTTTTATTTGAAAGGATGTAAAGAAGTGCCTACAGAAAGTCAAGAAATAGGTTCTGATAATAAAAAGCAAAAAAATATTAAGCATTTTAGAAAAGAAATAATTTCTAAGATTACAAATGCAAAAATAGAAAGAAAGTATTGCAAACAATTAATAGTGATGACCTTGCTATATTTTTTAATAGTTTAATTAAAGCAGATTCATTATTTTGATTTTTAAATATTGTTCATCATCTTTATCAAGAGTTATTTTCTCTTTATAATAATAAAAAGTTTTTAGTATTTGATGAACTTTTATTAGAAAATTTAAAAAATTCATGACAATGAATTGAAAAAGAACGGCAAATTTTTAATGAAGAACATAATTTAATTACTGAATTAAAAAATATAGCTAAAGAAGAATTTCCAGAACAATATTTTGAAATTATAAAATTTAAACAAGAACAAGCGCGAATTAATTTTGATTACTTTTTTCCTGAATTAAAACTTCCCAATAATGCGATTAATTTTTGAAAACAAATTATACAAGAAGAAAATCTAGAACAGTTTTTATCGGTAGAGTGAAAAGAAAAAATTGCTGAGTTGTGTAACGTTTTTATTAATTTTGAAAAAAATATTAAAAAATTTAAAATTATTGGTGAAGATTATCAAGAATTTATTTTAAATCATAAAAGAAATCTAGAAAAAGTTAAAGAATGTAGTGAACAAGTGGCATTAGTTAGTAATGTGATGAAAAGAAAACAATTTTTAATTGATTTAGAAGATTATAATAATGAAAGTTATTATAATAGTTTTCAAAAAAAGATAGCAAAAAGTATAAATTAATTAAAAAATTTTATTAATAATATTGAAGATTCTAGGATAATGGATTATTATTATCAATTTCTTATTCTTAATAGTACTGAACAATTTGCAGCAGATAGTTTAGAATGAAATATTAATAGAATATGTGGTGCTATCAATAATGAATTTACTATATTAAAAAAAATAAGTGATTCATATACAAGTGACTTAGCAAAAAATTTCATAATGAAATATATAACAGAAGCAGTAAAATTAACAAAAAGTACTTCTGAAAGAATAAAAGAAATTACATTACAGTTTGATAGACATTGTGAACAATTAGTTGAAGAAGAAAGTAAATCGATTGAAGTTATTAATAAAAAAAATAGCAGCATTAGAAAATATTAATAAAACAGAAAGAACAACATATGAAAATTTGTCAAGAACTTTAGAAAATGTAAGTTTAGACAATGATAAAAAAGTGCTAGCAGAGTTAAAACAGCAAATTGAAAACATTAGAACTATTACAAAAGAAAAAATAACAGAAAGTAAAAAAAAGCAAAAAGAAGCTATTGAAGAAGAAAAACAAAAAACGCTTCAATTAGAAGAAACTAAACAGGGAATTATTAATAATACAAATTTAATGAAAGATAATATTAAAAATTATCATCAAAAAATTATTGAATTTATTAAGTCTTTTACAATTTCACTTTATGAATTTATTTTATGATTTAAAAATAATTAATGAGATCGTGAAAAATATAAATTAAACAATACGATCAATAATATTTTACAACCAGGATTAATTATTAAAATTGAATATAAAAATGATAATTTACAATATAAGTTACCATGATCAAATTTTATTTAAAAACAGAAAATGATAATCATTTGGTATTAGCAGTTCCCGATAGTGAAGAAGCTAATTTTCAAATATTAAATAAAGAAGGTAGAAAAATTTTGCTTAAAAAATTAATTGAAGAGGAAAAATATTATTTTTTATCTAGAAAATTTTGTAATTTATACACTAAATTTATATTAGTTGAAGATAATTTCTTAAGTGAAAAGGAAGTAAGCAAAATTTTTAAAAAAATAGAAGTATTAAAGAATATTAAAACTATTGAAAATGAAACTCCTCAATTAACAAATAATAAACAAAAAGAATTTTTTCAAGCAAAACTTAATGAAATATTTCAAAAAATTGAAGAACAATATCAGTCACTTGTAACATCATTAAAAGAATTTTTTCCTATTGAAAGATTAAAAGTTATTGATAGTTGAAAGACAATTGATAATAATGAAAATGTAGGAACTAAAGATGAAAGTTCTTTATTATTTGAAATGATTATTAAATATATTGATCATATATAGAAGATTCAATTCCAAAAATTAAAGCAGAAATTGAAAAAGAATGAGAAGAAAGCGAAGATGAAGATTGAGATGCAGTTGAAGCAATAACTACTGCTTTTAAATCTGAGTTTGAAAAAAAAGATACTGAAATTAAACATTTAAAAAAAATTATTGAAGAAAGAGAGGAAAAAATTGCACAACTAGAGACACAATTAAAAAATGTGCTACCTAAAAAAATAGTCCAATTATGAGTTTTAATGATATAAAAGAGCAATGTGATTTAGAATTATTACCAATTTTAGAAAACAATTTTGATGAACTTGAACAAAGTAAAGAAAGTGATTCTAGTAGAAATTTATCTTCAACTTTGCTTACTTCTTATTAAAATATTCATGTCAAAATTTAATTAATACTTTTTTTGTTAAATTAGCAAAAAAATTGTTATTATTATATTTAATTAAATATGATTTTGTTTTTCGAAGAGGAATAATTTGTGTTTTTATTATATAAGCAAAAATTTAAAGATTGAAGATTTTTATATAAATTATTAAGCTGTATATTCATTTTTATTTTATCAATATTGACTATCATCTTTTCTGTATTTACTGAATTTTGATATGTTAATAGTACTAATAAAGATAATTTTTATAATTCTATAGTATTACAAAACTTTGATATAATGTTATCATTTTGGTCTTCTCAAACAATATTTATTGTTAATATTTGGTTTTTATTTTCTTTAATTTATCATCAAAAAGAGCAGACAAATAGATTCACTAATATTTATAGTCAAATTAATTTAACAATATACATAACTATTACTGCCCTTATTTTTTGAGTGGGGATATTTATTGATAGTGTTTCAAAGTTAGATTTAGAACTTAATTGATTTTGAAAATTGAATAATTTATCTTTATTTTGTTCCTTTTTAGATCATTTAGTATCACCAATATTGATGATTACTTTTTTAATTTTAACTTTTAAAAAAATAAATTTAATATCAATATTAAAAAACAATTTATATTAGTAGTTATTTATCTAACTTATATTTATATTAGAGCCAGCATTTTACAAACAAATGATGTTAAAAATTTTATTTATCCTTATAATATTCTCAACTTTAATTATTCAATTATTGGAATTCCATTATGAATTAATAGTATCTTAGTTATAATGTTAATTATTAGTACTATTATTAGTACTACATTATTTTATTTGTGAATTAATAAATTTTATTATAAAACAATTAAAGAACAAATAATAATGCAAATAAAGTAATATTTCTGCTAAATCTTAGCAATAAATATTAAACTCATTCATGGTAAAATATAAATATATATTTTAAAATAGGTGAGGTAAGATGGCATTCTTAAAAAGAATTGAAGCATATGGTTTTAAGTCATTTGCAGAGCCTTTAACAATAGAATTTGATACTAATATTGTAGGTATTGTTGGTCCTAATGGTTCTGGAAAGTCTAATATTAATGATGCTATTCGTTGAGTTTTAGGTGAACAATCAGTTAAATCATTACGTGGTGAAAATAGTGAAGATATAATTTTTAATGGTGCTAAAGGTAAACAGCCATTAAATAGTGCTCAAGTTACTTTAGTTTTTGATAATACTAATAAAATATTTAAAGTTGATTTTAATGAAGTACAAATTACTAGAAAAACTTTTCGTAATAATTCAGAAAATGAATATTACATTAATAAAGCTCGTGTTCGTTTAAAAGATGTACAAGAAATTATTATGGGTACAGGTTTAGCTAAAGGTTCACTTGCAATTATTAGTCAAGGTAATGTTTCAAAATTTGCTGATTCTAAACCAGAAGAAAGAAGAACTTTATTTGAAGAGGCTGCGGGTGTTTCAAAATACAAAAAGAGGAAAGAAGAGTCATTACGTAAATTAGAGCGTACTAATGAAAATTTAGTTCGAGTTAATGATATTATTAGTGAAATAAGTAGAAAAATTGAACCATTAGCAAAACAAGCACAGAAAGCTAAAACTTATATTGAATTACGTGATAATTTAAAAAAATATGAAATTACTATTATTGTTAAAGATTTGGAGACATATCATAATCAATTAAAACTTACAACAGTCAGTATAAATGATAATGAAATTTTACAACAACAACTTAATTTAAATATTAGTAAGAATGAACAACAATTAAAATTTTTAAAAAACAAAAGTTATGATTTAGATAAAAACATTAATAGTTTAGAAATGAATTTATCTAATGTTAATAGTTTATTGCAAGTTTTAGAACAACAAAAATCATTAATGAAAACAAAACAAAGTGAAATAAAAGATCAAACAGAAGTTGAAAAATTAAAAAATGAAATTGAAACTTTGCTTACTATTATTGAACAAAAAACTTTTTTACAAAAAAAAGAACAAGAAAATTTTGATAAAATTAATAATTTATTTGAAGAACTAAATGTTCAACATCAAGATTTAATTTTAGGACAAAATAATATTCATCGTGGTTTAGGCGAAAAAAAAGCACAATTAGAATCGGTAATTAATTATCAACAACGACAAAATCAAAAATATTTGGGTGTTCAAACAATTTTAAATAATAAAGATAAACTATATGGCATCATTGGAGTAGTGAGTGATTTAATTTCGGTGCCCGATCTTTATAGTGAAGCGATTGTTAAAGTATTGGGTAATACTTTAAAAAACATTGTTACGGCGACTAACAAAGATGCAACCAAGGCTGTTGAATTTTTAAAACAAAATAAAGCGGGAATTGCCACTTTTTTACCTTTAAATTCAATTCAAGTTCGAACAGCGACTAAAGAAGATGAAATTATTGTTAATAGCAAATCGGGTTATTTAAGTTTTGCTCATCATTTAGTTATAGCAGTTGATAATAGAATTCAGCCGATTATTAATTTTCTTTTAGGTCGTACTATTATTTGTGAAGACTTAGAAAGCGCAAGAGTTATTTCACAATTAATTGCTGCTAAATATCAATGTGTAACTTTAGATGGTCAATTAATTAAAGCTGGAGGTGCTATTGTTGGAGGTTATCAACATCAAAATAGTATTAATGTTTTTAAAGAAAAGTTAATAGTTTCTGAATTAAAAGAAGAAATTAAATCATTAGAACAACAATTAGTTAATATAAATGTCCAAAGAACAAGTATTGAAACCGAATTAAATAATTATCAAGGTCAAAAGTTGACAATTACTTTAACAATAAATAAATTGATTAGTGAAATTAGTGATATCACTAATCAATCACAATTATTAACTACTCAATATCAAACATTGACTGGTAAAAAATTAGATATTGATACTACAAATCAATTAAATGATATTTTTATTCAATATGAAAATTCTAAATATGATCAAGCGACAATAAAAAGTCAATTACAATTAATTCGTAAACAGAAACATCAATTATTAGAACAAATGCAAACTTTAGAAAATGAATTATATAGTTTAAATCAAGAACATTTTATGACTAGTGATAAATTAAATAATCAAAAACTTGAGCAAGTAAAAATGGAGTCAAAAGTAGAACAACATTTAAGATGTTTAGTTGAAACTTATAATTTAACTTATGAATATGCTAGAGAACATTATAGTGAACCATTAGCAGATGAACAACAAGCACGTAATTTGGTACAACAATTACGTAGTGAGATTGAAGATTTAGGATTTGTAAATATTAATGCTATTGAAGAATTTGAAAATGAAAATGAACGTTATTTACGTTTAAAAACTAAACATGATGAATTGCAATTAGCATCACAATCGTTGTTAACAGCTATTGATGAAATGGATAATGTTATGGTAACGCAATTTGATGAAACAATAAAAGATATTAATATGGTATTGCCCGAAACATTTCAAACTTTATTTGGTGGAGGAACTTGTAGTTTACGATATACATCACCTGATGATATTTTAAATACAGGTCTGGAAGTGCTTGCTAATCCTCCTGGTAAAAGAATTAGTAATTTAAACTTATTATCAGGTGGTGAAAAATCATTAGTTGCATTAGCAGTATTATTTGCTATTTTAAAAGTCAAGCCATTGCCATTGACAATATTAGATGAGGTTGAAGCGCCATTGGATCCAGCTAATTTAGAACGTTTTGCTAGATATGTTCGTAGTTTTTCACAATATACGCAATTTATTATTGTTACTCATCGTCCAGGCACAATGGAAAATTGTGATGTATTATATGGGACAACTATGCAAAATCAAGGAATTACGAAAATGGTAGCCATTAAATTAGCAGATGCTAAAAAAATTATTGAAAGCGATAAATCAGTGAAAAATGTTAATTATGTTGTTTAATTAAAAAGGTAGTAATAACTACTTTTTTATGTTAAATTTAAATTAATCTATAATAGAAAGATGCAAAATTAAATGGCAGATTCAAAAGATTGTTGGTGGTTGGCCCTTAATTACTGGACCATTTTTGATATAAAATTCTAAATTTTAATTTGTAAAATTGGTGGTTTTAGAAATTTAGAAGGTAATGTTTAGTAATCTGTGTAACTTACAAAAATAACTATGTTTAATTAATTCTAGTAAATATAATTAAATGACTAGAAAGAGTGAGTTACAGATGGCTAAAAAGCAAAATATTAATAATAATGATCCAATATCAAAAGCAGTAGATTTATTATTAGAACCTGTTTAAAATCTTTTAGAGAATAGGATAAAATGATTATATATTTTAAAATAAGAGGTATATATGTGTAAAAATTATCCTAGTAATGTTAGCAAAGAGCAATTTGAAAATATAAAATCAATTTTAGAAAATACTAAAAAGAGAACTAAACCAAGAAGTTTAGATTTATATGAAGTATTTTGTGCAGTTTTATATGTATTAAAAAGTGGTTGCCAGTGAAGAATGTTACCAAAAAAATTTTCCAAAATGACAAATTGTATATTATTATTTTCAAGCTTGAAGTAAAAATAATGATAAAGAACCTAGTGTATTACAATTAGTTTTAAAAAAAATTAGTCAAGGCATTTCGTATCAATAATGGTAGAAAAGAACAAACTAGTTTTTGTATAATTGATTCACAAAGTGTTAAAAATACAGATACTACTAAAAATAAAGGTTATGATGCTGGTAAAAAGATTTCACGAATAAAGCGTCATATTGCTGTTGATTCTCAAGGTTTACCACATGCAATTTACATAACCACAGCAGAAAAAACAGATCGTAATAGTGCTATAATAATGATTGAAAATGAAAAAGAGAATCTTTCTGCAGTTCAAAAAATACTAGTAGATGCTGGTTATACTGGTGAAAAATTTGCTTCTAAAATTAAAACAATTATAAATGCAAATGTTGAAGTTATAAAACGTAATGAATTACATTCTTTTGTAGTATTACCAAAAAGATGAGTTGTAGAACGAAGTTTTGCATGATTAGAAAAATGCAGAAGATTATGAAAAAATTGTGAAAAAAAATTAAATATTAGCTTACAAATGGTTGTTCTTGCCTTTATTTCAATTTTATTGAAAAGATTTTAAACAGGTTCTGACAATTATTTATTAAATATTTTATCCAAACCAAATGATGGTCTTGTATTACCTAAATTACCAACCACATCTAACATATCATTAAATAACTTTAATGATATTCCAGAATTTAAAATTGGACAACCTAAATCAAAATTATTAGTTGATACAGATTTAACAAACTATCTAAAAAGTCCAATTTATTCTTTAGGAGAAAGAATTGCTGATCTTATGAAACAAGGTGACCACTTTAAAGTTAAAGTAAGTAAATCCGTAAATGATGGAACTTATTTTTCAAAAGGTGATGTTATTAAAGTAAAATTTTCAATTGGTGAAATTCAATTTAATAATGAATATACGCTAACTATTATTTAAAATAAAAAATGAATATAATAATTATTCATTTTTTTATTATTAATTAAATATTAAAAGGAACTTTCCTCTAATCTGTGTTTCTTTGCTAATTTACAAATGAATTTTTTCTAAAAACACAGTTTTTAGGAAAATCCCAATACAATCAGTTTATCCTAAAACAGAACATCAATTATGCATTGTTCATCAAATTAGAAATAGTTTAAAATATGTTTCATACAAAACATCGAAAAGGTCTAGTTGCAGATTTAAAACCAATTTATAGTGCATGTAGTGAAGAACAAGCAATGCAAGCTTTAGAATCGTTTGAAAGTAAATGAAATAAACAATATCCTCAAATTACTAAATCTTGATATAAAAATTGAGATAATTTAATGGTTTTTATTAGTTATCCAGTAGAAATCAAAAGAGTGATTTATACTACAAATGCTATTGAATCTGTTAATAGTCAATTACGAAAAATCATCAGAAATAAAAAAGTTTTTCCTAATGATATGGCAGTTTTCAAAATATTTTACTTGGCAATTGAAAATAGCCACTTGCCACTTGCCCTTGCCACTTGCCACTTAGCCCTTTTTACTAGACCATTAATTTAAAAAACCTGAATGTATTCTAAAAACAATTGTGTTATATAATTAACACTAATTTTAACCTGAAAGGATTTTTATTAATGGATAAAATTAAACAAATAGCATTAGTAATTAACAAATTAAATATCAAAGAAAAAATTAAAATTATTGATGATTGTAAAAATCAATATTCAATTAGAAACCTATGTCAATATCTTCAATTAAACAGATCAACATATTACTTTTTAAAAAATAAACAAAAACCTATTAAAAAAGAAGAAAATCATATTATTAAATGCAATCATAAATATCAAAAAATATGCCAACTTTTAATCGAATTTCATTCTACAAGAAAAGGCAGAATTTATGGATATTTAAGAATTTTTTCAGCTTTTAAAGAGTGATTAAAACAAGAAAAAAATATCATTTTAAATATAGAATTATCAATAAAACAAATGCGAAAAATTATGAAAGAACACAATATTCAAGGATTAAAACAAACTAAAAATAACTATCCTAAAAACAAAAAAAATCCAAATAAGTGAATACCTACAATGGATAAAGTAAACAAAGATTATAAAAGTACAACCTCTTCAAATCAAATTTGATCAATGGACACTAAACAAATAAATACTAAAGAAGGATGATTATATCTTTTTGTAATTATTGATTTTTATTCAAATAATGTTGTTAGTTATAATATTGCTCCTAATAAATCATATCAGGATTTAATTCTTCCTGCTCTTGAAAAAATCAACAAACAATTTTCTTGAAATCAAGTAAAAAATGTTATTTTACATTCAGATAACGCCAACGAATTTTATTGTCACGATATCACAAAATGAGCAGAGGATAAACAAATAATTTTAAGCAAAAAACAACCTTATGATATTGGTGGTAATGTATTATCTGAAAACTGATTTTCTCATTTATCTCAAGAATGACTACCTAAAGGATCAAATCAATATTTATCCATCAATGAAGCTATAAATGATGTAAATCAATATGTTATGTTTTATAATTATGAAAGAATACATTCTAAATTTCTAAAACCACCAATTTTACAAATTAAAATTTAGAATTTTATATCAAAAATGGTCCAGTAATTAAGGGCCAACCACCAATTAAACAGATCAACATATTACTTTTTAAAAAATAAACAAAAACCTATTAAAAAAGAAGAAAATCATATTATTAAATGCAATCATAAATATCAAAAAATATGCCAACTTTTAATCGAATTTCATTCTACAAGAAAAGGCAGAATTTATGGATATTTAAGAATTTTTTCAGCTTTTAAAGAGTGATTAAAACAAGAAAAAAATATCATTTTAAATATAGAATTATCAATAAAACAAATGCGAAAAATTATGAAAGAACACAATATTCAAGGATTAAAACAAACTAAAAATAACTATCCTAAAAACAAAAAAAATCCAAATAAGTGAATACCTACAATGGATAAAGTAAACAAAGATTATAAAAGTATAACCTCTTCAAATCAAATTTGATCAATGGACACTAAACAAATAAATACTAAAGAAGGATGATTATATCTTTTTGTAATTATTGATTTTTATTCAAATAATGTTGTTAGTTATAATATTGCTCCTAATAAATCATATCAGGATTTAATTCTTCCTGCTCTTGAAAAAATCAACAAACAATTTTCTTGAAATCAAGTAAAAAATGTTATTTTACATTCAGATAACGCCAACGAATTTTATTGTCACGATATCACAAAATGAGCAGAGGATAAACAAATAATTTTAAGCAAAAAACAACCTTATGATATTGGTGGTAATGTATTATCTGAAAACTGATTTTCTCATTTATCTCAAGAATGACTACCTAAAGGATCAAATCAATATTTATCCATCAATGAAGCTATAAATGATGTAAATCAATATGTTATGTTTTATAATTATGAAAGAATACATTCTAAATTTCTAAAACCACCAATTTTACAAATTAAAATTTAGAATTTTATATCAAAAATGGTCCAGTAATTAAGGGCCAACCACCATGGATAAAGTAAACAAAGATTATAAAAGTACAACCTCTTCAAATCAAATTTGATCAATGGACACTAAACAAATAAATACTAAAGAAGGATGATTATATCTTTTTGTAATTATTGATTTTTATTCAAATAATGTTGTTAGTTATAATATTGCTCCTAATAAATCATATCAGGATTTAATTCTTCCTGCTCTTGAAAAAATCAACAAACAATTTTCTTGAAATCAAATAAAAAATGTTATTTTACATTCAGATAACGCCAACGAATTTTATTGTCAAGATATCACAAAATGAGCAGAGGATAAATAAATAATTTTAAGCAAAAAACAACCTTATGATATTGGTGGTAATGTATTATCTGAAAACTGATTTTCTCATTTATCTCAAGAATGACTACCTAAAGGATCAAATCAATATTTATCCATCAATGAAGCTATAAATGATGTAAATCAATATGTTATGTTTTATAATTATGAAAGAATACATTCTAAATTTCTAAAACCACCAATTTTACAAATTAAAATTTAGAATTTTATATCAAAAATGGTCCAGTAATTAAGGGCCAACCACCATAGAGTTATTGCAAAAAGATATAATATTAGTCATACTAGCTGCATTCGTAATATTTTTTGAATTGAAAATACTTTAATAAAAAGTGGAATTTTTAATTTATCTGGCAAAAAAGATTTAATCAAAAATAAAGGAATCAATAATACTTTACTAGCTATTGATGCTACTGAAACTCCAATTGAAAGAATTAAAAAAAACTAAAATTACTTTTTTCGGGTAAAAACAAACATCATACTATTAAATCGCAAATAATTATTGATATTTTAAATGGAAAAATTATTTCAACCGCTTTTTGTTTTGGAAGCATTCATGATTTTAAATTACTTTTAAAATCTAAAACTTTTATTCATCCAGAAAAACAAGTTTTTGTTGATTCAGGTTATCAAGGAATACAAAATATTCATAAAAATACATTTTTGCCATTTAAAAAAAGTAAATACAATAAATTAATACCAATTCAAAAAGAATACAATAAAACTTTAAGCAAAATTAGAATTAAAATTGAACACGTATTTGCTAAACTAAAACGTTTTAAAATTTTAACTTTAAAATATCGCAATAAAATACGAAGATTTGCATTAAGATTTAATTTAATAGCAGAAATATATAATTTTGAATTACCTTAGTTTTGCACCAAGTCTTTTATATAATTTTAAGAAAAAGATGATTACTATAAAATATTCGAATTTATTTTATGTTATTATTAATTAATGTTACGTGTTACTTTAATAATTAAAATAATAGGAGGTAAACATGAATACATTTGTAATAGTTGGTATTATTATAATAGCTATTGCTATTATTAGTTTTATGTTATTATTTAAAATTATAAAATGACTTGCTATTTGTATTATTGTTGGTGGTATCATTTTGGCTGCATTATTTTTTGGTTTTGGTATATGGCCATTAGATAATATTCATTTTACTAATTTTATTAATATTAATAAAAATTAAAATAATAAATAATAATTAGTTTAAATCTTAACTATTAACTATAATATATTTTTGAATAAGAGGTAAAAAATGGAACGAATTAAGCAAGCACAATTTTTAACTAGTGCTATTAAAGAAGAACAATGGCCGCAGGATGAAATTCCTGAATTTTGTTTTGTTGGTCGCAGTAATGTTGGTAAATCAACATTTTTAAATACAATTTGTAATAATGGTAAGTTAGCTAGAGTTTCACAAACACCTGGTAAAACACAAATGCTAAATTTTTTTACAATTAATAATAATATTTGTCGCTTTGTTGATGTTCCTGGCTATGGTTTTGCTAAAGTATCAAATGAAAAAAAAATCCAATTTGCGACAATGATGGATGAATATTTTCAGTCACGAAAAAATTTAAAAGCAGTTTTTTTATTATTAGATTTAAGACATGCACCCAGTAAAGATGATATTGATATGTTGGAATATTTACAACATTATCATTTAAAAATTCATTTAATTGCTACTAAAGTTGATAAAGTGAAAAATAGTCAATTAGTAAAAAATAAAAAATTAATATTATCAACTTTAAAACTTAGCACTAATACTCCTATTATTTTATTTTCTAGTATTAGTAAACAAGGAATTGATTTAGTAATTAGTAAATTAGCAGATGATGTTAATACTAATGAAGTTGAAGTAGAAACTTAATAGTATAATATTTGTTGCTATAAAAAAAGATAAAAGTTGTTTAATATGTATATATTTATTAAAAATATCAATATTCACTATAGAATATAATAATAATTAAACTTAATATAAGTTTTTAACTCATTATTTTGATAAAAATAAATGAGTTTTTATTTGAAAGGAAGATTAAAAGAAATGCCTATAAAAAATGAAATTTTACAAAATCTTGAAGCAAAATCAGAAGAAAATGTAAAACAAAAACCTACAAAATGAAAAGAATTTAAAACAAAACATCGAACAACCGCAAAAATTATAAAAGTGACTAAAGGTGTTGCTACTGGTGCTGCTGTTGGTGCTTTGTATATTAATCCTATTGCTCAAATGAGCGGTTTAGTTGCTGCTACTGTTCCAGGTGGTGTCAGTGCTGTTAGTAACCGTTCTGAAGAACAATTAGAAACTGATATTATAACTGCTGCTACTAGTGCTGCTGCTATTGGTGGGATTGCCAATGCTGTAATAACCTGTTTTTATTCCTGTTGGTGCTGGTATTGCTGCTGTTGGTGGTGCTATTATTTTTGGCATAGATGCAGCAAAAAAATTTGATGAAAAACAAAGAAGACAAATTGAAGTTGACAATGATAAGTTTGCAGATAAAAAAACCGCTATAAATAATATAGATTCACAAATTGAAGTAAAAATAGAATCAAAGAAAATGGCCAGTTTATAATGAAATTTTAGATTTAAGGTAGTCTATGTTATAATATAAATATATTACTTTTTAATTACTTTTTAAGGTAATAAATCCCCAATAACATGATTGGGGATTTAGTTTTTTTAATATTTTTTAACATTAAAATGTGTATAATTTATTTTTGTATATATTGTGTGTTAAAAAATAATAAAAAAGATTAAAATATTAAAATTTGAGGAGATGAAGTTAATATGAATAATACAAGTGATATAAATGATAATTTTGTTATTAGTAGAGCAGTACTGTCAGATGTTTTATGTACCTCTTGTGCTAGTGTTATCGAAAGACATTTTACTAAAGAAGATGGTATTACTGTTAGTATCAATTTTGCTACTAAAAAAGCACAATTTAGTTATGATCCTAAGTTTTGAAATGAAAAAAAAATTAAAAAAGCAATGCATCATTTAGGATATGAAATTTGTAAGTTTGAAACTGAGATTAAAGATATAAAAACGAGTCACCAAGTTGATATGAAAGATATTACAGATGATCATAGTAGTCATAGTCATCATAGTAGTCATAGTCATAGTAGTGAACAACATCAATCTCATATGTCAGAACAACATCATAATCATCAACATAATGTTAAATTACGTGATTTAATTGAACTTATTATTGGTTGAATATTGTTACTACCATTATTATTAATTATGATACCTAATACTTCATTTTTTGATAGTTTACGTAATCCTTATGTTCAATTTGCACTAGCAATTCCAATTCAATTTTATTTTGGTCGTAAATTTTATATTGGTATTTATCGAGAATTAATTAAACAAAAATGACCTGGTATGCATACTTTAGTAGCACTAGGAACAACAACGGCATTTATTTTTTCTATTTATTTAATGATAATTAATAAAACCGAACACTTATATTTTGAAGTTAGTGCTTCAATTATTATGATTGTTTTACTTGGTGATTTAATTAGTACTGTTGCACAGAAAAGGGCTACTAGTGGCTTAGAAAGTTTAATGTCATTAAAGCAAAAATCAATCTTAAAATATGATTATAATACCAAAACAGAAACTTTTATTAATATTGAAGATGTACAATTAAATGATATTTTAATTATTCGAAAAGGTGAAAATATTCCTACTGATGGTCAATTAATTAGTGAAGAAGCATTTATTAATGAATCAATGTTAACTGGTGAATTGCAAGTTATTACGAAACAAGTTAACCAAAATTTAATTGGTGGAACTAATAATGTTGGTGATAGTTTTAGGATGAAAGCAACTAAAATTGGTAAAGACACAGTATTAGCAAGTATTATTAAGGCAGTTGAAGATGCACAATCTCAGAAACCAAAATTACAAAAATTGGCTGATAAAATCTCTGGGTGATTTACACCAACTGTTATTTTAATTGCCATTTTAGTTTTTCTTATTCGTTATTTTGCAGTAGGTAATGGTGTGCAAGAATCATTAGAAATTGCAATTGCAACTTTAATAATTGCTTGTCCTTGTGCATTAGGAATTGCAACACCATTAGCAGTTGCTGTTGGAATTAATAAAGCAACAAAAATAGGAATCATTTATAATAAGGCTAGTGCTTTTGAAAAAATTACTAAGATTGATACCATTTGTTTTGATAAAACAGGAACATTAACTACTGGTAATTTGGTTATTACTAAAATTTATGGTCAAGAAAAACATGTTAATAAGGCAATTGCTATGGAAAAGCATTCAACACATCCTTTGGCTTTAGCTTTTTCTTTATATTCTAATACTAATAATGTTGGACAATCATTGACAATTACCGAGGTTAAAGAACAAATTGGTTTTGGTATTAAAGCAAAATATCAAACTGAAGAATTACAAATTTCATCACTTGAAAATTTACAAAAAGCAAAAATGCCATTTAGTCCATTTCTAAAAACATTTGACTTTGAAACAGTTACTCCTAGCCAGAAAGTATTGGCATTGGCAATTAATAAAGTTGTTACTAATATTTTTATTTTAGAAGATGAATTACAAACAAATGCATTATTAACAATTGAAAAAGTTAAAAAACAAGGAATTGAGGTTATTTTAATTAGTGGTGATAATGAATCACAAACACTTGCTATTGCTAATCGTGTTGGGATAGAAACATCCTTTGCTAATGTTACACCACAAGGTAAATCACAAATTGTTGCTGATTTACAAGCAAAAGGTAAAAAAGTAGCGTTTGTTGGTGATGGTATTAATGATGTTATTGCCTTAGAACAATCTGATTTAGCAATTGCAATAGGATCTGGTAGTGATATTGCTAAAAAAATTGGTGATATTACTATTCTTGATAATGATATTAGTATTGTTTATAAGGCTATTGTTTTAACTAAAAAAACTAAAAATAATATTTGAATGAATTTTATTTGAGCATTTAGTTATAATATTATCATTATTCCATTAGCTGCTGCCGGATTTATTATTCCACCGTTGGCTGCAATTGCAATGGCTCTTTCTGATATAACTGTTGTTGGAAATTCATTAATTTTTAAATGAAGAAAATATAAATATTAGATAATATATAAATTAATAATAAATAAAAAAGTACTTTAATTTTTTAAAAGGTGGAATTTAAATGGCTAGACAAAATCAAGAAAAAAAAGCAGAGCTTGATCAAAAGATATCTATTTTACAAAAAATGATAGGTATTATAGAAGAAAAAAAATAATGTTGAACCAAAGCCTGATGAAAAGTTGATTAGAATTAATCAACTGATAATTGATGATTATAAGAACAAACTTTCTCTATTAGTAAAAGAAAGAGAAAATAATGATTGAGAAACAATTAATTTAGAAGATATTGATAAACCATCTACAAGTCAAAATAAATGAAGTTTATCAAAAATATAAACTTACCTTTCTCTATAACCCTACTAGGTAAGTATTTTGATTATACTTTATCATTGTTGATTTGTATAGCAATTTTAGTGTTTTTTTAAAATTTCAATATTTTTTTATATTTAAAAGAGTCAGATTTTAAATCTGACTCTTTTAAGCAATTATCTGTCTATCTATTTGTTTTTGGGATTTTCTTCAGCATTAGCTCATAATGCTGCTGCTTTTCCAAAAGTCTCAGTGTGTTTTAATTCTGGGTGTTCTGCTTTAACCTTTGGCAATGTAGTTTTCATAAAAATATTAAAAACAGTAGGTTTTTTTGCTGCCATATTTTCCTTCTCCTTTCACTTTTCTTATATTATTATAATAATATATTTTAATTATTAGTGTGTTAATAAACTATAAGAGTATATTTTTAAAAATATTAAGTTTTTATTTTTTAAAAACATAATTATTAATAATGTATCCAACTCCATGCTCATCATTATTTGGAGCAATAGTTTTACCATATGGTTTTAAAGCAATATTAGCATTTTCCATTACTATTGGATGACCAGATACTTCAAACATTGGTAAATCATTAAATTCATCACCAATCGTTAATGCATCTTTAGTGTCAATATTTAAATGATTACATAATCATTGTAGTGCCGAACCTTTATTAATGTTTTTATTACCAATTGAAAAAACATTTGTATGATATTGAACAATTGTTAAATCTGGAAAGTTAGTTTCAAAACTATTAATGAATTTTGTAATTTCATTAGCCTTTCAATATTTTTCTAAAATAACCATTACTTTTGAGATTGGCATTTTAATATCAGTACTATTAGTTAACTTAATAATTTTAATTTGCAGATTTTCAACTCATGTACTTCAACTATTAGCCGCATGGTTAACATACAAAGTATCAATACTATTAAAATGTAAAATCATTTGTTTATTATATTTGGTTAATCATTCATAAAGTTTAATTGTTATTTCTGAATTTAATTGTTGTAAATAAATTCATTTTTGTTTAGTATATGATCAAATTTCAGCACCATCATTACCAATAATATAACCATCATATTTTTCAGCATTAATCATTTTACCAACACGAATAGCATTTTCACCATATCTACCTGTATTAATTACAACTTTAATATTATTTTTTTGAGCTTTTAAACAAGCATTAAGATTAATTTCACTTAAGGCACTGCCACTATCAAATAAAGTACCATCTACATCAGTAAAAATTATTTTTACCATCAATCATTTCCTGCTTTCTTTTTTTCTATTATTTTATTAATATTATAAAGATAAAATAATAAAATACTATATATTTCCATAGAATAAAATTTCTTAAATTAAAATAAAATATTATGTTTAAAATATAATATTTTATTTTAATTTTTTATTAGACTTGGTGCAAAACCTTTAATTTTAATAATTTAACGGTTATTATTAATATCAAAGGTGATAATTATTATGTTAAAAAAATACAAAGATGAACAAGAATTTTATAGTTTAGTTGGAATAAAACTACAAACATTTCAAAAAATGGTTGAAATTTTAAAAAAAGCTGAAGCAATTAAAAAAGCAGTTGGTGGTAAACCTAATAAATTATCAATAGAAAATCGTTTATTAATGACATTAGAATACTGAAAAGAGTATAGTAGTTATAGAGTTATTGCAAAAAGATATAATATTAGTCATACTAGCTGCATTCGTAATATTTTTTGAATTAGACTTGGTGCAAAACCTTTAATTTTAATAATTTAACGGTTATTATTAATATCAAAGGTGATAATTATTATGTTAAAAAAATACAAAGATGAACAAGAATTTTATAGTTTAGTGGGAATAAAACTACAAACATTTCAAAAAATGGTTGAAATTTTAAAAAAAGCTGAAGCAATTAAAAAAGCAGTTGGTGGTAAACCTAATAAATTATCAATAGAAAATCGTTTATTAATGACATTAGAATACTGAAAAGAGTATAGTAGTTATAGAGTTATTGCAAAAAGATATAATATTAGTCATACTAGCTGCATTCGTAATATTTTTTGAATTGAAAATACTTTAATAAAAAGTGGAATTTTTAATTTATCTGGCAAAAAAGATTTAATCAAAAATAAAGGAATCAATAATACTTTACTAGCTATTGATGCTACTGAAACTCCAATTGAAAGAATTAAAAAAAACTAAAATTACTTTTTTCGGGTAAAAACAAACATCATACTCTTAAATCGCAAATAATTATTGATATTTTAAATGGAAAAATTATTTCAACCGCTTTTTGTTTTGGAAGCATTCATGATTTTAAATTACTTTTAAAATCTAAAACTTTTATTCATCCAGAAAAACAAGTTTTTGTTGATTCAGGTTATCAAGGAATACAAAATATTCATAAAAATACATTTTTGCCATTTAAAAAAAGTAAATACAATAAATTAATACCAATTCAAAAAGAATACAATAAAACTTTAAGCAAAATTAGAATTAAAATTGAACACGTATTTGCTAAACTAAAACGTTTTAAAATTTTAACTTTAAAATATCGCAATAAAATACGAAGATTTGCATTAAGATTTAAT
This sequence comes from Spiroplasma endosymbiont of Acasis viretata, assembly GCF_964031275.1. Classification (NCBI taxonomy): domain Bacteria; kingdom Bacillati; phylum Mycoplasmatota; class Mollicutes; order Entomoplasmatales; family Spiroplasmataceae; genus Spiroplasma; species Spiroplasma endosymbiont of Acasis viretata. The sequence goes on from NZ_OZ035019.1 coordinate 223,799, forward strand.
TTAATAGCAGAAATATATAATTTTGAATTACCTTAGTTTTGCACCAAGTCTATTATATAAAAATGTTAAAAAAGAAAAAAACCTTTAATGAAAAACATAAAGGTTAACAAAATAATGTATGGTGCGGAACAAGGGACTTGAACCCTCATGCCTTTCGGCGCCAGAGCCTAAATCTGGTGCGTCTGCCAGTTTCGCCAATTCCGCATTTTGGTGTCCCGTATAGGCCTCGAACCTACAACCCTCAGATTAAGAGTCTGATGCTCTGCCAATTGAGCTAACGAGACATCTAGGGGAATAAAAAACAAGTAATTATAATACTTGCAGTCTAAATATTAATTAATGGTGACTCGTACGGGGATCGAACCCGTAATGTAGGAATGAAAATCCTATGTGTTTACCAATTCACCAACGAGCCGTAGAAAACAAGAGTTTAGAATAATGGCGCCCAGTATAGGATTTGAACCTATGACACTTCGATTAACAGTCGAATGCTCTGCCGCTGAGCTAACCGGGCATTTACTAAACCTTAATTATTATATTGAAGAAAAGTATAATTTGCAATAACTAATAAAGTTTTTTTTATTTTTTTCTTGATTACGGCAATGTATATGCTTTATTAATCATTTTTTTAAATTAAATATAATAATAACTTAAGTATTATTTGTAATAATGAATACTATTAATGGTAAAAATAATTAGAAAGAAGTAAACATAGAAATCATGTAGAATTACATTATCAATATAAAGGGGTTTTAATTTATGAAGTTATTATTAGCAACATTAAGTTTTTTAACATTTGGAACAACTGTAGGAACTTTTGGAAATGTATTAAGTACGAATCTAAGCAAAATAAATAATAGTATTAAAGAAACTTATACTATAATTCCTAATTCATTTAGTTTGAAAAGTGAATTAAGAAAAGAAAAAATGAATACTGATAATATTGATGTTGATATGTTAGATGGAATGACAAAGGCTATTATTCCTTATATGCCAGATACAACAGATTTACCTTTTTTAGTTAAAGAGGTTAATTTGCTTTGACTAAGTAATGATATTAGTCAAATAATAACTAAAAAAGCATTGCCTTATAGTAAAAGTTTTGAAAAAAACGGAATAGTTGATAAAGATTTAATTTTAGAAGCAATTAATATTATGAATGGTACTAAGTTTTCTAATAATGATTTAGATGTACTAATTAATCAAGATAATAAAAATATTTCTTTAATAGCAAAAAGTAATAGTCACTTTCAAGGGAAAATAGATATTTTAAATAAGCCAGTAGAATTTTCGGATATTTTTTATGAACAAAATCTTGGAAAAATTTATTTTAATACTGATATGTATGAAAAAAGCACATTCGCCACTTGCCACTTGCCACTTGCCACTTGCCACTTAGCCCTTTTTACTAGACCATTAATTTAAAAAACCTGAATGTATTCTAAAAACAATTGTGTTATATAATTAACACTAATTTTAACCTGAAAGGATTTTTATTAATGGATAAAATTAAACAAATAGCATTAGTAATTAACAAATTAAATATCAAAGAAAAAATTAAAATTATTGATGATTGTAAAAATCAATATTCAATTAGAAACCTATGTCAATATCTTCAATTAAACAGATCAACATATTACTTTTTAAAAAATAAACAAAAACCTATTAAAAAAGAAGAAAATCATATTATTAAATGCAATCATAAATATCAAAAAATATGCCAACTTTTAATCGAATTTCATTCTACAAGAAAAGGCAGAATTTATGGATATTTAAGAATTTTTTCAGCTTTTAAAGAGTGATTAAAACAAGAAAAAAATATCATTTTAAATATAGAATTATCAATAAAACAAATGCGAAAAATTATGAAAGAACACAATATTCAAGGATTAAAACAAACTAAAAATAACTATCCTAAAAACAAAAAAAATCCAAATAAGTGAATACCTACAATGGATAAAGTAAACAAAGATTATAAAAGTACAACCTCTTCAAATCAAATTTGATCAATGGACACTAAACAAATAAATACTAAAGAAGGATGATTATATCTTTTTGTAATTATTGATTTTTATTCAAATAATGTTGTTAGTTATAATATTGCTCCTAATAAATCATATCAGGATTTAATTCTTCCTGCTCTTGAAAAAATCAACAAACAATTTTCTTGAAATCAAATAAAAAATGTTATTTTACATTCAGATAACGCCAACGAATTTTATTGTCAAGATATCACAAAATGAGCAGAGGATAAACAAATAATTTTAAGCAAAAAACAACCTTATGATATTGGTGGTAATGTATTATCTGAAAACTGATTTTCTCATTTATCTCAAGAATGACTACCTAAAGGATCAAATCAATATTTATCCATCAATGAAGCTATAAATGATGTAAATCAATATGTTATGTTTTATAATTATGAAAGAATACATTCTAAATTTCTAAAACCACCAATTTTACAAATTAAAATTTAGAATTTTATATCAAAAATGGTCCAGTAATTAAGGGCCAACCACCCTTCCTGCTCTTGAAAAAATCAACAAACAATTTTCTTGAAATCAAATAAAAAATGTTATTTTACATTCAGATAACGCCAACGAATTTTATTGTCAAGATATCACAAAATGAGCAGAGGATAAACAAATAATTTTAAGCAAAAAACAACCTTATGATATTGGTGGTAATGTATTATCTGAAAACTGATTTTCTCATTTATCTCAAGAATGACTACCTAAAGGATCAAATCAATATTTATCCATCAATGAAGCTATAAATGATGTAAATCAATATGTTATGTTTTATAATTATGAAAGAATACATTCTAAATTTCTAAAACCACCAATTTTACAAATTAAAATTTAGAATTTTATATCAAAAATGGTCCAGTAATTAAGGGCCAACCACCAAAATGGTCCAGTAATTAAGGGCCAACCACCAGTTATAATATTGCTCCTAATAAATCATATCAGGATTTAATTCTTCCTGCTCTTGAAAAAATCAACAAACAATTTTCTTGAAATCAAATAAAAAATGTTATTTTACATTCAGATAACGCCAACGAATTTTATTGTCAAGATATCACAAAATGAGCAGAGGATAAACAAATAATTTTAAGCAAAAAACAACCTTATGATATTGGTGGTAATGTATTATCTGAAAACTGATTTTCTCATTTATCTCAAGAATGACTACCTAAAGGATCAAATCAATATTTATCCATCAATGAAGCTATAAATGATGTAAATCAATATGTTATGTTTTATAATTATGAAAGAATACATTCTAAATTTCTAAAACCACCAATTTTACAAATTAAAATTTAGAATTTTATATCAAAAATGGTCCAGTAATTAAGGGCCAACCACCGTTTTATTATTATTTATTTAAAAGTTATAGATTTAAAATTAGGTTGGCACCTAATTAAAAAGTTACCTTATTGGTAACTTTTTTTATTTATATTTTTGGAACATTTTGTTTGTTTTCAATTTTTGAGGATTTATTTTCTAAATGTTTAGAATTTATTTCTTTTTTTATTTTTTCTAATTCTATATTTTTATTTGATTTTCTTATATACAATTCATTAATTTTTTTAAGATTTTTTAATATATTTTCTTTTCTTCTTCAAAGAAAATTTATTTTTTGTTCCATTATTTTATTTTTATTGATTTTTCCAAAAGTAAATATTTTTAATATTGAAAAATAAATTTTTTTAAAATTATTAGGTTTTAATTTATTTATTTTTGTATCAATATCAATAATTATATTTACGGCTTCATGAACTTTTTCTCTAATAAATTCAGAAGTAAATTCATTTTTATTATTAATTATTTTATCTAATTCATCATTAATTAATTTTTCTTTTTTTAAATATTCAATAATCATTTTTATTTTTCCTTTCAAAATAAAAACTCATTTACTTTGAAATAAAGTAATGAGTTAAAAACTATTATTAAGTTTATATTATTTTTATATCATAAATATTTATTAAATATAGATAAATTAGTTATTATTCTCAATCAAATTCATTAAAACTATCTTGTATTATTCGCATATATTCTTTATCATTATTTTTTCTTGCTTCTAATCACTGTTCCATTAATCATTTTGCTAAATCTCATTTAGTCATTATTTACTCCTTATTTTATCATTCATTAATAATTTCAGTTATAATGCCAATTATTGTTGAAATTATCATTAAAAATAATATTACTGATACTGATACTATAGTTAATATTTCTCATCAAACAATTATTTACTCCTTAATTTTCATTATTATCATTTCATTTAGGTATACTATCTCAATCAATATTTATACTTGTTCATTTGCCACTTGCCACTTGCCACTTAGCCCTTTTTACTAGACCATTAATTTAAAAAACCTGAATGTATTCTAAAAACAATTGTGTTATATAATTAACACTAATTTTAACCTGAAAGGATTTTTATTAATGGATAAAATTAAACAAATAGCATTAGTAATTAACAAATTAAATATCAAAGAAAAAATTAAAATTATTGATGATTGTAAAAATCAATATTCAATTAGAAACCTATGTCAATATCTTCAATTAAACAGATCAACATATTACTTTTTAAAAAATAAACAAAAACCTATTAAAAAAGAAGAAAATCATATTATTAAATGCAATCATAAATATCAAAAAATATGCCAACTTTTAATCGAATTTCATTCTACAAGAAAAGGCAGAATTTATGGATATTTAAGAATTTTTTCAGCTTTTAAAGAGTGATTAAAACAAGAAAAAAATATCATTTTAAATATAGAATTATCAATAAAACAAATGCGAAAAATTATGAAAGAACACAATATTCAAGGATTAAAACAAACTAAAAATAACTATCCTAAAAACAAAAAAAATCCAAATAAGTGAATACCTACAATGGATAAAGTAAACAAAGATTATAAAAGTACAACCTCTTCAAATCAAATTTGATCAATGGACACTAAACAAATAAATACTAAAGAAGGATGATTATATCTTTTTGTAATTATTGATTTTTATTCAAATAATGTTGTTAGTTATAATATTGCTCCTAATAAATCATATCAGGATTTAATTCTTCCTGCTCTTGAAAAAATCAACAAACAATTTTCTTGAAATCAAATAAAAAATGTTATTTTACATTCAGATAACGCCAACGAATTTTATTGTCACGATATCACAAAATGAGCAGAGGATAAACAAATAATTTTAAGCAAAAAACAACCTTATGATATTGGTGGTAATGTATTATCTGAAAACTGATTTTCTCATTTATCTCAAGAATGACTACCTAAAGGATCAAATCAATATTTATCCATCAATGAAGCTATAAATGATGTAAATCAATATGTTATGTTTTATAATTATGAAAGAATACATTCTAAATTTCTAAAACCACCAATTTTACAAATTAAAATTTAGAATTTTATATCAAAAATGGTCCAGTAATTAAGGGCCAACCACCTATCAAAGAAAAAATTAAAATTATTGATGATTGTAAAAATCAATATTCAATTAGAAACCTATGTCAATATCTTCAATTAAACAGATCAACATATTACTTTTTAAAAAATAAACAAAAACCTATTAAAAAAGAAGAAAATCATATTATTAAATGCAATCATAAATATCAAAAAATATGCCAACTTTTAATCGAATTTCATTCTACAAGAAAAGGCAGAATTTATGGATATTTAAGAATTTTTTCAGCTTTTAAAGAGTGATTAAAACAAGAAAAAAATATCATTTTAAATATAGAATTATCAATAAAACAAATGCGAAAAATTATGAAAGAACACAATATTCAAGGATTAAAACAAACTAAAAATAACTATCCTAAAAACAAAAAAAATCCAAATAAGTGAATACCTACAATGGATAAAGTAAACAAAGATTATAAAAGTACAACCTCTTCAAATCAAATTTGATCAATGGACACTAAACAAATAAATACTAAAGAAGGATGATTATATCTTTTTGTAATTATTGATTTTTATTCAAATAATGTTGTTAGTTATAATATTGCTCCTAATAAATCATATCAGGATTTAATTCTTCCTGCTCTTGAAAAAATCAACAAACAATTTTCTTGAAATCAAATAAAAAATGTTATTTTACATTCAGATAACGCCAACGAATTTTATTGTCAAGATATCACAAAATGAGCAGAGGATAAACAAATAATTTTAAGCAAAAAACAACCTTATGATATTGGTGGTAATGTATTATCTGAAAACTGATTTTCTCATTTATCTCAAGAATGACTACCTAAAGGATCAAATCAATATTTATCCATCAATGAAGCTATAAATGATGTAAATCAATATGTTATGTTTTATAATTATGAAAGAATACATTCTAAATTTCTAAAACCACCAATTTTACAAATTAAAATTTAGAATTTTATATCAAAAATGGTCCAGTAATTAAGGGCCAACCACCTCCTGCGGTTTCTAATAATTCTTTACACATGTAAGTATGAACTACTCCAGTTGTACAAGAAGAAACTCCAACAATTTTTTTTGTTTCCTTATTTTTCATTGTTTTTATTTCTTTTTTAGTACTATTTTTAACTGTTTCATCATTAATAAGCGATATTATTTCTTGTGAATTTGTTGCATTTTTTAATTTTTTACGAAAATCTTCATTTACAAGTTTGATTGCAAGTGTACTTAAAATATCTAAATGTAAATTTTCTGATTGTGTTTTAGGAATTATTAAAGCAATAATAAAAGTTGTTAATTGTCCATCTATTGCTTTTCAGTCAATACCATTATTATTACATAATATTAGAATTGCAGGTTTTTTAATTGATTTAATTCTAGCGTGTGGAATTGCAATTCCACCTTCAAAACCCGTTGATGATTCTTGCTCACGAGGAAGAAATGCTTTTAGTAATTCATCACGATTAGTAATATAACCTAATGAAAATGCCAAATCAGTAATTTTAGTTAGTGCTTCTATTTGATTTTTAATATTAGATTCAAAAATAATATGTGAGTTGTTTAATAAATCATTAGTTATTTTCAATTTTACCTTCCTTTCCAATGATTATTTTATCTCCTTTTTTTAATAAAAACCAGATATTTTTTCAGATAATTAAAATATATTTTTAACTATTTATTCAATTAAATTTAATATTTATAAAATTAGATATATTAAATACTTCAAAGTTTTTGCTGTTTTTTAAACAAAATATAATAAATAAAAATTATCAACATTAATCCCATATTTCCTTATAAATTAATATAAATAACTTATTTATAAAATCATGTAAAATTAATTTAGATAAAATTTATAAAATTTAAGTATTTTAAAGAAAGGGAAAATTAGAGAAATGTTTAAAACAAGAAAAGAAAATTTAAATCAGAAAAATAACAAACTTAAATCAATAACTGATTATCAATGATTAGCTTTAGATATCGGAACAGAAAACTTTAAAGCTAGACATATTAATATAGGTCTTAGATATGATGCTCCAACCTATTTAGCTGAAGACTATGAAAAAAATAGAATTCTTTACGGTGAAGAGGCTAAGGCTTTAACTGACAAAACAAATGAAAACGTTATTATTAAACGTCCAGTTCGTGATGGTAATATTGCTGATCCAGATGCTTTACAACGTATTCTTACTAAAATTTTTCAAGATTTTAGACTTGAAATTAAAGATTTAAAACAAAGTAAAAACAATTCTATAAAAAAAGATGAAAAATTAGATAAAAATCGTAACTTGATTGTGTTGATGGCAACACCAAGTGAAATTAATTCAGTACAAAAAGAAGCTTTAGAAAATATTGTATATCGTTTAGGAGCACTCCGTGGATTTGTACAAGAAGAAGTAAAAATGGCAGCCTTAGGTTCAGGGCAAGATATTTTTGGAAGTGCAATTATGTGCATTGATATTGGTGGTGGCAGTACTGATGTTGCTATTATTAGTAATAATTCAATATTATATTCATATACAACACATTGTGCTGGTGACTATTTAATACAAAAAGTTCAAGAATATATTATAAAAAAACATGCCTTAAAAGTTGGAATAAAAGAAGCTGAAGATGTTATTAAAAATATTGGTTCACTTATGAAATATCAAGATGAAAAACCATACACAATTTCGGGTTTTTCATTACCTAGATTAAATTCTCAGCCAGGAGAAACAATGTCAATTTCTAAAACTATTGAAATTACACCAGAAGAAATTCGTGCAAATGTTATGCAAGTTCAATTCAAAGAACATATTATTCCAGTCATTCGTAGAGTACTAAGAACTGCTGGTGACAAGGCTGCTGGAAGTATTAGTGATTTAAAGAAAAAAGGTAAGGGAATCACAATTTGTGGTGGTGGAGCTTATATTAAAAAAGTTGATAAATTTATTGAAGAAGAATTAGCTAAAGAATATTATATTGAAGTTAAAACTGAAAAAGGTACAAAACCAATGCGTCAAAAATATGAAGGAGATCTTTTTGAAGTGCGGACTGCTCCAAATCCTTTAGATAATGTTATTGATGGTTGTGTAAAATATCGTGATACAATTTACAAACAATTAATAATTGAACAAAATCCTAGTCGTGAAATTCTAATAAAGGACGAAGATTTAGGATAAAAAACTATAAAAATCTTAAATCAATTTAAAAATAGTGCTAATTAGCACTATTTTTAAACTAACTAGTATTTTAAATTATTAAAAATTTTTTAAACTTTGGTAATTTTTTTGAGTTATCAATTCTTGATTCAAAAAAAACATTCGTATTTCATAACATTAGATACATCTCAATTTGATATATTTTGATTAAAAGATATAGCACCATGAAACATTCAATTCATATTCGTAACATTTGAAGTATCTCAAGATAATAAATCTTGATTAAATGTTTCATAAAATATAAACATAAATTGTAAAGATGTAATTTCTGATGGTAATTGATTAGGTACTTTTTCAATTGTTCTTGGCATATTAACAACTTGAATTTCTCCCTGATCATTTTTATAAAAACCAATTTGAACAATTTCTTTACTATTTATATTTGATAAATCTCTTTCATTAGTTGTTATTTGTTTGCCATTTTTATCAATGTAAATTGTATCTTGTTGAGTTTTATTATTTAAAACATCATTTTTTTGTGAATTTGTGTTTAAAACAGTTACAGTTAAATTTCCTACAACCGATGCAAGTGTTAAAAAACTTAATGCTGTCAATATTTTTTTCATTTTTTCATCCTTCTATGAAGTTAATTTTACTTTACTACTTTTTGAAGGTAAATTCACAAAAATTATATTTTTTGACTAAAAATTTTTATTTTTTAAAGTTAAAACTTTTTTGCTGTTTCTTTAATATACTGTTCAAATTTATCCATCGTTTTTTCTGGTCCTAATGCTGGTAAACCTCCACCTTTTGCTAATATTTTAGAACCAATAAGTAAATTAGCGTCATTTTGATGAAGTTCTTGAACCTTAGTACCACAAATAAGAATTGGTTCTACTACTTTAGCACCTACAAATTCTCATGTTCCTTTTAAATAAGTTGCATGATTACCTCATAAATATCAGCCATATGGTGCTCCTTGTGTCGCCAAAATTTGAACTTTTAAATGTGGTAATAATCCTCTAGCTTCACCTTGTTTGGTATATTTATAATCAAAAGTTTTACCAGCAACTAAGATGTGATCTAAATAATTTTTTGTCATGCTAGTAACATTAAAATTTGTCATTGGTGTTGTATATATAACTTTATTAACATTTTTTAGTTGATTAATATAATAATCAGAATCTTTTTCATTAAAATATGAAGTAAAGTTTTTTTGCGTAATAGTAATACTTGCCATTGGTATTTGATTTAAATCTAATTCAATTATTGAATCTTCTGGATGAAATTCACGATAATATTTAACAAAACGAGATACTAAACTTTCAGAATAAGATAGTTCTTTTTTAATCATAGAAGAACGAATTACTAATACTTTATTTGCCATTATTTTTGCCTCCGAAATATCTAAAATAACTTTGTAATTTGATTTTATCAGTTTTTATTTATTATTTTTTAAAAAATATTAAAAAATAATAAATAAAAATATAGTTTTATAAAAAAATGAAATATTTATTAGACTTGGTGCAAAACTAAGGTAATTCAAAATTATATATTCCTGCTATTAAATTAAATCTTAATGCAAATCTTCGTATTTTATTGCGATATTTTAAAGTTAAAATTTTAAAACGTTTTAGTTTAGCAAATACGTGTTCAATTTTAATTCTAATTTTGCTTAAAGTTTTATTGTATTCTTTTTGAATTGCTATTAATTTATTTTATTTACTTTTTTTAAATGGCAAAAATGTATTTTTATGAATATTTTGTATTCCTTGATAACCTGAATCAACAAAAACTTGTTTTTCTGGATGAATAAAAGTTTTAGATTTTAAAAGTAATTTAAAATCATGAATGCTTCCAAAACAAAAAGCGGTTGAAATAATTTTTCCATTTAAAATATCAATAATTATTTGCGATTTAAGAGTATGATGTTTGTTTTTACCCGAAAAAAGTAATTTTAGTTTTTTTTAATTCTTTCAATTGGAGTTTCAGTAGCATCAATAGCTAGTAAAGTATTATTGATTCCTTTATTTTTGATTAAATCTTTTTTGCCAGATAAATTAAAAATTCCACTTTTTATTAAAGTATTTTCAATTCAAAAAATATTACGAATGCAGCTAGTATGACTAATATTATATCTTTTTGCAATAACTCTATAACTACTATACTCTTTTCAGTATTCTAATGTCATTAATAAACGATTTTCTATTGATAATTTATTAGGTTTAGCACCAACTGCTTTTTTAATTGCTTCAGCTTTTTTTAAAATTTCAACCATTTTTTGAAATGTTTGTAGTTTTATTCCCACTAAACTATAAAATTCTTGTTCATCTTTGTATTTTTTTAACATAATAATTATCACCTTTGATATTAATAATAACCGTTAAATTATTAAAATTAAAGGTTTTGCACCAAGTCTAATAAAACTTTAAGCAAAATTAGAATTAAAATTGAACACGTATTTGCTAAACTAAAACGTTTTAAAATTTTAACTTTAAAATATCGCAATAAAATACGAAGATTTGCATTAAGATTTAATTTAATAGCAGAAATATATAATTTTGAATTACCTTAGTTTTGCACCAAGTCTATAGTAATAGTGACAATGCTCGTAATGGTATAAGTTCAAAAAAATTAATAACTCAACAAGGTAAAATTGAGATTGATGTACCACGAGATCGCAATAGTAATTTTAATCCTGTAATAGTTCCTAAAAGGCAAAGAAGATTTGATGGTTTTGATCAACAAGTTCTTTCTTTATATGCAAAAGGTATGACATTATCAGATATTAGAATGCAATTACAAGAGTTATATCATGGTGCTGATATTAGTGAAAGTGTTATTAGCCAAATTACTGATGATGTTATTGATGATGTAAAAGGATGGCAAAATCGACCATTAGAAAGTGTCTATCCGATTGTTTATTGGTGGTTGGCCCTTAATTACTGGACCATTTTTGATATAAAATTCTAAATTTTAATTTGTAAAATTGGTGGTTTTAGAAATTTAGAATGTATTCTTTCATAATTATAAAACATAACATATTGATTTACATCATTTATAGCTTCATTGATGGATAAATATTGATTTGATCCTTTAGGTAGTCATTCTTGAGATAAATGAGAAAATCAGTTTTCAGATAATACATTACCACCAATATCATAAGGTTGTTTTTTGCTTAAAATTATTTGTTTATCCTCTGCTCATTTTGTGATATCTTGACAATAAAATTCGTTGGCGTTATCTGAATGTAAAAGGTGGTTGGCCCTTAGGTGGTTGGCCCTTAATTACTGGACCATTTTTGATATAAAATTCTAAATTTTAATTTGTAAAATTGGTGGTTTTAGAAATTTAGAATGTATTCTTTCATAATTATAAAACATAACATATTGATTTACATCATTTATAGCTTCATTGATGGATAAATATTGATTTGATCCTTTAGGTAGTCATTCTTGAGATAAATGAGAAAATCAGTTTTCAGATAATACATTACCACCAATATCATAAGGTTGTTTTTTGCTTAAAATTATTTGTTTATCCTCTGCTCATTTTGTGATATCGTGACAATAAAATTCGTTGGCGTTATCTGAATGTAAAATAACATTTTTTACTTGATTTCAAGAAAATTGTTTGTTGATTTTTTCAAGAGCAGGAAGAATTAAATCCTGATATGATTTATTAGGAGCAATATTATAACTAACAACATTATTTGAATAAAAATCAATAATTACAAAAAGATATAATCATCCTTCTTTAGTATTTATTTGTTTAGTGTCCATTGATCAAATTTGATTTGAAGAGGTTGTACTTTTATAATCTTTGTTTACTTTATCCATTGTAGGTATTCACTTATTTGGATTTTTTTTGTTTTTAGGATAGTTATTTTTAGTTTGTTTTAATCCTTGAATATTGTGTTCTTTCATAATTTTTCGCATTTGTTTTATTGATAATTCTATATTTAAAATGATATTTTTTTCTTGTTTTAATCACTCTTTAAAAGCTGAAAAAATTCTTAAATATCCATAAATTCTGCCTTTTCTTGTAGAATGAAATTCGATTAAAAGTTGGCATATTTTTTGATATTTATGATTGCATTTAATAATATGATTTTCTTCTTTTTTAATAGGTTTTTGTTTATTTTTTAAAAAGTAATATGTTGATCTGTTTAATTGAAGATATTGACATAGGTTTCTAATTGAATATTGATTTTTACAATCATCAATAATTTTAATTTTTTCTTTGATATTTAATTTGTTAATTACTAATGCTATTTGTTTAATTTTATCCATTAATAAAAATCCTTTCAGGTTAAAATTAGTGTTAATTATATAACACAATTGTTTTTAGAATACATTCAGGTTTTTTAAATTAATGGTCTAGTAAAAAGGGCTAAGTGGCAAGTGGCAAGTGGCAAGTGGCATTTTGATTGCATAGTAGTGAAAGTACGACAAGATAAAAGGATTATTAATAAATCAGTTTATATAGCTTTAGGAGTTGATTTAGAAGGTAAAAAAGATTTTTTAGGTTTATGAATTAGTGAAAATGAAGTTGCTAAATTTTGATTAGCAAATTTAACAGAAATGAAAAATCGTGACTTAAATGATATTCTTATTGCCTACAGTGATAATTTAACAGGCATGTCAGAAGCAATACAATCAGTTTATCTTAAAACAGAACATCAATTATGCATAGTTCATCAAATTAGAAATAGTTTGAAATATCTCTCATATAAGCATAGAAAATCTCTAGTTGCAGATTTAAAACCAATTTATACTGCATGTAGTGAAGAACAAGCAATGCAGGCTTTAGAATCCTTTGAAAATAAGTGAAATAAACAATATCCTCAAATTGCTAAATCTTGATATAAAAATTGAGATAATTTAATGGTTTTTATTAGTTATCCTGCAGAAATCAAAAGAGTCATTTATACAACAAATGCTATTGAATCTGTAAATAGTCAATTACGAAAAGTCATCAGAAATAAAAAAGTTTTTCCAAATGATATGGCAGTTTTCAAAATATTTTACTTAGCAATTGAAAATAGCCACTTGCCACTTGCCTTTATTTCAATTTTATTGAAAAGATTTTAAACAGGTTCTAAGAAGAACATTTAAAACACATATCAAAGTTGCAAAACATCATGTTCATTTATATGCTAAAGAAGCTGCATATAAATTCAACAAGATACCTAGTTTTGAAACTGTAATGCTATGTTTGATTTAAAAATGTGGGGAGAAGTCCGTTATTTTTTTCTTTTTTAATTTTTAATTAAAATATTTAACGTAAATAAGTGTTAAAATATAAAATAAAAGTGTTATAATTAAATTGTTCTTATTTTTTATAGAACAAATAATTTTAAAAAATGAATATAATTTAAACATAAACATAAATTCCAAATAACTCCTAAAAATTTTAGTTCCTATTTTTAATATAGGAATTTTTTTATTTTAAATGTAGTTCTTCATCAATAATTTAATTAAATTCCATTGCAATGAATTAAAATTTACAAATGAAAACTAGCAACTTTCAAATTCCAAATATTTAATTTATAACTTTATTCATATATAATTATGAATAACTTTTGGTTAGTAAAGAATGGGGAAATTAATAATGTTTTGAAATTTGACTGACAAAATTAAAAATTATATTTTATCAACATTTTGTTTTAAGTTAATAATTTATTGTATAGGTTTATTGGGTAAATCATTAATATATTTTAAAGTAAAAGGAAATTTTTTAGGTATAGCAAAGTCATTAATAATGTTTGAAAGTTTTGTCAATTGAATTGATAATTTAATATCAAATTCTATATTTTTTTAATAAACTTAATTATTAAATTATTAGGAATAAATGAACTTATTAACTTTAATATTGAATTGATAAATTTTTCAATTATATGTTTTTTAATCATTATGTTTATTTTATTTTCAGTTAAATTTTTAAAATATATATTAAATCATAACCCAAATAACATTTCTGAAAATCTAAATATTGAATCAGAAAATAATCAAAATTTTGATTCATTTATTCGAAATACAGTAAATCATCAAGACCCACAACCTTCAACAAGTACAATATATCATTCAAATTCCATGTTATAGTTTATTTTATTTCAAATCACTATTTTTTAAAAAAATAGTGATTTTTTATTATTTATTACACATTTTTTGTTTTAAAAATATATAATTTTCTTTGATATTTTAAGTATAGAAAAAAATATTCAAAAATAATAAAAGGAGATGTAATATGTGAAAATCATGTAATGATTGAAGTCAAGCCGAAAAAGATGAATATAATAAAAGAGCTAGAGAAACAAACAAAGCTTGAGGAGAAAAAAACGAACGCGAAAGAAGAGAAAGAGTTGCTAATGCTCTTGGATTTGAAAAAGATAAACCAAAAGTAAACAGTGAAACTTCAATAACTAAAACTCAAAGTTCTAGTAGTAAATCACAAAAAATGTAAAAAATAAGAGGTTGTAATTACAACATATTATAATTAATTTTATATAATAAAAATTAAAAAAGGGGAAAATAAATTATGTTAAATATAAATGACGAAGAAGTATTGTTTGATTCTAAATATATTCAAGTAAAAAAACAATAAAAAATGGTTTTATTCATGTAGAAGAACCTTGATGTAACAACCAAGGAGTTGCTATTTTACTCTATGTTTTAAAAGACAATGAGTATTATTTTTACAAATTCATAATGAAAAAAACCCAGCTCATGAAATATCTAAAATCAGTCAGTATAGTACAATTACTGGTGGACTTGAAACTATGGATTATTATACAACTGTTGTAAAAGAAATGTGAGAAGAGACAGGTATTGATATTAGTGGAAATAATGTAGTAATTGATAAATTTAATTGATCTTTTGCAAATAAATCAAGTAACAAAAAATGATTTTTGTATGCCATTGATTTGACTAATTTAAATTTAAATATTACCAAAACTTATTATGGAAAAGGTGGTGATGGTACTTATTTTGAAAAAGATATTCATGCTAAATTTATTAATAGCTTTACATTAGCAAGTGCTGGTGATACTTTATCTACTAGTATTTGAGGAAAATTAAATTTATTTAAAAAATACAAAGAAAAACAATACCAAAATTTCTTAAAAAAAATAGAAGATAAATTATTAACAATAAACAATTTAAATCAAAAAATAAATTTAAGATTACTATTTGATGAAAAATTTCTTAATAATGAATTATATGTAAAAAACACAAAAGAAACTACTAGTATTCGTACAGGTTTTCCTTTACATTATGGAGTAGATAATGGTTATTTTGAAATAGCTAAATTATTACTTGAAAAAGGTGCAGATCCAAATATTAAAGATGTTGGAGGAACTCCTTTACAAATTGCTGTATCAAATTTTAATAACAATATTGAAATAGTAAAATTACTTCTTGAAAATGATGCTGATATTAATATACAAAATAAATATGGTAATAATACTATTTTAGATGTTCTTTTTAAGAACAATAAAATTGAAATTATTAAAGAAATATTAATAAAAAAAATTATTAATGATTATAATGAAAAAAAATATATTGATATACTTTTAATTTATTTTTCAAAATATAATGATATATTGTCATTTAAGTGATTAAATGAAAATTTTAAAATTGATTCTAATATTGAAGATAAAGAAACTTTTTGTTCACCTTTATATTATGCAGTAAACAATAATAATATTGAAATAGTAAAATTACTTCTTGAAAATGATGCTGATATTAATGAACAAGATATAAATGGATCTACACCTTTACATTGAGCTATAGAATGTAATAATATTGAAATAGTAAAATTACTTCTTGAAAATGATGCTGATATTAATGAACAAGATATAAATGGATGTGCACCTTTACATTGAGCTATAGAATGTAATAATATTGAAATAGTAAAATTACTTCTTGAAAATGATGCTGATATTAATGCACAAGAGAAAAGTTTGGCTACTCCTTTACATCTTTCTATATATACAAATAATTTTGACATGATTAAATTATTACTTGAAAAAGGTGCAGATCTAAATATTAAAGATATTGGAGAGTTTACTACTTTAAATGTGTTATTAAAAAAATACAATATTAGTTCAGAAATAAGTCAATTATTATTCAAACAATTGAATTTTAAGAAAAATATCAAAAGAAAGTTTTTAAAAAAAGAATTAACTAATTCAACAAAATCAAAATTACCTAAGTTAATATTTGAAAAAGAGGAGATAAATGCTATAAATTTACAAAATCAACCCTCAACAAGTAAAACTCAAAGTTCTAGTAGTAAATCACAAAAAATGTAAAAAATAAGAGGTTGTAATTACAACATATTATAATTAATTTTATATAATAAAAATTAAAAAAGGGGAAAATAAATTATGTTAAATATAAATGACGAAGAAGTATTGTTTGATTCTAAATATATTCAAGTAAAAAAAACAATAAAAAATGGTTTTATTCATGTAGAAGAACCTTGATGTAACAACCAAGGAGTTGCTATTTTACCCTATGTTTTAAAAGACAATGAGTATTATTTTTTACAAATTCATAATGAAAAAAACCCAGCTCATGAAATATCTAAAATCAGTCAGTATAGTACAATTACTGGTGGACTTGAAACTATGGATTATTATACAACTGTTGTAAAAGAAATGTGAGAAGAGACAGGTATTGATATTAGTGGAAATAATGTAGTAATTGATAAATTTAATTGATCTTTTGCAAATAAATCAAGTAACAAAAAATGATTTTTGTATGCCATTGATTTGACTAATTTAAATTTAAATATCACCAAAACTTATTATGGAAAAGGTGGTGATGGTACTTATTTTGAAAAAGATATTCATGCTAAATTTATTAATAGCTTTACATTAGTAAGTACTGGTGATATTTTATCTACTAGTATTTGAGGAAAATTAAATTTATTTAAAAAATACAAAGAAAAACAATACCAAAATTTCTTAAAAAAAATAGAAGATAAATTATTAACAACAAACAATTTAAATCAAAAAATAAATTTAAGATTACTATTTGATGAAAAATTTCTTAATAATGAATTATATGTAAAAAACACAAAAGAAACTACTAGTATTCCTACAGGTTTTCCTTTACATTATGCAGTAGATAATGGTTATTTTGAAATAGCTAAATTATTACTTGAAAAAGGTGCAGATCCAAATATTAAAGATGTTGGAGGAACTCCTTTACAAATTGCTGTATCAAATTTTAATAACAATATTGAAATAGTAAAATTACTTCTTGAAAATGATGCTGATATTAATATACAAAATAAATATGGTAATAATACTATTTTAGATGTTCTTTTTAAGAACAATAAAATTGAAATTATTAAAGAAATATTAATAAAAAAAATTATTAATGATTATAATGAAAAAAAATATATTGATATACTTTTAATTTATTTTTCAAAATATAATGATATATTGTCATTTAAGTGATTAAATGAAAATTTTAAAATTGATTCTAATATTGAAGATAAAGAAACTTTTTGTTCACCTTTATATTATGCAGTAAACAATAATAATATTGAAATAGTAAAATTACTTCTTGAAAATGATGCTGATATTAATGAACAAGATATAAATGGATCTACACCTTTACATTGAGCTATAGAATGTAATAATATTGAAATAGTAAAATTACTTCTTGAAAATGATGCTGATATTAATGAACAAGATATAAATGGATGTGCACCTTTACATTGAGCTATAGAATGTAATAATATTGAAATAGTAAAATTACTTCTTGA
Organism: Spiroplasma endosymbiont of Acasis viretata; assembly: GCF_964031275.1. Taxonomy (NCBI): domain Bacteria; kingdom Bacillati; phylum Mycoplasmatota; class Mollicutes; order Entomoplasmatales; family Spiroplasmataceae; genus Spiroplasma; species Spiroplasma endosymbiont of Acasis viretata. The sequence goes on from NZ_OZ035019.1 coordinate 242,168, forward strand.
AAATGATGCTGATATTAATGCACAAGAGAAAAGTTTGGCTACTCCTTTACATCTTTCTATATATACAAATAATTTTGACATGATTAAATTATTACTTGAAAAAGGTGCAGATCTAAATATTAAAGATATTGGAGAGTTTACTACTTTAAATGTGTTATTAAAAAAATACAATATTAGTTCAGAAATAAGTCAATTATTATTCAAACAATTGAATTTTAAGAAAAATATCAAAAGAAAGTTTTTAAAAAAAGAATTAACTAATTCAACAAAATCAAAATTACCTAAGTTAATATTTGAAAAAGAGGAGATAAATGCTATAAATTTACAAAATCAACCCTCAACAAGTAAAACTCAAAGTTCTAGTAGTAAATCACAAAAAATGTAAATATAATAATTACTTCAAAACTGCACAATTGTGCAGTTTATTTAGCAATTTTGTTTTTTTTAAAAAATATTTAACATAAATAAGTGTTATAATTAAATTGTTCTTATTTTTGTATAGAACAAAATAATTATAAAAAATGAATATAAAATTTGGTGGTTGGCCCTGGTGGTTGGCCCTTAATTACTGGACCATTTTTGATATAAAATTCTAAATTTTAATTTGTAAAATTGGTGGTTTTAGAAATTTAGAATGTATTCTTTCATAATTATAAAACATAACATATTGATTTACATCATTTATAGCTTCATTGATGGATAAATATTGATTTGATCCTTTAGGTAGTCATTCTTGAGATAAATGAGAAAATCAGTTTTCAGATAATACATTACCACCAATATCATAAGGTTGTTTTTTGCTTAAAATTATTTGTTTATCCTCTGCTCATTTTGTGATATCTTGACAATAAAATTCGTTGGCGTTATCTGAATGTAAAATAACATTTTTTATTTGATTTCAAGAAAATTGTTTGTTGATTTTTTCAAGAGCAGGAAGAATTAAATCCTGATATGATTTATTAGGAGCAATATTATAACTAACAACATTATTTGAATAAAAATCAATAATTACAAAAAGATATAATCATCCTTCTTTAGTATTTATTTGTTTAGTGTCCATTGATCAAATTTGATTTGAAGAGGTTGTACTTTTATAATCTTTGTTTACTTTATCCATTGTAGGTATTCACTTATTTGGATTTTTTTTGTTTTTAGGATAGTTATTTTTAGTTTGTTTTAATCCTTGAATATTGTGTTCTTTCATAATTTTTCGCATTTGTTTTATTGATAATTCTATATTTAAAATGATATTTTTTTCTTGTTTTAATCACTCTTTAAAAGCTGAAAAAATTCTTAAATATCCATAAATTCTGCCTTTTCTTGTAGAATGAAATTCGATTAAAAGTTGGCATATTTTTTGATATTTATGATTGCATTTAATAATATGATTTTCTTCTTTTTTAATAGGTTTTTGTTTATTTTTTAAAAAGTAATATGTTGATCTGTTTAATTGAAGATATTGACATAGGTTTCTAATTGAATATTGATTTTTACAATCATCAATAATTTTAATTTTTTCTTTGATATTTAATTTGTTAATTACTAATGCTATTTGTTTAATTTTATCCATTAATAAAAATCCTTTCAGGTTAAAATTAGTGTTAATTATATAACACAATTGTTTTTAGAATACATTCAGGTTTTTTAAATTAATGGTCTAGTAAAAAGGGCTAAGTGGCAAGTGGCAAGTGGCATTTTGATTGCATAGTAGTGAAAGTACGACAAGATAAAAGGATTATTAATAAATCAGTTTATATAGCTTTAGGAGTTGATTTAGAAGGTAAAAAAGATTTTTTAGGTTTATGAATTAGTGAAAATGAAGGTGCTAAATTTTGATTAGCAAATTTAACAGAAATGAAAAATCGTGGCTTAAATGATATTCTTATTGCCTACAGTGATAATTTAACAGGCATGTCAGAAGCAATACAATCAGTTTATCTTAAAACAGAACATCAATTATGCATAGTTCATCAAATTAGAAATAGTTTGAAATATGTCTCATATAAGCATAGAAAATCTCTAGTTGCAGATTTAAAACCAATTTATACTGCATGTAGTGAAGAACAAGCAATGCAGGCTTTAGAATCCTTTGAAAATAAGTGAAATAAACAATATCCTCAAATTGCTAAATCTTGATATAAAAATTGAGATAATTTAATGGTTTTTATTAGTTATCCTGCAGAAATCAAAAGAGTCATTTATACAACAAATGCTATTGAATCTGTAAATAGTCAATTACGAAAAGTTATCAGAAATAAAAAAGTTTTTCCTAATGATATGGCAGTTTTTAAAATATTTTATTTAGCAATTGAAAATAGCCACTTGCCACTTGCCTTTATTTCAATTTTATTGAAAAGATTTTAAACAGGTTCTAAGAAGAACATTTAAAACACATATCAAAGTTGCAAAACATCATGTTCATTTATATGCTAAAGAAGCTGCATATAAATTCAACAAGATACCTAGTTTTGAAACTGTAATGCTATGTTTGATTTAAAAATGTGGGGAGAAGTCCGTTATTTTTTTCTTTTTTAATTTTTAATTAAAATATTTAACGTAAATAAGTGTTAAAATATAAAATAAAAGTGTTATAATTAAATTGTTCTTATTTTTTATAGAACAAATAATTTTAAAAAATGAATATAATTTAAACATAAACATAAATTCCAAATAACTCCTAAAAATTTTAGTTCCTATTTTTAATATAGGAATTTTTTTATTTTAAATGTAGTTCTTCATCAATAATTTAATTAAATTCCATTGCAATGAATTAAAATTTACAAATGAAAACTAGCAACTTTCAAATTCCAAATATTTAATTTATAACTTTATTCATATATAATTATGAATAACTTTTGGTTAGTAAAGAATGGGGAAATTAATAATGTTTTGAAATTTGACTGACAAAATTAAAAATTATATTTTATCAACATTTTGTTTTAAGTTAATAATTTATTGTATAGGTTTATTGGGTAAATCATTAATATATTTTAAAGTAAAAGGAAATTTTTTAGGTATAGCAAAGTCATTAATAATGTTTGAAAGTTTTGTCAATTGAATTGATAATTTAATATCAAATTCTATATTTTTTTAATAAACTTAATTATTAAATTATTAGGAATAAATGAACTTATTAACTTTAATATTTAATTGATAAATTTTTCAATTATATGTTTTTTAATCATTATGTTTATTTTATTTTCAGTTAAATTTTTAAAATATATATTAAATCATAACCCAAATAACATTTCTGAAAATCTAAATATTGAATCAGAAAATAATCAAAATTTTGATTCATTTATTCGAAATACAGTAAATCATCAAGACCCACAACCTTCAACAAGTACAATATATCATTCAAATTCCATGTTATAGTTTATTTTATTTCAAATCACTATTTTTTAAAAAAATAGTGATTTTTTATTATTTATTACACATTTTTTGTTTTAAAAATATATAATTTTCTTTGATATTTTAAGTATAGAAAAAAATATTCAAAAATAATAAAAGGAGATGTAATATGTGAAAATCATGTAATGATTGAAGTCAAGCCGAAAAAGATGAATATAATAAAAGAGCTAGAGAAACAAACAAAGCTTGAGGAGAAAAAAACGAACGCGAAAGAAGAGAAAGAGTTGCTAATGCTCTTGGATTTGAAAAAGATAAACCAAAAGTAAACAGTGAAACTTCAATAACTAAAACTCAAAGTTCTAGTAGTAAATCACAAAAAATGTAAAAAATAAGAGGTTGTAATTACAACATATTATAATTAATTTTATATAATAAAAATTAAAAAAGGGGAAAATAAATTATGTTAAATATAAATGACGAAGAAGTATTGTTTGATTCTAAATATATTCAAGTAAAAAAAACAATAAAAAATGGTTTTATTCATGTAGAAGAACCTTGATGTAACAACCAAGGAGTTGCTATTTTACCCTATGTTTTAAAAGACAATGAGTATTATTTTTTACAAATTCATAATGAAAAAAACCCAGCTCATGAAATATCTAAAATCAGTCAGTATAGTACAATTACTGGTGGACTTGAAACTATGGATTATTATACAACTGTTGTAAAAGAAATGTGAGAAGAGACAGGTATTGATATTAGTGGAAATAATGTAGTAATTGATAAATTTAATTGATCTTTTGCAAATAAATCAAGTAACAAAAAATGATTTTTGTATGCCATTGATTTGACTAATTTAAATTTAAATATCACCAAAACTTATTATGGAAAAGGTGGTGATACTTTATCTACTAGTATTTGAGGAAAATTAAATTTATTTAAAAAATACAAAGAAAAACAATACCAAAATTTCTTAAAAAAAATAGAAGATAAATTATTAACAATAAACAATTTAAATCAAAAAATAAATTTAAGATTACTATTTGATGAAAAATTTCTTAATAATGAATTATATGTAAAAAACACAAAAGAAACTACTAGTATTCGTACAGGTTTTCCTTTACATTATGGAGTAGATAATGGTTATTTTGAAATAGCTAAATTATTACTTGAAAAAGGTGCAGATCCAAATATTAAAGATGTTGGAGGAACTCCTTTACAAATTGCTGTATCAAATTTTAATAACAATATTGAAATAGTAAAATTACTTCTTGAAAATGATGCTGATATTAATATACAAAATAAATATGGTAAAAAAATTATTAATGATTATAATAGACTTGGTGCAAAACTAAGGTAATTCAAAATTATATATTCCTGCTATTAAATTAAATCTTAATGCAAATCTTCGTATTTTATTGCGATATTTTAAAGTTAAAATTTTAAAACGTTTTAGTTTAGCAAATACGTGTTTAATTTTAATTCTAATTTTGCTTAAAGTTTTATTGTATTCTTTTTGAATTGGTATTAATTTATTGTATTTACTTTTTTTAAATGGCAAAAATGTATTTTTATGAATATTTTGTATTCCTTGATAACCTGAATCAACAAAAACTTGTTTTTCTGGATGAATAAAAGTTTTAGATTTTAAAAGTAATTTAAAATCATGAATGCTTCCAAAACAAAAAGCGGTTGAAATAATTTTTCCATTTAAAATATCAATAATTATTTGCGATTTAAGAGTATGATGTTTGTTTTTACCCGAAAAAAGTAATTTTAGTTTTTTTTAATTCTTTCAATTGGAGTTTCAGTAGCATCAATAGCTAGTAAAGTATTATTGATTCCTTTATTTTTGATTAAATCTTTTTTGCCAGATAAATTAAAAATTCCACTTTTTATTAAAGTATTTTCAATTCAAAAAATATTACGAATGCAGCTAGTATGACTAATATTATATCTTTTTGCAATAACTCTATAACTACTATACTCTTTTCAGTATTCTAATGTCATTAATAAACGATTTTCTATTGATAATTTATTAGGTTTACCACCAACTGCTTTTTTAATTGCTTCAGCTTTTTTTAAAATTTCAACCATTTTTTGAAATGTTTGTAGTTTTATTCCCACTAAACTATAAAATTCTTGTTCATCTTTGTATTTTTTTAACATAATAATTATCACCTTTGATATTAATAATAACCGTTAAATTATTAAAATTAAAGGTTTTGCACCAAGTCTAATGAAAAAAAATATATTGATATACTTTTAATTTATTTTTCAAAATATAATGATATATTGTCATTTAAGTGATTAAATGAAAATTTTAAAATTGATTCTAATATTGAAGATAAAGAAACTTTTTGTTCACCTTTATATTATGCAGTAAACAATAATAATATTGAAATAGTAAAATTACTTCTTGAAAATGATGCTGATATTAATGAACAAGATATAAATGGATCTACACCTTTACATTGAGCTATAGAATGTAATAATATTGAAATAGTAAAATTACTTCTTGAAAATGATGCTGATATTAATGCACAAGATATAAATGGATGTGCACCTTTACATTGAGCTATAGAATGTAATAATATTGAAATAGTAAAATTACTTCTTGAAAATGATGCTGATATTAATGCACAAGAGAAAAGTTTGGCTACTCCTTTACATCTTTCTATATATACAAATAATTTTGATATGATTAAATTATTACTTGAAAAAGGTGCAGATCTAAATATTAAAGATATTGGAGAGTTTACTACTTTAAATGTGTTATTAAAAAAATACAATATTAGTTCAGAAATAAGTCAATTATTATTCAAACAAGTGAATTTTAAGAAAAATATCAAAAGAAAGTTTTTAAAAAAAGAATTAACTAATTCAACAAAATCAAAATTACCTAAGTTAATATTTGAAAAAGAGGAGATAAATGCTATAAATTTACAAAATCAACCCTCAACAAGTAAAACTCAAAGTTCTAGTAGTAAATCACAAAAAATGTAAAAAATAAGAGGTTGTAATTACAACATATTATAATTAATTTTATATAATAAAAATTAAAAAAGGGGAAAATAAATTATGTTAAATATAAATGACGAAGAAGTATTGTTTGATTCTAAATATATTCAAGTAAAAAAAACAATAAAAAATGGTTTTATTCATGTAGAAGAACCTTGATGTAACAACCAAGGAGTTGCTATTTTACCCTATGTTTTAAAAGACAATGAGTATTATTTTTTACAAATTCATAATGAAAAAAACCCAGCTCATGAAATATCTAAAATCAGTCAGTATAGTACAATTACTGGTGGACTTGAAACTATGGATTATTATACAACTGTTGTAAAAGAAATGTGAGAAGAGACAGGTATTGATATTAGTGGAAATAATGTAGTAATTGATAAATTTAATTGATCTTTTGCAAATAAATCAAGTAACAAAAAATGATTTTTGTATGCCATTGATTTGACTAATTTAAATTTAAATATCACCAAAACTTATTATGGAAAAGGTGGTGATGGTACTTATTTTAAAAAAGATATTCATGCTAAATTTATTAATAGCTTTACATTAGCAAGTGCTGGTGATACTTTATCTACTAGTATTTGAGGAAAATTAAATTTATTTAAAAAATACAAAGAAAAACAATACCAAAATTTCTTAAAAAAAATAGAAGATAAATTATTAACAACAAACAATTTAAATCAAAAAATAAATTTAAGATTACTATTTGATGAAAAATTTCTTAATAATGAATTATATGTAAAAAACACAAAAGAAACTACTAGTATTCCTACAGGTTTTCCTTTACATTATGCAGTAGATAATGGTTATTTTGAAATAGCTAAATTATTACTTGAAAAAGGTGCAGATCCAAATATTAAAGATGTTGGAGGAACTCCTTTACAAATTGCTGTATCAAATTTTAATAACAATATTGAAATAGTAAAATTACTTCTTGAAAATGATGCTGATATTAATATACAAAATAAATATGGTAATAATACTATTTTAGATGTTCTTTTTAAGAACAATAAAATTGAAATTATTAAAGAAATATTAATAAAAAAAATTATTAATGATTATAATGAAAAAAAATATATTGATATACTTTTAATTTATTTTTCAAAATATAATGATATATTGTCATTTAAGTGATTAAATGAAAATTTTAAAATTGATTCTAATATTGAAGATAAAGAAACTTTTTGTTCACCTTTATATTATGCAGTAAACAATAATAATATTGAAATAGTAAAATTACTTCTTGAAAATGATGCTGATATTAATGAACAAGATATAAATGGATCTACACCTTTACATTGAGCTATAGAATGTAATAATATTGAAATAGTAAAATTACTTCTTGAAAATGATGCTGATATTAATGCACAAGAGAAAAGTTTGGCTACTCCTTTACATCTTTCTATATATACAAATAATTTTGACATGATTAAATTATTACTTGAAAAAGGTGCAGATCTAAATATTAAAGATATTGGAGAGTTTACTACTTTAAATGTGTTATTAAAAAAATACAATATTAGTTCAGAAATAAGTCAATTATTATTCAAACAATTGAATTTTAAGAAAAATATCAAAAGAAAGTTTTTAAAAAAAGAATTAACTAATTCAACAAAATCAAAATTACCTAAGTTAATATTTGAAAAAGAGGAGATAAATGCTATAAATTTACAAAATCAACCCTCAACAAGTAAAACTCAAAGTTCTAGTAGTAAATCACAAAAAATGTAAATATAATAATTACTTCAAAACTGCACAATTGTGCAGTTTATTTAGCAATTTTGTTTTTTTTAAAAAATATTTAACATAAATAAGTGTTATAATTAAATTGTTCTTATTTTTGTATAGAACAAAATAATTATAAAAAATGAATATAAAATTTAAATAAACATAAATTCAAAAATTCCAAATAACCCCTAAAACTTTAGTTTCTATTTTTAATATAGAAACTTTTTTTGTATAATTTAATTAAACTTAATATAAGTTTTTAACTCATTATTTTATTTTAAAATAAATGAGTTTGGAATGGCAATCCTTTTTAGGACTATTTTTTCGTAGACATTTGTTTTTGATAACTAACTGGAGTTAGGTAGTTTAGAGTACTGTGAATTCTTATGTTGTTATATCAATTGATGTAATCAAATAATTCTAATTTTAATTGGATTAATGATGTAAAATTTTTATCATTAATAAATTCAATTTTGAAAGTTTTAAAAGTTGCTTCAGCAACAGCATTGTCATAAGGACATCCTTTTTTGCTTAAAGATCGAGTTATGTTGAAAGCTAATAAAAGTTTATCAATAGTTTTATTATTGAATTCATTACCGCGATCAGTATGAAATATTTCAATATCTTTTAAACAGTCATTTGATTGCATAAATGCTTGATATACTAATGATGCATCTTTTTTAACTCCAACACTATGTCCAATAATTTCGCGGTTAAATAGGTCGATTAATAGGCAAATATAGTTTCATTTACCATTAACTTGAACATAAGTTAAATCACTAACAATAACTTCATTTTTAATTCTATTATTAAAGTTTCTATTAACAAGATTGGTTATTTGACTATCATTGACTTTATTATGATAATTTTTGAATGATAATTTAGTGTATTTTGATATTAAATTATGCTTATTCATAATTTCTTTAATTTTTCTGCGTGATAAATAAATTTCTTGGTTTGCTAGTATGACTTTTAATCTTCTAGTACCATAAACTTCTTTATTTTCTTTAAAAGCACTAATAACAGCTTGTTCATAAATATTATTTTGAATTTTATTTTTTTTCTTTAAATTAAAATAATATGTTGATTTAGAGAGTTTTAAAAAATGACACATTGTGCGAATTTTATTTCGGACTTCTCCCCACATGTACTTGTGGAGGGAATAATGAAACTGAATGAATTCAACAATGCTTTTCAAACTGAACAGCAATGTCTTGCATATATAGCAAATTTGAAAGAAAACAAATGTATTAGGTGTTTTAGTTTTAATTTGAATACTTCTGATTTAAAAAGAATGAGATGTTTAATGTAATCAAACATTTAGCATTCTTATAGGCACCATATTTTCAAGGTCACAAACATCTTTAACATCTTGGTTTTATCTTATCTTTAGATGAATAAACACCAAACATGGAATTCCATCAACAGATATTGCAAAAGAATTGGGAGTGACTTTGAAAACTGCTTGAAGAATGACTCATAAAATCAGAACACGTATTGCACAAAAACCTCAATTTATTGTTGAAGGTACAGTGCAAATTGATGAAATGTATCTTTCACATATGGGTTTTAAAAAACAAGGAAGATCCTTGGTGAATAAAACCTTGATTGTTGGCATTTATCAAAAAACAACCAATAATTTAATTGTGAAAGTATTGAAAAACGCAAAGAGTAAAAATCTTTTGCAGTTTGCAAAAAACCACATTTCTTCAAAATGTCTTGTATATACTGATTCTTGAAAAGGATATTGCGATTTTAAATCAGTTTTCACTAAGCATGAAACAGTTAACCATCAAGATGGCTATGTTTCAAAAATTGGTGTAAATACCAACCAAATTGAATCAGTTTGAAAACATATAAGAAGAACATTTAAAACACATATCAAAGTTGCAAAACATCATGTTCATTAGACTTGGTGCAAAACTAAGGTAATTCAAAATTATATATTCCTGCTATTAAATTAAATCTTAATGCAAATCTTCGTATTTTATTGCGATATTTTAAAGTTAAAATTTTAAAACGTTTTAGTTTAGCAAATAAGTGTTTAATTTTAATTCTAATTTTGCTTAAATTTTTATTGTATTCTTTTTGAATTGCTATTAATTTATTGTATTTACTTTTTTTAAATGGCAAAAATGTATTTTTATGAATATTTTGTATTCCTTGATAACCTGAATCAACAAAAACTTGTTTTTCTGGATGAATAAAAGTTTTAGATTTTAAAAGTAATTTAAAATCATGAATGCTTCCAAAACAAAAAGCGGTTGAAATAATTTTTCCATTTAAAATATCAATAATTATTTGCGATTTAAGAGTATGATGTTTGTTTTTACCCGAAAAAAGTAATTTTAGTTTTTTTTAATTCTTTCAATTGGAGTTTCAGTAGCATCAATAGCTAGTAAAGTATTATTGATTCCTTTATTTTTGATTAAATCTTTTTTGCCAGATAAATTAAAAATTCCACTTTTTATTAAAGTATTTTCAATTCAAAAAATATTACGAATGCAGCTAGTATGACTAATATTATGGTAATGTTTAGTAATCTGTGTAACTTACAAAAATAACTATGTTTAATTAATTCTAGTAAATATAATTAAATGACTAGAAAGAGTGAGTTACAGATGGCTAAAAAGCAAAATATTAATAATAATGATCCAATATCAAAAGCAGTAGATTTATTATTAGAAAATACTGAAGATTTAACAACAGTTTTTAAAGAGGGAGGATTGTATAAAGAATTAACAAAAAGATTAGTAGAAAAAATGTTGAATTCTGAGATGCAAAATTATTTAGGATATGATAAGAATCAACATAGTAATAGTGACAATGCTCGTAATGGTATAAGTTCAAAAAAAATTAATAACTCAACAAGGTAAAATTGAGATTGATGTACCACGAGATCGCAATAGTAATTTTAATCCTGTAATAGTTGCAAAAAGACAAAGAAGATTTGATGGTTTTGATCAACAAGTTCTTTCTTTATATGCAAAAGGAATGACATTATCAGATATTAGAATGCAATTACAAGAGTTATATCATGGTGCTGATATTAGTGAAAGTGTTATTAGCCAAATTACTGATGATGTTATTGATGATGTAAAAGCATGGCAAAATCGACCATTAGAAAGTGTCTATCCGATTGTTTATTTTGATTGCATAGTAGTGAAAGTACGACAAGATAAAAGGATTATTAATAAATCAGTTTATATAGCTTTAGGAGTTGATTTAGAAGGTAAAAAAGATGTTTTAGGTTTATGAATTAGTGAAAATGAAGGTGCTAAATTTTGATTAGCAAATTTAACAGAAATGAAAAATCGTGGCTTAAATGATATTCTTATTGCCTGCAGTGATAATTTAACAGGCATGTCAGAAGCAATACAATCAGTTTATCTTAAAACAGAACATCAATTATGCATAGTTCATCAAATTAGAAATAGTTTGAAATATGTCTCATATAAGCATAGAAAATCTCTAGTTGCAGATTTAAAACCAATTTATACTGCATGTAGTGAAGAACAAGCAATGCAGGCTTTAGAATCCTTTGAAAGTAAATGAAATAAACAATATCCTCAAATTGCTAAATCTTGATATAAAAATTGAGATAATTTAATGGTTTTTATTAGTTATCCAGTAGAAATCAAAAGAGTGATTTATACTACAAATGCTATTGAATCTGTAAATAGTCAATTACGAAAAGTCATCAGAAATAAAAAAGTTTTTCCAAATGATATGGCAGTTTTCAAAATATTTTACTTAGCAATTGAAAATAGCCACTTGCCACTTGCCACTTAGCCCTTTTTACTAGACCATTAATTTAAAAAACCTGAATGTATTCTAAAAACAATTGTGTTATATAATTAACACTAATTTTAACCTGAAAGGATTTTTATTAATGGATAAAATTAAACAAATAGCATTAGTAATTAACAAATTAAATATCAAAGAAAAAATTAAAATTATTGATGATTGTAAAAATCAATATTCAATTAGAAACCTATGTCAATATCTTCAATTAAACAGATCAACATATTACTTTTTAAAAAATAAACAAAAACCTATTAAAAAAGAAGAAAATCATATTATTAAATGCAATCATAAATATCAAAAAATATGCCAACTTTTAATCGAATTTCATTCTACAAGAAAAGGCAGAATTTATGGATATTTAAGAATTTTTTCAGCTTTTAAAGAGTGATTAAAACAAGAAAAAAATATCATTTTAAATATAGAATTATCAATAAAACAAATGCGAAAAATTATGAAAGAACACAATATTCAAGGATTAAAACAAACTAAAAATAACTATCCTAAAAACAAAAAAAATCCAAATAAGTGAATACCTACAATGGATAAAGTAAACAAAGATTATAAAAGTACAACCTCTTCAAATCAAATTTGATCAATGGACACTAAACAAATAAATACTAAAGAAGGATGATTATATCTTTTTGTAATTATTGATTTTTATTCAAATAATGTTGTTAGTTATAATATTGCTCCTAATAAATCATATCAGGATTTAATTCTTCCTGCTCTTGAAAAAATCAACAAACAATTTTCTTGAAATCAAATAAAAAATGTTATTTTACATTCAGATAACGCCAACGAATTTTATTGTCACGATATCACAAAATGAGCAGAGGATAAACAAATAATTTTAAGCAAAAAACAACCTTATGATATTGGTGGTAATGTATTATCTGAAAACTGATTTTCTCATTTATCTCAAGAATGACTACCTAAAGGATCAAATCAATATTTATCCATCAATGAAGCTATAAATGATGTAAATCAATATGTTATGTTTTATAATTATGAAAGAATACATTCTAAATTTCTAAAACCACCAATTTTACAAATTAAAATTTAGAATTTTATATCAAAAATGGTCCAGTAATTAAGGGCCAACCACCGTTTTGCACCAAGTCTAATATATAATAAATACCAAAATAATTTTTAAATCATTTTAAATCTATACATTATTAACATATAAAATAGTTAAATATAATATAAAACAAAAAATAATTGAAGTATTTTTTTATTTTTAATTTGACCATATACTGATATGAATATGTTAAGAATAATTATTAATTGATATAAAAAAGATATTTATATAAATTAAAAGTAGAAAATAATCTATTATTGATAATAGTTGAAGAAATTTCTCATTTTATAAATTGAGTTGTATCTGCAAGAAAAAATTCTTCAAATATTAATTATAGTTATGAAGTAAAAGATATAGGGTTGTATTAATAATTATTTAAACCAAATATATTTGAATATTGAAAAAGAAAAAAATAATTTTGATCAAATTATAATTATTTATAAAAATGCCAAACCGTTTATAAAACATATTTATATGTATTTAAATAAATAATATATTTTACTATTTATAATTTAAAAATTAAATTATTTTTTTTGGTAATTTAAAATTAAATAAAAAATAAATGTAAAATAGATAAATGATATAATTAACTAGTGTTTTACTTCTTTTATAATTAAAAATAATAACAAAATAGGTGACTTAAATTTTATGAGTAAAAAATTAAATTCTAATTTAAATATTGCTAAAGTTAAAAAAGATGATGAATTTTATACTTTTTTAAGTGATATAGAGAATGAGTTGAAATTTTATAAAGATCAATTTTTAAATAAAGTTATTTTAATGCCATGTGATGACCCAGAATTAATTTCAAATTTGCCAATTGGTAATTATCCAGAAGATAGAGCATCTAAATTTTGAGTTTATTTTCATAAAAATTTTAAGCATTTAGGAATTAAAAAAATTATCGCAACACATTATAATGAAAATTCAACTTCATATGCAATTGAATATAATGGTAAAGGAAATGATAATGATATTTTAGAATTTAAAAAAATAGATTTAACTGATGATGGGGATTTTAGGAGTAAAGAAGTTCAAAAAATTTATAAACAAGCTGACATTATCATAACAAATCCACCATTTTCTTTATTTATTCCTTTTTTAAAAAATTTGATTGAATTAAATAAAAAATTTTTAATTATTGCTTCTGAGACAAAATCTACATCTAAAAATGTATTTAAATATTTTAAGGAAAATAAAGTTTGGTTTGGATATACATCAGTAAAACAATTTATATATTGTGATAAAGAAAGAAAAACAACAGAAGTTAAAAAATTTGGAAATATTGCTTGAATGACAAATATGAATGTTACAAAAAGAAATGAAGAAATAATTTTATTAAAAAAATATAGTAAAGAAGAATATCCAAAATTTGAGAATATTGATGCAATATCGGTAGATAAAATTAATTTAATTCCTAATGATTATTGGGAATTAATGGGTGTACCTTCTAGTTTTTTAAAAAAATATAATCCAAACCAATTTGAAATATTAGACATAGATGAAAATTTTAAAGAAAATTTATATCCAGGTAAGAGAGCTTATTTATTTGGAAAAAAGAAATATGCAAGAATTATAATTAGGAGAATTAAATAATAATATGCAAATAAGAGAATTAAGATTAACTATTAAAGAATTGGTAGAAAATTATTCAAATAATGAAGAGGATGGAGTAATTGGTTGAAACAATAAATTAAATATTCGCCCTGCTTATCAAAGAGAGTTTGTATATAAAGAAAAGGAAAGAAATGCTGTAATCAAAACTGTTTTAGATGGTTTTCCATTAAATGTTATGTATTTTGCCAAAACCAATGATAATCAATTTGAAGTTATGGATGGGCAACAAAGAATTATTTCAATTTGTGAATTTTTAGCAAATAACTTTTCACTAGATAATAGAGGAATTTATTTTTATTCTTTACCGAAAGATGTTCAACAGAAAGTATTAAATTATGAGTTAATTATTTATGAATGTGTTGGAAAAAATAGTGAAATATTAGATTGATTCAGAGTAATTAATATAGCTGGAGTTGTTTTAACTCAACAAGAATTAAGAAATGTTTCTTATACAGGTAGTTGATTAAATAGTGCTAAAAAATATTTTAGTAAAACTAATTGTCCTGCTATAATAATTGCAAAAAATTTTATTACAGGAATTCCTAACAGACAAGAAATTTTAGAACTTGCTCTAAAATGAATAATAAAATCTACTAATGATAAAAGTATTGAAGAATATATGGGTAAACATATGTTAGATAAAAATGCTAATGAATTGTGAGAATACTTTAATAAAGTTATAAATTGAGTTCAGAAAACATTTCTAATTATCAGAAAACAAATGAAAAATGTGGATTGAAATGAGTTATTTTTAAACTTTAAAGATACTAAAATCAATGTAGATAATTTAGAACTAGAAATTAAAAATTTAATGTCTGATGAAGAAGTATTAAATAAAGTTGGTATATATAAATATGTTTTAACAAGAAATGAAAGTTATTTAAATTTAAGAACATTTAATGAATCGCAAAAAACAACAATGTTTGAATTACAAAATGGTAAATGTAATATCTGCAAAAATACTTTTTCAATTGAAGAAGTGGAAGCTGATCATATTGATCCATGAAGTCAGGGTGGAAAAACAATTATTGAAAACTGTCAAATTTTATGTAAAACTTGTAATAGAAGAAAATCTAATAAATAATAAAGAATACTTGGTGCAAAACCTTTAATTTTAATAATTTAACGGTTATTATTAATATCAAAGGTGATAATTATTATGTTAAAAAAATACAAAGATGAACAAGAATTTTATAGTTTAGTGGGAATAAAACTACAAACATTTCAAAAAATGGTTGAAATTTTAAAAAAAGCTGAAGCAATTAAAAAAGCAGTTGGTGGTAAACCTAATAAATTATCAATAGAAAATCGTTTATTAATGACATTAGAATACTGAAAAGAGTATAGTAGTTATAGAGTTATTGCAAAAAGATATAATATTAGTCATACTAGCTGCATTCGTAATATTTTTTGAATTGAAAATACTTTAATAAAAAGTGGAATTTTTAATTTATCTGGCAAAAAAGATTTAATCAAAAATAAAGGAATCAATAATACTTTACTAGCTATTGATGCTACTGAAACTCCAATTGAAAGAATTAAAAAAAACTAAAATTACTTTTTTCGGGTAAAAACAAACATCATACTCTTAAATCGCAAATAATTATTGATATTTTAAATGGAAAAATTATTTCAACCGCTTTTTGTTTTGGAAGCATTCATGATTTTAAATTACTTTTAAAATCTAAAACTTTTATTCATCCAG
The DNA here is from genome assembly GCF_964031275.1 of Spiroplasma endosymbiont of Acasis viretata. NCBI lineage: Bacteria > Bacillati > Mycoplasmatota > Mollicutes > Entomoplasmatales > Spiroplasmataceae > Spiroplasma > Spiroplasma endosymbiont of Acasis viretata. The sequence goes on from NZ_OZ035019.1 coordinate 258,481, forward strand.
AAAAACAAGTTTTTGTTGATTCAGGTTATCAAGGAATACAAAATATTCATAAAAATACATTTTTGCCATTTAAAAAAAGTAAATACAATAAATTAATACCAATTCAAAAAGAATACAATAAAACTTTAAGCAAAATTAGAATTAAAATTGAACACGTATTTGCTAAACTAAAACGTTTTAAAATTTTAACTTTAAAATATCGCAATAAAATACGAAGATTTGCATTAAGATTTAATTTAATAGCAGAAATATATAATTTTGAATTATCTTAGTTTTGCACCAACTCTAGAGAAGAAAAATTAAAAGAACATAGTAGACAATATATAATTTAAAATTTTATTAAAAAAACAAAATTTTAATAATTTATAATTCATTAATTGATATATTTATTATACAATTATCTAGTTACTGGTGTGGTCGTAGAGGGCTGGCATCAGTAACGATTGTATTTAATTAAAGAATCAAACTTGTAATTTTTAATTAAATGTGATAGATTTAAATCATAAAAATTAAATACTGAATATAGGTACAGCCCTCTAATTTATACCTAAGACCTATCTATTTTTTTATTTTATCTTTTCTTTTCATGTAGAGAAATTTAAAAATAAGCGCGTTGTAACCTATATTGTTACAATTTTTATTTTTAAAAACACTTTTATTGAAAGGAAGATATTTTTTATGAATAAAGAATATTTAAAATTTATTAAAGTTGAGTTTATGCATGGTGTTGAAGAACCTTGATGTAATAACCAAGGAGTGTCAATATTACCCTATGTTTTAAAAGACAATGAATATCATTAGTTATTAACTAAAGAATATAATCCATTATTTAAGAATAAGCAAATTAGTCAGTACAGTACTATTACGGGTGGTTTAGAAAACAATAACCATTATCAAACTGTAATCAATGAAATGTTGGAAGAAACTGGCATTGATGTTACTAACAAAGAAGTTAAAATTTACTATTTAGGTAGACATTATGCTAATAAATCAAGTACAAAATTATGATATTTTTATGGCATTGATTTAACTAAATTGAATTTAGATTTAACAAAAATATACAAAGGTAATGGTGATTGTTCAATTGGTGAAAAAGAAATTAGTACAAAATTTGTAAGTCATAGAAAATTAAATAAATCAAATGACGCTTTAAGTTTAGTTACTTATGGAAAATTAAAGTTAAAAAATATGATTAATTTTGATAATAACATAAATCAAAAATTAGATATGATTTTACAAATTTTAAATGAACAAAAAAATAATACTGATAAATCTAACGAAATATCTTGAAAAGATTAGGAGGATAAAATTATGCAATTAACTCAAGAAGAACAAAAGCTTCTATCAACTTATCAAAAATGATTAAAAGAAAATAATTTAAACGGTAATTGTAATGCTTATTTTATTTCTAAAACTTCGATGTTGGTGTTTCAAGTGTGAGAATTCGAAAAATTGATAAGTGAAACCATTTGATTAAAAAGTAATAATGAAGAATGACAGTTTTATATTAAAAATTTAGATGAAAAAATTAATAAAACTTTTTTATTAGAAGAAATTTTAAAAATCGAAAAAGATTTTGTTTTAAAAACTTTTAAAGAAAAGCAGAATTGGTAAACAATATGGAACAATGTATAATAATATAGTGTTTAACAAATATAAAGCGTTGAATTAAGAATATGAATATAAAAACCATTCGTATTCTTAAACATCGCTAAAAATGGCAAATATGAGCCAAATAAGGGATGGTAATTATGAATCAAAATTTTTCAGAAAAAAATATCATATTATTAGAAAATATAGTATTAAAAATTATTGGTTATGGAGTTGGTGGTATTTTGTGTGTACTTGGAATTATAACTATGCCAGTCACGTATATTTAAAATTACCTTATCCAGATTGATTGATTATTGGTTTAGTTTCTACAATAATTGGTTTTATTTTAGTTATGACTCATATAATTTTTAATTTTACTATTAAATTAATTAAAATTAAAAAAGAAAAATAATAAGGAGAACAATAAAATGAACAAAGTTATATTAATAGGCAGACTTGCTCGTGATTTAAAATTATATAAAACTCAAAGTGAAAAACCTTTTGTTTTTTTTACTATTGCAGTTAATAATATTTCAAATCAAGCTGATTTTGTTTCATGTGTTGCATGAAATAAAGTTGCTGAAAAAATGTGTGAATATTTAGGTAAAGGTTCTTTAATATCGTTATCAGGAAGACTGTCAGTAAGAAAAATAATAAATCAAGATAGAAAAGAACAATATATTACTGAAGTAGTTGCAGAAAATGTTACTTTTTTAGATTATCGCAAGCAAAATAATAATTTAAATAATTTTAAAATTGATAGTTCACTAATAGAAACTGATAAGAAAATTGATTTAGATAGCGCTTTTAAAAATGTTAATTACACTTTAAATAATTCAGAAATTGAAAATTTATATGAAAATAATGATTTGGATTTTACTGAAGAAGTTATTGTTTGAGATAATTAATTGCGTTAAATAATTATAAATTAAAGGAGAACAATAATATGAAAAAAATATTAAGTATGCTTGCAGTTTCTACTTTGGTAGGTACAAATGCAAGTAACTTAAAACCATTGTTTGCAAATAATGTTAGAACCTGTTTAAAATCTTTTCAATAAAATTGAAATAAAGGCAAGAACAACCATTTGTAAGCTAGTATTTAATTTTTTTTCACAATTTTTTCATAATCTTCTGCATTTTTCTAATCATGCAAAACTTCGTTCTACAACTCATCTTTTTGGTAATACTACAAAAGAATGTAATTAATTACGTTTTATAACTTCAACATTTGCATTTATAATTGTTTTAATTTTAGAAGCAAATTTTTCACCAGTATAACCAGCATCTACTAGTATTTTTTGAACTGCAGAAAGATTCTCTTTTTCATTTTCAATCATTATTATAGCACTATTACGATCTGTTTTTTCTGCTGTGGTTATGTAAATTGCATGTGGTAAACCTTGAGAATCAACAGCAATATGACGCTTTATTCCTGAAATCTTTTTACCAGCATCATAACCTTTATTTTTAGTAGTATCTGTATTTTTAACACTTTGTGAATCAATTATACAAAAACTAGTTTGTTCTTTTCTACCATTATTGATACGAAATGCCTTGACTAATTTTTTTTAAAACTAATTGTAATACACTAGGTTCTTTATCATTATTTTTACTTCAAGCTTGAAAATAATAATATACAATTTGTCATTTTGGAAAATTTTTTGGTAACATTCTTCACTGGCAACCACTTTTTAATACATATAAAACTGCACAAAATACTTCATATAAATCTAAACTTCTTGGTTTAGTTCTCTTTTTAGTATTTTCTAAAATTGATTTTATATTTTCAAATTGCTCTTTGCTAACATTACTAGGATAATTTTTACACATATATACCTCTTATTTTAAAATATATAATCATTTTATCCTATTCTCTAAAAGATTTTAAACAGGTTCTTATAAATCATGGTTTTAAATCAAATCAATTAAATAAAAATTTAACTATGATTAATAGTCCATTTATTAATGATTTTCAAGACTTAAAAAATAAGAAAATTCAAAAAGTTATAATTGCTCCAAATGGAACAATATATGCAGGAAGTAGCACAACTGGTTTATGAAAAAGTACAGATGGCGTTAATTTCAAACAAGTAAGTGGTATCCCTAATAGTTATATTCGATCTTTTATATCTCTCAACGCAATAGGATTATCAAAATTAAGATTTTTAAAAATAAATGCTCCAACTTCACCACCCACAGGAGGATAAGCACCCAAATACATGTTATCGTGACTATCAATATTTATAACATTAAATGGTTTACTGTCATCATTTAAACATCTTATTGGTTTACTTGCCACTTGCCACTTGCCACTTGCCACTTAGCCCTTTTTACTAGACCATTAATTTAAAAAACCTGAATGTATTCTAAAAACAATTGTGTTATATAATTAACACTAATTTTAACCTGAAAGGATTTTTATTAATGGATAAAATTAAACAAATAGCATTAGTAATTAACAAATTAAATATCAAAGAAAAAATTAAAATTATTGATGATTGTAAAAATCAATATTCAATTAGAAACCTATGTCAATATCTTCAATTAAACAGATCAACATATTACTTTTTAAAAAATAAACAAAAACCTATTAAAAAAGAAGAAAATCATATTATTAAATGCAATCATAAATATCAAAAAATATGCCAACTTTTAATCGAATTTCATTCTACAAGAAAAGGCAGAATTTATGGATATTTAAGAATTTTTTCAGCTTTTAAAGAGTGATTAAAACAAGAAAAAAATATCATTTTAAATATAGAATTATCAATAAAACAAATGCGAAAAATTATGAAAGAACACAATATTCAAGGATTAAAACAAACTAAAAATAACTATCCTAAAAACAAAAAAAATCCAAATAAGTGAATACCTACAATGGATAAAGTAAACAAAGATTATAAAAGTACAACCTCTTCAAATCAAATTTGATCAATGGACACTAAACAAATAAATACTAAAGAAGGATGATTATATCTTTTTGTAATTATTGATTTTTATTCAAATAATGTTGTTAGTTATAATATTGCTCCTAATAAATCATATCAGGATTTAATTCTTCCTGCTCTTGAAAAAATCAACAAACAATTTTCTTGAAATCAAGTAAAAAATGTTATTTTACATTCAGATAACGCCAACGAATTTTATTGTCAAGATATCACAAAATGAGCAGAGGATAAACAAATAATTTTAAGCAAAAAACAACCTTATGATATTGGTGGTAATGTATTATCTGAAAACTGATTTTCTCATTTATCTCAAGAATGACTACCTAAAGGATCAAATCAATATTTATCCATCAATGAAGCTATAAATGATGTAAATCAATATGTTATGTTTTATAATTATGAAAGAATACATTCTAAATTTCTAAAACCACCAATTTTACAAATTAAAATTTAGAATTTTATATCAAAAATGGTCCAGTAATTAAGGGCCAACCACCATTTCTGTTTATTACCAACATAAGATTTACCCCTAATATTTCCAACATTATTTAAAAAAGAAATAGGTAAAACAACGTTTTTAACATAAGAAGCATAAAAAACCTTTTTGATATAAAAATCTTGTTGAATATCCATATATAAAACTTCACAATCTAGTTTTTAAAAACTAATTTTATACATTTTAATAACAAACAAATCTTAACATAAAAAATTATAAAAGCAAACACAAAACAAAAATGATACTTAATTTTAAACAAATATTTAGCACAAATAAAAAAATTTAGTTTTTTTATTAATAAATATAAAAAAGAACGTCAACAATTATTTGAAATATTAAGTGAATTAAATTTATTTGTAGGTGAATTAATAAATCAAGAAAACATAACAGATGAAGAATTACAATATTTATTTACAATATCTCATCAATTTTCAGAACAATTAAAAATGAAAAACCATTAGATTTATCACTATCAAGTAAAAAACAAAGACTACAACAAGAACCATTAGATTTATCATTACCAAATAAAAATCAAATATGAAAATTAACAACAAAAATTAACACATCTTTAATTAATAAAAACATTATACTAATACATTAGAAACACACACTAAAGACAGTTTATTTATTGAAATAAAAATATCAAAACCTAGTAGCAGTTTTATATATACAAATAATTTTAATGATATACAAACATATTTATTAACCCAACAAATACAACAAAATAATTTTTTAAATAATAATGATAAAAGTAAATATAGAAACAAAACTGATGAAAATGAAAAAAAATCACAAATCATAAGATTTAGATAATTATTATATGTCAAAAAATCATTTTAAATAAATTATTTTTTTAATTATTTTACTAAATTTAAAAATATTGCGTATAATTTATATAATGTCAAAATTTAAGAATAACGGAGAATGAATAATGTCTGAACAAGAAAAAGTTTCTGCTGAACAAAAAATTATTAATATTGCAGTGATAGCACACGTCGATGTTGGAAAGTCAACATTAGTTGATGCTTTATTAAAGCAATCAAATATTTTTCATCAAAACCAAGTTATTGTTGAACAAATAATGGATAGTAATGATCAAGAACGTCAACGAGGAATTACTATTTATTCTAAAAATTGTTCAATCATGCATGGTAATACAAAAATTAATATTATTGATACACCTGGTCATGCTGACTTTTCCTCTGAAGTTGAAAGAATTATGAAAACAGTAGACTGTGTTATTTTACTAGTTGATAGTGTTGAAGGACCAATGCCACAAACTCGTTTTGTATTGCAAAAAGCACTAGAACATAACTTAAATCCAATTTTAATGATTAACAAAATTGATAAAAAGGACCAAAGAATTGAAGAAGTAAAAGATGAAGTATTAGAACTTTTTATGGAATTAAATGCTAATGATGAACAGTTAGACTTTCCAACACTTTATGGAATTACTAAACAAGGTATTGCCCAATATGAATTGAATCAACCAAGCGAAAATTTAGAACCATTATTTGAAACAATTATTAAACATGCTAAAATTTCTAAATTAGTAAAATATAATGAGCCTTTACAAATGCAAATTAGTTCATTAGATTATGATAGTTTTATTGGCAGAATTGGAATTGGTAGATTATTTCAAGGTACTATTTCTGAAGGACAAGAAATAATTGTTGTTGATGATTATGATTTAAAAAGAAAAGCAAAAGTAAAATATTTATTTGTTTATCAAGGATTAAAACGAGTAGCTGTTAAAAACGCTGTTGCTGGTGATATTGTTTGCATAGCGGGTATTGAAAATATAACAATTGGTAATACTATTTGTGATAAAGATAATGTTGTGCCAATGGAACCAATTACAATACAGGCTCCAACAATGTCAATGAATTTCCTTGTCAATAATTCACCATTTTCTGGAACTGAAGGTAAACTAGTAACTAGTAATAAAATTAAAGAACGTTTAACAAGAGAATTAGAAACTAATGTTGGTTTAAAAATAGAACAATTATCCGGAAGTAATGCTGATGGTTTTAAAGTTTTTGGTCGTGGTGAATTACATTTATCTGTTTTAATTGAAAATATGCGTCGCGAAGGCTTTGAATTAGGTATTTCTAAACCGGAAGTAGTATTTAAAAAAGATGAAAAAGGACACACCACTGAACCAGTCGAAGAAATTATTTTAAATCATCCTACTGAATATAGTAGTACTGTTATTAATAATTTAAATCTAAGAAAAGGTATTATGACTAATATGGATTCTGATAATGTTCGTGATAAAATTATTTTTCATATTCCAACAAGAGGATTAATTGGATTTGGTCGTCAATACGTTAATATTACTCGTGGAACGGGTGTTATGGTTCGTAGTTTCCTTACATATGAACCATTAAAAGGCGAAATTAATAATAATAGAAATGGCGTTCTAGTAAGTATGATTACAGGGACAACATTACCTTATGCTTTAAATTCTTTAGAAGAACGTGGTACTTTATTTGTTAAACCACAAACTAAAGTGTATGAAGGAATGATTATTGGTTTAAGTAATCGTGATAAAGATTTAGATGTTAATCCTTGCAAAGCAAAACAATTAACAAATACTAGAAGTTCAGGTAATGATGAAGCTGTTAGATTAACACCACCAACTATTTTTAGTTTAGAAGAATCTTTAGAATTTATTGCTAGCGATGAATTAGTTGAAGTAACACCACAAAATATTCGTATGCGTAAAAAATTCTTGACTGAAAATGAACGTAAACAAAATAGAAATCGTAAGTAATGGTGGTTGGCCCTTAATTACTGGACCATTTTTGATATAAAATTCTAAATTTTAATTTGTAAAATTGGTGGTTTTAGAAATTTAGAATGTATTCTTTCATAATTATAAAACATAACATATTGATTTACATCATTTATAGCTTCATTGATGGATAAATATTGATTTGATCCTTTAGGTAGTCATTCTTGAGATAAATGAGAAAATCAGTTTTCAGATAATACATTACCACCAATATCATAAGGTTGTTTTTTGCTTAAAATTATTTGTTTATCCTCTGCTCATTTTGTGATATCTTGACAATAAAATTCGTTGGCGTTATCTGAATGTAAAATAACATTTTTTACTTGATTTCAAGAAAATTGTTTGTTGATTTTTTCAAGAGCAGGAAGAATTAAATCCTGATATGATTTATTAGGAGCAATATTATAACTAACAACATTATTTGAATAAAAATCAATAATGGTGGTTGGCCCTTAATTACTGGACCATTTTTGATATAAAATTCTAAATTTTAATTTGTAAAATTGGTGGTTTTAGAAATTTAGAATGTATTCTTTCATAATTATAAAACATAACATATTGATTTACATCATTTATAGCTTCATTGATGGATAAATATTGATTTGATCCTTTAGGTAGTCATTCTTGAGATAAATGAGAAAATCAGTTTTCAGATAATACATTACCACCAATATCATAAGGTTGTTTTTTGCTTAAAATTATTTGTTTATCCTCTGCTCATTTTGTGATATCGTGACAATAAAATTCGTTGGCGTTATCTGAATGTAAAATAACATTTTTTACTTGATTTCAAGAAAATTGTTTGTTGATTTTTTCAAGAGCAGGAAGAATTAAATCCTGATATGATTTAGGTGGTTGGCCCTTAATTACTGGACCATTTTTGATATAAAATTCTAAATTTTAATTTGTAAAATTGGTGGTTTTAGAAATTTAGAATGTATTCTTTCATAATTATAAAACATAACATATTGATTTACATCATTTATAGCTTCATTGATGGATAAATATTGATTTGATCCTTTAGGTAGTCATTCTTGAGATAAATGAGAAAATCAGTTTTCAGATAATACATTACCACCAATATCATAAGGTTGTTTTTTGCTTAAAATTATTTGTTTATCCTCTGCTCATTTTGTGATATCTTGACAATAAAATTCGTTGGCGTTATCTGAATGTAAAATAACATTTTTTATTTGATTTCAAGAAAATTGTTTGTTGATTTTTTCAAGAGCAGGAAGAATTAAATCCTGATATGATTTATTAGGAGCAATATTATAACTAACAACATTATTTGAATAAAAATCAATAATTACAAAAAGATATAATCATCCTTCTTTAGTATTTATTTGTTTAGTGTCCATTGATCAAATTTGATTTGAAGAGGTTGTACTTTTATAATCTTTGTTTACTTTATCCATTGTAGGTATTCACTTATTTGGATTTTTTTTGTTTTTAGGATAGTTATTTTTAGTTTGTTTTAATCCTTGAATATTGTGTTCTTTCATAATTTTTCGCATTTGTTTTATTGATAATTCTATATTTAAAATGATATTTTTTTCTTGTTTTAATCACTCTTTAAAAGCTGAAAAAATTCTTAAATATCCATAAATTCTGCCTTTTCTTGTAGAATGAAATTCGATTAAAAGTTGGCATATTTTTTGATATTTATGATTGCATTTAATAATATGATTTTCTTCTTTTTTAATAGGTTTTTGTTTATTTTTTAAAAAGTAATATGTTGATCTGTTTAATTGAAGATATTGACATAGGTTTCTAATTGAATATTGATTTTTACAATCATCAATAATTTTAATTTTTTCTTTGATATTTAATTTGTTAATTACTAATGCTATTTGTTTAATTTTATCCATTAATAAAAATCCTTTCAGGTTAAAATTAGTGTTAATTATATAACACAATTGTTTTTAGAATACATTCAGGTTTTTTAAATTAATGGTCTAGTAAAAAGGGCTAAGTGGCAAGTGGCAAGTGGCAGTTGCAGATTTAAAACTAATTTATAGTGGATGTAGTGAAGAACAAGCAATGCAAGCTTTAGAATCGTTTGAAAGTAAATGAAATAAACAATATCCTCAAATTACTAAATCTTGATATAAAAATTGAGATAATTTAATGGTTTTTATTAGTTATCCAGTAGAAATCAAAAGAGTGATTTATACTACAAATGCTATTGAATCTGTTAATAATCAATTACGAAAAATCATCAGAAATAAAAAAAGTTTTTCCTAATGATATGGCAGTTTTCAAAATATTTTACTTGGCAATTGAAAATATAACAAAAAAATGAACATTACCTATTCAAAATTGAAATACAGCAATTGCTCATTTTATGATAAAATTTGAAGACAGAATTAATCTAAATTAGTAACTTTGTAAAACAAAGATACACAGATTATTAAAAAGCCTCAAAAAATCCGACAATTTTATTTTGTGATGAGCCAACAGGAGCACTTGATGAGGAAATGGGGCGTAAGGTATTAGAGATTTTATTGGATGTTAATCGAGAATATAAAACATCAATTATTATGGTTACTCATAATCCTAACTTCCAATATGTTGCAAATACTGTTATTAACGTTAAAAATGGTAAAATTATTAGTGTAAAGAATAATGAAAAACCAATGAAACCAAATGAAATAAATTGATCATAAGAAAAGGGTATAGATGGGGGTTGATTTAATAAATATAAGAAAAATGCATATTTTCATGCATTTTTCTTATATTTATATAGAGTAAATACTTGTATAAAGAAAAAAAATATTAAATTATAAGAATCTAATAGAAAATACTATATTTTATTTAGTTTAATTATTTTTTAGAAAGAAAAAGGTGCAAGGCAATGAGTATTGGTTTAATTACATTTATTATATGAATATGTTTAGTAATTTGAATAGTATTTTTAATTTGAGGTATAAGTTTATGTAATAGTAATAATGCATTAGGCATCATATTATTATTTTTAACATTAAATTTAATTGGTTTAATAATAGGAATTTCTTTATTATATAATAAAAATAAGCAAAATGTAGATAACAAAAAAAATATTAATAGTAATATTAAAATAGAAGAACTAAGTTAAATATTCCTTTTTAGAAATTTTAATATTAAATTAAAAAATCATACCTTAATTTAATACAATTAAAAATAAAATAATAATAAATATTATCATATTAAAGTATGACTTAAAAATATTTAAATGAAACTTGCAAAAAAGTAATTATTTTAACACTGATTGATAAATTATTCAGATATTTTTGTTGAAGATAAATCATAAAATTTACCTTTAATAATATATACTATTGTTTCACAAATGTTAACTAAGTGATCACCTAGTCTTTCAATATATTTCAACTGTTGCATTGTTGATGTATATTGAGAGAGTTGATCATTATTTTTGTTTACTTTTAACATATTGACAATGTTTTTCATTGATTCACGAAAACGATTATCAATATCAATATCATATTCTGCTGCTTGATAAGCTTTATTAATATCATTTTCATTTATAGATTCACCAATTAAATCCATCATTTTAAATACTTTTTTCATTAATCCTGATAATTGAGATGTTAATTTAATTTCTGGTTTATATTTGACATTAAATTTGGATAAATTTTTAGCATAATTTGAAATACGTTCTAAATCACGAATAATATTCATATAGCCAATAATAGTACGTAAGTCAGTAGCAAAAGGATTTTGTTGAGCAATACTTCAAATTGCAGTAATTGTTAAACTTTCAGCGACTGTTCTAATTTCTTTATCGGTTTCAACAATTCTTTTTGACATATCAAAATCTTGGGTTTCCATTGCTATTAAAGCGTCTTTATGTTCTTTTTTTACTTCTTTTAATAAAGTTAATAAGTTTTGTTTTAAATTTATGATATCTAAATCAAATCTACGGTTAATTATTTTCATTTTTTCCTCCTTTCTCTATAATTAATTATATATATTTTTAACCAAATCTGCCGGTAATATAATCTTCTGTTCTTTTATCTTTTGGTCGTGAAAATATTTTTTTAGTATTATTATATTCAATGACTTCTCCATTTAAGAAAAAGGCAGTTTTATCAGAAATTCGTGCTGCTTGTTGCATTGAATGTGTAACAACAATAATTGTAAAGTCTGATTTTAAATCATTCATTAAGTCTTCAATTTTAGATGCGGCAATCGGATCTAGAGCTGAAGTTGGTTCATCCATTAATAGTACTTCTGGTTTTAGGGCAATAGCACGAGCAATACATAAACGTTGTTGTTGTCCACCTGATAATGATAATGCTGAATCGAATAAGTGTTGAGCAACTTCATCTCATAAAGCCGCTTTTTTTAAAGCATCTTCGACAATTTGATTTAGAATCTTTTTATTTTTAATGCCTTGATTTTTTGGGCCATATGCCACATTTTCATAAATTGACATTGGAAAGGGATTAGGTTTTTGAAATACCATTCCAACTTTAGTTCGTAATGAAATAATATTTTTTTTATTTTCATAAATATCTTCATTATTAAATAATATTTGTCCATTAATTTTAACACCATCAATTAAATCATTCATTCTATTTAAAGTTCGTAGTAATGTTGATTTGCCACAACCACTTGGTCCAATAAAAGCGGTTACTTGATTACGACTTATTTCTAAATTTATATTAAATAAAGCCTGTTTTTTGCCATGATTATAGAAGAAATTTAAATTTTTAATAGTAAAAACATAATTACTTTTTGGAATATTTTCTATATTTGATAAATTATTTGATTTGTTATTTGGTTTTTTCTTAAATTTATCTTTCACTTTTAAAAAGTAAGGTTTAATTACATTTACTTTTCTTTTTTTATTGCTATTCGTTGATTCTTTCTTGCTTTCATTTTTTCTTTTAATAATTCAATTGAGCATTTTGTTTTCACCCCGATTCCTGTTGTTAAACTTTTTTCAAAATGTTTTGCTATAAAGTTTAAAATAAATATTAGTATAACTGTTATTAGTGCTGTTTGGTACATCATTCCTAATTTATTAGGGTCATTTGATTCTTTATTAACTAATAAAATATGGGTTGTTAAAGTTTGTCCTGAACTTAAGAAACCTTTATTGGGAAAAGCAACAGTGCTTCCTAATGTTAGATAAACTGGTGCTGATTCACCAATAATTCTACCCATTGATAAAATCATACTAGTAATAATGCCACCAATGGCAGCTGGAATAACTACTTTTCTTATTGTTTCAAATTTACTAGCACCTAGTGCTAATGATGCTTCGCGATATTCAATAGGTACTGATTTTAATGTATCTTCTACTGCTCTAATAATAAGTGGTAAAATAACAATTGTTAATGTTAAACTAGCAGCAATTGCTGAGAAACTTATTTGTAAGAAAGTAATAAAAAAAGTAAATCCAAACATACCAAAGATAATTGATGGCGTAGAAGCTAAGGTATTTAGCACAAAACGTAATATTGAAGCAAATCAACCATTTTTGGCATATTCGTGAAGATAAATTGCACCAATAATACCTAATGGCATAGCAATAGTAATTGTTGTTAATACCAATAAACATGTCATTGTGATAATTGATAAGTAACCTTCATCACCAGTTGTTGAAATTAAAGCTGCAAAATTAAAATTGAAAATGCTACTACCAGCATTACCACTAATGTTGAAGATACCATTAATAATAATATCACCAATAATTCAAATAATTAATCCCATAGTAATAAAACAAGCTAGCCCCATAAAGAATAATCGAAAATAGTCTTTAAAGTGTTTTCAGCCTTGATTTTTAATAGTTTTTTCACTAATAGTTAACATTAGTTGATTATCAGATAGATTTATTTTTTTTAAATTATAATTTCGTGGTTTTTTATGACCTTTTGCTTTTTTATCACTACGTTTATAAATTATTAAAACAATAAAGTTAATTATTGAAACTATAATAAATAAAAATAAACCAATTCTATATAATGCTGATATTTGTTGAGAACTAACTGCTTCTCCAATTTCTAGTCCAATTACTCCCGCTAAAGTAGAAATTGAACTAAATAAAAATGCAAGTGGACCATGTGCAAAATTTGGGGTTAGAGTACTATTACCAGCAATCATAACAACGGCCATTGTTTCACCGATGACTCTTCCAAATCCAAAAATTATTGCACCAATGATTTTGGTTTTTGCTGCTTTAAAAATGACTTTAAAACTAGTGTCAGTCCTGCTAATACCTAGTGCTAATGATGCATATAGATAAGATTTTGGTACTCGAGTAATAGCATTAACAGATAATGAAATAATTGTTGGTAATGCCATCATTGATAAAATAAAACTTGCTGTCATCATATTTTCTTTGGTTGGTGCTCCCATTTTTACAAAAATAGGGCCAATGGTCATTAAACCAAAAGCACCAAAAACAACTGAAGGAATACCAGATAATAATTCTACTAAAGTTAATGTTGTTTTTTTTAATTTTGGTGGTAAAAATTCACATATAAATAATGATGTTAGTAAACTTAAAGGAACAGCAAGTATCATTGAAAATAGTGCAACTCAAAAAGTGGCAATGATAAAGGCAATAATACCAAAACTATTAGCACTAGGTAATCATTTACTATTTCCTAACATTTTAAATCAATTTAGAAAACTCATATTACTAAATGTTTGACCGATAATAAAACCAATTAATAATGAAGCGGCAATTAGTGCTAATGAAGATATAGACAATACACAAATTTTAGCAATCAGATCATAAGTATGTTTTTTTTGTTCACTAATAAAAACATTTTTTGGATCATGATTTTTATTAAAATGATTAAAAGTTATTTTATGTCAAAACTTTTTAAAAGATTTGGATTTCATTTATTAATACTCCTTTATGGAAAATTGTTTAATCACTGATTTAAATCATAATTTAATTTGTCAGTTAATGCTACTGCTGATTGTGCGTACTGAGTTTCTGAAAAAGCAGGAACTACGTATTCGTTATGACCTGGATAGTCAGGAATAAACAAGAATTTTAGAAATTTAACTAAAGTATTAATTTGTTTAAAATTTTTATTTATTAAACCTGTAAATGGTCGTGATAACTGATAAGTACCATTTTTAATGGTGTCTAAACTTGGAGCAATATTTTCTCAATTAGCAATATGAATATTAGTGAATTGTTTATTCGAATCTAATTGTTTTTTATCTGAATATGAACTATAGCCAACACCACCACTAGACATATTAAACATTTGTGTACTTGAATTAACAGTTATTGCTTGTGGATAATATGCTTTTGAATCACCCAGAACTTTTTCATTAAAAACATCTCGTGTTCCTGAACCATTTTCTCTAGTATAAGCTAAAATTTTGAGGTCACAAGTTGGTTTGATTCAACCTTGATTTGGTTCTGAAGTATTTTGTGGAAATAAATCTCTTCAGAAAATAGGTGATTTCGATAAATACATTTTTTTTACTTTATCTTGTGTAAAATTTAGAGGTTTATTATTACCTAAGCAATCTTGTGGCAAATTATAAACTAAAATCATGCCATCTTTTGATAAAACAAAAGAAATTAAATTATTATTAGGAGTTGTATATTCTTTCGAAAGTCAGCCAATACCAAACATATTTTTATTAACTGGAATTACTGCTGCATCTGAACCTAAACTGTTATAAGTAAAGTCTGCTTCTTTATGATTATCGGTATAGTCTTCCATTAATGTATGCATTAAAGGTGCTACTGAAGTTGAACCCCCCATAATAAAATAGGGTTTATGACTAACTAAAGTTACAATAAAAATACTAATCATTGTGATTAATCAAAATAATGACAAAATTCTTTTTTTTAGCATATAAATCCACCCAACTGAGAGTTTTCTTTATCATACACGTATTATAACAATATAATTGATAAAAACTAGAAAAATTATTTCATTTTTATAAAAAATGTAGGTTCTAGACTATATTATTAATATTTTTAATTTAATATAAAAAATAAAAGAAAAGTATTTCTTTCTTTTATTAGTATTCTTTATTTATATATTTCAAAAGATAAAATAACTTTATTTTTTATTATCTAAAGCATTATTTTTCTTTAAAGTTTTTAAAGTACGAGCACTAATCATTAAAGTTTTTCCACCAATTTTTACTGGTTGTAAGTTTGGATTTCATTTTCTTCTAGAAGAGTTCATCGCATGCGAACGGTTGTTACCAGCTAGTGGACCAATACCACTTAAAGCACATTTTCTTGCCATAGTTATTTTCTCCTTATTAATGTTTTAACTAATAAATAATACCATATTTATTTATTTATTTTAAAAAAAATTAAAATTTATTTGTAAAAAATTGAATATTTACTAGGTCATTATTTTAATAAGAAAAATTTAAATTATATATTTTTTTTAAAAAAATAAAAAATATGTTATAAATAAACTATATTATACAAATTTTTAAGAAATCTTGGAGGAAAAAAATGAATTGTATTATTTATGCTGTGCAAATTGATGATGAAAAAAAGATTGGTTTACATGCACGACCAATAGCCAAAATTGCAGCTGCTATTAGTAAGTATAAAAATATTGAGGTAGAAGTCATTAAATTACCTGATAATGCAGATATTACGAAGTCAGTAAAACTTACTGGTAATGAAACTAAAGTTAAAGCTAAGTCAGTTCTTAATTTTCTAGGTTTACAAGCAAAAAATTTTAGTAAAATTGCTTTTATTTTTACAAAAATGGATGAAAAAGTAGAAGATAAAAAACTTGAAGAAGTTAAATCAGAAATTATTTCTTTATTAAAAGAAGAAAAATTAATAAAGTAAATGGTTTTAAAAAAAGTATTCTTTTGAATACTTTTTTTAAAACCATTTATCCTTATGATATAATTATTTACGTTCTTAAAATATTAAATTATATAAATGGAGGCATTTAATGAGCGAAATTAACAAAAATAAAGAAATAATAATTTCAGAACAAGGTTTAGAAAAGTTAAAAACTGAATTATATAAACGAATTAATGTTGAACGTGAATCAATAAAAGAACGATTAAAAGCAGCTAGGGCTGATGGCGATTTATCAGAAAATGCTGATTATACTAGTGCGCGTGAAGAGCAAGGCAAAAATGAAGCACGCATTCAAGAACTTGAAACGATTATTACTAGTGCTGTTATTCTTGAAGAACAAAAACAACGTAAAAATAGTAATATCAAAGCAGTTCGTGTTGGTAGTTGAGTAACAATTGTAAAAATTAAAGATGGTAAAATTGTTTCTGAATCAGAAGAAAAATTTAAAATTGTTGGAAGTATTGAAAGTAATCCATTTGAAGGATTAATTTCTAATGAGTGCCCATTAGCAGTATCAATTATGAATTGTGTTGTTGGTGATATTGTTGATATTAAAGGTATTAAAGAAACATATAGGGTAAAAATTATAGAAGTAAAAAATCAATTATAAGTTTTGTTTTCTTTAGTATCTAAATTACTTTGTTGTTTGATTTTTTCAAAATTATTATCTGGGATTTTTAAGCAATTATTTAGTAATTCTTTTATGTTAGAATTTTCAATATTAAAGTTTTCACATATTTCTTTTAAAGAAAGTTTAGTTTCAAAGTATGTTTCATCATTTTTAATAGTTATACCTTCTTTAATAATTTTATTTTTTAAGTCATTAATTTCAGTTATATATGATGAATTTGGTAATTTTTTTTGATTAATTTCAAATTTTGGTAAATTAAAAGTTGCTGTTATTACTCATGGGATATCTATTTTTTAGATGCAACTGCATTATGGTAAGCATTTTTTAAAAATTCTTGTAATTCTTTAGAAAAAATGGTTGCTTTTGAACTATTGTAAATTGAGTGTTGAACATTAATTAGATCTTTTTGATTATAATCAATCATTATTTCTAAATTTAAACGTTTACTTTTTAATTTAAAAGTATTATTTTTTAATATTGTTTTTATAATTTCATATGATTTTGGCATATAAATATCCTTTCTTTTTTTTAACTTATTAAATAATTATTTAATACTAAATTAATTATATATTATGTTGGATTTTAATGTGGTAATAGGATTTTTAAATAACATTATAAGTTTAATTTAAAAAGATATTATTAAAATATTATTATTTTAGAATAATAAGTTATTTGGTGTACGAGGAAAAGGAATAACATCTCTAATATTATTAATACCAGTAATAAACATTAAAAATCTTTCTAGACCTAAACCAAAACCAGCACTTGGTGCATATCCATATTTTCTTAAATCAAAATATCATTGTAGATCATTACCTTCAATTTTGAATTGAGTTTTATTTTTTAGTAATTGTTCATAATTATCTTCACGAACAGAACCACCAATTAATTCACCAATCCCTGGCACTAATAAATCCATAGCTGCCACTGTTTTTTGTTGTGGATGATTACTATCAATTGGATTAAGTTTCATGTAAAAAGCTTTGATGGTTTGTGGATAGTTAATAACAAAAGTTGGTTGTTTAGTTATTTCTTCACATAAATATCTTTCATGTTCTGATTGTAAATCAATTCCTCATTTAATTTCATTAAATTCAAATTTTTTTCCTTTTTTTTGTGCATTTAAAAGTAATTCAATGACTTCTGTATAAGTAATAACTTTAAAATCAGATTTAAAATCGGCAATTTTTTCTAATTTTTCAATTAGTGATTGTTCATTTTTAGTTTCTTGTTTTTGTTCTAAGAATTTTAATTCAGAATTACAATTATTTAGAACATCTCTAATAACAGTTTTTATTAGTTTTTGGGCTAGTATAATATTATCTTGTAGATTACTAAAGGTAAATTCTGGTTCTACCATTCAAAATTCTGCTGCGTGACGTGTAGTATTAGATTTTTCAGCACGAAATGTTGGTCCAAATGTGTAAACTTTTTGTAAAGATTGAGCGTAGGCTTCAGCATTTAACTGACCACTAACAGTTAATGAGGCTTTTTTCCCAAAAAAATCCTTTTCATATTTATCATTAGTTATAGTAGTAACAATAAAATTTTCACCAGCACCTTCAGCATCATTAGCTGTAATAAGAGGACTATGTAGGTAAATAAATTGATTATCATGGAAAAATTTATGAATAGATCATGATACTTGATCACGAATTCTAAATAATGACAAGAAAGTATTAGTACGAACACGTAAGTGTGCGTGTTCACGAAGAAATTCATTTGTATGTTCTTTTTTTTGGATTGGATAATCATTAGCGCATATGTTGTAGACAGTAGCAGTAATTACTTTTAGTTCAAATGGTTGTTTTGCATTTGGTGTTAAAATTAAATTACCAGTAATAGTAACAGCACTACCAGTAGTAACATTAGTTAAATTGTTATTATTTTCTAAATTTGGATCATATACTACTTGTAAGTTATTAATTGAAGAACCATCGTTTAAATCTAAAAACCCAACTTTTTTACTATTTCGATTAGAACGAACCCAACCGTTAACAGTTACTTGTGTTGGTATTTTTTTAGTTTTATCGTTACTATTAATAAATAAATTATTAATTGTGTAAATCATTATTGTTCCTCCTATTTATTTTTATATAATAAATAAATTATATATTAACTATTATCTTAGTAGGGAATTATTTATGATTTTTTTCATTAATATTTGGGATAAATTTTATTTTTAGTTAGTATAAAATTTGAAATTCAATTTTAAGTTAATGTTATAATATTACTTATAGTAAAGGGGGTTTATTATGGGCAAATTTTTAAAGTTAATTACTAATGGCTTTATGATAGGTGTTAGTGAACCATGATGTAATAATGAAGGAGTTGCAGTTTTACCTTTTGTATATAAATATAATCAATATTGATTTTTATTAATGAAAGAGGGAGCGTGTCGAAGATGTCGATAACTAATCATTTTCAAAAATAAAAACTTTCTTTTTTTACCCTTGAATTAAAAATAAATGACAAAAGACGAGAATAAAATTCTTGTCTTTTTTTGTAATTGTAAAATTTTAAAATTTTTAATAAATCTCTTTAACGCTATTATCAACACGTGTTAGAACCTGTTTAAAATCTTTTAGAGAATAGGATAAAATGATTATATATTTTAAAATAAGAGGTATATATGTGTAAAAATTATCCTAGTAATGTTAGCAAAGAGCAATTTGAAAATATAAAATCAATTTTAGAAAATACTAAAAAGAGAACTAAACCAAGAAGTTTAGATTTATATGAAGTATTTTGTGCAGTTTTATATGTATTAAAAAGTGGTTGCCAGTGAAGAATGTTAGAACCTGTTTAAAATCTTTTAGAGAATAGGATAAAATGATTATATATTTTAAAATAAGAGGTATATATGTGTAAAAATTATCCTAGTAATGTTAGCAAAGAGCAATTTGAAAATATAAAATCAATTTTAGAAAATACTAAAAAGAGAACTAAACCAAGAAGTTTAGATTTATATGAAGTATTTTGTGCAGTTTTATATGTATTAAAAAGTGGTTGCCAGTGAAGAATGTTACCAAAAAATTTTCCAAAATGACAAATTGTATATTATTATTTTCAAGCTTGAAGTAAAAATAATGATAAAGAACCTAGTGTATTACAATTAGTTTTAAAAAAAATTAGTCAAGGCATTTCGTATCAATAATGGTAGAAAAGAACAAACTAGTTTTTGTATAATTGATTCACAAAGTGTTAAAAATACAGATACTACTAAAAATAAAGGTTATGATGCTGGTAAAAAGATTTCAGGAATAAAGCGTCATATTGCTGTTGATTCTCAAGGTTTACCACATGCAATTTACATAACCACAGCAGAAAAAACAGATCGTAATAGTGCTATAATAATGATTGAAAATGAAAAAGAGAATCTTTCTGCAGTTCAAAAAATACTAGTAGATGCTGGTTATACTGGTGAAAAATTTGCTTCTAAAATTAAAACAATTATAAATGCAAATGTTGAAGTTATAAAACGTAATGAATTACATTCTTTTGTAGTATTACCAAAAAGATGAGTTGTAGAACGAAGTTTTGCATGATTAGAAAAATGCAGAAGATTATGAAAAAATTGTGAAAAAAAATTAAATACTAGCTTACAAATGGTTGTTCTTGCCTTTATTTCAATTTTATTGAAAAGATTTTAAACAGGTTCTTACCAAAAAATTTTCCAAAATGACAAATTGTATATTATTATTTTCAAGCTTGAAGTAAAAATAATGATAAAGAACCTAGTGTATTACAATTAGTTTTAAAAAAAATTAGTCAAGGCATTTCGTATCAATAATGGTAGAAAAGAACAAACTAGTTTTTGTATAATTGATTCACAAAGTGTTAAAAATACAGATACTACTAAAAATAAAGGTTATGATGCTGGTAAAAAGATTTCAGGAATAAAGCGTCATATTGCTGTTGATTCTCAAGGTTTACCACATGCAATTTACATAACCACAGCAGAAAAAACAGATCGTAATAGTGCTATAATAATGATTGAAAATGAAAAAGAGAATCTTTCTGCAGTTCAAAAAATACTAGTAGATGCTGGTTATACTGGTGAAAAATTTGCTTCTAAAATTAAAACAATTATAAATGCAAATGTTGAAGTTATAAAACGTAATGAATTACATTCTTTTGTAGTATTACCAAAAAGATGAGTTGTAGAACGAAGTTTTGCATGATTAGAAAAATGCAGAAGATTATGAAAAAATTGTGAAAAAAAATTAAATACTAGCTTACAAATGATTGTTCTTGCCTTTATTTCAATTTTATTGAAAAGATTTTAAACAGGTTCTTAGGGAACTAAAAAAGTGAACTACAACACAGTTGTTAAAAATAGTAGCTAGCATGTGGACTTGCATGGATAAATAAAAAGTGGAGTGATACCTAATAAAATATACTAACCATTTAATGGTAATTCTTGGGGGCCACTTGCCACTTGCCACTTGCCACTTAGCCCTTTTTACTAGACCATTAATTTAAAAAACCTGAATGTATTCTAAAAACAATTGTGTTATATAATTAACACTAATTTTAACCTGAAAGGATTTTTATTAATGGATAAAATTAAACAAATAGCATTAGTAATTAACAAATTAAATATCAAAGAAAAAATTAAAATTATTGATGATTGTAAAAATCAATATTCAATTAGAAACCTATGTCAATATCTTCAATTAAACAGATCAACATATTACTTTTTAAAAAATAAACAAAAACCTATTAAAAAAGAAGAAAATCATATTATTAAATGCAATCATAAATATCAAAAAATATGCCAACTTTTAATCGAATTTCATTCTACAAGAAAAGGCAGAATTTATGGATATTTAAGAATTTTTTCAGCTTTTAAAGAGTGATTAAAACAAGAAAAAAATATCATTTTAAATATAGAATTATCAATAAAACAAATGCGAAAAATTATGAAAGAACACAATATTCAAGGATTAAAACAAACTAAAAATAACTATCCTAAAAACAAAAAAAATCCAAATAAGTGAATACCTACAATGGATAAAGTAAACAAAGATTATAAAAGTACAACCTCTTCAAATCAAATTTGATCAATGGACACTAAACAAATAAATACTAAAGAAGGATGATTATATCTTTTTGTAATTATTGATTTTTATTCAAATAATGTTGTTAGTTATAATATTGCTCCTAATAAATCATATCAGGATTTAATTCTTCCTGCTCTTGAAAAAATCAACAAACAATTTTCTTGAAATCAAGTAAAAAATGTTATTTTACATTCAGATAACGCCAACGAATTTTATTGTCAAGATATCACAAAATGAGCAGAGGATAAACAAATAATTTTAAGCAAAAAACAACCTTATGATATTGGTGGTAATGTATTATCTGAAAACTGATTTTCTCATTTATCTCAAGAATGACTACCTAAAGGATCAAATCAATATTTATCCATCAATGAAGCTATAAATGATGTAAATCAATATGTTATGTTTTATAATTATGAAAGAATACATTCTAAATTTCTAAAACCACCAATTTTACAAATTAAAATTTAGAATTTTATATCAAAAATGGTCCAGTAATTAAGGGCCAACCACCTAATATTGCTCCTAATAAATCATATCAGGATTTAATTCTTCCTGCTCTTGAAAAAATCAACAAACAATTTTCTTGAAATCAAATAAAAAATGTTATTTTACATTCAGATAACGCCAACGAATTTTATTGTCAAGATATCACAAAATGAGCAGAGGATAAACAAATAATTTTAAGCAAAAAACAACCTTATGATATTGGTGGTAATGTATTATCTGAAAACTGATTTTCTCATTTATCTCAAGAATGACTACCTAAAGGATCAAATCAATATTTATCCATCAATGAAGCTATAAATGATGTAAATCAATATGTTATGTTTTATAATTATGAAAGAATACATTCTAAATTTCTAAAACCACCAATTTTACAAATTAAAATTTAGAATTTTATATCAAAAATGGTTCAGTAATTAAGGGCCAACCACCAAATATCAATAATTATTTGCGATTTAATAGTATGATGTTTGTTTTTACCCGAAAAAAGTAATTTTAGTTTTTTTTAATTCTTTCAATTGGAGTTTCAGTAGCATCAATAGCTAGTAAAGTATTATTGATTCCTTTATTTTTGATTAAATCTTTTTTGCCAGATAAATTAAAAATTCCACTTTTTATTAAAGTATTTTCAATTCAAAAAATATTACGAATGCAACTAGTATGACTAATATTATATCTTTTTGCAATAACTCTATAACTACTATACTCTTTTCAGTATTCTAATGTCATTAATAAACGATTTTCTATTGATAATTTATTAGGTTTACCACCAATTTTTTAATTGCTTCAGCTTTTTTTAAAATTTCAACCATTTTTTGAAATGTTTGTAGTTTTATTCCCACTAAACTATAAAATTCTTGTTCATCTTTGTATTTTTTTAACATAATAATTATCACCTTTGATATTAATAATAACCGTTAAATTATTAAAATTAAAGGTTTTGCACCAAGTCTACTGAATATTATTGTTAATTTACTAACCCAAGCAATCATGCAAGCCAGTAACGTAAATATGAAAAATATTGGTTTATTTATTTTTAATTCCTCATTTGATAATGGAATACACAATTTTGATTATGTACCAGCCAGTTGAACATTTACTGACAGTAGCCATTTTAACTATTTACTATGCTTGTTTTCAGAAGGATTTATGATATACATTTTTTTATTAATTAGTTTATTTTTATTTTGACGTACTGCTGAACTATTAATTCTTTATGTTTTATCACCAATTGTAGTAGTATCAGCAATTCAAGATGAAGGACGAAGATTTAAAAACTGAAAAGAATTAACTGTCGCTCGTTTTATTAGTTTTAATATTATTTTTTTAGCATATAGTTTATTTTTATGAAGTATTACAGTCTTTGCAGAAATCGGAAATGCAATTCCTGACGCAACTACAAGACCAATTTTTACTTTATTAGGTATTTTTGCTTTTGGTATTGTAGTTGTTAAATCACCACAATTATTATCTTCTATTATGGGGGCCAATACATTATTAAGTGATGGAATTGGCAACATTATGGGATTAAAAGTAGCAACAAGTGCTTTTATGACTGGTGGTGCATTAACTGTAAGTGGTGTAAAAGCAAGTTATAGTTTAAGTAAAAAAGCAGCTCATGGAGCTGGTGTTGCTCGTGCAGTTCATCAAGGTGCCAAAGACTATGGTTTAAAAAACATTGCTAAATCACAATTTAAAACGGCTGTAACTAGTGATTACGCCAAAGGACATACCAAAGCAAGCGCAAAAATCAATCACTGATTTAATGACAAATAAAAGTGCTATAAGTCAACAAGGAAATTTAAAATATGGAAATTAAATGTAATGATTGAATAACTGTAAATATTTTTATAAATCGTAAACTAAAAAAAGAAACTGAAAAAGCAAATTTGTTTTCAATTCCATTTAACAAAGGCTTATCTGTATGAATTAGTAAAAAATGTATTCATGGTTCACGCAATAATATATATCTTGGTGTTGGTATTAAAAATAATGATGAATACAACATATGAGCATATGATAATCAAAAAAAGATACATTTTAAAAAAGAAGTTTGAAAAGGATATCTTTTAATTAACTTATATCAAAAAGAATGAAGCATTAAAGGAGAAAAATAATTATGGATGATAACAAAGCACGAATTATAACTAAAAGAGCAAGCAAAATTCGTTTTAATATTTCAAATGCTCTTGGTGGAATTGGAAAAGTGGAAATTGCAATCATAGTCATTGATTTTTTTATTACAGCATTATTTTTTTCTTTTTTATTTAAATATCAACTAATTGCTAGTGTTGTTCTCATTATTTTCATATGATTAATAAGTTTATTTTTAATGTTTCCAACCAAAAATGGAACCAAATTATACAGTGTTTTATGAACAGCATTCAAATATATTTTTATTAAAAAACATAATAATGATGTTTTAAAAATTAGTAAAATCAAAAAAATTGAAGACAACATTATCAATTTTGAAAACAAAATTGCTATTGTATATCGTATTGAAGCTAGTGATATATCACTAGCTAATCAACAAGAACGTGACATCCCTATTTATAAACTAGCTAGTATTTTAAAAACAATAGATATTGATTATGAAATTTGTAAAATTCAAATTCCCTATGAATTTAACGATCAAATTCAAAATATTGATATGATTTTAAAAAACGAGAAAATGAAAAATAAAAAAGAACAATTAGAAAATTGAAAAAATTGATTTTTAAATTTACAATATAATAATCAAAAATTAAAAACAACCTATTTTTTAATAATAAACGGGAATAATATTACTTCAATCAATCAAAAAGTTCGCTATGTTATTAATGAATTTGATAATAATATTAAATTCATTAAAGCAAACTTTGAAGAAACAAGTTTAGTAGTTCAACGAAATATTATTCCAACTAATAATATTGTTGATAAACCACAAAAAATAAAACAATTTTCTAACTACGTAACAATTGATAACAAATATTTTTCTTATTTAACCATATCTCAATATCCTTTGTTGGTGCCAGATACTTGACTAGGTTTTCTTGCAAATTTAAATAATGTGAATGTAAATATTAAAGTTCATCATATTTCAGAACAAGAAGCTTTAAAATTACTTGATAGTGCCATTAATCGAACTGAAATACAAACTACAAGTAAAACTAGCGAAGAAATTAAATATCAATCATATCTAGAACACTTTACTGAATTAATGAATATGGTTCAAAATGGCGGAGAAACATTAAAAATGATTTCAATCATTTTTACTTGTTTCGCTGATACAAAAAAAGAATTAGATAATATTAGCACAATTTTAATTAGTGAAATGACAAAAAAAGGTTTTGTTCCAGATGAATTAAAATTTCAGCAATTAAAAACCTATAACTTTATTTGAAGTAATGATATTAAAAATACTAATGAATGGTGACAAGAAATGCCAGTTACTTCATTGGCAAGTAGCTATCCATTTGTGGCAATACCATTAAATGATAAGCAAGGTTTATTATTAGGAACTAATGATATTGATGAACCAATTATTTTTGATATCAAACATCGTGATAGTTATCGTAACAGTAGTAATGCTTTTATTGTTGGAATGACTGGCAGTGGAAAAACATTTAAATTGATTATATTGCAATAACACAAAAATATATATTATTGACCCTGAACGTGAATATCATAAACTAGCAATTGATTATGGTGGACAAATTATTCCAATTGGTAAATCTGACAATGCACGAATAAATCCATTAGAAATTTTTTGTGATGACTTATTAGAACACATTTCATTATTAGAACAGTGATTTAAAATATTATATTATTCTTTAAGCGATATTGATTTAAGCTTGTTACAACAAACACTTTTAAAACTATACAAAAATTTTAAAATAACTGACAAGACAGAATTTAATAAATTAACTGCTAGTGACTATCCTACATTATCAGATTTATTTAATTTAATTCAAAAACAAGAAACTACCAAAAAAACAAAATCTAATTTATACAATATTTTATGAAAACTTGCAAAAGGTGCTGATGGGCATTTATGAAACGGAATAAGTAATTTATCTTTGAAAAGTGATTTAATAATTTTTGATACTCATGAATTAACTTCAAATAAAAACAGACAAAATGCACAATTGTTCTTAATGCTTTCTTTTTTAGACAAAATTGTAAAACAAAACAAAGCTAAAAACGAAAAATTGCCAATTACAGAACAACAATGAATTTGTATTGCTATTGATGAAGCACATTTATTAATTAATGAAAATAATATCTTGGTGTTGAATTTTTATTTGAAATGACGAAACGAATTCGTAAGTATAATGGCATTTTGTACATTATGACACAAAACATAAATGACTTTATGGGTAATGAAAATATTAAAACACAAGCACAAGGAATAATAAACAACTGTTTATATCAATTCGTTCATCATTTAGCAGCCAGTGATTTACAAGATTATGATAATTTAATTTCTGCAAGTGGCAGATTAAATGAATATCAAAAATCATCAATTGCAAGCTCACCAACTGGTACTTGTTTATTTTCTATTGGTTCTAATAAAAGAATGATATTAAATATTGAAGCTAGTGATATAGAACAAAAAAAACTTTTAGTTAGGAATTAAAGTTATGAATAAAATAAAACAATGATTTACAAAAATGAATAAATTTGAAAAAATAGTTTTAATATTATTTGCAATGTTTTTAACTTTCATTTTTTTGATTTGTTTAATTAACGTTGTTGTTGCTATTGCTTATGCTGGTATAAAACTAAAATCTGTTAATTGAAATAATTTTTCAATAGCATTTGTAGAAGATATTTGTTTCAATATTTCTGCAATTATTGCTACTTTAATTACACTGATTTTTTCTTCTTTTATTCTTTATCAAAAATGAAAAAACTTTGATATGTTTAGTTATGACCAAAAGAAAAAAGAAAAGAAAATCGCACAAGAATTTAAAAAAATTCCACCAAATAATTTAGTCATGTTAGACAATAAAATTGGTTTAATAAAATCTAATTTAACTCAACACACTTTATTGATTGGTACTACTGGTAGTGGTAAAACTACAACATTAATCAAAATTGTAAAACAACTAACATTTAAATTTGGTGAAACTACCATAATTATTGATGGGAAAGGTGATATTGATTTAATAAACAAAGTTAAAACTATCGATAATAATGCTTTTATTTGAACAATCAATGGTGACAATCAATATAATCCCTTAGCTTCTAAAAATAATATTGTTTTAGCAGATAAAATTATAAGCTTGCCACTTGCCACTTGCCACTTAGCCCTTTTTACTAGACCATTAATTTAAAAAACCTGAATGTATTCTAAAAACAATTGTGTTATATAATTAACACTAATTTTAACCTGAAAGGATTTTTATTAATGGATAAAATTAAACAAATAGCATTAGTAATTAACAAATTAAATATCAAAGAAAAAATTAAAATTATTGATGATTGTAAAAATCAATATTCAATTAGAAACCTATGTCAATATCTTCAATTAAACAGATCAACATATTACTTTTTAAAAAATAAACAAAAACCTATTAAAAAAGAAGAAAATCATATTATTAAATGCAATCATAAATATCAAAAAATATGCCAACTTTTAATCGAATTTCATTCTACAAGAAAAGGCAGAATTTATGGATATTTAAGAATTTTTTCAGCTTTTAAAGAGTGATTAAAACAAGAAAAAAATATCATTTTAAATATAGAATTATCAATAAAACAAATGCGAAAAATTATGAAAGAACACAATATTCAAGGATTAAAACAAACTAAAAATAACTATCCTAAAAACAAAAAAAATCCAAATAAGTGAATACCTACAATGGATAAAGTAAACAAAGATTATAAAAGTACAACCTCTTCAAATCAAATTTGATCAATGGACACTAAACAAATAAATACTAAAGAAGGATGATTATATCTTTTTGTAATTATTGATTTTTATTCAAATAATGTTGTTAGTTATAATATTGCTCCTAATAAATCATATCAGGATTTAATTCTTCCTGCTCTTGAAAAAATCAACAAACAATTTTCTTGAAATCAAGTAAAAAATGTTATTTTACATTCAGATAACGCCAACGAATTTTATTGTCACGATATCACAAAATGAGCAGAGGATAAACAAATAATTTTAAGCAAAAAACAACCTTATGATATTGGTGGTAATGTATTATCTGAAAACTGATTTTCTCATTTATCTCAAGAATGACTACCTAAAGGATCAAATCAATATTTATCCATCAATGAAGCTATAAATGATGTAAATCAATATGTTATGTTTTATAATTATGAAAGAATACATTCTAAATTTCTAAAACCACCAATTTTACAAATTAAAATTTAGAATTTTATATCAAAAATGGTCCAGTAATTAAGGGCCAACCACCTTTTCTAGTAATAAATCTACTGCTTTTGATATTGGATCATTATTATTAAAGTTATCTTTTTTAGCCATCTGTAACTCACTCTTTCTAGTCATTTAATTATATTTACTAGAATTAATTAAACATAGTTATTTTTGTAAGTTACACAGATTACTAAACATTTCCGTCAATTCAGTTATTTTTATTTAATAGAAGTAGTTCAACCACGTGTTCTTTTAACTGCTTCTTGTCAACCCTTATAAAAAGTTTCTGCTTTTTTTTCTGTCATAATTGGTTTATATTCTTTTTCAATTTTTTTTATTTTTTTAATATCATTAATATTTCAAAATCCAATTGCAAGTCCTGCTAAGTAAGCAGTACCCATTGCTGTAGTCTCAGTATTTTTAGGTTTAATTAAATTAGTACGACTAATGTCACTTTGGAATTGCATAATATATGAATTATTACTTGCTCCACCATCAACTTTAATCTTAATTTTTAAATCTTTTAAATCTTTATTTAATTTAACATCTGCTTGCATTGCCAGAATAACATCTTGTGACTGATAAGCTAATGATTCAATGGTACCTTTAACAATATGTTCACGTTTCGTACCACGTTCTAAACCAAATATAGCACCACGTGCTGTTGAATCTCAATAAGGGGCACCCAAACCAACAAAAGCAGGTACTACATAAATACGCTGTTCTTCTTTAGTATCAACAATTTGTGAATATCATAGACTTTCATCGGAACGATATAACATTCGTAATTGATCACGTAAAAACTGAACAGCAGCTCCTGCAATAAAAACTGAACCTTCTAAAGCAAAAACTGGTTCTTCGCCTGATATTTGATAAGCAATAGTGGTTAGTAAACCTTGTTTTGAAAAAAGAGGAGTATTTCCAATGTTCATTAAAATAAAACAACCAGTACCATAAGTATTTTTGATTTCACCAGGTGTTAAACATAATTGACCAAATAATGCAGCTTGTTGATCACCAATTGCAGCAGTAATAGGAATTTCTTGCTCATCATTTTGGAATAACATTCCTTTATAAGTAGTTCCAATTTTACCTGAACTGGGAACTACTTCTGGTAGCATATTTTTAGGAATATCAAATAATTCTAGTAATTCTTCATCTCATTTTTTAGTATTAATGTTGAATAACATTGTTCGTGAAGCATTTGTAATATCAATAACATGTTTAGTTTTTTCAACATTATTTTCAATACCATTTGTCATTTTATAAATTAATCAACTATCAATAGTACCAAAAGCTAGTTTTCCTTTTTTTGCTAATTCACGTGCATTTTTAACATTATCTAAAATTCATTTTATTTTAGTAGCAGAAAAATAAGAATCAATTAGTAAGCCGGTTTTTTTATGAATTTTTTCTTTTCATCCTTTTTTTGTTAACTCTTCACAGTAATCTGCTGTTCTGCGATCTTGTCAAACAATAGCGTTATAAATTGGTAAACTTGTATCACGATTTCATACTACTGTTGTTTCACGTTGATTAGTAATACCAATTGCTTCAATTTGATTAGATTTAATATTACTTTTATTTAAAGCTTGTTGCATTGTTGTTAATTGATTATTTCAAATTCCAAGTGCATCATGTTCAACTCAACCTGATTGAGGGGGGTAGTGCTGAGGTATATCAATTTGATGGATACCAGTAATTTTTCCTTCTTTATCAATAATTAAAGTACGACAACTAGATGTACCTTCATCTAATGCCATAAT
Organism: Spiroplasma endosymbiont of Acasis viretata; assembly: GCF_964031275.1. Taxonomy (NCBI): domain Bacteria; kingdom Bacillati; phylum Mycoplasmatota; class Mollicutes; order Entomoplasmatales; family Spiroplasmataceae; genus Spiroplasma; species Spiroplasma endosymbiont of Acasis viretata. The sequence goes on from NZ_OZ035019.1 coordinate 289,484, forward strand.
ATATTTTTTTTCTTCTGACATATTATTTATCCTTTCTGTACTTTTATTAAAGTATTTCAATTACTTGAATTAAACCACCAGCAATAATTGCTCCTAAAATTGGTCCAATAACAGGCACTGGAGCATATTTTCAATCAGAACTTCCTTTATTTGCTATTGGTAAAATAGCATGAATAATTCTTGGTCCTAAATCTCGAGCTGGATTAATAGCAAAACCTGTTGGTCCACCAATAGCAAGTCCAATAACCATAACACCAATACCAACAGTCGCAGGTCCAGTAATAAACGCAGAACCACTATTAAATATTTTATAATTAATAACTAAATTTTTAATACCAATAGTAGCACAAACAATCATAACTAGCATAAATGTTCCAATAATTTCTGTTATAGTATTTCAAATATAACTACGTTCGGCTGGGGCTGTTGCAAAAGTTGCTAAAATTTTATTATTATCTTCAGTAATGTTATATTGTTTAAAATATGCTAAGTAAACAACTAATTGTCCTAACATTGCACCTAAAAATTGAAATAAAATATAAAATGGAATATAAAGGAAGTTTTCCCCAATAAAAGCTGTTTTTTTATTAGCAACTCATAATCCAATAGTAACAGCTGGATTTAAATGTGCTCCTGAAATTCCACTTAACATTGCAGCAATAGCAACAGCAAATCCTCATCCAGTACAAATAACAAGCCAACCACTATTTTCTCCCTTTGTTTTTTTTAATAAAACGTTGGCAACAACACAATTTCCTAGTAAAATTAGGATAAATGTGCCAAATAGTTCACCAATAATTACTTGTGAGACTTCTGGCATAATATTTTCCTCCTTAAATTAAATATTTTTTATCATATTTGCTACTAGTAAAGCAATTGCTGGTGCTGAACTTAGACCTGGTGATTTAATACCAGCAACATTAATAAAGTTAGGATTATTACTAGCAAATTTTATGAAAAAATCATCAGTTTCAACACAAATTGCTCGTGAACCACTAATTACTTTACAAGTTTTATTAATATTTAAAGTTGGAATAATTTTTAGACCAATTTTATTAATAAGTTCAATATCTTCAATTGTAATTAATCTAGTATCACTTTTCGGTACATTTTCATGAGAAGTAGGACCCACCAAGATATGACCATCAAGCATTGGGGCAACTATTACTCCTTTACCATGAATAGTAGGTATCATAAATAGAATGTGATTATTTATAATATGATTTTCGGTTTTTTCAAGAATACAATACTGTCCTCTTCTAGTTTTTAAAGTGAAATCTTGACAATTTATTAACTTTGCAATATCATCAGCATAATGACCAGCAGCATTAATAATATATTTTGAAGTAAAAGTTACTTTTTTTTGATTATTTAAACAAGTAACTCGAAAACTTGAATTTAATGTTTCAATATTAATTACTTGATGATCAACTTTTAGTTGTCCTTTATTTTTAATCATGCGATTAATTAAAGATTGTGTTAATAATACTGGATCAACAGCATATGAAGCAGAACAAAGTAGTGCACTAGTAACTTTTGGATTAACATTAGGTTCTAATGAAATTACTTCTTCTCTTGTTAATATTGATAATTCTTTTTTAGCAAGACCATTATTAATACCGCGTGCATATAATTTTTGTATTTCTGAGTTTTCTTCTTTGCTAAAAGCAAGTATTAAAGAATCAATTTTTTTTCATGGAAAATCTAAATTTTTAAATCAATCATTTTCATATAATTTTCTGCCCTCTAGATTTAATTTAGCATTTAGTTTTCCTGGTGTTGGATCAAATCCACCATGAATGACTCCAGAATTTCCTTCTGATGTTTCTTGGGCAATTCTTAAATTTTTTTCTAAAATAACTACTTTTAAGTTTCTTTTTGATAATTCATCACTAATAGCAGCACCAATAACACCAGCACCAATAGTAATAACATCAAAATCAAATTCCATTACTTTCACCTCTCTCTAAACATCATTAAGAACAAAAGTTCTATCTGTGTATAGTTTAATTATAATATATTTTTTTATTATTAACTTAATTCCAAATATTAGGTTAATTTTTAGACATTTTTAAATGAGATTTTATTAAAAAAAATAAGAAAAATTTGTGTTATATTATAAATAACGATATAAGTTCAATATCGTTATAATTTTAATGAGTATATATAAAAAGATATCTAATTATTAAAATTGTATTATTTAAAAGGTAGGTATATGAATGAAACAATTACTAATGACATTAAGTACATTAACAACATTAACTTTAACAAGTAATACTGTTATTAATAGTATTAATGATAATATTGTTAATAACAGTAGCTTAACAAATAAATCATCAATAAAGAATTCTACAAATTCATTATTTAATAATCAATGAAATGTTTTAGATACTAGTGATTGAATTACTAACCAATCAATAACTGATTATAAGTTTTACAGTTATGATACTTCAGCATTAAAAAATTATACTTTTGCCAATGCTCAAAATACTTTTTTAGTAGATACAACAGGTAATCTAGTTTATAATACCAAAGTCATTGTTCCTGATAAAGATAAATCAGATATTGAAAAGGTGGTTAGCCCTTAATTACTGGACCATTTTTGATATAAAATTCTAAATTTTAATTTGTAAAATTGGTGGTTTTAGAAATTTAGAATGTATTCTTTCATAATTATAAAACATAACATATTGATTTACATCATTTATAGCTTCATTGATGGATAAATATTGATTTGATCCTTTAGGTAGTCATTCTTGAGATAAATGAGAAAATCAGTTTTCAGATAATACATTACCACCAATATCATAAGGTTGTTTTTTGCTTAAAATTATTTGTTTATCCTCTGCTCATTTTGTGATATCTTGACAATAAAATTCGTTGGCGTTATCTGAATGTAAAATAACATTTTTTACTTGATTTCAAGAAAATTGTTTGTTGATTTTTTCAAGAGCAGGAAGAATTAAATCCTGATATGATTTATTAGGAGCAATATTATAACTAACAACATTATTTGAATAAAAATCAATAATTACAAAAAGATATAATCATCCTTCTTTAGTATTTATTTGTTTAGTGTCCATTGATCAAATTTGATTTGAAGAGGTTGTACTTTTATAATCTTTGTTTACTTTATCCATTGTAGGTATTCACTTATTTGGATTTTTTTTGTTTTTAGGATAGTTATTTTTAGTTTGTTTTAATCCTTGAATATTGTGTTCTTTCATAATTTTTCGCATTTGTTTTATTGATAATTCTATATTTAAAATGATATTTTTTTCTTGTTTTAATCACTCTTTAAAAGCTGAAAAAATTCTTAAATATCCATAAATTCTGCCTTTTCTTGTAGAATGAAATTCGATTAAAAGTTGGCATATTTTTTGATATTTATGATTGCATTTAATAATATGATTTTCTTCTTTTTTAATAGGTTTTTGTTTATTTTTTAAAAAGTAATATGTTGATCTGTTTAATTGAAGATATTGACATAGGTTTCTAATTGAATATTGATTTTTACAATCATCAATAATTTTAATTTTTTCTTTGATATTTAATTTGTTAATTACTAATGCTATTTGTTTAATTTTATCCATTAATAAAAATCCTTTCAGGTTAAAATTAGTGTTAATTATATAACACAATTGTTTTTAGAATACATTCAGGTTTTTTAAATTAATGGTCTAGTAAAAAGGGCTAAGTGGCAAGTGGCAAGTGGCACTTATTTACATTAGAACCTGTTTAAAATCTTTTCAATAAAATTGAAATAAAGGCAAGAACAACCATTTGTAAGCTAGTATTTAATTTTTTTTCACAATTTTTTCATAATCTTCTGCATTTTTCTAATCATGCAAAACTTCGTTCTACAACTCATCTTTTTGGTAATACTACAAAAGAATGTAATTCATTACGTTTTATAACTTCAACATTTGCATTTATAATTGTTTTAATTTTAGAAGCAAATTTTTCACCAGTATAACCAGCATCTACTAGTATTTTTTGAACTGCAGAAAGATTCTCTTTTTCATTTTCAATCATTATTATAGCACTATTACGATCTGTTTTTTCTGCTGTGGTTATGTAAATTGCATGTGGTAAACCTTGAGAATCAACAGCAATATGACGCTTTATTCCTGAAATCTTTTTACCAGCATCATAACCTTTATTTTTAGTAGTATCTGTATTTTTAACACTTTGTGAATCAATTATACAAAAACTAGTTTGTTCTTTTCTACCATTATTGATACGAAATGCCTTGACTAATTTTTTTTAAAACTAATTGTAATACACTAGGTTCTTTATCATTATTTTTACTTCAAGCTTGAAAATAATAATATACAATTTGTCATTTTGGAAAATTTTTTTGGTAACATTCTTCACTGGCAACCACTTTTTAATACATATAAAACTGCACAAAATACTTCATATAAATCTAAACTTCTTGGTTTAGTTCTCTTTTTAGTATTTTCTAAAATTGATTTTATATTTTCAAATTGCTCTTTGCTAACATTACTAGGATAATTTTTACACATATATACCTCTTATTTTAAAATATATAATCATTTTATCCTATTCTCTAAAAGATTTTAAACAGGTTCTTAGACTTGGTGCAAAACTAAGGTAATTCAAAATTATATATTTCTGCTATTAAATTAAATCTTAATGCAAATCTTCGTATTTTATTGCGATATTTTAAAGTTAAAATTTTAAAACGTTTTAGTTTAGCAAATACGTGTTTAATTTTAATTCTAATTTTGCTTAAAGTTTTATTGTATTCTTTTTGAATTGGTATTAATTTATTGTATTTACTTTTTTTAAATGGCAAAAATGTATTTTTATGAATATTTTGTATTCCTTGATAACCTGAATCAACAAAAACTTGTTTTTCTGGATGAATAAAAGTTTTAGATTTTAAAAGTAATTTAAAATCATGAATGCTTCCAAAACAAAAAGCGGTTGAAATAATTTTTCCATTTAAAATATCAATAATTATTTGCGATTTAAGAGTATGATGTTTGTTTTTACCCGAAAAAAGTAATTTTAGTTTTTTTTTAATTCTTTCAATTGGAGTTTCAGTAGCATCAATAGCTAGTAAAGTATTATTGATTCCTTTATTTTTGATTAAATCTTTTTTGCCAGATAAATTAAAAATTCCACTTTTTATTAAAGTATTTTCAATTCAAAAAATATTACGAATGCAACTAGTATGACTAATATTATATCTTTTTGCAATAACTCTATAACTACTATACTCTTTTCAGTATTCTAATGTCATTAATAAACGATTTTCTATTGATAATTTATTAGGTTTACCACCAACTGCTTTTTTAATTGCTTCAGCTTTTTTTAAAATTTCAACCATTTTTTGAAATGTTTGTAGTTTTATTCCCACTAAACTATAAAATTCTTGTTCATCTTTGTATTTTTTTAACATAATAATTATCACCTTTGATATTAATAATAACGGTTAAATTATTAAAATTAAAGGTTTTGCACCAAGTCTATAATATCAAGCATATAAGATTGCAGAAATGAAAGCTACTGCCATTCATAATGCAAGAAAAATAAAACTTCATATCATTGCAAAAATTCAAATTTTATGAAAAATATTTTCTTGTCACTTGTCTTTAAATCAATTTATCATCATTTTTTACTCCTTTTTAGTTATATGCCTTTATTTGGCTTATATTTGCTGTTTTTAGCGATTTTTTGATTTTGAATACAAAAAACTATTCATCCAGCCTTAGTTATGAAAATTTTTTATGTATTTCCAACAATTTCTACTTCGTCATCAATTTGTAAAACTTGAATTGGTAATTGTTCTTGTTTTGAGATTTTAAATCAAAATTTACCTTGGCTTGCTTTTGCAATGTAAGTTTTAATAGCTTCACTAAGTCCACCCGATTGTTTGTACATATCATTCAAATTATTTAAGTCGTTTGGTTGCATGCCACCAACTAAGGTGTATTGAACATTGTTGATAATGCCAGTAAATTTCTTTTTAACATTTTCACTACCAGTAAAATCCGCAATGTTTTGTGTTGCAATAATTAATGAACTTTTGCATTTTCTAATTCTTTTCATTAGACTTGGTGCAAAACCTTTAATTTTAATAATTTAACGGTTATTATTAATATCAAAGGTGATAATTATTATGTTAAAAAAATACAAAGATGAACAAGAATTTTATAGTTTAGTGGGAATAAAACTACAAACATTTCAAAAAATGGTTGAAATTTTAAAAAAAGCTGAAGCAATTAAAAAAGCAGTTGGTGGTAAACCTAATAAATTATCAATAGAAAATCGTTTATTAATGACATTAGAATACTGAAAAGAGTATAGTAGTTATAGAGTTATTGCAAAAAGATATAATATTAGTCATACTAGCTGCATTCGTAATATTTTTTGAATTGAAAATACTTTAATAAAAAGTGGAATTTTTAATTTATCTGGCAAAAAAGATTTAATCAAAAATAAAGGAATCAATAATACTTTACTAGCTATTGATGCTACTGAAACTCCAATTGAAAGAATTAAAAAAAACTAAAATTACTTTTTTCGGGTAAAAACAAACATCATACTCTTAAATCGCAAATAATTATTGATATTTTAAATGGAAAAATTATTTCAACCGCTTTTTGTTTTGGAAGCATTCATGATTTTAAATTACTTTTAAAATCTAAAACTTTTATTCATCCAGAAAAACAAGTTTTTGTTGATTCAGGTTATCAAGGAATACAAAATATTCATAAAAATACATTTTTGCCATTTAAAAAAAGTAAATACAATAAATTAATACCAATTCAAAAAGAATACAATAAAACTTTAAGCAAAATTAGAATTAAAATTGAACACGTATTTGCTAAACTAAAACGTTTTAAAATTTTAACTTTAAAATATCGCAATAAAATACGAAGATTTGCATTAAGATTTAATTTAATAGCAGGAATATATAATTTTGAATTACCTTAGTTTTGCACCAAGTCTATTGTATGAAATAAAAAGTCTAGTGCAACACTATTATTTTCATTAGCTAACAAGTGTGCTTCATCAACAGCAATAATAATTCGTTTTCAATCTTTTTCTTGTTTATTTTCGTTGTATGACTGAACTGCTGAAAGTTCAATTCCTAGCATTCGTAAAATCAACATCATTTGTAAATTGATTATTTTTTTATTGCTGTTTTCAAAAAGTTCTCTTAAATCAAAACAAACTATATTGGTTTTGCACCAAGTCTATTGAAATTTAGTATGGCCATTTCAATATTTAGCATATGTACCTTGTGTTAAAGCTGTTAACTTTGATTTTAAATTATCTAACTTTAAAATATTTGATGATGATTTTTCATCTTTAATTTTTTGACAAATTAAATTATATAAATCAGTAAATGTTGGATAATCTGTTGCTTTTAATTTTTCAAAATTAGTACTTGGTAAAATATTTTTTTGAAAATATACTTCTTTAATCAATTCTATTAATAAGTTTGTAGTTATGTCATCATCATTTAAATTTGGATATAACATAACAAAAAATGCTTCTAATAATGATAGTTGACTATTAAATGTATCTGCATTATCATGACTATTGTCTAATTTATAAATTTCTAGTGGATTTATAATATTTCCTTTGGCGCCTGAACCATTAACAACTTGTCCATTTAAGTAATTAGTCAAATTACTAAATTCACGTTCAGGATCTAAAATAAATATTTTTCGATTATTTTGATATGCTTGATTCAAAAGAATTTTTTTAGCAGTAAATGATTTTCCACTTCCACTTTCTCCTAAAATAACCATATTATGATTTATGCGTTGAGAATTTTTTTTAAATAAATCTCAAATTACTGGTTTTCCGGAATTAGTTTCAGCAAGTAAAAATCCTTGTTCATCTTTAAGTGGCATATCAGGAATCGGAAAACTTGTTGCAAAAATATCAAATGTCATTTCAATATCAGTTATTTTGGCAATATGATTTGTTCATGTATAACTTGCTAAAAGACTATCTTGTTGTAGAAATAATAAAGTTTCATATTTTCAACTAATAGTACTTGCCAAATCAATTAATTGCCTTTTAGTATTATTTAGTGTTTTTTTATTTCCATAAGCAATAATGAATATTGACATATCTTTTAAAAAATCAACATCATCAATAATTGCTTGTTGTTGATCTAAAAAAGCAATGTAATACTGTTCTGATTCACTTTTTTGACTTGGAGTTAAAGCATATTGTTCATTCGTTTTAATTTTACTTAAAGCATTATCTAATTGTTTTTTTGCTTTTTGTTTATTAATAGGATTTAAATTAATACAAATATTTACATTACTTAAATCAAACAATTTATTTAATCAAAAATAATTTATTTGTTTTGGCAAATCATTAATAGCTCATAAAAATCCTTTTTCATTTTTTCCTTGAAAATTTGAATAATTTGTTTTTATATTTTCGTTATTAAATGTAAAATTATTTAAAAAAATATTAATTTCATCTTGTAATAATTTTTTTATATTTAAACTACTAAATGAGTTATTAGAAATTAATGATTTTAATTGTGATAATGTATTTTCTTTATTTTCACTAGACTTGGTGCAAAACTAAGGTAATTCAAAATTATATATTCCTGCTATTAAATTAAATATTAGAACCTGTTTAAAATCTTTTCAATAAAATTGAAATAAAGGCAAGAACAACCATTTGTAAGCTAGTATTTAATTTTTTTTCACAATTTTTTCATAATCTTCTGCATTTTTCTAATCATGCAAAACTTCGTTCTACAACTCATCTTTTTGGTAATACTACAAAAGAATGTAATTCATTACGTTTTATAACTTCAACATTTGCATTTATAATTGTTTTAATTTTAGAAGCAAATTTTTCACCAGTATAACCAGCATCTACTAGTATTTTTTGAACTGCAGAAAGATTCTCTTTTTCATTTTCAATCATTATTATAGCACTATTACGATCTGTTTTTTCTGCTGTGGTTATGTAAATTGCATGTGGTAAACCTTGAGAATCAACAGCAATATGACGCTTTATTCCTGAAATCTTTTTACCAGCATCATAACCTTTATTTTTAGTAGTATCTGTATTTTTAACACTTTGTGAATCAATTATACAAAAACTAGTTTGTTATTTTCTACCATTATTGATACGAAATGCCTTGACTAATTTTTTTTAAAACTAATTGTAATACACTAGGTTCTTTATCATTATTTTTACTTCAAGCTTGAAAATAATAATATACAATTTGTCATTTTGGAAAATTTTTTGGTAACATTCTTCACTGGCAACCACTTTTTAATAAATATAAAACTGCACAAAATACTTCATATAAATCTAAACTTCTTGGTTTAGTTCTCTTTTTAGTATTTTCTAAAATTGATTTTATATTTTCAAATTGCTCTTTGCTAACATTACTAGGATAATTTTTACACATATATACCTCTTATTTTAAAATATATAATCATTTTATCCTATTCTCTAAAAGATTTTAAACAGGTTCTTAGTTTATTTAGCTTATTTAAGTCCTTACACGAACTAATTTTTTTAATAAAAAAAATATTATCATTTTTCAGGATTTCTATTTTCGTTTTCATAAATTCAATATTAGTAATATCTTTTTTAATAAAATCACTAAAATCACTAAATAATAAAGGATGATTAAAAACATTAATTATTAAAATAATTGAAATCAAACTTTTCAAACTGTATAAATTGGCTTGATCAATATATTGCAAAGAACTATGCAAATTTTTTCTAAACAATTGACTATCAAATTTTTCATCTTCCTGTTGATAATATTTGGCAATATTACTAATAGAACTCAATAGCATTATATTCTGCACAAGTTATATAAATAATATTAAGTGCAGTAATAATATCTTCTTTAGTTAATGTTGGTACTTGTGATTTTATTTTTTGTAAAATGTTAGAACCTGTTTAAAATCTTTTAGAGAATAGGATAAAATGATTATATATTTTAAAATAAGAGGTATATATGTGTAAAAATTATCCTAGTAATGTTAGCAAAGAGCAATTTGAAAATATAAAATCAATTTTAGAAAATACTAAAAAGAGAACTAAACCAAGAAGTTTAGATTTATATGAAGTATTTTGTGCAGTTTTATATGTATTAAAAAGTGGTTGCCAGTGAAGAATGTTACCAAAAAATTTTCCAAAATGACAAATTGTATATTATTATTTTCAAGCTTGAAGTAAAAATAATGATAAAGAACCTAGTGTATTACAATTAGTTTTAAAAAAAATTAGTCAAGGCATTTCGTATCAATAATGGTAGAAAAGAACAAACTAGTTTTTGTATAATTGATTCACAAAGTGTTAAAAATACAGATACTACTAAAAATAAAGGTTATGATGCTGGTAAAAAGATTTCAGGAATAAAGCGTCATATTGCTGTTGATTCTCAAGGTTTACCACATGCAATTTACATAACCACAGCAGAAAAAACAGATCGTAATAGTGCTATAATAATGATTGAAAATGAAAAAGAGAATCTTTCTGCAGTTCAAAAAATACTAGTAGATGCTGGTTATACTGGTGAAAAATTTGCTTCTAAAATTAAAACAATTATAAATGCAAATGTTGAAGTTATAAAACGTAATGAATTACATTCTTTTGTAGTATTACCAAAAAGATGAGTTGTAGAACGAAGTTTTGCATGATTAGAAAAATGCAGAAGATTATGAAAAAATTGTGAAAAAAAATTAAATACTAGCTTACAAATGGTTGTTCTTGCCTTTATTTCAATTTTATTGAAAAGATTTTAAACAGGTTCTTAGATTTAATTAATGAAGAAATGACAAAAATAAAAAAATGTTAAAAGGTTATTATTTGGGATTAGAAACTGCAAAATCTTATTTTATTTGTAGAGATGGACAATAATTATGACTAATTATTTACTTTCAATTGACCCAATTATAAAAAATACTGGATTTACTTTATGAGAAAAAACAAAAAGAATTAGTGAATGTGAAGTTGATTATAGAGAAACTGAATATATATACAAATGAAAACCAATATGAATAAATAGTTATAGTTTTGAAAAATTTAAAAATATTAATCCAACATTTGATGAACAAATAATAGTTGAATTATTTATAATTGGTAAAATTAAACATTTTGATAATATGAATATAATTATTGAACGTGGTACTTTTCATAGTAAAAATGGTATTGGTTATGAAACTCAAGAACATTTACGTGGTTTTATTGCTGGACAATTTAATAAATTATTAACAAAAAATATGCTTATTAGTTCTTCTTCATGAAAAAAATGATATATAAATAATTTAAAAGATAATTATAATTTACCTAAAAAACAAGAATTTATTTGAATAAAAAATAGCCACTTGCCACTTGCCACTTAGCCCTTTTTACTAGACCATTAATTTAAAAAACCTGAATGTATTCTAAAAACAATTGTGTTATATAATTAACACTAATTTTAACCTGAAAGGATTTTTATTAATGGATAAAATTAAACAAATAGCATTAGTAATTAACAAATTAAATATCAAAGAAAAAATTAAAATTATTGATGATTGTAAAAATCAATATTCAATTAGAAACCTATGTCAATATCTTCAATTAAACAGATCAACATATTACTTTTTAAAAAATAAACAAAAACCTATTAAAAAAGAAGAAAATCATATTATTAAATGCAATCATAAATATCAAAAAATATGCCAACTTTTAATCGAATTTCATTCTACAAGAAAAGGCAGAATTTATGGATATTTAAGAATTTTTTCAGCTTTTAAAGAGTGATTAAAACAAGAAAAAAATATCATTTTAAATATAGAATTATCAATAAAACAAATGCGAAAAATTATGAAAGAACACAATATTCAAGGATTAAAACAAACTAAAAATAACTATCCTAAAAACAAAAAAAATCCAAATAAGTGAATACCTACAATGGATAAAGTAAACAAAGATTATAAAAGTACAACCTCTTCAAATCAAATTTGATCAATGGACACTAAACAAATAAATACTAAAGAAGGATGATTATATCTTTTTGTAATTATTGATTTTTATTCAAATAATGTTGTTAGTTATAATATTGCTCCTAATAAATCATATCAGGATTTAATTCTTCCTGCTCTTGAAAAAATCAACAAACAATTTTCTTGAAATCAAATAAAAAATGTTATTTTACATTCAGATAACGCCAACGAATTTTATTGTCAAGATATCACAAAATGAGCAGAGGATAAACAAATAATTTTAAGCAAAAAACAACCTTATGATATTGGTGGTAATGTATTATCTGAAAACTGATTTTCTCATTTATCTCAAGAATGACTACCTAAAGGATCAAATCAATATTTATCCATCAATGAAGCTATAAATGATGTAAATCAATATGTTATGTTTTATAATTATGAAAGAATACATTCTAAATTTCTAAAACCACCAATTTTACAAATTAAAATTTAGAATTTTATATCAAAAATGGTCCAGTAATTAAGGGCCAACCACCATCATATATGTTCACTATTTATTTTCTATAGCATTAATACCAGGTAAATCCTTACCTTCTAGATATTCTAATGAAGCACCTCCACCAGTTGAAATGTGGCTAAATTTATTTTCATATCCAAATTTAACTGCTGCTGCTGCACTATCACCACCGCCAATTAGTGTAAATGCACCTTTTAATTGTGAAATAGTTTTACAAATATTTTTTGTTCCATTAACAAAGTTACTCATTTCAAAAACTCCTAATGGTCCATTTCAAAAAACAGTTTTAGCATTAATTAAAGTATTTTCAAATAATTTAATTGTTTTTGGACCAATATCCATTCCTTCATATCCATCATGAATATTTTCATTAGTAGTAATTTTACCTTTGATGTCCTTAAATTCCGGAGCAATTACAAAGTCAATAGGTAGTATTAATTTTTCTTTTCCTAATTCAATAATTTCTTTAGCAATATCAATTTTATCTTTTTCTAATAATGAATCACCAATTTTATAATTCAATGCTTTCATAAAAGTATAAGCCATACCACCACCAACAAGAACTTTATCAGCTTTTGTTAATAATTGTTTGATAACATCAATTTTATCTGATACTTTAGCACCACCAAGTACTGCTATAAAAGGATGTTCTGGATTAACGGTGATTTTATTAAGCATTGTTAATTCTTTTTCAATTAATAAACCAACACAACTATTTTTGATATTAGTAGCAATACCAACATTAGATGCATGAGCACGGTGTGCAGTACCAAAAGCATCATTAACAAATACATCACCTAAATGTGCTCAATATTTACCTAATTCGGGATTATTAGTAGATTCTTTATTACCATTTAAATCTTCAAAACGAGTATTTTCTATTAAAAGTAATTCTTTGTTTTTAAGATTATTAATAGCTGTTTCAAGATTTGTACCACGAGTTTCATTAATGAATATTACATTTTCTTTTAAGATTTCACTTAGTCTTTTTGCAACAGGCGCTAAAGTATTCTTCGCTTTATCAGCTTCAGATTTAATTCTTCCAAGATGTGATAACATGATTATTTTTGCATCTTGATTTTGTAAATACTTAATAGTTTCGATGCTTGCTTTTATTCTTGTATCATCGGTAATTTTATTATTTTCTAATGGTACATTGAAGTCAAAACGAACAATAACTTTTTTATTTTTAAAATCAAGATCCTTTAATGTTTTTTTATTCATATAATTTTCATCTCCTTTTTTCATATTATAATTTTAATATATTTTTAAAACGATTAATAAAAATGCATCTTGTAATTGGTAAGATGCACTTTTGTAGTTTAATATTTTAATTAAACTATTTAAAAATTATTTTAGCTTTGCTAAGTGTATTACTGTTCTTACTAATTGTGATACATATGACATTTCATTATCATATCAAGCAAAAACTTTAACAATTTGTTTGCCTTCAACTTCAATAACTTTTGTTAATGTTGCATCAAAAATTGAACCAAAACTTGAACCAATAATATCAGTTGAAACAATTGGATCTTCATTATAAGCAAATGATTCGCTACTATGTTTTTTCATTGCTGCATTAACTTGTTCAACAGTAACATTTTTCTTTAATTCAATTGTTAAATCAACAATTGAACCAGTAATGATTGGAACACGCATTGCTGAACCATCTAGTTTTCCTTTAACAGAAGGGATAACTAAACCAATAGCTGCAGCAGCACCTGTAGCTGCAGGAACAATATTAGACATAGCACTACGTCCTCTTCTGAAATCTGAATGTTCTAAGTCTAGTAAACGTTGGTCATTGGTTGCAGCATGAACTGTTGTCATTCATCCTTTAATAATTCCAAATTCTGATTCTAGAGCATGAACAACAGGAGCAAGACAATTAGTAGTACATGAAGCACCAGAAATAATATTATCAGTACTTTTTAGAATATCATGGTTAACATTATAAACAATAGTTTTTAAGTCTCCCTTAGCTGGTGCTGAAATCACAACTTTTTTAGCTCCAGCATCAATATGTGCTTGTGCTAATTCTTTTGTTGTAAAACGTCCAGTTGCTTCAATTACGATATCAACAGCATTGGCTTTTCATGGTAATGCTTTTGGATCTTTTTCTTGACAAACTTTAATTATTTTACCATCAACATTAATAGTATTTTTTGATTTGTCTGCTTTGATTTTTCCGTGTTTTCAAGTTCTATGTGCTGAATCATATTGTAATAGATATGCTAGGGCTTCTACATTTCCTAAATCATTGATAGCAACAATATCAATTTCTTTTTTGTCAAATAATTGACGGAAGGCAAGGCGGCCAATGCGCCCAAATCCATTAATTGCAATTTTAATTGCCATTATTAAGTCACTCCTTTTGTGTGTTTGTTTTTTATATTGATTAATGACTAGGTATATTATAAACAAATATTGTTAATATTTGTCATAAAATATGGATTTATTTATAAAACATTTATTTTATTAGTAAATTATTTCCTTTATTTTAATTATAGTTTTCATTATTTTATTATTTTATTTTTTTATGAAAAATACTATATTTTATATTGGTATATATTCTATTTTATTATTAATATTGTCAATATTATTATTTTCAATTGTAGTTTGTGATTCTTCAACAGTTAATTCAATTGGTATAGTTAAAGTTTGAATACGTTCTAATAAGCGTTTAACTTTAATTTCTTCTGATTTACTATTTTTTAAATAATAATGTTGATATAGTTCACTAATGCTATAGTTAGAATTAATAAATGTAGTTTTTAATGGTAAAATTCGTGCATTAAGAATACTAAATAATAATTCATCACGCTCTCAAGCGCTAACGGTTTCACCGCCTAAATCATCAATAAATAATAAGTCACATGATTTTAATTGTTCAATTTGCTGATTAGTATCAGTATCATTTTTAAAACTTTTTTTAATGTCCATAACAAATTCAGGTCATACAATAAAACAAACAGTTTGATTTTTTTGAATTAATTTATTTGCAAATAAGATAAAAATAAAAGTTTTGCCACTACCTGTGTCACCATATAAGTATAAACCTTGATAACTTTTGTGTTTTAAAGATTGATGTAAATACTGGATGATTTCTTTTCTTGCATTAGTTGAGGCATTAAAATTTTTACTTCATGAAAGTGATAAAAGTTTATCATCATAGTATTTAATTAAAAAATTATTATGTACTTGTTGTTGGACAGATCTATTAATAGAATGAAGACAATCCGTTAGTACTAAACTTATTTTTTGATTAGGTAACATTACTAGTTTATAACGATATCCTTTAACATTTTGTAGACATTTGCTAAGATTTTCTCGTTTTTTACATAAATTGTAGCTATCAATATAAGTTTTTAATAATTCAACATATGGTTCTAGTTTGCTGTTAGTTAAGTTGTTTTTTTTAATAAAGTCATGAAGTTCAGCATTGTTAATGTTTTCTTTTAAGATAGTTGTCGCTTTAAGTTTCATGATAATCATTTCCTTACTTAATAATAGTGTCTTTTAATAATTAAATTAATGGGCATCAAATTCCTTTAAAATATTCTTTATTTCTTCTTGAGTTAATGTTATATCTTTTTTATTAATATTATCAACCTTATATTTTTTAATTAATTTTTTATTGAAATTATTTGTTGTTGATTGTTCTGTAGTAGATCATAATGATTCTTGTTGAAATTGTTGCTGTGGATTTTTTTTGCTACGAGCATAAGCAAGTTTTAAATGAGATAAAGCATCATCAATAGTATTAATTTGATTTTCTTGAAAGGTTTCAGCAATTTTAATAATATAGTTTGGTTCTAAACGTTTATTATTTTTAAATCAAACATATTCAATTAAGCAGTTAATTACAGCATTATTTAATTGAAAGTTATTAGTTAATATTTCTAATGTTGTTTTTAATTTATCAGTTGGTATTTTACCAGTTAAATTTTTTAAATATTCTTCAGGTAATTTTTGTTGCATTAAATTTAATGTGGTATTAATAACATTAGAATTATCTTTAGATATAATTGTATTACCATTAGAATTTAAATTAACTTTCATAGTGTTAATTTGATTTTTATTTTGAAATGAATAAATTGGTCTAGAGATTGATGTTTGTTCTTGTTTAGCATAAATATTATTAAGTGCTGTTTTTAATTTTAAAGATTGAGGGATAGTATTTTCCTGTTGAGTAATATTAACATAATTTTCTGTAATTTCAATATCATTTTTCAAAAAATAAAATTTTTGTCTTTCGTAATTTAAAGTTCCTAATTGTTTAAGTAGTTCTGAGTTTAAATGGGTATTAGCAAAAAAATCATCAGCAGATAAGGGAGAACACAATTGATAAATGTAAGTAGATTTTAAAGAATAGTAGTAAGTATTAATAAGGTTAACAGATTCAAGTTGTTGGAAAGCAACAAGTAATTGAGTGGAAGTTATTTTTAATAAAGATTTAATTCGTCCGTGATTGAAATCAAGATTAATACGTTTTGTTAATAACTTTTCTTGAACTAAAGTTAAATATAAATTTATTGCTTCAATACCAATTATTGGTTGATATAACATAAATAAAATTTGGTAATCTTCGTTACTAATATATTCTGATTGGTTCAACTTAAAAATATCAATATCATTTATTGTTCTGTTCATATTCATTCCCTAACTTTCTTTTTACTATCCATTTCTTTCATGGTATGATAATTATATGCACATAAAGAATATAAATAAAGTGAAATGATTAAAACACATACTTATCCACATTTATTCCACTTTTTTTTATTAAAAATATTCTTTATTAATATATACTTTTGAGTTTTCCAGAGTTAATATTTAATTTGACAGTGATTACAAAAGTAAGTTCCGCGAAGGTTTATTTTTATTTTTTTGATAATAGTATGGCATTTAAAACAAGGCATTTTTGCTCTAGTATGAACTTGTAATTCTTGTTGATAGTAACCTGTTACACCAAGGCTTGAAGTATAACTACTAATTGTTGATCCGCCAAGTTTTATTGATTTATTAAGCACAAATTTTGCTTTATTAATGATTTCTTGTAATTGTTTAAGTATTAAGTTTTTAGTAATACTTTGCGGATGGATACTAGCATAAAATAATACTTCATCTGCATAAATATTTCCTAAACCACTCATAACATTTTGTTCTAATAATGTTGCTTTAATACTTTGACTTTTATTTTTTCATTTATTTTTTAAATATTCAGCAGTAACATTTTTATTAAAAGGTTCTGGACCAATATTAATATAAGGTTTTATTTTTTGATATTCATTTTTAGTTTGTAAATGAAAGGTTCCAAACTGTCTTGTGTCATGATATCTTAATTCGTATTTATTGTCTAATTCTAATATTAATAAGACATGTTTTCAATTTATTGATTGATTATTTTGTTGAAAATAATATTTTCCTTCCATTCGTAAATGACTTAATAATACATAATCATCTAATATAAATATTAATAATTTACCAACTCTTTGAACATCATTTATTGTTTGTCCAATAATTTGTTTTGTGAATTGTTCAATACTTGGTGTTTTGATAATTTTATTTAAAAGAATTCTAACACCAATAATTTTATGATTAGTTAAAAGTGGTTGTAAAGTTTTGCGAACAGTTTCAACTTCGGGTAATTCTGGCATTTTTATTTTCCTTCCAATAAAATATAATAAACTAATTTATTTTAAATATTAATAAATTTTTAAAAATTTATTTTAATTCAAATCAGTTATCACCAATACTAGTATTAATTAATAAGGGAACTTTTAATTTAGTAACATTAGACATAATTTTAGTAATTTTAGTAATAACATCATTAACTTTATTATCTTCAACTTCAAAAATTAATTCATCATGAATTTGTGCAATTAATATTGCATCAATATTTTGTTTTTTTATTTCTTTATAAATTTTATTCATTGCTAATTTTAAAATATCAGCAGCACTACCTTGAATTGGCATGTTCATTGCTATTCGTTTACCAAAATTTTGAATCACCTTATTTTTATTTGTAATTTCCATTACTTCTCTTCTACGATTAAAAATTGTTTGAACGTATCCATTTTTTTCACAAAAATCAATTATATTATTAATATAACTTTTAATTTTTGGAAAAACCGAAAAATATTTATTAATAAATATTTTAGCATCTTCAACTTTAATTCCTATTTGTTGTGATAAACCAAAACTAGAAATGCCATAAACAATTCCAAAATTAATAGCTTTTGCATTTTGTCTTTGTTCGTTAGTAACTTCTGCTAAAGGTATATTTAATATTTTACTTGCAGTTTCGCGATGAATATCATGCTTTTGCTGAAAAGCTTTAATTAAATTTTCATCTTCACTAATATGAGCTAATATTCTTAATTCAATTTGCGAATAATCACAGGATAGTATTTTAGTATGTGGTTTGCTTGGAATAAAGATTTTGCGAACTTCTCTTTGCTCTTTATCGCGAATACTAATATTTTGCATATTAGGATCTAATGAAGATAACCTGCCAGTACTGGTTTGCACTTGATTATAAATGCTATGAATTTTACCATCATCAAAAATATATTTTTGTAAACCAAGTAAGTAAGTGGAATATAATTTTTGTAATTTACGATATTCTAAAAGAATATCGATGATTGGATGTTGATTTTTTAAACTAATTAAAACTTCAAAAGCAGTACTACCTTTTTTATAATTAGGTAATTTTAATTCTTTAAATAAGTATTCACTAATTTGTTTTGGTGAATTTGGATTTAAATTACTATTACTTTCTTTTTTAATTTGTAATTCTAAATCTTGGATTTTTAGTAAAGTTTTATCAGTTAGTAGTTTTAATTTTTTTTGATCAATGTTAACACCATTACACTCCATATTTACTAATACAAAAGCAGCAGGTAGTTCAATCTCTTGATATAAATTTCAGTTATTAGTATCTTTTAATTTTTTTATAAGAATGAGATGAGAATCTGTTAAAAAATTTAATTTTTTTTCTAAAAAAATAGCTATTTCTTTTTCATCATTGGGAATATTTTTTTTAATACCTTTGCCATAGAAATCATCAGCGCTTAAATTATCTTTAACATTGACATTGAGCATAACAGCAATGTTTTCTGGTAATATTTTTTCATTAGCATAAAGAAGGTAAGCAGCTAACATATGGTCAAAAATAATATTATTTATTATTAATTTTAAACGTAGTCCTGCGATAATAACCTTTTTTAAATCTCAAGTTATTTTTTGTAGTTTTTTATTTTGTAAGAAATGTTGAAAATTAGAACAATTAATTGCATTGATTTTATTAATATAAAATGTTCCTTTTTTATTTTTAATACCAAAACCAATAATATTATCACGATTATAATTATCACCAAAAATTTCTAATCATAAGTAATTTGAATCACAATTTCATTCTTGACTTCACTTATTTATAATTTGAACGTGAGATGTACTATTTTTATTAGTTTTAGGATTAGTGTCTTGTGTTAATAAAGACTTCATATTATATTGTTTGTAAAAGTCTTGTAACTTTTCATTATTTAAATTTTCAACATTATAATTAAACGTTTCTAAATTACCAGTAATTGGTGTATTTAAATTAAGTTGTGCTAGTTGTTTAGAAATAATACCATTATTAAAGTTAAGTTTAATTAGTTTACTAACATTTGGTTTTAATTGTTCTACATTTTCAATAATATTTTCTAATGTGTCATATTCTTTTAATAAACTAATAGCAGTTTTTTGACCAATTCCTTTAATGCCAGGTAAATTATCAGAACTATCACCCATTAATCCCTTTAAATCGGTAATTTGATAAGGTAATAATTCATATTCTGATTGAAATGTAGAAATAGTAATAACCTTTAAATCACTCATCCCTTTTTGTGGATTAAGAATTTTAATATTGTTATCTAATAGTTGTAATAAATCTTTATCACTACTCATAATATCAATTTGATAATTACTAGCAACTTTATTTTTAACAATGCTGCCAATAATATCATCAGCTTCATAATTATTTATTTGTCCCCAAGGAATTTGTGCTAAGTCTAAAAATATTTTAACTAAATTAAATTGTTCAATTAACTCAACCGGAGTTTCACTTCTTTTTCCTTTATATGTTGCTAAAGTTTCATGGCGAAATGTTTTACGACCAGCATCAAATGCAACAAAAACACTAGCATAGTTGTTAGATTTTAAGTACTTAGTCAGCATTCTAATAAAAGCATAGACGGCATTAGTTGGAATACCCTGTAGCGAATGTAGATTAACTCCTTGGTATGCAGTAGCATAATATGCTTTAAATAATAAATTGTTACCATCAATAATTAATGCTTTTTTCATTTATTCACCTAATTTCATAAAATTATTATAACAATAAGTAAGTATAACTTCATATAAAATTAAAAAATTAGCATATAAAAAAAACAAGATTTTTTTCTTGCTATCGAACAATAATTAAGTTACAGATTTAATTGTGTAGAAAACATTATAAATATAAGGTTTTAGGGTTAATTTTAAGAGAATTATTATATTTATAGTGATTAGAGTTCTGTAACTTAATATTTAAATTAAGGATATTTATAAATAGATCCTTAAGTTTTATTATAACATTCAATTTTTAATTTTTAAATTCATTTTTTCTTTTTTATATATAAAAAACAAGAGCTTTTCAGCTCTTGTTTACACAAGAATTATTGCTAAGGTATATGTCATTTATAAAAAAAAAGGGGGGTTATTTATAAATAAAACTTAAGGTTATTGGGGTTATAGAGTTTAAATTAGGGGTTTTAGATTAATTTTAAATTTTTATATTTAAAAATATTATAATTGAATAATGTTTTGACATATTACCTTAATTTTAAAGGACCTAGGCTATCTAAATCCTTATAAGAATAATAACAAATAATATTTAAATTGCAAGGAAATTTGTTATTATTTTTAGAAATAATTTATATTTTCATTTTTTTTTCAAAAATATATTCATACTCTATATAAGTTTTTGATTTTTTTGATAAATATTTTTGGAAAAATTGCAATAATTTTACCCTACTTATCTTAATTTTATAAAAAATCTTAGTGCATTAATGGAGTGTTTATTTTTAGTAAAAATTTTTACATATTCAAAGGGCGCATCACTTTAATCCTTAGAACCTGTTTAAAATCTTTTAGAGAATAGTATAAAATGATTATATATTTTAAAATAAGAGGTATATATGTGTAAAAATTATCCTAGTAATGTTAGCAAAGAGCAATTTGAAAATATAAAATCAATTTTAGAAAATACTAAAAAGAGAACTAAACCAAGAAGTTTAGATTTATATGAAGTATTTTGTGCAGTTTTATATCTATTAAAAAGTGGTTGCCAGTGAAGAATGTTACCAAAAAATTTTCCAAAATGACAAATTGTATATTATTATTTTCAAGCTTAGACTTGGTGCAAAACGGTGGTTGGCCCTTAATTACTGGACCATTTTTGATATAAAATTCTAAATTTTAATTTGTAAAATTGGTGGTTTTAGAAATTTAGAATGTATTCTTTCATAATTATAAAACATAACATATTGATTTACATCATTTATAGCTTCATTGATGGATAAATATTGATTTGATCCTTTAGGTAGTCATTCTTGAGATAAATGAGAAAATCAGTTTTCAGATAATACATTACCACCAATATCATAAGGTTGTTTTTTGCTTAAAATTATTTGTTTATCCTCTGCTCATTTTGTGATATCTTGACAATAAAATTCGTTGGCGTTATCTGAATGTAAAATAACATTTTTTATTTGATTTCAAGAAAATTGTTTGTTGATTTTTTCAAGAGCAGGAAGAATTAAATCCTGATATGATTTATTAGGAGCAATATTATAACTAACAACATTATTTGAATAAAAATCAATAATTACAAAAAGATATAATCATCCTTCTTTAGTATTTATTTGTTTAGTGTCCATTGATCAAATTTGATTTGAAGAGGTTGTACTTTTATAATCTTTGTTTACTTTATCCATTGTAGGTATTCACTTATTTGGATTTTTTTTGTTTTTAGGATAGTTATTTTTAGTTTGTTTTAATCCTTGAATATTGTGTTCTTTCATAATTTTTCGCATTTGTTTTATTGATAATTCTATATTTAAAATGATATTTTTTTCTTGTTTTAATCACTCTTTAAAAGCTGAAAAAATTCTTAAATATCCATAAATTCTGCCTTTTCTTGTAGAATGAAATTCGATTAAAAGTTGGCATATTTTTTGATATTTATGATTGCATTTAATAATATGATTTTCTTCTTTTTTAATAGGTTTTTGTTTATTTTTTAAAAAGTAATATGTTGATCTGTTTAATTGAAGATATTGACATAGGTTTCTAATTGAATATTGATTTTTACAATCATCAATAATTTTAATTTTTTCTTTGATATTTAATTTGTTAATTACTAATGCTATTTGTTTAATTTTATCCATTAATAAAAATCCTTTCAGGTTAAAATTAGTGTTAATTATATAACACAATTGTTTTTAGAATACATTCAGGTTTTTTAAATTAATGGTCTAGTAAAAAGGGCTAAGTGGCAAGTGGCAAGTGGCTTTTACCTTGTTGAGTTATTAATTTTTTTGAACTTGTACCATTACGAGCATTTTCAGTAGTACTATGTTGATTTTTTTCATATCCTAAATAATTTTGCATTTCAGAATTCAACATTTTTTCAACTAATCTTTTTGTTAATTCTTTAGACTTGGTGCAAAACCTTTAATTTTAATAATTTAACGGTTATTATTAATATCAAAGGTGATAATTATTATGTTAAAAAAATACAAAGATGAACAAGAATTTTATAGTTTAGTGGGAATAAAACTACAAACATTTCAAAAAATGGTTGAAATTTTAAAAAAAGCTGAAGCAATTAAAAAAGCAGTTGGTGGTAAACCTAATAAATTATCAATAGAAAATCGTTTATTAATGACATTAGAATACTGAAAAGAGTATAGCAGTTATAGAGTTATTGCAAAAAGATATAATATTAGTCATACTAGCTGCATTCGTAATATTTTTTGAATTGAAAATACTTTAATAAAAAGTGGAATTTTTAATTTATCTGGCAAAAAAGATTTAATCAAAAATAAAGGAATCAATAATACTTTACTAGCTATTGATGCTACTGAAACTCCAATTGAAAGAATTAAAAAAAACTAAAATTACTTTTTTCGGGTAAAAACAAACATCATACTCTTAAATCGCAAATAATTATTGATATTTTAAATGGAAAAATTATTTCAACCGCTTTTTGTTTTGGAAGCATTCATGATTTTAAATTACTTTTAAAATCTAAAACTTTTATTCATCTAGAAAAACAAGTTTTTGTTGATTCAGGTTATCAAGGAATACAAAATATTCATAAAAATACATTTTTGCCATTTAAAAAAAGTAAATACAATAAATTAATACCAATTCAAAAAGAATACAATAAAACTTTAAGCAAAATTAGAATTAAAATTGAACACGTATTTGCTAAACTAAAACGTTTTAAAATTTTAACTTTAAAATATCGCAATAAAATACGAAGATTTGCATTAAGAACCTGTTTAAAATCTTTTAGAGAATAGGATAAAATGATTATATATTTTAAAATAAGAGGTATATATGTGTAAAAATTATCCTAGTAATGTTAGCAAAGAGCAATTTGAAAATATAAAATCAATTTTAGAAAATACTAAAAAGAGAACTAAACCAAGAAGTTTAGATTTATATGAAGTATTTTGTGCAGTTTTATATGTATTAAAAAGTGGTTGCCAGTGAAGAATGTTACCAAAAAATTTTCCAAAATGACAAATTGTATATTATTATTTTCAAGCTTGAAGTAAAAATAATAATAAAGAACCTAGTGTATTACAATTAGTTTTAAAAAAAATTAGTCAAGGCATTTCGTATCAATAATGGTAGAAAAGAACAAACTAGTTTTTGTATAATTGATTCACAAAGTGTTAAAAATACAGATACTACTAAAAATAAAGGTTATGATGCTGGTAAAAAGATTTCAGGAATAAAGCGTCATATTGCTGTTGATTCTCAAGGTTTACCACATGCAATTTACATAACCACAGCAGAAAAAACAGATCGTAATAGTGCTATAATAATGATTGAAAATGAAAAAGAGAATCTTTCTGCAGTTCAAAAAATACTAGTAGATGCTGGTTATACTGGTGAAAAATTTGCTTCTAAAATTAAAACAATTACAAATGCAAATGTTGAAGTTATAAAACGTAATGAATTACATTCTTTTGTAGTATTACCAAAAAGATGAGTTGTAGAACGAAGTTTTGCATGATTAGAAAAATGCAGAAGATTATGAAAAAATTGTGAAAAAAAATTAAATACTAGCTTACAAATGGTTGTTCTTGCCTTTATTTCAATTTTATTGAAAAGATTTTAAACAGGTTCTTACTTGAACATTATCTTTATCTAATTTTGTTGGTAAATTATTAGAACCTGTTTAAAATCTTTTAGAGAATAGGATAAAATGATTATATATTTTAAAATAAGAGGTATATATGTGTAAAAATTATCCTAGTAATGTTAGCAAAGAGCAATTTGAAAATATAAAATCAATTTTAGAAAATACTAAAAAGAGAACTAAACCAAGAAGTTTAGATTTATATGAAGTATTTTGTGCAGTTTTATATGTATTAAAAAGTGGTTGCCAGTGAAGAATGTTACCAAAAAATTTTCCAAAATGACAAATTGTATATTATTATTTTCAAGCTTGAAGTAAAAATAATGATAAAGAACCTAGTGTATTACAATTAGTTTTAAAAAAAATTAGTCAAGGCATTTCGTATCAATAATGGTAGAAAAGAACAAACTAGTTTTTGTATAATTGATTCACAAAGTGTTAAAAATACAGATACTACTAAAAATAAAGGTTATGATGCTGGTAAAAAGATTTCAGGAATAAAGCTTCATATTGCTGTTGATTCTCAAGGTTTACCACATGCAATTTACATAACCACAGAAGAAAAAACAGATCGTAATAGTGCTATAATAATGATTGAAAATGAAAAAGAGAATCTTTCTGCAGTTCAAAAAATACTAGTAGATGCTGGTTATACTGGTGAAAAATTTGCTTCTAAAATTAAAACAATTATAAATGCAAATGTTGAAGTTATAAAACGTAATGAATTACATTCTTTTGTAGTATTACCAAAAAGATGAGTTGTAGAACGAAGTTTTGCATGATTAGAAAAATGCAGAAGATTATGAAAAAATTGTGAAAAAAAATTAAATACTAGCTTACAAATGGTTGTTCTTGCCTTTATTTCAATTTTATTGAAAAGATTTTAAACAGGTTCTTACAATTTGTTATATATTTACCAAGTTCATTAACTTCACTAAAACAACATGGTATATTTTCTTTATTCATTATCAATGTCTGCCACTTGCCACTTAGCCCTTTTTACTAGACCATTAATTTAAAAAACCTGAATGTATTCTAAAAACAATTGTGTTATATAATTAACACTAATTTTAACCTGAAAGGATTTTTATTAATGGATAAAATTAAACAAATAGCATTAGTAATTAACAAATTAAATATCAAAGAAAAAATTAAAATTATTGATGATTGTAAAAATCAATATTCAATTAGAAACCTATGTCAATATCTTCAATTAAACAGATCAACATATTACTTTTTAAAAAATAAACAAAAACCTATTAAAAAAGAAGAAAATCATATTATTAAATGCAATCATAAATATCAAAAAATATGCCAACTTTTAATCGAATTTCATTCTACAAGAAAAGGCAGAATTTATGGATATTTAAGAATTTTTTCAGCTTTTAAAGAGTGATTAAAACAAGAAAAAAATATCATTTTAAATATAGAATTATCAATAAAACAAATGCGAAAAATTATGAAAGAACACAATATTCAAGGATTAAAACAAACTAAAAATAACTATCCTAAAAACAAAAAAAATCCAAATAAGTGAATACCTACAATGGATAAAGTAAACAAAGATTATAAAAGTACAACCTCTTCAAATCAAATTTGATCAATGGACACTAAACAAATAAATACTAAAGAAGGATGATTATATCTTTTTGTAATTATTGATTTTTATTCAAATAATGTTGTTAGTTATAATATTGCTTCTAATAAATCATATCAGGATTTAATTCTTCCTGCTCTTGAAAAAATCAACAAACAATTTTCTTGAAATCAAGTAAAAAATGTTATTTTACATTCAGATAACGCCAACGAATTTTATTGTCAAGATATCACAAAATGAGCAGAGGATAAACAAATAATTTTAAGCAAAAAACAACCTTATGATATTGGTGGTAATGTATTATCTGAAAACTGATTTTCTCATTTATCTCAAGAATGACTACCTAAAGGATCAAATCAATATTTATCCATCAATGAAGCTATAAATGATGTAAATCAATATGTTATGTTTTATAATTATGAAAGAATACATTCTAAATTTCTAAAACCACCAATTTTACAAATTAAAATTTAGAATTTTATATCAAAAATGGTCCAGTAATTAAGGGCCAACCACCCAATTTTGTCGAAAATAATAAAATTTTAATCTATAAAATTAATACTATTTTCTCTTTTCTCTTATTTTATGGTTAATATTCATGTTATTATTACTAAGTAATTAAAAAATATTAATGAGGTATAAGATGAGTATTGTCACAATTGAGAATTTAACACATGCTAATGGTGGAAAAGTTTTATATAAAAACGCCACTTTACAAATTAATAAAGGTGAACATGTGGCATTAATTGGTATGAATGGTGTTGGTAAAACAACATTATTAAATATTATTAATGGAACAGTATCTGCAGATCATATTAATTTAAATATTCATCCTAAAATTAAAATTGGTTATTTGGATCAACATCAAGAGGTTAATTTAGAATTAACAGTTTTACAATATTTGCGTGAAAGTTATCAAAAACTTTTTGAACGCGAACAACAAATGGAAAACTTATATGCAGAAATGGCTAATAATTATAGTGAAGAGTTATTAACGAAAGCAATGAAAATTCAAGATGAATTGACACACCAAGGATTTGATACTATTAGTAAAAAAATTGGTCGTTTAGTTGATGGATTGGGTATTAATTTACAACTTTTAGAACAAACTTTAGGTAGTTTAAGTGGTGGTCAAAGAGCAAAAGTGTTATTAGCAAAATTATTATTAAATGAAGATGATTTTTTATTACTTGATGAACCAACTAATTTTTTGGATATTGAACAAATTAATTGATTAGCTAAGTTTTTACAAAATTACCCTAGTGCATTTTTATTGGTGTCACATGATCGTAATTTTATTAATACAACATGTAATATTATTTTTGATATTGATAATTATATGATTACTCGTTATGTTGGTAATTTTGAAAGTTTTTTAGAACAAAAAAGTTTACATCATCGTCAATATGAATCAGCATATTCAAATCAAAAGAAATTAATTGAAAAATTAGAAACTTATATTAGTAAAAATGCAGCACGTGCTTCGACTGCTAAAAGTGCTGAATCAAGAAGAAAACAATTATCCAAAATTAATGTTTTAGAAAAACAGCAAATCCAGTCTCCTCCAAAGTTTTATTTTAAGTATTATAAAACAACAAGTTCAATTGCTGTCCAAGCTAAAAACCTTGAAATAGGTTATCATAAACCATTAATTAAGCCGCTTACTTTTGTTATTAAGACTGGTAGTAAGTGAGTTGTTAAAGGGTATAATGGAATTGGTAAAACTACTTTCTTGCAAACGTTAGCTGGTAATATTTCAGCACTTGCTGGAAATATTAATTTAGATGATCGAATGCAAGTAGCGTATTTTCATCAAACTGAAGTAATGACTAGTACTACTCCATTTAATTATTTAAAAGAGTTAGATATTAAATTAAATGATGTTGAGATTAGAAGAATTTTAGCAAGTTTTGGTTTGCGTAGTAATTTAGTAATGAAACCAATGAACTTACTTTCTGGTGGTGAACAAACTAAGGTTAGATTAGCAGCATTGGCATTAAAACCTTATAACTTATTAATTTTAGATGAGCCAACTAATCATATTGATGTTTTAGCTAAAGAGTCTTTATTAAAAGCATTGCAAGAATTTGAAGGCACTGTATTATTGACAACTCATGATACTAATTTTAATAATAGTTGAGTTGATGGGGTTTTAGATTTTGAAAAATTAACAAATTAGTGAAATTAAAATAGTTATTTTTAATATTTAATTTATACATTTAAACAAATAAAAAAAACTTATAACTAAATCTTAGTTATAAGTTTTTTTTATTTGTTTAAATTATCCTTTACGATTACGGTCGTCACGGTCTCGTCTGCTAAATCCACCACTGTTTCCTCAACTAGAATCACCACGGTCAGAACGTGGTCTAAAGTTTCCACGATCAGAAGAATTTCTATCCCCTTGTGTTCTTGCTCCACGTTCAGCAAAACGTTTTTCACGTTCTTCTATGATTTTTACAAGTGTTGTTAAACTTGCATTAATAGTAATTACTGTTTCTTTTAAAACTTTAATTTCTTCTAATAATGCTTCTATTGTTTGATTGTTTTCCATTAACAATGCCTCTTCTTTCTGGCGCCTAATTGATAAATCTGATAATAATATCTGATATAATGAGATTAATAAGCACTTAATTAAGTATAGCATTAAAATTAAAATTGTATAGTATATAGTCATATATTTTATAGTTAAAAATAATTATTATTATGATAACTATTATTTGTTTATTAGACTTGGTGCAAAACTAAGGTAATTCAAAATTATATATTCCTGCTATTAAATTAAATCTTAATGCAAATCTTCGTATTTTATTGCGATATTTTAAAGTTAAAATTTTAAAACGTTTTAGTTTAGCAAATACGTGTTTAATTTTAATTCTAATTTTGCTTAAATTTTTATTGTATTCTTTTTGAATTGGTATTAATTTATTGTATTTACTTTTTTTAAATGGCAAAAATGTATTTTTATGAATATTTTGTATTCCTTGATAACCTGAATCAACAAAAAGTTGTTTTTCTGGATGAATAAAAGTTTTAGATTTTAAAAGTAATTTAAAATCATGAATGCTTCCAAAACAAAAAGCGGTTGAAATAATTTTTCCATTTAAAATATCAATAATTATTTGCGATTTAAGAGTATGATGTTTGTTTTTACCCGAAAAAAGTAATTTTAGTTTTTTTTAATTCTTTCAATTGGAGTTTCAGTAGCATCAATAGCTAGTAAAGTATTATTGATTCCTTTATTTTTGATTAAATCTTTTTTGCCAGATAAATTAAAAATTCCACTCTTTATTAAAGTATTTTCAATTCAAAAAATATTACGAATGCAGCTAGTATGACTAATATTATATCTTTTTGCAATAACTCTATAACTACTATACTCTTTTCAGTATTCTAATGTCATTAATAAACGATTTTCTATTGATAATTTATTAGGTTTACCACCAACTGCTTTTTTAATTGCTTCAGCTTTTTTTAAAATTTCAACCATTTTTTGAAATGTTTGTAGTTTTATTCCCACTAAACTATAAAATTCTTGTTCATCTTTGTATTTTTTTAACATAATAATTATCACCTTTGATATTAATAATAACCGTTAAATTATTAAAATTAAAGGTTTTGCACCAAGTCTATTAAATATCAAGTATATAGGGACTACGTCCCTCGCCACTACGTGGCTCACCCAAATTATAGTCCCAGTGAACCTACTGGGACTATAATTATTTTTATTTATCTTTATTTTTAGGTTTATCTTTCTTTTTTAATATATTATCTAATTTATCCAAACCAGCAGATTTAATATCACTATAAGTCATATCAATACTACTTGCTTCTTTAAGAACCTGTTTAAAATCTTTTAGAGAATAGGATAAAATGATTATATATTTTAAAATAAGAGGTATATATGTGTAAAAATTATCCTAGTAATGTTAAGAATGTTACCAAAAAAATTTTCCAAAATGACAAATTGTATATTATTATTTTCAAGCTTGAAGTAAAAATAATAATAAAGAACCTAGTGTATTACAATTAGTTTTAAAAAAAATTAGTCAAGGCATTTCGTATCAATAATGGTAGAAAAGAACAAACTAGTTTTTGTATAATTGATTCACAAAGTGTTAAAAATACAGATACTACTAAAAATAAAGGTTATGATGCTGGTAAAAAGATTTCAGGAATAAAGCGTCATATTGCTGTTGATTCTCAAGGTTTACCACATGCAATTTACATAACCACAGCAGAAAAAACAGATCGTAATAGTGCTATAATAATGATTGAAAATGAAAAAGAGAATCTTTCTGCAGTTCAAAAAATACTAGTAGATGCTGGTTATACTGGTGAAAAATTTGCTTCTAAAATTAAAACAATTATAAATGCAAATGTTGAAGTTATAAAACGTAATGAATTACATTCTTTTGTAGTATTACCAAAAAGATGAGTTGTAGAACGAAGTTTTGCATGATTAGAAAAATGCAGAAGATTATGAAAAAATTGTGAAAAAAAATTAAATACTAGCTTACAAATGGTTGTTCTTGCCTTTATTTCAATTTTATTGAAAAGATTTTAAACAGGTTCTAAAGAGTTGAGGAAATTTAGGAGAATTTGATAATGAATAAAGAAAAATTAATTAATTGATTAAATAGACTTGGTGCAAAACCTTTAATTTTAATAATTTAACGGTTATTATTAATATCAAAGGTGATAATTATTATGTTAAAAAAATACAAAGATGAACAAGAATTTTATAGTTTAGTGGGAATAAAACTACAAACATTTCAAAAAATGGTTGAAATTTTAAAAAAAGCTGAAGCAATTAAAAAAGCAGTTGGTGGTAAACCTAATAAATTATCAATAGAAAATCGTTTATTAATGACATTAGAATACTGAAAAGAGTATAGTAGTTATAGAGTTATTGCAAAAAGATATAATATTAGTCATACTAGCTGCATTCGTAATATTTTTTGAATTGAAAATACTTTAATAAAGAGTGGAATTTTTAATTTATCTGGCAAAAAAGATTTAATCAAAAATAAAGGAATCAATAATACTTTACTAGCTATTGATGCTACTGAAACTCCAATTGAAAGAATTAAAAAAAACTAAAATTACTTTTTTCGGGTAAAAACAAACATCATACTCTTAAATCGCAAATAATTATTGATATTTTAAATGGAAAAATTATTTCAACCGCTTTTTGTTTTGGAAGCATTCATGATTTTAAATTACTTTTAAAATCTAAAACTTTTATTCATCCAGAAAAACAAGTTTTTGTTGATTCAGGTTATCAAGGAATACAAAATATTCATAAAAATACATTTTTGCCATTTAAAAAAAGTAAATACAATAAATTAATACCAATTCAAAAAGAATACAATAAAACTTTAAGCAAAATTAGAATTAAAATTGAACACGTATTTGCTAAACTAAAACGTTTTAAAATTTTAACTTTAAAATATCGCAATAAAATACGAAGATTTGCATTAAGATTTAATTTAATAGCAGGAATATATAATTTTGAATTACCTTAGTTTTGCACCAAGTCTAATAAACAAATTAGTATTTGTTTATGTGATTCTTTAAAAGAAGCCGGTAAACTTACTGCTTATTATAAAGTACTTGAATTTATAGAAAATGGAGAAGCCACTTGCCACTTGCCACTTAGCCCTTTTTACTAGACCATTAATTTAAAAAACCTGAATGTATTCTAAAAACAATTGTGTTATATAATTAACACTAATTTTAACCTGAAAGGATTTTTATTAATGGATAAAATTAAACAAATAGCATTAGTAATTAACAAATTAAATATCAAAGAAAAAATTAAAATTATTGATGATTGTAAAAATCAATATTCAATTAGAAACCTATGTCAATATCTTCAATTAAACAGATCAACATATTACTTTTTAAAAAATAAACAAAAACCTATTAAAAAAGAAGAAAATCATATTATTAAATGCAATCATAAATATCAAAAAATATGCCAACTTTTAATCGAATTTCATTCTACAAGAAAAGGCAGAATTTATGGATATTTAAGAATTTTTTCAGCTTTTAAAGAGTGATTAAAACAAGAAAAAAATATCATTTTAAATATAGAATTATCAATAAAACAAATGCGAAAAATTATGAAAGAACACAATATTCAAGGATTAAAACAAACTAAAAATAACTATCCTAAAAACAAAAAAAATCCAAATAAGTGAATACCTACAATGGATAAAGTAAACAAAGATTATAAAAGTACAACCTCTTCAAATCAAATTTGATCAATGGACACTAAACAAATAAATACTAAAGAAGGATGATTATATCTTTTTGTAATTATTGATTTTTATTCAAATAATGTTGTTAGTTATAATATTGCTCCTAATAAATCATATCAGGATTTAATTCTTCCTGCTCTTGAAAAAATCAACAAACAATTTTCTTGAAATCAAATAAAAAATGTTATTTTACATTCAGATAACGCCAACGAATTTTATTGTCAAGATATCACAAAATGAGCAGAGGATAAACAAATAATTTTAAGCAAAAAACAACCTTATGATATTGGTGGTAATGTATTATCTGAAAACTGATTTTCTCATTTATCTCAAGAATGACTACCTAAAGGATCAAATCAATATTTATCCATCAATGAAGCTATAAATGATGTAAATCAATATGTTATGTTTTATAATTATGAAAGAATACATTCTAAATTTCTAAAACCACCAATTTTACAAATTAAAATTTAGAATTTTATATCAAAAATGGTCCAGTAATTAAGGGCCAACCACCGTTAGCAAAGAGCAATTTGAAAATATAAAATCAATTTTAGAAAATACTAAAAAGAGAACTAAACCAAGAAGTTTAGATTTATATGAAGTATTTTGTGCAGTTTTATATGTATTAAAAAGTGGTTGCCAGTGAAGAATGTTACCAAAAAATTTTCCAAAATGACAAATTGTATATTATTATTTTCAAGCTTGAAGTAAAAATAATGATAAAGAACCTAGTGTATTACAATTAGTTTTAAAAAAAATTAGTCAAGGCATTTCGTATCAATAATGGTAGAAAAGAACAAACTAGTTTTTGTATAATTGATTCACAAAGTGTTAAAAATACAGATACTACTAAAAATAAAGGTTATGATGCTGGTAAAAAGATTTCAGGAATAAAGCGTCATATTGCTGTTGATTCTCAAGGTTTACCACATGCAATTTACATAACCACAGCAGAAAAAACAGATCGTAATAGTGCTATAATAATGATTGAAAATGAAAAAGAGAATCTTTCTGCAGTTCAAAAAATACTAGTAGATGCTGGTTATACTGGTGAAAAATTTGCTTCTAAAATTAAAACAATTATAAATGCAAATGTTGAAGTTATAAAACGTAATGAATTACATTCTTTTGTAGTATTACCAAAAAGATGAGTTGTAGAACGAAGTTTTGCATGATTAGAAAAATGCAGAAGATTATGAAAAAATTGTGAAAAAAAATTAAATACTAGCTTACAAATAGTTGTTCTTGCCTTTATTTCAATTTTATTGAAAAGATTTTAAACAGGTTCTAACAAACTCATTTGTACCTTTACGAACAACCCTTAAATCAATACCCTTAGCATTACCAGCATGTGGTCATCAATCGCGTATCATATTATAAGGTATTTTTCTATTAAAAATTATATGAAAATGAACTGCTCCACGCTCTTGATATTCATAAACATACATATATTTTAATTCACCCATATATTTAGCACGCTTACGGTCATTTCATCATTTCTTTAATTTAAGAAAAAATAAACGAATATCTTTTTTTGATTGTTTAACATCTTGCATATTTTCAGCATAAGTTAAAGTAACAAAACTTAACATATTACTATTATAAAAATTATGTAATGCTTTTTGAATTAAATTAGTTTTAGTACGAACAGTACTATTTCTTAATTTTTGCTTATTACCAACATAACATTTACCTTTCTTATTTCCAATATTATTTAAAAAAGAAATAGGTAAAACAACGTTTTTAACATAACAAGCATAAAAAATCTTTTTAACATAAAAATATTGTTGAATATCCATATATAAAACTCTACTATTCTAAGTTTTAAAAACTAATTTTATACATTTTAATAACAAATGAATTTTAACATAAAAAATTATAAAAACAAATATAAAACAAAAACGTTACTTAACTAACCTAGTAAATAATACATTAAAATTAGTTTTTTATTTTACTAAAGTAATACTTTTAAATTTAAAAGTACGTATACCTTGAAAATCAATTAAATTTTCAATATCAATAGCAGTGATAATAAAATGATATGTAGTGTTTTTAATTTTATATGTAAAATCATATTTTAAATTAATTGTTTCGATATTATTGATGGTAGTTTTAGTCATAGTAATATCAGAAGTATTACCTATTTTTTTATTAATGCCGGTTGTGTTATCAGCATCAAAATAAACTTCATAGTTATCTTTAATTCATTGATTATTATTAGCAGTAATAATATTTTTAATTCCTAATTTATGACTTTCATAAGTAGTACCAAGTAATAAATTTAAGATATTATTTAGTTGACTGTTTGGTTCAAGCATAGTTTTTTGTAAAATATCAAGTATTGAACCTTGAGTAAAAGTTGGATATTCTCGATCATCTTTATTAATGTGTCCACCTAATGATTTATATAATTCTTCGACATCGGTTGCTGTTACATCACTTTTATTAATTATGTTTTTTAGAGTAACAATAGTATCATTTTTAAGAATTATTAAGAGACCAGTAGT
The DNA here is from genome assembly GCF_964031275.1 of Spiroplasma endosymbiont of Acasis viretata. NCBI lineage: Bacteria > Bacillati > Mycoplasmatota > Mollicutes > Entomoplasmatales > Spiroplasmataceae > Spiroplasma > Spiroplasma endosymbiont of Acasis viretata. The sequence continues at coordinate 324,803 of NZ_OZ035019.1, forward strand.
ATTATTAAATAAAAAATTCTCTAAATCTTGTAGATCAATATTAATACCTTCATTACCTGGGTATTGTTCTGAAATTTTGGTAATTAGATCAGTAATACTAGTAATAATGTTTTTAACACTATATGTATTAATTGCTTTGATAATGGTATCAATTAATGGACTAGGATCATATGCACTATCACCAATAAGCCCGCCTAAGGTTAAATTTGCTGATATAGGTAAATGACCAATTTTAACTTTTAAATTAAGTTTAACATCATAAAGAAATGTATCGAAACCATGAGTTTCTTCTGTAGTTTTACCAAATACGGTTAGAAGTATTTGTTTTAATTTTTCTGGTTGGCTAATTAAAGATTTTATAGTATTGATAATATCAAGTAAATTATAGCTACCAGGACTTGGCTTTGATGGATAACCATTACCAATTGTTAAATTTTTAACACCTTCAGTAATATCGGGCATATCTAATATTCATTTTTTAATAACCGGAATAATTGCTTCAATAATTGTTAAGATATAAAGTGGGTTAGTTAAAAGATAGGGAAAGTATTTTTCAATATCAGCAAAAAATCCTTTATCATCAAATTGAACATCCGGTGGATTTATACCATTAACAGTTATATATTCTGAAAGAATATTACCTAAATACCTTGGAGTTTTACCATCTTTACCAAAAATTTTATTGTCTTCACTCATTTTTCAAAACAAGTAATTAATTAAAGTTCCACCATGATATAAATCATAATCTTGTTTTGATTTTCAATTTTCAACTTTATGACCAGGAAATTGACCAAAACTTGGACTTATTTTTCATTTTCCATCATCATTTCAAGCGCTATAAGGTTGACCACTATCATCTTTTCAATTATTCATAAACTTAGTTAATGTTTCTTCATCAGTGGGTGTAGAAGTTTGTTGATCAGATCAACTGCCATTGACTAAATTACCAAATATTCTAGTTAGCGGATTTAAAAAATTAGGACCATAGTTATTAATTAAATTAGCAACTAATTGTAATCCAGCTGGTAAACTGCTTAAGTCACCTTGTAATGATTTTAAAAAACTAGAAATGGGGTCCATACCAGCACCTACAACTATATTTTCTAATTGTGGGTTAGCCATAATTGATATAGTTCTAATATAATCAAGTGATGAAAAAACATCATTAACTTGCTTTTTACTATTGATGGTTTTAGTTAATTCACCTGTTCCAGAAGCTTTAAAAAAATTATTAGGATCAAAGTTATTTACATCAATTTTTCCATTTTCCCCTCAACGTGTTTGTAAATCACCTCAATTATTTAAACTAGTATTTTTAGTTAAATTATTAATACTATTATTTTTAATTTTTCCCATAATATCATCATTAGTACTACTAGTATCAGCACCTAACTCTTTTGACATAACCATACTTTTAATTAAAGCAGAAGTTTGGTCAGCAAAACTTTTAGCGATACTATTAGTTACACGGTTAACATAAAAATTAAAGGTACAAGCCGATAGAGGTAAAATAGTGGCACTTGTTATTAAGATAATTCCTAACTTGGTAAATACTTTTTTCATAGCAGTTCTCCTTAAATAAACTGTTATTTTTGTCAATTTTATTTTACTAAAATTTAATATATTTAACTCTGAAAATAATTAAATTCATTTCTTACAAATTGTATCATTAGTTATTTTAATTTTAAAATTTATTTAAATAAACAATTTAAATATGGTAATATATCAAACAGAGAAAAATTAAACATTATAAAAACTATCTATTATTTATTTTAAAATTATCCTATATATTAATTTTGTATAAGTGTGATATTATTAATCCATATGTGAACTTAATAATTAAAATTAAATGCAAAATTTTAATTTCAGGAATTAGGGAGAACTGTAATGGCAAGGTTAAATAAACGCGAAAAAGCGAATAATAAAAAAATGGTATCTACTAATAAGAAATCAAAAAAAAGTTTATTTAAGAATGCGTTACTATTAAAGCAGACTTTAGTTGCTACATGAAAAAGTAAATTACAATTAGTTATTTTACTATTACTTACTGCTTTTGCAACTTCGTTGGTTACTGGAAGTTGAATATCATACGTTAGAATGATTGAAGGAAGTAATCAATTAGGATTAAATGATCTTAAGTTTGATGCTGTTTTACCTTATTCACCAGTGTCGCAAGGTATTAAACAAATTGCTAATCAAGCTTTTAGTTTAAAGTTAGGTCGATTTTATGTTCAAGATGGAACTAATAGTAAAAGTACTAAAGCGCTTTATTTTGATGATACAAAAATAGGTACAGATCAAGAAATACTACCAATCACTAAAGATAACTTAACTATTGATTATACTCGTGATAATACTGGCAATATTACTGGGTTTAATGATATAAGATGAACAAATCCGGATAATCCTTTAGTTTTTAATTTGAATAATAATAATGTTAAAGCAAGCATCTATGGTCAATTATTATTAAAATCAAAAAATGCTGCTAATGAAAATTTAAAAAACCATTTTAAAACAGCAGCAGATGATTTATATCGCGATGTTTTCTTAAAAAAAACAGCACCCAATATTCTTCAATCTATTAATACTTTTATTAAGGAATGGATTACAAAACATTCAACAGATCCGATATTAAAGGAAACTGATAATGATAAAGTTACCACTTGAATTTTAGAAAATAAAATAAATTTTAGATCTTCTTCTAATGATGCTACTATTCCTGATAGTGTTAATTTGCAAGATCCAACAGAAAGAAATGAACTTTTTATTAAAGTAGTTAAGGAAACTGAAACTGATCCAAAATTAGATAATGAGTATGGTATGAATGGTCAATGAATGAGAATTTATCGTAATTTTTCTGCAGAAGAATCAGATAGTAAGATTTATACTAATTTTACTAATACTTCTATTGGTTATCATTCACCTTTTAACTATAATGTGATTAGTGATGGCACTGAAAGAGATGCATTTTCTACATATTTAATTCGTGCGGTTGCAGCATTACAAATGCGTGATTTATATGTTCGTAATCAATTTACTGCCAGTGCTGGAGTAATTAATAATACTCAAATTAATACTAAAATTATTGATATTAGTTTACCTAATGCTTTAAATCATACTAATCTAAAAGTATTTGAAGGTGTTGCACCAACAAGTAAAAATGAAATAGTTATTACGCCACAATATGCAAGAAAAAATAAAAGTAATAAAGCGTATAAACCAGGCTATCATATTAATATTAATGGTACTGACTTTATTGTTAGTGGTATTGGTGGTGATGCTTATGATATTTATCCAACGATTAGTGACTTAGATCCAATTCCTAATACAAGAACTGAATTTATTGCTTATGTTACACCTTCAGCATGAAATGATGGAAATTGATATAAGACAGCAGATAAAACCGATAATACTTTAATGTATTTTACAAAATGAAATAATATTCCTAAAAATAGTATTCATGAATTTGATGTTGATTTATTTAATGATTTTTTTCAAAAAACAATATTTAGTGATAATGGTGTTAGTGATTTAAATCAATATGATTATAATAAGTATTTAGTTGAGAAATATGGTAATACTAACCCAACACCACAATCATCTTCTACATATCTTATTAATCCAAATCCTGTAGTTACAAGTAGCAATAGTCAGTTTTCGCTTTATAATAGTAAAGAAAAGATATTTAATTCAGCAATAATTGGGTTTTTATTTGCAGCAATAGCAGGCGTATTATTTTTACTAGCGGTTGTTATTTTTATCACCACTTTAATTGTTAAAAAGGCAATCCAACATGGACAAGTTTCAATGGGTATTTTAAAATCAATAGGTTATAAAACATGACAAATTACGATTTCTTATTTGGCATATCCATTATTAACGCTATTAATTGCAATTCCAATTGGCTGAATTGTTGGTCTTGTAATTCAGGTATATTTAACTGAGATTTTTAATACTTTATTTGTTTTACCATATAATGTTTTTAACTTTGATGTTGTTCCATTATTTATTTCAATTGTTTTAATTATTGGTTTTATTACAGTTGTTACTTTATTAACTGCCTTTCGTCTTTTAAAACGTGATCCTTTATTTTTAATTAAAAAAGATAGTGATTTAGCTTTAGGTGTTCCTAAAAGTAGAGCTAGCAAGTTTTTACAAAATAATTTTCGTCTTCGTTTTTTATTATCATTATCAAAAACTAGTTGAAAAAAAATTTTAGTTACTTCGGGAGTTATTACTTTAGCTTCACTTTCAATTGTAGCAACAACACTAGTTCCTGCCACTATTAATAGTTTAAAAGTTAATTATTTCAAAACTCAAAAATATAAAAATTATTATGAGTATCAAACACCAATGCCGAATATGCCGATGAGTAAATATGGATTATATTCATGAGATTTTTTTAATCGACCAAGTGGTGAGAAATATTATCCAACTTATGGTGCTATGCCTTGACCTGAAGATAAAATTGTTTATGATGAGAAAAAGGCACGTGTTGGATGATATAATCCATTATTGTTTAAAAAAGAAAAATTAACTAATAATTTTGCTGATATTTTTACTTTCGATTCATCTTTTCCTGAATCTGAAAGAGCAGAGTTTATAAAAAAAATGTCCTCTTATTATCAAGAACAATCAACAGGGACATTAGATCTTAATGATTTAGTTTGATCATATAGTTGATTAGGTGGCAAAGCTTTTAGTAATCAGTTAATAACTGATTTAAGTAAAGAAGATAATACACCATCAAAAATATTTTCATATAATATTGTTAATTTTGCAAGTGGCCAATTACCTAATATTTTGCAGGTTCCCAATCCTGGAGTGCCCCCTGGTCCAGAGGCAATTAAAGAAATTTTAAATCAAGTATTACCGGGGTTTGTTCGTCAGAGTATTGATAGTTTGCCAAGACCTAATATTAAAGAAGATCCTTATGATTATTTTAGTATTGGTCATAATACTATTGCTTTTAATCCAAAAACTACTAATAATGGTGATATTAATGGACCAGATGAAGAATTAGTAACACAGTTTAAAGTTGGTGTTGATGAAAGTACAAAAATTGCTAAAAAAGAACTAATGGATGTTATTGGGATTAATCCCAATACTGCAATGTTAGTATTAAAAAATGATGAAGTTAAAGCTTTAAAATATAATGCTAATGCTAATGCTATTCCAATGGTTATCAATCGTGCTTTTCAATCTAAATTTGGATTAGATGTTGGTTCACAATTTAGTGGTGTACCACAAGTTAATACTTTATGTTATAAAAATATTCATGGTAAAAGTATTCCTTTATCAAAAGAAAATTGATATTACGGTGAAACACCACCAACAGATTCTTATACTACAAATGGTGGCATCTGATCAAAAAGTGGAACAAAATGAAATTATCGTGGTGATCAAAAAATAAAATTATCTGATAATAGTAAAGAATATAGTGATATCCATGGTACTAGGTATAATGGTATGTATGATGAAAAAGGACAACCAATTATAAATAATGAACCTAGTACTTGAAATAATGTTAATGATATTTGATTAAAATTGCCTTCTGATATTGATCATCATGCTATAGAGGGTACAATTCCAACAGCTGATGGGACTAAAATTATTGAATTTAATTTAGAAAATATTTCCGATTTAACAGGTAAATGAATTAGACCTTTTTCATATGATTTGGTAAAGTCATATAATGGATTTGATCCTAAAGATCCATTAAGTATTTTATTAAACCGCCCAGCAGAATGATTTATGGGAATGGTTAATAATAATATTTTAACTAAAGAAAATAATATTAATGCTGATAGTTTACAAGCAGATATTAAAAATAACATGCCAACATGATGAAAAAATATTACGGGTAATGATAATCCACTTCATACATATCAAGTTGTGGGAATTCAAGATTCTTATGATACTCCTAAAGCCTATGTTGATCAAAAATGAGCTAATGAAATTATGGGTTATAGTTATATTGATGATAATCCTTATTATTCAGGAACGGATGTATTTCAATGATTTAATGGTAAGTTAAGTGCTAATGCTAATGTTTTTGATTTAATTGGAAGAATGAGTTTTAAATCAAATTTAGATGATTATACTATTTATGCAACGACTAGTTTAAGTGGTAATCAAAATATACCAATGGTCAAAAAAAATTATTTATTATCAAGACAACAAGCAATGCTTACTAAAATGTCAGATATTGCTTTCAGTGCTAGTGCTTTATTTATTGTGACAACGATTATTTGTTCAATATTAATTGTTATTATGATTACTGATTTATTTACCGATCAATTTCGTCGTTTTATGGCTCATATGAAAGCAGAAGGATATACTAATTGAGAAATTAATTCTTTTACTTTAGGTATTTTTACACCTTGAGCATTACTTGGTTATATTGTAGGGTTTGCCCTAGGTTACCTTGCTATTTATGGTTTAATTAATATTCTTATTAGTTTTGTTGGTGTGGCTTTACCATTTACAATAACATGATGAATATTACCAGTAAGTTTTATCATAATTGGTGGTATATATATTTCAACATTTATTATTAATAATCATGAATTAAATAAAATGAATTTAATTGAATTATTAAAATCTGATGAATAAAATAAAGTTCACTAAAGAATGTTTGGTAAATTTAAATATTTAAATTTACCAAATTAATAGTCAAATATGTATACTTTATTTGAAAACTAAATATTGTTTTTAACTCATTACTTTATTTTAAAGTAAATGGGTTTTTTATTTTGAAAGGAGAAAAAAGAATTTTGAAAGATAAATCATTAATTTCTAATTATTATGATATATTAAATGTATTACCAACAGCATCAGTAGCAGAAATTAAAAAAAAATTCAAACAGACTGCTCTAAAAACTCACCCAGATAAAAATAATAATCCTCAATCAAAACTTAAAATGCAAGAATTGAATGAAGCAAAAAGAATATTAACAGATGAAAACTTAAGAAAAGTTTTTGATCAAAAACTTTTTATTTACTTTTTACAAAATGGTAATAATAAGGAAGTTATTTATTTTCTTACTAATAAAATAAATAATTTAAATATAAATGAAAAAGATAATTCTGGTAATACTCCTTTACATTATGCATGTTTTCATAATTTTTTAGAAACTGCAGATCTATTAATTAAATATGGCGCTAATATAAATATCAAAAATAATAGAGATAATACTCCTTTACATTATGCTATAATGGGTAATGCTGATTTAAAATTTATTAATTTATTAATTGATAAGGGTGCTAATTTTATTGAAAAAGATAAAATGGGTAATGATAGTTTATCTTTTGCCAAAGATTTTTCAAAAGATAAGAAAATTTCTGAATTTTTTTTAAAAAAAATGAAAAAATTAAAAATAAAACAAAATCAAAAAAATTTATTAAATATAACTAAAAAAATTACCAATATTGAAAGAGAAATTACCAATATTGAAAGAGATATTGCACATTTTGAACAGAAAAAAATAAATTCAGTATTAAATTATATTATTATTATTTTTACTTTTGGTTGTGTTAATAAGAACAAAGATATAAATAAGGATATTTTAATTAAAACTGATCAACTTAAAAATTTATTATTAGAAAAAGAAATTGCTAATAATGAGAAACATGTATTTGAAGAAAAAATCAACCGATTAAGTTTTAATAAAACTAAAAAAATAAATGCAATGGATTTACAAAATCAACCTTCAACAAGTGGATATAAACCATCAAATTCATCATGTATTTAATAAAACAAGTTAAAAAGATTGCAAAAGCAATCTTTTATTTTTAGTTAAAATCAAGAAAAATTGATTGATAGGTGGTTGGCCCTTAATTACTGGACCATTTTTGATATAAAATTCTAAATTTTAATTTGTAAAATTGGTGGTTTTAGAAATTTAGAATGTATTCTTTCATAATTATAAAACATAACATATTGATTTACATCATTTATAGCTTCATTGATGGATAAATATTGATTTGATCCTTTAGGTAGTCATTCTTGAGATAAATGAGAAAATCAGTTTTCAGATAATACATTACCACCAATATCATAAGGTTGTTTTTTGCTTAAAATTATTTGTTTATCCTCTGCTCATTTTGTGATATCTTGACAATAAAATTCGTTGGCGTTATCTGAATGTAAAATAACATTTTTTATTTGATTTCAAGAAAATTGTTTGTTGATTTTTTCAAGAGCAGGAAGAATTAAATCCTGATATGATTTATTAGGAGCAATATTATAACTAACAACATTATTTGAATAAAAATCAATAATTACAAAAAGATATAATCATCCTTCTTTAGTATTTATTTGTTTAGTGTCCATTGATCAAATTTGATTTGAAGAGGTTGTACTTTTATAATCTTTGTTTACTTTATCCATTGTAGGTATTCACTTATTTGGATTTTTTTTGTTTTTAGGATAGTTATTTTTAGTTTGTTTTAATCCTTGAATATTGTGTTCTTTCATAATTTTTCGCATTTGTTTTATTGATAATTCTATATTTAAAATGATATTTTTTTCTTGTTTTAATCACTCTTTAAAAGCTGAAAAAATTCTTAAATATCCATAAATTCTGCCTTTTCTTGTAGAATGAAATTCGATTAAAAGTTGGCATATTTTTTGATATTTATGATTGCATTTAATAATATGATTTTCTTCTTTTTTAATAGGTTTTTGTTTATTTTTTAAAAAGTAATATGTTGATCTGTTTAATTGAAGATATTGACATAGGTTTCTAATTGAATATTGATTTTTACAATCATCAATAATTTTAATTTTTTCTTTGATATTTAATTTGTTAATTACTAATGCTATTTGTTTAATTTTATCCATTAATAAAATCCTTTCAGGTTAAAATTAGTGTTAATTATATAACACAATTGTTTTTAGAATACATTCAGGTTTTTTAAATTAATGGTCTAGTAAAAAGGGCTAAGTGGCAAGTGGCAAGTGGCTTTTTTGGATTTATTATTAAATTAAAATATAATAAATTACTTATTAAATAAAACTTTTAAATCGTACTATTAATATTTTAATAAAATTAAAGTATTAATGTCATAAATAACTAGTTATTTATTGGTATAATAAACAATGTAGGTGAAAATATGGCATTTTTTAAAAATTTAAAGACAAAATTATTTGGTCAAAAGACAACTAAATATGATCAGGGCCTTAAAAAGTCAAGAACATTATTTGCATCTAAAATTAAAGCATTAGCAGCGCGTTATCATCAACTTGATGAACAATATTTTGAAGAATTAACTGAAGTATTAATTTTAGCAGATGTTGGATACAAAATGGCAGAAACTATTACTGATGAAATTCGTCATGAATCCAAAATCCAAAAATTAACAAAACCAAAAGATATTAATGATATTATTATTGATAAAATGTTTGTTATTTATACTGATGGTCAGTTGGTTTCTACAAGATTAAATTTTAGTAGTAATAATATTTCGTTATTTTTAGTTGTTGGTGTTAATGGTAATGGTAAGACAACATCAGCATCTAAATTAGCAGCTAAATTAAAGACACAAGGTAAAAAACCAATTCTAGTTGCTGCTGATACTTTTCGTGCTGGTGCAGTTGAACAATTACAAATTTGAGCAGAAAGAATTGGCATTCCTTGTTATTTAGGAACACCAAAGCAAGATCCAGCTAGTGTTGTTTATGCTGGAGTTGAAGCAGCTAAATCTGAAGGTTGTGATGTTATTATTGTTGATACGGCAGGAAGATTAGAAAATAAAGTTAATTTGATGCAGGAGTTAAAAAAGATTAATAAAATTATTACTCAGAAATTAGGACATGAAGCTAATGAAACATTGTTAGTAATTGATGGTACAACTGGACAAAACGGTATTAATCAAGCACAAGAATTTATGAAAATTGTTTCTTTGACTGGCATTATTTTAACAAAAATGGATGGCACTGCTAAAGGTGGTATTATTCTTGCTATTAAGGAAGAATTAGATATTCCTGTTAAATTAATGGGTTTTGGTGAAGATATTAATGACTTGGAAGAGTTTGATTTAGATAAGTATATTTTTAGTTTAACAAGTGATTTGTTTGTGGAGTATGAAAATGAATAGTTTAGAAAAACAAGTTTTATATTATAGTTTATTTGCTTTTTATAATACATTATTAACAGCAAAACAAAAACAATATTTTACAAATTACTTTATTGAGAATTTATCTTTACAAGAAATTGCTGATTTACAAAAAGTATCACGAACGGCTGTTCATGATAGTCTACAAAAAGTTATTATTTTATTAAATAAATATGAAAGTAAGTTGCATCTTTATGAAAAATATAAACAACGACAAGTAATATATGAAAAATATACGGAAAAGTATAATTTTATTAAAGTTTTACAAGAAATTGATAAAATAGAATAAAGCAGGTGGAAATTAATGAAAATTTTAATAATTGGTGATATTTACAGTATTGTTGGTAGACAAATGGTTAAATATTGAATTCCTAAAATAAAAAAGGAATATGAAAATCAATTTAAGATTCATTTAGTAGTTGCGAATGGTGAAAATACTACGCATGGTAAATCATTATGTAAAAAACACTATGATGAATTAAAAAATGCTGGTATTGATATTATTACTACCGGTAATCATATTTTTGGTCATCCTGATGTTCCTAAGTATATTAATACAACTCCCGATTTATTGCGTCCTTTAAATTATAATCCTTATCATCCAGGTAATGGTACAATTTTAGTTAAAGTTGGTAATAAAAAAGTGCGTGTAACAAACTTAATTGGTCGTACTTTCATGGATAAATCTGATAATCCTTATTTTGCTCTTGAACAACTTATTACGATTGATAAACAAAATAGTGAAGAAAAAAGTGACATTCATATTATTGATTTTCATGCTGAAGCAACAGCGGAAAAGTTATCTTTTGCTTGAAATTTTGATGGTCAAGTTACTTGTGTGGTAGGAACTCATACTCATGTTCAAACAGCAGATAATCGTTTATTACCAAAAGGTACCGCTTTTATTAGTGATGTTGGAATGACAGGTCCGTTTTATTCTATTATTGGTGCTAAAGCTGAAGAAGTTATTATTCGTGATAAAAAAAGTATGCCAGCAAAATTTAGTCCAGCAGATGGTGAAGGTCAATTTTCAGCTGTTTTATTAACTATTAATGATGAAACAAATAAAGCACAAAAAATTGAACGTATTTTTATTCATCCACAAGCACCTAATTTTAAAATTTACGAATAATTAGAAATATAGGAAGGGACTAACTTTAACATGATATGAAACAATGCTAATTTTTTTACTGAGCAAAATGGTTTATATTCGATTTTAATTGGGATTAGTATATTAGTAATTTTAAGAATTTTAAGAATTTTATTAATGGCAAAAATTAAAGACAATGTTCATGTACAACAAGCTGCTGAAATACGAGAAAAGGTAATTATTTTACGTGATGGTTATGAAGTAAAATTATTTAAGCAAATGGTTGATAAAAGTACAGTCATTATTATTGGTGCTCATGGCTTGCAAGGTCAAAAAGATGATTTTAAATTACTAAGTTCTTTTTATAAAAAATCACAACTATCTTTGATTACTTATGATCGAAGAGGTAATGGTAAAAATGGACAAGATTGAAAATTTAAATCATTAGGTACTGATATTAATGATTTAAAAGATATAATAAGTGCAGTAAAATCTAAATATCCCAATCAAAAAATTATTGTTTTTGGTGAATCATTAGGCGCAGCTATTGCTAGTCATGCTGTTAAAAATAATTCACAAGTATCAGCATTAATTACTAGTAATTTAGTAACTAAAAAAAATCTTTATCAATTTTCATTAAGTTTTATTATTTGTTTTTGTTTTGCTTTTATTTTTAATTCTAATATTCAAATGCCAATCTATGTTGAAAATCAAGATATTTCTAGTAATAATGCTCATATTACTAATATAAATCAAAGATATAGTAATCGTCAAAATTGATCATTACGTTTTTTACTACAATTTAAAAAAATTAATAAAAAAAGTATAATGGAAATTAGTAATTCAAAACTTCCAACGTTAATCTTGCAAAGCGCTGATGATGTATTTAGTGATTTTCATCAACTTAAAATTAATAAAAAATATTGGAAGAAACATCATAGTTATGTTTTTATTTTTGATGGTAAACATGCTTTAATTAATGAACCTAATATTAAAGATATATTTGATAATGAAATTATGCCATGAATTACAAAAAATATTTTACTTGAGAAAGGTTAAAAAATATGAAATTAATACCTAATATTACCCATCCTCTTTTTACTAGTGAGTCTGTTGCTCCTGGTCATCCTGATAAGATTTGCGATCAAATTGCTGATGCAATTTTCGATGCTTTTTTAAAACAAGATCCACATGCCAAAGTAGCATGTGAGGTTTTTATTACTACAAATTTTGTTTTAATTGGTGGTGAAGTTCATAGTCACGCTCAAGTTGATTATCAAGTAATTGCGCGAAAAGTTATTACTGAAATTGGTTATATAAATGATGAAATTGGATTCAATGGCTTTACTTGTGAAATTAAAGTGTTAATTCATGAACAATCACCTGATATTTTACAAGGTGTTGAATTAAAAAATCATCAAATTGGTGCTGGTGATCAAGGAATAATGTTTGGTTATGCATGTCAGCAAACATCAGAATATATGCCATTAGCAATTGTTTTAGCACATGAATTAATTAAACGAGCTACAAAATTACGAAAGGAAAAAAAATTTAAGTATGCACTTCTTGATATGAAAGCGCAAGTTACTATTGATCAAGAAGACCCTAAAAATTTAAAAATACATACTATTTTAATGAGCATTCAACATCAAGCAAATTATGATGAAAAACAATTTAAAACATTTATTCATACAGAAATTATGCAATATATTGCTAATAAATATCATTTAAATCTTGATTTTAAATATTTAATTAATCCAACCGGTAAATTTGTAATTGGTGGACCTGCTGGTGATACTGGTTTAACAGGAAGAAAATTAATGGTTGATACTTATGGTGGAGCTGCTTGTCATGGTGGGGGAGCTTTTTCAGGAAAAGATCCCACTAAAGTTGATAGAACTGGTGCTTATTATGCTAGGTATATTGCTAAAAATATTGTTGCTGCTAACTTAGCAAAGATTTGTGAAGTACAATTAGCTTATGCAATTGGAACTCCTGAACCAATTGCAATATTTGTTAATACTCATCAAACTATTATTTCCGGTTTAACAGAGGCAAAATTAACAGAAATAATTTATCAAGTCTTTGATTGTTCTGCTAGTGCTATGATTGATAAATTAGAGTTATTGAAACAAAATTATCAACAATTATCAACTTATGGTCATTTTGGTAGAAATGATTTACAATTACCTTGAGAGAAATTAGATAAAGTTAGTTTATTGAAAACTTATTTACCAAAAAAATAAGATGGGGAGAAATATTTTATGTTTTTAGAAGTAATAGCTACATCTTTAAAAGATATAGAAAAAATTAATAATTCTTTAGCTGATCAAGTTGAACTTTGTACTGCTATGGAATTTGGTGGTTATACTCCAAGTTATGAATTGATTGCTGAAGCATGTAAAATTTCATTGAAACCAGTAATGGTTATGGTTAGAAATAATAATAATGGTTTTAATGTTACTGATAATGATTTTAAAATCTTTAAAAGAGATATTGAATTTATTAAAACAACTCATGCATCAGGTATTGTTTGTGGTATTTTAACTAAAGATAATAATATTGATGTTGAAAGAATGAGTGAAATTATTAAATTAGCAAAGCCTTTAAAAATAACTTTTCATCGTGCTTTTGATGAAATTTTTAATAAAAAACAAGCTTTAGAACAATTAGTAAAATTAGGTGTTGGTGGTTGGCCCTTAATTACTGGACCATTTTTGATATAAAATTCTAAATTTTAATTTGTAAAATTGGTGGTTTTAGAAATTTAGAATGTATTCTTTCATAATTATAAAACATAACATATTGATTTACATCATTTATAGCTTCATTGATGGATAAATATTGATTTGATCCTTTAGGTAGTCATTCTTGAGATAAATGAGAAAATCAGTTTTCAGATAATACATTACCACCAATATCATAAGGTTGTTTTTTGCTTAAAATTATTTGTTTATCCTCTGCTCATTTTGTGATATCGTGACAATAAAATTCGTTGGCGTTATCTGAATGTAAAATAACATTTTTTATTTGATTTCAAGAAAATTGTTTGTTGATTTTTTCAAGAGCAGGAAGAATTAAATCCTGATATGATTTATTAGGAGCAATATTATAACTAACAACATTATTTGAATAAAAATCAATAATTACAAAAAGATATAATCATCCTTCTTTAGTATTTATTTGTTTAGTGTCCATTGATCAAATTTGATTTGAAGAGGTTGTACTTTTATAATCTTTGTTTACTTTATCCATTGTAGGTATTCACTTATTTGGATTTTTTTTGTTTTTAGGATAGTTATTTTTAGTTTGTTTTAATCCTTGAATATTGTGTTCTTTCATAATTTTTCGCATTTGTTTTATTGATAATTCTATATTTAAAATGATATTTTTTTCTTGTTTTAATCACTCTTTAAAAGCTGAAAAAATTCTTAAATATCCATAAATTCTGCCTTTTCTTGTAGAATGAAATTCGATTAAAAGTTGGCATATTTTTTGATATTTATGATTGCATTTAATAATATGATTTTCTTCTTTTTTAATAGGTTTTTGTTTATTTTTTAAAAAGTAATATGTTGATCTGTTTAATTGAAGATATTGACATAGGTTTCTAATTGAATATTGATTTTTACAATCATCAATAATTTTAATTTTTTCTTTGATATTTAATTTGTTAATTAGTAATGCTATTTGTTTAATTTTATCCATTAATAAAAATCCTTTCAGGTTAAAATTAGTGTTAATTATATAACACAATTGTTTTTAGAATACATTCAGGTTTTTTAAATTAATGGTCTAGTAAAAAGGGCTAAGTGGCAAGTGGCAAGTGGCTTTTTTGGATTTATTATTAAATTAAAATATAATAAATTACTTATTAAATAAAACTTTTAAATCGTACTATTAATATTTTAATAAAATTAAAGTATTAATGTCATAAATAACTAGTTATTTATTGGTATAATAAACAATGTAGGTGAAAATATGGCATTTTTTAAAAATTTAAAGACAAAATTATTTGGTCAAAAGACAACTAAATATGATCAGGGCCTTAAAAAGTCAAGAACATTATTTGCATCTAAAATTAAAGCATTAGCAGCGCGTTATCATCAACTTGATGAACAATATTTTGAAGAATTAACTGAAGTATTAATTTTAGCAGATGTTGGATACAAAATGGCAGAAACTATTACTGATGAAATTCGTCATGAATCCAAAATCCAAAAATTAACAAAACCAAAAGATATTAATGATATTATTATTGATAAAATGTTTGTTATTTATACTGATGGTCAGTTGGTTTCTACAAGATTAAATTTTAGTAGTAATAATATTTCGTTATTTTTAGTTGTTGGTGTTAATGGTAATGGTAAGACAACATCAGCATCTAAATTAGCAGCTAAATTAAAGACACAAGGTAAAAAACCAATTCTAGTTGCTGCTGATACTTTTCGTGCTGGTGCAGTTGAACAATTACAAATTTGAGCAGAAAGAATTGGCATTCCTTGTTATTTAGGAACACCAAAGCAAGATCCAGCTAGTGTTGTTTATGCTGGAGTTGAAGCAGCTAAATCTGAAGGTTGTGATGTTATTATTGTTGATACGGCAGGAAGATTAGAAAATAAAGTTAATTTGATGCAGGAGTTAAAAAAGATTAATAAAATTATTACTCAGAAATTAGGACATGAAGCTAATGAAACATTGTTAGTAATTGATGGTACAACTGGACAAAACGGTATTAATCAAGCACAAGAATTTATGAAAATTGTTTCTTTGACTGGCATTATTTTAACAAAAATGGATGGCACTGCTAAAGGTGGTATTATTCTTGCTATTAAGGAAGAATTAGATATTCCTGTTAAATTAATGGGTTTTGGTGAAGGTATTAATGACTTGGAAGAGTTTGATTTAGATAAGTATATTTTTAGTTTAACAAGTGATTTGTTTGTGGAGTATGAAAATGAATAGTTTAGAAAAACAAGTTTTATATTATAGTTTATTTGCTTTTTATAATACATTATTAACAGCAAAACAAAAACAATATTTTACAAATTACTTTATTGAGAATTTATCTTTACAAGAAATTGCTGATTTACAAAAAGTATCACGAACGGCTGTTCATGATAGTCTACAAAAAGTTATTATTTTATTAAATAAATATGAAAGTAAGTTGCATCTTTATGAAAAATATAAACAACGACAAGTAATATATGAAAAATATACGGAAAAGTATAATTTTATTAAAGTTTTACAAGAAATTGATAAAATAGAATAAAGCAGGTGGAAATTAATGAAAATTTTAATAATTGGTGATATTTACAGTATTGTTGGTAGACAAATGGTTAAATATTGAATTCCTAAAATAAAAAAGGAATATGAAAATCAATTTAAGATTCATTTAGTAGTTGCGAATGGTGAAAATACTACGCATGGTAAATCATTATGTAAAAAACACTATGATGAATTAAAAAATGCTGGTATTGATATTATTACTACCGGTAATCATATTTTTGGTCATCCTGATGTTCCTAAGTATATTAATACAACTCCCGATTTATTGCGTCCTTTAAATTATAATCCTTATCATCCAGGTAATGGTACAATTTTAGTTAAAGTTGGTAATAAAAAAGTGCGTGTAACAAACTTAATTGGTCGTACTTTCATGGATAAATCTGATAATCCTTATTTTGCTCTTGAACAACTTATTACGATTGATAAACAAAATAGTGAAGAAAAAAGTGACATTCATATTATTGATTTTCATGCTGAAGCAACAGCGGAAAAGTTATCTTTTGCTTGAAATTTTGATGGTCAAGTTACTTGTGTGGTAGGAACTCATACTCATGTTCAAACAGCAGATAATCGTTTATTACCAAAAGGTACCGCTTTTATTAGTGATGTTGGAATGACAGGTCCGTTTTATTCTATTATTGGTGCTAAAGCTGAAGAAGTTATTATTCGTGATAAAAAAAGTATGCCAGCAAAATTTAGTCCAGCAGATGGTGAAGGTCAATTTTCAGCTGTTTTATTAACTATTAATGATGAAACAAATAAAGCACAAAAAATTGAACGTATTTTTATTCATCCACAAGCACCTAATTTTAAAATTTACGAATAATTAGAAATATAGGAAGGGACTAACTTTAACATGATATGAAACAATGCTAATTTTTTTACTGAGCAAAATGGTTTATATTCGATTTTAATTGGGATTAGTATATTAGTAATTTTAAGAATTTTATTAATGGCAAAAATTAAAGACAATGTTCATGTACAACAAGCTGCTGAAATACGAGAAAAGGTAATTATTTTACGTGATGGTTATGAAGTAAAATTATTTAAGCAAATGGTTGATAAAAGTACAGTCATTATTATTGGTGCTCATGGCTTGCAAGGTCAAAAAGATGATTTTAAATTACTAAGTTCTTTTTGTAAAAAATCACAACTATCTTTGATTACTTATGATCGAAGAGGTAATGGTAAAAATGGACAAGATTGAAAATTTAAATCATTAGGTACTGATATTAATGATTTAAAAGATATAATAAGTGCAGTAAAATCTAAATATCCCAATCAAAAAATTATTGTTTTTGGTGAATCATTAGGCGCAGCTATTGCTAGTCATGCTGTTAAAAATAATTCACAAGTATCAGCATTAATTACTAGTAATTTAGTAACTAAAAAAAATCTTTATCAATTTTCATTAAGTTTTATTATTTGTTTTTGTTTTGCTTTTATTTTTAATTCTAATATTCAAATGCCAATCTATGTTGAAAATCAAGATATTTCTAGTAATAATGCTCATATTACTAATATAAATCAAAGATATAGTAATCGTCAAAATTGATCATTACGTTTTTTACTACAATTTAAAAAAATTAATAAAAAAAGTATAATGGAAATTAGTAATTCAAAACTTCCAACGTTAATCTTGCAAAGCGCTGATGATGTATTTAGTGATTTTCATCAACTTAAAATTAATAAAAAATATTGGAAGAAACATCATAGTTATGTTTTTATTTTTGATGGTAAACATGCTTTAATTAATGAACCTAATATTAAAGATATATTTGATAATGAAATTATGCCATGAATTACAAAAAATATTTTACTTGAGAAAGGTTAAAAAATATGAAATTAATACCTAATATTACCCATCCTCTTTTTACTAGTGAGTCTGTTGCTCCTGGTCATCCTGATAAGATTTGCGATCAAATTGCTGATGCAATTTTCGATGCTTTTTTAAAACAAGATCCACATGCCAAAGTAGCATGTGAGGTTTTTATTACTACAAATTTTGTTTTAATTGGTGGTGAAGTTCATAGTCACGCTCAAGTTGATTATCAAGTAATTGCGCGAAAAGTTATTACTGAAATTGGTTATATAAATGATGAAATTGGATTCAATGGCTTTACTTGTGAAATTAAAGTGTTAATTCATGAACAATCACCTGATATTTTACAAGGTGTTGAATTAAAAAATCATCAAATTGGTGCTGGTGATCAAGGAATAATGTTTGGTTATGCATGTCAGCAAACATCAGAATATATGCCATTAGCAATTGTTTTAGCACATGAATTAATTAAACGAGCTACAAAATTACGAAAGGAAAAAAAATTTAAGTATGCACTTCTTGATATGAAAGCGCAAGTTTCTATTGATCAAGAAGACCCTAAAAATTTAAAAATACATACTATTTTAATGAGCATTCAACATCAAGCAAATTATGATGAAAAACAATTTAAAACATTTATTCATACAGAAATTATGCAATATATTGCTAATAAATATCATTTAAATCTTGATTTTAAATATTTAATTAATCCAACCGGTAAATTTGTAATTGGTGGACCTGCTGGTGATACTGGTTTAACAGGAAGAAAATTAATGGTTGATACTTATGGTGGAGCTGCTTGTCATGGTGGGGGAGCTTTTTCAGGAAAAGATCCCACTAAAGTTGATAGAACTGGTGCTTATTATGCTAGGTATATTGCTAAAAATATTGTTGCTGCTAACTTAGCAAAGATTTGTGAAGTACAATTAGCTTATGCAATTGGAACTCCTGAACCAATTGCAATATTTGTTAATACTCATCAAACTATTATTTCCGGTTTAACAGAGGCAAAATTAACAGAAATAATTTATCAAGTCTTTGATTGTTCTGCTAGTGCTATGATTGATAAATTAGAGTTATTGAAACAAAATTATCAACAATTATCAACTTATGGTCATTTTGGTAGAAATGATTTACAATTACCTTGAGAGAAATTAGATAAAGTTAGTTTATTGAAAACTTATTTACCAAAAAAATAAGATGGGGAGAAATATTTTATGTTTTTAGAAGTAATAGCTACATCTTTAAAAGATATAGAAAAAATTAATAATTCTTTAGCTGATCAAGTTGAACTTTGTACTGCTATGGAATTTGGTGGTTATACTCCAAGTTATGAATTGATTGCTGAAGCATGTAAAATTTCATTGAAACCAGTAATGGTTATGGTTAGAAATAATAATAATGGTTTTAATGTTACTGATAATGATTTTAAAATCTTTAAAAGAGATATTGAATTTATTAAAACAACTCATGCATCAGGTATTGTTTGTGGTATTTTAACTAAAGATAATAATATTGATGTTGAAAGAATGAGTGAAATTATTAAATTAGCAAAGCCTTTAAAAATAACTTTTCATCGTGCTTTTGATGAAATTTTTAATAAAAAACAAGCTTTAGAACAATTAGTAAAATTAGGTGTTGGTGGTTGGCCCTTAATTACTGGACCATTTTTGATATAAAATTCTAAATTTTAATTTGTAAAATTGGTGGTTTTAGAAATTTAGAATGTATTCTTTCATAATTATAAAACATAACATATTGATTTACATCATTTATAGCTTCATTGATGGATAAATATTGATTTGATCCTTTAGGTAGTCATTCTTGAGATAAATGAGAAAATCAGTTTTCAGATAATACATTACCACCAATATCATAAGGTTGTTTTTTGCTTAAAATTATTTGTTTATCCTCTGCTCATTTTGTGATATCTTGACAATAAAATTCGTTGGCGTTATCTGAATGTAAAATAACATTTTTTATTTGATTTCAAGAAAATTGTTTGTTGATTTTTTCAAGAGCAGGAAGAATTAAATCCTGATATGATTTATTAGGAGCAATATTATAACTAACAACATTATTTGAATAAAAATCAATAATTACAAAAAGATATAATCATCCTTCTTTAGTATTTATTTGTTTAGTGTCCATTGATCAAATTTGATTTGAAGAGGTTGTACTTTTATAATCTTTGTTTACTTTATCGATTGTAGGTATTCACTTATTTGGATTTTTTTTGTTTTTAGGATAGTTATTTTTAGTTTGTTTTAATCCTTGAATATTGTGTTCTTTCATAATTTTTCGCATTTGTTTTATTGATAATTCTATATTTAAAATGATATTTTTTTCTTGTTTTAATCACTCTTTAAAAGCTGAAAAAATTCTTAAATATCCATAAATTCTGCCTTTTCTTGTAGAATGAAATTCGATTAAAAGTTGGCATATTTTTTGATATTTATGATTGCATTTAATAATATGATTTTCTTCTTTTTTAATAGGTTTTTGTTTATTTTTTAAAAAGTAATATGTTGATCTGTTTAATTGAAGATATTGACATAGGTTTCTAATTGAATATTGATTTTTACAATCATCAATAATTTTAATTTTTTCTTTGATAGGTGGTTGGCCCTTAATTACTGGACCATTTTTGATATAAAATTCTAAATTTTAATTTGTAAAATTGGTGGTTTTAGAAATTTAGAATGTATTCTTTCATAATTATAAAACATAACATATTGATTTACATCATTTATAGCTTCATTGATGGATAAATATTGATTTGATCCTTTAGGTAGTCATTCTTGAGATAAATGAGAAAATCAGTTTTCAGATAATACATTACCACCAATATCATAAGGTTGTTTTTTGCTTAAAATTATTTGTTTATCCTCTGCTCATTTTGTGATATCGTGACAATAAAATTCGTTGGCGTTATCTGAATGTAAAATAACATTTTTTATTTGATTTCAAGAAAATTGTTTGTTGATTTTTTCAAGAGCAGGAAGAATTAAATCCTGATATGATTTATTAGGAGCAATATTATAACTAACAACATTATTTGAATAAAAATCAATAATTACAAAAAGATATAATCATCCTTCTTTAGTATTTATTTGTTTAGTGTCCATTGATCAAATTTGATTTGAAGAGGTTGTACTTTTATAATCTTTGTTTACTTTATCCATTGTAGGTATTCACTTATTTGGATTTTTTTTGTTTTTAGGATAGTTATTTTTAGTTTGTTTTAATCCTTGAATATTGTGTTCTTTCATAATTTTTCGCATTTGTTTTATTGATAATTCTATATTTAAAATGATATTTTTTTCTTGTTTTAATCACTCTTTAAAAGCTGAAAAAATTCTTAAATATCCATAAATTCTGCCTTTTCTTGTAGAATGAAATTCGATTAAAAGTTGGCATATTTTTTGATATTTATGATTGCATTTAATAATATGATTTTCTTCTTTTTTAATAGGTTTTTGTTTATTTTTTAAAAAGTAATATGTTGATCTGTTTAATTGAAGATATTGACATAGGTTTCTAATTGAATATTGATTTTTACAATCATCAATAATTTTAATTTTTTCTTTGATATTTAATTTGTTAATTACTAATGCTATTTGTTTAATTTTATCCATTAATAAAAATCCTTTCAGGTTAAAATTAGTGTTAATTATATAACACAATTGTTTTTAGAATACATTCAGGTTTTTTAAATTAATGGTCTAGTAAAAAGGGCTAAGTGGCAACCACCGAAAAATAAACTGCTCAAATGGAGCAGTTTATCGTAATATTTATTAAACATTATCCAATTTTTAAATTGAATTACTTCTTTGTTTTTGGTTATTATCATTTTTAATAGAATTCTCTTTCATATTCTTATCAAAAATTATGTTTGCTATTTTTTCATATTTTTCGATTATTTTAGTTTTTATTTGTGATTTTTTGTCATCAAAATGACTAATTTCGCCCATCAAATATTTAATTTTTGTATTATTGTCTTGAATTTTGTGATTTAATTTTTTCTTTTTTAAAAAATTAAATAATCCAAAACTAATTACATTTAAAAAAGCGTATTTTTTGATAACTGATTTTTTATTTAAATTTAATTCTAATTCTTTATGTAGTGGTTCTATTTCTAAAACTATGTTTTTTATTTTTTCATCTAATTTTATAATTTCATTTTCAAAAATTTCAATTTCTTCTTGTAAATCTTTCTTTTTATCTTTCATCTAAACTTTCCTTTCAAAATAAAAACTCAATTACTTTAAAATTAAAGTAGTGAGTTAAAAACATGTATTAATTTTATATAAATAAATTATACAAAAAAAATTCCTGTATAAAATAAGGAACTAAAAGTTTTAAAGGTTATTTGAAATTTGTGTTTATATTTAAATTTTATATTCATTTTTTAAAATTGTTTTGTTCTATAAAAAATAAGAACAATTTAATTATAACAATTTTATTTTATATTTTAACACTTATTTATGTTAAATATTTTCATTAAAATTATACAAATAAAATTGCTAAAAAAAACTGCACAATTGTGCAGTTTTAAAGTATTTAAAATTTACATTTTTTGTGATTTACTACTAGAACTTTGATTTTTACTTGTTGAAGCTTCATTATTTATTTTTTTAATTTCTTTGAATCCCAAAGAATTACCAACTTTTTGTTTTTCTGTTCATACTTCTTTCAACTGTTCTTGTTCTTTTTTTATAGTGTCTTCTTTTTCAAATGCAAGAGTATTGGCAACTTTTTCTCGTCTTTCACGTTCGTTTTTTTCTGCTCAAGCTTTATTTATTTTATCAGCATTTTTAGCATGTGCATCTTTTTCAGCTTGACTTCATTTGTCATATGGTTTTCATGGCATGTTTGTCTTCTCCCTTATTATTTTTTGAATATTTTTTCTACCTTCAAATACTCACAAAAAATTATATATTTTTAAAACTAAAAATGTTAAAAAAATAATAAATAATCACTTTCATTAGAATTGTTAATTAATTATGTTGTTAATAAGCGTTTAACTTTATTTCAGTTATGATTTGAACTTGTTGAAGGTTGTTGTTCTTGTTGATTTATTGTATCTCGTACAGATGAATCAAAATTTTGATTTTCAGATTCAATATTTAGATTTTGAGAAATATTATTTAAATTATGATTTATAATGTTTTTATTTATTAGTTGGTCTGGATTTTTTTCTTTTTTGTTATCTAGTTCTTGTTTTAAAATTTCATATTGTGTTTGTAATTTAGTTTCTAATTTATCAGTTGATAAATTTTTAATTATTGATTGACGTTCTTTTTTTTCTTTCTCTTTTTGTTCTTTGTTTTTATAAAGTTTATTACCAAATCATACATCAACTTTTCTTGTTGCAGAAGAAAACAATGATGCAAATATTCTTATAAAACTAATACTAGAAAGTGTACCTACAACTTTTAATCCTATTGCTACAGTAGGTATAACAGCTACAGTTGGAAAAAAAAGAATTATGACACCTATGAAAGTAGATATGCCAGCTAATACAGCAATTGCTGTAAAAATATATCATAAAGTTCTTTCAATTTTAGTTGGTTTTAGTTTAAAATCTTGTTGTTGTTTTAAAAAATCTTTTACTGTTATTTTATTTAAAAATTGATTTTTTTTATCAATTAAACAAGTATTTTTTTTATATTCTTCAATATTCTGATATCTTTTAGCTTGTTTTCAAACTTCAATTTCATTTTTTTCATTATTATCAAAATATATTATTTCTTCAAAAATTGATCCATCATTATAAATTAAAGTTATTATAAAAAATAATTTATCTTCAATTGGTAAAATTTCTTCATGAATTTTATTAATATTTTTTTTTTCTTTGTTTTTCATCATAAATTGTTAAAGCATTATATTTAAACTTATCAAAATTAATATTGCTTTGTTTTAATTTTTCATTTTCTTTTTTAAGTTGTTGAATTTCCTGAGTTTGTTTTTGAATTGTTGTTTGTAATTTTAATATTTTTTCTGCTAAAATATCATTTAAATCATCTACAGTATCATAAGTATCATAAAATATTTCGTTTTCTGATAAGTCGTCATTAATTATTTGATTATTAGTATTATTAATTACAATTAATTTAAATGTTTTTCCACCATGTCTTCTTTTTTTTCTAATCTCAATGTTTGCTTGCTTTTTAATATCTTCTATGTTTTTATTTTCTGATAGAAAATTATATGTTTGAGATTTTGTCTTATTTATTGTTGCCATTATAATATCTCCTTTTAAACATTAAAACCCATTTACTTTGGCATAAAAGTAATGGGTTAAAACTTATATATTTGATAACAACTACATGTTATCAAATTTTGTGTATTTTACAATTAGGGTGGTTGGCCCTTAATTACTGGACCATTTTTGATATAAAATTCTAAATTTTAATTTGTAAAATTGGTGGTTTTAGAAATTTAGAATGTATTCTTTCATAATTATAAAACATAACATATTGATTTACATCATTTATAGCTTCATTGATGGATAAATATTGATTTGATCCTTTAGGTAGTCATTCTTGAGATAAATGAGAAAATCAGTTTTCAGATAATACATTACCACCAATATCATAAGGTTGTTTTTTGCTTAAAATTATTTGTTTATCCTCTGCTCATTTTGTGATATCTTGACAATAAAATTCGTTGGCGTTATCTGAATGTAAAATAACATTTTTTATTTGATTTCAAGAAAATTGTTTGTTGATTTTTTCAAGAGCAGGAAGAATTAAATCCTGATATGATTTATTAGGAGCAATATTATAACTAACAACATTATTTGAATAAAAATCAATAATTACAAAAAGATATAATCATCCTTCTTTAGTATTTATTTGTTTAGTGTCCATTGATCAAATTTGATTTGAAGAGGTTGTACTTTTATAATCTTTGTTTACTTTATCCATTGTAGGTATTCACTTATTTGGATTTTTTTTGTTTTTAGGATAGTTATTTTTAGTTTGTTTTAATCCTTGAATATTGTGTTCTTTCATAATTTTTCGCATTTGTTTTATTGATAATTCTATATTTAAAATGATATTTTTTTCTTGTTTTAATCACTCTTTAAAAGCTGAAAAAATTCTTAAATATCCATAAATTCTGCCTTTTCTTGTAGAATGAAATTCGATTAAAAGTTGGCATATTTTTTGATATTTATGATTGCATTTAATAATATGATTTTCGGTGGTTGGCCCTTAATTACTGGACCATTTTTGATATAAAATTCTAAATTTTAATTTGTAAAATTGGTGGTTTTAGAAATTTAGAATGTATTCTTTCATAATTATAAAACATAACATATTGATTTACATCATTTATAGCTTCATTGATGGATAAATATTGATTTGATCCTTTAGGTAGTCATTCTTGAGATAAATGAGAAAATCAGTTTTCAGATAATACATTACCACCAATATCATAAGGTTGTTTTTTGCTTAAAATTATTTGTTTATCCTCTGCTCATTTTGTGATATCGTGACAATAAAATTCGTTGGCGTTATCTGAATGTAAAATAACATTTTTTACTTGATTTCAAGAAAATTGTTTGTTGATTTTTTCAAGAGCAGGAAGAATTAAATCCTGATATGATTTATTAGGAGCAATATTATAACTAACAACATTATTTGAATAAAAATCAATAATTACAAAAAGATATAATCATCCTTCTTTAGTATTTATTTGTTTAGTGTCCATTGATCAAATTTGATTTGAAGAGGTTGTACTTTTATAATCTTTGTTTACTTTATCCATTGTAGGTATTCACTTATTTGGATTTTTTTTGTTTTTAGGATAGTTATTTTTAGTTTGTTTTAATCCTTGAATATTGTGTTCTTTCATAATTTTTCGCATTTGTTTTATTGATAATTCTATATTTAAAATGATATTTTTTTCTTGTTTTAATCACTCTTTAAAAGCTGAAAAAATTCTTAAATATCCATAAATTCTGCCTTTTCTTGTAGAATGAAATTCGATTAAAAGTTGGCATATTTTTTGATATTTATGATTGCATTTAATAATATGATTTTCTTCTTTTTTAATAGGTTTTTGTTTATTTTTTAAAAAGTAATATGTTGATCTGTTTAATTGAAGATATTGACATAGGTTTCTAATTGAATATTGATTTTTACGGTGGTTGGCCCTTAATTACTGGACCATTTTTGATATAAAATTCTAAATTTTAATTTGTAAAATTGGTGGTTTTAGAAATTTAGAATGTATTCTTTCATAATTATAAAACATAACATATTGATTTACATCATTTATAGCTTCATTGATGGATAAATATTGATTTGATCCTTTAGGTAGTCATTCTTGAGATAAATGAGAAAATCAGTTTTCAGATAATACATTACCACCAATATCATAAGGTTGTTTTTTGCTTAAAATTATTTGTTTATCCTCTGCTCATTTTGTGATATCTTGACAATAAAATTCGTTGGCGTTATCTGAATGTAAAATAACATTTTTTACTTGATTTCAAGAAAATTGTTTGTTGATTTTTTCAAGAGCAGGAAGAATTAAATCCTGATATGATTTATTAGGAGCAATATTATAACTAACAACATTATTTGAATAAAAATCAATAATTACAAAAAGATATAATCATCCTTCTTTAGTATTTATTTGTTTAGTGTCCATTGATCAAATTTGATTTGAAGAGGTTGTACTTTTATAATCTTTGTTTACTTTATCCATTGTAGGTATTCACTTATTTGGATTTTTTTTGTTTTTAGGATAGTTATTTTTAGTTTGTTTTAATCCTTGAATATTGTGTTCTTTCATAATTTTTCGCATTTGTTTTATTGATAATTCTATATTTAAAATGATATTTTTTTCTTGTTTTAATCACTCTTTAAAAGCTGAAAAAATTCTTAAATATCCATAAATTCTGCCTTTTCTTGTAGAATGAAATTCGATTAAAAGTTGGCATATTTTTTGATATTTATGATTGCATTTAATAATATGATTTTCTTCTTTTTTAATAGGTTTTTGTTTATTTTTTAAAAAGTAATATGTTGATCTGTTTAATTGAAGATATTGACATAGGTTTCTAATTGAATATTGATTTTTACAATCATCAATAATTTTAATTTTTTCTTTGATATTTAATTTGTTAATTACTAATGCTATTTGTTTAATTTTATCCATTAATAAAAATCCTTTCAGGTTAAAATTAGTGTTAATTATATAACACAATTGTTTTTAGAATACATTCAGGTTTTTTAAATTAATGGTCTAGTAAAAAGGGCTAAGTGGCAAGTGGCAAGTGGCATCCAAGTAAAAGTTATAAAGAATTAATTAGTAATATAAATAGTTTTGATGAATTTAAGTCAACACCATTAGCTGCTGGTTATCAACTTCAATTTTATAACGAAAATAATCAAGAAATAACAAACAATAAACAAGAACTTGAAAAAGTATCTAAAATAGTTGTCAAAATAAGTAGTAATTCAAATGATCCGAATTATCAAGGTTCAACAATGATTGATATAACTAAGCAAACAATTATTTCAGATAGTGATATGCAAAATTATTTTTCAAAGACAACTTTGCCATTCGCTTCATTAGCACCACCAAGTTCAACTAAAGCAACCATAAATAAACAAGAAGCCGTAACAGATGTTATAAATAAATTAAAAAAATTACAAAAAGATTCAGAATTAGTTATTAAATTATTATTAAAAGGTATTTATAAAGAAAAAATTGATTTTAATAAGCTTAGAAATGAAAATGAAATTTATGATAAAAATAAAGAGCCAGTACCTAATGATTGATTTAAAGATAAAGAAACAGATAAAGAAGCAAATGTATTGATTTTTTATGGTAATACAGAAACTGGTTATTTTTACCCTATAAAAATAAATATAAATTAATTAATTTATTAAAATTTATGATAAATAATAAAAACTCTCTTTTAATTAAAAGAGAGTTTTTATTATTTAAACTTTTTTATTATTTTCCTTTAAATTTTGATGTTTATAAAACATTCTATTTTCAATACTTGCAATACGAGCAGTTGATTCACCAACATTAATATTAACCAACGCTTCATCAATTGCATAGATTTTTGCATCTAAGTTATCTAAATGATGTAAAATTTCAGCTTCTATTGTTTTTGGTAAGACAGGTGAGCCATATTCATATTTACCATGACTAGCTAATATTAGATGCTGTAATAAAACTACGATTTCTTCCTCTAAGTTAATATTTAATTCCTTACAAGCAAGTGTAACTTGCATTGCACCTAATGAAATATGACCAATCATTTTACCTGATAGTGTATATGAACTAATAGGATTATTATTTAATTCAACCATTTTTCCATAATCATGCATAATGATTCCTGCATATAATAGTTCACTATTAATATTACGATCATTATAAAGTGCTACTACTTGTTTTGCCATTCTTAGCATTGTTACTGAGTGTCATAATAAACCGCTTTGAACAGCATGATGCATTTTAACTGCTGCTGGTCATTTTTTATAATCATCAATATTTTTTTTATTAAAAGATTGGATTAATACTTTTTTTAAAATTGGATTTTTAAATTCCTTTATTGTTTGACTAATTTCAGTTCATGCTTCAATAATATTAATTGGTGCTTGTGTAAGTAATAAATCATAATATTCACTAGGATTAGTAATAATAGTTCAATTATTAATTTTTAGTTGTATTTCATTATTATAATTAATGCTATTTGCTTCAATTTTAATTACTTGTCCTATTGTTAATTGTTCAATAGTTTCTTTGCTTACGTCTCAAATTCTTGCTGAAATTGTCCCAGTTTTATCTTGTAATTGTAAGTTTAAATAATTAGTATTGTTAGAAGCAACACCTTGAATTACTCGATTAATAATTACTACTAAACTTAAAACATTATTAGGTTTAATATCTTTAATTACAGTCATTTTTTAGTTCCTTTCTATCATTTTATATCTTTGATATTTAGATGTTTGATAGCTAATTCTTCATACATTTTTCTCATTTTTAATTGTGCATCATTAATGGTTTTATCAACACAAACAAAATAGAATTTAATTTTTGGCTCAGTTCCACTAGGTCTAACAGCAAATCATGAACCATCACTGAAGTAAAATTTTAGTAAATTTTGCGATGGCATTCCATGTAAACCAGTTTGATAATCTTCAACTTTAATTGTTTTAATATTATTAAGCGTTGGTATTTTACTAGTTCTTAATGTTTCTAACATATTATTAATAGTATTTTGTCCTGTTTTTCCTTTTAAAATAAGATTAACAGTATAACAGTAATAATATCCAAATTTTTGATAAATATTTTCTAAAACATCAACTAATGTTTTTTGTGAATTTTGATAATATCAAGCTGCTTCTGCTGCTACTATTGCTGATTGAATACCATCTTTGTCACGAGTAATATCTTTAATAACATAACCATATGCTTCTTCAAAACCAAAAACAAAGTTAATGTTACGTGCTTTTTCTTTTAGCATTTCTGCACCAATTCATTTAAAGCCAGTTAACGTTTTAATGACTTGACATCCGTATGATTTAGCAATCATATCAGATAAATTGGAAGTAACAAATGTATTGTACATAACGGGATTTTTTGGCATTGTTTTATTAAGTTGATAATGGCTTAATAAATATTCTAATAAAATTGGTGCTGTTTCATTACCTGTTAATAATACATAATCATTATTATGTTTTACAGCAATACCAATGCGATCAGCATCAGGATCATTTAAAATAATTAATGGTGCATCATGTTTTTTAGCGTGTTTAATTGCTAAATCAAATGTTGGTTTTACTTCGGGATTGGGCGACACCACACCTTTAAAATCAGGATCATAGTTAGCTTGCTCTGTTACTAAAATAATTTCATAACCGCATTGTTCTAAAATTGGTTTAACTCATTCACGACTAGTACCGTGTAGATTAGAAAATACAATTTTAAAGTTACGATTTTTAACTTGTGGATAAAACTGTAAATTTTTAATATCATCACGATAATTATCTTCTACTGTTGAAGGCACTTCTTTAATTAGGTTAGTATCATAATCGAATGTTAATTGAAAATCATCAGGCAATTGTTCCATTTTATTGCTAATTATATTGGTAACATTAGGAAGAAATTGACAGCCATATTGATCATAAATTTTATAACCATTATATTCAGGAGGATTATGACTGGCCGTAATAACAATTCCAGCAAGAGCATTAACTTTTCTAATACTATATGAAAGTACTGGTGTTGGTCTTAAATCATTATTTTTAAATAAAAAAATAGGAATTTTATGTTTGGCTAAAGTTTTTGCTGTTAACAATGTAAATTCTGCTGAAAAGTGACGATTATCATGAGCAATAATAACACCACGAAGTAAGTCTTTTTCAGAAAAAGCAGATTTTAAATATTGAATAAATGCGACAGTTGCTTTCATAATAATAATTTCATTAATTCTGCCGGTACCAACTCCAGTAATACCACGCATGCCAGCTGTACCAAATTCTAAAGTTGTAGTAAAAGCATCTTCAATTTCACTTTTAGACATTGTAGTTAATTGTTTTTTTAAGTGTTGTGGTAAGTTTTGCTTTTTTCAAATCTCATATGTTTTTAGTACATTCATTATTATTTCTCCTTTATAATAAAAAATTAAGTTTATAGGTAAATCATACTATAAAATAAGAAGAAAATAAATTTTAGTAGTTAATCTAAACATAAACTTTTAATTAAATAATAAAAAATAAAATTATTAAAAATTTCAATTTCAATCTTTAATAATTTTATTTTATTTTTATATTGATTGTGAATTGGTTTTATTTAGAATTGTTATTGGTTGTTTGTCGTTTTTAATAGAATTTATTGCTTTAATGTTTATTTTTTATTTGGTTCTGAAGTTTTAATTACTTTATATAATGGTACTTGTTTGTTATCTTTATTAAGATACTGATCACTAGTAATAGTACCAACAAGCTTTTCATTATTATTTAGTAATATTTCAGCAAGAGATGTTGTTATTGGTAATTGTGGTTTAATTTTTCTTGAATTTGTTGTTGTTTTTTCTTTAAAAACTTGTTTTTCTTTTTCTGTTATAAGATTTTCTGTTTTTTTACTATATAGCACTTCTAAATATCTCCTTTTTTAAATTAAAAACCTATTTACTTTAAAATAAAAGTAAATAGGTAAAAACTTATATTAATTTTAGAAAAATTATATCATAGTATCTATATTTAATATAGATATTTTTCATTTATTCTTGTATTAGATAACTATTGTTTAATTAGAAATAGTTATTTCCTTAGAAGTTTTATAATTTAATTATTTATAAAAAATACATGTATAGGAAATTAAATATTAATACTTATATAAGTGTTAATTATAATTTTCATCAAAAGTATTATTTTTTATGTTATTATATATTCATAATTTAATAACTGTTCAGTCCTAATATAGATATATTTCTATGTTAGGATTTTTATTAAATTAAAGTTTTAAAGAAAAGGAAAAAAAAGATTAAAAGAAATTCCTAAAGATAAAACTAAAACAAATTAATTAAAGTAGCAGTAAGCAATAGAACAGTTCTTGCTTATGCTTGAGACGCCAGATTAGTCAATAAGAAACATTGTGAGGTTGAGTTACAAATTATGAAACAAATGATTATTTTTGTTTCTATTGTTACACCTGACTATGTAGAGATGAAAAACTTAGTTAAAAAATGACAAAAACAAGTGAGTGATTTAATAAATAAAACTGAAGTTCCAATCAGTGAATATAAAAAATTTTGTTTTAAAAACAATTTCAGGACAATTATAAATAAAGATTGCATTTGCAATCTTTATTTATCTCTTTATATTAATTTTAAGTTATTAATTTTTTTTATTGATTTTACTTGGAATTTCTTGTAAATGAGTTACAATTGTATTAAAGTTTTAAAGGAACTTTGGAACAAAATATTTTGGTTTTTTTTATAGACCTCGTTTAAATTTTTGTATTTAAATTAGGTTTTTTGTTTTATTATATCGTTTAAAGGAGTGAGAAATATGAAATCACAATTTTATAGAGATGGAATAATTTATTATGCAATGAATTTAGAAAAGTGAGCAAATGTTGAAAATAAAACTTATTTTATAAAATATCATGATGTGATTTTAAAATTAACTGATATAATTAATTGTTATGATTTAAAAAATATTTCTGAAGTAAAAGTTTATAAGTTCTTAGCAGACGCTTTTAATAGTCGAATTTTAAAAGAAGTAGGGGATAACTAATGAAAATTAATTTAGAAGAATGCACAAATAATAAAATAAAATATTTAGAATCATTACCAGAAAGAACTAATGGAATGTCTTTAGTTATGTATCCAGTAAATTCATGAGCAGAAATAGTTAATAAATGTGCTTGCAGTAATTATAGTGATGAAGAAACAGCAGTAGTACTACAAACTAAAAAAGGTCCTAAAATATAAACCATTATAAAATAAAAAAAGGCGTATTAATTACGGCTTTTATTTTTTTATAATGGAGCGGGTGATGGGAATCGAACCCACGTCTTCAGCTTGGAAGGCTGTAATAATACCATTATACGACACCCGCAGTTATGTTAACCACCATGTATTTATATCATATTACTAAAATTAAAGTCAACTACTTTTGATAAACAAGTTAAAAAAAATTATTTTTTAATCTTTTTTTCAATATGTTTATTTTTTTTCTTTTTAAATAAAAGAAGTTTTTCTTTAAAGAAAAAAGAAAAAAAGAAAAAAAGAATTGAAGCTATAGCAAAAAAATGAGCAATTAATCATATAATTCAGAATTTATTAATATTTAAACTGAAAAGAAAAGTTGAACACAATATTGTGATAATTAGTGACAATGTTAAAAATACTAATAAAATTTCTTTTTTATTAGTAACTCATATTGGCATAATAAAAATAAATAGAATTATACTAGTAATTGGTCAAATCATAATTTGAATTGAAGTATTCATAATTTTGGCAACAAATGAGTTTTGAGATTTAGGAAAAAAATTATTAGTCATAAACATTAGTCAAACTAAAAATAAAAATAAAGAAGCAATTGTTAAAGTTATTTTGCTAATTAATAAAATTTGTTTTAATTTATTTTTTTCCATTTCACTCACCATTTAATAATAAGTTTTGTAATCTGGCATTTTGATGCCAGATTACAAAAAAACCTAATTATAATACTTTATCATAAGTATACTAAAATATTTTAAAAAATATTATTCTTTGTTATTTTCTTTTCTTTTTTGTTTTTTATGACTTTTAAAATCCATTATGACAAAGAAAATAAAAAGACCAATAATACTTACTAAAGAAATTACCATTAAAATAATTGCTCCAACATCCATGTTTTTTAACCTCTTTCAGTTTTTGTTTTTATTTTAAATAATTTATTAAAACCATTATGAATATTTTTATGATAAGTTAAGATAAAAGTTAAAAGTAAAACTAATCCAACACCAAGTGTTAGACCAACTGTACCATAGACAAAATTAGCATTGATAATATTAATAATAAAATCATAGATACCAGTAGCAATATTAATTAAAATTAAAATTGGTGCGATAATTAAAATTACTATTTTATATCCTTTTGTTCATTTCATTCATGAATTTTCATTATTATATAATTTTAATGTATCATATAATTTTCAGCCATATGGACTAATACCAATTAATAAAATAAACCCAATTATTAGTAATCAAATTTGTGCTACTCAGATTGCTAGCCCATTAAACAGCGCTGGTGAATTACTAAAGGTAAATAATACTGATACTGCCATTGCTCCTAATAATGATATTGCTAATGCTTGTTTGCGCTTTAAATGAATTTCATATTCTAGACCATTTACCATTGATTCAACTTGACCAATTAGTGAGGACATACCCGCAAAGAAAAGTGTAACAAAAAATAATATTGCTAAAATATTTCCTAAAATAGGAACTTGATTATTAATAATAGCAAATAATTTTGGTATTACTTGGAAAATCAAAGCAGGACCTGCTTGAAATACATCTTTAATATCAGTTTTACCTTGATTTTGAGCAATTGCACCTATTGAATTAAAAACAATAATTGTTGTTAATATACCAATAACGCTAGTACCAAAGGCTACTACAAAAGCTTGATTAGTACTATCTTGTTTTTCGGGAGCATGAGCTGCATAAATATAAATGGTTCCTGTACATGTTGATAACATAAAGAATGATTGACCAAAAGCATCTTTTCATAATCCAGGATTTAATAATTCTTTAGCATCTAAATCAAACATTACATTTAATCCAAGTTTAGCACCCGATAATGTACTAGTATAAATTGCTAAAATAATAATCATTAAAAATAAAAATGGAATCATAATTTTATTGGCTTTTTCAATTCCTTTTTCAACACCACCTAATAGAATGATACCCAAAATAATTCATACACCAATTGTTGCAAGTAAAATCATTCAATTTAAGTTACCTAGGCTATTTAAATTGCTAATATCTTGATCATTTGTTTGTTGTAAAATATTATGATAAAAATAAGAACCTTTATTTAAATTAGAAGTAAAACTAATAATAATATTAATTAAAGTTCATCCTACTAAAACACTATAATAAGTACTTAGTAAAATAACGGTTGTTGAATGCAATCAAGAGAAAAAAGCACCTTTTTTACCTCCAACCTCACTAAAAAATTCAATATGATTTTTGCGATATTTATTACCAATTGTCATTTCAATAAATAAAACTGGTATTGCACAAATTACCATACATATTAAAAAAGGGATTAGAAAAGCACCATGATGGTTATACATTTGAGTTGTAAATCCTCAAATACCACCTAATCCTACTGCCGAACCCATTACTGAAAGTAAGAATCCTAATTTTGAGATATTTAAGCGTTGTTTTTTCATATTAATAAATGACCTCCTTTATAACAGTTAATTATACAAAAAAAATATTTTATTAAAACCAATTTCAGTAAATAAAATTTTGCGATGTTATTTATTAATAATGTGTATTGAAAAATATATAGAAAATCAAAATTTTATTTTATTAAATAAAATGATATTATTAAAAATAAATAATAAGAAAAAACAAGGGTTTTGAGTAAATTTTAAAAAAGATTAATAAAAAATAAAACTTTTCCTTATATAAGGAAATAATAAAAATTTATTTTTTAGTGTTATTAATTTAATTATTTAAGTTTTTAAAATTATTTTTCATAATTTTAATATTAATGATTATATTACTTTCATTTATTTAATATAGGGTTATAATACAAGAAGTAATAAATAAAGACTAGAGTTTAGCTCATATTTAAGGATTATAATTCTTAATATGGGTTTTTTTATATTAATTTTATTACTTTAAATTATTTTTTAGAAAGGATGAAAAATATGGATTCATCACCAGCAAGAAGTTATTCTTCTACAGAACAATTATTACCAAATGATTTAATATCAACTAATAATAGAAATAGGGTAGCACCTACTATAAGAGATGTATTACTTACTATTGGTAATTCAATGGTAACTGGGGGTAACTATTTATTATATCAAGATGGAGTATTATCACTAGTACCAGCATTATGTTTTATGGTGGAAGGCGCAGTTAATTCAAAAATTTCGTTAACTAATTTAATATTAAGATATCGAAATATTAATAATGTAAGGATTAATAATTTATTAACAGGAGTAAGTTTTGCAACAGCACCATTATTACCACTAGCAGTAGCTTGACTTAACTGACCAACACCCAATCCAGATACATTACCTGTTACATATGCTTTTATTACAGCAGCAGCTTCAAGTTTAAATCACATAGTGACAATCAGTAAAAAAATATCAGAATGTTGTGCACCTAATAATCAAGAAAATGTAATAAATCAACAACGTAATATATGACAAAAAATAGGTAATACAGCAGCAAGTTTATTAGCACCAATAACTATTGTTAGTGCAATTACTGGTGTTAGTCTTTTTGCATATCATGAATTAAGTAATCCAAATAATAATGATGATGATCAACCATTTTATAAAAAAAGATCAATTGCTTTTTGAGAAACAATAGCTGGTCTTGCAACAGTTGGTACTGGTTTATTAATAAATACTGGAATGGAATTATATGAAAATTGATGTGCGGATGTTAATAATTTTGATGAAGAAGATACTTATGAAAATGTTTCTAGCAGTACATCTTCGCCATCATCATCAAGTTCTGAAGATAGTGATGATAATACTTCATTATTAAATAAATCTTTTAATCCAGAAAAAATTAATAATGGAGAGGAAACACAATCAGTCATGTCAACTTCTCATGTTGTTGAAATACCTGATCCTAAACCACTTAATATAGCAACATTAAATTCTGAAGAACGTTTGCCTATTAAACAACGATCTTCAGAACGTCGATTATCAGTTTAATAATATTTAATGTTATAAAAATAAAAAGCTATTCTTAAAATAATACCTTTTTATACTAATAATTTAATATTAGTGGTGCCCAGAGCGGGACTCGAACCCGCATGATTTCTCGGTAGATTTTGAGTCTACTGCGTCTGCCATTTCGCCATCTGGGCAAAATATAGTTTACTTATTTATAAAAAATGAGGAATACTTCCTCGTCATTAATAAATATATAAAATGGTGCCCAGAGCGAGACTCGAACTCGCACAACCTGTAAAAGTCATCGGATCTTAAGCCCGACGTGTCTGCCATTTCACCACCTGGGCATCAAATGGTGTCCCCGGCAAGGATCGAACTTGCGACACCTCGGTTAAAAGCCGAGTGCTCTACCGCTGAGCTACGAGGACAAATTAATAAAATATATGGCTGAGGTGGTTGGATTTGAACCAACGCATGACGGCGTCAAAGGCCGTTGCCTTACCGCTTGGCTACACCCCAATAAGTAATATGGTGGAGGGGGAGGGAGTCGAACCCCCGAACTCGAAGAGATCTGGTTTACAGCCAGGTGCAGTTGGCCACTTTGCTACCCCTCCATAAATAATAATGGTGCTGATGACAGGAATCGAACCTGCAACCTACGGTTTACAAAACCGTTGCTCTGCCGGATTGAGCCACATCAGCAGGTAAATGGTGGAGTATGACGGACTTGAACCGCCGACCTATTGCTTGTAAGGCAATTGCTCTCCCAGCTGAGCTAATACTCCTTATTTTTTGTTTTATTAGAATTATTTATTCTTAAAAAACCTTAATCATTATAATAGATATTTTTCACATTTACAATTATTTTTTAAAGATAATGTAAAATTATTTTATTTTTAATTATTTTTTAAAAGAAAACTTAAGAGAAAAAACCAAAAAAAGTAATTTTATGTTAAATATTACTATTTTATACCTATTTTCAGTTTTTATATATTTTAAATATAATATTTTTTTAGAGTTTGGCCACTTGCCACTTAGCCCTTTTTACTAGACCATTAATTTAAAAAACCTGAATGTATTCTAAAAACAATTGTGTTATATAATTAACACTAATTTTAACCTGAAAGGATTTTTATTAATGGATAAAATTAAACAAATAGCATTAGTAATTAACAAATTAAATATCAAAGAAAAAATTAAAATTATTGATGATTGTAAAAATCAATATTCAATTAGAAACCTATGTCAATATCTTCAATTAAACAGATCAACATATTACTTTTTAAAAAATAAACAAAAACCTATTAAAAAAGAAGAAAATCATATTATTAAATGCAATCATAAATATCAAAAAATATGCCAACTTTTAATCGAATTTCATTCTACAAGAAAAGGCAGAATTTATGGATATTTAAGAATTTTTTCAGCTTTTAAAGAGTGATTAAAACAAGAAAAAAATATCATTTTAAATATAGAATTATCAATAAAACAAATGCGAAAAATTATGAAAGAACACAATATTCAAGGATTAAAACAAACTAAAAATAACTATCCTAAAAACAAAAAAAATCCAAATAAGTGAATACCTACAATGGATAAAGTAAACAAAGATTATAAAAGTACAACCTCTTCAAATCAAATTTGATCAATGGACACTAAACAAATAAATACTAAAGAAGGATGATTATATCTTTTTGTAATTATTGATTTTTATTCAAATAATGTTGTTAGTTATAATATTGCTCCTAATAAATCATATCAGGATTTAATTCTTCCTGCTCTTGAAAAAATCAACAAACAATTTTCTTGAAATCAAATAAAAAATGTTATTTTACATTCAGATAACGCCAACGAATTTTATTGTCAAGATATCACAAAATGAGCAGAGGATAAACAAATAATTTTAAGCAAAAAACAACCTTATGATATTGGTGGTAATGTATTATCTGAAAACTGATTTTCTCATTTATCTCAAGAATGACTACCTAAAGGATCAAATCAATATTTATCCATCAATGAAGCTATAAATGATGTAAATCAATATGTTATGTTTTATAATTATGAAAGAATACATTCTAAATTTCTAAAACCACCAATTTTACAAATTAAAATTTAGAATTTTATATCAAAAATGGTCCAGTAATTAAGGGCCAACCACCGTAATTAAGGGCCAACCACCCTTAACTAAAGTAATTTTATCATTTTTTTAGAAAAAAAATACATTTTATGGTTCACTTTATAAAATGTTACTATATAATTTGATTACAGACCAGTAACATTTTTAAATTGGTTTGAAGATAACGTAGTTATAATAATATCTATAATAGACATTATAATTATAATTCTTAAAACATTAGGAGGAAATCTTTTATGGCAAAAAGTAATTCTAAAACAAAGACAGAAATTATTAAGATAGTGGCGCAAAAGTCTGACGTCACAATTGCCTTAGCGACTAATATTATTGATTTATTTTTTGAAGAGATAAAAGTTGAAGTTGCAAATGGTGGTAAAATTAATATACCAAAATTTGGAATATTTGAAACTATTATTCGTGAAGCAAGAACAGGTCGTAATCCCCAAACTGGTGAATCTATTGTAATTAGTGCTTCTAAAGCACCTAAATTTAAAGCTAGTTCTGAATTTAAAAAACATACTAATCAACAAACAGAAACTTTAGTTTCTTAAATTAAAAATTTTAAAAAATCAAGATAAAATGGATATATAATTTCTAATTTATATCCATTTTGTTCTATTTTTTTTATATGTCAGTGCTTTTTTTTGAACTTTTAAAAATTTTAATTTTTCTCAAAAAACTAAGAACCTGTTTAAAATCTTTTAGAGAATAGGATAAAATGATTATATATTTTAAAATAAGAGGTATATATGTGTAAAAATTATCCTAGTAATGTTAGCAAAGAGCAATTTGAAAATATAAAATCAATTTTAGAAAATACTAAAAAGAGAACTAAACCAAGAAGTTTAGATTTATATGAAGTATTTTGTGCAGTTTTATATGTATTAAAAAGTGGTTGCCAGTGAAGAATGTTACCAAAAAAATTTTCCAAAATGACAAATTGTATATTATTATTTTCAAGCTTGAAGTAAAAATAATGATAAAGAACCTAGTGTATTACAATTAGTTTTAAAAAAAATTAGTCAAGGCATTTCGTATCAATAATGGTAGAAAAGAACAAACTAGTTTTTATATAATTGATTCACAAAGTGTTAAAAATACAGATACTACTAAAAATAAAGGTTATGATGCTGGTAAAAAGATTTCAGGAATAAAGCGTCATATTGCTGTTGATTCTCAAGGTTTACCACATGCAATTTACATAACCACAGCAGAAAAAACAGATCGTAATAGTGCTATAATAATGATTGAAAATGAAAAAGAGAATCTTTCTGCAGTTCAAAAAATACTAGTAGATGCTGGTTATACTGGTGAAAAATTTGCTTCTAAAATTAAAACAATTATAAATGCAAATGTTGAAGTTATAAAACGTAATGAATTACATTCTTTTGTAGTATTACCAAAAAGATGAGTTGTAGAACGAAGTTTTGCATGATTAGAAAAATGCAGAAGATTATGAAAAAATTGTGAAAAAAAATTAAATACTAGCTTACAAATGGTTTTTCTTGCCTTTATTTCAATTTTATTGAAAAGATTTTAAACAGGTTCTAAGAAAAAGGCATTATGTTGTGAAAAATAAATAATAACAAAACTAATAGCATTAAGATAAAAAGCATTTTCTAAGTATTCAAGTTGATATTTTTTAAAATTATTTCATGGTAATGTTAAAGACTTAGTACTTTTTGCTTCAAAACACAAATATTTACCATGATAAACTCCATTATAATCAACATTACTTTTGGTAATGTTTAGTAATCTGTGTAACTTACAAAAATAACTATGTTTAATTAATTCTAGTAAATATAATTAAATGACTAGAAAGAGTGAGTTACAGATGGCTAAAAAGCAAAATATTAATAATAATGATCCAATATCAAAAGCAGTAGATTTATTATTAGAAAATACTGAAGATTTAACAACAGTTTTTAAAGAGGGAGGATTGTATAAAGAATTAACAAAAAGATTAGTAGAAAAAATGTTGAATTCTGAGATGCAAAATTATTTAGGATATGATAAGAATCAACATAGTAATAGTGACAATGCTCGTAATGGTATAAGTTCAAAAAAATTAATAACTCAACAAGGTAAAATTGAGATTGATGTACCACGAGATCGCAATAGTAATTTTAATCCTGTAATAGTTGCAAAAAGACAAAGAAGATTTGATGGTTTTGATCAACAAGTTCTTTCTTTATATGCAAAAGGAATGACATTATCAGATATTAGAATGCAATTACAAGAGTTATATCATGGTGCTGATATTAGTGAAAGTGTTATTAGCCAAATTACTGATGATGTTATTGATGATGTAAAAGCATGGCAAAATCGACCATTAGAAAGTATTTATCCGATTGTTTATTTTGATTGCATAGTAGTGAAAGTACGACAAGATAAAAGGATTATTAATAAATCAGTTTATATAGCTTTAGGAGTTGATTTAGAAGGTAAAAAAGATGTTTTAGGATTATGAATTAGTGAAAATGAAGGTTCTAAGTTTTGATTATCTAATTTCACAGAAATGAAAAATCGTGGCTTAAATGATATTCTTATTGCCTGCAGTGATAATTTAACAGGCATGTCAGAAGCAATACAATCAGTTTATCTTAAAACAGAACATCAATTATGCATAGTTCATCAAATTAGAAATAGTTTGAAATATCTCATAAGCATAGAAAATCTCTAGTTGCAGATTTAAAACCAATTTATACTGCATGTAGTGAAGAACAAGCAATGCAGGCTTTAGAATCCTTTGAAAGTAAATGAAATAAACAATATCCTCAAATTGCTAAATCTTGATATAAAAATTGAGATAATTTAATGGTTTTTATTAGTTATCCAGTAGAAATCAAAAGAGTGATTTATACTACAAATGCTATTGAATCTGTAAATAGTCAATTACGAAAAGTTATCAGAAATAAAAAAGTTTTTCCTAATGATATGGCAGTTTTTAAAATATTTTATTTAGCAATTGAAAATAGCCACTTGCCACTTGCCACTTAGCCCTTTTTACTAGACCATTAATTTAAAAAACCTGAATGTATTCTAAAAACAATTGTGTTATATAATTAACACTAATTTTAACCTGAAAGGATTTTTATTAATGGATAAAATTAAACAAATAGCATTAGTAATTAACAAATTAAATATCAAAGAAAAAATTAAAATTATTGATGATTGTAAAAATCAATATTCAATTAGAAACCTATGTCAATATCTTCAATTAAACAGATCAACATATTACTTTTTAAAAAATAAACAAAAACCTATTAAAAAAGAAGAAAATCATATTATTAAATGCAATCATAAATATCAAAAAATATGCCAACTTTTAATCGAATTTCATTCTACAAGAAAAGGCAGAATTTATGGATATTTAAGAATTTTTTCAGCTTTTAAAGAGTGATTAAAACAAGAAAAAAATATCATTTTAAATATAGAATTATCAATAAAACAAATGCGAAAAATTATGAAAGAACACAATATTCAAGGATTAAAACAAACTAAAAATAACTATCCTAAAAACAAAAAAAATCCAAATAAGTGAATACCTACAATGGATAAAGTAAACAAAGATTATAAAAGTACAACCTCTTCAAATCAAATTTGATCAATGGACACTAAACAAATAAATACTAAAGAAGGATGATTATATCTTTTTGTAATTATTGATTTTTATTCAAATAATGTTGTTAGTTATAATATTGCTCCTAATAAATCATATCAGGATTTAATTCTTCCTGCTCTTGAAAAAATCAACAAACAATTTTCTTGAAATCAAATAAAAAATGTTATTTTACATTCAGATAACGCCAACGAATTTTATTGTCAAGATATCACAAAATGAGCAGAGGATAAACAAATAATTTTAAGCAAAAAACAACCTTATGATATTGGTGGTAATGTATTATCTGAAAACTGATTTTCTCATTTATCTCAAGAATGACTACCTAAAGGATCAAATCAATATTTATCCATCAATGAAGCTATAAATGATGTAAATCAATATGTTATGTTTTATAATTATGAAAGAATACATTCTAAATTTCTAAAACCACCAATTTTACAAATTAAAATTTAGAATTTTATATCAAAAATGGTCCAGTAATTAAGGGCCAACCACCGATATTAGAGCAGTAGGATTAGATAAGTTGGATAATATATTACAAACTGAAAAGAAAGAAACTGAAAATACTGTATGCCGTGCTTGTTATTATAGAAATAAATATTCTCAGAAAAATAAGAAAAATGTTAAAATGAAATCATAAAATTAATATAGTTTTTAACCCATTACTTTATTTTTAAGTAAATGGGTTTTTATTTTGAAAGAAAGGTTAAAAGATTATGTGAAATTGAAATAAACAAAATAATGATTCAAATAGAGAACAATGAGAAAAACAAAAAGAAAGAGAAAGAGAAGCAGAAAAACAAGCTAAGCAATTAGAAAAAATAAAAGAATGAGAAAAACAAAAAGAAAGAGAAAGACAAAAAGACCAAGAAAAAAGAAATGAATTAATGAAAAGACAAGAAAAACAAAAAAGAGCTGATGATTTAAAAGAAAGAGGTAGAAGAGCTGAAGCCGAAGAGCAAAGAAAAAGAGAAGCTGAATATCAAAGAAACAAAGATTTAAAGTCTGGAAAACGTTTTAATCCATTTATGTAAAAAAGAAAGAGGTAAAAAAGTTATGGATACAAAAAATAAATATTTAAAACAAGAAAATAAATTATTTAAACAAAGATTAGAATTAGTTAGAAAAAAAATAGCGCTTAGCAGTAATGAAAATTTAAGTGTTGATGATCAATTAAAATGAAATCAGTTATTTAATGGTAAATCATTTAAAGTTAATATCAATAAAATTAATTCTATGAATTTACAAAATGAACCTTCAACAAGCGAAAATAAACAAAATTCACCTAAAATTTAAATAAACTTATATTATTGGTCGGAGCCAACCAGAACCTTGGTTGGTT
Source organism: Spiroplasma endosymbiont of Acasis viretata (assembly GCF_964031275.1). Lineage (NCBI taxonomy): Bacteria > Bacillati > Mycoplasmatota > Mollicutes > Entomoplasmatales > Spiroplasmataceae > Spiroplasma > Spiroplasma endosymbiont of Acasis viretata. Next base: position 368,625 of record NZ_OZ035019.1, read on the forward strand.
GGCCGCGGGGTTTAGCCCCGCTGGGGTGAGTTGCGAAGCAACGAGGGGCAAAGCCCCTATTACTTGATTATTAAACGATTAATTTTTAAAAAATAGAGGTGAATAATGAAAAATAATGATTCATTTATTGAAATGATAAATAAAACTTTGGATAAAACAGTTAATTTAGATTTTAAAACTTTAAAAGGTCATAATATTATATTTATTGTTGATATGGTTAATGGCTTTGCTAAAAAAGGAAATTTATTTTCACCTAATATTAATTCAATTATTAAACCAATTAAAAATTTATTAGCAAAAGTAAATACTAATGAAACCAAAGTTATTGCTTTTAATGATGCTCATAATGAACATAGTCCCGAATTCCATACTTTTCCTAGTCATTGTTTGGAAAATACTATTGAATCAGAGTTAGTAGAAGAATTAAAATTTGACAATATTAAGATTATTAAAAAAAATAGTACTAATGGTTTTTTTGCTTTTGATTTTAAGCCAAATTTACAATGGGATAACATTATTATTGTTGGTTGTTGTACTGATATTTGTATTTATCAATTTGCTATTAGTTGTAAAACTTGATTTAATCAGCACAATAAAGAAGTAAATGTTATTGTTCCAATGACAATGACAAATACTTATGATCAACCAGAGCATCCAGCTCATATTTTAAATCAATATGCATGATATTCAATGCTTAAAAATGGCATTACTATTGTTAAGGATGTTATTTAATTAAAGTAGAGTTTTAAATAAAATAAATTTATATAAATAATAAATTTTATCCATATTATTTAATAATTTTTATATTTAGAATAGAAATTATGATAAAATAATAAAATAATTTAATAAATCTATAAATCTTTATACCTAATATAGAAATTAATCTATATTAGGTTTTATTAAATTAAAATATTAGAAAAGGAAGATTAAAAGATGGCTAGTAAAGTAATCCAATCAGAAAGTGAGTATCAAGAACTTGAAAATCAACAATTAATAATAAATATTTTTGAAAAATTTGAATTTAATTTAAATTTTATAAATATGAGTTATGAAGATTTATTAATATTAAATATAAAATTATTAAATAATGAATTTAATGATGTTTATCAAGAGATTATTAAGAATAATGAAATAAATGAAAAATTATCTTTCATTTTTATTGAATAGACTTGGTGCAAAACCTTTAATTTTAATAATTTAACGGTTATTATTAATATCAAAGGTGATAATTATTATGTTAAAAAAATACAAAGATGAACAAGAATTTTATAGTTTAGTGGGAATAAAACTACAAACATTTCAAAAAATGGTTGAAATTTTAAAAAAAGCTGAAGCAATTAAAAAAGCAGTTGGTGGTAAACCTAATAAATTATCAATAGAAAATCGTTTATTAATGACATTAGAATACTGAAAAGAGTATAGTAGTTATAGAGTTATTGCAAAAAGATATAATATTAGTCATACTAGCTGCATTCGTAATATTTTTTGAATTGAAAATACTTTAATAAAAAGTGGAATTTTTAATTTATCTGGCAAAAAAGATTTAATCAAAAATAAAGGAATCAATAATAATTTACTAGCTATTGATGCTACTGAAACTCCAATTGAAAGAATTAAAAAAAACTAAAATTACTTTTTTCGGGTAAAAACAAACATCATACTCTTAAATCGCAAATAATTATTGATATTTTAAATGGAAAAATTATTTCAACCGCTTTTTGTTTTGGAAGCATTCATGATTTTAAATTACTTTTAAAATCTAAAACTTTTATTCATCCAGAAAAACAAGTTTTTGTTGATTCAGGTTATCAAGGAATACAAAATATTCATAAAAATACATTTTTGCCATTTAAAAAAAAGTAAATACAATAAATTAATACCAATTCAAAAAGAATACAATAAAACTTTAAGCAAAATTAGAATTAAAATTAAACACGTATTTGCTAAACTAAAACGTTTTAAAATTTTAACTTTAAAATATCGCAATAAAATACGAAGATTTGCATTAAGATTTAATTTAATAGCAGGAATATATAATTTTGAATTACCTTAGTTTTGCACCAAGTCTAATGTATTAATCAAGGTTTTTCTGAAGAAAAAGCACAATATTCTATTCAAGAACAAATAACTAAGCATATAGTAGAAAGTTTTTTAATTAAAGAACAAGAACAAAAAATGGTAAATGAAATAAATCAATTTGATTTTATAAATGCACCATCAACTAGTACTGGTATATATCATTTACCATCATTTAAAATACAACTTAACTTATAATTACATTTATTTAGATTATTATTTGCAAAAAAATGTCATAATATAATATTGTAAATTAATAAGTGAAAAACAACTAAGTAAATTATATAAAAACCATTCTTTTCAGAATGGTTTTTATATAACTATATTTTAATGTTTTATTAAATTTATTATTAGAAAATTATTTTTTACCTAATAATGTAAACATTTTCTTTTTGTATACTTCAACACCAGGTTGGTTAAATGGGTCAACACCTAATAATTTTGCACTAACAGCACAAGCCTTCATAAAGAAATAACTAGCATAACCAAACATTTTGCTATCCATTGTATCCCATTCTAATAAAATATTTGGAGTTTTTCCTACTATTTCATCACTATGAGCTTCAATAGTTCCTTGTAAGGCAATATTATTAATTTCATGTAAAGAATGTTTTGTTAAATAGTTTAATTGATCATTGTTTTCTTTATCAAGTGGAATTTTGATATCTTCATTAGGTTTTTTGATTTTTATTACTGTTTCAAAAAACATTTTTGAACCTTCTTGAATAAATTGGCCCATTGAATGTAAATCAGTTGAAAAAACAACACTAGCTGGTAATAATCCTTTGCCATCCTTACCTTCTGATTCACCAAATAATTGTTTTCATCATTCACATAACATTTGCATTTGTAATTCATAGCTTACTAAAATTTCAACTGCTTTATTATTAGTTTTATGTAAATGATAGCGAGAAACTGCATATAAATAAGCATTATTAACATCAATTTTATCACTTTTACATTCTTTTGCTGCTAATTGTGCACTAGCAATAATTTCTTCACAGTTAATTCCTGCTACCATCATCGGAAAAATACCAACAGGAGTTAAAACAGAGTATCTACCACCGATATTATCGGGGATAACAAAGCTTTCATATCCTTCTTCTTTTGCCAAATCATGGAGTACTCCTCTTGTTTTATCAGTAGTAGCGATAATTCTGTTATTAACAATATTCTTATTTTTCTTTTGTTTAATTAATAGTTCTTTTAACAAACGAAAGGCAATTGCTGGTTCAGTAGTAGTTCCTGATTTAGAAATAACATTAATGGCAAATTCTTTATCTTTTAAATATGATAAAACTTGGTGAACATAAGTTGAACTCATAGTATTACCCATATAAATTACTTTAACAGGAGCAGTATTATTAAATAAACCTTGCACCATATCAATTCCTGCTCTAGCACCTAAATATGATCCACCAATACCAATTACTACTAAAACTTGTATTTCTTTTTGTAGTTTCAATGCTAGAGTTTTCATTCGCTTTCAAGACTCTTGAAAAGTAATGTCTTTTTGGTATGCAAATGGAAAATCAATTCATCCTAATCAACCATCTTCATTTTTAGCATTACTTTCCAGTTCGGCGTTAATCGCCGTTACTTTTTCTTGATATAAAGTTGATAATTCTTTCATATCTAAATTAGTAAACTTTAAATTAGTTTTTATCACTATTCTATAACCTCCTTATAGTATTTAAAATTAAAATATTAATTCGTAATAATACTATTTAATATTTATAATAAAAATATAGTTGTAAAAATTTTAGATTGCAAGAAAAAAATAAAAAATATTGCCATTAAATAGCAATATTTTTTATTATTTGGAAGAAAAATAGTATTTTAATTATTTTCTTCTTTTTTAAATCAATTATCAACAGTTTCTCTTATTGGTGCAAATCCTTTACCATTTTCTTCAATTGAAGAATTATTGTTTGCCACTAATCCTTGTTCTTTTGTACTTAAACTTAATTGTTGTTTAGTATGATCAATACCTGTTATTTCTGCTTTAACTGATGTACCAATTGTAAAATAATCACTAACATTTTTAACAAATTTAGTGGTAATACGACTAATGTGAATTAAACCAGAAAATCCATTTGGACACTTACAAAAAACTCCAAATTCCTTTATTCCAGTTGGAGTTACGGTAATAATGTCACCAACTTGAAATTGTTGAACATTTGATTCATTTTCTTCATTTTTAATAATTGTACTCATAATAAGTTAATTCCTCTTTCTTTTGTATAATTTAATAATACATAAAAATATTATAACATTATATTTAATCTTGAAGTTAAAATTAATAATATTAATTTTATGAATTTCTAAACATTAGAATGAGAAATTATTAATTGATTTTAAATTTAAAGATTATTAGAATATTAAATTTGTTAGCAACTTGTTTGTTTTTAAAGAAATGAATGTTATTTGTAACAATATCACTAATTTTTTTTAATATTTTTCTTTATGTTATACTTAAAACGGTAATTTAAAATAAATATTTTTATTTTAAAAATATTATTAAAAATATTGGAATTTATTATAGTAATCCAGATTTTTCAAGTAATTCTTCTAGAAAAGTTCCCTTGATTTTTTTTAATGCACCTCTACGGAAAATTTTTAAGATGAGAGGAACTTGTATATCATTAATTTTTTTCTTATCTCATAAAATATGAGTTGAATTCAATAGTACTCTAATATCATATGCTGAAGCAAAAACTTCTGGTATTCCTCTATCAACGTTTAATAATTTATAGACGGCTTCCATAGCAGTTCTCACTGAATATTCGGTTTTAAAAACTGTATCATCTTCAGTTTCACTAAAATTACCAATAAATGCTAAATTTTTTGAACCTTCTGGAACTACTAAAGGACGATCACCAATTTCTCTTGGCATAAAATATGAGGTAATAAATGGCATATAAACTGGTACCACATTACATGAGTTTTTAGCAAGTTCAAAGATTTCTTCTTCAGGAACACCAATATGATATAATCACTCTTGAGCTATTTCCATGCCAGAACATTCAGTAATACTTTTTTTAATATAATCTCCTTCCTTATTTGAAAGTAATCCATACATTCAAACAACTAATTGATCATCTGATTGGCTTTTAAAGTGTGGTTGACGATTTAAGGTATAACTTAAAATTCAACTGGAATCGATAGCTGTAACAATTCCACCGGTAATGTTTAGTAATCTGTGTAACTTACAAAAATAACTATGTTTAATTAATTCTAGTAAATATAATTAAATGACTAGAAAGAGTGAGTTACAGATGGCTAAAAAGCAAAATATTAATAATAATGATCCAATATCAAAAGCAGTAGATTTATTATTAGAAAATACTGAAGATTTAACAACAGTTTTTAAAGAGGGAGGATTGTATAAAGAATTAACAAAAAGATTAGTAGAAAAAATGTTGAATTCTGAGATGCAAAATTATTTAGGATATGATAAGAATCAACATAGTAATAGTGACAATGCTCGTAATGGTATAAGTTCAAAAAAATTAATAACTCAACAAGGTAAAATTGAGATTGATGTACCACGAGATCGCAATAGTAATTTTAATCCTGTAATAGTTGCAAAAAGACAAAGAAGATTTGATGGTTTTGATCAACAAGTTCTTTCTTTATATGCAAAAGGAATGACATTATCAAATATTAGAATGCAATTACAAGAGTTATATCATGGTGCTGATATTAGTGAAAGTGTTATTAGCCAAATTACTGATGATGTTATTGATGATGTAAAAGCATGGCAAAATCGACCATTAGAAAGTGTCTATCCGATTGTTTATTTTGATTGCATAGTAGTGAAAGTACGACAAGATAAACGGATTATTAACAAATCAGTTTATATAGCATTAGGAGTTGATTTAGAAGGCAAAAAAGATGTTTTAGGATTATGAATTAGTGAAAATGAAGGTGCTAAATTTTGATTAGCAAATTTAACAGAAATGAAAAATCGTGGCTTAAATGATATTCTTATTGCCTGCAGTGATAATTTAACAGGCATGTCAGAAGCAATACAATCAGTTTATCTTAAAACAGAACATCAATTATGCATAGTTCATCAAATTAGAAATAGTTTGAAATATGTCTCATATAAGCATAGAAAATCTCTAGTTGCAGATTTAAAACCAATTTATACTGCATGTAGTGAAGAACAAGCAATGCAGGCTTTAGAATCCTTTGAAAGTAAATGAAATAAACAATATCCTCAAATTGCTAAATCTTGATATAAAAATTGAGATAATTTAATGGTTTTTATTAGTTATCCAGTAGAAATCAAAAGAGTGATTTATACTACAAATGCTATTGAATCTGTAAATAGTCAATTACGAAAAGTCATCAGAAATAAAAAAGTTTTTCCAAATGATATGGCAGTTTTCAAAATATTTTACTTAGCAATTGAAAATATAACAAAAAAATGAACAATGCCCATTCAAAATTGAAATACAGCAATTGCTCATTTTATGATAAAATTTGAAGATAGAATTAATCTAAACTAGTACTTTGTAAAACAAAGATACACAGATTACATAAAAGCCTCAATAATTTCTTATCTATTATAATTATAACACTTTTCTATTATAATTAGAACACTTTTAATAATTGAATGAAGTATTTTTTGATTATGTAAAATAGTTATTAACTTGCTTTTAAATGAAAAAAGTTGGATGGGGCCACTTTATTCGACACTAATTACATAGACAAGTGAACAAATTAGTTAAAAGAAAGGAATTATAATTATGGTCACTATTAACTCATATTCAGATGAATTTAAAAAACAAATAGTAGCTTTATACCAAAGTGGCAAATCGGTATCTTGCCTTGCTAAAGAATACAATATACTTGGTGCAAAACCTTTAATTTTAATAATTTAACGGTTATTATTAATATCAAAGGTGATAATTATTATGTTAAAAAAATACAAAGATGAACAAGAATTTTATAGTTTAGTGGGAATAAAACTACAAACATTTCAAAAAATGGTTGAAATTTTAAAAAAAGCTGAAGCAATTAAAAAAGCAGTTGGTGGTAAACCTAATAAATTATCAATAGAAAATCGTTTATTAATGACATTAGAATACTGAAAAGAGTATAGTAGTTATAGAGTTATTGCAAAAAGATATAATATTAGTCATACTAGCTGCATTCGTAAGAACCTGTTTAAAATCTTTTCAATAAAATTGAAATAAAGGCAAGAACAACCATTTGTAAGCTAGTATTTAATTTTTTTTCACAATTTTTTCATAATCTTCTGCATTTTTCTAATCATGCAAAACTTCGTTCTACAACTCATCTTTTTGGTAATACTACAAAAGAATGTAATTCATTACGTTTTATAACTTCAACATTTGCATTTATAATTGTTTTAATTTTAGAAGCAAATTTTTCACCAGTATAACCAGCATCTACTAGTATTTTTTGAACTGCAGAAAGATTCTCTTTTTCATTTTCAATCATTATTATAGCACTATTACGATCTGTTTTTTCTGCTGTGGTTATGTAAATTGCATGTGGTAAACCTTGAGAATCAACAGCAATATGACGCTTTATTTCTGAAATCTTTTTACCAGCATCATAACCTTTATTTTTAGTAGTATCTGTATTTTTAACACTTTGTGAATCAATTATACAAAAACTAGTTTGTTCTTTTCTACCATTATTGATACGAAATGCCTTGACTAATTTTTTTTAAAACTAATTGTAATACACTAGGTTCTTTATCATTATTTTTACTTCAAGCTTGAAAATAATAATATACAATTTGTCATTTTGGAAAATTTTTTGGTAACATTCTTCACTGGCAACCACTTTTTAATACATATAAAACTGCACAAAATACTTCATATAAATCTAAACTTCTTGGTTTAGTTCTCTTTTTAGTATTTTCTAAAATTGATTTTATATTTTCAAATTGCTCTTTGCTAACATTACTAGGATAATTTTTACACATATATACCTCTTATTTTAAAATATATAATCATTTTATCCTATTCTCTAAAAGATTTTAAACAGGTTCTAAGAACCTGTTTAAAATCTTTTCAATAAAATTGAAATAAAGGCAAGAACAACCATTTGTAAGCTAGTATTTAATTTTTTTTCACAATTTTTTCATAATCTTCTGCATTTTTCTAATCATGCAAAACTTCGTTCTACAACTCATCTTTTTGGTAATACTACAAAAGAATGTAATTCATTACGTTTTATAACTTCAACATTTGCATTTATAATTGTTTTAATTTTAGAAGCAAATTTTTCACCAGTATAACCAGCATCTACTAGTATTTTTTGAACTGCAGAAAGATTCTCTTTTTCATTTTCAATCATTATTATAGCACTATTACGATCTGTTTTTTCTGCTGTGGTTATGTAAATTGCATGTGGTAAACCTTGAGAATCAACAGCAATATGACGCTTTATTCCTGAAATCTTTTTACCAGCATCATAACCTTTATTTTTAGTAGTATCTGTATTTTTAACACTTTGTGAATCAATTATACAAAAACTAGTTTGTTCTTTTCTACCATTATTGATACGAAATGCCTTGACTAATTTTTTTTAAAACTAATTGTAATACACTAGGTTCTTTATCATTATTTTTACTTCAAGCTTGAAAATAATAATATACAATTTGTCATTTTGGAAAATTTTTTGGTAACATTCTTCACTGGCAACCACTTTTTAATACATATAAAACTGCACAAAATACTTCATATAAATCTAAACTTCTTGGTTTAGTTCTCTTTTTAGTATTTTCTAAAATTGATTTTATATTTTCAAATTGCTCTTTGCTAACATTACTAGGATAATTTTTACACATATATACCTCTTATTTTAAAATATATAATCATTTTATCCTATTCTCTAAAAGATTTTAAACAGGTTCTTAAATTTGGAACACGAATAGGCATAGTAACAAAATTATATAAATCTTGCTGGTAAATATCATTATCAACCTTACCTTTAAAAACATATTTTGTATCACCAACATTATCTAAAAAAACTAAAAACAAAATTAGCAGTAAAAGTTTTAAAATATTCATATTCAAAATAAAACATAAAACCTTGAATATAAAAACTTAAAGGTTTATCAATTTCAAAATTTAACTGTGTTTGAAAATTTATAATACTTTTACCAGTATTAACAAAATTTAAATTATTAGTATTATTCTTTGCAACATAATTATGATTAAACATAATACGTGAAAATTCATCTAATTGTTTTCTATTAAAAGTATAAACACCAGTTCCCATATCTATCATTTGTGACGGAACACCAACTGTATCACTATAATAATAACACGTATATAAACCTTCATTATTACCTATAAATTCACCACTAACTAATTTTAAGTCTGGTTGGTCAACATCAAAATAAGCAGAATTTCATGGAATTGTTGCTCAATCATCAAAATCATGATATTTAACATGTTTAACCATTTCTTTTGTAGCCACTTGCCACTTAGCCCTTTTTACTAGACCATTAATTTAAAAAACCTGAATGTATTCTAAAAACAATTGTGTTATATAATTAACACTAATTTTAACCTGAAAGGATTTTTATTAATGGATAAAATTAAACAAATAGCATTAGTAATTAACAAATTAAATATCAAAGAAAAAATTAAAATTATTGATGATTGTAAAAATCAATATTCAATTAGAAACCTATGTCAATATCTTCAATTAAACAGATCAACATATTACTTTTTAAAAAATAAACAAAAACCTATTAAAAAAGAAGAAAATCATATTATTAAATGCAATCATAAATATCAAAAAATATGCCAACTTTTAATCGAATTTCATTCTACAAGAAAAGGCAGAATTTATGGATATTTAAGAATTTTTTCAGCTTTTAAAGAGTGATTAAAACAAGAAAAAAATATCATTTTAAATATAGAATTATCAATAAAACAAATGCGAAAAATTATGAAAGAACACAATATTCAAGGATTAAAACAAACTAAAAATAACTATCCTAAAAACAAAAAAAATCCAAATAAGTGAATACCTACAATGGATAAAGTAAACAAAGATTATAAAAGTACAACCTCTTCAAATCAAATTTGATCAATGGACACTAAACAAATAAATACTAAAGAAGGATGATTATATCTTTTTGTAATTATTGATTTTTATTCAAATAATGTTGTTAGTTATAATATTGCTCCTAATAAATCATATCAGGATTTAATTCTTCCTGCTCTTGAAAAAATCAACAAACAATTTTCTTGAAATCAAATAAAAAATGTTATTTTACATTCAGATAACGCCAACGAATTTTATTGTCAAGATATCACAAAATGAGCAGAGGATAAACAAATAATTTTAAGCAAAAAACAACCTTATGATATTGGTGGTAATGTATTATCTGAAAACTGATTTTCTCATTTATCTCAAGAATGACTACCTAAAGGATCAAATCAATATTTATCCATCAATGAAGCTATAAATGATGTAAATCAATATGTTATGTTTTATAATTATGAAAGAATACATTCTAAATTTCTAAAACCACCAATTTTACAAATTAAAATTTAGAATTTTATATCAAAAATGGTCCAGTAATTAAGGGCCAACCACCTGTTTTATAATTATGAAAGAATACATTCTAAATTTCTAAAACCACCAATTTTACAAATTAAAATTTAGAATTTTATATCAAAAATGGTCCAGTAATTAAGGGCCAACCACCTAAATAGCAACCAAATTGAATCAGTTTGAAAACATATAAGAAGAACATTTAAAACACATATCAAAGTTGCAAAACATCATGTTCATTTATATGGTAAAGAAGCTGCATATAAATTCAACAAGATACCTAGTTTTGAAACTGTAATGCTATGTTTGATTTAAAAATGTGGGGAGAAGTCCGTAGATAGGCTCTTCTCAGCATTTATGTGATAAAATTAAAATAGTACATAAAGGGAGAAAAGCCTTAGTAAATTGCTTAATTCAATTGTAAGTAGCTGCTCTTGTAACATTGTATTCTTTAGCAAGGCAAGATACCGATTTGCCACTTTGATATAAAGCTACTATTTGTTTTTTAAATTCATCTGAATATGAGTTAATAGTGACCATAATTATAATTCCTTTCTTTTAACTAATTTGTTCACTTGTCTATGTAATTAGTGTCCAATAAAGTGGCCCCATCCAATATAAAAATAATAAAATGAAATATTTATAATGCAAAAATACCTTTTACTACTAATTTTAGTAAAAAAAGATATAATTAGTCCTTATTATTCAATTAAAATTTATTAAAATTTTTAATTTATGATCAACTTTTAAAATTTTTTTCATTTTAATTGAAAGAAAACTAATTGAATTATTAATCAATAAAAAATTAAAAAAGGTTTTAAAACCTTTTTTAATTCCTTACGGAAGTAAGGCATACTTTTTATAGAGTGAAATCAGAATTCTAGTCAAATTATACACAAAAGTAATAATAATCTTTCAATTTTATTTTTGTTTTCTTTTTTCTAATCAATTTTTAACTGCATGATGTTTTATTAAATGTAAGAACCTGTTTAAAATCTTTTTAATAAAATTGAAATAAAGGCAAGAACAACCATTTGTAAGCTAGTATTTAATTTTTTTTCACAATTTTTTCATAATCTTCTGCATTTTTCTAATCATGCAAAACTTCGTTCTACAACTCATCTTTTTGGTAATACTACAAAAGAATGTAATTCATTACGTTTTATAACTTCAACATTTGCATTTATAATTGTTTTAATTTTAGAAGCAAATTTTTCACCAGTATAACCAGCATCTACTAGTATTTTTTGAACTGCAGAAAGATTCTCTTTTTCATTTTCAATCATTATTATAGCACTATTACGATCTGTTTTTTCTGCTGTGGTTATGTAAATTGCATGTGGTAAACCTTGAGAATCAACAGCAATATGACGCTTTATTCCTGAAATCTTTTTACCAGCATCATAACCTTTATTTTTAGTAGTATCTGTATTTTTAACACTTTGTGAATCAATTATACAAAAACTAGTTTGTTCTTTTCTACCATTATTGATACGAAATGCCTTGACTAATTTTTTTTAAAACTAATTGTAATACACTAGGTTCTTTATTATTATTTTTACTTCAAGCTTGAAAATAATAATATACAATTTGTCATTTTGGAAAATTTTTTGGTAACATTCTTCACTGGCAACCACTTTTTAATACATATAAAACTGCACAAAATACTTCATATAAATCTAAACTTCTTGGTTTAGTTCTCTTTTTAGTATTTTCTAAAATTGATTTTATATTTTCAAATTGCTCTTTGCTAACATTACTAGGATAATTTTTACACATATATACCTCTTATTTTAAAATATATAATCATTTTATCCTATTCTCTAAAAGATTTTAAACAGGTTCTAATATTTTTTGAATTGAAAATACTTTAATAAAAAGTGGAATTTTTAATTTATCTGGCAAAAAAGATTTAATCAAAAATAAAGGAATCAATAATACTTTACTAGCTATTGATGCTACTGAAACTCCAATTGAAAGAATTAAAAAAAACTAAAATTACTTTTTTCGGGTAAAAACAAACATCATACTATTAAATCGCAAATAATTATTGATATTTTAAATAAAAAAATTATTTCAACCGCTTTTTGTTTTGGAAGCATTCATGATTTTAAATTACTTTTAAAATCTAAAACTTTTATTCATCCAGAAAAACAAGTTTTTGTTGATTCAGGTTATCAAGGAATACAAAATATTCATAAAAATACATTTTTGCCATTTAAAAAAAGTAAATACAATAAATTAATACCAATTCAAAAAGAATACAATAAAACTTTAAGCAAAATTAGAATTAAAATTGAACACGTATTTGCTAAACTAAAACGTTTTAAAATTTTAACTTTAAAATATCGCAATAAAATACGAAGATTTGCATTAAGATTTAATTTAATAGCAGAAATATATAATTTTGAATTACCTTAGTTTTGCACCAAGTCTAATGTTACAAGAGCAGCTACTTACAATTGAATTAAGCAATTTACTAATTCAGATAGTTTTAAAACTAAAAATAATCTTTCAGATTTAGAAAAACAATTAATTCAAGCAAATAAAGAATTAAAACAGTTACGAATGGAAATTGATATTTTAAAGCAAGCAGCACCAATAATAGGCAGAAAGTAGAGATTATTGCAAATAATAAATCTAAATATAAAATTCGCACAATGTGTCATTTTTTAAAACTCTCTAAATCAACATATTATTTTAATTTAAAGAAAAAAAATAAAATTCAAAATAATATTTATGAACAAGCTGTTATTAGTGCTTTTAAAGAAAATAAAGAAGTTTATGGTACTAGAAGATTAAAAGTCATACTAGCAAACCAAGAAATTTATTTATCACGCAGAAAAATTAAAGAAATTATAAATAAGCATAATTTAATATCAAAATACACTAAATTATCATTCAAAAATTATCATAATAAAGTCAATGATAGTCAAATAACCAATCTTGTTAATAGAAACTTTAATAATAGAATTAAAAATAAAGTTATTGTTAGTGATTTAACTTATGTTCAAGTTAATGGTAAATGAAACTATATTTGCGTATTAATCGACATATTTAACCGGGAAATTATTGGACATAGTGTTATGCATCATTAGTATATCAAGCATTTATGCAATCAAATCACTGTTTAAAAGATATTGAAATATTTCATACTGATCGCGGTAATGAATTCAATAATAAAACTATTGATAAACTTTTATTAGCTTTCAACATAACTCGATCTTTAAGCAAAAAAGGATGTCCTTATGACAATGCTGTTGCTGAAGCAACTTTTAAAACTTTCAAAATTGAATTTATTAATGATAAAAATTTTACATCATTAATCCAATTAAAATTAGAATTATTTGATTACATCAATTGATATAACAACATAAGAATTCACAGTACTCTAAACTACCTAACTCCAGTTAGTTATCAAGAACAAATGTCTACCAAAAAATAGTCCTAAAAAGGGTTGCCATTCCACAAAATTTGTTGTAATCATATTAAATAATATTTATCATATTTATATTAGTTTTTTTAAAAAACTTTAAAATATTATTTTTTTTATATTATCATATTTATAGCATAAATATGATAATATAAAATTAAAAGAAAGGAGCAAAGGAAAATGCCAATTATACCTAAAAAAAATATTAATATTTTAGATAAAACAAAAAATACTGTTTCTCTTAATAAAGAGTTATATAAAAAAAAACAAATTAAATTGAATTCTATGACTTGTGATATTATTTTAATTTCAAAATTTAGTGAATTAGCAAAAAAAAGAAAATGAAGTAAAACAATGCTAATGAATGAAATTTTAAAAGATTATTTTAATAGATTGGAGAATAATAATGAAAATGATTAGTTTTTGTAATAAAAAAGGTGGAGTTGGAAAAACTACTATTTGTAAAAATATTCCTTATAAACTTGCTTTAGATAATAAAAAAGTTTTAATTATTGATTTAGACACGCAGGCAACAATATCATTTCTTATGCAAAATGAAAATATAGATATGTCAAAATCACTACATAAAGTAATTGCTAGTGATTGTGAAATGGTGGTTGGCCCTTAATGGTGGTTGGCCCTTAATTACTGGACCATTTTTGATATAAAATTCTAAATTTTAATTTGTAAAATTGGTGGTTTTAGAAATTTAGAATGTATTCTTTCATAATTATAAAACATAACATATTGATTTACATCATTTATAGCTTCATTGATGGATAAATATTGATTTGATCCTTTAGGTAGTCATTCTTGAGATAAATGAGAAAATCAGTTTTCAGATAATACATTACCACCAATATCATAAGGTTGTTTTTTGCTTAAAATTATTTGTTTATCCTCTGCTCATTTTGTGATATCGTGACAATAAAATTCGTTGGCGTTATCTGAATGTAAAATAACATTTTTTACTTGATTTCAAGAAAATTGTTTGTTGATTTTTTCAAGAGCAGGAAGAATTAAATCCTGATATGATTTATTAGGAGCAATATTATAACTAACAACATTATTTGAATAAAAATCAATAATTACAAAAAGATATAATCATCCTTCTTTAGTATTTATTTGTTTAGTGTCCATTGATCAAATTTGATTTGAAGAGGTTGTACTTTTATAATCTTTGTTTACTTTATCCATTGTAGGTATTCACTTATTTGGATTTTTTTTGTTTTTAGGATAGTTATTTTTAGTTTGTTTTAATCCTTGAATATTGTGTTCTTTCATAATTTTTCGCATTTGTTTTATTGATAATTCTATATTTAAAATGATATTTTTTTCTTGTTTTAATCACTCTTTAAAAGCTGAAAAAATTCTTAAATATCCATAAATTCTGCCTTTTCTTGTAGAATGAAATTCGATTAAAAGTTGGCATATTTTTTGATATTTATGATTGCATTTAATAATATGATTTTCTTCTTTTTTAATAGGTTTTTGTTTATTTTTTAAAAAGTAATATGTTGATCTGTTTAATTGAAGATATTGACATAGGTTTCTAATTGAATATTGATTTTTACAATCATCAATAATTTTAATTTTTTCTTTGATATTTAATTTGTTAATTACTAATGCTATTTGTTTAATTTTATCCATTAATAAAAATCCTTTCAGGTTAAAATTAGTGTTAATTATATAACACAATTGTTTTTAGAATACATTCAGGTTTTTTAAATTAATGGTCTAGTAAAAAGGGCTAAGTGGCAAGTGGCAAGTGGCATGAACATCAAAAAATACTGTTAAATGTCTTAGAACCTGTTTAAAATCTTTTCAATAAAATTGAAATAAAGGCAAGAACAACCATTTGTAAGCTAGTATTTAATTTTTTTTCACAATTTTTTCATAATCTTCTGCATTTTTCTAATCATGCAAAACTTCGTTCTACAACTCATCTTTTTGGTAATACTACAAAAGAATGTAATTCATTACGTTTTATAACTTCAACATTTGCATTTATAATTGTTTTAATTTTAGAAGCAAATTTTTCACCAGTATAACCAGCATCTACTAGTATTTTTTGAACTGCAGAAAGATTCTCTTTTTCATTTTCAATCATTATTATAGCACTATTACGATCTGTTTTTTCTGCTGTGGTTATGTAAATTGCATGTGGTAAACCTTGAGAATCAACAGCAATATGACGCTTTATTCCTGAAATCTTTTTACCAGCATCATAACCTTTATTTTTAGTAGTATCTGTATTTTTAACACTTTGTGAATCAATTATACAAAAACTAGTTTGTTCTTTTCTACCATTATTGATACGAAATGCCTTGACTAATTTTTTTTAAAACTAATTGTAATACACTAGGTTCTTTATCATTATTTTTACTTCAAGCTTGAAAATAATAATATACAATTTGTCATTTTGGAAAATTTTTTGGTAACATTCTTCACTGGCAACCACTTTTTAATACATATAAAACTGCACAAAATACTTCATATAAATCTAAACTTCTTGGTTTAGTTCTCTTTTTAGTATTTTCTAAAATTGATTTTATATTTTCAAATTGCTCTTTGCTAACATTACTAGGATAATTTTTACACATATATACCTCTTATTTTAAAATATATAATCATTTTATCCTATTCTCTAAAAGATTTTAAACAGGTTCTTAAATTTGGAACACGAATAGGCATAGTAACAAAATTATATAAATCTTGCTGGTAAATATCATTATCAACCTTACCTTTAAAAACATATTTTGTATCACCAACATTATCTAAAAAAACTAAAAACAAAATTAGCAGTAAAAGTTTTAAAATATTCATATTCAAAATAAAACATAAAACCTTGAATATAAAAACTTAAAGGTTTATCAATTTCAAAATTTAACTGTGTTTGAAAATTTATAATACTTTTACCAGTATTAACAAAATTTAAATTATTAGTATTATTCTTTGCAACATAATTATGATTAAACATAATACGTGAAAATTCATCTAATTGTTTTCTATTAAAAGTATAAACACCAGTTCCCATATCTATCATTTGTGACGGAACACCAACTGTATCACTATAATAATAACACGTATATAAACCTTCATTATTACCTATAAATTCACCACTAACTAATTTTAAGTCTGGTTGGTCAACATCAAAATAAGCAGAATTTCATGGAATTGTTGCTCAATCATCAAAATCATGATATTTAACATGTTTAACCATTTCTTTTGTAGCCACTTGCCACTTAGCCCTTTTTACTAGACCATTAATTTAAAAAACCTGAATGTATTCTAAAAACAATTGTGTTATATAATTAACACTAATTTTAACCTGAAAGGATTTTTATTAATGGATAAAATTAAACAAATAGCATTAGTAATTAACAAATTAAATATCAAAGAAAAAATTAAAATTATTGATGATTGTAAAAATCAATATTCAATTAGAAACCTATGTCAATATCTTCAATTAAACAGATCAACATATTACTTTTTAAAAAATAAACAAAAACCTATTAAAAAAGAAGAAAATCATATTATTAAATGCAATCATAAATATCAAAAAATATGCCAACTTTTAATCGAATTTCATTCTACAAGAAAAGGCAGAATTTATGGATATTTAAGAATTTTTTCAGCTTTTAAAGAGTGATTAAAACAAGAAAAAAATATCATTTTAAATATAGAATTATCAATAAAACAAATGCGAAAAATTATGAAAGAACACAATATTCAAGGATTAAAACAAACTAAAAATAACTATCCTAAAAACAAAAAAAATCCAAATAAGTGAATACCTACAATGGATAAAGTAAACAAAGATTATAAAAGTACAACCTCTTCAAATCAAATTTGATCAATGGACACTAAACAAATAAATACTAAAGAAGGATGATTATATCTTTTTGTAATTATTGATTTTTATTCAAATAATGTTGTTAGTTATAATATTGCTCCTAATAAATCATATCAGGATTTAATTCTTCCTGCTCTTGAAAAAATCAACAAACAATTTTCTTGAAATCAAATAAAAAATGTTATTTTACATTCAGATAACGCCAACGAATTTTATTGTCAAGATATCACAAAATGAGCAGAGGATAAACAAATAATTTTAAGCAAAAAACAACCTTATGATATTGGTGGTAATGTATTATCTGAAAACTGATTTTCTCATTTATCTCAAGAATGACTACCTAAAGGATCAAATCAATATTTATCCATCAATGAAGCTATAAATGATGTAAATCAATATGTTATGTTTTATAATTATGAAAGAATACATTCTAAATTTCTAAAACCACCAATTTTACAAATTAAAATTTAGAATTTTATATCAAAAATGGTCCAGTAATTAAGGGCCAACCACCAAAATGGTCCAGTAATTAAGGGCCAACCACCTAAATAGCAACCAAATTGAATCAGTTTGAAAACATATAAGAAGAACATTTAAAACACATATCAAAGTTGCAAAACATCATGTTCATTTATATGGTAAAGAAGCTGCATATAAATTCAACAAGATACCTAGTTTTGAAACTGTAATGCTATGTTTGATTTAAAAATGTGGGGAGAAGTCCGTAGATAGGCTCTTCTCAGCATTTATGTGATAAAATTAAAATAGTACATAAAGGGAGAAAAGCCTTAGTAAATTGCTTAATTCAATTGTAAGTAGCTGCTCTTGTAACATTGTATTCTTTAGCAAGGCAAGATACCGATTTGCCACTTTGATATAAAGCTACTATTTGTTTTTTAAATTCATCTGAATATGAGTTAATAGTGACCATAATTATAATTCCTTTCTTTTAACTAATTTGTTCACTTGTCTATGTAATTAGTGTCCAATAAAGTGGCCCCATCCAATATAAAAATAATAAAATGAAATATTTATAATGCAAAAATACCTTTTACTACTAATTTTAGTAAAAAAAGATATAATTAGTCCTTATTATTCAATTAAAATTTATTAAAATTTTTAATTTATGATCAACTTTTAAAATTTTTTTCATTTTAATTGAAAGAAAACTAATTGAATTATTAATCAATAAAAAATTAAAAAAGGTTTTAAAACCTTTTTTAATTCCTTACGGAAGTAAGGCATACTTTTTATAGAGTGAAATCAGAATTCTAGTCAAATTATACACAAAAGTAATAATAATCTTTCAATTTTATTTTTGTTTTCTTTTTTCTAATCAATTTTTAACTGCATGATGTTTTATTAAATGTAAGAACCTGTTTAAAATCTTTTTAATAAAATTGAAATAAAGGCAAGAACAACCATTTGTAAGCTAGTATTTAATTTTTTTTCACAATTTTTTCATAATCTTCTGCATTTTTCTAATCATGCAAAACTTCGTTCTACAACTCATCTTTTTGGTAATACTACAAAAGAATGTAATTCATTACGTTTTATAACTTCAACATTTGCATTTATAATTGTTTTAATTTTAGAAGCAAATTTTTCACCAGTATAACCAGCATCTACTAGTATTTTTTGAACTGCAGAAAGATTCTCTTTTTCATTTTCAATCATTATTATAGCACTATTACGATCTGTTTTTTCTGCTGTGGTTATGTAAATTGCATGTGGTAAACCTTGAGAATCAACAGCAATATGACGCTTTATTCCTGAAATCTTTTTACCAGCATCATAACCTTTATTTTTAGTAGTATCTGTATTTTTAACACTTTGTGAATCAATTATACAAAAACTAGTTTGTTCTTTTCTACCATTATTGATACGAAATGCCTTGACTAATTTTTTTTAAAACTAATTGTAATACACTAGGTTCTTTATTATTATTTTTACTTCAAGCTTGAAAATAATAATATACAATTTGTCATTTTGGAAAATTTTTTGGTAACATTCTTCACTGGCAACCACTTTTTAATACATATAAAACTGCACAAAATACTTCATATAAATCTAAACTTCTTGGTTTAGTTCTCTTTTTAGTATTTTCTAAAATTGATTTTATATTTTCAAATTGCTCTTTGCTAACATTACTAGGATAATTTTTACACATATATACCTCTTATTTTAAAATATATAATCATTTTATCCTATTCTCTAAAAGATTTTAAACAGGTTCTAAAAGAACAAAAGTAACCTTACCCCTAGTCCCCCTTTATATTCAAAATTAAAACATCGCTAAAAACAGCAAATATGAGTGTTTTAAGACTATATAGTAAAATTACATAACATAATCATATTTTTTCTTTAACTTTTTAAAAGTTGTAATATTAAACTTAGATTTAGATTTTATAAAAATAATTTTAAGGGGTAGTATTATTATGAAAAAAAATATTGCAAATATTTTTGTTTTAGCAACACTGTTAGCTACAAGTCCACAAATTAGTATCTTAACAACAGCAAATACTAAACTACACAAGGAAAACAATTTACAAAAATGAATATCAACACCAGAAGATTTTGAATATATAGAAAAATATTTTAATTTTAAAACTGAACAAGAAAAACAAGAATTAAAAGAAAATTTATTAACTGCTATTGGTTTAAAAAATGATGTAGTTGTATTTGATAAAACAAAATTAAATGAAAAAAAATGAGATTTAAAAATTTATCAAATTATTACTAGTGATGAGTATTTAAAAACTTTAAACTGACTTTATAAAAACAAAATGCTAACTTTTGATGAACAAGAAAAAGCACATTTTAATTTCCCAAAAATAAAAAATCTAAAAATTGATGGAATTTGATATGAAACATATTGATACTGATTTGGTTGAGCAAAATTGCATTTAAGTTCAAATAAAATTGAAGCATTTACTGATTTTGGAGAATCAACCACAGAAATTGCTGAGCAAATCATAGAAGCAGCACCTTATTTAGTACCCGTAGCACTAATTATTGCTAGCGTAATAACAACAAATGCAGCTATATTAAAATCTTATGATTATGGAAATGGTGCTTGGTTAGGTTTACTTTGATTTATACCAGATATGGGTTTTGGAAGTAATTAAGGGTGATTTAAGTGTTTAAAAGTCTATGAAAATATTTTAAAAATGATCCGTGTTGAAAAAATATAATGAAAATATGTGTTATTTATTCTTGTATCGGTATTCTTACTTTTTGATTATGTTTTGCATTAATGTTGATAAGTAAATTAAATAATGCAGATAAAAAATTTATTTCATATTCCATTTATGTTTTTGAAGCAGTTATTATTTCATATAGTTTAAGTATTTTTGTAATTAATAGTAATGAAATTCAACAACAAAAATATCGATTTTTATGATTATTTTTGTATTTTTTAGCATTAAATTCTTTTGGAATAATTAGTATTTTATTACTAATGAAAAAACAAAAAAACAAAAAAAATGATGTTGTAGCAATAAAAGAAACATCACAAATGATTAAAGTTGAAAAATGATTTATGTTATGAGCAATATATACATCAATTGCTATGATGATTTGTATTGTGACTATTCCATTATCAATCATAAATTTAATTAACATCAAAAAAAACTGAAAAAAAAAAGAAATTGATATTAAAGAACTAAAAAAAAATGCTTATTTTAGTAGTGACTGAACTTTAATACTTGCAAGCAAATTCGCTTTTTAAAAAAACTATAAAAACACTCAAGTTTGAGTGTTTTTATGGCTTTTCTCCCTTTATGTACTATTTTAATTTTATCACATAAATGCTGAGAAAAGCCTATCTATGGACTTCTCGCCACATTTTTAAATCAAACATAGCATTACAGTTTCAAAACTAGGTATCTTGTTGAATTTATATACAGCTTCTTTAGCATATAAATAGACTTGGTGCAAAACGGTGGTTGGCCCTTAATTACTGGACCATTTTTGATATAAAATTCTAAATTTTAATTTGTAAAATTGGTGGTTTTAGAAATTTAGAATGTATTCTTTCATAATTATAAAACATAACATATTGATTTACATCATTTATAGCTTCATTGATGGATAAATATTGATTTGATCCTTTAGGTAGTCATTCTTGAGATAAATGAGAAAATCAGTTTTCAGATAATACATTACCACCAATATCATAAGGTTGTTTTTTGCTTAAAATTATTTGTTTATCCTCTGCTCATTTTGTGATATCTTGACAATAAAATTCGTTGGCGTTATCTGAATGTAAAATAACATTTTTTATTTGATTTCAAGAAAATTGTTTGTTGATTTTTTCAAGAGCAGGAAGAATTAAATCCTGATATGATTTATTAGGAGCAATATTATAACTAACAACATTATTTGAATAAAAATCAATAATTACAAAAAGATATAATCATCCTTCTTTAGTATTTATTTGTTTAGTGTCCATTGATCAAATTTGATTTGAAGAGGTTGTACTTTTATAATCTTTGTTTACTTTATCCATTGTAGGTATTCACTTATTTGGATTTTTTTTGTTTTTAGGATAGTTATTTTTAGTTTGTTTTAATCCTTGAATATTGTGTTCTTTCATAATTTTTCGCATTTGTTTTATTGATAATTCTATATTTAAAATGATATTTTTTTCTTGTTTTAATCACTCTTTAAAAGCTGAAAAAATTCTTAAATATCCATAAATTCTGCCTTTTCTTGTAGAATGAAATTCGATTAAAAGTTGGCATATTTTTTGATATTTATGATTGCATTTAATAATATGATTTTCTTCTTTTTTAATAGGTTTTTGTTTATTTTTTAAAAAGTAATATGTTGATCTGTTTAATTGAAGATATTGACATAGGTTTCTAATTGAATATTGATTTTTACAATCATCAATAATTTTAATTTTTTCTTTGATATTTAATTTGTTAATTACTAATGCTATTTGTTTAATTTTATCCATTAATAAAAATCCTTTCAGGTTAAAATTAGTGTTAATTATATAACACAATTGTTTTTAGAATACATTCAGGTTTTTTAAATTAATGGTCTAGTAAAAAGGGCTAAGTGGCAAGTGGCAAGTGGCAAGTGGCCTTATAGGAAAAAGAAAAATGTTAGGTAAAAACCAAGATGGAGAAAGTAATGGGGTTTTAAATAGATTGCAAAGTGGTGGACTTGCAAAATTCGCCAAGTTTAGTACCAAAACAACTGTTGGTTCGGTCTTAGCTACAGCCGGATTTATTGGAGGAACAGTTGCTACATATAAAACATTTGGAGCAAAGGGTAGTTTAAAAAGAGCAGGTAAACATGCAATTGTAATTCCAACTAAAAAACTGGCAAATATTGTCAAGTCAAAAAGTTCTCAACAATATGCAAAAGGTACATCAAAACATGAATCACATAATTTAAAAAATCAATTTAAAAAACCTCCTTTAAAAAAAGAAAACATTGATAGTTCAACAAATATTGGTGAAACTACTAGTGTAAAAAAGGGTGTTATTTATGGCACAACAGGAAGATATACAAATAAACCTAGCAGTGAAGTTGACCAAAAGATTGTTGATAAATATTTTGAAAATGGTCAACCAAATTGATATGAAAATCAATCTAAAAATAATACAGAAAAACATAAAAGTGACTGATACGATACCAAAAAATTAGGTAAAAAACCTATGAGAAAAACAAAATCTAATTTGTCAATTGGTATAAAAAAAGATAATAAAGGAGAATAAAAATGGAAAAAGTAAATTTACCAAAAAGCACTAAAAAAATTCATTATCAAATTTTTCGGGGCATAAATCTAACTGATTTATTAGTATTATTGATTTTTATAAGTATATCTATTTCAATAGCATTCTTATTGTCGATTAATGTTTATTTAAAATTTTCTTTAAGTTTAATAATAATTGGACTTGGTTTTATTAGTATTCAAAAATTAAAAAATGAAACAAAAGCATATGAAATGATTATTCGTGCTTTTAAATATTTAACAATGATTGGTAAAAGTTCAACTGTAAATTTAAATCCTAATTTTGAATTAGAAAATGATAAAAACATTGTTAAATTGCCACTTGCCACTTAGCCCTTTTTACTAGACCATTAATTTAAAAAACCTGAATGTATTCTAAAAACAATTGTGTTATATAATTAACACTAATTTTAACCTGAAAGGATTTTTATTAATGGATAAAATTAAACAAATAGCATTAGTAATTAACAAATTAAATATCAAAGAAAAAATTAAAATTATTGATGATTGTAAAAATCAATATTCAATTAGAAACCTATGTCAATATCTTCAATTAAACAGATCAACATATTACTTTTTAAAAAATAAACAAAAACCTATTAAAAAAGAAGAAAATCATATTATTAAATGCAATCATAAATATCAAAAAATATGCCAACTTTTAATCGAATTTCATTCTACAAGAAAAGGCAGAATTTATGGATATTTAAGAATTTTTTCAGCTTTTAAAGAGTGATTAAAACAAGAAAAAAATATCATTTTAAATATAGAATTATCAATAAAACAAATGCGAAAAATTATGAAAGAACACAATATTCAAGGATTAAAACAAACTAAAAATAACTATCCTAAAAACAAAAAAAATCCAAATAAGTGAATACCTACAATGGATAAAGTAAACAAAGATTATAAAAGTACAACCTCTTCAAATCAAATTTGATCAATGGACACTAAACAAATAAATACTAAAGAAGGATGATTATATCTTTTTGTAATTATTGATTTTTATTCAAATAATGTTGTTAGTTATAATATTGCTCCTAATAAATCATATCAGGATTTAATTCTTCCTGCTCTTGAAAAAATCAACAAACAATTTTCTTGAAATCAAGTAAAAAATGTTATTTTACATTCAGATAACGCCAACGAATTTTATTGTCACGATATCACAAAATGAGCAGAGGATAAACAAATAATTTTAAGCAAAAAACAACCTTATGATATTGGTGGTAATGTATTATCTGAAAACTGATTTTCTCATTTATCTCAAGAATGACTACCTAAAGGATCAAATCAATATTTATCCATCAATGAAGCTATAAATGATGTAAATCAATATGTTATGTTTTATAATTATGAAAGAATACATTCTAAATTTCTAAAACCACCAATTTTACAAATTAAAATTTAGAATTTTATATCAAAAATGGTCCAGTAATTAAGGGCCAACCACCTATCAAAGAAAAAATTAAAATTATTGATGATTGTAAAAATCAATATTCAATTAGAAACCTATGTCAATATCTTCAATTAAACAGATCAACATATTACTTTTTAAAAAATAAACAAAAACCTATTAAAAAAGAAGAAAATCATATTATTAAATGCAATCATAAATATCAAAAAATATGCCAACTTTTAATCGAATTTCATTCTACAAGAAAAGGCAGAATTTATGGATATTTAAGAATTTTTTCAGCTTTTAAAGAGTGATTAAAACAAGAAAAAAATATCATTTTAAATATAGAATTATCAATAAAACAAATGCGAAAAATTATGAAAGAACACAATATTCAAGGATTAAAACAAACTAAAAATAACTATCCTAAAAACAAAAAAAATCCAAATAAGTGAATACCTACAATGGATAAAGTAAACAAAGATTATAAAAGTACAACCTCTTCAAATCAAATTTGATCAATGGATACTAAACAAATAAATACTAAAAAAGGATGATTATATCTTTTTGTAATTATTGATTTTTATTCAAATAATGTTGTTAGTTATAATATTGCTCCTAATAAATCATATCAGGATTTAATTCTTCCTGCTCTTGAAAAAATCAACAAACAATTTTCTTGAAATCAAATAAAAAATGTTATTTTACATTCAGATAACGCCAACGAATTTTATTGTCAAGATATCACAAAATGAGCAGAGGATAAACAAATAATTTTAAGCAAAAAACAACCTTATGATATTGGTGGTAATGTATTATCTGAAAACTGATTTTCTCATTTATCTCAAGAATGACTACCTAAAGGATCAAATCAATATTTATCCATCAATGAAGCTATAAATGATGTAAATCAATATGTTATGTTTTATAATTATGAAAGAATACATTCTAAATTTCTAAAACCACCAATTTTACAAATTAAAATTTAGAATTTTATATCAAAAATGGTCCAGTAATTAAGGGCCAACCACCATTTAAATATTTAAAAGACAATCTTTTTATGTCCGGTATTAAATTAGAAACAATAAATTTAACTTTATTAAATGAATCTCAACAAGCAACAGTGCTTGCTGATTTTGCTGATTTATTAAAAACAATTACAATGCCATGTAAAATCATAAAAACAAATCAAAATTATGATTTTATAGAACAAATTAATAATTTAAAATCACAAAAAACAAAAAGAAGTAGTGATGAAAATAATTATTTAATTGATTTACAAATTGAACAATTACAATCAATTCAAAAAACAAAATTATTAACTACACCATCAGTTTATATTGTTTTTTGTAGTAGACTTGGTGCAAAACCTTTAATTTTAATAATTTAACCGTTATTATTAATATCAAAGGTGATAATTATTATGTTAAAAAAATACAAAGATGAACAAGAATTTTATAGTTTAGTGGGAATAAAACTACAAACATTTCAAAAAATGGTTGAAATTTTAAAAAAAGCTGAAGCAATTAAAAAAGCAGTTGGTGGTAAACCTAATAAATTATCAATAGAAAATCGTTTATTAATGACATTAGAATACTGAAAAGAGTATAGTAGTTATAGAGTTATTGCAAAAAGATATAATATTAGTCATACTAGCTGCATTCGTAATATTTTTTGAATTGAAAATACTTTAATAAAAAGTGGAATTTTTAATTTATCTGGCAAAAAAGATTTAATCAAAAATAAAGGAATCAATAATACTTTACTAGCTATTGATGCTACTGAAACTCCAATTGAAAGAATTAAAAAAAACTAAAATTACTTTTTTCGGGTAAAAACAAACATCATACTCTTAAATCGCAAATAATTATTGATATTTTAAATGGAAAAATTATTTCAACCGCTTTTTGTTTTGGAAGCATTCATGATTTTAAATTACTTTTAAAATCTAAAACTTTTATTCATCCAGAAAAACAAGTTTTTGTTGATTCAGGTTATCAAGGAATACAAAATATTCATAAAAATACATTTTTGCCATTTAAAAAAAGTAAATACAATAAATTAATACCAATTCAAAAAGAATACAATAAAACTTTAAGCAAAATTAGAATTAAAATTGAACACGTATTTGCTAAACTAAAACGTTTTAAAATTTTAACTTTAAAATATCGCAATAAAATACGAAGATTTGCATTAAGATTTAATTTAATAGCAGAAATATATAATTTTGAATTACCTTAGTTTTGCACCAAGTCTATTGAAATATTTAATAATATTGATATTTAATAATTCAATTTTGGTTAAAACTTTAAATAATTGTAAAATACACAAAATTTGATAACATGTAGTTGTTATCCAATATATAAGTTTTAACCCATTACTTTTATACCAAAGTAAATGGGTTTTAATGTTTAAAAGGAGATATTAAAATGGCAACAATAGATAAGACTAAATCACAAACATATAATTTTCTATCAAAAAATAAATCCATAGAAGAAATTAAAAAACAAACAAACATTGAAGTTTTAGAAAAAAGTAGACATGGTGGTTCAGCATTTAAAATAATTGAAAAAGATGATGCTAATAATCAGCTAGTTAATAATGACCTATCAGAAATAAATCAAGAAAATTTAGAACCAATTGCAACTAGTTTAACAAATAACGAAAAAGAGCAAGAAACAAATAATGATATATGAACAAAATTAACTAATTACTTAAATTTACCAAAACCAAATGCAGAAGAACTAATACAAGTTCAAAGAAAAATTCAAGAACTAAAAAAGGAAATTCAACAACTTAAAAAAGAAAATGAAGAATTAAAACTAAAGCAAGGCAATGTAAATTTTGCTAAATTTAAATATAATGCCATAACAATTTATGATGAAAAGCAAAGAAAAGATACAGGGATTGAAAAAATTCACGAAGAAATTTTACCTATTAATAATGAACTATATTTTATTACAACTTTTGTTAATGCAAATAAATCTATAACTGAAGAAATATTAACTTTTCATAATATTAATGATGATAGTTTAAAAATAATAAAACAAACCAAATACTACAAAAATATAAATGAATATAAAAGTAATATTTTTTTAATTGATGAACAAAATCAAAATTTAAAAAAAATAACAGCAAAAGATTTTTTAAAACAACAACAAGATTTTAAACTAAAACCAAGTAAAAAAGAATGAAAAACATGAGGTATTATTATTGGAATTACTTTATTTCTTGGAGTTGTAGTTCCTATTTGTACTTTTGTTATTCCTGCACTTATACCTGCAACTGCAACAGCATTACTACTTGAAACAAAAGTTATAATTGCCGTTTCTTTTGCTGTTGCAGGTATTGTCTTTAAAGAAATTTCGTCACTATATGAAAATGCTACACAAAAAGTTAAATCATGATTTAGAAATAAATATTTTAAAAGTACAAACCAAAAAGTTAAAGAAAAAAAAGAGCGTGAAGCAATAATTAAAAATCTTACTAGTGATAAAAAAGAAATAAAATTAGAAACAAAATATAAGATTTTAAAACAAGAACTAGATAACAGAAAAGAAAAAAATACCAACGAACTAAGTAACAACATAATAAATCATAATTTAAACAATATTTCTGAAAATTTAGATATTAAATCAGAAAATAATCAAAATTTTGATTCATCTATACGAAATACAGTAAACTAACAAGAACAACTACTAGCAACAACTTCAAATCATAACTGAAATAAAGTAAAATGCTTATTAACATAATTAATAAAGTTTTAATCACTATTTTTGGTAATGTTTAGTAATCTGTGTAACTTACAAAAATAACTATGTTTAATTAATTCTAGTAAATATAATTAAATGACTAGAAAGAGTGAGTTACAGATGGCTAAAAAGCAAAATATTAATAATAATGATCCAATATCAAAAGCAGTAGATTTATTATTAGAAAATACTGAAGATTTAACAACAGTTTTTAAAGAGGGAGGATTGTATAAAGAATTAACAAAAAGATTAGTAGAAAAAATGTTGAATTCTGAGATGCAAAATTATTTAGGATATGATAAGAATCAACATAGTAATAGTGACAATGCTCGTAATGGTATAAGTTCAAAAAAATTAATAACTCAACAAGGTAAAATTGAGATTGATGTACCACGAGATCGCAATAGTAATTTTAATCCTGTAATAGTTCCTAAAAGGCAAAGAAGATTTGATGGTTTTGATCAACAAGTTCTTTCTTTATATGCAAAAGGTATGACATTATCTGACATTAGAATGCAATTACAAGAGTTATATCATGGTGCTGATATTAGTGAAAGTGTTATTAGCCAAATTACTGATGATGTTATTGATGATGTAAGAACCTGTTTAAAATCTTTTCAATAAAATTGAAATAAAGGCAAGAACAACCATTTGTAAGCTAGTATTTAATTTTTTGAGGCTTTTATGTAATCTGTGTATCTTTGTTTTACAAAGTACTAGTTTAGATTAATTCTATCTTCAAATTTTATCATAAAATGAGCAATTGCTGTATTTCAATTTTGAATGGGCATTGTTCATTTTTTTGTTATATTTTCAATTGCTAAATAAAATATTTTAAAAACTGCCATATCATTAGGAAAAACTTTTTTATTTCTGATAACTTTTCGTAATTGACTATTTACAGATTCAATAGCATTTGTAGTATAAATCACTCTTTTGATTTCTACTGGATAACTAATAAAAACCATTAAATTATCTCAATTTTTATATCAAGATTTAGCAATTTGAGGATATTGTTTATTTCATTTACTTTCAAAGGATTCTAAAGCCTGCATTGCTTGTTCTTCACTACATGCACTATAAATTGGTTTTAAATCTGCAACTAGAGATTTTCTATGCTTATATGAGACATATTTCAAACTATTTCTAATTTGATGAACTATGCATAATTGATGTTCTGTTTTAAGATAAACTGATTGTATTGCTTCTGACATGCCTGTTAAATTATCACTGCAGGCAATAAGAATATCATTTAAGCCACGATTTTTCATTTCTGTTAAATTTGCTAATCAAAATTTAGCACCTTCATTTTCACTAATTCATAAACCTAAAACATCTTTTTTACCTTCTAAATCAACTCCTAAAGCTATATAAACTGATTTGTTAATAATCCTTTTATCTTGTCGTACTTTCACTACTATGCAATCAAAATAAACAATCGGATAGACACTTTCTAATGGTCGATTTTGCCATGCTTTTACATCATCAATAACATCATCAGTAATTTGGCTAATAACACTTTCACTAATATCAGCACCATGATATAACTCTTGTAATTGCATTCTAATATCTGATAATGTCATTCCTTTTGCATATAAAGAAAGAACTTGTTGATCAAAACCATCAAATCTTCTTTGTCTTTTTGCAACTATTACAGGATTAAAATTACTATTGCGATCTCGTGGTACATCAATCTCAATTTTACCTTGTTGAGTTATTAATTTTTTTGAACTTATACCATTACGAGCATTGTCACTATTACTATGTTGATTCTTATCATATCCTAAATAATTTTGCATCTCAGAATTCAACATTTTTTCTACTAATCTTTTTGTTAATTCTTTATACAATCCTCCCTCTTTAAAAACTGTTGTTAAATCTTCAGTATTTTCTAATAATAAATCTACTGCTTTTGATATTGGATCATTATTATTAATATTTTGCTTTTTAGCCATCTGTAACTCACTCTTTCTAGTCATTTAATTATATTTACTAGAATTAATTAAACATAGTTATTTTTGTAAGTTACACAGATTACTAAACATTACCATTGTATTGCTTCTGACATGCCTGTTAAATTATCACTACAAGCAATAAGAATATCATTTAAGCCACGATTTTTCATTTCTGTGAAATTAGATAATCAAAACTTAGAACCTTCATTTTCACTAATTCATAATCCTAAAACATCTTTTTTGCCTTCTAAATCAACTCCTAATGCTATATAAACTGATTTGTTAATAATCCGTTTATCTTGTCGTACTTTAACTACTATACAATCAAAATAAACAATAGGATAAATACTTTCTAATGGTCGATTTTGTCATGCTTTAACATCATCAATAATATCATCAGTAATTTGACTAATAACACTTTCACTAATATCAGCACCATGATATAACTCTTGCAACTGCATTCTAATGTCAGATAATGTCATTCCTTTTGCATACAAGGAAAGAACTTGTTGATCAAAACCATCAAATCTTCTTTGCCTTTTAGGAACTATTACAGGAGTAAAATTACTATTGCGATCTCTTGGTACATCAATTTCAATTTTACCTTGTTGAGTTATTAATTTTTTTGAACTTATACCATTACGAGCATTTTCAGTAGTACTATGTTGATTTTTTTCATATCCTAAATAATTTTGCATTTCAGAATTCAACATTTTTTCAACTAATCTTTTTGTTAATTCTTTATATAAACCGCCAGGTTTAAAAACTGTTGTTAAATCTTCAGTATTTTCTAGTAATAAATCTACTGCTTTTGATATTGGATCATTATTATTAAAGTTATCTTTTTTAGCCATCTGTAACTCACTCTTTCTAGTGATTTAATTATATTTACTAGAATTAATTAAACATAGTTATTTTTGTAAGTTACACAGATTACTAAACATTTCCATAAAAACTATGAAATTAAACCAGCAATTTCTTTCACACTATGTGGATCAATTGGTGTTATTTGTGCTTACTTAAGTGTATTCTTATTATTACAAAATGGTCTTGGCTTAAATAAAGAACAACCTACTATGATTAATTATCGTAATAATTTGATATACATCTTCTTCACTAATAATTACATCAGTAAAAAATTTACGTAATTATAAAAAACAAAAATCACATCAGAAATTAATTATTGACTCTTAAACATCATAAAAGGTTGTTAATTAACAACCTTTTATTATTACTACTTAAATTTTATTATTGCTAAAATCATCAATTCCTTTTTTAATAATATTAAATACTTGCTTTGATAATACATCAGTAGATAATTTAATAAATTCACTTGGCTCAATTAGCTTATGAAAAATAAGATGAATATCTTTTTTGCCTTTATATTTTCGATCAAAAATTTGATAAGAATTAATAATAGTAACAGGAATAATTGGTACATAAGATTGATATGCCATATTAAAAGCACCTGCTTTAAATTCTTGCATTTCTTGTTGATGACTTCTTGTTCCTTCTGGAAAAATCATCATTGTACGCGGAATTCTAATTAATTCCTTTGCTTCTTGAAAAGCCGTAACGGCTGTTCGTGGATTATTACGATCAATAAATAAAACATCAATTAAAAAAATAAATCTTCGTGCCAAATGGCTTTTTTTTAATTCTTCTTTTGCAATAAAACCTAAAGGTGCATATAAACTATAATCATTTACCGATAATACTAATAATGGATCAAAATTTGATTGATGATTGGCAACCATTACACAACCTTTTCTTTTTGGTCAATTCTCAATGTTATGAACGGTTAATTTAATATTATATAATCATTTAATATAACGGACACGTTTTTTCAATCAAATATATCGTTTTGCTTCAGAAACTAAACTTGGGTCTTTTAATACCTTTCTTGTCATTGAACCTGATTTACTATAAGTTTGTAATAAATAAGGTCATGTTAAAATTGCTTTTCAAATGTTCATTATTATTTTTTTCCTTTCTTTGATACACATTCGCCACAAATTCTGCAAATTCTGTTGTTTTGATTAATTTAAAATCAGAAAAATTACTAATAGGAAATAAAAGATCACCATTATATAAATTTTTAATGACTGAAACATATAAATAATCAGCATAATCTCATGCCTGCTTATAAATTTCAGCACCACCAATAATACAAATATCTGTTTTTTTATTACCTTGATATTGTTTTAAATATGAAATAATATCATTTGTGAAAGTAATATTATTATCATTTAGAAATTGTTGATAACGTTCTTGATGATTAGTAACAACTATATTGTAACGATTTTTTAATGGTTTGCCAATACTTTCAAAAGTTTTTGAACCCATTAATACATTTTTATTTAAAGTAATGCTCTGAAAATATTGCATTTCTTCTTTAATTTTTCAGGGCAATTTATTATTAAAACCAATTACCTTTTCTTTGGTCATTGCTCAAACTAAAATTACCATTATACTGCAACCTGACCTCTAATCAACGGATATGGATCATATTGTTCTAATTTAAAATCTTCAAATTTAAAATTAAATAAATTAGTAATATTTTTATTAATAACTAAAATTGGTAATGATTTTGGTTTTCTACTTAATTGTTCATTAATTTGTGAAAAATGATTACTATAAATATGAGCATCACCTAAAGTGTGAATAAATTCTCCTAACTGATAGCCACATATTTGTGCTAACATTATTGTTAATAATGCATAAGAAGCAATATTAAAAGGAACTCCTAAAAAAATATCTGCACTACGTTGATATAATTGACAAGATAATTTTTTATCATCAGAAACGTAAAATTGAATTAAAGTATGACATGGTGGTAGTGCCATATTTTTAATTTCTGCAGGATTTCATGCTGATAAAATGTGTCTTCGTGAAAAAGGATTGTTGTTTAAATTTTCTATTAACTCCTGCAACTGATCAACACCATTAAAATTACGTCATTGTCTACCATAAACAGGTCCTAAATCACCAAATTCAAGAGCGAATTGATGATCAGTTTTAATTTTTTCAACAAATTCTTCTAAAGTTTCATTTTGATATTTTTTACTTTCCATAAATTTCTTATAAGGTCACTCATTTCAAATTCTAATATTATTTTTAACTAAATATTCAATATTAGTATCACCAGCAATAAATCATAATAACTCATGAACAATAGAAGCAAAATGAACTTTTTTTGTAGTTAATATGGGAAAACCTTTTTGTAAATCAAAACGCATTTGATAACCAAAAGTAGAAACAGTACCAGTGCCTGTTCTATCAGCTTTTTTATATCCTTTTTCTAAAACATATTGACATAAATCTAAATATTGTTTCATAATCATTACCTCTTTCATAAATCAAATCAAGTAATAGGGGCTTTGCCCCTCGTTGCTTCGCAACTCACCCCAGGGTGGTTGGCCCTTAATTACTGGACCATTTTTGATATAAAATTCTAAATTTTAATTTGTAAAATTGGTGGTTTTAGAAATTTAGAATGTATTCTTTCATAATTATAAAACATAACATATTGATTTACATCATTTATAGCTTCATTGATGGATAAATATTGATTTGATCCTTTAGGTAGTCATTCTTGAGATAAATGAGAAAATCAGTTTTCAGATAATACATTACCACCAATATCATAAGGTTGTTTTTTGCTTAAAATTATTTGTTTATCCTCTGCTCATTTTGTGATATCTTGACAATAAAATTCGTTGGCGTTATCTGAATGTAAAATAACATTTTTTACTTGATTTCAAGAAAATTGTTTGTTGATTTTTTCAAGAGCAGGAAGAATTAAATCCTGATATGATTTATTAGGAGCAATATTATAACTAACAACATTATTTGAATAAAAATCAATAATTACAAAAAGATATAATCATCCTTCTTTAGTATTTATTTGTTTAGTGTCCATTGATCAAATTTGATTTGAAGAGGTTGTACTTTTATAATCTTTGTTTACTTTATCCATTGTAGGTATTCACTTATTTGGATTTTTTTTGTTTTTAGGATAGTTATTTTTAGTTTGTTTTAATCCTTGAATATTGTGTTCTTTCATAATTTTTCGCATTTGTTTTATTGATAATTCTATATTTAAAATGATATTTTTTTCTTGTTTTAATCACTCTTTAAAAGCTGAAAAAATTCTTAAATATCCATAAATTCTGCCTTTTCTTGTAGAATGAAATTCGATTAAAAGTTGGCATATTTTTTGATATTTATGATTGCATTTAATAATATGATTTTCTTCTTTTTTAATAGGTTTTTGTTTATTTTTTAAAAAGTAATATGTTGATCTGTTTAATTGAAGATATTGACATAGGTTTCTAATTGAATATTGATTTTTACAATCATCAATAATTTTAATTTTTTCTTTGATATTTAATTTGTTAATTACTAATGCTATTTGTTTAATTTTATCCATTAATAAAAATCCTTTCAGGTTAAAATTAGTGTTAATTATATAACACAATTGTTTTTAGAATACATTCAGGTTTTTTAAATTAATGGTCTAGTAAAAAGGGCTAAGTGGCAAGTGGCAAGTGGCAATATAACAAAAAAATGAACATTGCCTATTCAAAATTGAAATACAGCAATTGCTCATTTTATGATAAAATTTGAAGACAGAATTAATCTAAATTAGTAACTTTGTAAACAAAGATACACAGATTATTAAAAAGCCTCAATTCATTCTAAACAGCCCTAAATTAGGGCTGTAAAAAAAACCATATAAATTTTAAATAGTTTGTATATGAGCAAATTTGGTGCCTTAAAATTAATTTTAAAGATATAAGAGATTGCTGTTGCAATCTCTTATTTTTACATTTGTGATGAACTTGGTTTATATGCACTTATTGAAGGTTGATTTTGTATATCTATCGAATTTATTCATTCTCCAATACCTTCATCATCAAAAGAATTTAGACTTATTTCTTCAAAATCATCTGTTTTTATATTTTCACTTTCTAAGAACCTGTTTAAAATCTTTTCAATAAAATTGAAATAAAGGCAAGAAAAACCATTTGTAAGCTAGTATTTAATTTTTTTTCACAATTTTTTCATAATCTTCTGCATTTTTCTAATCATGCAAAACTTCGTTCTACAACTCATCTTTTTGGTAATACTACAAAAGAATGTAATTCATTACGTTTTATAACTTCAACATTTGCATTTATAATTGTTTTAATTTTAGAAGCAAATTTTTCACCACTATAACCAGCATCTACTAGTATTTTTTGAACTGCAGAAAGATTCTCTTTTTCATTTTCAATCATTATTATAGCACTATTACGATCTGTTTTTTCTGCTGTGGTTATGTAAATTGCATGTGGTAAACCTTGAGAATCAACAGCAATATGACGCTTTATTCCTGAAATCTTTTTACCAGCATCATAACCTTTATTTTTAGTAGTATCTGTATTTTTAACACTTTGTGAATCAATTATACAAAAACTAGTTTGTTCTTTTCTACCATTATTGATACGAAATGCCTTGACTAATTTTTTTTAAAACTAATTGTAATACACTAGGTTCTTTATCATTATTTTTACTTCAAGCTTGAAAATAATAATATACAATTTGTCATTTTGGAAAATTTTTTGGTAACATTCTTCACTGGCAACCACTTTTTAATACATATAAAACTGCACAAAATACTTCATATAAATCTAAACTTCTTGGTTTAGTTCTCTTTTTAGTATTTTCTAAAATTGATTTTATATTTTCAAATTGCTCTTTGCTAACATTACTAGGATAATTTTTACACATATATACCTCTTATTTTAAAATATATAATCATTTTATCCTATTCTCTAAAAGATTTTAAACAGGTTCTAATATTTTTTTCTGCTTCTTTTAATTGTTGTTCTAATTTTTCTTTAATACCTTTAGATTCTCTTAATTCTGCTGCTTGTTTTGCTATAGTATATCTAGATTTTCTTAATTCTTTTTCTAAATTTTCATTATTATCCTTATAATCTTTAAGTTCTGTTTCTAGTTTTTCTTTATCATTTTCTACTTCTTTTAATTTTATTTCTAGTTTTGCATTATTATCTTGACTTTCTTTTAATTCTTCTTCTAGTTTTTCTCTATTATCCATATAATCTTGGATTATTTCTTGTAAATGTTCAATACTTTCTGTTGCTTCTTTTAAGTTTGTTTCTAATTTTGTATTTTTATCTTGAGTTGCTTTTAGTTCTTCTTCTAAATTTTGATTATTATCCTTATAATCTTTAAGTTCTGTTTCTAGTTTTTCTTTACTGTCTTGAAATTGTTTTAATTGTGTTTCTAATTCTTTTTTATTGTTTTTTGAATCATTTAATTCTGTTTCTAATTTTGTATTATTATCTTGAATTTTTTTTAATTCTTCTTTTAGTTCTTTAACTTTATATTCAAAATTTTTGTTTTCTTTTACTGATTTTGTATAAAGATTGCTTATTTCGTCTAATTTATTACATGTTTCTTGTAATTTTTTATTTAATTTCTCAATTTTTTTATCACATTTATTGCTAGTGGTAATACCTCATCAACTATCAACATCAGATTTTTTTACTATATTTTTATCTTTATCATTTATCATTTTTAAAGTACCCCTTTTTAAATATAAATATTTATTTTTAATAATTGAGATTTATTAAAATATTTTTAATTAAATTTTCATTTATTTTTTTAAATTACTTTAAATAAATCTCAAATAAAGTTTATATGTGAAAAAACAATATACAATAGACTTGGTGCAAAACTAAGGTAATTCAAAATTATATATTCCTGCTATTAAATTAAATCTTAATGCAAATCTTCGTATTTTATTGCGATATTTTAAAGTTAAAATTTTAAAACGTTTTAGTTTAGCAAATACGTGTTCAATTTTAATTCTAATTTTGCTTAAAGTTTTATTGTATTCTTTTTGAATTGGTATTAATTTATTGTATTTACTTTTTTTAAATGGCAAAAATGTATTTTTATGAATATTTTGTATTCCTTGATAACCTGAATCAACAAAAACTTCTTTTTCTGGATGAATAAAAGTTTTAGATTTTAAAAGTAATTTAAAATCATGAATGCTTCCAAAACAAAAAGCGGTTGAAATAATTTTTTTATTTAAAATATCAATAATTATTTGCGATTTAAGAGTATGATGTTTGTTTTTACCCGAAAAAAGTAATTTTAGTTTTTTTTAATTCTTTCAATTGGAGTTTCAGTAGCATCAATAGCTAGTAAAGTATTATTGATTCCTTTATTTTTGATTAAATCTTTTTTGCCAGATAAATTAAAAATTCCACTTTTTATTAAAGTATTTTCAATTCAAAAAATATTACGAATGCAGCTAGTATGACTAATATTATATCTTTTTGCAATAACTCTATAACTACTATACTCTTTTCAGTATTCTAATGTCATTAATAAACGATTTTCTATTGATAATTTATTAGGTTTACCACCAACTGCTTTTTTAATTGCTTCAGCTTTTTTTAAAATTTCAACCATTTTTTGAAATGTTTGTAGTTTTATTCCCACTAAACTATAAAATTCTTGTTCATCTTTGTATTTTTTTAACATAATAATTATCACCTTTGATATTAATAATAACCGTTAAATTATTAAAATTAAAGGTTTTGCACCAAGTATAATATATTTTTTCAAAGATAAAACTAAATAAAAAAACTATTTATTTGATTTTAAGCAAATTAATAAAAACACCTATAAGTTTTATTTTAATATATAATTTTTCATATATGAAAATAACTTAAATGATATTTAACATTAAAAAAATGTTTTTTTAATTTTCATAAAGCAAAAATGGTTTACAAAAAATATTAACTAGATATAGTAAATTATTATTTTTTTAACAATAATATCTGTATACTAAAATTATATGAAAAATAAAATAGTATTTTACACAAAAATGTTAACACTATATAATAAGAGTTTTTATTAATATAAAAAAGGAGTAAGAAATGCGTTTTATAGATGTAACAAAATTAAAAGTTACTGCTGGCAAAGGTGGTGATGGTGTTGTTGCTTTTCGTCGTGAACTTTATGTAGCCAAAGGTGGTCCATCTGGTGGAGATGGAGGAAGAGGCGGTAATATTATCTTTATTGGTGATTCGGGTATGAATACTCTATTAGACTTACGTAAAAATAAAGAGATAACTGCTGAAGATGGTAAAAATGGTGCACCCAAAAATATGCATGGACGTAAAGGAACCAATACTTATGTAAAAGTTCCATTGGGTACCATTATTAGAGATAACAAAACTCAAAATATTCTTGGTGATATTATTAAAGATAAACAAGAAATAAAAATTGCTGCCGGTGGTCTTGGTGGACGAGGAAATGCTCGTTTTGCTTCGGCAATAAATCGAGTACCTAAAATATGTGAAAAAGGAATGCCTGGACAACATTTTGAAATAATTTGTGAGTTGAAATTATTGGCTAATGCCGGATTAGTTGGGTTGCCTAACGCCGGTAAATCAACATTATTAGGAGCTATTTCTGCTTCAACTCCAGCAGTTGCTGATTATCCTTTTACTACTCTTAATCCGCATTTAGGTGTTGTTAGAGTTGATAAAAATAATAATTTTGTTATGGCGGATTTGCCTGGATTAATAGCGGGAGCTAGTTTAGGAAAAGGATTAGGTTTACAATTTTTGCGTCATATTGAACGTTGTCAAGTTTTAGTACATATGATTGATATTAGTGATAAGACTCAAGATCATTTTTTAAATTATCAATTAATTATGAGTGAATTAGAAAGTTATAATAAAGATTTGACAAAAAAACCGCATTTAATTGTTGCAAATAAAATTGATTTACCAGATGCAGAAACTAATTTAGAGAAATTAAAAGAACAAATTAAATTACCAATAATTGCAATTTCTGCTATGAAACATATTAGTTTGGATATATTAATTAAAGATATTGCTAAAGCTGTTGAAAAAGAACAACTGCATCAAGTTAATAATGATGAAAATAATGAAGAACATATTCTTTATGAATATATTAATAAAGAAGAAGTTCCACAAGTTTTTATTACTAAAATTGCAAGTAATCAATGAACTATTTCTGGTAAAACCGTTGAAGTAATATATCAAAAAAATCCTTTAAATAATTATCATAATATTTTATTATTTAAAATTAAATTACAAGATTTAGGAATTTATGATGAATTAAGAAAGCAAGGAATAAAAAAAGGTGATCATGTTAAGATTTTTAATTATGATATGATTTGAGAAGAAGAATAAAAAAGGGCAAAGGAAAATAGGAAATGGAAATAGTAATTAGTTTATTGGTAGTTATTTTAATTATTAGTAGTATTGGTGGATTAATAATTTATATGCAAATTAAAAAAAGTCAGAATGTTACTAGTGACCCAATTGCACAAGATTTTTTAAAAATGCAAGTAGAAACTTTAAAAGAACAATTAAATGATTTTAAAATATCATGAAATGGTTCAGATCGTGATAAAACCGAAAAATTAATTAATTTAATGAGTAATATTGATAATTTTCAAAAAAATTTAGATAAAAAAGAAGATGATTATAAACGCAATGCTGATGTCATTCAAAGACAAGTAGTAGATGTTATTAAAGATTTAGCAAAGTTACAAGAATCATCAACTGTTTTAGGAAAAATTAATGATAATATTCAAAGTTTACAAGAAGTTTTTATTAATACTAAAAAACGTGGTAATGTTGGTGAATTTGTTTTAGAAAAAATTTTGACTAATATGTTGGGTTCAAATCAAAAATTATGAGAACGACAATATAAAACAATTGATGGCAAAGTTGTTGATGCCTATGTAAAAACAGATTCTGAAAAAGAAGGAATTGCTATTGATTCAAAGTTTTCAATTGATAACTATCAAAGGTATTTAGTAAGTGAAGATATTAAAGTTAAAGAAAATTATTTAAAAGATTTTCGTAATGATATTCGTAAACGAATTGATGAAGTTGGAAAATATATTAATATTAAAAATAAGATTTCTAGCGCAGTAATGTTTATTCCTTCTGAAGAAATATTTGCTTTTATTTACGCACAATTTGCTGATGATATTGTTGAATATGCTTTTAAGAAACGTGTTTGAATTACCTCTCCTACTACTTTATCCGCTGTTTTATTTACAGTTGATAAAAATCGTAAAGACATTGATTTCAATAAAAATTTAGAAAAAATGGCAAAAAAATTACGTTTATTCAAAGATGATTTTGATCGTTGGGTTGATAGATGAGAAAAAGTTAAGTCTGGTTTTGATACAACTAATAAAGCT
Organism: Spiroplasma endosymbiont of Acasis viretata; assembly: GCF_964031275.1. Classification (NCBI taxonomy): domain Bacteria; kingdom Bacillati; phylum Mycoplasmatota; class Mollicutes; order Entomoplasmatales; family Spiroplasmataceae; genus Spiroplasma; species Spiroplasma endosymbiont of Acasis viretata. Next base: position 409,680 of record NZ_OZ035019.1, read on the forward strand.
ATTGAAACTTTAGATAAAACCCATAATAAAATTGCTGGACATTATAACAATATTTTTGAAATGTCTGAAGAAATAAAAGATAGTGAATAATTATGAATTTAGAACAATATTTAGATGAAATTATTAAATTTTTACAAAGTGAAGTAAAAAAAGCAAATGCCAAAGGTTTAATTGTTGGTTTAAGTGGTGGTGTTGACTCGGCAGTAGTAGCATTATTGATTAAAAAAGCTTTTCCTAATGATCATTTAGCATTAATTATGCCTTGTTTTTCACCAGATATTGATTTAGAATATGCAAATAATTTAGTTAATATTCATAAATTAAATGCCAAAGTAGTTAATTTAAATAATGTTTTTTTAAGTTTTAAAAAAACATTAGAAACTGAAATTAATATAGAAAAATCAAAATTAATTTTAGGAAATTTAAAAGCTAGATTAAGAATGAATACTATTTATGCATATGCACAAAATCATAATTATTTAGTTGTAGGAACAGATAATAGTGACGAATGACACATTGGTTATTTTACTAAATATGGTGATGGTGGTGTTGATTTATTACCAATTATTCATTTGTTAAAAAAAGATGTTTTTGCTGCAGCAAAGATATTAAAAGTTAATGAAGAGATCATTATTCGTAAGCCAACTGCTGGTTTATGAGATGGACAAACCGATGAAATGGAAATGCAATTTAAGTATGAACAATTAGATCAATATTTACTAGGAAATAAATCATTAATACCATCATCAGTAATTAATAAAATTGAATTTATGCATCAGAATAGTGCACACAAAAGAATACCTGTACCGCAAGCTCCAAAATGAACAAGAAAAAAATAAAGGAAGCCACTTAGCCCTTTTTACTAGACCATTAATTTAAAAAACCTGAATGTATTCTAAAAACAATTGTGTTATATAATTAACACTAATTTTAACCTGAAAGGATTTTTATTAATGGATAAAATTAAACAAATAGCATTAGTAATTAACAAATTAAATATCAAAGAAAAAATTAAAATTATTGATGATTGTAAAAATCAATATTCAATTAGAAACCTATGTCAATATCTTCAATTAAACAGATCAACATATTACTTTTTAAAAAATAAACAAAAACCTATTAAAAAAGAAGAAAATCATATTATTAAATGCAATCATAAATATCAAAAAATATGCCAACTTTTAATCGAATTTCATTCTACAAGAAAAGGCAGAATTTATGGATATTTAAGAATTTTTTCAGCTTTTAAAGAGTGATTAAAACAAGAAAAAAATATCATTTTAAATATAGAATTATCAATAAAACAAATGCGAAAAATTATGAAAGAACACAATATTCAAGGATTAAAACAAACTAAAAATAACTATCCTAAAAACAAAAAAAATCCAAATAAGTGAATACCTACAATGGATAAAGTAAACAAAGATTATAAAAGTACAACCTCTTCAAATCAAATTTGATCAATGGACACTAAACAAATAAATACTAAAGAAGGATGATTATATCTTTTTGTAATTATTGATTTTTATTCAAATAATGTTGTTAGTTATAATATTGCTCCTAATAAATCATATCAGGATTTAATTCTTCCTGCTCTTGAAAAAATCAACAAACAATTTTCTTGAAATCAAATAAAAAATGTTATTTTACATTCAGATAACGCCAACGAATTTTATTGTCACGATATCACAAAATGAGCAGAGGATAAACAAATAATTTTGAGCAAAAAACAACCTTATGATATTGGTGGTAATGTATTATCTGAAAACTGATTTTCTCATTTATCTCAAGAATGACTACCTAAAGGATCAAATCAATATTTATCCATCAATGAAGCTATAAATGATGTAAATCAATATGTTATGTTTTATAATTATGAAAGAATACATTCTAAATTTCTAAAACCACCAATTTTACAAATTAAAATTTAGAATTTTATATCAAAAATGGTCCAGTAATTAAGGGCCAACCACCAACCACCGAATGAGAATATGGCTGGACATTCACAATATGCAAATATTAAACATCGTAAAGATACCCAAGATAACAAACGTGGTAAAATTTTTCAAAAATTATCAAGAGAAATTTATGTTGCTGTTAAATTAGGTCGTGCAAATGTTGAAAATAATCCACGATTAAAATTAATGTTAGAAAAAGCACGACGTATAAATATGCCAAAGGATAATATTAATCGTGCTATTAATAAAGCTAGTAATAAAAATGAAACAACTAATTATGAAGCAGTCACTTATGAAGGATATGGACCAAGTAATATTGCCATAATTATTCATTAGACTTGGTGCAAAACTAAGGTAATTCAAAATTATATATTTCTGCTATTAAATTAAATCTTAATGCAAATCTTCGTATTTTATTGCGATATTTTAAAGTTAAAATTTTAAAACGTTTTAGTTTAGCAAATACGTGTTCAATTTTAATTCTAATTTTGCTTAAAGTTTTATTGTATTCTTTTTGAATTGGTATTAATTTATTGTATTTACTTTTTTTAAATGGCAAAAATGTATTTTTATGAATATTTTGTATTCCTTGATAACCTGAATCAACAAAAACTTGTTTTTCTGGATGAATAAAAGTTTTAGATTTTAAAAGTAATTTAAAATCATGAATGCTTCCAAAACAAAAAGCGGTTGAAATAATTTTTCCATTTAAAATATCAATAATTATTTGCGATTTAAGAGTATGATGTTTGTTTTTACCCGAAAAAAGTAATTTTAGTTTTTTTAATTCTTTCAATTGGAGTTTCAGTAGCATCAATAGCTAGTAAATTATTATTGATTCCTTTATTTTTGATTAAATCTTTTTTGCCAGATAAATTAAAAATTCCACTTTTTATTAAAGTATTTTCAATTCAAAAAATATTACGAATGCAGCTAGTATGACTAATATTATATCTTTTTGCAATAACTCTATAACTACTATACTCTTTTCAGTATTCTAATGTCATTAATAAACGATTTTCTATTGATAATTTATTAGGTTTACCACCAACTGCTTTTTTAATTGCTTCAGCTTTTTTTAAAATTTCAACCATTTTTTGAAATGTTTGTAGTTTTATTCCCACTAAACTATAAAATTCTTGTTCATCTTTGTATTTTTTTAACATAATAATTATCACCTTTGATATTAATAATAACCGTTAAATTATTAAAATTAAAGGTTTTGCACCAAGTCTATTGTTTAACTGATAATAAAAATCGAACTGCAAGTAATATTCGAAGTTATTTTAATAAATTGGGTGGTCATTTAGCTGCTACTAATTCTGTTCAATATTTATTTCAAACAACGGGGGTAATTCAATTTTCAAGTTTATTATCAGTTGAAGAAATATTGGAGTTAATAATTGATTTTGAAATTTTTAATATTGAAAAAAATGAAGATATTATTGATATTGAAGTTAATCCTAAACAGTTAAATGCTGTAACTAATTTATTAGAAAAAAATAATATTAATGATTTTATTAGTAATGAAATTGTTAATATTCCCCATGAATTGATTACCATTACTGATCAACAACAAATTAAATTAATTGATATATTGTTAGAAACAATTGAAAATGATGATGATGTGCTTTCAATTGAACATAATTTTAAAAAATAAAAAGGTTTATTTTTCTTTTTCATCTAATTAATAGTAAGAATAGAAAAGGAGGAATAAGTTATGGATGAATATTTTTAGGTATTATTAAAGAATTTTATGAAAATAAAATTATTTTTGAATGTAATGATCATGGATATATTATTGAAGGTGTTAATTTACAAACATTACCATTAAATATTAAAGTAAAAATTTATGTTTATTTTCATCAAAAACCAACTTATGAACAATTTTTTGGGTTTGTATCAAAACCAATAAAAACCTTTTTTATTCACTTACTTAATATTAGTAATATTGGACCAAAAACTGCTTTAAGATTATTAAATCAACTATCACTTGATAGTATTAAGTTGGCTATAAGCAAACAAGATTATAAGATATTGCAACAGTGTAAAGGTATAACTCATAAAATTGCTAATAATATTATTAATTATTTTAGTAATCATATTAAAGTAGTAAGTAATTTAACAACTAGTCAAAATGAAAAATCAGATTTAGTATTTGATACATTATTAAAATTAGGTTTTAGTTCAATAGTAATTAATAATTTTTTATTAAGAAATATTAATTGAGATTTGGCAGTTGAAGAAATTATTGCATTAGCTATTAAGGAAATAAAATATGGGTATTAGTAGTTTTAATAATTTTGTTGGACAAAATAATGTTATTGAACGTATTCTAATTTTAATCAAAGGTAGTAAAATTCAAAATATTGCTTTAAGTCATATTTTATTGATTGGTCCTCCTGGTATTGGAAAAACAACTATTGCACGATTAATAGCAGAAGAATTGCAAGTAAATTTTCATAGTTTAGAAGGAACAAGCATTAATAAAACTAGTGATATTATTAGTATTTTAGCAAATATCAAACAATCTGATATAGTTTTTATTGATGAAATTCATGTTGTTAACTATGAAATATTAGAAGTATTATATTCTGCATTAGAAGGTAATTTTATTAATATTATGATTGGTAAAGATTATAATAATAAAATTGTTAAAATTAATTTACCCACTTTTACATTTATTGGTGCTACTAATAAAGTAGGAATCTTAACTAAAGCGTTGATAAGTCGTATTCCTAATATTTTACAATTATCTGATTATAATTATCAGGATATTAAAAGTATTATTTCACAAGTTTCTTTGAGTTTAAATTGAAAATTAGAAAATAATATAATAAATATTATTGCTAATCATTGTTGTAATATTCCGCGACTCATTATTAACATCATTAAACAATTGTATAATTATTGCGTTGTTATGAATGTAGATTTAAATGAAACTAATATTTTGCAAATTTTATTTTTTTTGCAAATTTATCCTTTAGGGTTAGATAGTTTACAATTGGCATATTTAGCATTGTTTAATAATGTAAATTTAGATAAAAGTTTGAGTATTGAAACTATTTGTCAACTTTTGAATGAAGAAAGAAAAAATCTTGAAATTCATTATGAACCTTGACTTATTCATTAGACTTGGTGCAAAACCTTTAATTTTAATAATTTAACGGTTATTATTAATATCAAAGGTGATAATTATTATGTTAAAAAAATACAAAGATGAACAAGAATTTTATAGTTTAGTGGGAATAAAACTACAAACATTTCAAAAAATGGTTGAAATTTTAAAAAAAGCTGAAGCAATTAAAAAAGCAGTTGGTGGTAAACCTAATAAATTATCAATAGAAAATCGTTTATTAATGACATTAGAATACTGAAAAGAGTATAGTAGTTATAGAGTTATTGCAAAAAGATATAATATTAGTCATACTAGCTGCATTCGTAATATTTTTTGAATTGAAAATACTTTAATAAAAAGTGGAATTTTTAATTTATCTGGCAAAAAAGATTTAATCAAAAATAAAGGAATCAATAATACTTTACTAGCTATTGATGCTGCTGAAACTCCAATTGAAAGAATTAAAAAAAACTAAAATTACTTTTTTCGGGTAAAAACAAACATCATACTCTTAAATCGCAAATAATTATTGATATTTTAAATGGAAAAATTATTTCAACCGCTTTTTGTTTTGGAAGCATTCATGATTTTAAATTACTTTTAAAATCTAAAACTTTTATTCATCCAGAAAAACAAGTTTTTGTTGATTCAGGTTATCAAGGAATACAAAATATTCATAAAAATACATTTTTGCCATTTAAAAAAAGTAAATACAATAAATTAATACCAATTCAAAAAGAATACAATAAAACTTTAAGCAAAATTAGAATTAAAATTGAACACGTATTTGCTAAACTAAAACGTTTTAAAATTTTAACTTTAAAATATCGCAATAAAATACGAAGATTTGCATTAAGATTTAATTTAATAGCAGGAATATATAATTTTGAATTACCTTAGTTTTGCACCAAGTCTATTGTGGTTTAATTACTAAGACAACTAAGGGTCGTAAAATAACAATTATTGGTAAAGAGTATATTAATAATAATATAATTTTATTTAGAAAATAATTATTTTTGATATTACTGTAAAACAATTGTTATTTATAACGAATGTTGGTATTCTTATATAGTGCTTAAATAATATATAATCTATGTTTATACAAATAAATTGATTTAGGAGTGAAGAAATATGAACACTTCTTCTAAGACAAGAAAAACTAAAAATCTTGGATTTTTTTTAAGAATTTTTAGTTTAATAATTATTGTTTCTACAATAATAATTTCAGTAGTGTTTAGTGCTAAATATGTTGAAAATAATAGTAAATTAAGTATTGAGTTTGCTGGTGGTTATCAAACACAAGTTCAATATGATGGTAAAGATAAACAAAAAGATGTTATTAATTTATTAAAAGACAGAGTTGACCCTTTAGGTACTAGTAACGTTGACATTGAAAGCATTACTAGCAGTAATAATAATAAGTATAATTTAGCGTTGAGTAAAGATGCGGGAGTTGATATTTCTACTTTTGTTCATAGTGTATCACGACGTGGTTATTCTTATATTGTTGATAAAGATGGTAATGACTTATTAGCAACCGAAAAGAAAGATGACAAAGATACTACTTGAACAAAAAGAGATAAAAGATTATTAACTAGTGATGTGTTTTCTGCTATTAAAGCTGTTAATAATTCTGTTACTCATCGCCCAGAACTTGTTTTTGATGTTAAAAATGATTCAGTTTTAAAAGAACTTACTTCTGCCAAAGAAAATACATTTTACATTTATTCAGATATTGGTCAGTTATTAGATTATATTCGAAGTAGTATGGAGGGTATTCGCTCCCTTGCTTTTATAATTGATAATCTTAAAAATGATACTGATGGTAAGATTAAAGCATCATTAACATCATTATTAGATAATAATACACCAGGTCTTGGTAAAGGTACTGATATTTTAGCTAGAGCTAAAGCACAAGACCCTACTTTAGCACGACTATTAAATCCTAATCAAAATGGTCAATTTGGTATTAATTGAATTTATTCTGATAATTTAGGTTCAGTTCATAGTCTTTCTGTTGATACTAATGATGAAAAAAATACATATGATCCTGCTAATCGCTTTGATCCTTTTGCTTCCCCTATTGTTGGTTCACCTATGAATGCATGATTGCCTTATATTAAAGATTTATTACGTTTACCAGATGTTTCAGATATTTTACATGAAGATGTTATTGATTATCGTTATATTCCATATTGAGTTGGTGAAGTTAAAGTAACTAACAATAGTATTTCAATTAATTCAGATACTTTTAATCTTGAAACAGTTGAACAAATGAAAAGTGTTTTAACATCAGGATTGTCAAAAAATAATTTTACTATGTTATCTTATGCTAATGTTAGTCCAACGCTAGGTGCAACATCTTTAAAAATTGCAGTTGTTATTATTATATTAGTTACCTTTGTTCTTATGACTATTGTTCTGTTTTATTATCGTATGTTAGGAGTTATTGTTCTAATTATAATATCATTATTTTTATTATTTACTATTATTAGTTTTGTTTTCATTAATGGCATAATTGCTCCTGAAAGCGTAATTGCTTTAATTATTGGTTTTGCACTATTATTAGATACGATTATTAATTTGTTGGAACGTTTTAAAAATAAATATATGCAAGGTAAAACTTTGATTAGTGCTTTTAAATCAGCAAATAAGAAAACATTATATTCTTCATTAGATTGTAGCGCTATTATTTTAATTGTTAATTTAACTATTTTCTGATTTGGAACTCGTGCTATCAAAGGTTTTATTATTATGACTTCTATTGCTACTTTTGGTGTAATTATTTTTGGAATTATCTTATTAAGATTAATGTTATGAACATTATTACGAAATAACTGGTTAGAAAATAAACCTCAACTTTTAGGAACTAATAATATTAGTAGAAAAAGCACTATAGTTTTAAATAATTCAATAGATACAAATAATATTAAAACTGATGATAAAAAAATAAAAAAACAATTAATTTCAGAAAAATGTCAGTTTAAAATTAATTATAAAAATAAAGTTAAAGCATTAATTAAAAAATTTAAAGTTGATAAGCAGCAATTAAAAAAAGAACATAGTAAATCAAGATCAGTTTATAAGTCAAAAGTAAAAGATTTAAAATTAAATCTTTCACAAGAAATTAATAAATTGAAACAAGAATTAATTAATGCATTAAAACCGTTAAAAATTCAAATAGTTAAAGCAAAAGACAAAAAAATATTAGTTAATTTTAAAAATGTTTTTTCAAAACTTAAAATAAGTAACTGAAATTATTTTCATAAATTAACAAAATGAATTCTTTCAGGTTCTGCTGTTATTGTTCTTGCTTCAGGTATTACTTATGGTGTAATTGGTTCTAATTTTGGTTCTGGTTTTGATCAACGAACTGATTTTGTTGGAATGGGTACAATTACTCAAGATCCAAGTGATCCTAGTTACAATATTATTAAAGAAGCAGAATTAGCAAAAGATTTTATTAATAAAGAAATTCAAAATAATAGTCAATTTAGTAAATATTTTAAAAATATTAATTTTTCCTTAATTGCTGGTGGTGAAGGAAAACCATATCAGTTTAAGATTATTGTTCAAACAACAGTAAATTCTCAAAGTATGCAGCAAAGGTTTAAGAATTTTTTAGGAGAGATTACTAGAAATTGAAAACAAGAATCTATTTTACAATGAGGAGAAATTGATCTAGTTGTTGCTAAGTCAGGTGTAGATTTATTAGTTAATATGATTATTTCAATTGCTTTATCTTTTATTGTTATTTTAATTTATATTATTATTAGATTTCAATTGACTTATGTTATTCCTTTAATTTTAGCTATTATTTTTAGTTTACTAATGACACTTGCTATTATTAGTATTTTCCAAATTGTAATTTCTACTTCAATTGTTGGAATATTATTGGGAGTAATGATTTTAACAATAATTAGTATTATGTCAATTTTTGATAATATTCGTGAAATTAAGATTAATAATAATCAAACACAAGTTATTAGCACAGAAGAAATAATTCAAATTTCAAATAAAAGTGTTCAAAAGGCTTTACTAAGAACATTAGTTATTAATGGTGTAGTGTTAATAACATCAGTAATTGTTATGTTTATTATTCCTAGTTTCTGAATAGTTAGTTTATCATTATTAATAGGTTGTATAGTAAGTTTAGTATCATCTTACTTTATTGCTCCTTTTATTTGAACTTATTTTGAGAAATGAAGAGTTTATAGATATAAAAAACGTATTAATAAAATTAAAAAACATTTCATTGGTGCAGATGAATATGTTATTAAAGGTATTAATGAATAGGTGGTTGCAATGACAAAAGAATCATTAAAAAAAATTATTATTAATATTCCTGATTTTCCAATTAAAGGTATCCAATTTAAAGATATTAACCCAATATTAAGTAATCCAGAAGCATTTCAAAGTGTTGTTAATATTTTTGTAGATTTTATTAAAAAATGTGGATCAACAGCAATTTTAGCACCTGAAGCAAGAGGATTTATTTTTGGTGCTGCTATAGCATATAAGTTGGGTATTAAATTAGTTCTTGCACGTAAAAAAGGTAAATTACCAGGTAAAACCTATAAAGTAACTTATGATTTAGAGTACGGTACTGCTATATTAGAAATGCAGCAAAATGTACTTTCAACAAAAGATAAAGTAGTAATAATTGATGATTTGATTGCAACTTCAGGGACAATTAATGCTTGTCTTAATTTAATAAAGCAAAGTAACGCTCAATCAGTTGGTATTGCTGCTTTAATTTCGCTTTCTGAATTTGCTAATAAACATCATTTTGATAATATTCCGCTGTTAGAAATAATTAAGTTTTAATAAGTAGTAAATAATGAATAATTTAACTTGTAAAGATTTTAATCAATTATTAGCGGAAGCAAAAACATTTATCAAAGATCCTAAGCAAATTACAAAAATTAAAGTAGCTTATGAATATGCATTATTAAAACATAAAGATCAATATCGAAAGAATGGTGATCCTTATGTTTATCATGTTTTATCAACAGCATACAATTTAGTATTATGGCATTTAGATGTCTCTTCAATACAAGCAGGATTTTTACATGATATTTTAGAAGATACACCAACAACTTTTGATGAGTTAGTAGCAGAATTTGATTTGGAAGTTGCTAATTTAGTTTTAGCTGTAACTAAAGTTAGCCATTTTGCAAAAGAAAAAAGAAATGAAATTAAAGCTAATTATTTACGTAAATTATATTTAAGTTTAGCTCATGATATTCGTGTCATTATTATTAAAATGGCAGATCGTTTACATAATATTAGAACTATTAATTTTTTAAATCCTGAAAAACAAATAATTATTGCTAAAGAAACTTTAGAAGTTTATGCTTCTATTGCTCATCGTCTAGGTATGCGTAAATTACAATCAGAACTAGAAGATCGTTCTTTTGCAGTATTACATCCTAAAGAGTATAAAAAAATTGATAACCTTATTAATTTAGATCGTGAAAAACGTGAAAAATTAGTTAATGAAATTATTAAAGAATTAAGTAAAACATTATCACAACATAAAAATTTAATTTTTAAAATTTATGGTCGTAGTAAACACTTATATTCTATTTATCGTAAAATGTATTATTTTGGAAAAGATTTTGATGATATACATGATATTTTAGCAATTAGAGTTGTTACTAATTCTATTGATAGTTGTTATGCCATTTTGGGTTATATTCATCAAAGTTTTACTCCTGTTCCGGGTAGATTTAAAGATTATATTGCAACACCAAAAAATAATATGTATCAATCATTACATACATCTGTTGTTTTTGATAATGAAATTTATGAATTACAAATTAGAACTGAAGAAATGGAAGATTTTGCTGAAGTAGGTGCAGCTTCGCATTGAAGATATAAAGAAGGGGAAAATAAAAATCCTAAGAAACGTCAAGCAGAAATTGATGAAAAATTAAATATTTTTCAAGAAATATTAAATTTAAATGACTTAAATCCAAATGTTGATGAAAACATATTAGCAGATAATATTGCCAAAGATAATAATTTAGAAAAAGAAATTCGACAAGATATTTTTAGTGATTTAATTTATGTATTAACTCCAAATGGTAATGTTATAACATTACCATTTGGTTCAACTGTTTTAGATTTTGCTTTTAAAGTTCATACTGAAATTGGTGAAACAACAGTGGGTGCAAGAATAAATGGTATTTATTCTCCTATTAATACTGTTTTAAAATCAGGGGATATTGTTGAAATTAAAACTGCTAAAACTGCACGTCCTTCTCGTGATTGATTAAATATTGTTAAGACCAATTTTGCTCAACATAAAATAAAAAAATATTTAAATAATCAGCAAGAAAAATTTAATCAAGAAAATAAAATTAAAGATACAGAAAACAAAGAGAAAATAAAAAAAACAAAGGAAAAAATAGAAGAATATATTATTGAAAATCACATTCGTTGAAAAATTGCAAAACGTAATGTTATTATGTCAAGAATTAGATCATTAAAATATAAAACGTATGAAGATTTTTGCTTAGATGTTGCTAATGGAACTTATACAATTGAACAGGCGGTTACTACTATTTTATATAGTGATTCAGCAACATTTCAAGAATTAAAAACTAAACAACAAACAACAATGAATTTAAGTAGTAATAATGAAATTATTATTGAAAATGCCTCCAATACTAAAACATCATTGGCTCATTGTTGCTTACCTATTCCTGATGAACCAATTGCGGGTTATATTACTAAAGGGCAAGGTATTAAAGTTCATCGTTTAATTTGTCCTAATGTTAGTTTGCCAGAGCGGAAAGAACGTATTATTGATACTAAGTGAAATTTATTAGCAACCAGTCATCATCTTTATAATTCAAAAATTCAAATTCAATATTTAGATCGACCAGCATTGATGACTGATGTTTTAAATATTTTGTGCTATTTAAAGGCACAAATTCAAAGTATTGATGCTAATAATAAACTTAAGGAAAATCATGGAAGTTTAAAAATTTTAATTAAAGTTTCTAATATTGAACGTTTACATCAAATTATTTCATCAATTAAAAAAATTCCTGATATTATTGCAATAAACAGAATAATTATGTAATATTTTAGTATAATATTTTCAGCATTTAAAAGTAAATTTAGGGTAAACATTAAGAGACGGTGTGGTTGGTGCAAACACTGGTTAACTAATTTTATGACATTAAATAGCTTGTATTATTAATTAATTAAATATGATAAATTATAATTAAGTGCATTTATTTTGTAAATGAATTAGGATGGTACCGCGTTAAGAAACGTTCCTAAAATAAAGGAACGTTTTTTTAGAAGATTTATTTTTTATTAAAAGGAGTAAAAAAAAGTATGCAATTTCAAAAGCCAAGAGGAACACGTGATATGTATAATGAAGAGGTTATTATATATCGTAATATTATTAAATCTTTAACACAGTGTGCAATTAAATATAATTATCAAGAATTTATTACTCCTATTTTTGAAAATGCTCAATTATTTTTACGAGCTGTGGGAGATACAACTGATATTATTCAGAAAGAAATTTATCAATTTAATGATAAAAATGATAGATTATTAGCTCTTCGTCCTGAAGGAACAGCAGGTATTGTTCGTGCTATAATTGAAAATAAATTATATAAATCTAAGCAAACGTTAAAGTATTTTTATTATGGTTCGATGTTTCGATATGAAAGACCTCAAAAAGGGCGTCAACGTCAATTTAATCAATTTGGTATCGAAACTCTTGGTGTTAAACATCCTTTAGTTGATGTTGAAGTAATGATGATGGCCTTAGAAATGATAAAAAGTTTTTCAATACCAAATTTAACTTTAAATATTAATTATTTTGGATCTAATGAAACAAAAAATAAATATCAAATAGCACTTAAAGAACAATTATTAAATCAAAGTAAGCAATTGTGTGAAAATTGTCAAATTAGAGTTAATGTATCACCACTAAGAGTTCTTGATTGTAAAATTTGTACTAAATTAAATTTAGAAATACCATATTTAAATGATTTTTTAACTAATGAAGAAAAAACATATTTTACAACTATTATTAATAGTTTAAAAAATAATAAAGTTAATTTTATTATTGATGAGCATTTAGTTCGTGGTTTAGATTATTATAATGGTATTATTTTTGAAATAACTACTATTGATTCACGAATTGGTGAAAGTCAAAATACTTTACTTGGTGGTGGTAGATATGATAATTTATTTAATGAATTGGGCTCACCATTAAAAATTCCTGCTATTGGTTTTGCAATTGGTATTGAAAGATTAATGTTATTATTGGTAGAAAATAAAAATATTAATAAACCACCAATTATTGATTTACAAATTATTGCTTTAAGCGAATTAGGATTAATAATGGCTTCCGATTTATTATTACAATTACGTAAAGAAAATTATCATATTGATATGGAATATAATTTATATCAAGATAAAAATAAGTCACAGATTATTGATCGTAGTTTAGCCAAAAATATACTATTTTTAAAAGAAAAAAATCAGGTTAGTTTTTATTCTTTTGTTAAAAAAGAAATGATAAAATTAATTTTTGATACTGAACAGCAATTGCTTAGTAAGGTTAAAAATCTATTATTAGAGGAGAATGAAGAATATGGAAAAACTCTTTAGAACTCATACATGTGGTAATTTAACGCAGGGTGATATTACAAAAGAAATTATTATTAGTGGTTGAGTTAAAGATATTCGTATTAATAAATTTGGTATTTTTATTGATTTACGTGATATGTACGGAACAACACAAGTCATTGTTAAACCAGATAACGGATATTATCAAGAAATAAAAAATGTTAAAGTTGAATCTGTTTTAAAAGTAATTGGAACAGTTGTCTTACGAAAAAATAAAGATGCAAAAACTGCTAATGATATGATTGAAGTAGTAGCAAAAGATATTGAAATATTAAGCAATTCTATTAATTTACCATTTGTTATTAAAAATGATAATACGCTTGCTAGTGAAGAATTACGTTTACAATATCGCTATTTAGATTTAAGAAGACCAGCAATGAATTATAATATTAAATTTAAACACCAAGTTCTTAGTTGTTTACGAACATTTTTGAATCAAAATAATTTTTTAGAAATTGATACTCCTTGCTTAACAAAATCAACACCAGAAGGTGCTCGTGATTTTTTAGTTGCTGCTCGTATTCAAAAAAAACATTTTTATGCTTTACCACAATCACCACAAATTTATAAGCAATTATTAATGATATCAGGTATTGACAAATATTATCAAATCGCTAAATGTTTTCGTGATGAAGATTTTCGTGCTGATAGACAACCCGAATTTCAACAATTAGACTTAGAAATGGCATTTACTACTAGTAAAGAAATTAAATTAATAGTAGAAAATATGCTAATAAGTCTTTTTAATACTTTAAAAATTGGTAATATTCCTTCAACATTTTCATCAATTACCTATGATCAAGCAATGGATTTATATGGTAGTGATAAACCCGATTTACGTTGTACATGTAAGTTAATAAATATTAATATTAACAATAATAGTGATGGATTTATTTATAAGGGTTTTATAGTTAATGATAAAATGAACGAAACAACTATAAAAAAATTAACAGAAATTAGCAATCAGCATGGAGGAAAAACATTAATAATTTATGACTTAATTAAGAAAAAAATTATTCATAATAATTCTAAAGTAAAATTTGATGATTTAGTTTTATCAGAAGAAATATCAAAAATAAAATATAATAATAATTTTTTAATTTTCGTATATGAACAACAAGATATTGCTAATAAAGTTATGGGTGCTATTAGAAGTTTTTATATTAATGATTTGTCAAAACGAATTAATCATAAAGATTTTATGAATAATATTGAAAACTTTGAATTTATTTGAATTATTGATTGACCAATGTTTGAACAGGAAGAAAATAAATGACAAGCTTGTCATCATCCTTTTACAAGTCCAAAAAATATTGAAAAATTATTAGATATAAAAAATAAAGATTTAGGAACTTTAACTGCAGATGCTTATGATTTGGTTTTAAATGGTTTTGAAATTGCTGGTGGGAGCATTAGAATTCATGATTATAAATTACAGAAAAAGATTTTTGAATTATTAGATTTAAGTAAAACAGAAATTGAAAATAAATTTGGTTTTTTCTTATCAGCTTTTAATTACGGAGTTCCTCCACATGGTGGTATTGCTTTTGGCATTGATCGTTTATTAATGCTTTTAATTAAGAATGAATCAATTCGTGATACTATTGCTTTTCCTAAAAATAATCGTGGTATTTGTTTATTAACAAATAGTCCTAGTGAAATTTCATCTGATCAGTTATCAATATTAAATTTGGAATTTAAGAAGTAAAATTTTAATTTTAAAGTGATTAGAAGTTTAATAAAATTAGAAAATATAAATATTAAAAATCTCTAATGAAAAATAATTTAATTATTTTTCATTAGAGATTAATTATGTAATTTAATTGAAATCAATTTTTCAATAATGTTAAATTAATAATTATTAATTTCAATTATATTTTTTTGATATTTGTTAATATTCAAGTTCAATAAATGGTTCACTATCTTTGGTTTTTAGAACCTGTTTAAAATCTTTTAGAAAATAAAGTAAAATCATTATATACTTTAAAAGTAAGAGGGGTGGTTGGCCCTTAATTACTGGACCATTTTTGATATAAAATTCTAAATTTTAATTTGTAAAATTGGTGGTTTTAGAAATTTAGAATGTATTCTTTCATAATTATAAAACATAACATATTGATTTACATCATTTATAGCTTCATTGATGGATAAATATTGATTTGATCCTTTAGGTAGTCATTCTTGAGATAAATGAGAAAATCAGTTTTCAGATAATACATTACCACCAATATCATAAGGTTGTTTTTTGCTTAAAATTATTTGTTTATCCTCTGCTCATTTTGTGATATCGTGACAATAAAATTCGTTGGCGTTATCTGAATGTAAAATAACATTTTTTATTTGATTTCAAGAAAATTGTTTGTTGATTTTTTCAAGAGCAGGAAGAATTAAATCCTGATATGATTTATTAGGAGCAATATTATAACTAACAACATTATTTGAATAAAAATCAATAATTACAAAAAGATATAATCATCCTTCTTTAGTATTTATTTGTTTAGTGTCCATTGATCAAATTTGATTTGAAGAGGTTGTACTTTTATAATCTTTGTTTACTTTATCCATTGTAGGTATTCACTTATTTGGATTTTTTTTGTTTTTAGGATAGTTATTTTTAGTTTGTTTTAATCCTTGAATATTGTGTTCTTTCATAATTTTTCGCATTTGTTTTATTGATAATTCTATATTTAAAATGATATTTTTTTCTTGTTTTAATCACTCTTTAAAAGCTGAAAAAATTCTTAAATATCCATAAATTCTGCCTTTTCTTGTAGAATGAAATTCGATTAAAAGTTGGCATATTTTTTGATATTTATGATTGCATTTAATAATATGATTTTCTTCTTTTTTAATAGGTTTTTGTTTATTTTTTAAAAAGTAATATGTTGATCTGTTTAATTGAAGATATTGACATAGGTTTCTAATTGAATATTGATTTTTACAATCATCAATAATTTTAATTTTTTCTTTGATATTTAATTTGTTAATTACTAATGCTATTTGTTTAATTTTATCCATTAATAAAAATCCTTTCAGGTTAAAATTAGTGTTAATTATATAACACAATTGTTTTTAGAATACATTCAGGTTTTTTAAATTAATGGTCTAGTAAAAAGGGCTAAGTGGCAAGTGGCAAGTGGCAAGTGGCCTCCCCCTTTTATTCCAGACATTGGTTTAAAGTTTGTTTCTCCTGCTAAACATTTGTAAACTTCACCATTACTAGGAGATTGATATGAACCGGTTCAAACTCCTGCATAAATATTATCATCATTGTCAAAAGTTAAAGAAGAAACAGATTTATTTATACCATCCATTTTTTTAAAAGTATTTTGATTTTTTTGATATTTATAAACGTTACGTTTAAAACTACTTTCTCTAGTACCTATATAAACATTTTCATTTTTATCAATAGCTATTGTTCATATTTCACCATATATTCCTAATATTGGTTTAAAGTTTGTTTCTCCTGCTAAACATTTGTAAAAAGCACCATGTCAAGAACTATTTCTAGTTCCAAGATAAAGATTACCTTTTGTATCAGTTGCTAAAGAACATATTTCACCAGGTATTATTAAATTTATTTTTGGAATTATAATTTTTTTATTATTATTTTTTATTTCTGCTTGTTGTTGAGTTTCTGTTAACTGTGTTTCTAATTCTGTAATTTTATTTGCAAGATTTGTAATTATTTTTCTTTTATCTAATGCATCTCTTTCTGATTTTGCATAGAGATCACTTATTTCTTTTAAATCATCAAGAGTTTCTTGTAGTTTTTTATTTAATTTTTCAATTTTGGTTTTATATTTATTATTAGTTAGACTTTTTTTTCTAATATTTTCTTTTTATTATTTATCATTTTTTAATAAGTACCTTTTTCTTTAAATTAATATAAATATTAATTTTTAATATTAAGATTTACCAAAAATTTGATTTTTTATTATTTAATATCGTAGGTTTAGAAAAAAAATGTAAAATATTGTTAATTAATTTAATTCATATAAAAATTAGTCTTTTTATATTATTTATAAAGTTAAAATAGTAATAATAACATCATATATATATATATATAATTTAATCAATAATATATTACTAGTTTTGTTATAGATTTAAAAAAGTAGATTAATACTTAATTTTGTTGAAACAGTTTTGTATAAATTAGTAATGATAAATTCTAATATTTTTAATACTTATTTTAGGTAAATCTTAATTAAAGTTTATATGTGAAAAAAATAATATACAATAGACTTGGTGCAAAACTAAGGTAATTCAAAATTATATATTCCTGCTATTAAATTAAATCTTAATGCAAATCTTCGTATTTTATTGCGATATTTTAAAGTTAAAATTTTAAAACGTTTTAGTTTAGCAAATACGTGTTCAATTTTAATTCTAATTTTGCTTAAAGTTTTATTGTATTCTTTTTGAATTGGTATTAATTTATTGTATTTACTTTTTTTAAATGGCAAAAATGTATTTTTATGAATATTTTGTATTCCTTGATAACCTGAATCAACAAAAACTTGTTTTTCTGGATGAATAAAAGTTTTAGATTTTAAAAGTAATTTAAAATCATGAATGCTTCCAAAACAAAAAGCGGTTGAAATAATTTTTCCATTTAAAATATCAATAATTATTTGCGATTTAAGAGTATGATGTTTGTTTTTACCCGAAAAAAGTAATTTTAGTTTTTTTTAATTCTTTCAATTGGAGTTTCAGTAGCATCAATAGCTAGTAAAGTATTATTGATTCCTTTATTTTTGATTAAATCTTTTTTGCCAGATAAATTAAAAATTCCACTTTTTATTAAAGTATTTTCAATTCAAAAAATATTACGAATGCAGCTAGTATGACTAATATTATATCTTTTTGCAATAACTCTATAACTACTATACTCTTTTCAGTATTCTAATGTCATTAATAAACGATTTTCTATTGATAATTTATTAGGTTTACCACCAACTGCTTTTTTAATTGCTTCAGCTTTTTTTAAAATTTCAACCATTTTTTGAAATGTTTGTAGTTTTATTCCCACTAAACTATAAAATTCTTGTTCATCTTTGTATTTTTTTAACATAATAATTATCACCTTTGATATTAATAATAACCGTTAAATTATTAAAATTAAAGGTTTTGCACCAAGTCTAATAAAAAAAGTTTTTATTATTATTAAATAATAAAGAAATAAAAAAATAAAGATAGATGAAAAATAAATTTTATTTTTTTATTGATTACTAATAAGTATATCAGTAATCTACTGTTAAGAATCATGTACAATATTTTTACACAAGATTTATATAGAGAGGTGTTTGGATTTATGAAAAAATTTAAAAAAATATTAGCAACGACAGCTACTGTGGGAATATCAACAACAGCAACCCTTAGTACAGTTGCATGTGATAATTATTCATTACCACAATTAGACAGTAAATATGCACAATTATTAGGTTGATATGATACTGATGGTAAAAGTTTAATTTTACAAAAATTAAACTATGATAATACATCTGATAGTGAAAAATATTCGGTTATTGCAGATGATCACTTAATGAAAATTAATGATCTTTTTAAAAATAAATTGTTAAGAACATGTGTACCACCTCATAAATATAGGGCAGAAAATGCTAATGCAGCACATTTTTAAAAGATTTAGGTTTCAAAACTGGTGATGAAATTGGTATTTATTCAGATGAAGAATATGCTGAAATTGTTAGTTTAACTGTTAGTATTAAAAATACTTTTCCAGGAGAAATTAAAGAAAAATATACCGAAGATGGTTTTGAATTAGAAGCAGGTAAATGTCAAATTGATATTATCAAAAATAATGAAATTTTAAAATCTTATATTATTAATACAGCCGACAATAAGGATTTAGATGTTAGTGAAGAATTTCGAAAAATTTTACCTGATTTGAAACTTTATAATAATCTGGGAGTTAAAAAAGGAAGTTTAGCCTCTGGTTTTAAATTAGAATTTTCACCATATAAACAAAAGCAATGAGAAACTTTAATTGGTTTATTAAATACAAAAGTTTATACATTTTTTTATGATGCCGCTAAAAATGGTAATAAAATTACTAGATTTATTAATGTTCAGAGAGTGTGATTACAAGTAGATTTTGGGAAAGTAAATGCACTAAAAGATTCAAGAATTGGATCATTACCAGTTTTAGAACCTGTTTAAAATCTTTTAGAGAATAGGATAAAATGATTATATATTTTAAAATAAGAGGTATATATGTGTAAAAATTATCCTAGTAATGTTAGCAAAGAGCAATTTGAAAATATAAAATCAATTTTAGAAAATACTAAAAAGAGAACTAAACCAAGAAGTTTAGATTTATATGAAGTATTTTGTGCAGTTTTATATGTATTAAAAAGTGGTTGCCAGTGAAGAATGTTACCAAAAAATTTTCCAAAATGACAAATTGTATATTATTATTTTCAAGCTTGAAGTAAAAATAATGATAAAGAACCTAGTGTATTACAATTAGTTTTAAAAAAAATTAGTCAAGGCATTTCGTATCAATAATGGTAGAAAAGAACAAACTAGTTTTTGTATAATTGATTCACAAAGTGTTAAAAATACAGATACTACTAAAAATAAAGGTTATGATGCTGGTAAAAAGATTTCAGGAATAAAGCGTCATATTGCTGTTGATTCTCAAGGTTTACCACATGCAATTTACATAACCACAGCAGAAAAAACAGATCGTAATAGTGCTATAATAATGATTGAAAATGAAAAAGAGAATCTTTCTGCAGTTCAAAAAATACTAGTAGATGCTGGTTATACTGGTGAAAAATTTGCTTCTAAAATTAAAACAATTATAAATGCAAATGTTGAAGTTATAAAACGTAATGAATTACATTCTTTTGTAGTATTACCAAAAAGATGAGTTGTAGAACGAAGTTTTGCATGATTAGAAAAATGCAGAAGATTATGAAAAAAAATTAAATACTAGCTTACAAATGGTTGTTCTTGCCTTTATTTCAATTTTATTGAAAAGATTTTAAACAGGTTCTCAGAAGCAATACAATCAGTTTATCTTAAAACAGAACATCAATTATGCATTGTTCATCAAATTAGAAATAGTTTGAAATATGTCTCATATAAGCATAGAAAATCTCTAGTTGCAGATTTAAAACCAATTTATACTGCATGTAGTGAAAAACAAGCAATGCAGGCTTTAGAATCCTTTGAAAATAAGTGAAATAAACAATATCCTCAAATTGCTAAATCTTGATATAAAAATTGAGATAATTTAATGGTTTTTATTAGTTATCCTGCAGAAATCAAAAGAGTGATTTATACAACAAATGCTATTGAATCTGTAAATAGTCAATTACGAAAAGTTATCAGAAATAAAAAAGTTTTTCCTAATGATATGGCAGTTTTTAAAATATTTTATTTAGCAATTGAAAATATAACAAAAAAATGAACAATGCCCATTCAAAATTGAAATACAGCAATTGCTCATTTTATGATAAAATTTGAAGACAGAATTAATCTAAACTAGTACTTTGTAAAACAAAGATACACAGATTACATAAAAGCCTCAATAAATCTACTGCTTTTGATATTGGATCATTATTATTAAAGTTATCTTTTTTAGCCATCTGTAACTCACTCTTTCTAGTCATTTAATTATATTTACTATAATTAATTAAACATAGTTATTTTTGTAAGTTACACAGATTACTAAACATTTCCTAAATTTCATTAACAACTGTTAAAATCATAGGTAACTTACCAGTTTCTTTTTTAATATAATCTTGTAAATCATTTTTCATTTTAGTCTTAACTTCACTAAGACTAAAAGCAGTATTAGTTTTATATTTTTCAATAACATTAATAATAATGTTTTGCAATTTTTTCAACATTTCTTCATTATTAGTTAAATAAACAACACCACGCATTTGTGCATCAATTAAAGAAACAATTTCCTTAGTTTTACGATTTATTGTCACTCCTGTAATTAAAATACCATCACGTTGTAATTGTTTTCTTTCACTAATAACAATTGAACCAATATCACCAACACCAATACCATCTACATATACATCACCAGTTTTTATTAAGTTATCTGTTGTTTTATTAGTAGCATTTTTATCATTAAAACGAGAAGGACGTGCAACATACTGTTTAACAAAATTATCAATTAATTTACCATTTTCAAAAGTAATAACTTCACCATTATCATGAATTAAAGCATTGTTATGTAACACACCAGCATCAATGGCTGCTGCTTGTGCTGCTACAAAATCTTTATATAAACCTTTAACTGGTAAAAAATATTTTGGTTCAATAATATTAACCATTAACTTAATATCTTCATAAGAAGCATTTAAACTTCAAGCTTGTTTTTCTGATATATTAATAACTTTAACATCAGTACGTGCTAAGTCATCTAATAAGGCTGCATGAGCCAATTCATTTCCTGGAATTGGTGGAGTTGCTAAAATTATTGTATCTTGCGATTCAAGTTTTAAATAATCATCATTACCAATAGCAATTTTATTCATTCTAGTAAATAAACGTTCACCACTACCAGTAACAATAATTACTGTATCTTTAGTACCAATTGTTTGTGCTAAATTAATAATTTGTGATTTATCAATATTGAAAGCGTTTAAATCATTAACTTTTAATAAAATATCATATAAAGTTGCACCATAAACTGCAATTTTACGTTTAGAGTCAGTTTCTTTAATAGCATTAAGAATTTCACTAACACGATATAAATCTTGATCATAACATGCAAGAATAACCCTTCCTGGTGCTTCTTTTAATACTGGTTCAATAATAGTTTGAATTTTATGCTTAGGAGCTGTAAAAGCTTTTCTATTGGCACATGTTGCTTCACTAATTAATAATAAAACATCATTTTTAGAAACACTAGCTAAATGTTGAATATCAGTAGTAAAATCACTACGATGTTCACCATCAAAAATATAATCACCCGTATAAACAATTGTTTCATTTAATTTAATATTTTCACCATTATTTACAGTTAAAACAAAACCTAAACTACCTGGAATTGAAGTAGTTGTTTTAAATGTTTTAACAACAACATTACCAAACGATACTTTTTGTTCAGGCTCAATAGTTTTAATTATAATTTCATTTTGATTAATAAAACGAAAACGTTCTAATTTCTGCTTAATCATAAAATCAGTTAATTTACTAGTAAAGATTGGAACTTTATACTCGGGTTTTATTTTATTAAAATCTTTTAAAATATAAGGTAGTGCTCCAAAAGCATCATCAGATGGTTTTGAAATAAATATACCTTGAATACGATGTTTATTTTCTTTTAAATATGTATAATCTGGAATAATAATATCAATTCCTAAAATTTCTCTTTCTGGGAGTCTAATGCCGGCATCAAATACAAATATCTTATCATTTACTTCAACAACATATAAGTTTTTACCACGTTCATCTAATCCACCCAGAGCAAATACTTTTATCTTTACCATGTTTTCACCAGTTTTCAACTTTCTTTATTTTTATTTTATAAAATTTAATATCTTAGAAGAACATAAAAATTAAAATTTTAACTTAAATTCCCAAGATGCTGCTATATTATGTTATTAGTATTTTAACACTAATTTAATAATAAAACTGTAATTAATTTTCATTAAAAATAGTTTCAAATTATTTATCAATAATTTCTAAGCTAAGCTTACTATTATCTTCAACTTTAATTACTCGAACTTTAATTATATCATTGATTTTAACGACATTATTTAAATTATCAATACGTTTATTAAATTTTTTTGAAAATTCTGAAATATGAATTAAACCATCAATCTTATCTTGTAAATTAACAAAAACACCAAAATTAACAATTTTTACAACTTTACTATCAAATTCAGAACCGATTTTAATTTGAACAGGATTAACAATACTTTCAATAATTTGTCAAGCTTTATCAATGGCTGATTGTTCATTATGATAAATCATCAATCGTCCATCATCTTCAATATCAATTTTAACATTATCACAGTCGGTAATAATTTTATTAATAACTTTCCCACCAACACCAATAATATCACGAATTTTATCAATTGGAATTAACTTTTGAATAATTTTTGGAGCATTAGGTGCCAATGTAGTTCTAGGCTTTTTAATTACTTCATTCATGTTTGCTAATACTTGTAATCTCGCAACTCTGGCTTTTTCCAAAGCTTGTGTAATAATATTAAAATCAATACCAGTAATTTTAATATCCATTTGTAAAGCACAAATACCATTGGCTGTTCCTGCCACTTTAAAATCCATATCACCTAAGTGATCTTCTAATCCTTGAATATCAGTTAAAATTGTAAAATCTTTTTCTTCTTTAATTAAACCCATGGCAATACCAGCAATTGCAGCTCTAATTGGTACGCCACCAGCCATTAATGCCATTGATGAAGCACAAATTGCTGCTTGTGAAGTTGAACCATTTGATGCTAATACTTCTGATACTAATCTAATTGTATAAGGGAAATCTTTTTCAAGAGGAATAATTTGTAATAATGCTTTTTCACCAAGGGCGCCATGACCAATCTCACGTCGTGAAGGAACACCCATTCTTCCGGTTTCACCAACAGAAAATGGAGGAAAATTATAATGATGAATAAAAGGTTTATACTCTTCTTTACCTAATCCATCAATAATTTGATGTTCAGCAAGTGCACCCAACGTTAAAACTGATAAAACTTGTGTTTCACCACGAGTAAACATTGCACTACCATGAACAATAGGTAAAACATCAATCATACTTGTTAATTTTCTAATATCATCAGCTTTTCGTCCATCAACTCGTACATTATTTTTTAAAATCATAGTACGCATTACTTTTTGTAATAATTGATCAATACTTTTGCGTAAATTATGAATAGTTGTTTCTTCACCAATATTTAAAACTTCTTGATTAAATTCATTTTTAAAACTTTGAAATGTTTCTTCAACTAAATTTTTAATCAAGTTGCTTCGACTTTTTTTATCAACAGTAGTACTAATTTTACTAATTTGTGATTGACAATTTGTAGAAACAAATTGTTCAATATTAACAGGAATTAATGCTAACTGTGGCTCAAATTTATTTGGTTTTAATTTTTCAATGATACTTTCTTGAAAAATTATTAATTTAATAATATGTTCATGTGCAAATTTTAATGCTTTAATCATATCTTTTTCTAAAATATCATGACATCCTGCTTCAACCATATTGATGGCATCTTTTGTTCCACCAACAATTAATTCCATTTTTGAATTTAATAATTGCTCTTGTGTTGGATTAAGGACAAGTTCATCATTTATTTTACCAACAACAACAGTAGCACTAAGAGCCTGAAATGGCAAACTACTTAATCCTAAAGCAAGTGAAGTCCCAAAAGCTGCATTTACTCTAACATCACAAGCATCATCTAACGCAAAAACATTATTTACAACTTGCACTTCATTAACAAAACCTTTTGGAAATAATGGACGAATTGAACGATCAATTAATCTAGCACATAGTGTTGCATATTCACTAGGTCGACCTTCACGCTTTAAAAAACCACCCGGAATCTTACCAACTGAATATAACTTTTCTTGAAAAACTATTTGTAATGGAAAAAAATCTTGATTATTAATAACTTCATTATAAGATACAGTTGTTAATACAACTGTATTTCCATAAGTAATTTTTACTGATTTTTCTGCTAAATTAGCCATTGTACCTAATTCAACAATTAATTCATATTTTCCTTCTTTAAAAAGGAATTTTTCTTTTAACATTATTTTACTCCTTAACTTCCATTTTTTGTCGCAACTATGAGCATTATAGCATAATAAAATGTTAAAATAAGTTATAGAACAATTTTATTTTAGGAGGTCATAACTTATGTTTAAACATAAAATACAAAATGAAATTTCAATTTCAAATAAAGACTTTGATAAAATTAAAAATAAAGCTTTAATTATTGATGTTCGTGATGTTGCTGAATATCAAATTTTAAAAAAAATAACAAATGATAATGGTGAACTTAATATTGTTAATATTCCTTACTATGATTTGATTAAAAATCCTAGTAAATATATTGAAAGCAAAAATCAAGTGATTATAACTATTTGTAATGCAGGAAATCGTTCAACTGCTGCTGCACTAACACTCAGAGAATTGGGCTATACTAACACTTATGTTTTAATTAATGGTATTTATGGATATTACAAAAAATAACTTATTTCTCATTATTTAATTTAATAAGATCATTAATAGCAATACTTAAATTATTACAATAAGTTCCTAGGACTAAACTAACACTATCGTCTTGGTCTAAAATACCACGATTTTTAATTTTTTTAAGATTATTAAAATTAATTTTTGAATGATCAATAATCTCTACCTTAATTTTATTTGCTGTTGCTGTTGTCCCTTTAATATTATCAATTCCTCCTAAATCAACAATAAAATTTTGTAATTTAAATGGGAATTTTTGTGGTTTATTAATGGGTTTTAAACTACTTTCTTGTTGATTGCGTAATTTTTTAGCTGTACTAACATTTCATATTCAAATCCCAATACTAGCCACAGCAAATAACAATGCAATAACTAATAATACTATTTGTCAAATTGGCATGATTACCTTCCTTAATTAATATATTTTTAAATATTTTCTTAATCTTCTTGAATAAAAGCTTTTTTTACTTTAGCAAGTAAAGAATGATGATTAAGTCGATATTCTAAAACTTGTAACGTTAATTTTGATAATTTAATTGTTACCTTATCATTTAGTTTATCATTAAAATCAAAAGTATCAACAATTAATTTTCCAAAATCCCTCAATTTACTATCTTTTTGAATATTTTTCAAAGTAATTTCATGATTTTCATCCAAAATTAGTGGTGAATTTAAACTGCGATAACTATTATTAGCTACTGGAGCAATTTCATGAAATTGCATTAAGTTATGATTTGAAATTAAAACAGCACCACCAAGTGATTTCATTAAACCCGTCGAACCAGTTCTTGTTGCAATAACTAAACCAGAACCACGAAAGTTTTCAAATAATTGATTATTAATTAACACTTGACATGAAAGAGTTGTTGTTAAATTAACAAATTTAACTTCATTAATAGCATATAAAATCTTATTATTAATATTTACTTCTAATAATGAAAATTTATTTACTATTAAATTATTATCATTTTTATCAATTCACATTAATACTTTGTCAACTTCTGTGTTTAAAAAGTTTTCATAAAAACCAAGATTACCACATTTAAAACTAACAAACTTAACAGTATTGAGTATATTACTATAATCATGAACAGCTTTTAAAAATGTTCCATCACCACCAATAATAAAAACAATATCTGGAAAAGAAGTATCTTCAAGTGCTTTAAGGGCCAATAACTTGGCCCTTAATTCCTTAGCTAATGATTGAGAATTCTCATATTTATTAGCAATAATTGTAAATTTATAATTTTTCATCATGTATTCCAATCATATTTCAATTAAAATATTTCACAAGAATCTTCAAATTCGTTTTCAATAGAACCACGTAAAAATAATTCAATCTCATCTTCATTATAACCAATTTGAATACGTTGTTTATTTTCTTGAACAATAATTGGACGTTTTAAAACAGTTGGTGAAGTTTTAATTAAATCAAAAACTTGTAACATTGTTAACTTTTCAATATTAATAGCATGTGTTTTAATAAACTTTGCTCTTGTTGAAATAATATCACCAACACCATTTGGTACAAATTTTAATAATAATTTAATTTCAGTATCGGTCAATGGATTATGGATAATATTACGTTTAATATATGGAATTTTATGCTTATCAAAAAATTGAATAACTTTTTTTGAAGACAAACAACTTGGCGAAACATATATTTTAATCATGACAATACCCCTCTTTGCTTTTAGACTACATTTGATTTAAATACTCTTTTTTTAAAATTAATATTTTTTTATCTTTTAAAGATAAAAGTTAATAAACTCTACATTACTATAATAATATATATTTCCACACTATCTTTGACCAAACTTAGAAAATAAGTACATGAAAGACCTTTTCCGCTATATCCTTCACCCACATATTATATCATATTATTTTTTGAAAAATAGATACTTTTATTCCTTAAATTTTATAAAAAAATTTAACATATATTTTACTGTCAAATTTTATTTATAATTTGAATTATAATATAATGAAATTATAAAATTAAATTTTCTTTATTTTAAAGTAAATAATTAAAAATAAATAATTTTTATGCGTAAAAAACAAGGAGTTAACTAAACATGCCTATTCAAAATAATAACAGTAAATATTTTAAAGAATTTATAATTGGAACTATAATTAGTTCCACCGGAATATTATTAACTGGTCTTAGTTTATCAACTATTTTATTTTTTTTATGATAATACAAGAAATGGAAAATCAATAAAAGATAAATTAAATACTATTTTAAATCCAAATAATTTAGTAGTATGCATAATGGGTTCTGTATCTTTAATTCATAGTTTAAACATAACACAATTTGGTAATAAAAAAAGGTGGTTGGCCCTTAATTACTGGACCATTTTTGATATAAAATTCTAAATTTTAATTTGTAAAATTGGTGGTTTTAGAAATTTAGAATGTATTCTTTCATAATTATAAAACATAACATATTGATTTACATCATTTATAGCTTCATTGATGGATAAATATTGATTTGATCCTTTAGGTAGTCATTCTTGAGATAAATGAGAAAATCAGTTTTCAGATAATACATTACCACCAATATCATAAGGTTGTTTTTTGCTTAAAATTATTTGTTTATCCTCTGCTCATTTTGTGATATCTTGACAATAAAATTCGTTGGCGTTATCTGAATGTAAAATAACATTTTTTACTTGATTTCAAGAAAATTGTTTGTTGATTTTTTCAAGAGCAGGAAGAATTAAATCCTGATATGATTTATTAGGAGCAATATTATAACTAACAACATTATTTGAATAAAAATCAATAATTACAAAAAGATATAATCATCCTTCTTTAGTATTTATTTGTTTAGGCCACTTGCCACTTGCCACTTAGCCCTTTTTACTAGACCATTAATTTAAAAAACCTGAATGTATTCTAAAAACAATTGTGTTATATAATTAACACTAATTTTAACCTGAAAGGATTTTTATTAATGGATAAAATTAAACAAATAGCATTAGTAATTAACAAATTAAATATCAAAGAAAAAATTAAAATTATTGATGATTGTAAAAATCAATATTCAATTAGAAACCTATGTCAATATCTTCAATTAAACAGATCAACATATTACTTTTTAAAAAATAAACAAAAACCTATTAAAAAAGAAGAAAATCATATTATTAAATGCAATCATAAATATCAAAAAATATGCCAACTTTTAATCGAATTTCATTCTACAAGAAAAGGCAGAATTTATGGATATTTAAGAATTTTTTCAGCTTTTAAAGAGTGATTAAAACAAGAAAAAAATATCATTTTAAATATAGAATTATCAATAAAACAAATGCGAAAAATTATGAAAGAACACAATATTCAAGGATTAAAACAAACTAAAAATAACTATCCTAAAAACAAAAAAAATCCAAATAAGTGAATACCTACAATGGATAAAGTAAACAAAGATTATAAAAGTACAACCTCTTCAAATCAAATTTGATCAATGGACACTAAACAAATAAATACTAAAGAAGGATGATTATATCTTTTTGTAATTATTGATTTTTATTCAAATAATGTTGTTAGTTATAATATTGCTCCTAATAAATCATATCAGGATTTAATTCTTCCTGCTCTTGAAAAAATCAACAAACAATTTTCTTGAAATCAAATAAAAAATGTTATTTTACATTCAGATAACGCCAACGAATTTTATTGTCACGATATCACAAAATGAGCAGAGGATAAACAAATAATTTTAAGCAAAAAACAACCTTATGATATTGGTGGTAATGTATTATCTGAAAACTGATTTTCTCATTTATCTCAAGAATGACTACCTAAAGGATCAAATCAATATTTATCCATCAATGAAGCTATAAATGATGTAAATCAATATGTTATGTTTTATAATTATGAAAGAATACATTCTAAATTTCTAAAACCACCAATTTTACAAATTAAAATTTAGAATTTTATATCAAAAATGGTCCAGTAATTAAGGGCCAACCACCAATCTTCAGTATTTTCTAATAATAAATCTACTGCTTTTGATATTGGATCATTATTATTAATATTTTGCTTTTTAGCCATCTGTAACTCACTCTTTCTAGTCATTTAATTATATTTACTAGAATTAATTAAACATAGTTATTTTTGTAAGTTACACAGATTACTAAACATTACCATTATTGATGATTGTAAAAATCAATATTCAATTAGAAACCTATGTCAATATCTTCAATTAAACAGATCAACATATTACTTTTTAAAAAATAAACAAAAACCTATTAAAAAAGAAGAAAATCATATTATTAAATGCAATCATAAATATCAAAAAATATGCCAACTTTTAATCGAATTTCATTCTACAAGAAAAGGCAGAATTTATGGATATTTAAGAATTTTTTCAGCTTTTAAAGAGTGATTAAAACAAGAAAAAAATATCATTTTAAATATAGAATTATCAATAAAACAAATGCGAAAAATTATGAAAGAACACAATATTCAAGGATTAAAACAAACTAAAAATAACTATCCTAAAAACAAAAAAAATCCAAATAAGTGAATACCTACAATGGATAAAGTAAACAAAGATTATAAAAGTACAACCTCTTCAAATCAAATTTGATCAATGGACACTAAACAAATAAATACTAAAGAAGGATGATTATATCTTTTTGTAATTATTGATTTTTATTCAAATAATGTTGTTAGTTATAATATTGCTCCTAATAAATCATATCAGGATTTAATTCTTCCTGCTCTTGAAAAAATCAACAAACAATTTTCTTGAAATCAAGTAAAAAATGTTATTTTACATTCAGATAACGCCAACGAATTTTATTGTCAAGATATCACAAAATGAGCAGAGGATAAACAAATAATTTTAAGCAAAAAACAACCTTAGAACCTGTTTAAAATCTTTTCAATAAAATTGAAATAAAGGCAAGAACAACCATTTGTAAGCTAGTATTTAATTTTTTTTCACAATTTTTTCATAATCTTCTGCATTTTTCTAATCATGCAAAACTTCGTTCTACAACTCATCTTTTTGGTAATACTACAAAAGAATGTAATTCATTACGTTTTATAACTTCAACATTTGCATTTATAATTGTTTTAATTTTAGAAGCAAATTTTTCACCAGTATAACCAGCATCTACTAGTATTTTTTGAACTGCAGAAAGATTCTCTTTTTCATTTTCAATCATTATTATAGCACTATTACGATCTGTTTTTTCTGCTGTGGTTATGTAAATTGCATGTGGTAAACCTTGAGAATCAACAGCAATATGACGCTTTATTCCTGAAATCTTTTTACCAGCATCATAACCTTTATTTTTAGTAGTATCTGTATTTTTAACACTTTGTGAATCAATTATACAAAAACTAGTTTGTTCTTTTCTACCATTATTGATACGAAATGCCTTGACTAATTTTTTTTAAAACTAATTGTAATACACTAGGTTCTTTATCATTATTTTTACTTCAAGCTTGAAAATAATAATATACAATTTGTCATTTTGGAAAATTTTTTGGTAACATTCTTCACTGGCAACCACTTTTTAATACATATAAAACTGCACAAAATACTTCATATAAATCTAAACTTCTTGGTTTAGTTCTCTTTTTAGTATTTTCTAAAATTGATTTTATATTTTCAAATTGCTCTTTGCTAACATTACTAGGATAATTTTTACACATATATACCTCTTATTTTAAAATATATAATCATTTTATCCTATTCTCTAAAAGATTTTAAACAGGTTCTTATGATATTGGTGGTAATGTATTATCTGAAAACTGATTTTCTCATTTATCTCAAGAATGACTACCTAAAGGATCAAATCAATATTTATCCATCAATGAAGCTATAAATGATGTAAATCAATATGTTATGTTTTATAATTATGAAAGAATACATTCTAAATTTCTAAGAACCTGTTTAAAATCTTTTCAATAAAATTGAAATAAAGGCAAGAACAACCATTTGTAAGCTAGTATTTAATTTTTTTTCACAATTTTTTCATAATCTTCTGCATTTTTCTAATCATGCAAAACTTCGTTCTACAACTCATCTTTTTGGTAATACTACAAAAGAATGTAATTCATTACGTTACTTCAACATTTGCATTTATAATTGTTTTAATTTTAGAAGCAAATTTTTCACCAGTATAACCAGCATCTACTAGTATTTTTTGAACTGCAGAAAGATTCTCTTTTTCATTTTCAATCATTATTATAGCACTATTACGATCTGTTTTTTCTGCTGTGGTTATGTAAATTGCATGTGGTAAACCTTGAGAATCAACAGCAATATGACGCTTTATTTCTGAAATCTTTTTACCAGCATCATAACCTTTATTTTTAGTAGTATCTGTATTTTTAACACTTTGTGAATCAATTATACAAAAACTAGTTTGTTCTTTTCTACCATTATTGATACGAAATGCCTTGACTAATTTTTTTTAAAACTAATTGTAATACACTAGGTTCTTTATCATTATTTTTACTTCAAGCTTGAAAATAATAATATACAATTTGTCATTTTGGAAAATTTTTTGGTAACATTCTTCACTGGCAACCACTTTTTAATACATATAAAACTGCACAAAATACTTCATATAAATCTAAACTTCTTGGTTTAGTTCTCTTTTTAGTATTTTCTAAAATTGATTTTATATTTTCAAATTGCTCTTTGCTAACATTACTAGGATAATTTTTACACATATATACCTCTTATTTTAAAATATATAATCATTTTATCCTATTCTCTAAAAGATTTTAAACAGGTTCTAAAACCACCAATTTTACAAATTAAAATTTAGAATTTTATATCAAAAATGGTCCAGTAATTAAGGGCCAACCACCCTACTCCTTTACTTAATCAATTTTATTTAATAATTAATTGTTTTTAAATTTAAAAATTAATGAATATGTTGTGTTACCAACATATTAATTATAGTTAATATAATTAATACTTTTTATATAATTTTTTATTTTATAAATAAGATTTTCAATTTTTTGATTTTCATTATTGATAACTTATCATCTCTTAAATTTGAACATATTTACAATTTTTATTTTTGTTCATCATAAATGCAATCTATGCTAAATTTTAAAAATTAAAATCAAAAAAGATTTCATTTTAAAAAAATATTTAATAGACTTGGTGCAAAACTAAGGTAATTCAAAATTATATATTCCTGCTATTAAATTAAATCTTAATGCAAATCTTCGTATTTTATTGCGATATTTTAAAGTTAAAATTTTAAAACGTTTTAGTTTAGCAAATACGTGTTCAATTTTAATTCTAATTTTGCTTAAAGTTTTATTGTATTCTTTTTGAATTGGTATTAATTTATTGTATTTACTTTTTTTAAATGGCAAAAATGTATTTTTATGAATATTTTGTATTCCTTGATAACCTGAATCAACAAAAACTTGTTTTTCTGGATGAATAAAAGTTTTAGATTTTAAAAGTAATTTAAAATCATGAATGCTTCCAAAACAAAAAGCGGTTGAAATAATTTTTCCATTTAAAATATCAATAATTATTTGCGATTTAAGAGTATGATGTTTGTTTTTACCCGAAAAAAGTAATTTTAGTTTTTTTTAATTCTTTCAATTGGAGTTTCAGTAGCATCAATAGCTAGTAAAGTATTATTGATTCCTTTATTTTTGATTAAATCTTTTTTGCCAGATAAATTAAAAATTCCACTTTTTATTAAAGTATTTTCAATTCAAAAAATATTACGAATGCAGCTAGTATGACTAATATTATATCTTTTTGCAATAACTCTATAACTACTATACTCTTTTCAGTATTCTAATGTCATTAATAAACGATTTTCTATTGATAATTTATTAGGTTTACCACCAACTGCTTTTTTAATTGCTTCAGCTTTTTTTAAAATTTCAACCATTTTTTGAAATGTTTGTAGTTTTATTCCCACTAAACTATAAAATTCTTGTTCATCTTTGTATTTTTTTAACATAATAATTATCACCTTTGATATTAATAATAACCGTTAAATTATTAAAATTAAAGGTTTTGCACCAAGTCTAATATATAAAATTAGTAATTTTTCAATTAAAAAACTACTAATTTTTGTATTATCTATCTTTAAGGTTTAATAATTTTTTTTAAATTATTATATTAACTTCAAACATTATTATCACCCTCTATTACCGCATAAGTTGGAGCAAAAGAATATGCTAAAGATAAAACATAACCATTAAAATACATTCAAATATCAACAGTACCTAAAGACAAATTATCTATAATATATTTATTATTTTTTAATTTAGAATTTAATTGCGTGTTTTGTCATCTAAGACCTTTTTGCCCTAATTCATGACAATTAATTAATTCTAGTGAATCATTATTTTGAAAAAAACGATTCTTTTTTGCTAAATCAGTAGTTTTATCTTTTAAATATTTTAAAGTATCATTAAAATTATTATTTTCGTAAGCTTTAAAATCATTTTTATTCATTTTCATTGTAAAGTCACCTTCAAACTTACTGATAGTAAGACGATTGTTTCAAATACCATCTTTAGAACAAAATTTGGCTAATTTATCAGCAGTATTATTAATTCGATCTTGTATTGACATAGTATCGCGGATGACAACAGGAATTTTAATAGGGTCTAATGTTAAATTATGATATGTTCAACTATTAATTTCAAATTCTCCAAACAAACTTACTTTATCTAGATCTGAAATAATTTTGTTTCTATATTTTCAATTTTCAAATTTATTTTCAAAGGTTTGTGCATATGAATTAGCTTTATTAGTAAAAATTGATTTAACATCAGAACCTGATTGATTTAAAAATACTTTTTGTGCCATACTTTGAAAATCATTTTGTGTTTCTTTAGTGACACTTCAATTATTATTATTATTTGGCAATTGATAATTATGAAATTTCGTTTGATCACGAGCAATAAACTTAGCTCCCAATTTTGTTTTTATTTTTTCTAAAATCTTTTCTTTTAACTCATTACTATTTCATCATTTTGAAATATTTCATTTTAAATCTAAAGTAGTTTCGACAATATAATCTTTTAAACTATCTTCAATTTTGCTTGCTACTTTTTCAATTACGCCTTCAGTATTAGCATTTTGATTAATAAAGTTTATATCAAAAAAATCTATACTTAATTCACGATCTAATGTATTACCATCAAAATCTTTTCATTTTAAATCAAATTTTAGGCTTGATTTTAGAAGATTTCAAGATTCAATTTGATACTTTTCTTTATTATAATCATCCATCCCAAAAGCATTATTATTTTTTCATTCATTAAATTCAACTTTAGTAATTTTTGATTTATCAGTATTTAATTTTAAAATTTCATTAATATTAATACCAGAAAATAATGATTTTAAATTAGAATCATTACGTAGTTCAGAACCAAAATTACTAATGTTTTCTTTAATTACGTCATAAAAATGTTTAGTTAAATCTTGATTAGTAATTTCTTGATTATCAGGAATATTATTAATTTGATTTAATAGTTCTTGTCCAGAACTAGCAAAGTTATCTGGTCTTAAAATATTTTTTTTCTCTTTTATTAGATCCCCAAATAAACTGTTAACTTTTTCTTCTGCTATTTTTAATAAATCAGTATCACTCTGTTCTTTACCATGCTCTTCTGGTATTGGTTCATCATTATTTCCGCCACAAGCAATAATATTTGTAGTAGCAGTAGTACTTAAAATTATTGCCCCCAAAATACTTAATAATTTTTTCATAATTTATACCCCCATAAATAAATCTTTTTATATAATTAAATATATTCAGTACAACTATTATTGACATTAGTAATAAAAATGATTATTTTTTGTTTTAAAACATAATATTATTAAAATCAAACTTGGATAAAATATGTTTTTAATTTAATAAATTAAAGACATATTTAAATTGTTGAATATATTTACTTCATTTTATATTATTCTAAAATTATTTTTTATATTATGTTTTAAAGTTTTATAATAAACACCAATAGTATCATATTTAGTGATTTTTTATAAGTTTTTTTATGTTTTTACTTATTTTATTTTTTTAAAATAATAACTAGTTTTAAAATTTAACATTTACTGTATTTAATACTATTAAAACAAGATTTATTATATAAAACATAGTAAAATTTTACTAAGAAATTTTTCATATTATGCTTAATATTGATTATATAATTGCTAGTATATATTGTTGTTTCTAAATTAATAAAATTGTTTTTTTAAATAAAAATATTATAAACTAATACATTGAGAGGTTATTTAAGAGAGCTATGGTTGAAAAAGCAAATTTAGGTAAATTATTAGAGTTTATTTTTATTAAGGTTTATTATTCTTTTATTACAGTTTTTTTATTTATTTTATCAATATTTATATCTTTAACAATATCTATTGTTTTTTTTACTTTGAAATTAAGTTCAAATACTTTTTTCATTATTTTTCAATATTATATTATGATTTTGTATAGCATTTTTCTTTTTATTTTTGCTTTAATGAATTCTATTAAGTTATTTGGTACACAATTTGAAGATAATTCTTTTCTTCTAATACTAACAAGGCCATATTCAAGAAAAGTAATTATCATTTCACAATATTTCGTGTTATTTTTATCTTCATTATTTTTTATCGTATCTAATATTATTACTTTATTAGTTTTTGGAGGCATCATAGGAGTAATTCTAAAAATAATATATATTAAATTTTATATTTTAATTATTTTAAAATTATTTCTTTTTTTACTTTTTTTCTCAATTTTAGTAACTAATGGATCGGTAGCTATGTTAGCGTTTTTTTCATCAGAAAAGGTTTTTTTAATATTTGTTATTTTTTGTAGTTTATTCCTTTTGGGTGGTTTGCCTTCTTCTTTGATATTAAATAAAACAGAAAATTTACCAATTTCTTTTAAAGAAGGTGTTGGACCTTATTTGGTTAAACAAATTAAAGAAGCAATGTTATTTAATAAATATTATAAAATGGGATTAATTCGTTATCCTAATTTAACTAAAGATATTGCTGATTTTTATAATAGTTTAACAATTGATGAATTACAAAATATTAATAAAAAGGAAGTTATTAGTAAAAGACAAGATTTTTATAAAAAAGAAGGATTTCTTTTAAATAGTTCATTTAATAGTGGTGAAATGGAAGGTAAAATTGATGTTTGAAATGGACATAATGATTTTAATGGCAAAACAGTTAAAATAGTTTTAGTTTTTAATAAATACTTTATTAATTTAAAAGAATTAAAACAAAAAATTGAAGAATCTAATAACGATACTCAAAAAGATTTATTTCAATTATATGAAGATTATAATAATGAATTTGAAATTAATAATTTTTG
Organism: Spiroplasma endosymbiont of Acasis viretata; assembly: GCF_964031275.1. Taxonomy (NCBI): domain Bacteria; kingdom Bacillati; phylum Mycoplasmatota; class Mollicutes; order Entomoplasmatales; family Spiroplasmataceae; genus Spiroplasma; species Spiroplasma endosymbiont of Acasis viretata. The sequence goes on from NZ_OZ035019.1 coordinate 446,961, forward strand.
TTATTTACAAAAATCAAAAATACCTGATTTGTTAGAATATGATCTTGCTAAATCTTATGTTGAGGAAGGTAGTAATAAAAAAACATTAACTAGTGATGATTGAACAAGAGCTTTTAAAGATGGTGGATATTATGTTAAATTTAGCAGTCCATTACGTAACAAATATGATAATCTTTTTTTTAATCCAATTTATATTTTATTAAGAACTGTGGAAGATTACATTTATAATCAAATATGAATTTATTATCAAGTTAAATCAGAAAAAGTTTTAAATGATGAAAATTTTATTGCATTTAAAAATAATATGAATTTATATACTTTGATTAACTATTTTAATTTTATTGAGCATTGAAACCAAATGTGAACAAATTATATGGGATGTTATGGTAATTTTTGATTTAAACCATTAGCTTTATCAAGTATTGATTTTAATGTTCAAAAAAATACTTTATTTAGTTATCCTGATTTTACTTTTCATTTAAATAGCGAATATAAAATTGATGTTAATAATACTACAAGCATACAAAATAATTTGATTGTTAGTTTATTTTACGGTGTGTTGTGTATTGTTTTATTTTTCTTATCATTTTGTTTTTTCTTAAAAAAGAATATTGGATAAGTTAGTTAGGAGAGTATTTATGTCAACAAATGATAAAAATAAAATTTTAATTAATGTTCAAAACTATAGTAAAAAATTTAAGAAATTTCACATGAATAATATTAGCTTTACTGTATTTGAAGGAACTATTCATGCTTTAGTTGGCCGTTCAGGAAGTGGTAAATCAGTACTGTTGAAATCAATTATTGGTGCTATTCCAAAAAGTAATTACGAAGGATTAATTACCATTAATGGCTATAAAGCGGGAACAACTTTTTCAAAAAATAGTTTAGGCTATTCTTTGAATATAGAAAATTTTCCTCAGGGATTAAGTGCTTATAATTTTTTGAAATTTTTAGGTAAAACAACAATAATTTCAGAAAGTAAATTACTAGTAAATTTAGAAAGATTATTAAAAAATTTTGGTTTATGAGAATCACGTAATAAATCTTTAAATTCATTTTCTTCAGGAATGAAAAATAGAATTATGTTGATTGTTGCCCTAGCACATGATCCAAACCTAGTTATTTTAGATGAACCAGGAGCTAATTTAGATTCAGAATCAAGAAAATTTTTTACTTCTGTTTTACAAGATTTAAAAAAAGAAGGAAAAACTATTTTATTAACAACTCATATGATTGATGAAACAAAAGATATTATTGATAATTGTACTATTATTGAATATGGTAAATTAATTTATACTGGGCCAATTGATAAATTTGGAGTTGGTAAAATTTTTGTTTTAAAAACAAGCAATAATCTTGTAGCATCATCACTTTTAAGTTTATATAATTTTCAATTTAAATATAATAAAGATACTGATAGTATTTTAATTAAATTAATTGATAAAAATTATATATCACAACTTAATTTTATTTTGAGTGAAAAGAAAATTGTTATATATGATTTACATGAAAAAGAATTAGATTTATTTTTTATCAATTCATTTTTTTAATTTATTTTTATTTTATAAATAAGATTTTCAAATTTTTTGATTTTCACTTAAAACATGTGCAGTAGGAGGATATTCATCAGCTAATTTGTTGATTGCATTTACCATTACTTCTTTTTGATAATTATTATTAAATTGTAATTCTTGTTTTGTTTTTTTCCTTTTTTGATATCATTTTTGATTATATATTTTCCTTTTTGCTTTTACCTCGGATTTTTGCTCATATTTTTGTTTTCTTGCCTTCACTTCTGGCTTTTGAGCATATTCTTTCATTTTTTCTTTATTTTTGATATCAAGCTTGATCATATTTTCTCCTTCTTTCCTTCACTTCAGGTCTTTGAGCATATTCTTTCTTTTTTGCTTTCACTTCAGGTCTTTGTTGATATTCTTGTATTCTTTTTTTATTTTTTTGAAAGTCAAGGTTTTTCTTATACTCTTTTTGTTTTTCATTATTCATAAATTTATCACCCCTTAAATATGTGTCATTGTTTCAGATTTACAATTTTTATTACTAGACTTGGTGCAAAACTAAGGTAATTCAAAATTATATATTTCTGCTATTAAATTAAATCTTAATGCAAATCTTCGTATTTTATTGCGATATTTTAAAGTTAAAATTTTAAAACGTTTTAGTTTAGCAAATACGTGTTCAATTTTAATTATAATTTTGCTTAAAGTTTTATTGTATTCTTTTTGAATTGGTATTAATTTATTGTATTTACTTTTTTTAAATGGCAAAAATGTATTTTTATGAATATTTTGTATTCCTTGATAACCTGAATCAACAAAAACTTGTTTTTCTGGATGAATAAAAGTTTTAGATTTTAAAAGTAATTTAAAATCATGAATGCTTCCAAAACAAAAAGCGGTTGAAATAATTTTTCCATTTAAAATATCAATAATTATTTGCGATTTAAGAGTATGATGTTTGTTTTTACCCGAAAAAAGTAATTTTAGTTTTTTTTAATTCTTTCAATTGGAGTTTCAGTAGCATCAATAGCTAGTAAAGTATTATTGATTCCTTTATTTTTGATTAAATCTTTTTTGCCAGATAAATTAAAAATTCCACTTTTTATTAAAGTATTTTCAATTCAAAAAATATTACGAATGCAGCTAGTATGACTAATATTATATCTTTTTGCAATAACTCTATAACTACTATACTCTTTTCAGTATTCTAATGTCATTAATAAACGATTTTCTATTGATAATTTATTAGGTTTACCACCAACTGCTTTTTTAATTGCTTCAGCTTTTTTTAAAATTTCAACCATTTTTTGAAATGTTTGTAGTTTTATTCCCACTAAACTATAAAATTCTTGTTCATCTTTGTATTTTTTTAACATAATAATTATCACCTTTGATATTAATAATAACCGTTAAATTATTAAAATTAAAGGTTTTGCACCAAGTCTAATGAATGAATTATTAGGAAATATAACTGAAACTGAAATTGGTACAAATGTAAGTGATTTTATTGGTGCATTAGGATTTACTCCAATGTTACAATTAACAAAAGCATATTTAAGATTAAATTATGGTCAAATTGCAGCAGATACTGTAGCAAGTGGCCAATTATATAAACAATCAGTATTTGGTATGTTTTTATATAAACATATGTTTTTAAATAAAGATATGGTTAAAGATACTAAAACTGGTTTACATTTAGAAAAAACATTTGATTTAAAAAAAGTATTAGGAGTTTTTGTACATAGAAATGCATTTGCACAACCTAATAGTTTTCAAAAAATTGTTAATTTAATTGATAATAATACATTAAATCAAAAAACATTAGGTAAAGCACTTTATGGTATAACAACAGCAATTCGTGGTTGATTATCATTTATTATTATGGAAAAAATGCCAACTGCTTATGAAATTAAAGAAGCACAAAAACGTTGTTGAACTAATTGAATTAAATTAACTCCAGCAGAAAGAGAAAAATCACCAGTAACATTTAAAATTGCTGATTTTGATGATTTTAGAATTAGTTTAAATGATTTAATTTATTTTAAAAATTTAGGAAAAATAACTATGGCTGGTGATACACCAACTAATGATGAATTAGAAACTGCAATAATAAATGCTGGTAATAATGGTTATGAAAAAGGTAAAGCAACATTTAGTAATATTACATCAACAAGTGCTACTATGACTGGTAATGATAAAGATTATATTAGACTTGGTGCAAAACTAAGGTAATTCAAAATTATATATTTCTGCTATTAAATTAAATCTTAATGCAAATCTTCGTATTTTATTGCGATATTTTAAAGTTAAAATTTTAAAACGTTTTAGTTGCCACTTAGCCACTTGCCACTTAGCCCTTTTTACTAGACCATTAATTTAAAAAACCTGAATGTATTCTAAAAACAATTGTGTTATATAATTAACACTAATTTTAACCTGAAAGGATTTTTATTAATGGATAAAATTAAACAAATAGCATTAGTAATTAACAAATTAAATATCAAAGAAAAAATTAAAATTATTGATGATTGTAAAAATCAATATTCAATTAGAAACCTATGTCAATATCTTCAATTAAACAGATCAACATATTACTTTTTAAAAAATAAACAAAAACCTATTAAAAAAGAAGAAAATCATATTATTAAATGCAATCATAAATATCAAAAAATATGCCAACTTTTAATCGAATTTCATTCTACAAGAAAAGGCAGAATTTATGGATATTTAAGAATTTTTTCAGCTTTTAAAGAGTGATTAAAACAAGAAAAAAATATCATTTTAAATATAGAATTATCAATAAAACAAATGCGAAAAATTATGAAAGAACACAATATTCAAGGATTAAAACAAACTAAAAATAACTATCCTAAAAACAAAAAAAATCCAAATAAGTGAATACCTACAATGGATAAAGTAAACAAAGATTATAAAAGTACAACCTCTTCAAATCAAATTTGATCAATGGACACTAAACAAATAAATACTAAAGAAGGATGATTATATCTTTTTGTAATTATTGATTTTTATTCAAATAATGTTGTTAGTTATAATATTGCTCCTAATAAATCATATCAGGATTTAATTCTTCCTGCTCTTGAAAAAATCAACAAACAATTTTCTTGAAATCAAATAAAAAATGTTATTTTACATTCAGATAACGCCAACGAATTTTATTGTCACGATATCACAAAATGAGCAGAGGATAAACAAATAATTTTAAGCAAAAAACAACCTTATGATATTGGTGGTAATGTATTATCTGAAAACTGATTTTCTCATTTATCTCAAGAATGACTACCTAAAGGATCAAATCAATATTTATCCATCAATGAAGCTATAAATGATGTAAATCAATATGTTATGTTTTATAATTATGAAAGAATACATTCTAAATTTCTAAAACCACCAATTTTACAAATTAAAATTTAGAATTTTATATCAAAAATGGTCCAGTAATTAAGGGCCAACCACCGCCAACCACCAATTTTGCTTAAAGTTTTATTGTATTTTTTTTGAATTGGTATTAATTTATTGTATTTACTTTTTTTAAATGGCAAAAATGTATTTTTATGAATATTTTGTATTCCTTGATAACCTGAATCAACAAAAACTTGTTTTTCTGGATGAATAAAAGTTTTAGATTTTAAAAGTAATTTAAAATCATGAATGCTTCCAAAACAAAAAGCGGTTGAAATAATTTTTCCATTTAAAATATCAATAATTATTTGCGATTTAAGAGTATGATGTTTGTTTTTACCCGAAAAAAGTAATTTTAGTTTTTTTTAATTCTTTCAATTGGAGTTTCAGTAGCATCAATAGCTAGTAAATTATTATTGATTCCTTTATTTTTGATTAAATCTTTTTTGCCAGATAAATTAAAAATTCCACTTTTTATTAAAGTATTTTCAATTCAAAAAATATTACGAATGCAGCTAGTATGACTAGTATTATATCTTTTTGCAATAACTCTATAACTACTATACTCTTTTCAGTATTCTAATGTCATTAATAAACGATTTTCTATTGATAATTTATTAGGTTTACCACCAACTGCTTTTTTAATTGCTTCAGCTTTTTTTAAAATTTCAACCATTTTTTGAAATGTTTGTAGTTTTATTCCCACTAAACTATAAAATTCTTGTTCATCTTTGTATTTTTTTAACATAATAATTATCACCTTTGATATTAATAATAACCGTTAAATTATTAAAATTAAAGGTTTTGCACCAAGTCTAATATATAAAATTAGCGAACTTAATTAAAAAATCGCTAATTTATTAAATATTTAAATTTGGATATTTGCGTTTTAAAAAAAATAATAAAACTTGAATATCAGCAGGACTAACACCAGAAATTCTTGTAGCATGACCAATTGTTAATGGTCTAACACGCTTTAATTTTTCTCTAGCTTCACCAGTAATACTTTCTACTAAATCATAATCAATATCACCAGGAATTTGTTTTTTTTCTAAACTATTAGTTTGTTGCGCCATTTTTAGTTGTTGATTAATATACCCTGAATATTTAATTGTAATTTCTAATTCCATTAATTGATGATATTGTAAATCATTTATTAAAGGTAACTGTGAAGTAAACATTGATAATTTGACACCTGGACGTTTTAATAATTCATAAGCAATAATATGATTATCGGGAATTGGACCTAAATTATTATTATTAATATACTTAGCAACTTCTGAATTGGGACTAACTTTAATAGTTTTTAATTTTTCAACAATATTAGACATTAATTTTTGTTGAATTTTAAATTGTGATCAACGTTGTTCACTAACTAAGCCAACTTGATAACCATATTTAATTAATCTTGTTTGAGCATTATCATTTCGTAATAATAAACGATGTTCAGCTAAAGAAGTTAATAAACGATAAGGTTCAACTGTTCCTTTTGTTACTAAATCATCAATTAAAACTCCGATATATGCTTCATCACGCTTTAAAATTAATGGTTTTTCTTTTTTTATTTTTAAATGTGCGTTAATTCCGGCCATTAAACCTTGACACGCTGCTTCTTCATAACCACTAGTACCATTAATTTGACCAGCACTAAATAAGTTTTTAATTAATTTAGTTTCCAATGTTGGTCATAATTGTGTTGGTTCAAAAGCATCATATTCAATAGCATATGCTCATTTTAATACTTCACAATTTTCTAAACCAGGTAATGTTCTCAACATTTTATCTTGCACATCAATTGGCATCGATGTTGAAAAACCTTGGACATAAATTGAATCCAAAGCAAGTGATTCTGGCTCTAAGAAAATTTGATGACGAGGCTTATCAGCAAAACGTACTACTTTATCCTCAATACTTGGACAATAACGTGGTCCAGTACCTTGTGCTTCACCATTATACATTGGTGATTTATCTAAATTACCATTAATAATGGTATGAGTTTTATCATTTGTATAAAGTAAATAACAAGGTAACTGTTTTGCTAATGGTAAAAAATTTTTAGTTTCATGTGAAAATGCTAAAGGTAAATTACTACCTAGTTCAATATTAGTTTTGTCAAAATCAATACTATTTTTTTTAATACGAGGTGGTGTTCCTGTTTTTAAACGTATCATATTAAAGCCTACAATTTTTAATTGTTCAGAAATACCATTACTTGTTCTTTGACCATCTGGTCCTTCTGATTTCTTATTATGACCTTGTAAAGTTAAAGCTGTCATATAAGTGCCAGTAGTTAAAATCACAATTTCACTAGTAATTTTTTCGCCATTCTCTAAAATAACACCCTTAGCAGTGTTTTCTTCAATTATTAATGATTGTACCATAACTTCTAAAATTGTTAAATTTTCTTGTTTATTTATTGCATTTTGCATATATTGTGAATAAGCAATTTTATCAGATTGAGCACGAATAGCTCAAACTGCTGGACCACGTGAATGATTTAATAGTTTCATTTGCAAAGCAGTAGCATCTGCTGCTTTAGCCATTTCGCCACCAAGTGCATCAATTTCACGAACCACAACTCCTTTGGCGGGTCCACCAATAGAAGGATTACATGGCATTAATGCAATTTTAGTTTTATCAAGAGTAATAATAGCGGTTTTATGACCTGCTCGTGCAGAAGATAATGCCGCTTCAACACCAGCATGACCAGCACCAATTACAATAATTTCATAGTCATATTTCATTGATTTCACCTCCATTTCATAAAATATTACATATCAAAATTCATAACATCAAAAATCAGAAATTTTATTTTTAATTTCTTTAGTAAAGTTATCATAAACAAGCAAAATATTCATGTACTTTTTAGACTTTTATTAAATAAAATTGAATTTTAGTTAATAATCTTCTCAATTATAATTCATTATCTTTTATACAAGATATAAATATTATTTAAAGAATTAGTGCTGCACCTAAAAATAGCAACTTTTTTAATTAATAATCATTAATACTAATTAAAAGCCAGTAATTACTTACTTTTAAGTATTTTATTTATTAGCACAAGATGTGTTTTTATTGAAAAGACACTTTTATCATTAACATTGGTGACTGTATCCAATGGTGATAAAACATATGCAACATCTATTTCTTTTTCCATAACTGTAACCTCTTTTGTATACAATTTGACTTAAATAATTTATCTTAATATCCCTACATAAGTATAATTATAATGTTAATTTTTAAATTTGCAAATTTTTATTTACTATACCTTTAAACTTAAAAAGTATTTTTATATATAAAAATACATCTTAGAACCTGTTTAAAATCTTTTCAATAAAATTGAAATAAAGGCAAGAACAACCATTTGTAAGCTAGTATTTAATTTTTTTTCACAATTTTTTCATAATCTTCTGCATTTTTCTAATCATGCAAAACTTCGTTCTACAACTCATCTTTTTGGTAATACTACAAAAGAATGTAATTCATTACGTTTTATAACTTCAACATTTGCATTTATAATTGTTTTAATTTTAGAACCTGTTTAAAATCTTTTCAATAAAATTGAAATAAAGGCAAGAACAACCATTTGTAAGCTAGTATTTAATTTTTTTTCACAATTTTTTCATAATCTTCTGCATTTTTCTAATCATGCAAAACTTCGTTCTACAACTCATCTTTTTGGTAATACTACAAAAGAATGTAATTCATTATGTTTTATAACTTCAACATTTGCATTTATAATTGTTTTAATTTTAGAAGCAAATTTTTCACCAGTATAACCAGCATCTACTAGTATTTTTTGAACTGCAGAAAGATTCTCTTTTTCATTTTCAATCATTATTATAGCACTATTACGATCTGTTTTTTCTGCTGTGGTTATGTAAATTGCATGTGTTAAACCTTGAGAATCAACAGCAATATGACGCTTTATTCCTGAAATCTTTTTACCAGCATCATAACCTTTATTTTTAGTAGTATCTGTATTTTTAACACTTTGTGAATCAATTATACAAAAACTAGTTTGTTCTTTTCTACCATTATTGATACGAAATGCCTTGACTAATTTTTTTTAAAACTAATTGTAATACACTAGGTTCTTTATCATTATTTTTACTTCAAGCTTGAAAATAATAATATACAATTTGTCATTTTGGAAAATTTTTTGGTAACATTCTTCACTGGCAACCACTTTTTAATACATATAAAACTGCACAAAATACTTCATATAAATCTAAACTTCTTGGTTTAGTTCTCTTTTTAGTATTTTCTAAAATTCATTTTATATTTTCAAATTGCTCTTTGCTAACATTACTAGGATAATTTTTACACATATATACCTCTTATTTTAAAATATATAATCATTTTATCCTATTCTCTAAAAGATTTTAAACAGGTTCTAAAATAAATATTTTTCGATTATTTTGATATGCTTGATTCAAAAGAATTTTTTTAGCAGTAAATGATTTTCCACTTCCACTTTCTCCTAAAATAACCATATTATGATTTATGCGTTGAGAATTTTTTTTAAATAAATCTCAAATTACTGGTTTTCCGGAATTAGTTTCAGCAAGTAAAAATCCTTGTTCATCTTTAAGTGGCATATCAGAAATCGGAAAACTTGTTGCAAAAATATCAAATGTCATTTCAATATCAGTTATTTTGGCAATATGATTTGTTCATGTATAACTTGCTAAAAGACTATCTTGTTGTAGAAATAATAAAGTTTCATATTTTCAACTAATAGTACTTGCCAAATCAATTAATTGCCTTTTAGTATTATTTAGTGTTGCCACTTGCCACTTGCCACTTGCCACTTAGCCCTTTTTACTAGACCATTAATTTAAAAAACCTGAATGTATTCTAAAAACAATTGTGTTATATAATTAACACTAATTTTAACCTGAAAGGATTTTTATTAATGGATAAAATTAAACAAATAGCATTAGTAATTAACAAATTAAATATCAAAGAAAAAATTAAAATTATTGATGATTGTAAAAATCAATATTCAATTAGAAACCTATGTCAATATCTTCAATTAAACAGATCAACATATTACTTTTTAAAAAATAAACAAAAACCTATTAAAAAAGAAGAAAATCATATTATTAAATGCAATCATAAATATCAAAAAATATGCCAACTTTTAATCGAATTTCATTCTACAAGAAAAGGCAGAATTTATGGATATTTAAGAATTTTTTCAGCTTTTAAAGAGTGATTAAAACAAGAAAAAAATATCATTTTAAATATAGAATTATCAATAAAACAAATGCGAAAAATTATGAAAGAACACAATATTCAAGGATTAAAACAAACTAAAAATAACTATCCTAAAAACAAAAAAAATCCAAATAAGTGAATACCTACAATGGATAAAGTAAACAAAGATTATAAAAGTACAACCTCTTCAAATCAAATTTGATCAATGGACACTAAACAAATAAATACTAAAGAAGGATGATTATATCTTTTTGTAATTATTGATTTTTATTCAAATAATGTTGTTAGTTATAATATTGCTCCTAATAAATCATATCAGGATTTAATTCTTCCTGCTCTTGAAAAAATCAACAAACAATTTTCTTGAAATCAAATAAAAAATGTTATTTTACATTCAGATAACGCCAACGAATTTTATTGTCAAGATATCACAAAATGAGCAGAGGATAAACAAATAATTTTAAGCAAAAAACAACCTTATGATATTGGTGGTAATGTATTATCTGAAAACTGATTTTCTCATTTATCTCAAGAATGACTACCTAAAGGATCAAATCAATATTTATCCATCAATGAAGCTATAAATGATGTAAATCAATATGTTATGTTTTATAATTATGAAAGAATACATTCTAAATTTCTAAAACCACCAATTTTACAAATTAAAATTTAGAATTTTATATCAAAAATGGTCCAGTAATTAAGGGCCAACCACCGAAAATCATATTATTAAATGCAATCATAAATATCAAAAAATATGCCAACTTTTAATCGAATTTCATTCTACAAGAAAAGGCAGAATTTATGGATATTTAAGAATTTTTTCAGCTTTTAAAGAGTGATTAAAACAAGAAAAAAATATCATTTTAAATATAGAATTATCAATAAAACAAATGCGAAAAATTATGAAAGAACACAATATTCAAGGATTAAAACAAACTAAAAATAACTATCCTAAAAACAAAAAAAATCCAAATAAGTGAATACCTACAATGGATAAAGTAAACAAAGATTATAAAAGTACAACCTCTTCAAATCAAATTTGATCAATGGACACTAAACAAATAAATACTAAAGAAGGATGATTATATCTTTTTGTAATTATTGATTTTTATTCAAATAATGTTGTTAGTTATAATATTGCTCCTAATAAATCATATCAGGATTTAATTCTTCCTGCTCTTGAAAAAATCAACAAACAATTTTCTTGAAATCAAGTAAAAAATGTTATTTTACATTCAGATAACGCCAACGAATTTTATTGTCAAGATATCACAAAATGAGCAGAGGATAAACAAATAATTTTAAGCAAAAAACAACCTTATGATATTGGTGGTAATGTATTATCTGAAAACTGATTTTCTCATTTATCTCAAGAATGACTACCTAAAGGATCAAATCAATATTTATCCATCAATGAAGCTATAAATGATGTAAATCAATATGTTATGTTTTATAATTATGAAAGAATACATTCTAAATTTCTAAAACCACCAATTTTACAAATTAAAATTTAGAATTTTATATCAAAAATGGTCCAGTAATTAAGGGCCAACCACCATATCTTCAATTAAACAGATCAACATATTACTTTTTAAAAAATAAACAAAAACCTATTAAAAAAGAAGAAAATCATATTATTAAATGCAATCATAAATATCAAAAAATATGCCAACTTTTAATCGAATTTCATTCTACAAGAAAAGGCAGAATTTATGGATATTTAAGAATTTTTTCAGCTTTTAAAGAGTGATTAAAACAAGAAAAAAATATCATTTTAAATATAGAATTATCAATAAAACAAATGCGAAAAATTATGAAAGAACACAATATTCAAGGATTAAAACAAACTAAAAATAACTATCCTAAAAACAAAAAAAATCCAAATAAGTGAATACCTACAATGGATAAAGTAAACAAAGATTATAAAAGTACAACCTCTTCAAATCAAATTTGATCAATGGACACTAAACAAATAAATACTAAAGAAGGATGATTATATCTTTTTGTAATTATTGATTTTTATTCAAATAATGTTGTTAGTTATAATATTGCTCCTAATAAATCATATCAGGATTTAATTCTTCCTGCTCTTGAAAAAATCAACAAACAATTTTCTTGAAATCAAATAAAAAATGTTATTTTACATTCAGATAACGCCAACGAATTTTATTGTCACGATATCACAAAATGAGCAGAGGATAAACAAATAATTTTAAGCAAAAAACAACCTTATGATATTGGTGGTAATGTATTATCTGAAAACTGATTTTCTCATTTATCTCAAGAATGACTACCTAAAGGATCAAATCAATATTTATCCATCAATGAAGCTATAAATGATGTAAATCAATATGTTATGTTTTATAATTATGAAAGAATACATTCTAAATTTCTAAAACCACCAATTTTACAAATTAAAATTTAGAATTTTATATCAAAAATGGTCCAGTAATTAAGGGCCAACCACCGTTACCGTCCCAAATAATTTCCCCATTTTAATATTAAGATTATTACATAAAGTTTTTAAATGGTAATGTTCACTGAAATGTATATTAATTAATTTATGTAAAGTGGTAACATCTGTCAATGGATCATGATGATCAAATTTAATTTGATTACTATGAGCAAGAGCACTTAAACGGTTATTAAGATAATCATATGTTCTTCTAAATAACTTAACTGAACAAATGTAAAAAAAATTAGGACATTTTAAATCATAATGATTAATTAATGATCTTAAGATATTAATGTTAAAGTTAGCGTGATGAGCAATAACAACAGTATTTTCAGTAAAAAAAGTAACGATGTCTACTCATAATTCTTTAAAATTTGACATTAAAGATACGCTTTCACTTGTAATTCCATGAACATGAGAAAAAGTAAATTCTTCGGGATGTGGTTTAATTAATGAACTATAAGTTTTGACAATTTTACCTTGTGTTACTTTTATCATAATTAATTGACAAGCACTTGTTTTATTAGAATTTGCAATTTCAAAATCAATAAAAACATAATTAGTATTATCAATCCCTCAATCATGAACACTAAATTTTTTCTTACTATTTAATTTTGATTGCTTTCTTTTTAATAACATTTTTTTAGCAAAAAGATTTTTACTATCTTTACTTTTATACTGTTTAAAAGGTGTAATTATTTCTTGTTTTCCTTCTATATTACCTTTTGATTCAGAATTATCATCTGTTTCAAAATCATCATTTGTCTTCTTGAATTTTACACTTTTAAAAAACATATTAATGGCAATAGCACCTTTCTATCTAAATTTTCATAAATTAATATTAGTTATTCCTTTGATAAATTATAACATTGATAAGTTAGAGTAACTATATTTTTACTTATAAAACTTCATTTTTTGCAAAATTCATTAATTAATTATCATTCTTTAACAAATAACTTAATATAATTTATAAAAATAATATTATGAATAAAATATTATATTGTTGACAATAAAAAAGATGGTGGTTGGCCCTTAATTACTGGACCATTTTTGATATAAAATTCTAAATTTTAATTTGTAAAATTGGTGGTTTTAGAAATTTAGAATAGACTTGGTGCAAAACCTTTAATTTTAATAATTTAACGGTTATTATTAATATCAAAGGTGATAATTATTATGTTAAAAAAATACAAAGATGAACAAGAATTTTATAGTTTAGTGGGAATAAAACTACAAACATTTCAAAAAATGGTTGAAATTTTAAAAAAAGCTTAAGCAATTAAAAAGCAGTTGGTGGTAAACCTAATAAATTATCAATAGAAAATCGTTTATTAATGACATTAGAATACTGAAAAGAGTATAGTAGTTATAGAGTTATTGCAAAAAGATATAATATTAGTCATACTAGCTGCATTCGTAATATTTTTTGAATTGAAAATACTTTAATAAAAAGTGGAATTTTTAATTTATCTGGCAAAAAAGATTTAATCAAAAATAAAGGAATCAATAATACTTTACTAGCTATTGATGCTACTGAAACTCCAATTGAAAGAATTAAAAAAAACTAAAATTACTTTTTTCGGGTAAAAACAAACATCATACTCTTAAATCGCAAATAATTATTGATATTTTAAATGGAAAAATTATTTCAACCGCTTTTTGTTTTGGAAGCATTCATGATTTTAAATTACTTTTAAAATCTAAAACTTTTATTCATCTAGAAAAACAAGTTTTTGTTGATTCAGGTTATCAAGGAATACAAAATATTCATAAAAATACATTTTTGCCATTTAAAAAAAGTAAATACAATAAATTAATACCAATTCAAAAAGAATACAATAAAACTTTAAGCAAAATTAGAATTAAAATTGAACACGTATTTGCTAAACTAAAACGTTTTAAAATTTTAACTTTAAAATATCGCAATAAAATACGAAGATTTGCATTAAGATTTAATTTAATAGCAGAAATATATAATTTTGAATTACCTTAGTTTTGCACCAAGTCTATTGAAATATTTCTTTTAATAATTTCAAAAATATTATCACTTCTAAATGATTTTAATATTTCTTGTTCTAATTTTTTAGAATCTTTTCTTAGAACCTGTTTAAAATCTTTTCAATAAAATTGAAATAAAGGCAAGAACAACCATTTGTAAGCTAGTATTTAATTTTTTTTCACAATTTTTTCATAATCTTCTGCATTTTTCTAATCATGCAAAACTTCGTTCTACAACTCATCTTTTTGGTAATACTACAAAAGAATCTAATTCATTACGTTTTATAACTTCAACATTTGCATTTATAATTGTTTTAATTTTAGAAGCAAATTTTTCACCACTATAACCAGCATCTACTAGTATTTTTTGAACTGCAGAAAGATTCTCTTTTTCATTTTCAATCATTATTATAGCACTATTACGATCTGTTTTTTCTGCTGTGGTTATGTAAATTGCATGTGGTAAACCTTGAGAATCAACAGCAATATGACGCTTTATTCCTGAAATCTTTTTACCAGCATCATAACCTTTATTTTTAGTAGTATCTGTATTTTTAACACTTTGTGAATCAATTATACAAAAACTAGTTTGTTATTTTCTACCATTATTGATACGAAATGCCTTGACTAATTTTTTTTAAAACTAATTGTAATACACTAGGTTCTTTATCATTATTTTTACTTCAAGCTTGAAAATAATAATATACAATTTGTCATTTTGGAAAATTTTTTGGTAACATTCTTCACTGGCAACCACTTTTTAATACATATAAAACTGCACAAAATACTTCATATAAATCTAAACTTCTTGGTTTAGTTCTCTTTTTAGTATTTTCTAAAATTGATTTTATATTTTCAAATTGCTCTTTGCTAACATTACTAGGATAATTTTTACACATATATACCTCTTATTTTAAAATATATAATCATTTTATCCTATTCTCTAAAAGATTTTAAACAGGTTCTTAGAACCTGTTTAAAATCTTTTTAATAAAATTGAAATAAATGAAAGAATAATAATTTGTAAACTAGTATTTAATTTTCTTTCACAATTTTTTCATAATCTTCTGCATTTTTCTAATCATGCAAAACTTCGTTCTACAACTCATCTTTTTGGTAATACTAGAAAAGTATGTAGTTCATTATGTTTTACAACTTCAACATTTGCGTTTATAATTTCTTTTATTTTAGAAGCAAATTTTTCACCACTATAACCAGCATCTACTATTATTTTTTGAAATGCAGAAAGATTTTCTTTTTTATTTTGAATCATTATTATAGCGCTATTACGATCTGTTTTTTCTGCTGTGGTTATGTAAATTGCATGTGGTAAACCTTGAGAATCAACAGCAATATGACGTTTTATTCCTGAAATCTTTTTACCAGCATCATAACCTTTATTTTTAGTAGTATCTGTATTTTTAACACTTTGTGAATCAATTATGCAAAAACTATTTTGTTCTTTTCTACCATTATTGACTCGAATTTTTATAACTTATTTTTTTTAAAATTAGTTGCAATACAATAAGTTCTTTGCCATTATTTTTACTTCAAACTTGAAAATAATAATATACAATTTGTCATTTTGGAAAATCTTTTTGTAACATTCTTCATTGACAACCACTTTTTAATACATATAAAACCGCACAAAACACTTCATATAAATCTAAATTTCTTGGTTTTGTTTTCTTTTTGCTATTTTCTAAAATTAATCTTATGTTTTCAAATTGCTCTTTGCTAACATTACTAGGATAATTTTTACACATATATACCTCTTATTTTAAAATATATAATCATTTTATCCTATTCTCTAAAAGATTTTAAACAGGTTCTAAGGATAGAAAAAAATATTTAAAAATAATATAAAGAAAGGAAAAATAATTATGCCATGAGAACCATATGACAAATGAAGTCAAGCGGAAAAAGATTCATGAAAAAAAGAGCTGAAGAAACAAACAAAGCATGAGGAGAAAGTAAGGAAAAAGAAAGAAGAGAAATAGTTGCTAATGCTCTTGGATTTGAAAAAGAAGACACTATAAAAAAAGAACAAGAACAGTTGAAAGAAGTATGAACAGAAAAACAAAAAGTTGGTAATTCTTTGGGATTCAAAGAAATTAAAAAAATAAATAATAAAGCTTCAACAAGTAAAGGTCAAAGTTCTAGTAGTAAATCACAAAAAATGTAAATCTTAAATACTTTAAAACTGCACAATTGTGCAGTTTATTTAGCAATTTTATTTGTATAATTTTAATGAAAATATTTAACTTAAATAAGTTTTAAATATAAAATAAAAGTGTTATAATTAAATTGTTATTATTTTTTATAGAACAAAATAATTATAAAAAATGAATATAAAATTTAAACATAAACACCAAGTTCAAATAACCTTTAAAACTTTTAGTTCCTTATTTTATACAGGAACTTTTTTTATTTTCAAATTTTTACTTAGCAACTTGATAATATTTAATATGTTAAACATTACCCTTTTATTTTTTCATTTTATTTTTTTGATTGTCAAAAATTGATTTTAATTTTTTATCAGCTTTAATTTCTGATTTATTTTTCTGATAATTAAAAGCAAATTTTACTTGTTCTTTATAATTATCAATTGGTTTAAATTTTAATCATATACACCTCTTACTTTTAAAGTATATAATGATTTTACTTTATTTTCTAAAAGATTTTAAACAGATTCTAACACTTTTATTTTATATTTTAACACTTATTTATTTAATATATATTTTTAAACAGATTTTTACAACTTGCTGTTTTGTCTTTAAATAAAGGTCATATATGACCTTTATTTAATTATTTATGCTCGGTTTCGTTTTTATTTTCAAATTCTGATTTTGCAACTGGTTTATTTTTATTTTCACATGAACCAGTTTTACATTTTCTATTTTTAAATTTTTCTTTTAATTTATTAAACATTTGTTTTTACCTCAGTTTCTTTTTGAATAATTGCTGATTTAAATTGTTTGTTTGTAAATAGATTTTGGTTGAAATTTTGGTGAGTAATATTCACTCATTTGTAAAGTTTGACCAGTTCTAGGATTTCTTACTATTCTTGCGTTCTTTTTAACAATCATGAACTTTCCAAGATTTGAAATATCAACAAATTCCCCAGTTGAATTTTTAGTGATGATGATTTCTGAAAGTTTATCAATGCAGTTTTCAACATCTTTTTGATTTAGATTAATTTCATTACTTATTCCTTTTACTAATTATTTTTTATTCATACTATCCCTCCAAAAATTTTAATTTTTAATTATTTTTATTCTTCGGAACTTTCCTCTAATCTGTGTTTCTTTGCTAATTTACAAATGAATTTTTTCTAAAAACACAGTTTTTAGGAAAATCCCTATTCTTTTTTAAGAATTTCACGGTTAGGATTTTGTTCAGCTATTATTTGTTTATAAATTGTATCACGATATTTTACACAACCATCAATAACATTTTCTAAAGGATTTTGAGCAATACGTACTTCAAAGATATCTCCTTCATATTTTTGACGAACTGGTTTTGTACCAGATTTATTAGATTTAATTTCAATGAAATATTCTTTAGATAATTCTTCCATAATAAATTCATCTATTTTTTTAATATAAGCTCCACCACCACAAATTGTGATTCCCTTACCTTTTTTCTTTAAGTCACTAACACTTCCAGCAGCTTTGTCTCCGACAGTTCTTAACACTGTTCTAATTGTAGGAATAACATGCTCTCTAAATTGAACTTGCATAACACTTTCACGAATTTCTTCGGGTGTAATTTCAATAGTTTTAGAAATTGACATTGTTTCTCCGGGTTGAGAGTCCAATCTAGGTAATGAAATCCCCGAAATAGTATACGGTTTTTCATTTTGATATTTCATAAGTGAACCAATTTTTTTAAGAACATCTTCAGCTTCTTTTGTTCCAATTTTTATAGCATGTTTTTTAGCAATGTATTCTTGAATTTTTTGTGTTAAAAAATCTCCAGCACAATGTGTTGTATATGAATATAAAATTGAATCATTATTAATGACAGCAATATCAGTGCTTCCTCCACCAATATCAATACACATAATTGCTGTTCCAAAAATATCTTGTCCCGAACCTAAAGCTGCCATTTTAACTTCTTCTTGTACAAATCCACGAAGTGCTCCTAATTGATGAACAATATTTTCTAAGAACCTGTTTAAAATCTTTTAGAGAATAGGATAAAATGATTATATATTTTAAAATAAGAGGTATATATGTGTAAAAATTATCCTAGTAATGTTAGCAAAGAGCAATTTGAAAATATAAAATCAATTTTAGAAAATACTAAAAAGAGAACTAAACCAAGAAGTTTAGATTTATATGAAGTATTTTGTGCAGTTTTATATGTATTAAAAAGTGGTTGCCAGTGAAGAATGTTACCAAAAAAATTTTCCAAAATGACAAATTGTATATTATTATTTTCAAGCTTGAAGTAAAAATAATGATAAAGAACCTAGTGTATTACAATTAGTTTTAAAAAAAATTAGTCAAGGCATTTCGTATCAATAATGGTAGAAAAGAACAAACTAGTTTTTGTATAATTGATTCACAAAGTGTTAAAAATACAGATACTACTAAAAATAAAGGTTATGATGCTGGTAAAAAGATTTCAGGAATAAAGCGTCATATTGCTGTTGATTCTCAAAGTTTACCACATGCAATTTACATAACCACAGCAGAAAAAACAGATCGTAATAGTGCTATAATAATGATTGAAAATGAAAAAGAGAATCTTTCTGCAGTTCAAAAAATACTAGTAGATGCTGGTTATACTGGTGAAAAATTTGCTTCTAAAATTAAAACAATTATAAATGCAAATGTTGAAGTTATAAAACGTAATGAATTACATTCTTTTGTAGTATTACCAAAAAGATGAGTTGTAGAACGAAGTTTTGCATGATTAGAAAAATGCAGAAGATTATGAAAAAATTGTGAAAAAAAATTAAATACTAGCTTACAAATGGTTGTTCTTGCCTTTATTTCAATTTTATTGAAAAGATTTTAAACAGGTTCTAAGAGACCACGTACTTTACATACGCTTAGTAATCATAACGGTATACGGTTTATCTTAAAGGACTTTATTACATTATAACATATTAAAAACTTATTAAAGTAAACTTTAATAAGAATTTTTGGATTATTAAAGTAAGTATTATTGTTGACTAATATTTTTCAAGTGTTATGATTAGCATACAATTGCATATTAAAGTCTAAATTATTCTCGTCTAACTTTATAATTTAAAGACAATAAATGAATGTTATAGACAACATCGGTATGCTCCCAAAAATTTTAAAAATTTTCTTTTCTTTAAAGTATTTATTTTTAATTAAAATTTGATAATTATTAAGTATTTTCACTTAATTTAAACATTATATATCAAAACAAAAAACCTTAATATATTTTTTTCATTTTTTAAATATTTTTTAATAAATTATATGTATCTTGACAAATCATTAATTCTTCATTTGTTCTAATTTTAAAAATTTTCTTTTCTTTAAAGTATTTATTTTTAATTAAAATTTGATAATTATTAAGTATTTTCACTTAATTTAAACATTATATATCAAAACAAAAAACCTTAATATATTTTTTTCATTTTTTAAATATTTTTTAATAAATTATATGTATCTTGACAAATCATTAATTCTTCATTTGTTCTAATTTTAAAAATAGGAACTTCTGATTGTTTATCACTAATTTCTAAGTAATCATTATACTTATCATTATTTTTATTAGTTACTAATTTTAAAGTAAACACTTTAATTTCGTCAATAACTAATTGACGAATAATTGCAGAATTTTCACCAATACCTGCTGTAAATACTAATGCATCAATATTACTATCTAAATCATTACCATATTGAACAATATAATTAGCAATTCTTTGAACAAACATTTTTATTGCTAATTGTGATTGTAAATGATATTTATGGTTTTTATCATTACTACTTGCAAGAACATCACGTAAATCAGAAGAATGTCCACTAATTCCTAATAAACCTGAACTTTTATTTAAATCATTAGTAATAGTTTCAATAGTTGCTTCTGCTTTAACATTACACATATAACCATGAATAGAAGGGTCAATGATACCACTTCTAGAACCCATAATTAAACCATCTAATGGTGTTAATCCCATGCTAGTATTAAAACTTTTACCATTTTTAATAGCACAAATACTAGCACCATTACCTAAATGACAAATAATAGCATTAATCTTATCTTTTGGTTTATTTAAAATATTAGTTAATTTATCTAAAATATAACGATAACTAGTACCATGAAAACCATATCTTCTTACCTCATATGTTTTATATCAATCATATGGAACTGAGTAAAGATATTTTTCTTCAGGAATAGTACTATGAAATGAAGTATCAAATACTGCCACATGTTTAGCATGTGGAACTAATTTTTGAAAAGATGATAATCCTTTTAAAGCTGGTGGATTATGTAATGGTGCTAATGGAATACATGCTTTGATACCAGCAATGACTTTCTCATCAATAACAATTGAGTTATTAAATTTTTGACCACCGTGAACCATACGATGACCAATTCGTTTAATATCATCAAAATTATTAATGACCTTATACTCAATTAATGCATCAATAACTGTTTGTGCTCCTATAACATGATCGGCAATATCTTTCGTTACTTCATGTTTAATAAAGTTATCACCATTAGCAATTTCAATAATAAAATTACTATTTTTAATAGCTATCCTTTCAACTAAACCTTTACAAAGAATAGTAAAATGAGGTTGTTTATCATTATTAATAGCATTAAAAAGTTGAAATTTAATAGAACTACTTCCAGCATTAATAACTAAAATTTTATTTTGTTCTGACATATTTGTTTTATCTCCTTATTAATTCTTAATTAATGTTTGAATAGCAGTGATCAATGCTGTGTAATAAATGTCATCAATAGTAGCACCACGAGAAAGATCATTAACTGGCTGATTTAAACCCAAAACAATAGGACCAATAGCTTTATAATCACCTAATCTTTGAGCAATTTTATAACCAATATTAGCAGCATCTAAAGTTGGGAAAATAAATGCATTACAATGATTTTTAATTGTTAATTCTGGGAATTTTTTATTTCGCACTTCTTGATCTCAAGCAGCATCAAATTGAATTGGTCCTGCTACTTGCACATTCTTTAATTTTAAATGCTGAACAAAGTTAGTAGCATTACGTACTTTATCAACACTTTCACCACTACCACTAGTATTAGTAGAATAAGATAACATTGCTAATTTAATTGGATTAAATTCTAAAAGTTCGCCAAAGTGAATTGTAGATTTTGCAATATCTGCTAATTGTTCAGCTGTTGGATTTAAATTAATTGAACCATCACTAAATAAAAATATTTCTTCATTTTTATTCATAATAAATGTACTTGAAACAGTTTTAGTACCTGCTTTTGGTCCAATAATTTGTAAAGCCGGACGTAAAATATCAGCAGTAGTAAAAGTAATACCACCAACAAAACCATTAACTTCTTTATTATTTAATAACATCATTCCATAGTAATTACGACTTAATACCAATTTATTAGCTGCTTCTAAAGTTAAACCCTTTGCTTTTCTTAATTCATATAATTGATTAGTAAAATTTGTTACTTGATTTTCTTCAATAGATAATGTTTTAATATTAGAATTTTTAATATTACTAGGAATTTCTTTATCATTATTAAATAATAAAACTGGTGTAATAAAATTTTTAACAGGTGAATTATCATTAATAATTTTTAAAGCTACTGCCTGTACTTTTTCATTATCACCTTCTGGAAATAAAATTCTGATTGATGTTTTGCTTTTTTGTAAAATAGATAAAATAAAATCTAATAGTTTCATATTATCTTCTCTCCTTTAATTTGTTAATTTTGATTGCTAATAATAGTTGCAATTGCTTTATTTTGTACTGCTTTAATGATATTATTTTCAACCTTAATATCAAATACCATAATTTTCAAGTTAGCTTCCATGCACATTGTTGAAGCAGTTAAATCCATTACTTTTAATTGTTTATTAGTAATATCTTGATATGATAAATGTGAATAACGAATAGCATTTTTGTTAATATTTGGATCTTTATCATAAACACCATCAACGCCATTTTTTGCCATTAATAATATATCCGCATTAATTTCAATAGCACGAAGTGCTGCTGCAGTATCCGTTGTAAAGTACGGTGAACCAGTACCACCAGCAAAAATACAAACATAGCCTTTTTCAAAACTACTAATAGCTTTTTTGTAATAAAAAGGTTCAGCAACTTGATTAATATCTAATGATGTTTGCACAATAACTTTTACGTTAAGAGCTTTTAACTTTGATTCAATTACCAAAGCATTCATAATAGTTGCTAACATTCCCATATAATCAGCATTAATTCTTTTTAAACCAATCTTTTCTCCCTGTTTAGCACCACGTCAAATATTACCACCACCAATTACTAAACCAACTTCTACTTTTGCCTTAACTAGGGTTTGAATTTGTTGACAAACATTATCAATACTTTCATTATTATATAATTCATTACTACCATCACCTAAAGCTTCACCACTAATTTTTAATAATATTCGTTTATATTTAAATTGTTCCATTTTTGATCATCCTCCTTAAATTTAATATTATAAAAAGCCACAGATTGCTTTGTGGCTTCTTATTTATTTACTGTTATCACTAGATAATGAATCATTATTTGCGCTTTCAGCGACAGTTTCTAATTCAACGTTAGCAATAACTTTTTGTGCTAAATGATCTTTAACAAAAAGTTGTGCTTGTGGAGTAATAATTGTTAAACGTTTTTTAATTTTTTTAATACCCTGTTCATAAACAATTTTTAAAACATTTTTCTTTTGTTCCAATGCAACAATTTTACTAGTATTAACGCTTTGTCCAAAGAAATAAATATTATGTTCATCAACTGCGATACCAAAATCAAAACTAAAAATATATGCTAATCCTAACATGATAACTAAAAATATATACTCTACTATTAATAAACTTAAAAAAGCAGGATCAGATTTAATATATTCTGGTTCAAATCTTCAAACTTGCATTCCAATTGGAACAATCGAGATAACTAAACCAATTACCCCAACTATTAATGTTGCTATTAATAATTTTAAATTCAAAAATTTAATAGTTGTTTTTGGTTTATTAAAACTATATCATCCTCAAACAAGAATAACTAATAATAATATAAACATTACTAATGCAATATAATATATAATTTGAAAATTCACTTTATTTACCTCCTAAATGTTTATTTGGCAGAACTATCAATTTTTTCACCTAATTGATAACGTATCATAGCTATAATTGTAGCATGATTTTTAGTTAAATACTCTTTAACCTTAATTGTATTATCTTTAATATAAAGTTGATCAACAATAGTTAATTCAGATAATACTTTTTCAAAACGACCTCTTATAATATTTTCAAGAATATTATCAGGACGTTTTTTTGCTTTCAATTTTTCTTCTTCTTTTGTTTTTTCACTAATAATTGATAATTCTTTATCACGAACTGTTGCGGGTATGTGATCAATATCAATATATTTAGCATCTGCTGATACTAATTGCATAGCAACATTATTTGGAATATCACTTTCCTTATCAACACCTTTGATAATAACTAAACCACTATATTTACCACCACCATGGACATATGAACCAAAAACTTCATCACTATTTTTACTTAAATATTGAAAACGATTTAAAACAATATTTTCACCTAATTTAGCGATAGCAAATCTTATCTCATCATTTAAACTTTCACTACTTCCATCAGCTTTTAACATTAAAGCTTCTTCAATAGTTTTAGGTTGATGTTTTAAAATTGTTTCTAAAATCTTAGTAAATAAATCATTAAAATCTTCTAAATCAGCAACTTGTTCAGTTTGACAATTTAATTCAGCAATAATTGCATTATTACCACTAATAACAACTTTAGTAACCCCTTCAGTGGCTTTATTAATACTTTTTTTCTCTGCTTTTGCTAAACCTTTAATTTTTAATAGGGAAAGTGCTGCTTCAAAAATATTATTTTTTTCCATCAAAGCTTCTTTACAATCAGTAATTGGTAAATCGGTTGTATCTCTTAATTTTTTCAATAATTTAACATCTACTTTAACTTCTGACATATAAACTATTCTCCTTTATTCTTTATTTTTTCAATTCCATTTTCAGTTTTATTTTGATCAAGACTAGTAGTTTCTTCTAGTACTATTTCTTTTTTATCAATAACTGGTTTTACACTTTGTCCTTCATTAATAGCTTCAGCAATTTTCTTTGTAATTAAAGTAATTGATTTTGTAGCATCATCATTACCAGGAATAATATAATCAATATTATCTGGATTTGAATTACTATCACAAATCGCAATAATTTTGATACCAAGTTTAACTGCTTCTTCGACAGCAATTTTATTAGTAATAGTATCAGTAACAAAAATAGCTTCTGGTAATTTATACATATTTCTAATACCACCAAGATTACGTTCTAAACGCGCTTTTTCTTTAATTACTAGCATTTGCTCTTTTTTTGTTAAAAGTTTAATTTCTCCACTTTTTTCTTTATTTTCAATATCAATTAACTTTTTAATACTTGATTTAATAGTTTTAAAATTAGTTAAATTACCACCTAATCAACGTTCTGTTACATAAGATGAATTACAACTAATTGCAAGTTCTTGCACAGCTTCTTTGGCTTGTTTTTTTGTACCTACAAATAAAACTTTACCACCATTTTCACTAGTTTCTTTAACAAAGTGACAAGCTTCATCTAATTTACGCATTGATTTTTGTAAATCAATAATATGAATACCATTTCTTTGACCAAAAATATATTTACGCATCTTTGGATCTCATCTTTTAGTTTGGTGACCAAACTGAACTCCCGCTTCAAGGAGTTGTTCACGTGTTACAACTGACATATTGTCTCCTTCTAATTTGTTTTTCTTCCATTTATTTCTAACATTGGCCACTTTTTAATTAAAAAGCACTAGGCAATGAATTCACAAATGTGTTGCTTATTTTCATTAAATTAAGCCTATATATTTTATCATATTTTTTATATTTTAAACAAATTATTTTTAAACATAAAAATAGAATTGTATTTTAATAAACTATATTATAAAAATATTTTTTTATTTTTCTTAAAAAAATAATACCAATAAAAACGGTGGTTGGCCCTTAATTACTGGACCATTTTTGATATAAAATTCTAAATTTTAATTTGTAAAATTGGTGGTTTTAGAAATTTAGAATGTATTCTTTCATAATTATAAAACATAACATATTGATTTACATCATTTATAGCTTCATTGATGGATAAATATTGATTTGATCCTTTAGGTAGTCATTCTTGAGATAAATGAGAAAATCAGTTTTCAGATAATACATTACCACCAATATCATAAGGTTGTTTTTTGCTTAAAATTATTTGTTTATCCTCTGCTCATTTTGTGATATCGTGACAATAAAATTCGTTGGCGTTATCTGAATGTAAAATAACATTTTTTACTTGATTTCAAGAAAATTGTTTGTTGATTTTTTCAAGAGCAGGAAGAATTAAATCCTGATATGATTTATTAGGAGCAATATTATAACTAACAACATTATTTGAATAAAAATCAATAATTACAAAAAGATATAATCATCCTTCTTTAGTATTTATTTGTTTAGTGTCCATTGATCAAATTTGATTTGAAGAGGTTGTACTTTTATAATCTTTGTTTACTTTATCCATTGTAGGTATTCACTTATTTGGATTTTTTTTGTTTTTAGGATAGTTATTTTTAGTTTGTTTTAATCCTTGAATATTGTGTTCTTTCATAATTTTTCGCATTTGTTTTATTGATAATTCTATATTTAAAATGATATTTTTTTCTTGTTTTAATCACTCTTTAAAAGCTGAAAAAATTCTTAAATATCCATAAATTCTGCCTTTTCTTGTAGAATGAAATTCGATTAAAAGTTGGCATATTTTTTGATATTTATGATTGCATTTAATAATATGATTTTCTTCTTTTTTAATAGGTTTTTGTTTATTTTTTAAAAAGTAATATGTTGATCTGTTTAAGGTGGTTGGCCCTTAATTACTGGACCATTTTTGATATAAAATTCTAAATTTTAATTTGTAAAATTGGTGGTTTTAGAAATTTAGAATGTATTCTTTCATAATTATAAAACATAACATATTGATTTACATCATTTATAGCTTCATTGATGGATAAATATTGATTTGATCCTTTAGGTAGTCATTCTTGAGATAAATGAGAAAATCAGTTTTCAGATAATACATTACCACCAATATCATAAGGTTGTTTTTTGCTTAAAATTATTTGTTTATCCTCTGCTCATTTTGTGATATCGTGACAATAAAATTCGTTGGCGTTATCTGAATGTAAAATAACATTTTTTACTTGATTTCAAGAAAATTGTTTGTTGATTTTTTCAAGAGCAGGAAGAATTAAATCCTGATATGATTTATTAGGAGCAATATTATAACTAACAACATTATTTGAATAAAAATCAATAATTACAAAAAGATATAATCATCCTTCTTTAGTATTTATTTGTTTAGTGTCCATTGATCAAATTTGATTTGAAGAGGTTGTACTTTTATAATCTTTGTTTACTTTATCCATTGTAGGTATTCACTTATTTGGATTTTTTTTGTTTTTAGGATAGTTATTTTTAGTTTGTTTTAATCCTTGAATATTGTGTTCTTTCATAATTTTTCGCATTTGTTTTATTGATAATTCTATATTTAAAATGATATTTTTTTCTTGTTTTAATCACTCTTTAAAAGCTGAAAAAATTCTTAAATATCCATAAATTCTGCCTTTTCTTGTAGAATGAAATTCGATTAAAAGTTGGCATATTTTTTGATATTTATGATTGCATTTAATAATATGATTTTCTTCTTTTTTAATAGGTTTTTGTTTATTTTTTAAAAAGTAATATGTTGATCTGTTTAATTGAAGATATTGACATAGGTTTCTAATTGAATATTGATTTTTACAATCATCAATAATTTTAATTTTTTCTTTGATATTTAATTTGTTAATTACTAATGCTATTTGTTTAATTTTATCCATTAATAAAAATCCTTTCAGGTTAAAATTAGTGTTAATTATATAACACAATTGTTTTTAGAATACATTCAGGTTTTTTAAATTAATGGTCTAGTAAAAAGGGCTAAGTGGCAAGTGGCAAGTGGCTATTGTTATCAATGATAATGTTTGATGTGAAGTGTTAAATATTTCAGGTAATAGAAACGAAATTACATCAACTATAGTAGCAAAAGCAGTAGTTATTTTAAAAAAAATTTTATTAAGTTTTTAAAATTTAAAAAGGAATTATCTTAGAACCTGTTTAAAATCTTTTCAATAAAATTGAAATAAAGGCAAGAACAACCATTTGTAAGCTAGTATTTAATTTTTTTTCACAATTTTTTCATAATCTTCTGCATTTTTCTAATCATGCAAAACTTCGTTCTACAACTCATCTTTTTGGTAATACTACAAAAGAATGTAATTCATTACGTTTTATAACTTCAACATTTGCATTTATAATTGTTTTAATTTTAGAAGCAAATTTTTCACCAGTATAACCAGCATCTACTAGTATTTTTTGAACTGCAGAAAGATTCTCTTTTTCATTTTCAATCATTATTATAGCACTATTACGATCTGTTTTTTCTGCTGTGGTTATGTAAATTGCATGTGGTAAACCTTGAGAATCAACAGCAATATGACGCTTTATTCCTGAAATCTTTTTACCAGCATCATAACCTTTATTTTTAGTAGTATCTGTATTTTTAACACTTTGTGAATCAATTATACAAAAACTAGTTTGTTCTTTTCTACCATTATTGATACGAAATGCCTTGACTAATTTTTTTTAAAACTAATTGTAATACACTAGGTTCTTTATCATTATTTTTACTTCAAGCTTGAAAATAATAATATACAATTTGTCATTTTGGAAAATTTTTTGGTAACATTCTTCACTGGCAACCACTTTTTAATACATATAAAACTGCACAAAATACTTCATATAAATCTAAACTTCTTGGTTTAGTTCTCTTTTTAGTATTTTCTAAAATTGATTTTATATTTTCAAATTGCTCTTTGCTAACATTACTAGGATAATTTTTACACATATATACCTCTTATTTTAAAATATATAATCATTTTATCCTATTCTCTAAAAGATTTTAAACAGGTTCTTACAGAGTTATTAATATTTTGTAGGGTGATTTTATGGAAATAAACATTAAAGAAAAAGAGCAATTATTAGAAAAGGCCATTAAGCAAATTGAAAAAGAATTTGGCAAAGGTGCTATTATGTTACTAAGTGATAGTGGTATTGGCGATATTGAAGTTATTAGTTCAGGAAGTATATTATTAGATGATATTTTAGGTGTTAAAGGTTTTCCAAAAGGTCGTATTATTGAAGTTTATGGACCAGAATCTGCAGGTAAAACTACATTAGCATTAATGGCTTTAGCAGAAGTTCAAAAACAAAATGGTAGAATAGCATTTATAGATGCTGAACATGCATTAGATCGTAAATATAGTCAAAAATTAGGTGTTGATATTAGTCGTTTATTAATTACACAACCAGATTCAGGAGAACAAGCATTAGAAATACTAGATATTCTTGTTAAATCAGAGGCTTTAGATATGATTGTTGTTGATTCAGTAGCTGCATTAGTTCCACAAATTGAACTTGATGGTGATATGAATGATCAAACAATTGGTGCTCAAGCGCGATTAATGTCTAAGGCATTACGAAAAATTAGTGGAAATATCGCAAAAACTAATTGTATTGTTTTATTTATTAATCAAATTCGAGAAAAAGTTGGTATTATATATGGTAATCCTGAAATAACACCCGGAGGAAAAGCATTACGTTTTTATAGTACAATTAGACTAGAAGTACGTAAAGGTGAACAATTAATCAAAAGTGCCACTTGCCACTTAGCCCTTTTCTTTCAAAAATAAAAAACCACTTGCTTTAAAACTAAAGCAATGGCCAAACACTTTTATTTTTGTAATTACATTTTATAGAAATTATGATTATAGTTAAGGAATATACTTACTTATATTATTGAATATAATAAAGAAATTTTTATCTTTGATTCTTATTATTTTTAATGTTAAAATTATTCAAATTAAATATGTAAAATGCCTTTTATATATAAAAATTATTAATAAGCAAAGTACGAAAAATTTATAGATTACATTTTATAAATAAAATAATATAAAATAATATTAGAAGGATATGGGCAAACAGATAGGGTTGATTTTTATGAACGCAAAAGAATTAATTGCAAGAGTATCAGATAAAACTAAATTTAACATTCAAGATATTGAAATAGTTTTTAATTGTGTAATTGAAGAAATTAAAAATATTAACCAACTAGGTAAAGTAATTACTATTTCTAATTTTGGTACTTTTAAAATCAAAAAAGTAAAACCTTGTTTACGACGAAATAGTAAAAATAATGGACAACACGTAGTTAGCAAATACAAATATATTAAATTTATACCTTATAAAAAATACAAAAAATATATTCGTTGTAAACCAAAACCAACAATACTAAATAAGATCGACTATTAAAATGTATGACCTAAAATGTGAGGAAAACTAATGAAACAAAGTAGTATTAATAGAATAAAATTAAGACAAAAAGTTAATATAAATTCAATTGAAATGTTTAAAGCATGCTTGCAATATAATTCTCAATCTCAACCGAAAGTTAAAATTGAATTAGCAAAATGGCCAATGTATTTTGAATATTGAGAATACCTAGAAAAACATGAAAATATAATTCCTTTTTCAATTAAAACATCAATTGACAATTTAACATTATACGGTAATCTTTTAAAAAGTCCCCTTAAAAATGAAAATAATAATAAAACAATAATTTTATTACACGGAATAACTAATACAAGATTTTGAATATTTAAACAGGCTTTCATTTTTTTACGTGCTGGCTATAATGTTATTTGATATGATGCTCGTAACCATGGTGAAAGTGATGCATCACCAACAACTTTTGGTTTAAAAGAATCACAAGATTTACAAGACATTATTGAATACTGTTGTAAAACATATAAGCAAGAAACTACTGCTTTAGGATTATATGGTTTTTCATTAGGTGGCGCAACAGTAGTAATGTGAAGCGATTTATATGCAAAACATAAAATTAATCAAAAAGTAAAATTCATTATTTCTGATTGTACATTTAGTCGCTTAGATCGTACGTATAGTGAAAAACTATACAATTATGCTTTCTTACCTACTAATTTAATGCTGAAATTAAGTCGGAAAAAAGCACAAAAAACATTTGGTGTCAATGGTTTACAAGAAATACAACCAATTAAATATTTAAAATTAATACCTGATATGCCAATGTTATTTCTTCATGGTCAAAATGATCACTTTATTAACTACACTAATGCTAACGAATTATTTCAAGAAAAAATTCGATATGAAATACCAAAAAAAAGTTCATTATACACTATCCTTGATGCTAACCACGGTCAAAGTTTTTTAATTGGTGATTTAGACCACACAGTTGTTAATAAATATAATTTAGTAACTGATAAAGGTATTAGTGACACTACTTTAGAATTTGTTCAAAAATGAATCAATACTTAAGATAAATACTATTAATTGATATTTTTATTAAATATATATTAGACTTGGTGCAAAACCTTTAATTTTAATAATTTAACGGTTATTATTAATATCAAAGGTGATAATTATTATGTTAAAAAAATACAAAGATGAACAAGAATTTTATAGTTTAGTGGGAATAAAACTACAAACATTTCAAAAAATGGTTGAAATTTTAAAAAAAGCTGAAGCAATTAAAAAAGCAGTTGGTGGTAAACCTAATAAATTATCAATAGAAAATCGTTTATTAATGACATTAGAATACTGAAAAGAGTATAGTAGTTATAGAGTTATTGCAAAAAGATATAATATTAGTCATACTAGCTGCATTCGTAATATTTTTTGAATTGAAAATACTTTAATAAAAAGTGGAATTTTTAATTTATCTGGCAAAAAAGATTTAATCAAAAATAAAGGAATCAATAATACTTTACTAGCTATTGATGCTACTGAAACTCCAATTGAAAGAATTAAAAAAAACTAAAATTACTTTTTTCGGGTAAAAACAAACATCATACTCTTAAATCGCAAATAATTATTGATATTTTAAATGGAAAAATTATTTCAACTGCTTTTTGTTTTGGAAGCATTCATGATTTTAAATTACTTTTAAAATCTAAAACTTTTATTCATCTAGAAAAACAAGTTTTTGTTGATTCAGGTTATCAAGGAATACAAAATATTCATAAAAATACATTTTTGCCATTTAAAAAAAGTAAATACAATAAATTAATACCAATTCAAAAAGAATACAATAAAACTTTAAGCAAAATTAGAATTAAAATTGAACACGTATTTGCTAAACTAAAACGTTTTAAAATTTTAACTTTAAAATATCGCAATAAAATACGAAGATTTGCATTAATATTTAATTTAATAGCAGGAATATATAATTTTGAATTACCTTAGTTTTGCACCAAGTCTATTATAATTAATGAGAGTGGAGCGATGATAAAAATGAAAATTAAAGTTATTATTATTGGTGCTGGCGCGACTGGGATGGGAGTTGCGAGTAAATTATTACGTAGTGAAAAAAATAGTGATAAAAATTTTGATATCCATGTTTATCAAGAAAAAAACTATATTTCACTTGGTGCTTGTGGTATTCCTTATTATATTGCTAATGAATTTAAAGATAAAAAACTTTTAAATGATCGTACAAAAAAAGATTTTTCAGAAAAAACTAATAATAAAAATAAAATTAAAATTCATTTAAATCAAAATGTTATTAAAGTCTATACAGCAAAACAAGAAATTCATGTCAAAAAAACAACAGACGATAAAAATAAAGCAAAAGTTGTATCTTATCATGCCTTAGTTATTGCAACAGGAGCCAAACCAAAAATTCCGCCACCTTTTAGTCATGGTATTTTGCCACATAATGTTTATAATGTTTTTACTAAAGAAGATGCCATAAATCTAAAAAAAGCAATGAAAAATGCTAAAAAAATAGTTATTATTGGCGGTGGATTCATTGGCATGGAAATGGCAGAAGCATGCTTAAAACAAAAAAAAGATGTCACAATCGTTGAAATGAAAGATCGATTAATGGCAGACGCTGTTGATAAAGAATTTAGCCAATTAATTTATGATGAAATAACCAAAAAAAATATTAATCATAAAACTAAATCAAAAAACGATGCCACTATTTTACTAAACTATCAAGTTGAAGAACTAATGATGACTCATAATAATGTTAATGATTTGCGTTT
Organism: Spiroplasma endosymbiont of Acasis viretata; assembly: GCF_964031275.1. Taxonomy (NCBI): domain Bacteria; kingdom Bacillati; phylum Mycoplasmatota; class Mollicutes; order Entomoplasmatales; family Spiroplasmataceae; genus Spiroplasma; species Spiroplasma endosymbiont of Acasis viretata. The sequence continues at coordinate 480,028 of NZ_OZ035019.1, forward strand.
AAGAAGTGTAAGTGATAAAAAAAATGGAAAAACAATACCTTGTGACTTAGTAATACTAGCAGTTGGTTTTGAACCAAATACGAATTTTTTACAAAATAGCAACATTGAATTAAATAAAAATAAAGCAATTATTATTAACGAATTCTGTCAAATTCCTTCTAAAGAAAATGTTACAAAAAAGTTTTCAAATATGTATAGTGGTGGTGATTGTGCACAAATATATAGTCAATTTGATAAATCATCAATATATGTTCCCTTGGCAACTAATGCTAATAAAATGGCACGTATTATTGCTGATAATATTAAAAACCCAGAACATAAATATCCAGGAACTTTAGGATCAAGTATTTTACGTGTTGGTAATTTAGAAATAACAAAAACTGGTAGTTTCGATACGATTGATAAAAATAAAATTGGTAGTGTTTATATTAAAGATTATGATCTACCAAGATACTTAAAACAATCTCGTCCTTTATACTTGAAACTATTATTTCCAATTACTGGCAGCACAAATGGCAGGCTATAATCATGCCACATTAAGAATTAATGCTCTTGCTACTGCCATTTGAAATAAAATGGACATCCGTGATTTACAAAATTTAGATTTAGTTTATTCACCTCCTTTTGCTCGTACTAGTGATATTATTCATATAGCAAGCAGAAAAGTAACATCGTCATAACCTATAAAAAATAAAAAGAATGAGGTAGCAACTATGACAACTCTTAGTAATGACAATATTAACTTATTAAGAGACTTTGTTGGTATTTCACACTGACAAAGTCTAATCGGGATAATTGTCTTTTTTAGTATTATCCTAGAACTTTCTATTTTTATTAAAAAAACTAAACCTAAATTTCCAATTCGTATTTTTACTGGAATGGGATTAGGACTAATTTTTGGTATTATTATCCAAGTTATTACTGGTTTTAATAATCATAACATTACTTATCCTAACTTACCTGGAACACCAATAAAACCTAATCCTGACTATATACCCTGAGTTGCAGAAATTGTACACTGAATTGAATTATTAAAAACTATTTTTATTATTGGTATTACTATGTTAACTATTCCATTAGTATTTTTAGCTATTGCTAGAATTACTAGTAAAAAAAATAGTAACTCAAAAACAATAACTAAAGTTTCAGGAGTTGGTATTACTATTTTATTAATAAATGTGGCTATTGCTTTTACTATTGCCTTTGGACTAGGAATTGCTTTTAAAATTGGCCAAGGTTTTAATTTAACTGATGGTGGTAGTTACGATAAAACTACTGCCAAAACAATTCCCGAAATTATCATTAGTTACGTTCCTAGCAGCTTAATTGGTGTTTTTACTCAAACATTAATTATTCCAATCATTGTCCTTGGTGCTTTAATTGGATTTGCAATTAAAAAACTAACTAAGCATAATGAAGAACGAATGGACAAAGCAAGAAACACTTTAGAAACAATGTGAAAAATTATTATTTCAATATTAATGATGTTTATTAAAACTATGCCATTTGCTGTTATGAGTATGCTAGCAACAGCAATTATTAATCAACCAATTGGTGCACTTGCTAATATTGGCATTATTATTGGAGTCGCTTATTTAGCACTACTTATTACTTTCTTATGACATTTATTATCATTATATTTATTTGGTATTAATCCTTATCGTTGATTATTAAAAGCACAGAAACCAATTATTGCTGGTTTTACAACTCAGTCTTCTAATGCCGCTTTACCAATTGCTATGAATACCTTAAAAGAAGATTTAAAAGTGAAAGAAGAGGGTAGTGATACAGTAATGCCACTTTCAACAACAATAGGTTTAAGTGGCTGTGCTGGAGTGCAAGCTGGCATTATTTTATCTTTCTTATGATTTAGTGTTATCCTTCCTGGTAATTTCCCCAACTGAACAATTGCTATTTTATTTATTAATGGCTTAATTGTAACATTAGTTGCTTCATTAGGAATTGCGGGAGTACTAGGAACTGCTGCTGTTGTAACAGCTGGTGTTTTAGGTGGTCTTGGTTTTGGTAGCTATTATGCTGCTGTTTATGGTATTATTGGTGCTTTAGATGGTTTATTTGATATGGGCAGAACTGCAGTTAATATTTCTGGTGGTTTACAAGCTACTGTTATTGCTTCTCGCAATCAAGAATTAATTGAAGATGAAAAACTTTTATTAAAAAAATACCCTTTTATGGGTTTACACATTTTAACAAAGAAAGTTGGAGCCAAATTGTTAATTAGATCTGAAAAAAATGATAAGATTCAAGCATTAAAAAAAGATACTAAAGTTAAAATTGAAGCATTAAAAAAAGTAAAAAATAGTGAGAATGATATTAAATTTTTAAAAGAGCAGTTAAAAAAAGATATTAAAACAATTAAAAGTGGTAAAGATATCTAATTTCCAATTATTATCTAAATAAATTTTTAGTAATCTATTTCATAAAGATATCACAAAACTAAATATATAGTAGAAATTAAGTGAGGAAAATAACTAATTTTTTGATATGGACTAATAAAAATTAATTGATGCGCTAATACATTTCTACCTTCAATAATACCTTTTATTAAAGGACTCTTACCAAATCTTAATGTATAATCATTATACTTTGATTAAATTTTTGAATTTTCTTTAAACTATCTGTAACATTTGCAATTGCCTGCTGTTTATCTGATGTTACTGGTTTAGTTTTCTCTGCAAAATAATTTTGCATATAAATATCTGAAATATTTGTTTGTTTAGTTATATCAATAATTATTGAACTTTGATAACTTTTATCATTAAAACTACTAATTATTTTTACACTTTATTTTAGAAATTTTTTGTCATTCTTATTTATTGCCGTGAATAATATTATATAATGGTATTTAAGTTTTATTTTATATAATTTATATGAAGGTAAATGAATTTAAAGGAGAAAAATAAAATAGACTTGGTGCAAAACCTTTAATTTTAATAATTTAACGGTTATTATTAATATCAAAGGTGATAATTATTATGTTAAAAAAATACAAAGATGAACAAGAATTTTATAGTTTAGTGGGAATAAAACTACAAACATTTCAAAAAATGGTTGAAATTTTAAAAAAAGCTGAAGCAATTAAAAAAGCAGTTGGTGGTAAACCTAATAAATTATCAATAGAAAATCGTTTATTAATGACATTAGAATACTGAAAAGAGTATAGTAGTTATAGAGTTATTGCAAAAAGATATAATATTAGTCATACTAGCTGCATTCGTAATATTTTTTGAATTGAAAATACTTTAATAAAAAGTGGAATTTTTAATTTATCTGGCAAAAAAGATTTAATCAAAAATAAAGGAATCAATAATACTTTACTAGCTATTGATGCTACTGAAACTCCAATTGAAAGAATTAAAAAAAACTAAAATTACTTTTTTCGGGTAAAAACAAACATCATACTCTTAAATCGCAAATAATTATTGATATTTTAAATGGAAAAATTATTTCAACCGCTTTTTGTTTTGGAAGCATTCATGATTTTAAATTACTTTTAAAATCTAAAACTTTTATTCATCTAGAAAAACAAGTTTTTGTTGATTCAGGTTATCAAGGAATACAAAATATTCATAAAAATACATTTTTGCCATTTAAAAAAAGTAAATACAATAAATTAATACCAATTCAAAAAGAATACAATAAAACTTTAAGCAAAATTAGAATTAAAATTGAACACGTATTTGCTAAACTAAAACGTTTTAAAATTTTAACTTTAAAATATCGCAATAAAATACGAAGATTTGCATTAAGATTTAATTTAATAGCAGAAATATATAATTTTGAATTACCTTAGTTTTGCACCAAGTCTAATGAAAAATTTATTAAAATTATTATCAATTTTAGCAATATCAACACCAATACCATTAACTGTAGTTGCTTGCGATACACCAGACTCAAAAAAAAGATACAAAAATTGATATTTCAACAAAAATTCCTAATAATATAAATTTAGATACATTAAAATTTAAAAAAAATATAAAATCTGAATTTTTAAATAAATTACAAGCAAAATTAGTAGCAATATCAGGTTTAAAAACTATTACAAGTGATGACTATGATGTTTATATAAAAATTTTTGAAAAATATTTTTACTTTAAAGATTTATACTTGCCACTTGCCACCATTTTTGTTTTGAAGAAGGATTTTCAAAAATTAGTGAAATCATTACAATTGCTGTTGAGAAAGAAGTTATTAATAAATCTGGTGGATGATACACTTATGAAGATGTAAAATTAGGACAAGGAAAAATAAAAGCAAAAGAAAGTTTAGAAGCAAATACTTTTCTTTTAGAACAAATTAAGGAACGAATCATGTTTTAAATATTAATATTTAAAACATGCTAAAATTAATGTAGGATTATTATCCTACTTATTTGTGTGTAGATATTAAAGAAGAAAAATATAAAATTTTAATTTTATTTAAGTTTTTGAGTGTAATGATTCTTTTTCTTGTAGGTGTTTTACAGCAAGGAGAGAAATATAAATGGAAAAAAATATGTTAGCTATATTATCAAATATAAGTAGTCAACAGTTTGGAATGTGAGTAGGTATATCAATTTTTCTAGCAATGATAGTAGGGATAATTGCTGGATTTCTAATTAGAAAAATGTATTTAAAAATTAAAGAACAACAAAGTTTTATTAATATTTTAAAGAGAAAAAAAGAATCTCAAAAATTAATTCAATCCTCAAGAGCCGATGCAAAAATTGAAATAAGTAAAATGAAAAAAGATTTGTATTTAGAGATTGAATATCGTAAAGAACAAAATTTAGAATATGAGAAACTTTTAAATAAAAGAGAACGCAAATTAAGTGAACGTGAAGAAATAATTGAAACACAAACACAAAATCTTTATCATCAACGTGAAATTGTAAAAAATGTTAAATTAGAATATCATCAAAAAATTGATCAAATTATTATGGAATTAGAAAAAATTTCTGGTATGAGTCGAAATGAAGCAAAAGATGAATTGTTTAGTAAATTAAAAGAAAAATTATCATTAGAATTTAATAAAATTATTAAAAATCATGAATATAATATTAAACTTCAATCTAAAGAGTTAGCCAATAATATTGTTAGTGAAGCAATAGAACGTTATGCAAGTAATTTTATTGTTGATAAGTCAGTATCATACGTTAAGTTGCCTAATGAAGAAATGAAAGGCAGAATTATTGGTAAAGAGGGTAGAAATATTAAATCTTTTGAGTTAACAGCAGGTGTAGATATTATCATTGATGATACGCCAGAAACAATTCAAATTTCTTCATTTAATCCGATCAGAAGAGAAATTGCAACTAGAGCTTTAGAAGATTTAGTTAAAGATGGAAGAATTCATCCAATTAGAATTGAAGAAATCTTGAGATTTCATGAGCAGGAATTAAATGAAGGTTTTAAAGTTGATGGTAAAAAAATTATTGATGAGTTAAAATTAACTGGTTTTGAACCAGAGTTAGTATCTTATATTGGAAGATTAAAATATCGTACAAGTTATGGTCAAAATGTTTTATTGCATTCCTTTGAAGTTGCCAAACTTGCAGGAGCAATGGCAGCTGAATTGGGTTTAGATGTTAATATTGCAAAACGTGCTGGTTTATTACATGATATTGGTAAAGCCGCTGATTATGAATTAGAAGGTTCACATGTTTATAATGGTGTGATTTTAGCAAAAAAATATGGTGAAAGTGATATTATTATTAATGCTATTCATTCTCATCATGGTGATGTTGCAAAAGATAATGTTTATTCTTCTTTAGTTTCAGCTGCTGATACATTATCAGCAGCTAGACCTGGTTCAAGAAATAATTCATTAGAAGAATTTATAACTAGAATTAAAGAAATTGAAGATTTGTGTAAATCTGTTAAAGGCGTAGAAAAAGCATATGCTGTTCAGGCCGGAAGACAAATTAGAGTTATTGTTGATCCTAAAGTTATTAATGATTTTGATGCTCATATATTAGCAAGAAACTTAAAACAAAAATTAGAACAAATGATTACAATACCAGGTGATATTCATATTACTGTTATTCGTGAAGTAAGAGCAACAGAATTAATTAATTAAAAATTTTTTAGAGAACCCTTAGGTTCTCTTTTAACTTTATAAAATATATAATTTGTTAATTCAAATATTTATTTTTTCATTATTATTTTAGTGTTAAAATAATATAGTCTTAAAAATAGAGGAGAATATAAATATGAGTTTTGCTGACATTATGTCAAAAAAAGTACAAAAAACATTAGAAAAAAATTTAAGTAAAAAAACTTTAACCATGGAAAATATGGAAGCAACAATTAAAGAATTCAGATTAATTTTGTTAGAGGCTGATGTTAATTTTAGGGTGGTTAAAACTTTAACTAATGAAATTATTAATAAAGCAAAAGGTGAATTTATTAAAGAAGGCTTAGATGAAAAAGAAATGTTAATTAAAATTATTCATGATGAATTAACAAAGATTATGGGTACTAAGAATGTTGAATTAGATTTATCTACTAATCCTACTGTTATTATGATAGTTGGTTTACAAGGTTCTGGTAAAACAACAACAATATCTAAACTAGCAAAGTTGTTAACAGATAAATATCAAAAAAAATGTTTACTAGTTGCAGGAGATATTTATCGTCCAGCTGCTGTTGAACAATTAAAAGTTTTAGGAAAACAATTGAATATTGAAGTTTTTTCCCAAAAAAATGAAACCCCTACTAATATTGTTAAAAATGCTCAAATATATGCTAATAAAAATAAGTTTGATGTAATATTAATTGATACAGCTGGAAGATTACACATTGATGAAAAATTAATGCAAGAACTAGCAGAAATAAGAAAAATTACTTCACCAAAAGAAGTTTTACTTGTTTGTGATGGTATGGCAGGACAAGATATAATTAATGTTGCTATTGAGTTTAATAATACTATTCCTATTACTGGAAGCATAATCACTAAATTAGATGGTACTGCTAAGGGTGGTTCAGCTCTTTCAATTTCTTATTTAACAAAGATTCCTGTTAAGTTCTTAGGAATGGGTGAAAAGGTAACTGATTTAGAGGTTTTTTATCCAGAAAGAATGGCAGAACGTATTTTAGGAATGGGTGATCTTACTACATTAATGGAGAAGGCCGAAAGTATAGTTTCAACTCGTGATGTTGAAGAAACTATGAATAGAATGATGTTAGGTCAATTTGATTTGAATGACCTTGTTAATCAAATGAAGCAAATTCAAAAAATGGGTAAATTGGGATCACTTGTAAAAATGATTCCTGGTATGTCTGCTAAAATTAGTGATGCTAAAATTAGTGATGCTGAAACTGATTTAAAAATAGCAGAATATATTATTGCTTCAACAACTGCTCAAGAACGTGAAAAGCCACAAATTTTACGTTATCCAACTAGAAAAGCAAGAGTATTAAAAGGCTCAGGTCGTTCAGAAAAAGAATTAAATAAAGTTTTAAACCAATTTGAAAAAACTAAAAAAGTTATGGATCAAATTGCTGGTCAGATTAAAAAAGGAGAAATGCCAAATATTCCAGGATTAGATAAGTTAATAAAAAGTTAGAAAAATAAAAAAAATTTGTTATTTTTTGTTAATTTGTTAAAATTTATTTAACTCAAGAAATGTATAAAACTTTGATTTCTTGAGTTTTTATAGATATTATTTTATTAAAATTTTTTTAAATTTTCTTCTTTGTTTTTAAAAATTTAATTTATTTTTTAAAGTAAAACTAGATTTTAAAAAGAAAATAGTGTTTAAATAGTGGGTTATTTTAAATTAAAAATATAACAAAAATTTATTTTTTCTTTTTCAGTTGATTAATAATATTTAGGGAACAAGATAACTTTGAATTGTGTTTAGTAAACAAATTAAATTCAGTTAGGAGACAATGATTATGAAAGATACGTATACATCTGTTCGATTAGCTCAAAAGCCACAAAATTCTTTTGCTTGCTATCGATGTGGTAGAGTAATTTTGATAGCTGATTACTTAGAAGGAATAAATATTCAAGTTAATTGCAGTCGTTGTGGCTTTAAGAAGCGTGTTAATAGTATAAAGATAGAGAAAATAAACAGTAAACCAAATTCAGCGCTAAATTCTAATGAAATTTCAAAAGAAAAGATAAATGAAATTTTTAATTCCTAAAACTATTAAATTTGTAAAATTACAAATTTGGAGAAGTGTTGGTTTAATTGATTTATTAATTATTTTAATGGTAGTTGGATTTGCTTCAATTATTATTTTATTGTTGCAAATTGATATTATTTTTAAAATATTAGCTGTTATTTTAGTTGGTTGTGCTACTATTCCGCTTACTTTTTATTGACAGCCAAGAAAAAAAGGATGAGAAATTATTTTATTATGATTTAAATTTCATAGTAAAAATCGTTATTATAAATCTGAAAAAAATTCACAAATATTAGTACCATTTAAAAAAATTATTAGTAAGAATGTGATGCAATTAAATGTGAAAAATACAAATTATACTAGAGCTTTATTATTGGAGGGTTTTAATATTACATTATTATCTAATGAAGAAGCCTCAAATAAAATTAAAGATTTAGCTGCAGCTTTTAAAATTATTAATATTTCTATGTCTTTAATAAAGATTGATATGCCTTTAGATATAACTGTACAAACTAATTTTTATAAAGAACAACTCGAAAAAATTGATTTAGAAAATATTAGTGAAAAAGCAAAATTAGCAAGAAAATTTCAAATGATATCAGCAATTAATGCTAATAATGAAATTCAAAATCAAAATGAAATGACGCAACCATTTTTTTACTTATTTTTTTATTCATCAAATCAAGAAAAATTAAAAGAAGAAGTAAATGCTTTTAAAAATTATATCAGTCGTAGTGGTGTTAAAGCTAGTGATATTAATTGTTTTGAAATGATGGTTGTTTATAGTAAATTAATAAATTCTAATGAAAATGCTTCCTTAGAAGAAATGTTTACTACAAAAAAAGAAGAAACTGTTAAAAGTAAAGATTTAACTAATGATTTGGCGATTAAAGAATTATTAGTTCATAAGAATAATTTAGAATTTGCTAATTGTTTTCAAACTGTTTATAACATATATGATTATCCATTTGAAGTTTCAGCAGTCTGATTAGCAAATTTAGTAAATATTCCTAATACTAGTTTAATCTTTACTTTTAATAGTATCAGTGAAGAAAGTGCTAAAAAACAATTGAATAAAGCTATGCAAAATTTAGCAACTTTAAATTTTATGACAAAATCATTATCAGAACGAAGAGATTATGATTATCATTATCAATCATTAAATGAATTATTAGATCAAATTGCTGGTGGTGGTGAAAAAATATTTAATACTAATATGTATTTGTTAATTAATGGTGCTGATCGTAAGCAACTTAAACAAAATATTAGTACTGCCGAATACGAAATAAAAAATAATAATATGAAGTTTGATAAATTATATTATCGTCAATTAGAAGCTTTTTTATCAGTAATGCCAGATAGTGCTGATTGATTTAAAGAAACAGGTCACGAAATGCCATGTTTAACAATAGGTGCTAGTTTTCCTTTTTTAAATCAAGAATTAAATGATAAACAAGGATTATTTCTTGGATTTAATGAAAGTGGTAATAAAGTATTTTTTGATCAAAGAACTAAAAGTAGTACTCGTAAAAATCATAATCAACTAATTATTGGTACTAGTGGTTCAGGAAAATCTTATACTTCTAAAAAAGAAGTAAATTATCAAATTATGCTTGGTCATAAAGTAATTGTTATTGATCCTGAACGTGAATATCGCGATTTATGTAATTATCATGATGGAAGTTGAATTGATGTTGGTGATGGTTCTTCTGGCAATATTAATCCATTTCAAATTACATTGGCACTGAGTGATGATAATACTAATGATAATAATACTCGTGATATTTTAGCACCACATATGCAATTCTTAGAACAATTTTTAAACGTTGCTACTGGTGGATTAACGAGAAATGAATCAAGTTTATTAATGATTTATGTAAATTTAATGTATGAAAAATTTGGTATTACTTCTCGAACAAAAATTCATTTATTAAAACCAAATCAATTTCCAATTTTTCAAGATTTATATGATATTATTGAATCTGATATGGTTAAAGAAGAAGAGATTAGAAGTAAAAATGAATTAAAAAATTTACTAATTATATTATCAAGATTTGCAACTGGTGGTACTGATGCTAATTTATGAAATGATCATACTAATATTAATAGCAGTAGTTTATTACAAGTTTATGATTTATATACTTTAACGCAATCAGGGAATAAACGTTTAGTTAACGCTCAAATGTTTTTAATTTTGAAATATATTGAAAATGAAGTACGAAAGAATAAAAATGATAATGAAATTAATAATAAACAACAATGAATTTCAATTACTATTGATGAAGCCCATTTACTTATTGATAAAGAATTTCCAGCAGCATTATTATTTATGTATCAAATTGTTAAGAGAATTCGTAAGTATACAGGTATGATAAATATTATTACACAAAATATTAACGATTTTCTTGGTTCTGAAGAAATTAAAAAATATACTACTGCTATTATTAACTCAAGTCAATATTTAAAAGTATTAAACTTACAACCTCATGATTTAGCAGCATTAAATGAATTGTATTCTTCATATGGTGGCATTTCTGCTAATGAAACTGATTTTATTGCTCGTGCTAAAGTTGGTGAATGTCTTTTTGCTATTTCTAGTTTATATCGTATGTGTTTAAATATTAATGTTAGTGATGCTGAAAAACAAGCAATTAAAAATATAAAAAATAAAGAAATTGAAAATTAGTATATTTTTTATACATTAGACTTGGTGCAAAACCTTTAATTTTAATAATTTAACGGTTATTATTAATATCAAAGGTGATAATTATTATGTTAAAAAAATACAAAGATGAACAAGAATTTTATAGTTTAGTGGGAATAAAACTACAAACATTTCAAAAAATGGTTGAAATTTTAAAAAAAGCTGAAGCAATTAAAAAAGCAGTTGGTGGTAAACCTAATAAATTATCAATAGAAAATCGTTTATTAATGACATTAGAATACTGAAAAGAGTATAGTAGTTATAGAGTTATTGCAAAAAGATATAATATTAGTCATACTAGCTGCATTCGTAATATTTTTTGAATTGAAAATACTTTAATAAAAAGTGGAATTTTTAATTTATCTGGCAAAAAAGATTTAATCAAAAATAAAGGAATCAATAATACTTTACTAGCTATTGATGCTACTGAAACTCCAATTGAAAGAATTAAAAAAAACTAAAATTACTTTTTTCGGGTAAAAACAAACATCATACTCTTAAATCGCAAATAATTATTGATATTTTAAATGGAAAAATTATTTCAACCGCTTTTTGTTTTGGAAGCATTCATGATTTTAAATTACTTTTAAAATCTAAAACTTTTATTCATCTAGAAAAACAAGTTTTTGTTGATTCAGGTTATCAAGGAATACAAAATATTCATAAAAATACATTTTTGCCATTTAAAAAAAGTAAATACAATAAATTAATACCAATTCAAAAAGAATACAATAAAACTTTAAGCAAAATTAGAATTAAAATTGAACACGTATTTGCTAAACTAAAACGTTTTAAAATTTTAACTTTAAAATATCGCAATAAAATACGAAGATTTGCATTAAGATTTAATTTAATAGCAGGAATATATAATTTTGAATTACCTTAGTTTTGCACCAAGTCTATTATCGATTTCATCAATAATTGTTAATTTATTTTTAAATTAAATAAAGATACTTTCATATTAATAAAACTTATAAGTTTTATTAATATGATTTTATTTAAATAATAAATTTTATAAAATAATAAAAAATAAGTTGATAAAATTGAAAATTTTTATTTACTTTATTTTAAAACCAACTATAATTAATGTGTATCAACATTATTTATAACATATGAATTTGACTGTAAGTCCTAATTTATCTCTTTAAGGAGTAAAATAAGGCTTATTATATTATTAGATAAATTCATGCTTTATAAACAATTTTGATTAGTAAATAATTTTATTTTTTTATTATTTAAGGAGAAAAAACTTATGATTTTTAATTATCTATCAGATGGACCTGATATAAATAAAATCATTGATGTAGCAAAACCTTATGTTTCGGCACTTGCAGGATTGCTAATTGCTGCTTTAATTGCATTTAGTGTTTTTAAAATAATTATATTGGCAAAAGATTTAGCGGCTGCTGGTGATGATCCACAACGTAGAAGTGAGATTAAAAAAGCGTTTATGTATACATTAATTGCACCAATTATTGGTATTACTGCATCAGCAATAATAATTGCTCTTGTGCAAGCCTTTGGTGGTAATCCAAATATTCTTCCTACTAACTAAAGAAAGTTATATATTAACTTGATATTAAGTTATAAGAGAAAAGAGATGAAAATATGGATTGACTAACAGATATTATACTAGGAGCTTTATTATTTATACCTTGACTTATTTTCATTCAAGGACCATTATATTTAATTGACATTTTATTGAGATCACCTAATCATGGTCATGGCGGCATATTTGATTATTTAACAACTGATGCGATAACTAATTTAGTTTTTGGAGATTTTACTAAAGACCCACTTAATAGTAAAAATTTACCAGTATTTTTTTCAGCATTAGCAATTGTTTCAATTGGCGTAATACTTATTATGTTTATTATGCAATTAATTATTATCCAATTTACTGAAACACATACAATTAGAGAAAAATTAGGTAAGGCTATAAAAAATACATTTTTAGCTTTTTTAGTAATTGTTTTCATTCCATTTTTTATGAGTACTATAAATTATTTAATAACAGGATTATTGGCAGTTTTACAAATTACAGCTTTAGGAAAAAATGCTAGTTTAGCTGATTTATTATGAGGTATTGGTGCACCCGATGCTAATGCTGCTCAGCATGATCCTGGTGTTTATTCAATGCCATCTATTTCTCAATTAAAACATTGAAACTTTATTCTTGAAATTATTGCGGTGTGATTTACTTTATATGTATTATTTGTTGCATCAATGACATTGGTTGAAAGAATTATTGATTTATTACTTTTATTTTCAATATCACCAATTGTTGCTTCTATGATGCCTGTTGATCAAGGAAAAAGATTGGGTGTTTGAAAAGAAATGGTAATAGGTAAGTTTATTATTGGTCCAGGAACGATGTTACCTATTTATATATTCCTTGAAATATTACCAAAAGCAATAGTAGATATTACTAATAATACTAATTTTAGTTGACTTGAAAAACAAGTTTTATATACATTATTTTGTACAGCCGGTGCTATTAGTTGTTTAAGAACTCAAAAAATTATTAATCACTTAGTAACACAAAACTTAGGTGTACAAAGTGCTATTGATTCTAATGGAGCAGCTATTGCTGGAAATATTATGGGTAAAGCTCGGACTTTTGCTAGCCTTGCAGCCGGTGGTGCTGGTGCATTAAAACTTGGAAAACAAATTGCATTTGGTGGTGCTAAAGATGGAAGAAATCCTGATGGTAGCGAAAAGAAAGCAAATGGACTATTAAAAAATGGTATCGCGGGTTATTTAGGTAAAGGTACTAAAGGAGTTGCTAAAGGAATTGGTAAATTTCAAAATTCTAATGATCATGGTACTAAATGACAAGATACAAAAAATAATTTAAAAAATCCTTTCGTTGGATTAAAAAATATGGCTAATGCTGCTTTTAAGCAACCTGTTGTAAATTTAAATAATATTAGAAAGAATGCAAGAAGAGGAGATTCTGATGAATAAAAAAGTAAAATATTAAAATCTTGGAGAAATAATCATGAAATTTAAAAAAACAAAAAATGAATTTAAAAAGAAAAAAAGTTATCGTTGAAGACGTAATGTAACTATTGGTATTTTATTATTAATAATATCAAGTATTGCTGGTGTTATTTCCCAATATGGGTAAAATATAAATTATTATAAAATATATAAAAAATAAAGGAACATAAAAATGAAATTTATTCGTGAAAAAAAATGAGTACTACCAGCAGTAATTATAATTGTTATACCCTTTTTAGTATTAATAAATACTTTATTAGTTTATGCTTTAGTCTTTGTTCGTAACATGTTTTCTCATATTGGCGATAATCAACAACCATTTACACTTAAATTTTTAATACAGGATGTTATTAATTATTGATTAATATTTTTAATTCTATTTCTTATTGAATTTTCAGTTTTATTATCTTACTTTATGATTCATAAATATAAAATTTATCGTGAAACTCATAATAAAAGTCGCTTTTTACGTGATTCAAAAAATAAAGTGTATGGATCTGCTGCTTGATTAACACCCACTGAAATTGCTAATACCTTTCCTTTATCAAAAACTGTTGAAAATGATTACGGTATTGTTGTTCAAACAACAAAGACTAAAATTGGTGGTGTCCAATTTAATATTAAGTCTGATGCTCATAATATTGTAATTGGGGGAACAGGAAGTGGTAAAACTCAAAAATTAGTTATTCCAACTATATATTTAAATGCCCAATCAAAAATTAAACCATCAATGGTTATTACTGACCCAAAAGGAGAATTATTTCAAAATCATTCTAAAATATTAAAAGATAATGGTTACGATGTTTATGTTATTAATTTACGTGATACATCAGTATCTAATTCATGAAATCCTTTTGTTAAAGTATATGATTTTTATGTAGAATCAATGCGTTTAAAAAAAGAAAATAATCCTTTAAATGAATCAATTACTTATGAATCAATGGCATTATCATGAATTAATGATATTGTTGAAGCCTTATTTCCTGAATCAGATCCAAAACAAAAATTTTGAAATCAATCAGCGATGCAAGTTGTTAAATCAATTATGTTATTTATGCTAGAACAACTTGAAGATCAACCTGATGTTCCGTTAAAATACTTTAGTATGTCAAATGCTGCTATTGTTGCTACTAATCGTCAACGATATGTTGAAATTCTAAAAAAAATGCCAACTCATAGTTTAGCTCGTCAAATTGGTTTAGGTGCATTAGAAGGTGCTGAAGAAACTGCGGGATCAATTAGTCAAATGGTTGCTAATGGATTACGTTTATTTACTGATCCAGTGACACGAAATATTAGTTGTAGTAATGATATAAATTTAGATGAAATTGTAAAAAAACCAAGTGCTGTTTTCTTAGTTGTACCTGATGAAAGTAATGAACGTAATGCTTTTGTATCAATGTTTATTGCACAGTTATATAAAAATACAATTCGTTATGCAAGTACTTTGCCTGATATTAAATTACCACGTCCTTTATACTTTTTATTTGATGAGTTTGGTAATATACCAACGATTGCTAGTATGGCACAAATGATTACTGTTGCACGAAGTCGTAATATTTTTTTCATGATGATTATGCAAGATTTACAACAATTAACACAAAAATATGGTAAAGAAACAGCAGAAACTATTTTTAATAACTGTATTTTGCATACTTTTTTGCAAACTATGGATTTACAAACTGCTAATAAATATTCAGATATGTTCGGTGAAAAAACAATTATTAATTATAGCCATTCTGGTAATAAAGATAAAAAAGCTGATAATATTAATTCATCATTACAAGGTAAAAAATTAATTACAGGTAGTGAGTTAATGAAATTAGATTTTGATACTGCTGTTATTTTTTTAGCAAAACATAATCCAGCAAAAACACGTTTAATTCCGTTTTATGAATGAGGAAGTAAACCGGCAGGACAAGCAACTGTTACAAATGCTTCACGTTTAATTGATTTTAATAAAGATTATTATTTAAGTTATATTGGCTTATTCTATTATATTGAGAAAAGAAAAAATCCACAAGCTGCTGCCGAAAGAGAAAAATCAGAAAAATAAAAAACAAACAATAGTTAAGAAATTGTATATAAAAGAATATTTATTTTAATATATAAATGTATATTATTGATAGATATAGAAAATAACGATATACTTATTTCATGAATAGATCAAAAATATAAGTTTTACTTTTTATAAATTATGCTAAAAAAGGTAAGTACATAATAATGTTAAATATTATAAATAAACTTATATGAAAGGATTTTAAATATGAATGTTCCCAATATTATTTCTTTAATAAGATTAATATTAGTTCCAATTATTGTTAGTTTAATGATTATCGGTCCAATAGATAATGATAATTTTTATCATCTTTGAATAACAAGTATTAATATTAATAATTATAGTTTACCAATTAGTTGGTTAATAGCAGCAATTTTATTTATTATTGCTGCCATTAGTGATTTTATTGATGGATGATGAGCAAGAAAATTTAATCAGGTAACAACTTTTGGTAAATTTTTTGATTCAATTGCAGATAAACTTTTAACTAATGGTGTTTTAATTGTAATGGCATGTGGTACTATAATTCCGGTTTGAATGGTAGTTATTTTGGTATTACGTGATTTTATTATTGATGTAGTTCGTCAAATTTTGGCTACTAAAGGCACAGTAATGGCTGCTGATAAATATGGTAGAATAAAGGCAGCAGTACAAATGTTAGGAATTACAATTTTATTTTTTATTAATTGACGATTTTTAAATGGTAGTGTTAATGGTCATAGTAATAATGATCAATATGGTTTAATTAATCAATTAGTAATGATACCAATGTATGTTGCTACAGTATTAAGTATTTTTAGTGCTTATAATTATATTAGTTCAAATAGTAAAAAAATGTTTAATATCTAAAAATAAAAGGAGTATTAATATAAATGATAAATAAAGTAATTGTTTTGAATCAGTGAGCAGTAGTTACAGGAGCGTCTAAAGGATTGGGATATTATTACTGTCAAGCATTATTAGCACAAGGTTATCACGTATTAGGGGTATCACGTGATAGTAAAAAAATATTAGAATTAGCAGATAAGTATCCATACTTACAAGTTAAAAATTATGATTTAGATTTATCTGATTTAAAAAATATTTATAAATTATTTGAGTTATCAAAAGAATTAAATATAACAGTAGTTATTAATAATGCTGGTTATGGTGTTTGAGGAACATTTGCAGATAGCATGTTAGAACAAGAATTAAATATGATTAATTTAAATATTTCTTGTTTACATATTTTAACAAAGTTATTTGTTCAACGTTTTAGTAAAAATAATTATGGTCGTGTTATTAATATTGGAAGTATGGCAGCTTTTAGTCCAGGGCCTGTTTTTGCTAGTTATTATGCTTCTAAATCATATGTTTGAAGTTTAGGTGTTGCAGTTAATTATGAATTAAAAAGAGCAAAAAGTAAAGTAAGAGTAATTACAATTTGTCCAGGTCCATTAAAAACTGAATTTTGAAATCGTAGTAGTAATGGTAAAGGAAATAAAGAACATTATAGTTCATTATTACCAGTTTTAGATACTGAAACTTATGCTAAAAAGTCTTTACAAACAGCCTTAAAAACAAAAAGAAAAAGTTTTATTATTACAGGAATTTCTAATAAAATTACAAGAACTATTATTAGAATATTACCCTTAAAAAAGGTACTTAAATTAGTATATAATTATCAAAAAAATCGCTAATGGTGGTTGGCCCTTAATTACTGGACCATTTTTGATATAAAATTCTAAATTTTAATTTGTAAAATTGGTGGTTTTAGAAATTTAGAATGTATTCTTTCATAATTATAAAACATAACATATTGATTTACATCATTTATAGCTTCATTGATGGATAAATATTGATTTGATCCTTTAGGTAGTCATTCTTGAGATAAATGAGAAAATCAGTTTTCAGATAATATATTACCACCAATATCATAAGGTTGTTTTTTGCTTAAAATTATTTGTTTATCCTCTGCTCATTTTGTGATATCTTGACAATAAAATTCGTTGGCGTTATCTGAATGTAAAATAACATTTTTTATTTGATTTCAAGAAAATTGTTTGTTGATTTTTTCAAGAGCAGGAAGAATTAAATCCTGATATGATTTATTAGGAGCAATATTATAACTAACAACATTATTTGAATAAAAATCAATAATGGTGGTTGGCCCTTAATTACTGGACCATTTTTGATATAAAATTCTAAATTTTAATTTGTAAAATTGGTGGTTTTAGAAATTTAGAATGTATTCTTTCATAATTATAAAACATAACATATTGATTTACATCATTTATAGCTTCATTGATGGATAAATATTGATTTGATCCTTTAGGTAGTCATTCTTGAGATAAATGAGAAAATCAGTTTTCAGATAATACATTACCACCAATATCATAAGGTTGTTTTTTGCTTAAAATTATTTGTTTATCCTCTGCTCATTTTGTGATATCTTGACAATAAAATTCGTTGGCGTTATCTGAATGTAAAATAACATTTTTTATTTGATTTCAAGAAAATTGTTTGTTGATTTTTTCAAGAGCAGGAAGAATTAAATCCTGATATGATTTATTAGGAGCAATATTATAACTAACAACATTATTTGAATAAAAATCAATAATTACAAAAAGATATAATCATCCTTCTTTAGTATTTATTTGTTTAGTGTCCATTGATCAAATTTGATTTGAAGAGGTTGTACTTTTATAATCTTTGTTTACTTTATCCATTGTAGGTATTCACTTATTTGGATTTTTTTTGTTTTTAGGATAGTTATTTTTAGTTTGTTTTAATCCTTGAATATTGTGTTCTTTCATAATTTTTCGCATTTGTTTTATTGATAATTCTATATTTAAAATGATATTTTTTTCTTGTTTTAATCACTCTTTAAAAGCTGAAAAAATTCTTAAATATCCATAAATTCTGCCTTTTCTTGTAGAATGAAATTCGATTAAAAGTTGGCATATTTTTTGATATTTATGATTGCATTTAATAATATGATTTTCTTCTTTTTTAATAGGTTTTTGGGTGGTTGGCCCTTAATTACTGGACCATTTTTGATATAAAATTCTAAATTTTAATTTGTAAAATTGGTGGTTTTAGAAATTTAGAATGTATTCTTTCATAATTATAAAACATAACATATTGATTTACATCATTTATAGCTTCATTGATGGATAAATATTGATTTGATCCTTTAGGTAGTCATTCTTGAGATAAATGAGAAAATCAGTTTTCAGATAATACATTACCACCAATATCATAAGGTTGTTTTTTGCTTAAAATTATTTGTTTATCCTCTGCTCATTTTGTGATATCGTGACAATAAAATTCGTTGGCGTTATCTGAATGTAAAATAACATTTTTTATTTGATTTCAAGAAAATTGTTTGTTGATTTTTTCAAGAGCAGGAAGAATTAAATCCTGATATGATTTATTAGAAGCAATATTATAACTAACAACATTATTTGAATAAAAATCAATAATTACAAAAAGATATAATCATCCTTCTTTAGTATTTATTTGTTTAGTGTCCATTGATCAAATTTGATTTGAAGAGGTTGTACTTTTATAATCTTTGTTTACTTTATCCATTGTAGGTATTCACTTATTTGGATTTTTTTTGTTTTTAGGATAGTTATTTTTAGTTTGTTTTAATCCTTGAATATTGTGTTCTTTCATAATTTTTCGCATTTGTTTTATTGATAATTCTATATTTAAAATGATATTTTTTTCTTGTTTTAATCACTCTTTAAAAGCTGAAAAAATTCTTAAATATCCATAAATTCTGCCTTTTCTTGTAGAATGAAATTCGATTAAAAGTTGGCATATTTTTTGATATTTATGATTGCATTTAATAATATGATTTTCTTCTTTTTTAATAGGTTTTTGTTTATTTTTTAAAAAGTAATATGTTGATCTGTTTAATTGAAGATATTGACATAGGTTTCTAATTGAATATTGATTTTTACAATCATCAATAATTTTAATTTTTTCTTTGATATTTAATTTGTTAATTACTAATGCTATTTGTTTAATTTTATCCATTAATAAAAATCCTTTCAGGTTAAAATTAGTGTTAATTATATAACACAATTGTTTTTAGAATACATTCAGGTTTTTTAAATTAATGGTCTAGTAAAAAGGGCTAAGTGGCAAGTGGCAAGTGGCAAGTGGCAAGTGGCTTTAGTAATTTGAGGATATTGTTTATTTCATTTACTTTCAACGATTCTAAAGCTTGCATTGCTTGTTCTTCACTACATGCACTATAAATTGGTTTTAAATCTGCAACTAGACCTTTTCGATGTTTGTATGAAACATATTTTAAACTATTTCTAATTTGATGAACAATGCATAATTGATGTTCAGTTTTAGGATAAACTGATTGTATTGCTTCTGACATGCCTGTTAAATTATCACTACAAGCAATAAGAATATCATTTAAGCCACGATTTTTCATTTCTGTGAAATTAGATAATCAAAACTTAGAACCTTCATTTTCACTAATTCATAATCCTAAAACATCTTTTTTGCCTTCTAAATCAACTCCTAATGCTATATAAACTGATTTGTTAATAATCCGTTTATCTTGTCGTACTTTAACTACTATACAATCAAAATAAACAATAGGATAAATACTTTCTAATGGTCGATTTTGTCATGCTTTAACATCATCAATAATATCATCAGTAATTTGACTAATAACACTTTCACTAATATCAGCACCATGATATAACTCTTGCAACTGCATTCTAATGTCAGATAATGTCATTCCTTTTGCATACAAGGAAAGAACTTGTTGATCAAAACCATCAAATCTTCTTTGCCTTTTAGGAACTATTACAGGATTAAAATTACTATTGCGATCTCTTGGTACATCAATTTCAATTTTACCTTGTTTGAGTTATTAATTTTTTTGAACTTGTACCATTACGAGCATTTTCAGTAGTACTATGTTGATTTTTTTCATATCCTAAATAATTTTGCATTTCAGAATTCAACATTTTTTCAACTAATCTTTTTGTTAATTCTTTATATAAACCGCCAGGTTTAAAAACTGTTGTTAAATCTTCAGTATTTTCTAGTAATAAATCTACTGCTTTTGATATTGGATCATTATTATTAAAGTTATCTTTTTTAGCCATCTGTAACTCACTCTTTCTAGTCATTTAATTATATTTACTAGAATTAATTAAACATAGTTATTTTTGTAAGTTACACAGATTACTAAACATTTCCTAATTTAGAAATTTAACTTATTTTTTTGAATACCTTTTTCTGTTGGATATTCTCTTAAAGTTTCTTCTGATGGTTTAATTTTTTCTTTTAGATTATTAATCACTTTTGGTATTTGTGGTTTTTGTTGTTTATTTAAAGACAATGAATTACTTGAAGGTAAAGAATTTGTTGATGTAGATTTCGAATGAAATCGTTCATCACTACTGCTAGATAATAATTTATTTTCTAAATCACAAATTTTCTCATTAAGTTTAAATATTTCTGATTCATATTTTTCAATCGTTTGTTCATCAACTTTGATAATTACTTTTTGTTGTTTTTGATTTAATAAGTTAAATAATAAATTACTATTATTTTGTAATAATTTATTATTATGGTTCAATAATTTATTTATATTTTCAGTTATTTTATTAATATTAGTTATTAAATTTTTATGATTTTCTTTTTTTTCATTATAAGTTAAATTTAAAGTTTCAATTTTTTTCTGATTATTTAAATTTGTTTCTTTTAATAATTCACAATTTTTCTCTTCTTGTTGAATTAAATTATTAATATTTTGATTTATATTGATTTTTCCAAATGAAAAAATTTTAATAAAAAAATTTTTAAATATATTAATTTTTTGTTTTTTTAACTTTAAAATTTGATTTTTATAATTAATTATTTTTGTTTCTATTTTTTCCTTTTGTTCACTTCAAAAAATAATATTAGTTTTAAAATTTTTTATTGTAATTTCATTTATTGAAATTTCGTTTTGAAAATAATTTCTTTCTTTTTCTAAATTTTGAATTTGTTTTTCAATTTCTTCAATATTTTTTTGATTTTCTAATATTTGACCATTAATAAAATCTTGTTCTTTTTTTGTAATCATATTTTTTAAATCTCCTTAAAAATAAAAAAATCATTTACTTTAAAAATAAAGCAATGAGTTAAAAAAAATTTATTTAGTTCTTATTGAAATTATATATGTTTATATATAAATATCAATATTATTTGTTAAAATATCCATCGGGATATTTGCCATCTCAGTTTATATCTCCTTGATGTCTTGATTTAATATCAAAATACAAAAATATTTTGTGTTGATTATTCATAGGTTGTGACCATATAATTGCTCCTTTACCACCAACAGTTTTTATACGGTCATAATTATAAAATGATAAATCTTTACTATTTTCGTGGGTAAGCACCCCCCATGATTAATCCTATTGTTCCGGTTGTAGCACCAGTTAGTGCTAATGCTAATGTTATTTTACTTAAATTTGTTTTTATTCATGTTTTCATCTTTAATTACTCCTTTTTTCCTTGATTTTACTTATAAATTGTACTATTTTTGATTATTTTTACAAGTATCCTTTTAAATGCAAAATATCGCCTAAATTAAAAGCGTTTATTTTGTGAGACCTATACTATTAATTATATGTAACTTGTTGATTATATTGAAAATATGGGTGGTTGGCCCTTAATTACTGGACCATTTTTGATATAAAATTCTAAATTTTAATTTGTAAAATTGGTGGTTTTAGAAATTTAGAATGTATTCTTTCATAATTATAAAACATAACATATTGATTTACATCATTTATAGCTTCATTGATGGATAAATATTGATTTGATCCTTTAGGTAGTCATTCTTGAGATAAATGAGAAAATCAGTTTTCAGATAATACATTACCACCAATATCATAAGGTTGTTTTTTGCTTAAAATTATTTGTTTATCCTCTGCTCATTTTGTGATATCGTGACAATAAAATTCGTTGGCGTTATCTGAATGTAAAATAACATTTTTTATTTGATTTCAAGAAAATTGTTTGTTGATTTTTTCAAGAGCAGGAAGAATTAAATCCTGATATGATTTATTAGGAGCAATATTATAACTAACAACATTATTTGAATAAAAATCAATAATTACAAAAAGATATAATCATCCTTCTTTAGTATTTATTTGTTTAGTGTCCATTGATCAAATTTGATTTGAAGAGGTTGTACTTTTATAATCTTTGTTTACTTTATCCATTGTAGGTATTCACTTATTTGGATTTTTTTTGTTTTTAGGATAGTTATTTTTAGTTTGTTTTAATCCTTGAATATTGTGTTCTTTCATAATTTTTCGCATTTGTTTTATTGATAATTCTATATTTAAAATGATATTTTTTTCTTGTTTTAATCACTCTTTAAAAGCTGAAAAAATTCTTAAATATCCATAAATTCTGCCTTTTCTTGTAGAATGAAATTCGATTAAAAGTTGGCATATTTTTTGATATTTATGATTGCATTTAATAATATGATTTTCTTCTTTTTTAATAGGTTTTTGTTTATTTTTTAAAAAGTAATATGTTGATCTGTTTAATTGAAGATATTGACATAGGTTTCTAATTGAATATTGATTTTTACAATCATCAATAATTTTAATTTTTTCTTTGATATTTAATTTGTTAATTACTAATGCTATTTGTTTAATTTTATCCATTAATAAAAATCCTTTCAGGTTAAAATTAGTGTTAATTATATAACACAATTGTTTTTAGAATACATTCAGGTTTTTTAAATTAATGGTCTAGTAAAAAGGGCTAAGTGGCAAGTGGCAAGTGGCTATTTTCAATTGCTAAATAAAATATTTTAAAAACTGCCATATCATTAGGAAAAACTTTTTTATTTCTGATAACTTTTCGTAATTGACTATTTACAGATTCAATAGCATTTGTAGTATAAATCACTCTTTTGATTTCTACTGGATAACTAATAAAAACCATTAAATTATCTCAATTTTTATATCAAGATTTAGCAATTTGAGGATATTGTTTATTTCATTTACTTTCAAACGATTCTAAAGCCTGCATTGCTTGTTCTTCACTACATGCAGTATAAATTGGTTTTAAATCTGCAACTAGAGATTTTCGATGCTTATATGAGACATATTTCAAACTATTTCTAATTTGATGAACTATGCATAATTGATGTTCTGTTTTAAGATAAACTGATTGTATTGCTTCTGACATGCCTGTTAAATTATCACTGCAGGCAATAAGAATATCATTTAAGCCACGATTTTTCATTTCTGTTAAATTTGCTAATCAAAATTTAGCACCTTCATTTTCACTAATTCATAAACCTAAAACATCTTTTTTACCTTCTAAATCAACTCCTAAAGCTATATAAACTGATTTATTAATAATCCTTTTATCTTGTCGTACTTTCACTACTATGCAATCAAAATAAACAATCGGATAGACACTTTCTAAGAACCTGTTTAAAATCTTTTCAATAAAATTGAAATAAAGGCAAGAACAACCATTTGTAAGCTAGTATTTAATTTTTTTCACAATTTTTTCATAATCTTCTGCATTTTTCTAATCATGCAAAACTTCGTTCTACAACTCATCTTTTTGGTAATACTATAAAAGAATGTAATTCATTACGTTTTATAACTTCAACATTTGCATTTATAATTGTTTTAATTTTAGAAGCAAATTTTTCACCAGTATAACCAGCATCTACTAGTATTTTTTGAACTGCAGAAAGATTCTCTTTTTCATTTTCAATCATTATTATAGCACTATTACGATCTGTTTTTTCTGCTGTGGTTATGTAAATTGCATGTGGTAAACCTTGAGAATCAACAGCAATATGACGCTTTATTCCTGAAATCTTTTTACCAGCATCATAACCTTTATTTTTAGTAGTATCTGTATTTTTAACACTTTGTGAATCAATTATACAAAAACTAGTTTGTTCTTTTCTACCATTATTGATACGAAATGCCTTGACTAATTTTTTTTAAAACTAATTGTAATACACTAGGTTCTTTATCATTATTTTTACTTCAAGCTTGAAAATAATAATATACAATTTGTCATTTTGGAAAATTTTTTGGTAACATTCTTCACTGGCAACCACTTTTTAATACATATAAAACTGCACAAAATACTTCATATAAATCTAAACTTCTTGGTTTAGTTCTCTTTTTAGTATTTTCTAAAATTGATTTTATATTTTCAAATTGCTCTTTGCTAACATTACTAGGATAATTTTTACACATATATACCTCTTATTTTAAAATATATAATCATTTTATCCTATTCTCTAAAAGATTTTAAACAGGTTCTAAGTAAATTTAGTAAATATGAAATTGATTTAAATTCATTATTAGACCCTACATTATTAATTAATACTTTTAATGATTTACAAAGATTTTACAAAAGTATAACAATATATTATAGTTATAAGATTGAAACAATATCAAATTTAAAAAGTTCTGATTTAAATACTATTGATATTAATAACGAAACTTTTAATCCTTCAAAAGAAGTAAAAGCTACAAGTATAACTATTGATTTAAAAGATTTAAAAATAAATAAAGGCAATTTTCCAGAATCTGAATTTTTTAGTAAGTTTGGTACAATTGTTCCTAATGAAGTTAATGATTATTTTGCAAATGCTTATTATAAAAGTTTTAGCAAATATAATATTTTTACTTCATATTCTTTCTGTAATTACGAATTTGATTTAAAAATTAAGAAGAGTTATAATTCTTATGAACAAAAAATAAATAATGATTATCCTATAGTGTTTAGCATAGTTAATAACTCTGAAAAATTAAATTGAATTATTTATTTACAAGGTAATTTAGGTAAAATAGAATATACCAATTCTGCACAAAGAGAACCAGATAAAAGTTGAGCATATAGATATATATCAAATATTAAATCTAATATTAATAAAGTAGTTTTAAATGCAAGATAATTTGGTAAAATAAAAATATAATTAAATTTTAGGAAGTGAATAAAAATGTATTTTTTAAATCGTAATGAATTTTGACCATGATGAAATGATTTTATAAATTCTCCTTACACAATTTCAATTGCAATATCTCTAACATTTTTATTTATAATGTTTGTACCATACAAATTATTTATTCGTTTTTGTGATAATAAGAATTTTAAAAACTATATATACTAGTTTAACTTTTTTTCTTATATGTCCTTTACTTTTTTATTTTTTTGCTAATAATTTAAATATAAAAAGTGTTTATTACATATTTATTATTTTTGGATGTATTGAGTTATTATGTTTTTACTTTATTCCAATAATTCTAAAAATAATTAAAAAATTTCCAAAATTAAAATCCATTTTTAAACTTAAAAGAAAATCTAATCAAAATAATATTTCCTCACAATCTTAAATAATGTATAATTATAGTACTTACATAAGTAAGTATATGAAATAAAAAAGTTCTCAAACTTATATTGTTGTTAGGTTGGCACCTAATTAAAAAGTTACCAATTAAGGTAACTTTTTTTATTTATAAAATAATACAATGATTATGATTAGAATAATTATCTGTATTTAGTAAATTTTCTTCATTATTTATATTTAATATTTGTTCTTGCAATAGTAGACTTGATTTATCTTCATGTACTTGGTATGAAATATTTAAATTAGATTTATTTTCTTCTTCTCATAACTTATAAAGTTCATTATAAATTTCACAAATTTCTTTTTGATATTTTTCAATTTCATGATTATAAAATTTTATAAATTTACTGTCTGGATTTTTTTTATTAATTTCAATATTATTTTTTTTCTCAATAAAGTGAATCATTCCATTTTTTATTTCAATCTCTTTTTCTAATTCTTTAATTCGTGATTGTAAATTATTCATAAAATCTTCCTTTCAAAATAAAAACTCATTTACTTTGAAATAATCATTTAATAATTCAATTATTTCATTTATAAAATTTTCATTAAATGAACTAGATAATGCTATATTTTCATAAATTAAATCATTTTCAAAATCTAATTTAATATTTTTATCTTTATCAATTTTTCATTTAATTAAAAATTCACGTTTAGTCATTATTTACTCCTTATTATAATTTAATCTTTCTTTTTTTGTATCTGGAAATAATCTGGAAAATGATTATAATTTTGTATTAATTGATTATCTAATTTAATAAATACCATAATTTCATTTGGATATTGTTTATATGATAAAACTTTTCAGTCTGCTAATTCATAACCTAGTAAAATACGGTCATCATCTAATTCACTACTTCCACCATTTCATGAAAAATATATTTCTTTATCTTCAGTAAATATTTTAAAAACATTATATTTATCACTATATTTTAAAAAGTCTCATAAATTCATAATTTACTCCTTATTTTTAAATTCATTTTTAATTTCTTTTATTTTATTTTTAAATTGTTTTTTATGAAAATAACACATATTAAAAAATTGAATTACACTATCTTCAATAGACTTGGTGCAAAACTAAGGTAATTCAAAATTATATATTCCTGCTATTAAATTAAATCTTAATGCAAATCTTCGTATTTTATTGCGATATTTTAAAGTTAAAATTTTAAAACGTTTTAGTTTAGCAAATACGTGTTCAATTTTAATTCTAATTTTGCTTAAAGTTTTATTGTATTCTTTTTGAATTGGTATTAATTTATTGTATTTACTTTTTTTAAATGGCAAAAATGTATTTTTATGAATATTTTGTATTCCTTGATAACCTGAATCAACAAAAACTTGTTTTTCTGGATGAATAAAAGTTTTAGATTTTAAATTACTTTTAAAATCATGAATGCTTCCAAAACAAAAAGCGGTTGAAATAATTTTTCCATTTAAAATATCAATAATTATTTGCGATTTAAGAGTATGATGTTTGTTTTTACCCGAAAAAAGTAATTTTAGTTTTTTTTAATTCTTTCAATTGGAGTTTCAGTAGCATCAATAGCTAGTAAAGTATTATTGATTCCTTTATTTTTGATTAAATCTTTTTTGCCAGATAAATTAAAAATTCCACTTTTTATTAAAGTATTTTCAATTCAAAAAATATTACGAATGCAGCTAGTATGACTAATATTATATCTTTTTGCAATAACTCTATAACTACTATACTCTTTTCAGTATTCTAATGTCATTAATAAACGATTTTCTATTGATAATTTATTAGGTTTACCACCAACTGCTTTTTTAATTGCTTCAGCTTTTTTTAAAATTTCAACCATTTTTTGAAATGTTTGTAGTTTTATTCCCACTAAACTATAAAATTCTTGTTCATCTTTGTATTTTTTTAACATAATAATTATCACCTTTGATATTAATAATAACCGTTAAATTATTAAAATTAAAGGTTTTGCACCAAGTCTAATATTTAAAGTTTTTAAAGTAACTAATACTTTACTATTACAATCTTTAACAATACATTTAAGTAATACTTTTTCTTGTTTTTGCTTTTGCATTATTTTACTTCCTTTTTACAAGTACATAAATTAATTGATATTTCTAAGTTTTTTAATTTTTTTAATTTTCCTATATTTTCACTAAATTCTTGTATACTTTTCATTGCATAATAATCTGTTTCAAACTTACTCATTTTTATTCTCCTTATTTAAATAATATCAACCAATTAATAAACTATCTGCTTCATCATGATTTGATATTGTTATATTTCAATTATTTTGTTCAATTAATAATACTTTTGCTAGTCTTATTGAACTTTCTTTATCTCATTCATCATTAATTAAAATATTTATAAATGATTGACTTCTATATCATTTCTTTCATGAAGAAGGACTAATTAACATATTTTTTGTTAATAATTTATTAAATTGTCCAGCAATAAAACCTCTTAAATGTTCTTGTGTTTCATAACCAATACCATTTTTGGAATGAAAAGTACCACGTTCAATAATTAAATTTAATTCATCATTACCAGCTTTTATAGCTCAATAAAAACTTCTTTTTCCTTTATAATTTTTAAAACTATAACTAGTTACTAATATTGGTCTTTTATTTTCTCATAAAGTAAATCCAGTATTTTTTATACTTGGGTCAATTGAAAGTAAATAATTAGTCATAATTATTTCTCCTTAATTTAAACTTAGTCTTTTTAATATTTTCATTAATTGTTTTTCTTTTTTTGCTACTTTAATTCCATGTTCAACTTGTTTTCTTTTATTCATTTTTAAATACCAAATTATCTAATTTACTTATATTTTCTTCTAATTGTTGAAAATTTATATTATTTTCAATTACATTATTAGTATTTGGATTATCAATATATATTTTTTCATTTTCACTAATAATTGCTTGGTCACTTTCATATGCAATTTGCATTTCAGTACTCATAATTCCCCATTTTCTTAATAATTGAGTTAATACAGTTTTTAATGCCATACTATCAAAATCACTAACAACAAATTCTTTATTTTTTGCATAAGTTTTTGAATATTTTAAAAAATGTTTTTCAATTTGTTCTTTTGACATATATAAAGTTTTTTCAAAACCATTTACTAACTGAAAATATGCTACATAACCAATAATAGGTTGTTTCAATCTTTCTAAATCATCTTGTATTCAATTAAATTCAATTCCCTTAAGTCTATCTACTTTTTTAATTTCTGTTAATCTAACATCACTTACATTAATTTCTTTATATTGTTGTGAACGTAATGCTAATTGAATATAACCTTTATATCCCATTTGAAATTGAGCATTATTTACTTTTGTATTACTATCTCAATAAGGTACAATATAACAATAACCAAAATTCTTTTCTAATGGTAAATTCAATAATACTGCTTGATAACAACTATTAATAATAGTTTCTGGATATGCTTTATCTAAACCATATTGATTTGAAATTGATAATACATTACTTTTAAATTTTTGAATTTCTAAATTATTAATAATACCTTTTTGTCTAATAAATTTTTCTACATTACCATTATTAATATTTTTAACTAATAATTCATTTGCCATTTTATTTTAATTCCTTTCATGTTCAAATTGCTTTTTCTCATTCAATTAATAATTCATTTGTTATTTCTACTTTTATTAATTCAATTTCAGTTTCTTTAACTCAACATATAAAATGAATATTTGATAATTCATAATTATTATTTTTTAATAATCAATAATATGCTATTATTTGTAATTTTGATTTTTCTAATAATTCTTTAGTAAAAACTTTATAAGTTTTAAAATCTATTATTATATTTAAATTATTTTCTTTATAAATTAAATCTGGTGTTCCAGCAACAATATCATAATTAAATATTTTTTCACTAATATATTCATTATTATTAATAAATTTAATAGGTAAATAATCTAATAATGTATAACAATAATTTAAATAATTTTGTGAAAATAAATCTTTAATATAATTTTTAATTTGATTACTAATATTTTTAATATTTATATTTTTAAAATATAATTCTGCTACTTTATGAACTGCATTACCACGAATTTTTGCATTATAAATATTAAAACAATATTTACATTTATTACATTTACAATATGAATTACCTAAATAATAATCAAGTATTTTACTTACTGATATTAATTCTTTATTTTTAATAAAATATTGATGTGTTTCTTTTTTAAAAATTAAATTATTTTTTTGATTGTTTAATTGCATTTTTAATTAAATTCTTTACAAAACTATTAATTGTAATATCATATTCTAAACACATCTTTTTTAATTCATAATAATCATTTTTATTTAATCTAATATGAATTTGTTTAATAATTAAATCTTCTGGTTTCTTTTTTGGAGCTGCTACCATATTTATTCATTTCCTTTAACCTTTAATAATTCTTTTATAATCAATAATTGCTTGTTCTAATTTATTTACATTTTCATAATTAAAATAATCATTACTAATGTTTAATTCATAATCATCATCAATTCTAACGTCTAAACTATTTTCATATTTACTATTAAATTCTTCTTGTAATTCTTCAAATTTTTCTATTAATTTTCTTGCATTTTTTAATTCTAATCTATTCATTATTTTTACACTCCTTTAAAATTTTCTAATTGTAATTCATTAATATAATATTCTTCTAAGTAATCTCAATTATCACTTGTTAAATACATATCTGGACGTATTGCAACCTTAGTTAGATTTAATAAAAATATAAATGAGAGATAAAACTCTCATTTTTAATTGTTTAACAATTAAAATTAATTATTTTATTAAACCAGCACTTTATTAAAGTAATTAATTATTCCATAACTAAATAAAAAATTATGTAGGCTATTGTGCTGGAATATTCCAATAGTAATTTTTGTGTTGCTCTTTGAAAATTTCAGAAATTTTGGTTCCCTTCCCCTAGAACCCCTACCCTCCAAGGCTTTGCTACTTACAGTAGCATAAGCCTATACGTAGAGTAGTATAAGTATTTAGTTAGTAGTATATAAGCCTTTTATCACTGTAGGTGATAAGGCTTATACGTAGAAGTAGAAAGGATTCATAATGATTAATGTTAATTTAGAACCTGTTTAAAATCTTTTCAATAAAATTGAAATAAAGGCAAGAACAACCATTTGTAAGCTAGTATTTAATTTTTTTTCACAATTTTTTCATAATCTTCTGCATTTTTCTAATCATGCAAAACTTCGTTCTACAACTCATCTTTTTGGTAATACTACAAAAGAATGTAATTCATTACGTTTTATAACTTCAACATTTGCATTTATAATTGTTTTAATTTTAGAAGCAAATTTTTCACTAGTATAACCAGCATCTACTAGTATTTTTTGAACTGCAGAAAGATTCTCTTTTTCATTTTCAATCATTATTATAGCACTATTACGATCTGTTTTTTCTGCTGTGGTTATGTAAATTGCATGTGGTAAACCTTGAGAATCAACAGCAATATGACGCTTTATTCCTGAAATCTTTTTACCAGCATCATAACCTTTATTTTTAGTAGTATCTGTATTTTTAACACTTTGTGAATCAATTATACAAAAACTAGTTTGTTCTTTTCTACCATTATTGATACGAAATGCCTTGACTAATTTTTTTTAAAACTAATTGTAATACACTACATTCTTTATCATTATTTTTACTTCAAGCTTGAAAATAATAATAATATACAATTTGTCATTTTGGAAAATTTTTTGGTAACATTCTTCACTGGCAACCACTTTTTAATACATATAAAACTGCACAAAATACTTCATATAAATCTAAACTTCTTGGTTTAGTTCTCTTTTTAGTATTTTCTAAAATTGATTTTATATTTTCAAATTGCTCTTTGCTAACATTACTAGGATAATTTTTACTGTGTTATATTGGTAAAAAAGGCCAATTAATAAAGTGAAAAAATTAATATATAAAAAATAAGAACATATGTTCTTATTTTTTATATATTAATTTATTAAATTCTTTTTATTGCACTATTAACAAAATCTTCATTTGGATCAAATTTAGTTTCGTTATTAATATTTCATAATTTTTCTTGCTCTGTTTTAGTAACTTTATTAGGCATTTGTATATCAAGAATAACATGTAAATCACCACGTTTACTACTATTAGGGTAATAGAATCCTTGATTTTTTAAAGTAATTTTGTCACCGTATTGTAGTCCTAATGGTAATTTATGTTTAATTATTCCTTCAAAGGTAGGAATCATAATAATATTTCCCAAAATAATATCTAAGTAAGATACTGGTAATTTAATATACATATCACTACCTTGACGATCTAAGAAAGCGTGTCGCTTAATATTAATACCAACAAATAAATCGCCTTGAGTGCCACCATTATGACCAATTTTACCTTTACCTTTAATTCTAATTTGTTGACCATCAAAAATACTGCGAGGAATATCAAATTCTAATTTTTGATTTTCAATATAATAGCGATGTCCTTTGCATTTTAAACATTTTTGACGAATAATTTTACCAAGTCCTTGACATTGGTTGCAAACACCTTGATGTCTAAACATACCTAATGGTGATTGTTGAACATATTCAAGAACTCCTTTACCTTTACATTTATCACATGTACTAATATCATTAGGAGTTCTAGCACCAGTTTCTTTACAATCCTTACAAGCAACATCAATGTTAATACTAATGGTCATTTTTTTGCCAAAGAATACATCACGATAACTAATTTCAACTTTTGTTAGGATATTATCACCTGGTGTTTTACCATTATAGCGTTGTTGTTGTTGTCTTCTATTACCACCAAATAAGTCACCAAATAAGTCACCAAATGCTGAACTAAAGTCACCGAAACCACCAAAATCACCGAAACCAGAAGAACTGCCAACTCCAGGCATATCATGACCAAATTGATCATATTTTGCTCTTTCATTAGTATCAGATAAAACTTGATAAGCTTCACTTATTTCTTTAAATCGAGCTTCATCACCACCACTTGGTGAATCAGGATGATATTTTTTTGCAAGCGTACGAAACGCTTTCTTAATTTCATCTGGAGTAGCATTACGTGAAACTCCTAGAATTTCATAATAATCACGTTTTTTACTTGCCATTTTGTCCACCTCTAATTATTTTATTTAGTTGTTGCGTCAACATCAATAACATCATCACTTTTATTATCATCTTTTTTAATATGATCTGTTGGTTCTTGTTTTTGTTGGTTCATAAATTGTTGTGCAGCAGCAAACGCTTGTTTTAATTGTTCTAGTTTTTCTTTTAAATCATCATATTTTTTTTCATCTAGTGATTTTTGTAAGTCATGACGTAGTTTTTTTATTTCAGCAATTTGTGGATTTTCTGCTTCACCTTCTTTTGCTGATTTAGTAACTTCAGCAGTCATTTTATCAATATCATAAATATAGGCTTGTGCTTGATTAGATAATTCAATTTCTTCTTTATGTTTTTCATCGTTTTCACGATTCTTTTCAGCATCTTGTACCATTTTTTCAATTTCGTCTTTACTTAAAGTACCACTATTGCTGATAGTAATTTTTTGTTCTTTATTAGTTTTTAGATCTTTAGCACTAACAGATACAATACCATTAACATCTATATCAAAAGTAACTTCAATTTGTGGAACACCTCTTGGTGCTGGTTCGATGCCACTTAATTGGAAACGACCTAGTGAATGATTATCTTTAGCTAGTGGACGTTCTCCTTGTAAAACACTAATATCAACAGCGGGTTGATTGTCTTCAGCAGTTGAAAATACTTGTGACTTTTTAGTAGGAACAGTAGTATTACGAGAAATTAATGGTGTCATTACTCCTCCTAAAGTTTCAATACCTAATGATAAAGGAGTTACATCTAATAGTAAAACGTCAGTAACATCACCCGATAATACTCCTCCTTGAATAGCAGCACCTAAAGCTACTACTTCATCAGGGTTAACACCACGATGTGGTTCTTTACCAATTTCGTTTTTAATAACTTCTTGCACAGCAGGGATTCTTGTTGAACCACCAACTAAAATAACTTCATCAATTTCATTTTTGCTTAATTTAGCTTCTTTTAAGGCATCACGAACAGGAGCAATAGTTCTTTCAACTAGTGATTTTGTTAGTTCATTAAATTTGGCACGTGTTAATTTTTCATTTAAATGTAATGGACCTGAGGCATTCATTGAAATAAACGGTAATGAAATATCAGCTTGTACTACTCCTGATAAGTCTTTTTTCGCTTTTTCAGCAGCATCTTTTAAACGTTGCATTGCCATTTTATCTTTTGATAAGTCAACACCATTACTTTTTTTGAATTCACTAACTAAATGTTGAACAATTAAGTCATCAAAGTCATCACCACCAAGTTTGTTATCACCACTAGTTGATAATACTTCAAATGTTCCACCCGCTAATTCTAGAACTGAAACGTCAAATGTTCCACCACCTAAGTCAAATACTAAAATTTTGTGATCTTTATCTTGTTTATCTAAACCATAAGCAATGGCAGCAGCAGTTGGTTCGTTAATAATTCTTTCTACTTTTAATCCCGCAATAATTCCTGCATTTTTAGTAGCTTCACGTTGTTCATTGTTAAAGTAAGCAGGAACAGTAATAACTGCTTTTGATATTTTTTTACCTAGTTTTGATTCAGCAAAGGTTTTAATAGTGCGTAAAATTTCTGCAGACACTTCTTCTGGTTTACGTGTTTTAGTACCGGCTTTAACTGTTTCTTTAGTTCCCATAATTCTTTTAATTGAACTAACAGTATTATCTGGATCAGTAATAGCTTGACGTTTAGCAACTTCACCAACCATAATTTGACCATCTTTGTAAGCAACAACTGATGGTGTTGTTCTTCCACCTTCGGCATTTTCAATAACTTTTGGCTTATCACCTTCCATTACGGCAACACATGAATTAGTTGTTCCTAGATCGATTCCTAAAATGATTTCTTTATTTGTTGTTTTATTTGTAGACATAATATTTTCACTCCTTAATTTTTCTTTGTTTCTGTTTTTTCTTCTTTAGTTTGAAAAACTTTAACTTTAGTAGTGCTAATGACACGATTATGCAATTCATAACCATTAGCTATAACTTCAACAATAGTATTATTTTTTACATTTTGATAAGCATTGTTTGTATTATCATTAATAATTTCTACTGCCTCATGTTGGTGAGAATTAAATTGATCTCCAACTTTAGCAGTAATTTCTTTTAAACCTTCTTTACCAAGTGCTTTAATTAATTCTTCATAGATAAATTTAAAACCAACTAGGAAATTTTGAACTGCTGCATTATCAGTTTTAAAGTTTAGTGCTCGTTGGAAATTTAATAAACTATGAACTAAATCTTTAATAATTTTTTGGTTAGCATATTTAATGTGTTCTTTATTTTGAATTTCTAATTCTTTAATGGTATTTAATCTAGTAGCTAGCATTAATTGCTTTTGCTGTGAATTAATTTTATTAAGTTCTGTTGTTAATTCTTTAATTTTTGTTTCTAATTCGATTTCTTTATTTAATGATATTTTTTCTTCTTCGACACTTACTGGTGTTTCAGTAACAGGAGTTGAAATAGTTGTATCTTTAGTTTCTGTTGCTGATACGTTATCAATGTTATCTTTTTTAGCTTTTGTCATTTTATCATCTCATTTCTATTTAAAGTTTTTAATCAATGTTTGATTAATCCAATTTAGAATTTCGGTTAGTTTTTCATATTCTAAACGTTTTGGTCCAACAATTGCAATTTGTCCTTGTTCACCATCATGAATTTTAAAAGTAGTAGTAATCATTGCCATATCGTTATTTTCATTGCCCAGTTCTTCACCAATTTTAATTTGTAGTTGATTATTATTTAATTCATCAAAATACATTCATGGTGATTGTGATTCAATGAATTTAATAATTGTTTTAACCTTATTAATATCATTAAATTCAGAATTTTCTAACATATATTGAACACCATGTGTTGTTGATAGTGGTCGTGAGAAATTAATTAAAGTGTTAACAAATCCTTGAATAATATATTCTGATTTTTGTACTTGTTGTTCAAGAATTGGTTTTAATAAATTTACTTTCTCACTAATTTCACTAATTTTAGTACCAATTAATCTGGTGTTAAAAATATCAATAGCAATTGATAAATCGGTTAATGATGTTTCTTGAATATTAAACATTTTGTTTTGAACATGACCATTACTAGTAATACAAATTGTTAAAGCATTATCATTACTAATCGGTATTAATTCAATTTTCTTTAAAGTATCTTCATTAAGATTAGGACCAGTAACAATACTAATCAAATTAGTCATTTCACTTAAAATACTACTAGTTTTATTTAATACTTCGGTAATTACTAAGTTACGGTTATTAAATACTTCTGCTATTTTTTTCTTCAAGATTTCTAGTTCTTGGTGTTCACCCATATTCATTAAATTATCAACATAATAGCGATAACCTTTTGTTGAAGGAATACGACCACTAGAACTATGTGCTTTTTCTAATAATCCTAATGTTTCTAATTCAACACATTCATTACGAATAGTAGCACTAGAAAAATTAATATTGTTATTATTTTCTAAAATAGTTTTGCTACCAATTGGTAATCCTGTTTTAATATATTTTTCAACAATGATTTTTAAAATTTGTGATTGTCTGTTACTTAACATTGTTCACCACCTTTTTTAGCATTCATTAACATTGAATGCCAATACTTATATAATTATAACTGAGAGTGTAATAATATCAAGACTTAATTGAATTTTATTTTTTTACTGAGAATAAACATATTATCTTTATTGATAGTAATTACCATTCGTTTGTGGGGTATTAGTTCTTCTTTAATAATAGCTTGTGCGATAATAGTTTCAATATAGTGTTGAATATAGCGTTTAATCGGTCGTGCGCCATATTCTTCATCATAAGCATCTTTTAGTATTTTATTAACTACTTCTGATTCATAAGATAATTGTAAATTTTTTTCTTGTCTTAATCGTAATAATAAAGTATCTAATTCTTTAATAATAATTTCTGTTATTACTTTTTTACTTAATGGATTGAAGATAATAATTTCATCAATTCGATTAATAAATTCTGGTCGAAATGATTTTTTTAAGATATTTAATGCTTGTTCTTTACTGTTATCTTTACCACTTAATAGTTCTTGTGAACCAAGATTTGAAGTCATAATAATTATTGTGTTTTTAAAGTCAATTAAGAGACCGTGACTGTCTGTAATTCTACCTTCATCAAGAATTTGTAATAAAATATTTAATACTTCAGGATGGGCTTTTTCGATTTCATCAAAAAGAATGATACTGTAAGGATTTCTTCTTACTTTTTCGGTTAATTGTCCACCATTTTCATAACCAACATAGCCAGGAGGTGAACCTAGTAATTTGCTAACTGCGTGTTTTTCCATAAATTCTGACATATCAATACGAACCATATTTTTTTCGCTATCAAATAAAATATCAGCTAAGGTTCTGGCAACTTCAGTTTTTCCAATACCGGTTGGACCCAAGAAAATAAATGAACCAATTGGACGATTGGGATCTTTAATACCAGCACGAGCTCTAATTAAAGCATCACTTACCAACTGTAGGGCATTACTTTGACCTTTAATTCTTGTATTTAAAGTTAAGGGTAATTTTAATAATTTTTCTTTTTCGGTTGCTAATAAACGAGTAACAGGAATGCCGGTTCATTTTGCAACAACTTTTGCAATATCTTCACTAGTAACATCTTCGCGTAGTAAAGGATTATCTTTTTTTATATTTTCACTATCTTTAAGTTCTTTTTCTAAGTTGGGAATAATACTATATTGTAGTTCACCAGCTTTTGTAAAATTACCTGATAATTGATACAATTCTAGTTCTGATTTAGCATTTTCTAATTTATTTTTTAAACTAGTAATATGGTCTAATGCTGACTTTTCTTTGATTCATTTATCTTCTAATTGTTGTAAAGTATTTTTTTTAGTTTTTAATTGTTTATCGACTTCAATTAGTCTTGTTTGCGAGTTTTCATCTTTTTCTTTGCTTAAGGCTGCTTGTTCAATTTTTAATTGTAAGACTTTTCTTCTTATATCATCTAAATCACTAGGAACCGAAGCAATTTCAGTTTTAATACTAGCACAAGCTTCATCAATTAAGTCAATTGCTTTATCAGGTAAGTAACGATCATTAATATATTTATTAGATAGATAAACAGCTTCTCGTAATGCACTATCATGAATTTTTACACCATGATAAGCTTCAAAACGTTCTTTTAAACCACGTAAGATAGCAGTTGTATCTTCTGTTGTTGGTTCTTTAATAATCATCTTACGAAATCTTCGTTCAAGGGCTGCATCTTTTTCAATGTATTGACGATATTCGTCAAGCGTTGTGGCACCAATACAACGTAGCTCACCACGCGCTAACATTGGTTTTAGTAAATTAGAAGCATCCATTGAACCTTGTGTTCTACCAGCACCAACAATTAAATGTAGTTCATCAATAAATAAAATAATTTTTCCATTAGAATTTTTAATTTGGTTAATAACCGCTTTTAATCGTTCTTCAAACTCACCTTGGAATTTAGCGCCAGCAATTAGTGCTCCCATATCTAGTTCATAAATAATTTTATCTTTTAAGTTACTAGGAACATCACCACGAACAATACGTTGGGCTAAACCTTCAATAATAGCAGTTTTACCAATACCAGGTAAACCGATTAAGACGGGGTTGTTTTTAGTTTTTCGTGAGAGTATTTCTTGTACTTTACGAATATCTTCATCACGTCCAATAATAGGATCCATTTTTCCTGTTTTAGCTTGTACAATTAGATTACGAGCGAATTTATCAAGAATTTTAGGATCATTACTATAGTTAGGGATTTCATTTAATTGCATAATGTCACTCCTTTTTTTAGCACTATAATTACTTGATTGCTAATCATATTAATATACTAACAAATAAAATTAGCAGTTTCAAGTAGTAACTGCTAATTTTATATTTAATTGACTTAGGGATAAGTATTTTCAATTAAAGAAACTTAATATAATATTAATATTTGTGATAGATCTTGTAGGTATTTTAGATCTTAAATATATATTTCTCGTGTAAATAATATATATCATATTTTTAAAAGAATTGATATACTAATTACATAATTGCTAGATAAAAATAAATAATAGTAATTTATTAAGTAACACAATTCACCGCAAGATAATTTATTAATTATTTTGTTTTTTTGTTATGATTATTTTGTTATTAAATTATATAAAATAAAAAAGATACTTGATAACTTTTAAATATTAAATTTATAAGGAAATATTATGAAACAATTTAAACAAAAATTAATTTTATTACTTAGTGCTAGCAGTTTATTAGTAACCTCAGTATTAAGTATTAGTTTTAATAATAAAAATCATCAAACTAGTAATAGTAAAGTTAGCGGCTTTCATATTACTGTTAAGTCATCAAATCGTAACTTAGTTAATAGTATTAAATCTTGAAATAATGATTCACAATATTTATATAATAATGTTAAAAATAAACCATTAAATGTTAATTTTGATAGTTATGATCAAATTATTAATAATGATTGAACACATAGTAATATTGAAACCAATGATATTATTAATGATCAAGGTTATAGTCAATTAAAAAATATTATTAATGATAATAGTAGTTATTTTAAAAATGCAGAAGGTTTTCTTACTGCAGGTGTTTTTGGTCATACTTTTAATGAAAAAAGTAATAATTTAATTTTACAATATCATCAAACAATTAAAGAAAGTATTGATGCAGGACTTTTTGCAACAATATATGAAGCAAGTGACATTAATACTTTAATGGAAGTTCCATATAATTTACAACCAACTACTAATTTTCAAAAATCTAATTTTGAAACGCGTGCTAAAATATTTCCAATTGGACCATTTGCAAATACTAAGGATAGTTTTAGTAATGAAATGTTTGTTTTTTATGTGCATCCTCCTTTTAAAAAATTAGGATTAGAAATTTCTATTAATAATGAAAACAGAGAAATAAAAAAAATTGTTAAAACTAATAGTAATAAAACTTTTGACTATGCTATTTTAAACCAAGATTATAGTAAAAATAAGCCCACTATATATAATGTTAAATGAAATGATAGTGATGGTAGTACTGTTTTAAGACAAGAAACACTTACTATTAATAGTTCTATGCCAGACATTCAAGTTATTAATGAAAAAGAAGATAAATCTTGATTAATTCATCAATATTTTATTAATGATGAAAAAAATAGTAATTTACAAATGATTGCTTTTAGTCAAATTAAATCAGAAGCTGTTATTACTGCTAATGTTAGTGAAGATAAATGAACATATCAGCGTGTTGATGATAATCTTGTTCCGCAAGAAGAAAAGGTAACACCTATTTCAAATCAACCATTAAAAACATATCAATCTGAAGATCATACTATTTATTTATTACAAAGAATAGTAAATGATAAAGTTGATAATTCTTCAAGACAATATTTAAATATTTATAATATTAATCCTTTATCAACTAAGTTTTCTGGTTTTACTAATTTTGCTAATAGTCAATCTGGTATTCAATTTAATCAGTATTTACAAGAAACTACTAATATAGATTGTGCAATTGATGTACTAAATCCAGGTCAATTACATTATTGATTATTATTTTATGAGCACGATTTAATTACTCATTTATATGCTAATGTTAAACATGATGAAAAAAATAAAAATAACCCTTTTGCTTTAGCAGAAATAAAACCAAAGACAACAACTTTAATTAATAATTGAAATATTATAATTATTGGTAGTACTTTTTTATTAGTTATTATTGCTATTCCAGTAGTTATAGCAATATTAAGAAGAATAAAAATTAAAAAGTAAGTGGTTAATTGAAGTAAGCCTAGTCATTATAGATATAGTTTATTAAATTTTAATCATATAGATAGTATAAAAATTTATGTAATATTGATAAAAATAATTAAATTTTCGATACTAAATATAGAAAATATGATATTATTTTTTTAAAAATTAATATAAGTTTTAAATTCATTACTTATTCAAAAGTAAATGAGTTTTTTTTATTTTTTTAAAAAAGGAGAAGTTAATAATGACTTGATTAGAAGTAGAAAAGGCAATTGCAGATTTAGATGAAAGACAAAAAGATGAAACTAATTTTATATTAGTTGATAGTAATTATCATCCAGAAATGACTAAGAAAAAATACAAATACTGAAAAAAATTTAAAACAAAACATTCAACAGCAGCAAAAACATTAAAAATTATTTCTGCATCTACTAAAGGACTTGTTAAGGGGGGTTATGAAGGTATTCCTGAAGGTGCTGTTAGAGGTACTATTATTGGTGCTGGTGGTGTTTTGGTTACAACTTTTTTTGTATCTCCACCTGCCGGCATTATTGTTGCAGGAGCTGCTGTTGCTGGTGGTGTTACTTATGCAGTTGTTAAAGGTAGTCATGTAGATATTATAAAAGGAAAAGTAGCAGCAAAAAAATTTGATGAAAAGAAAAAAGTACAAAAACAAGATTTAGAAGAAGCACAAAAACACGCAATAAATTCTAAGAACCTGTTTAAAATCTTTTAGAGAATAGGATAAAATGATTATATATTTTAAAATAAGAGGTATATATGTGTAAAAATTATCCTAGTAATGTTAGCAAAGAGCAATTTGAAAATATAAAATCAATTTTAGAAAATACTAAAAAGAGAACTAAACCAAGAAGTTTAGATTTATATGAAGTATTTTGTGCAGTTTTATATGTATTAAAAAGTGGTTGCCAGTGAAGAATGTTACCAAAAAATTTTCCAAAATGACAAATTGTATATTATTATTTTCAAGCTTGAAGTAAAAATAATGATAAAGAACCTAGTGTATTACAATTAGTTTTAAAAAAAATTAGTCAAGGCATTTCGTATCAATAATGGTAGAAAAGAACAAACTAGTTTTTGTATAATTGATTC
Source organism: Spiroplasma endosymbiont of Acasis viretata (assembly GCF_964031275.1). Lineage (NCBI taxonomy): Bacteria > Bacillati > Mycoplasmatota > Mollicutes > Entomoplasmatales > Spiroplasmataceae > Spiroplasma > Spiroplasma endosymbiont of Acasis viretata. Next base: position 522,324 of record NZ_OZ035019.1, read on the forward strand.
ACAAAGTGTTAAAAATACAGATACTACTAAAAATAAAGGTTATGATGCTGGTAAAAAGATTTCAGGAATAAAGCGTCATATTGCTGTTGATTCTCAAGGTTTACCACATGCAATTTACATAACCACAGCAGAAAAAACAGATCGTAATAGTGCTATAATAATGATTGAAAATGAAAAAGAGAATCTTTCTGCAGTTCAAAAAAATACTAGTAGATGCTGGTTATACTAGTGAAAAATTTGCTTCTAAAATTAAAACAATTATAAATGCAAATGTTGAAGTTATAAAACGTAATGAATTACATTCTTTTGTAGTATTACCAAAAAGATGAGTTGTAGAACGAAGTTTTGCATGATTAGAAAAATGCAGAAGATTATGAAAAAATTGTGAAAAAAAATTAAATACTAGCTTACAAATGGTTGTTCTTGCCTTTATTTCAATTTTATTGAAAAGATTTTAAACAGGTTCTAACAAGCAACAGAGATATTAAACATATTAAAGTTTTAGAACATGATTATTGAATGAATCATACTTTATTGGCACCTATTAACTTTATTAATTTTAATATTAATATTGAAGGTCAAAATAAATCTCCTTATGGATTTGGTTTAGGACCATATTTCATGTGTATTGGAATGTGAGTAGGTACTTTATTATTAACTTTTACTTTTATTAGAAATAAAGATATTCCAAAAACTAAATTTTGATCAAACTATTTAGCTAAATCAGCATGAATGATTATTTTTGGTTTAATTCAGTCAACAATTTTAGTAACTTCATTATTACTATTATTTAATAATATTGATTTATGACAACGTTTTTGACAAGTGTTTTTATACATGTGATTAATAGCAATTATTTTTGACTTGGTTGTTCAATCAATTGCTCACATGTTTCGTAATCATGATTTAGGTAGATTTTTAATTGTTATTCTTTTAATATTACAACTTTCTTCATCAAGTGGTACTTTTCCTGTTGAATTAGAACCCAAGTTTTTTCAAGTAATGTATAATTTTTTACCATTTAGTTATGCAATAAAAGGACTAAGAGAAATTCTTATTAATCCTAATCCAATGACTATTTTATGAAGTATTGGTTGTTTATTAATATTTATTATTATTTTAGTACCATTATCATTGTTACTTAATTGATGATATGATCATAAAGATGCAAAAAATCAAGTTGGAAATAAAAAAATTAAATTAGTTGTTAATAATTCTTCATCATTAAATAATAAAACTACTACTGATGAAAATTAAACATTATATTTTTAGGTGTCCTTTTTTATTAATATTTTCTAATAAAAATAGAGTACTTTAAAGAATGTTATATATTATTTTTTCAAAAAAACTTAATTTATAAAATAAAAAACATAAAAAAGTAAAAGAAGAAAATGACTTATGTATTAAAAAATTATTAATAATGTTACTATAACATATTTTGCTAGTTAAGGGACTATGCTTTTAATTAATACTCATGTTTCTAATAATAAATTGATTAAAATTTCTTTTGTAATAACCATGAAACATTTTCAAAATTGGAAGGAGTAAGTGGTGTAATTTAATTAATAACTAGCGAACAAAAAGGAATGTTTATTATGTGTAGAAATATATGATATATTCATATAGTTTAAAGATAATTTTATGATGTATTGTTAGCTGTTTAATAGTAATAATTAAAGTACTTTAATTATTAATCAAAGTGGAAAATTTTCTTAGCCCACACTTTATATATAATTTGATAAAATAGACTTAGAAAATATTAGAGTTAGGAGTAGAAAATGAAGAAAATTATTTTAAATCCAAATATTTGTGCTGATGAGATTGAACTTACTATTAAAAAACAAGGATGAGAAATTATTGATAAAAAATATGATTTTTATCAACCATACGTTAGTATTTTTGATAATTTAAATTATGAAGCAAAAGTAGATTTGTATATTGCTTTTAAAACTGCAGGTAACTTTGTTCATAAGGTATATTGCTATTTTTTAGAATTTGATACAAATAATATTTTTAAAATATCAGAAATTAAATCACCAGAACATCCTAAGGGACAAATGACAACACGAATTGCTGATTTTAAGTATTATAAAACTACTGGTAATCTAGGTTTTACTCCTTATAAAAGTCCAATATCTGGTCAACCATATAACTTAAGTCATAATTATCACAGTTTTTTTAATTCATTAATTGAATCAGAAGCAAGAAATGAATTAAACTATGTTTGTATTTTATTAAAATATGATAATCATGCTCGAAGCAAGAAAAGACTTCGATATTTTGTTAATTCGTATAAAAAGTTTATTAAATCATTTCTTTTTAAATTTGAAAAATTTGAAATTAGAAAAACACGTGCTTTATTAAGAGCAGAAATATTAAAAGGACAAAAAAAGAAAAAAGTTACCAATCCCGCAAAGCGAAACGTTATTAAACCTAATAATACTGAAACCGTTATTATTGAAGGTAATTTAAAAACTATTTTTGATCATAAAAATATGACTGTTAAAGTTATTAAAGAAACAGATAATATAGAAAAATCTACTTTAGAATCTAAAAATAAACTTAAAAATAGTAATCAAAAAAATAAAAAATAAATGTTGATAAACCTTCACTTAAAATTGTTAAAGAAGTGTTATAATTATTTATAAAAGGGAGGAAATATTTATTATGCTACTAACTTTTATTTTATATACAACTTCATTTGAATCCGAACACTTAGATTCTTTTTTAGCAAAGATTTTTGTAAATAAAAAAACTAATTTTGAAGTTGTTGTTGTTGATGATGGCATTAACAATAAAAATTTGGAGATATTTAGTAAATATTTTAAATTATATCCACAAAATTTAAAAATGATTACTAATTATCAAGTATCAGGTATTGCCATTAGTCGTAATCTTGGTCTTAAATATATTTCCGGACAATATGTAGTTATTTTAAATCCAACTGAAATTCTTAGCGTTAATTTTATTGAAACAGTTAATAAAATTTTAGATAATAATAAAGATTTAGATTGTATTGAATATTGTGTTCGTTATGAATTTGATATAAATAATGTTTTTCATTCAACAATTAGAACTGAAGTTAATAAATTATATAATTTAAATACAACACAAGGAAAAATAGTCTTTGCTTTAACAACACCAGTTTTAACAACAAAAATCATGAAAGTTAGTATTATTAATGAATATAATTTACAATTTCGTAAAGAAATCCAATTTGATAGTTTATTTTTATACTCATTTTTAGCACATTGTAAAACATATTATGCAATTAATGAAACATTATTAACGTCTAAAAATAACACATTGGAAAATGATAATATTTTTGAACTAATGCATCAATGAATACATATTTTAAACTATTATAATAATTATAAAATTAAAAAAGTTTTATATGAAGAGTTGGAATATGCTTTTGTTAGATACTATCTATATACTCTTTTAAGATTTATTAGTATTTCTAAAAAACCTGCATTAATTGAAAAAACATATAATCGTGTCAAAGAAATTATTGAATTTAAATTTAAAAATTTTAAAAAAAATTCTTATTTTAATACTATTAATCCAAATGATAAATTTACCACTTATGCTCCTGATCTAAGTACTTATTTTAAGAAATATTTTAAAGATAATAATATTAGAGATGATTCAAAATATTGAGAGTAAAAAAATGAATATTAAAAAATTAGATACAACCGAAACATATATAATAGCTAAAACATGAAAACGTATTATTGCACGTATTTTTGACGTGATTTTTGTTAGTTTAATCCCATTAATAATTGGATTAGCAATCCATTATTTAGATAATAAAGGTAATCAAGAATTATGACAATTAATAATTATTTTTATTATTAATATAATTATTGTTATTATATATTTTGTTATTATTCCATGAAAATGTAAGGGTCAAACTTTAGGAAAATTAATTTTTCAAATAAGATTAGTAAATGAAAAAAATCAAGATTTAAAGTTAAAACATTTTTTTTATCGTGAACTATTTTTAGTTTTTATTCCTTTATTATTAACCACTTCAATAATTCTTTTTATGAAATTGACTTTTAATGAAAACATTGCTACTATTAATAGTAATAGTACTTTAAATTCTTGATTAAATATTCTTATTCGTTCTGTAGTTAGTTTTGATTTTGCTTGGTATTGTGGGATTATGATCGTCACTAAAATTGATAAATATCATCAGCTATTCTTTGATCGTAATCATAAAACTTTTGTCATTAACAAGAAATCGCTTGCAACTAATAAACGGAAGATATTAACTAACGTTAATGATGCACATATTCATTTAGTTTATTCTCAACCAGGAAATATTAATGATGACGAATTAGAAAATATAAATAGTCTTTAATAGTATATACTCTTACTAACTTAAGGATAAATAACATGGATAAAACAAAACTTTTAGAAAATCTAAATGAACAACAACTACAAGCAATTATTAATGTTAATGGCCCATGTCGTATTATTGCGGGGGCTGGAGTTGGAAAGACGCGGGTTATAACATATAAAATTGCTTACTTAATTAATGTAATTAAAATTGCTAGTGAAAAAATATTGGCATTAACTTTTACTAATAAAGCAGCACGCGAAATGAAAGAACGAATAATGCAACTTTTAAATGATATCAACATTAATGTTAATATTGTTACTTATCATGCATTATGTGCCAAAATATTAAGAAGAGATATTCATCATTTAAATATTAATAATAATTTTAATATTATTGATCAAGAAGATCAACGAAAAATATTAAAAGATATTTTTCAAAAAGAATTTTCACATAAAGCTGAATTGCAGGAGTTAAGATTATTAAGTTCTAATATTTCTAACTGAAAAAATAATTATCTTTCTCAAGATGAATTATTAGCTGATTATCAAAATCAAGATGAGTGAATTTTACGTATCAAAGTTTTTGAATCGTATAAAAAATATCAATTTATTAATTCATGTTTAGATTTTGATGATTTATTATTATTAGTTGAACGTCTATTTAAAGAATTTCCACATATTTTAACAAAATGAGAAAAGAAATTTGATTTTATTTTAGTTGATGAATTTCAAGACACTAATGATATTCAATATAATATTTTATTGTCACTTGCTAAAAATCATAAAAATATTACTGTAGTTGGTGATCCCGATCAAACTATTTATAGTTGAAGAGGAGCAAATATTAATTTAATATTGAATTTTACTAAACAATTTCCTAATACACAAACATTTATTTTAAATCAAAATTATCGTTCAACAACTAAGATTTTAAATACAGCTAATAGTTTAATTAAAAATAATGTTCAACGTATTGAAAAAGAACTGTTTACTAAAAATGATCTTGGTAATGATATTGTTATGTATCATGCTAGTAGTAGTGATCAAGAAGCACATTGAGTTGCAACAACTGTTAAAAAAATTCATTTAAAATATCATTTAGATTTGAATAAAATTGCTATTCTTTATCGTAATAATTATTTATCAAAAGATTTAGAACAAGCTTTGATTAATAATAATATAAATTATAAAATTTTTGGTGGTTATAAATTTTTTGAACGTAAAGAAATTAAAGACATTTTGGCATATTTAAAAATTATTGTTTGAAATGATAATATATCAATGATTAGAATTTTAAATGCAACACCTAAAATTGGACCAAAAGCTATTGATAACTTATTATTACTTGCTAATGAACAATCACTAACTTTAAATGAATACTTATTTAAATTTCAGTATGGATTACCAAAAAATTATCATCAACATTTACAACCTTTAATTAATTTAATTAATGAGATGCAAACTAATATCAAAGATGTTACTTCTTTACATAACATGGTTGAAAATTTATTAAATAAAACTAATTATTTAAAAAAACTAGAAGATAACCTTGAAAAAGAAAGAATTGAAAATGTTCAACAATTATTAGAACAATTGCTTGAATATGATAGTAGTAATAATGAATTACAAGGCGAAGAATTATTAACGTCATTTTTACAAGAAGTAAGTTTATATACTGATTTAGATGAAAATAGTACTAATAAAGCCGTTAATTTAATGACAATTCACAGTGCTAAAGGTTTAGAATTTGATGTTGTTTTTATAGTTGGCATTAATGAAGGTATTTTGCCTGGAATAGGTAAATCTAGTATAGAAAACTTAGATAAAATTGAAGAAGAACGACGACTTTTTTATGTTTCAATTACTAGGGCAAAAAAATGATTATTTTTATCTAGTGCCGGTGGATATTCATATATCTTGGATCGTATGAAACAACCATCTCGTTTCTTAAAAGATTTAGATCTTAAATATTTAAAAATCATTAATAACGAACATCAAGAAATGGCAGCAACTTATCAAAATCGTAATCATTCTAAATTTAATTACTATAAAGCTGATAATAAAGATAAGGTTGAAATAACTAATAATTGAAATGTTGGAGATATAATTATTCATGAAATTTTTGGCAAAGGTATTATTACTAAATTAATTGGTGATAAAATTCAAGTTGCTTTTCATAAAAATCATGGTGGTATTAGAATTATTAGTTCTAATCATAGTGCTATTAAAAAATTTGTATAAATTTATTTTTAGGTGGTTGGCCCTTAATTACTGGACCATTTTTGATATAAAATTCTAAATTTTAATTTGTAAAATTGGTGGTTTTAGAAATTTAGAATGTATTCTTTCATAATTATAAAACATAACATATTGATTTACATCATTTATAGCTTCATTGATGGATAAATATTGATTTGATCCTTTAGGTAGTCATTCTTGAGATAAATGAGAAAATCAGTTTTCAGATAATACATTACCACCAATATCATAAGGTTGTTTTTTGCTTAAAATTATTTGTTTATCCTCTGCTCATTTTGTGATATCTTGACAATAAAATTCGTTGGCGTTATCTGAATGTAAAATAACATTTTTTACTTGATTTCAAGAAAATTGTTTGTTGATTTTTTCAAGAGCAGGAAGAATTAAATCCTGATATGATTTATTAGGAGCAATATTATAACTAACAACATTATTTGAATAAAAATCAATAATTACAAAAAGATATAATCATCCTTCTTTAGTATTTATTTGTTTAGTGTCCATTAGACTTGGTGCAAAACCTTTAATTTTAATAATTTAACGGTTATTATTAATATCAAAGGTGATAATTATTATGTTAAAAAAATACAAAGATGAACAAGAATTTTATAGTTTAGTGGGAATAAAACTACAAACATTTCAAAAAATGGTTGAAATTTTAAAAAAAGCTTAAGCAATTAAAAAGCAGTTGGTGGTAAACCTAATAAATTATCAATAGAAAATCGTTTATTAATGACATTAGAATACTGAAAAGAGTATAGTAGTTATAGAGTTATTGCAAAAAGATATAATATTAGTCATACTAGCTGCATTCGTAATATTTTTTGAATTGAAAATACTTTAATAAAAAGTGGAATTTTTAATTTATCTGGCAAAAAAGATTTAATCAAAAATAAAGGAATCAATAATACTTTACTAGCTATTGATGCTACTGAAACTCCAATTGAAAGAATTAAAAAAAACTAAAATTACTTTTTTCGGGTAAAAACAAACATCATACTCTTAAATCGCAAATAATTATTGATATTTTAAATGGAAAAATTATTTCAACCGCTTTTTGTTTTGGAAGCATTCATGATTTTAAATTACTTTTAAAATCTAAAACTTTTATTCATCCAGAAAAACAAGTTTTTGTTGATTCAGGTTATCAAGGAATACAAAATATTCATAAAAATACATTTTTGCCATTTAAAAAAAGTAAATACAATAAATTAATACCAATTCAAAAAGAATACAATAAAACTTTAAGCAAAATTAGAATTAAAATTGAACACGTATTTGCTAAACTAAAACGTTTTAAAATTTTAACTTTAAAATATCGCAATAAAATACGAAGATTTGCATTAAGATTTAATTTAATAGCAGGAATATATAATTTTGAATTACCTTAGTTTTGCACCAAGTCTATTGATATTTTAAATGGAAAAATTATTTCAACCGCTTTTTGTTTTGGAAGCATTCATGATTTTAAATTACTTTTAAAATCTAAAACTTTTATTCATCCAGAAAAACAAGTTTTTGTTGATTCAGGTTATCAAGGAATACAAAATATTCATAAAAATACATTTTTGCCATTTAAAAAAAGTAAATACAATAAATTAATACCAATTCAAAAAGAATACAATAAAACTTTAAGCAAAATTATAATTAAAATTGAACACGTATTTGCTAAACTAAAACGTTTTAAAATTTTAACTTTAAAATATCGCAATAAAATATGAAGATTTGCATTAAGATTTAATTTAATAGCAGGAATATATAATTTTGAATTACCTTAGTTTTGCACCAAGTCTATTGATCAAATTTGATTTGAAGAGGTTGTACTTTTATAATCTTTGTTTACTTTATCCATTGTAGGTATTCACTTATTTGGATTTTTTTTGTTTTTAGGATAGTTATTTTTAGTTTGTTTTAATCCTTGAATATTGTGTTCTTTCATAATTTTTCGCATTTGTTTTATTGATAATTCTATATTTAAAATGATATTTTTTTCTTGTTTTAATCACTCTTTAAAAGCTGAAAAAATTCTTAAATATCCATAAATTCTGCCTTTTCTTGTAGAATGAAATTCGATTAAAAGTTGGCATATTTTTTGATATTTATGATTGCATTTAATAATATGATTTTCTTCTTTTTTAATAGGTTTTTGTTTATTTTTTAAAAAGTAATATGTTGATCTGTTTAATTGAAGATATTGACATAGGTTTCTAATTGAATATTGATTTTTACAATCATCAATAATTTTAATTTTTTCTTTGATATTTAATTTGTTAATTACTAATGCTATTTGTTTAATTTTATCCATTAATAAAAATCCTTTCAGGTTAAAATTAGTGTTAATTATATAACACAATTGTTTTTAGAATACATTCAGGTTTTTTAAATTAATGGTCTAGTGTTACCAAAAAATTTTCCAAAATGACAAATTGTATATTATTATTTTCAAGCTTGAAGTAAAAATAATGATAAAGAACCTAGTGTATTACAATTAGTTTTAAAAAAAATTAGTCAAGGCATTTCGTATCAATAATGGTAGAAAAGAACAAACTAGTTTTTGTATAATTGATTCACAAAGTGTTAAAAATACAGATACTACTAAAAATAAAGGTTATGATGCTGGTAAAAAGATTTCAGGAATAAAGCGTCATATTGCTGTTGATTCTCAAGGTTTACCACATGCAATTTACATAACCACAGCAGAAAAAACAGATCGTAATAGTGCTATAATAATGATTGAAAATGAAAAAGAGAATCTTTCTGCAGTTCAAAAAATACTAGTAGATGCTGGTTATACTGGTGAAAAATTTGTTTCTAAAATTAAAACAATTATAAATGCAAATGTTGAAGTTATAAAACGTAATGAATTACATTCTTTTGTAGTATTACCAAAAAGATGAGTTGTAGAACGAAGTTTTGCATGATTAGAAAAATGCAGAAGATTATGAAAAAATTGTGAAAAAAAATTAAATACTAGCTTACAAATGGTTGTTCTTGCCTTTATTTCAATTTTATTGAAAAGATTTTAAACAGGTTCTTAGAACCTGTTTAAAATCTTTTAGAGAATAGGATAAAATGATTATATATTTTAAAATAAGAGGTATATATGTGTAAAAATTATCCTAGTAATGTTAGCAAAGAGCAATTTGAAAATATAAAATCAATTTTAGAAAATACTAAAAAGAGAACTAAACCAAGAAGTTTAGATTTATATGAAGTATTTTGTGCAGTTTTATATGTATTAAAAAGTGGTTGCCAGTGAAGAATGTTACCAAAAAATTTTCCAAAATGACAAATTGTATATTATTATTTTCAAGCTTGAAGTAAAAATAATGATAAAGAACCTAGTGTATTACAATTAGTTTTAAAAAAAATTAGTCAAGGCATTTCGTATCAATAATGGTAGAAAATAACAAACTAGTTTTTGTATAATTGATTCACAAAGTGTTAAAAATACAGATACTACTAAAAATAAAGGTTATGATGCTGGTAAAAAGATTTCAGGAATAAAGCGTCATATTGCTGTTGATTCTCAAGGTTTACCACATGCAATTTACATAACCACAGCAGAAAAAACAGATCGTAATAGTGCTATAATAATGATTGAAAATGAAAAAGAGAATCTTTCTGCAGTTCAAAAAATACTAGTAGATGCTGGTTATACTGGTGAAAAATTTGTTTCTAAAATTAAAACAATTATAAATGCAAATGTTGAAGTTATAAAACGTAATGAATTACATTCTTTTGTAGTATTACCAAAAAGATGAGTTGTAGAACGAAGTTTTGCATGATTAGAAAAATGCAGAAGATTATGAAAAAATTGTGAAAAAAATTAAATACTAGCTTACAAATGGTTGTTCTTGCCTTTATTTCAATTTTATTGAAAAGATTTTAAACAGGTTCTAAGAAAAATAAGAAAGATGTTAAAATAGAGTAAACCTATATTATTGGTCGAAGCCAACCAGAACCTTGGTTGGTTGGCCGTGGCGTTTACGCCACTGGGGTAAGTTGCGAAGCAACTAGGGGCAACGCCCCTATATACTTGTTCTTTTTTAGTATTTGATATTTTTATTTTTTGTTGTTTATAAAGATTATTTAATTCATTAAATTTGTCGATAAGAATTCATATTGATTCATGATATTTTTTATTTCTAAATTTAGTTGATTAATTTCTATTTTCTGTTTTTCAGTCATTTTAACTACCTTTTATAAATTAATTATTTAAAAAATAATTAATTTATATTTCCTTTCATTTTTCTAAATAAAAAACTATTATTCTTATTTAAAAAATAATAGCTTAAAAACTCATATGAAGTTTAACTAAATACTATCATATTTGATTAATAAATATAGAAAATTGATTAGAAGATTTATAATTATATTTCAACTCCTTTTAAATCATTGATGTTTACTCCTATTTTTGATATAAATAATTTGTATTTAAAATAATACAAATTTTTATTGAAAATAGAAGAATATTATTCTTAAATATTTGGTAGTTTTAAGAACTTTATTCACTAAAATAAAGTTCTTTTGATTTTAGTATACAATTAAATTATACGTTTGAAGAAAGGTTGGTTGATAATGCAATTTTTTAAAAAGAAGCATATAGAACAAAAAACAACAACCATGTTTAAACAATTTTCGCAACTATCGAAAGAAGAAGTTATCCAACAATTAGATGGTAGTATGTACGGATTAAAAAAGGAAGAAGTAGAAGACAGACTTAAAAAATATGGTAAAAATGTTTTTTCTCATAAACGATTTGTTTGATACAAAAAATTAATGCACAATATTTTTAATCCTTTTATTATTGTTTTAATGATAATAGTTATCTATAATTTTATTAGTTACAGTATTATTGATACTAATACTGATAAAAATGTTGATTTGTACAGTGCTATTATTGTTTTAGTAATGATTATTTTGAGTGTTTTTATATCTTACTTTCAAGATTATCGTTCCTATAAATCTTCAGAAAAATTACGACAATTAATTGAAACAACAGCCAGTGTTTTTAGATTTAGTAATAAAAATAAAAAAATTGATTTTAATGCTTTAAATAGTGTTGCGAATTTTACAAAAGAAGTATTAATTGAAAATTTAGTACCAGGTGATATTATTTTCTTATCTTCTGGTGATATGATTCCTGCTGACGTTCGAATTTTAGTTTCAACCGATCTATTTATTAATCAATCGGCACTAACTGGTGAAACATTTCCTGTTGAAAAACACGCTATTCATACTAAAGATCATAATAAAAAAAGTAGTATCCTAGAATTAGAAAACATATGTTTTATGGGTACTAGTATTGTTTCAGGTGGTGCTATTGCTATTGTTATTGCATCAGGTGTTAATACTTATTTTGGATCAATTGCTAGTGCAGTAACTAGTAAACGTCCTGTTACTAGTTTTAGTAAAGGTATTAAAAAAGTTACTCACATTCTTATTGGTTTTATGTGTGTAATGGTACCATTAATATTTATTGTTAATGTAATTACTAAAAATAATATTTTAACAGCGTTAATATTTTCAATATCAGTTGCTGTTGGTATTACCCCCGAAATTCTACCAATGATTGTTAGTGCTAACTTAGCAAAAGGTGCAATTAGATTATCACATAAAAAAGTAATTGTTAAAAATTTAACTAGTATTCAAAGTTTTGGTGCAATGGATGTTTTATGCACTGATAAAACTGGTACTTTAACTGAGGATAGAATTGAGTTGGTTAAACACTTAGATCCAGAAGGTGTTGAATCAAACAAAGTTTTAGAAATGGCATATTTAAATAGTTCTTTACAAACTGGATTAAAAAATAATATTGATAAAACAATTGTCCAACACATTAAAGCTCATCATAATAAAATAGTTGAAATGCCCTATCGTAAAATTGATGAAATACCTTTTGATTTTATAAGAAGACGAATGTCAATAGTAGTTTCAAAAGATAAAATTAATAATACTTTAATTTGCAAAGGAGCAGTAGAAGAAATATTAAAAATTTGTACTAAAGTTGAAATTGGAGGGAAAGTAATTGCCTTAACTGATAAAATTAAAGAAAATGTTTTAAAATTAAGTACGGAATTAAATAATGATGGTTTACGAGTAATTGCAATTGGTTATCAAGACTTTGCTAGTGACAAAACAATTTTTAAAATAGAAGATGAATCCAATTTAGTTTTATTAGGATATATAGGTTTTTTAGATGTACCTAAACCTAGTGCTATTAAAGCAATAACAACTCTTAATCAACACGGAATTGATGTTAAAATTTTGACTGGTGATAATGAAATTGTTACTAAAGCAATTTGTAAAAAGGTGGGGTTAGAACCAGGAATTCCTTTATTAGGTAGTGACATTGAAGATATGGATGATCAACATTTACAAGCATTAGTAAATAAAACTACTATTTTTGCGAAAATGGAGCCATTACAAAAATCAAGAATTATTGATATTTTAAAGTTAAATGGTCACACTGTTGGCTTTTTAGGTGATGGTATTAATGATGCTGTTGCTTTGCATCACGCTGATGTTGGAATATCTGTTAATAGTGCTACTGATATTGCCAAAGAAGCATCTGATATTATTTTATTAGAAAAAGATTTAGATGTTTTAGAGCAAGGAGTGATCAGTGGTAGAAATACTTTTGGTAATATTTTAAAATATATTAAAATTACTATTTCCTCTAATTTTGGTAATTCATTAAGTATTTTAATTGCTTCAATTTGATTACCTTTTTTACCAATGATGGCAATTCAAATTTTACTACAAAATTTATTATATGATATTTCTCAATTAGCAATTCCTTGAGATAGGGTTGATGAAGACTTTATTAAAAAACCACAAAAATGAAATGCAAAAAGCATTTTACCTTTTGCATTCTGGAATGGACCGCTAAGTTCAATATTTGATATAACCACCTTTTTATTTTTAGGATACGGTTTACATATATTTGCCAACTTTGCTAATGTAGATCCTAATAGTGCTGCTGGCATATATCAACAATCATTATTTCATACTGGATGATTTATTTTAGGAGTTACTTCACAAACATTAATTGTACAATTATTACGAACTTCTAAGGTACCTTTTATTCAAAGTATGCCATCTCATCAGCTATTTTTAACAACAATTATAATTACTATTATTGGCATTAGTATTCCATATACACAATTAGGAGCTACTATTGGTTTAACACCAATTCCTTTAATTTTTTATGCTTATTTAGCTGGCGTTGTCATTGTTTATTTCATTGCTAGTCAATTATTAAAAATGATATATATAAAGGTTAATAAACGCTGATTGTAAACTAAATTTTAATTTTAAGATAAATGTATTCGATTTTTTTAAAAATTATGATATAAATAAGTGTAAAACTAAAGAAAGTTTTTGTATTCCTGTTACTTTTAATAAAGTAACAGGAATTTCATATTATAGATAGGAACAGATAAAAGTATGCTAACATTAAATTACCTTATTGATCAATTTCAAAATAAAAAAATTCAATTTTCTATTATTGAAGATTTTATGAATAATCCAAACATTAGTGATGAGGAAGTTATTGGTTTAGATAATAATAGAAATGCCCTTCATAATAGTTTTTTATTAGATTTAGATGAAGGAGCAGAAATAGAAGATGAATATAACTATGATCCACACGAGGAAGGTTGAGAAACTTCAAGTGAATTAATAGAATTTACAACTAATAAAATAAAACTTATTAATTGATTAATAAATTTTAAAAAAAATGATAAAAATTTTTTAAATCAACAAGATATTGAAGGAAATTCACCTTTACATTTAGCAATTATGAAACAATATATTGTAGACTGAAAACTTGGAGGAGAGTTTAAAAATATAGCAAAGCAACTAATTAATAATTCACAAGTTAATCCCAATTTAGTAAATTTGCAAAATGAAACTCCATTTTGCAAATTATTAATACAAGAAATTAATAAAGCTGATGCATATCCGACAAATAAAGAAATTCGTGAATTAGTTAATGATTTTCAAAATAATTCTCATTTTAATATTAATAGTGTTAATATTAAAAATAAAAATCTTTTACATATTATTGCTAAAGGGTGGTTGGCCCTTAATTACTGGACCATTTTTGATATAAAATTCTAAATTTTAATTTGTAAAATTGGTGGTTTTAGAAATTTAGAATGTATTCTTTCATAATTATAAAACATAACATATTGATTTACATCATTTATAGCTTCATTGATGGATAAATATTGATTTGATCCTTTAGGTAGTCATTCTTGAGATAAATGAGAAAATCAGTTTTCAGATAATACATTACCACCAATATCATAAGGTTGTTTTTTGCTTAAGAACCTGTTTAAAATCTTTTAGAGAATAGTATAAAATGATTATATATTTTAAAATAAGAGGTATATATGTGTAAAAATTATCCTAGTAATGTTAGCAAAGAGCAATTTGAAAATATAAAATCAATTTTAGAAAATACTAAAAAGAGAACTAAACCAAGAAGTTTAGATTTATATGAAGTATTTTGTGCAGTTTTATATGTATTAAAAAGTGGTTGCCAGTGAAGAATGTTACCAAAAAATTTTCCAAAATGACAAATTGTATATTATTATTTTCAAGCTTGAAGTAAAAATAATGATAAAGAACCTAGTGTATTACAATTAGTTTTAAAAAAAAATTAGTCAAGGCATTTCGTATCAATAATGGTAGAAAAGAACAAACTAGTTTTTGTATAATTGATTCACAAAGTGTTAAAAATACAGATACTACTAAAAATAAAGGTTATGATGCTGGTAAAAAGATTTCAGGAATAAAGCGTCATATTGCTGTTGATTCTCAAGGTTTACCACATGCAATTTACATAACCACAGCAGAAAAAACAGATCGTAATAGTGCTATAATAATGATTGAAAATGAAAAAGAGAATCTTTCTGCAGTTCAAAAAATACTAGTAGATGCTGGTTATACTGGTGAAAAATTTGCTTCTAAAATTAAAACAATTATAAATGCAAATGTTGAAGTTATAAAACGTAATGAATTACATTCTTTTGTAGTATTACCAAAAAGATGAGTTGTAGAACGAAGTTTTGCATGATTAGAAAAATGCAGAAGATTATGAAAAAATTGTGAAAAAAAATTAAATACTAGCTTACAAATGGTTGTTCTTGCCTTTATTTCAATTTTATTGAAAAGATTTTAAACAGGTTCTAAAATTATTTGTTTATCCTCTGCTCATTTTGTGATATCTTGACAATAAAATTCGTTGGCGTTATCTGAATGTAAAATAACATTTTTTACTTGATTTCAAGAAAATTGTTTGTTGATTTTTTCAAGAGCAGGAAGAATTAAATCCTGATATGATTTATTAGGAGCAATATTATAACTAACAACATTATTTGAATAAAAATCAATAATGGTGGTTGGCCCTTAATTACTGGACCATTTTTGATATAAAATTCTAAATTTTAATTTGTAAAATTGGTGGTTTTAGAAATTTAGAATGTATTCTTTCATAATTATAAAACATAACATATTGATTTACATCATTTATAGCTTCATTGATGGATAAATATTGATTTGATCCTTTAGGTAGTCATTCTTGAGATAAATGAGAAAATCAGTTTTCAGATAATACATTACCACCAATATCATAAGGTTGTTTTTTGCTTAAAATTATTTGTTTATCCTCTGCTCATTTTGTGATATCTTGACAATAAAATTCGTTGGCGTTATCTGAATGTAAAATAACATTTTTTATTTGATTTCAAGAAAATTGGGTGGTTGGCCCTTAATTACTGGACCATTTTTGATATAAAATTCTAAATTTTAATTTGTAAAATTGGTGGTTTTAGAAATTTAGAATGTATTCTTTCATAATTATAAAACATAACATATTGATTTACATCATTTATAGCTTCATTGATGGATAAATATTGATTTGATCCTTTAGGTAGTCATTCTTGAGATAAATGAGAAAATCAGTTTTCAGATAATACATTACCACCAATATCATAAGGTTGTTTTTTGCTTAAAATTATTTGTTTATCCTCTGCTCATTTTGTGATATCGTGACAATAAAATTCGTTGGCGTTATCTGAATGTAAAATAACATTTTTTATTTGATTTCAAGAAAATTGTTTGTTGATTTTTTCAAGAGCAGGAAGAATTAAATCCTGATATGATTTAGGTGGTTGGCCCTTAATTACTGGACCATTTTTGATATAAAATTCTAAATTTTAATTTGTAAAATTGGTGGTTTTAGAAATTTAGAATGTATTCTTTCATAATTATAAAACATAACATATTGATTTACATCATTTATAGCTTCATTGATGGATAAATATTGATTTGATCCTTTAGGTAGTCATTCTTGAGATAAATGAGAAAATCAGTTTTCAGATAATACATTACCACCAATATCATAAGGTTGTTTTTTGCTTAAAATTATTTGTTTATCCTCTGCTCATTTTGTGATATCTTGACAATAAAATTCGTTGGCGTTATCTGAATGTAAAATAACATTTTTTATTTGATTTCAAGAAAATTGTTTGTTGATTTTTTCAAGAGCAGGAAGAATTAAATCCTGATATGATTTATTAGAAGCAATATTATAACTAACAACATTATTTGAATAAAAATCAATAATTACAAAAAGATATAATCATCCTTCTTTAGTATTTATTTGTTTAGTGTCCATTGATCAAATTTGATTTGAAGAGGTTGTACTTTTATAATCTTTGTTTACTTTATCCATTGTAGGTATTCACTTATTTGGATTTTTTTTGTTTTTAGGATAGTTATTTTTAGTTTGTTTTAATCCTTGAATATTGTGTTCTTTCATAATTTTTCGCATTTGTTTTATTGATAATTCTATATTTAAAATGATATTTTTTTCTTGTTTTAATCACTCTTTAAAAGCTGAAAAAATTCTTAAATATCCATAAATTCTGCCTTTTCTTGTAGAATGAAATTCGATTAAAAGTTGGCATATTTTTTGATATTTATGATTGCATTTAATAATATGATTTTCTTCTTTTTTAATAGGTTTTTGTTTATTTTTTAAAAAGTAATATGTTGATCTGTTTAATTGAAGATATTGACATAGGTTTCTAATTGAATATTGATTTTTACAATCATCAATAATTTTAATTTTTTCTTTGATATTTAATTTGTTAATTACTAATGCTATTTGTTTAATTTTATCCATTAATAAAAATCCTTTCAGGTTAAAATTAGTGTTAATTATATAACACAATTGTTTTTAGAATACATTCAGGTTTTTTAAATTAATGGTCTAGTAAAAAGGGCTAAGTGGCAAGTGGCAAGTGGCAAGTGGCGAAGGTAATAAAACTGATTTTAGAATTAATTTTGCCATCACTAAAAAAACTAATTTTTATCAAATAGATGATAATGGTAATATACCTTATGAAATAGCAATCCTAAACAACAATTTTGATATGTTAGAAATAATAGAAAATTGCAAATATTTTGATATTAATACACCTATTGATGAGTTTAATAACACTATATTACATAGAGCAATTAGAAGTAATAATAAAAAAATTATAAGAACACTATTATTAAAAAATGAAAATGGTGATTTAGAAATTAATTTTGATATTAAAAATAAAAATAATGAAAAACCTTTTAAATTTGAAGATATGATAATTGATTGATTACATCAATTACCAAGAAATCAAAATCAAATTGAAATGATGATTATTGATTTTTTAATAACAAATGAATGTAATTATAATAATTATATAACTAGAGAAGGATTAACTTGATGAACTTTAGCTATTAAATATAACTTAAAAGAAGTTACTAATTATTTGGTTAATAGTGTATTAACTGATATTAACAAAATAGATAGTAATCCTTTTAAAAATAAAAATTATCTTCTTGATAATGAGATAAAAGAAGAAGTAGATAGTATGTTAGATGATTTATCATATGTTGATTCAAAAATTATAACATTTATTAAAAAACTTCCAAATTGTCCTAATTTTAATGAATTACAAAAAGATGTTTTAGAACAACGAGTAACTGCTTTTCATAATTTCAAAAAATATCAAACTGATCAAAATTTATCTGATAATGAAAAAGCAATTTTTAAGATATACCTAGATGCAATATTAGATGAAGATGATACAAATTGATCAGAAGAAAAGAAAACAGATTTTAATAAAGTAAAAGAATAATTAACAAAAGAAGAAGTTAACAAAGAAAAGCGTAAATTAGAAAATACAGAAAAAAATGATAGCGAAAAAAGAAGAAAGTTATCAATTGGATAACTACTACTAAAAATTTTCTTAAAAATTAATATTTTAATAAAAAAAACTGTAAAATAATAATAAATAGTTTCCATATTATTTATAAAAATAGATAAACATTAGAGGCTTTTTAATAATCTGTGTATCTTTGTTTTACAAAGTTACTAATTTAGATTAAGAGGCTTTTATGTAATCTGTGTATCTTTGTTTTACAAAGTACTAGTTTAGATTAATTCTATCTTCAAATTTTATCATAAAATGAGCAATTGCTGTATTTCAATTTTGAATGGGCATTGTTCATTTTTTTGTTATATTTTCAATTGCTAAGTAAAATATTTTGAAAACTGCCATATCATTTGGAAAAACTTTTTTATTTCTGATAACTTTTCGTAATTGACTATTAACAGATTCAATAGCATTTGTTGTATAAATCACTCTTTTAATTTCTGCAGGATAACTAATAAAAACCATTAAATTATCTCAATTTTTATATCAAGATTTAGCAATTTGAGGATATTGTTTATTTCATTTACTTTCAAAGGATTCTAAAGCCTGCATTGCTTGTTCTTCACTACATGCATTATAAATTGGCTTTAAATCTGCAACTAGTGATTTTCGATGTTTGTATGAAACATATTTCAAACTATTTCTGATTTGATGAACTATGCATAATTGATGTTCAGTTTTAGGATAAACTGATTGTATTGCTTCTGACATGCCTGTTAAATTATCACTGCAGGCAATAAGAATATCATTTAAGCCACGATTTTTCATTTCTGTGAAATTTGCTAATCAAAATTTAGAACCTTCATTTTCACTAATTCATAAACCTAAAACATCTTTTTTACCTTCTAAATCAACTCCTAAAGCTATATAAACTGATTTATTAATAATCCTTTTATCTTGTCGTACTTTCACTACTATACAATCAAAATAAACAATGGGATAAATGCCTTCTAATGGTCGATTTTGTCATGCTTTGACATCATCAATAACATCATCAGTAATTTGACTAATAACACTTTCACTAATATCAGCACCATGATATAACTCTTGTAATTGCATTCTAATATCTGATAATGTCATTCCTTTTGCATATAAAGAAAGAACTTGTTGATCAAAACCATCAAATCTTCTTTGTCTTTTTGCAACTATTACAGGAGTAAAATTACTATTGCGATCTCGTGGTACATCAATCTCAATTTTACCTTGTTGAGTTATTAATTTTTTTGAACTTGTACCATTACGAGCATTGTCACTATTACTATGTTGATTTTTTTCATATCCTAAATAATTTTGCATCTCAGAATTCAACATTTTTTCTACTAATCTTTTTGTTAATTCTTTATACAATCCTCCCTCTTTAAAAACTGTTGTTAAATCTTCAGTATTTTCTAATAATAAATCTACTGCTTTTGATATTGGATCATTATTATTAAAGTTATCTTTTTTAGCCATCTGTAACTCACTCTTTCTAGTCATTTAATTATATTTACTAGAATTAATTAAACATAGTTATTTTTGTAAGTTACACAGATTACTAAACATTACCTAGATTAATTCTGTCTTCAAATTTTATCATAAAATGAGCAATTGCTGTATTTCAATTTTGAATGGGCATTGTTCATTTTTTTGTTATATTTTCAATTGCCAAGTAAAATATTTTGAAAACTGCCATATCATTAGGAAAAACTTTTTTATTTCTGATGATTTTTCGTAATTGACTATTAACAGATTCAATAGCATTTGTACTATAAATCACTCTTTTGATTTCTACTGGATAACTAATAAAAACCATTAAATTATCTCAATTTTTATATCAAGATTTAGTAATTTGAGAATATTGTTTATTTCATTTACTTTCAAACGATTCTAAAGCTTGCATTGCTTGTTCTTCACTACATGCACTATAAATTGGTTTTAAATCTGCAACTAGACCTTTTCGATGTTTGTATGAAACATATTTTAAACTATTTCTAATTTGATGAACAATGCATAATTGATGTTCTGTTTTAGGATAAACTGATTGTATTGCTTCTGACATGCCTGTTAAATTATCACTACAAGCAATAAGAATATCATTTAAGCCACGATTTTTCATTTCTGTGAAATTAGATAATCAAAACTTAGAACCTTCATTTTCACTAATTCATAATCCTAAAACATCTTTTTTGCCTTCTAAATCAACTCCTAATGCTATATAAACTGATTTGTTAATAATCCGTTTATCTTGTCGTACTTTAACTACTATACAATCAAAATAAACAATAGGATAAATACTTTCTAATGGTCGATTTTGTCATGCTTTAACATCATCAATAACATCATCAGTAATTTGACTAATAACACTTTCACTAATATCAGCACCATGATATAACTCTTGCAACTGCATTCTAATGTCAGATAATGTCATTCCTTTTGTGCATACAAGGAAAGAACTTGTTGATCAAAACCATCAAATCTTCTTTGCCTTTTAGGAACTATTACAGGAGTAAAATTACTATTGCGATCTCTTGGTACATCAATTTCAATTTTACCTTGTTGAGTTATTAATTTTTTTGAACTTGTACCATTACGATCATTTTCAGTAGTACTATGTTGATTTTTTTCATATCCTAAATAATTTTGCATTTCAGAATTCAACATTTTTTCTACTAATCTTTTTGTTAATTCTTTATATAAACCGCCAGGTTTAAAAACTGTTGTTAAATCTTCAGTATTTTCTAGTAATAAATCTACTGCTTTTGATATTGGATCATTATTATTAAAGTTATCTTTTTTAGCCATCTGTAACTCACTCTTTCTAGTCATTTAATTATATTTACTAGAATTAATTAAACATAGTTATTTTTGTAAGTTACACAGATTACTAAACATTACCGATTTTTTGCTAGTGCTCTACCAATCGATACTCTTTGTTGTTGTCCACCTGATAATTGAGTTGGAAATTTATTCATATGTTCATCGATTTCAATAACTTGAAAAATATCATCAATACTCATATTTTTATTTTTAGCAAGATTTTCACCAACTTCAGCATTTTCACGAGCAGTTAAGTTAGTTAATAAATTAGACTTGGTGCAAAACTAAGGTAATTCAAAATTATATATTCCTGCTATTAAATTAAATCTTAATGCAAATCTTCGTATTTTATTGCGATATTTTAAAGTTAAAATTTTAAAACGTTTTAGTTTAGCAAATACGTGTTCAATTTTAATTCTAATTTTGCTTAAAGTTTTATTGTATTCTTTTTGAATTGGTATTAATTTATTGTATTTACTTTTTTTAAATGGCAAAAATGTATTTTTATGAATATTTTGTATTCCTTGATAACCTGAATCAACAAAAACTTGTTTTTCTAGATGAATAAAAGTTTTAGATTTTAAAAGTAATTTAAAATCATGAATGCTTCCAAAACAAAAAGCGGTTGAAATAATTTTTCCATTTAAAATATCAATAATTATTTGCGATTTAAGAGTATGATGTTTGTTTTTACCCGAAAAAAGTAATTTTAGTTTTTTTTAATTCTTTCAATTGGAGTTTCAGTAGCATCAATAGCTAGTAAAGTATTATTGATTCCTTTATTTTTGATTAAATCTTTTTTGCCAGATAAATTAAAAATTCCACTTTTTATTAAAGTATTTTCAATTCAAAAAATATTACGAATGCAGCTAGTATGACTAATATTATATCTTTTTGCAATAACTCTATAACTACTATACTCTTTTCAGTATTCTAATGTCATTAATAAACGATTTTCTATTGATAATTTATTAGGTTTACCACCAACTGCTTTTTAATTGCTTCAGCTTTTTTTAAAATTTCAACCATTTTTTGAAATGTTTGTAGTTTTATTCCCACTAAACTATAAAATTCTTGTTCATCTTTGTATTTTTTTAACATAATAATTATCACCTTTGATATTAATAATAACCGTTAAATTATTAAAATTAAAGGTTTTGCACCAAGTCTATTGTATTGTTGAAAAATAAAACCAACATTATCTCGTCTAAATTTAGTTAAATGACTATCTTTTAATAAAGATAAATTGTATCCCGCCACAAAAACATCACCAGTATTAGGTTTATCCAATCCCGAAATAATATTTAATAATGTTGTCTTACCACTTCCCGATGGTTCTAAGATAACAACAAAATCACCTAATTTAATTTTTAAATTAACTCCTTTTAATACTTCATATTCTAAGTCTCCAGTTAAGTAAGATTTTTTAAAATCAAATAATTCAATAACATTAGTTTGAGTATCAGGAGTATTATTAGTCATTGATATAATTTTACCTGCTAAAATTTCTTTTGAATGAGTTTTTGTTAATTTTTAATTGCTTTTTGATTATCTTTAAAAGCTTGCAATTTGGCTTTATTAGCTTCTATTTCTTCCTTTGATTCTGGTTTATCATGAGATTTATGGGTTACTGGTGGTATTGCACCTTCATTTTTAGATACTGACTTCTTTGTAAAACTAGATTCTAACTTATTTTTAGTTACTTGTTCACTTGAATTTTTAGTGTTTTTTTTATCATTTTTCATGTTTTTATTCCCTTCTGCTTTTAATCAATTTCATTTAAAGTTTTAATTGGATTAATCTTCTTCATGGCATATCAATCAATAATAAAGGTTGTTGCATAAATACCAAAGACAATTAAACCAACCACAAGCGGTAATCATCAAACAAAGAATAATGGTAAAACCCATGTTGTATTAGCAGCTAAATAGTTAAGAATAAACTTAACAATTATTCATCCTACGGGAAAACCAATAACAAACATAACAGCAATCACTGGTAAATACATACCAATAACAATATTAGTTATTTTTGCATCACTATAACCAAGTGTTTTCATTGTTGCTATTGTTTTACGATTTTCATAAATTACTAAATTACTTGTTAATAAAATAATAAAGAACGAAATGATTAATGAAAAGATAATAAATGCAACCAATACTGTATCAACTAAAGCAGTAATTTGATTTAACAACTGATGATGGATATCTTGTGGCGTAATATTAACAGCACTACCTGCACCATAACCTTGATAAGTACCAGAACCATCAGTACCACCATTTAAACCAAAAGCACTGTAATCTCCATACATTTGCGAAGTTGAAAATGAATTAGTTATATCTGGTAATGATTGCGAATTTGAAAATTTAAAATTAAAAATTGGATTTTCATTTTCAAATATTTGATTAAGTTTATAAATAACGGGATCATTTAATTGATTAAGAAAATTTTGATATTCATTAAATGATTTTAATTTACCAAAATCAACATCACAAGTTGTTTTTTTGTCTTCTCATTCTTTTTTAAATAATAAAAATAAAAATTCTTTTGTTTTATTAAATGATAAAACTTTATCAGCATTAGTTTTACTAATATAAGCATTAGGTTGACCATAACCATTATATATACCAACTACTTTATACGTTGGTGTTTTAGAACTTATCTTATCATTATAAGAATTAACAACCTTACCAGCAGTAACTTCTTTTAACATATTTGTAACATTAATACCCATATTATCATAAGCCCCATCCTTTAACTCATCAACTTGTGTATAACCAGTTTGTTGTCTTAATAATGTAACATTATTAACATTTTTACTATCACCAACAATGTTATCAATATTAATTTTATCCAAATCAAAAGGTTTCAATTTATTATTATCTTTAAATTTCATAGTATTACCATTACTACTCATTTTAAATTCATCATTTATTTTTAAATTTAATTGTTTAGCAATCGTTTGATTAATAACAAGACTAATACTATCATCACTATTTTCTTGTTCTAAAAGTGGATTTAATGAAGAACCTCCAGCATCATATAATTGCATCATTGAAGGTTTGCCTAACTGTTGTTGATTTTGTAAACCATAAACTTTCATTAAATATTTGTTCTGTTTAAATAATTTTTCAGGAGTACCAATAAAGTAAGTTCCTAATTCATCAGTTTCTTTATCAAAAGGCACAACATTAAAAGCAACATTAAAAGGAGCATTGGGATCACTATAAGCTTTGGCAATATTTTGACGAATAAAATATGGGCTTTTAGTATAAGCACCTTGCACTACAGTTTGTCCCATTCTATTATAAAATAAAGCACCAAATCAAATTCCAACTTTATTAATTCAACTATCACGCTCTTTGTCACTAATTTCAGATGCATTATTATTCAATAATTGTGTTTCATTAGTTAAATGTCACGGATATAATTTATCGCTAGTATCAAAACTTAAATTATCAATATCATTAATAAAAGTAGGACCCTTACTTGAGGCATTTTTGTAAGCAGGAATATTACTATTTGCTCAATCTTTGAATTTTGTAATATCTAAATCATTAGGATTAGTACTAATCTTACCAGTCTTTGAAATCGTACCACTAATATTCATTGCCACTGTTGTTCGATAGTTTTGATAAAATTTTCTAATAATATTATAAGTATTCTCACTATAAAAACTGTTAATATTAGTATTTTTTAAAACTGTGTCATACATTGGTAATGCATTTGGTCAAGCCATTTGTACCATAATTCCAACAATCACAGAAGCATCTTTAATATCACTAGAATCTAATCCATTTAAAAAGTTTTTAGTAAGCATTTTACCATTTAAATACGTTAAACCAGTATATCCTAAATCACTAATAGCACCACGGGGATTAGATTCATCTGACATTGGAGCATATGCTTCAGCATTAATATTATTTTCTAATAATTCTTTAACAAAAGTATCATTTAATGGTCCAGAATTATCAAAACGTGGTGGATGTCAATATGTATCACCAGTAGTACTATCAACAGTAGAAGTATAAGTTCAATCATCTTTATTATTTGGATTATAAGTTTTATAAAAACTATATGGAGAATTATAAGTCGGAATGTCATATTCAACTAAGGAGTGATAATTCATACCAGTAAAAGAAAGTAATTTATTATCAGCCATAATTTTTGGACCAATAATAGATGTTGTCATTAACGTTGTTCCTAAAAACATAGTTAATGATGCTGCTGCCATTTTTCCAATTGATGATGTAAATAGTGATAAACGGAATCTTGTTAAAAATCCACGATTAATACTTTTTGTTTTAATAATTCGACTAAAGCGAGAATTAACAGTAGCTGATTCGTTTTTAATTAAATCTATTGGTTTTTTAATAACTGTTAAAGCGCTAATAACTCATGCAATAATTGATAAAAAACCAAATATTAAAATTAAACAATATATAAATCCTAAACCATCAAAAATAAAACGACCAAAATCTAGATTAAAATAGTTGGCAAATGTTTGAACTATAATTACTTGTAAACCACTTGCTGGTAAAAACACTAAAATAGTACCAATAAGTGCTGCTACCATTGGATAAGCTAAAGATGTAATTAAAATTTTAATATTACTATAACCTAATGATTTTAAAATTCCAATTTGTGTTCGTGAATTATCAATATTTTTATAAGTAATTAATATTACTGTAATTCCTGTAATAATTAAAACAATTAACAATAAACCAATTAATAAACTTTTAAATCCAATAATAGTTGCATTCAAAGTAGCAGTACGATTATTAAATGTATACTTAT
This sequence comes from Spiroplasma endosymbiont of Acasis viretata, assembly GCF_964031275.1. NCBI lineage: Bacteria > Bacillati > Mycoplasmatota > Mollicutes > Entomoplasmatales > Spiroplasmataceae > Spiroplasma > Spiroplasma endosymbiont of Acasis viretata. The sequence continues at coordinate 548,795 of NZ_OZ035019.1, forward strand.
TATTTCCTAACTTATATACTAAAGCAGCATCAGAATCAATAGTATTAATATATTTACTTCTTAAACTTTGTGAAATTAATTTAATATCATTAATTTTACCTATTGTTGATTTTCCAACAAAATAAATTTCGCGATCATTATCAGAAGAAATTGTGATTTTTTCATTAGCTTTATCATATGATCAAATATAATTATTTTTTTCTAACCTTTTACTCAAACCAAATTGCATTGGATCAACGTATAATAAACCTTCACGAGTTTTATTTGGAATTGGTGTAGTTTGATCAATAATTGGGGTTGTGAAATCAGCAGATACACCATATCCAACAATTTTTAATCAATTATAACTACTATAAGCAGCATCATTTAAATCATATCCTGAAACTTTTAAACTACTTCCTAATTGATCTGATTGCACACGAATTGTATCATTAATATGCAAATTATTTTTTTGAGCAAATTCTTTATTAATAACTACCTGTTTTCAACTTGGATTTTTATCTGGATTTTTACTATCTCCTATTTGATAACCATCACTAATGATTAATTTATCAATACGAGCATCTTGATTATAAGTTAATATTTTTAAAATTCTAGGATTACTATTATTATCTAATTGCATAGTTCTGCCTTCAACACGATCTCATATAAATTCATTACCAGCATCATTTGCAATATTGTTAATATCAAAATCATTCTTTTCATCAACAGCAGTTGTTGATGTTGAGATTTTATTAGAAACAGTTTTTGGAGTAGTATTAGATAAATCAATAACAAAATCATGTAAATTAGATTTTGCAACTAATGTTGAATATTCATCAGAAATTCTTGCTAAACTTGTTTGCATTAATGAAAAAATAGTTGATGATAATAATACTAAAACAATTAAACCAACTAATTGAATTTTATTACGAAATGCTTGTTTAAACGCATTTTTAAAAAGCAAAAATGATTGTTTTTTCATATTCGTTCTTCCTTTCTTTTAAATTTTAAAACAAAAAAAGTTATTGAATTAAAGCCATTTTTCAACCATTAATTAAAGTTTTTAAATCTTGAATAGTTTTAGTAATAAGTAGTGTTAATTGGGCACTTAAAAAATAAGTTAAATTCTTCTTAAAAATAGCAATTAAAAGTTTTTTATTATTATCAGTAATAAAAACTTGGTGGTCAAAATTAGTAAACATTTGTTTTTTAAATTGCCATGTTAAAATGATAATTTTAGTTTTAGTATATGCTTTTACTGGAAATTGTTTATTAATAATATTAGGTAATGAAGAATTACTAAATAATGTCACTCAAGTTTTTTTCATTAAATTAAAAATTGTAAATAAATTATCACTAAACATTTTTCATGAAAAAAAACCTAATCAATAGTAAAAGAACACTAAAATTAGTATTGAAACAAAGTTATTTATTGATGGTAATGATATTTTAATCATAGTAAAATTAAATTGTAAAATAATGGCAATTATAATAATTGACAAAATAGTAAAAGGCATCACTTTCATAATCTGATTATTATTACGGCTTAAAAAACTAAAACAAATAAATAAATGTAAAATTGAAATCAATGATAGCATTGGTAAACTTTCTAAATCTAAAAAATTAATATTAATTACCATTTCTTGAACTGGTAATAAAAATAAACAAAATTGTGCTAAAAATCATAAACTAAATTGAAGAATAATGATTTTTGTTTTATTAAATATTTTTTTATTATTAATACTATTTTTATGAAAATTAATAGTAATTAAAAAAGTTAATTTCATAATTAAAAGTAAAAAAAGAACTGGTAAACCAAAAAAAATAAATAATTGTTCAAAATTATTAATACTATTAATTTTTAAAATATTACTACTACGTAACATTATATTCACCTTTAAATAAACTTTGCTATTATTATAATTATAAACTATTAAAATTAAATAATGCAATTATTTAGTTTTAGATAGTGTTCAAATATTCAAAAAAAAAGGAAAAAAAGAAAATGTTATGAAACTGCTGTATTAAATTCTTTAGTAATAATTTTGATAATGAATATCAATATTTACAACCTATGGATTCAAACTATATGTACTACCCCACTAGTAATGGTGGTTGCCACTTGCCACTTGCCACTTAGCCCTTTTTACTAGACCATTAATTTAAAAAACCTGAATGTATTCTAAAAACAATTGTGTTATATAATTAACACTAATTTTAACCTGAAAGGATTTTTATTAATGGATAAAATTAAACAAATAGCATTAGTAATTAACAAATTAAATATCAAAGAAAAAATTAAAATTATTGATGATTGTAAAAATCAATATTCAATTAGAAACCTATGTCAATATCTTCAATTAAACAGATCAACATATTACTTTTTAAAAAATAAACAAAAACCTATTAAAAAAGAAGAAAATCATATTATTAAATGCAATCATAAATATCAAAAAATATGCCAACTTTTAATCGAATTTCATTCTACAAGAAAAGGCAGAATTTATGGATATTTAAGAATTTTTTCAGCTTTTAAAGAGTGATTAAAACAAGAAAAAAATATCATTTTAAATATAGAATTATCAATAAAACAAATGCGAAAAATTATGAAAGAACACAATATTCAAGGATTAAAACAAACTAAAAATAACTATCCTAAAAACAAAAAAAATCCAAATAAGTGAATACCTACAATGGATAAAGTAAACAAAGATTATAAAAGTACAACCTCTTCAAATCAAATTTGATCAATGGACACTAAACAAATAAATACTAAAGAAGGATGATTATATCTTTTTGTAATTATTGATTTTTATTCAAATAATGTTGTTAGTTATAATATTGCTCCTAATAAATCATATCAGGATTTAATTCTTCCTGCTCTTGAAAAAATCAACAAACAATTTTCTTGAAATCAAATAAAAAATGTTATTTTACATTCAGATAACGCCAACGAATTTTATTGTCACGATATCACAAAATGAGCAGAGGATAAACAAATAATTTTAAGCAAAAAACAACCTTATGATATTGGTGGTAATGTATTATCTGAAAACTGATTTTCTCATTTATCTCAAGAATGACTACCTAAAGGATCAAATCAATATTTATCCATCAATGAAGCTATAAATGATGTAAATCAATATGTTATGTTTTATAATTATGAAAGAATACATTCTAAATTTCTAAAACCACCAATTTTACAAATTAAAATTTAGAATTTTATATCAAAAATGGTCCAATAATTAAGGGCCAACCACCCAATTACCAGCATTTTTAAAGTTATATTTGATAATAAACTATATTAGAAAATTAAACTATTATTTATTCAAACTCTGATTTAGGAAATACATATTTATCGATAGCTTTTGCAACACCACCACAAGTATTTTTACTAGTAACATCATATGCTATTTCTTTTAAATTAGGATGAGCATTTTGCATTGCAATACCATATTTAGCCCACTTTATTAATTTATAATCATTCATACCATCACCACAAGCTAGTACTTGGTCAGGAGTAATATTTCATTTTTTGCATAAAAATTGTACAGCAGCAGCTTTATTAATACCAATTGGATTAATTTCGATAACACTATGAGAAGAAGTAGCAAGTTCTAAATCTTTTATAGTATTTAATTGTTCTAAAATTGGATTAACTTGTTTTTTCTTTTTACAAAATAATAAAATTTTATACATACCCTCATCGGTATTCTCATCAATTTGTTTAGTTGGTAGGTTATTAAAATTTTCCATAATTTTAACTTTTAGTGATCTGCGATTAATTAAGCCTGTTTTATTATCGGTACTATATCCTCACATTGCTAAATTATTTTTATTAGCAAATTTAACTATTGTTTGTATTTGCTCTTTTGTTAATGATTTTTCATATAATATATCTAATCTATTATCATTAGTAATATCAAGGATGTTACCACCATTATAACAAATAATATGACCGGTTTTTTCGTGCATTAAACATGCTTTTGCAATATCAATGGTTGAACTTGGTGATCTTCCTGTTGCAATAATAACTTTAATATTTTTTTGATATGCTTTTTGAATTGCAATTAGATTTTTAGGATGAATTTTTCATCTACTTTTTAGTAAAGTTCCATCTAGATCAAGAACAATTAATTTAATAGCCATTATAAATACCTTATTTTCCCATTTCTTCGATAATATTAGTCATATCTTTTTCAGAAACTAAACCAAAAGTTTTTTTAACTTCTTTTCCTTCTTTATTAAAATAAATTAATGTTGGAATTGATTGGATTTCATACTCTTTTGCTAGTTCTTTAGCTTTGTCAACATCAACTTTAATAAAATTAATATTTTTGTGTTTTTCGTCATTAGCAACATTTTCAAATCTTGGCCCTAACATTTTACAAGGACCACATCATTCTGCTGAAAAATCAATTACTGTTATTTTTTTTAATTGTAAAAGTTGCTCAACTTCTTTTATAGAATTAATATGTTGTATTTTGCTTTCATTATGCATCTGTTCACTACCTTTTCTTTTAATTTATTTTATGGTTTAATTTTATCATTAGTTTTAATTTTTAAAACATTAAACGATAAAATATTTTTTTAATTTTAGTTATTACTATATAAATATTTATAATTTTTTTAGAATAAATTTATAAGAAAATTGTAAATTATTTTGTTTAAAATTAAAAAAATATCTTTTCAATTTTAGAATATATCTGTTATAATCTGAAATATATAGGTTAGGACTAAACAATTTGAGAAGGGGATAAATAAATTATTAGTATATTTTATAAAACTGTTTAATAAATAGATGTAAATGAATTTTAAAAGGTGTAGAGTTAATATTTATTTATGGTATTTCAAAAAAAATAGTTTGGTAGAGAGTTATTTTTTAATTTTTAATATTATTTATTTTTCCACAAAAACAAAAATTGTAAAAACCTATGTGTTAAAGTATGTTTATATTAAGTTTTTAAGAGCAGGTTATTTGGGTTACTATAATTTATGCATCCTTTTAGAAGGAGAGTAAAAAATGTCTGTTTTTAATAGACTTGCATGTGTTTTTAAGCCACCTGCAAAAAAAGAAATTTTTAGTGAAGACTTAAAGCAAGTTAATAAAAAATTTATTATTTTACGTAATCAAGTTTTTGGTTTTAGCATTTTATCATATATTCTTTACTACTTTACTCGTCAAGCGTATACAGTAGCGGGTTCTGCTTTAGAAAGCAATGGTAGCATAACTAAAATGGAGTATGCTTTAATGGGAACAATTTTTGCGGTTGTTTATGGTGGTGCTAAATTTATTCTTGGAAATGTCGCTGACCGTAGTTCAGGAAGAGTAATCATGATTGTTGGATTATTTGTTTCTTCTATTTTAAATATTATTATGGGTGGTGTAGTTGCTTTTGCTGGAACTAAAATTAGTGTTGGCCCATTTGTAATGATGTTGAGTTTGATTGCGATGTTGGCTGTTTTCCAAGGTATGGGTTGACCAGCTACAGCTAGACTATTTTCTCATTGATTTACTGATAAAGAACGTTCAGGACGTATTGGAATTTGAAACTCAGGACAAAATATTGGTGCTGCTTTATTACCAGTTGTTGTTATTTCTTTAGTAACAGTACTTGATCCGGGTGGAACAATTTATGGTTTATATTTTTGAATTCCTAGTATTTTTGCTTTAGCTATGATTCTATTATGTTTATGAGGATTACGTGATCGCCCCGAAGCAGAAGGGTTACCTACTGTTGAAAAATGAAAAGGTGTTCTAGAACATAAAGAAGAAAAAGCAGAACTTAATTGAAAAGAAATTTTTGTAAAGTATATTTTAAAAAATAAATTTTTATGAATATTAGCATTTGCTAATATTTGAGTATATGTTGTACGACAAGGACTGGCAGGATGAACATTAATTTTAATGAAAGATGTTCATGGTTTAGATTTAAAACATAGTAAATGATTTGCTGCCTGTTTTGAATTATCTGGTTTATTTGGTGGTATTTCTGCAGCATATTTTGCTAAGTGATTTTTTAATAATCGTAAAGCACCATTAATGATATTTGGATTATTAATTGCACTTTGTGGACTGGTTTTATTGCAAGTTGCTCCTCGTGCTAATATGCCTATGCTTATTACTGCTTTAATGATTGCTGGTTTTGGTGTTTATATGCCACAAGCAATGATTGGTGCTACTGCTATTGAACTAACAAATAAGAAAGCAGCTGCTACTGCTTCAGGATTTACAGGATTATCTGGTTATTTTCTTGGTGATGCTCTTTTTTCAAAAGTAGTAATTGCTGGTATTGGTAATGAAAACTGAGATTATGTATTTTATTACTTTTATGGTTGTATTGCTGCTGCTATTATTTCATTAGCTTTACTATGAACAAAAAATCAAGATAATAAAATATTATAAAAATATTATTAAATTAGCACCATAATAAGGGTGCTAATTTTTTTATTTAAAATGATATTTTAATAATAAAATTAATAAAATTTTATTTATTTTCAAAGTTGCGGTGTTATAATAAATTAAGTATCCCAATTGTTTTGTGTTTGCTTTTTTAATTTTTTATGTTAAGATTTGTTTGTTATTAAAAAATATAAAATTGGTTTTTAAAAACCTAGAATTCAGGAATTTTATATATGGATATTCAACAAGATTTTTATGTTAAAAAGGTTTTTTATGCTTGTTATGTAAAAAATATAGTATTACCTATTTCTTTTTTAAATAATATTGGAAATGTTAGTGGTAAATCTTATATTGGTAATAAACAAAAATTAAGAAATAATACTGTTCGTACTAAAAATAATTTAATTCAAAAAGCCTTACATAATTTTTATGATAGTAAAATGTTGAGTTTTGTTACTTTAACTTATAAAGATAATATACAAGATATTAAAAAAGCAAAGAAAGATATTCGTTTATTTTTTCTTAAATTAAAGAAATGATGAAATGACCCTAAACGTTTTGAAAATTTAGGGGAGTTAAAATATTTTTATGTTTATGAGTATCAATCTCGTGGTGCTATTCATTTTCATATAATTTTTAATAGAAAGATACATAAAAGTATGTTATTAGAATGATGAACTCACGGTTTTAATGATTTAAAAGTCGTTAAAAAAGGTACAAATGAATTTGTTATTAAATATTTAGGAAAATATGTTACAAAAGCAATGGATGATGTTAAATCTATAAATCAGACAGATGTAGGTGTAAGAGCGTATGCTTTTAGTCGTAATTGTAAAAATCCTATTATAGTTCGTGGAATTAAAAAAAATAACAATTGGAGATATAATTAAAGCAAGTTTTAATGCAACAAATGTATTTTATTTTAAAACTCAAAGAGATAGTAATGGTGATACTGTTATGATTGGTGGTATTATTGAAAGTACTGTTGTTAATGATTATTTTAAAGACTATGAAGATTATGAACGATATGTATATTTAAGTGCTTTATCGTATAAAGAATATTTGCGGACTAGTGAAATTGGTTATTTAATTCAAAGAGATAAAGATGTTTTGACTTGGTCAGAGAAAATTTTTGGTAATAAAGTTGAGAAAATTGATTTTAAGAAAAGAGTTTTACATTAGAAAAAAAACTAATTTTTTCTATAATTTTACTTGTATATATATATATATATATATATAATGGTTAATAGCACTAATAATTACCTGAATTCTTATTAGTGCTTTTTTTTATTTGATTTTTATTTTTTTGTGTTATACTTAATTTGTAAGTATACGTTTACCCTACTATGCTTAACTTATTAAGTTTTTAATTTAATGAATTCAGGAGGTTAAGTATTTTTTTATGTTTAAAGTACAGTTAGTTAATATTGAAAAAGGGCGTATTATTCCCGATAAAAATAATAAAGGTCAAACATTGAAGTTTGATGTTTTGAAGTTTGTAGAAATAAATAAGCAAACAAGCGTGCCAACTGGTCAAACACGTGATAAATGATATAATCCGGAATTTGCTAGTGATTTTAATAATTGTTTATCTGCTGTTGATTTAAAAGTTGGTAATTTTTATTCACTTGAACTTGATTTAAGCTGTAATATTAAAAAACTTTCTAATTGAAAATAGTTATTTATTAAAAGGGTAATTTTAAATAATTATTAATATGTTAGGAGTTAAGTTTAAATTATGGTTAAAAATGATAATTGTTCATGTGAGCAAGCATTTCATTTAGCAATTTATATATGTAAACTTTGTGACCAAGTTATTTGTCCTAAAAGAGTTTTACAAAACTTATATACTAAAAATTATTATTGTCCTAATTGTATATTAGATATTGCTTTAAATAAGGCAATGAGACAACAAGAAAGTAAGTTTAATTATGAGACATAAGTGTAGTGATTGAACTTATGAACAAGTATATGGTTGTGAAATGTGTTAGAACCTGTTTAAAATCTTTTCAATAAAATTGAAATAAAGGCAAGAACAACCATTTGTAAGCTAGTATTTAATTTTTTTTCACAATTTTTTCATAATCTTCTGCATTTTTCTAATCATGCAAAACTTCGTTCTACAACTCATCTTTTTGGTAATACTACAAAAGAATGTAATTCATTACGTTTTATAACTTCAACATTTGCATTTATAATTGTTTTAATTTTAGAAGCAAATTTTTCACCAGTATAACCAGCATCTACTAGTATTTTTTGAACTGCAGAAAGATTCTCTTTTTCATTTTCAATCATTATTATAGCACTATTACGATCTGTTTTTTCTGCTGTGGTTATGTAAATTGCATGTGGTAAACCTTGAGAATCAACAGCAATATGACGCTTTATTCCTGAAATCTTTTTACCAGCATCATAACCTTTATTTTTAGTAGTATCTGTATTTTTAACACTTTGTGAATCAATTATACAAAAACTAGTGGCAACCACTTTTTAATACATATAAAACTGCACAAAATACTTAATATAAATCTAAACTTCTTGGTTTAGTTCTCTTTTTAGTATTTTCTAAAATTGATTTTATATTTTCAAATTGCTCTTTGCTAACATTACTAGGATAATTTTTACACATATATACCTCTTATTTTAAAATATATAATCATTTTATCCTATTCTCTAAAAGATTTTAAACAGGTTCTTATAGAGTTGCTAATGAAATGGAACGAATAAGAAAAGAAAATAAAAGAAATAAGTAAAAATTAAATAAGCTCCTTATTAGTATATAAAGTAAGGAGTTTTATTTATGCCTAATGATTTAGAACAAACTAGTAATTATACTTTAACTAAAATTTTAAGAACTGGATTAAGTCCATTAAGTGCTATGGTAGGAGTTAGTGCTTATTATGGTCAATATTTAAAAGACCCAATTTTAGGTTCTATTAATTCTTTGTTATTTAGTAAAAAGTTAGGAAGGTGGTTGGGCCACTTGCCACTTAGCCCTTTTTACTAGACCATTAATTTAAAAAACCTGAATGTATTCTAAAAACAATTGTGTTATATAATTAACACTAATTTTAACCTGAAAGGATTTTTATTAATGGATAAAATTAAACAAATAGCATTAGTAATTAACAAATTAAATATCAAAGAAAAAATTAAAATTATTGATGATTGTAAAAATCAATATTCAATTAGAAACCTATGTCAATATCTTCAATTAAACAGATCAACATATTACTTTTTAAAAAATAAACAAAAACCTATTAAAAAAGAAGAAAATCATATTATTAAATGCAATCATAAATATCAAAAAATATGCCAACTTTTAATCGAATTTCATTCTACAAGAAAAGGCAGAATTTATGGATATTTAAGAATTTTTTCAGCTTTTAAAGAGTGATTAAAACAAGAAAAAAATATCATTTTAAATATAGAATTATCAATAAAACAAATGCGAAAAATTATGAAAGAACACAATATTCAAGGATTAAAACAAACTAAAAATAACTATCCTAAAAACAAAAAAAATCCAAATAAGTGAATACCTACAATGGATAAAGTAAACAAAGATTATAAAAGTACAACCTCTTCAAATCAAATTTGATCAATGGACACTAAACAAATAAATACTAAAGAAGGATGATTATATCTTTTTGTAATTATTGATTTTTATTCAAATAATATTGTTAGTTATAATATTGCTCCTAATAAATCATATCAGGATTTAATTCTTCCTGCTCTTGAAAAAATCAACAAACAATTTTCTTGAAATCAAGTAAAAAATGTTATTTTACATTCAGATAACGCCAACGAATTTTATTGTCAAGATATCACAAAATGAGCAGAGGATAAACAAATAATTTTAAGCAAAAAACAACCTTATGATATTGGTGGTAATGTATTATCTGAAAACTGATTTTCTCATTTATCTCAAGAATGACTACCTAAAGGATCAAATCAATATTTATCCATCAATGAAGCTATAAATGATGTAAATCAATATGTTATGTTTTATAATTATGAAAGAATACATTCTAAATTTCTAAAACCACCAATTTTACAAATTAAAATTTAGAATTTTATATCAAAAATGGTCCAGTAATTAAGGGCCAACCACCTCTTCAATTAAACAGATCAACATATTACTTTTTAAAAAATAAACAAAAACCTATTAAAAAAGAAGAAAATCATATTATTAAATGCAATCATAAATATCAAAAAATATGCCAACTTTTAATCGAATTTCATTCTACAAGAAAAGGCAGAATTTATGGATATTTAAGAATTTTTTCAGCTTTTAAAGAGTGATTAAAACAAGAAAAAAATATCATTTTAAATATAGAATTATCAATAAAACAAATGCGAAAAATTATGAAAGAACACAATATTCAAGGATTAAAACAAACTAAAAATAACTATCCTAAAAACAAAAAAAATCCAAATAAGTGAATACCTACAATGGATAAAGTAAACAAAGATTATAAAAGTACAACCTCTTCAAATCAAATTTGATCAATGGACACTAAACAAATAAATACTAAAGAAGGATGATTATATCTTTTTGTAATTATTGATTTTTATTCAAATAATGTTGTTAGTTATAATATTGCTCCTAATAAATCATATCAGGATTTAATTCTTCCTGCTCTTGAAAAAATCAACAAACAATTTTCTTGAAATCAAGTAAAAAATGTTATTTTACATTCAGATAACGCCAACGAATTTTATTGTCAAGATATCACAAAATGAGCAGAGGATAAACAAATAATTTTAAGCAAAAAACAACCTTATGATATTGGTGGTAATGTATTATCTGAAAACTGATTTTCTCATTTATCTCAAGAATGACTACCTAAAGGATCAAATCAATATTTATCCATCAATGAAGCTATAAATGATGTAAATCAATATGTTATGTTTTATAATTATGATAAGATATTTTTATATTTATATTAGTTTTTTTGCTTTTAAATTTTTTTTTTATTAATAAAATAAATAAAAGGGTTTTGGTCTTTAAAAAAAACTGGTGTAAATAAAAACAATTATTTAGAAAATCAATATCAAAATAATTAGAGATAAATTGTTTTTTAACTTTTTACTAGCAAATAATGAAATATTGATATTTAAAATAAATAAATGCAGTATTAGTTGGATTGTTAATCTTAAGGAATTAAAAAAATTAACGTATAATTAAACTATCAATAATATAATATAATATTATTTAAGGTTTCTTAAATTATTTTTTGTTTTTAGGAGGAACTATGAAAATTGCTTTTGATGTAATGGGTTCAGACCATGGTAGTTTGCCCGCTATTGCTGCAGCGTTAGAAGTTATTAAAGAATTCAAAAACGTTGAAATTTGTTTAGTTGGTGATGAAAAACAAATTAATGGAAACTTGCAGATTTTATTAAAAAATAAGCCATTATCATCAAGAATAACAATACTAGCAACAACCCAAGTAATAACTATGAATGATGGTCCACTCGCTGGTATTAGAATGACTGATTCTTCTATGAATCAAGCCATTCAGTTATTTAAAAATAAAAAAGCAGATGGGATTCTAACTTCGGGTTCAACTGCTGCCTATCTTGGTGCTTGTCATTTTTTATTAGGCGAAATCAAAGGCATTAAACGTCCGGCATTCATGCCAATTATGCCTACTTTAATAAAAGATCGACAAGTAGTATTATTGGATGTTGGAGCAAATATTGAAAACACTGTTGATGAATTAATTAATTTTGCATTAATGGGTCATATTTATTGTCAAACTATTCAAAATATTTCACGTCCTAAAATTGGTTTATTAAATATTGGCATTGAAGAAAGCAAAGGTCCAGAAGTAACTAAAGCAACATATGCTAAACTAAAACAATTAACACAAAAAAATGAAAAGTTAAGTTTTTTAAATTTTCACGGTAATATTGAACCACGAAATGTTTTAAGTGGTGATGTTGATATTATTATTTGTGATGGTTATTCAGGTAATATTGTTTTAAAATCAGTTGAAGGCATGGCATCATTATTATTTACATTAATTAAAAATGGTTATAAAAAAAATTTATGAACTAAATTTTTAGGTTTAATGTCAATTGGTATTTTTAAAAATATTAAAAAGACTTTTGATTATAAGAATACAGGTGGTGCTCAATTAATAGGTATTAATGGCATTGCTTTTAAAGCACATGGATCTAGTGATAAAAAATCTTATTATAGTACTTTAAAACTTTTAATTCGTGCTATTGAGCAAGATGTTACTAATAAAATAGCTAAACAAATTCAAGAATTATAATTTATAAATAAGTATTAAGGAGAAAAATATGATTAATATTGAACATATTTTAAAATCGAGTATTTTAGAAAAAATTAAATCTAATCGTAATTATCGTGAAGCGTTTACTCATAGTTCTTTTTCAAACGAACATAATTTAGATTATTCATATGAGCGATTAGAATTTTTGGGTGATTCGATTTTAGGGGAAAATATTTCAACTTACATTTGGCACTTATTTCCAAATAAAGATGAGGGACAATTAACAAGTTTACGTAGTAAAGCAGTTAGACAAGAAACATTGGCAGCAGTGGCAATTGCTCTAGGATTACAAGATTATTTATTTTTGGGAAATGGTGAAAAAAATACAGGTGGGCAACAACGCGAAAGTATTTTATCAGATGTTTTTGAATCATTTCTTGCTGCAGTATATCTTGATTTAGGAAATAGTGCCGTTAAAAAAATCTTAGATTTAACTTTATTTGAATTAATTAAAACTAATCAGTTAGAAACAATTATTGATTATAAAACTAAATTACAAGAATTAGTACAGGCAGAAAAAAGAGATCCTATTAATTATAAAACTATGGAACAAATTAAAAAAGATAATATTACTTATTTTATTGTTCATGTGTATTTAGATAATAAAATACTAATGGGGAAAGGAGTAGGAACAAATAAAAAGAAAGCTGAGCAAGAAGCAGCAAAGTCAGCTTTAGCAAAACTGTCAAAATCTAATTTATTAATAAGTGATCATAAGAAGGGATAATCATGTTTAAATTATTACGTAATTATATTCGTGAACAAAAAAACAATTTATTACAAATGTTTGGTTTAGGTTTTTTAGTAATGATTATGATTATTGCCTTTTTATCATTAAATTTTTCTAATAATTATTTATTTGAACAATATGTTAACGATATTGCTCATAATGAATTTAACCAATATACATTTTTTTCACCAGTGGAATATGTTAATTTTGATGGAAAATATAATGAAAAAGATAAAAATGGTTCTTATTTAAATAATATTAATTATTATCAAAAAGATAATACTATTGATAAAGAAAAGATGGCAAAAGCTACTTTTCAGTTAACAATACCAGATGCTACTAGACCTGATATATATCGTTTTACTTTTTATGGAGGACTCGCTAATAGTAAAGAATATTTTGCTATTGGTGATAGTCTTTTTAATGATACTAGCCATAAATATATTGATTTTAAAATTAATATTCCTATTAATTATCCATCTTATGATACTCATAAAGCAACGATAGAACAATATGCTAATATTCTAAATCAATATCTATATGATCCATTACATCCAGAAAATGCAACAAATTTTATGATTACTAGTGAAGCTGCTTTACAGTTTTATAATGATAATTTTAAAGGAAAAACTGAGTATCCATATGCTAATCGAAACTATAGTGAAATAGATATTAAAAATGAAGCTAAGTTATATGAAATAATGTCAATGGGAATGTTATATAAAGATATTGAATGACAACATGCTGTTATGGTCCGTGATTTATTAATTACTAGTAAAAATTTTGCTTTTATTGAAACAGGACTTGAATATATTGTTAATAAAGCAATTATTGTCAAAGATGGTGGCCCAAGTTTAACAGAAAAACCATTACAAGATAATGAAATTTTAATTTACAAACATTTTGCTGAACTAAATAATTTACATATTGGTCAAAATTATGTAATTGCTGGACAAACGTTTATTATTCGTGGTTATGCTACAAGCTCATTAGCAGCATTTGTTGGTCGTTATTTTGGTAATTCACTTGATTTAAAAAATAATACTGTTGCTTTTACTAATGGTAATACGATGCACAAAGTTGAATCTGATTTAAAGGCATTTAGCAGTAATATTGATGATTTTTTTTTAGGTATTAATCCTGATTTGGCTAAAAATATTGATTCACAAATAAATAATGAATGAATTTATAATTATCTTCATGCAACTTATAAAACACCTACTGATATAGCAAGTACAAAATATTATAATAATGGTATTGAATATAATAAAATAGTTTCACCTTTAAATATCAATAATCCTAGATTTTATACTAGTATGCAAGAATGATCTTTTAGTTCCATTAATAATAGAATTAATGTTATTGAAGAGATTTCTAGTTTATTTTTAATTTTAATTTTTATTGTGACTACTATTATTATTTTTATTATTACTTTTAAAATGATTGATCGTAATAAAAAATTAATTGGAATTTTAAAAGCAACAGGATATAAAAGTTGACAATTAAGTATATCATTAGTAATTTCAATTATTGCTCCTTTATTTATTTTTGCTATTATTGGTTTTTTAATTTCGATTCCAGTTGCGCATTATTTAATTTATATTACTAATATTAGTACTGTTGCCTTAATTAGTTATGGTTGGTATTTTAATATTGTTACTGCTATTTTATTACTTGTTATTCCAATCATTAGTTTAACTTTCATTAGTTTTTTAATGGTATTATTCTTATTAAAAAATAAACCCTTAGATTTAATTACTAATAATATTTCAAAACAAAAATATAAAATAAATATTAGTTCAACTTTTACTTTTATTGCAAGATATGTGATTGGTAGATTTAGTTATCGTAATAAGTTGGCCGTTACTACTTCACTACGTAGTTTTGGTAAAACATTAATTATGTGTTTTACTAGTATTTTTGCTGCAACATTAGTATTCTTTGCGCTTGCTGCTAGTGGTTTAGTTAATAATATGTTAGGTTCACAATTTGCGGGAACTAATTTTAATTATCAAAATGGTTATCAATTTGATGATAATATTAAAACTAACTTTATTAATAACGAAAATAAATTAATGTATCAATTTAATAGTGTTGATAATATTAAAAGTAAAATTTCATTATATCCAGAATTATTAGCGGCAATTAAAAAATTTGATCCTCTTAATCCTAATAAATCAATTGTGATTAATGTTCAAAATCGTTATATTATGGGTAGTGAATTATTAAAAATAAAACAATGAATTGATGCTAATCCATCAAACATTCCATCAATAATTAAGAATTTTTTAGAAAAAAATAAAATATTATTTAATTATTTAACCAATAATAATGGTAAAAACAATACTGATTTATTGATAAGTTTTGGTTTAATTCCTTATGATGAACAGTATGAAGTACCATACACACAATTAGAACTTGATAAGGCTAATCTGTTACTTCCTAATCAGCGTGGTGCTGTTTTTGATAATGATACACAAACCTTATCAAAAGAATCTTTTAAAAATTGAAGTGCACCAAGAACTGCTTATGGTATTGATGATAGTTTAAGTGATTTTTTATCTCTAAATTTTAGTATAAGTGATTTCTCTACTTTTAGTAAATTAAATTTAACTGATATGGAAGTTTCTAATAATTGGCAAGATAAACAATTTATTAATATTCGTAATCATTTAATTCAAAAATTAGGAATTAAAAATCCAGATAGTAGTCCTGTTCAATTTATTCCAATGGCTACTTCTGCTTTACCTTCGGTTGTTAATGTTTATAATGGTGGAGAACAACTTAATAATAGTGTTATTTATAGGTATAAAGGATTAGATAATCAAACAAAATATATAATTGGTGTTGCTTATGATTATATTAATAAATTAGATCCAAAAATAATAGTAATGCCCAAACTTTGACTTAATGAGATTTTATTTGGTAGTAAAAGTGATTTATTAGAAAATAATTTTGCTAATAGTAAATTAAGCAAATTTACTGATAATGAGTTTAAACATTACTTACCAATTATTAGTAATAAAAATGATTATAATATTGATTTAGCACAAATTTCACACTCAGGATATTTGGAAAGTAAAGGTATTAGTACTTCATTATCATCGCTGTATGATATTAGTAATTTACGTAGTATTATGAAGAATAATCAATATAGTTTACAAATAATAATTTCATTTTTTGGTATTTTTAGTGTTACATTATCACTAATGATTATTGTTATTGTTACTAATATTAGTGTTCGTGATAATTTAATATTAATTAATATTTTACGAAGTTTAGGTTATACTGCATTAGAAGTTTCTTATAATTTCTTTCTGGTAATAATACCTACATTGGTAATGAGTAGTTTGGTTGCTGTTTTTATTGTTCCTTCTTTAGTAATGGTACTTTCTAATTTATTAGCAACTTTTGCAAAAATCGCATTTCCTATTGTTTTTCGTTGATGATATTTTGCATTGATGATTAGTATAAATATTTTAATTTATTTAGTCTCATACATTATTACTTGAAAGTTAAACGTTAATAATAAACAATTAATGACATTAACTAAATAATATATAATCTGGTTTACTGCTTAAAATAAAAAATTACACATTAAAATGTTTTAATTTTAAAAAATATTTTTAAATTGATAAAATTAACTTGAAGTATCAACTGGGGTTAGTGGAATATGGTAAAAATATTTTTCAATTATTTGCGTGAACAAAGAAAAAATATTATTCAAGTTTTAGGGTTAGGCTTTTTAGTTATGATTATGATTATAACTTTTTTAAGCATTCAATTTTCTGATCAATATGTAGAAAATCAATATTTAAATGATATTAGTCAAAATACTAATTTTCAAGAATTAAATGAATTACCAATTGAAAAAATAGTTTTGAAAAAGAATATAATTATTATAAGACACATTTAGGATTATGATTGGAAAATATGTCATATTATGGTGGTTGGCCCTTAATTACTGGACCATTTTTGATATAAAATTCTAAATTTTAATTTGTAAAATTGGTGGTTTTAGAAATTTAGAATGTATTCTTTCATAATTATAAAACATAACATATTGATTTACATCATTTATAGCTTCATTGATGGATAAATATTGATTTGATCCTAGGTAGTCATTCTTGAGATAAATGAGAAAATCAGTTTTCAGATAATACATTACCACCAATATCATAAGGTTGTTTTTTGCTTAAAATTATTTGTTTATCCTCTGCTCATTTTGTGATATCGTGACAATAAAATTCGTTGGCGTTATCTGAATGTAAAATAACATTTTTTATTTGATTTCAAGAAAATTGTTTGTTGATTTTTTCAAGAGCAGGAAGAATTAAATCCTGATATGATTTATTAGGAGCGGTGGTTGGCCCTTAATTACTGGACCATTTTTGATATAAAATTCTAAATTTTAATTTGTAAAATTGGTGGTTTTAGAAATTTAGAATGTATTCTTTCATAATTATAAAACATAACATATTGATTTACATCATTTATAGCTTCATTGATGGATAAATATTGATTTGATCCTTTAGGTAGTCATTCTTGAGATAAATGAGAAAATCAGTTTTCAGATAATACATTACCACCAATATCATAAGGTTGTTTTTTGCTTAAAATTATTTGTTTATCCTCTGCTCATTTTGTGATATCGTGACAATAAAATTCGTTGGCGTTATCTGAATGTAAAATAACATTTTTTATTTGATTTCAAGAAAATTGTTTGTTGATTTTTTCAAGAGCAGGAAGAATTAAATCCTGATATGATTTATTAGGAGCAATATTATAACTAACAACATTATTTGAATAAAAATCAATAATTACAAAAAGATATAATCATCCTTCTTTAGTATTTATTTGTTTAGTGTCCATTGATCAAATTTGATTTGAAGAGGTTGTACTTTTATAATCTTTGTTTACTTTATCCATTGTAGGTATTCACTTATTTGGATTTTTTTTGTTTTTAGGATAGTTATTTTTAGTTTGTTTTAATCCTTGAATATTGTGTTCTTTCATAATTTTTCGCATTTGTTTTATTGATAATTCTATATTTAAAATGATATTTTTTTCTTGTTTTAATCACTCTTTAAAAGCTGAAAAAATTCTTAAATATCCATAAATTCTGCCTTTTCTTGTAGAATGAAATTCGATTAAAAGTTGGCATATTTTTTGATATTTATGATTGCATTTAATAATATGATTTTCTTCTTTTTTAATAGGTTTTTGTTTATTTTTTAAAAAGTAATATGTTGATCTGTTTAATTGAAGATATTGACATAGGTTTCTAATTGAATATTGATTTTTACAATCATCAATAATTTTAATTTTTTCTTTGATATTTAATTTGTTAATTACTAATGCTATTTGTTTAATTTTATCCATTAATAAAAATCCTTTCAGGTTAAAATTAGTGTTAATTATATAACACAATTGTTTTTAGAATACATTCAGGTTTTTTAAATTAATGGTCTAGTAAAAAGGGCTAAGTGGCAAGTGGCAAGTGGCAAGTGGCCTATACAGAAATTATTGCTGATCGTATTATTTATTTAACTTAAAACTAATTAAAAAATAGTCTTAATTACTCAATAATTAAGACTATTTTTATTTTTACTACTAATAAGTTTATAGTCACTTTATATTTTTTCAAATTAAAACGATATATAGTAAAATAAATTTGTTATAATTTTACTATAATTTATTAGTATAAAAGGTTAGGAGCAAACAAAATGAAAATTGGAATTGTAAGTGATTCAGCTACTGGTTTTACCCTTGAAGATATGAAAAAATATCCTGAAATAATAATTATTCCTTTAAATATTATTGAAGGAGAAAATGCTTATGATGATAATAATATTGATATTGATAGTGAAACAATTCGTAAAAAGATGATTGATGAACACTATATTTTAAAAACTAGTCAAACTAGTCGTGGTAAAATTGAACAATATTGAGATAATGCTTTGAGTAAATATGATCAAATTTTATTTTTACCAATTGCTAATAATGCTTCAGGACAATATGCAAGTTCGCAAGTTTTACAAAAAGAAGAAAAATATAAAAATAAAGTCCATATTTTAGAAACAGGTGCTGCTTCAATACCTTTAAAATTTATGGTTTTAATTGCTTTTACTCTTGTTAAAAATGGAAAAAAAATTCCTGAAATTTTAGAAATTTTAAATAAATTCCGCAAAACTTATGAATCTTATATTGCTCCTAATGATTTAAAATTTTTAGCTCGTGGTGGTAGATTACCAATGAGTAAAGCAAGAATTGGTAATTTTTTACGTTTTAAACCAATTTTAAGATGTAAAGAAACAATTGATAATATTGGTAGAGTTAGAACTTTAAGTAAAGCTATGGAAGAAATGTTAGATATTATTACTAAAATTAAAGATGTTACTAAAGAAACAATATATATTATTGATGGTTGATGTAGAAAAGATATTATTGATGAAGCAATTAAAAAAGTAAAAAATAGAGGATTTACCAAATATAAAGTTGAACCATTATGTAATATTTTAAAAACACATACTGGTAATAATACTATTGGTTTTTCAGTAGTACCTAATCAATGAGTAAAAGAAGTCTAATAAAAAAGTAGTTTTATAAAAGATTGATTAAGTATGCTGTTTTTTTAGAAAAATATATAAAAAAATTTAAATCTAAAAAAGAATGTTAGTAAAGGTTAATTTAGTTTACTAACATTCAGATTTTTTTCAAATTATAAATAATAAAATATTAAATATTATGATTTAAATTCTTATTAATAGTTAAATTTTTAAACTAAAGAAATAATTGAAAAAATTTAATAAAATAAATATCTATAAATCAAAGTAATGGTTTTTTAATTTATTGAGCTTTAACTATAAAATTAAAAAATATTTTTATTAAGTATCCTTAACCATTTCATAGTATAACTATTTTATTTTTTTAATTTTAATAGCGATTTTCATTTAGTGGTATTTTAAATCAAAAACCTTCATAACAAACAACATTTCCAAAATTATTTTTATATTTTTGATAAGAACGACAAATATTATTATAGGCTTGATAATAGCGTTTTTTATTAGTTTTATCAATGTGGTAAACTTTTAATATTGCTTCTTCCATAGTGTCATAAACACCTAAACAGTTATCTTCTTTATCATATCTCGCATAAATAAAATTATTTTTTTTCATTTTTAACTCCAATACTTTTTTATATATTCCCATAATTTAAGATTTACTTAGAACATAGATTATATTTATAATATTTAGGATTTTAAAAAAATACGAAATGGTGTAAGAACATTAAATTAGTTTGTAAATTTATAAAAAATAAAATGATAAGTTAAATTTATGACAATATTAAAAATATTGTTAATAACATAAATTGATAACAAATTATTTTTTATAGAATATAGTTTTAATTGAAAAATTATTATTTATTGTTTATTTTTGAATTCTAAGTAAATCTTAATTTAAGTCTATAATTAAAAAAATGAATATACAATAAAAAAATCACTTTTTTATAAAAAGGCGAATTTATTTCATAATTTTATATTTATTAGACTTGGTGCAAAACCTTTAATTTTAATAATTTAACGGTTATTATTAATATCAAAGGTGATAATTATTATGTTAAAAAAATACAAAGATGAACAAGAATTTTATAGTTTAGTGGGAATAAAACTACAAACATTTCAAAAAATGGTTGAAATTTTAAAAAAAGCTGAAGCAATTAAAAAAGCAGTTGGTGGTAAACCTAATAAATTATCAATAGAAAATCGTTTATTAATGACATTAGAATACTGAAAAGAGTATAGTAGTTATAGAGTTATTGCAAAAAGATATAATATTAGTCATACTAGCTGCATTCGTAATATTTTTTGAATTGAAAATACTTTAATAAAAAGTGGAATTTTTAATTTATCTGGCAAAAAAGATTTAATCAAAAATAAAGGAATCAATAATACTTTACTAGCTATTGATGCTACTGAAACTCCAATTGAAAGAATTAAAAAAAACTAAAATTACTTTTTTCGGGTAAAAACAAACATCATACTCTTAAATCGCAAATAATTATTGATATTTTAAATGGAAAAATTATTTCAACCGCTTTTTGTTTTGGAAGCATTCATGATTTTAAATTACTTTTAAAATCTAAAACTTTTATTCATCTAGAAAAACAAGTTTTTGTTGATTCAGGTTATCAAGGAATACAAAATATTCATAAAAATACATTTTTGCCATTTAAAAAAAGTAAATACAATAAATTAATACCAATTCAAAAAGAATACAATAAAACTTTAAGAACCTGTTTAAAATCTTTTCAATAAAATTGAAATAAAGGCAAGAACAACCATTTGTAAGCTAGTATTTAATTTTTTTTCACAATTTTTTCATAATCTTCTGCATTTTTCTAATCATGCAAAACTTCGTTCTACAACTCATCTTTTTGGTAATACTACAAAAGAATGTAATTCATTACGTTTTATAACTTCAACATTTGCATTTATAAGACTTGGTGCAAAACTAAGGTAATTCAAAATTATATATTCCTGCTATTAAATTAAATCTTAATGCAAATCTTCGTATTTTATTGCGATATTTTAAAGTTAAAATTTTAAAACGTTTTAGTTTAGCAAATACGTGTTCAATTTTAATTCTAATTTTGCTTAAAGTTTTATTGTATTCTTTTTGAATTGGTATTAATTTATTGTATTTACTTTTTTTAAATGGCAAAAATGTATTTTTATGAATATTTTGTATTCCTTGATAACCTGAATCAACAAAAACTTGTTTTTCTAGATGAATAAAAGTTTTAGATTTTAAAAGTAATTTAAAATCATGAATGCTTCCAAAACAAAAAGCGGTTGAAATAATTTTTCCATTTAAAATATCAATAATTATTTGCGATTTAAGAGTATGATGTTTGTTTTTACCCGAAAAAAGTAATTTTAGTTTTTTTTAATTCTTTCAATTGGAGTTTCAGTAGCATCAATAGCTAGTAAAGTATTATTGATTCCTTTATTTTTGATTAAATCTTTTTTGCCAGATAAATTAAAAATTCCACTTCTTATTAAAGTATTTTCAATTCAAAAAATATTACGAATGCAGCTAGTATGACTAATATTATATCTTTTTGCAATAACTCTATAACTACTATACTCTTTTCAGTATTCTAATGTCATTAATAAACGATTTTCTATTGATAATTTATTAGGTTTACCACCAACTGCTTTTTTAATTGCTTCAGCTTTTTTTAAAATTTCAACCATTTTTTGAAATGTTTGTAGTTTTATTCCCACTAAACTATAAAATTCTTGTTCATCTTTGTATTTTTTTAACATAATAATTATCACCTTTGATATTAATAATAACCGTTAAATTATTAAAATTAAAGGTTTTGCACCAAGTCTATAATTGTTTTAATTTTAGAAGCAAATTTTTCACCAGTATAACCAGCATCTACTAGTATTTTTTGAACTGCAGAAAGATTCTCTTTTTTATTTTCAATCATTATTATAGCACTATTACGATCTGTTTTTTCTGCTGTGGTTATGTAAATTGCATGTGGTAAACCTTGAGAATCAACAGCAATATGACGCTTTATTCCTGAAATCTTTTTACCAGCATCATAACCTTTATTTTTAGTAGTATCTGTATTTTTAAGACTTTGTGAATCAATTATACAAAAACTAGTTTGTTCTTTTCTACCATTATTGATACGAAATGCCTTGACTAATTTTTTTTAAAACTAATTGTAATACACTAGGTTCTTTATCATTATTTTTACTTCAAGCTTGAAAATAATAATATACAATTTGTCATTTTGGAAAATTTTTTGGTAACATTCTTCACTGGCAACCACTTTTTAATACATATAAAACTGCACAAAATACTTCATATAAATCTAAACTTCTTGGTTTAGTTCTCTTTTTAGTATTTTCTAAAATTGATTTTATATTTTCAAATTGCTCTTTGCTAACATTACTAGGATAATTTTTACACATATATACCTCTTATTTTAAAATATATAATCATTTTATCCTATTCTCTAAAAGATTTTAAACAGGTTCTTAATCCTTCAAAAGAAGTAAAAGCTACAAGTATAACTATTGATTTAAAAGATTTAAAAATAAATAAAGGCAATTTTCCAGAATCTGAATTTTTTAGTAAGTTTGGTACAATTGTTCCTAATGAAGTTAATGATTATTTTGCAAATGCTTATTATAAAAGTTTTAGCAAATATAATATTTTTACTTCATATTCTTTCTGTAATTACGAATTTGATTTAAAAATTAAGAAGAGTTATAATTCTTATGAACAAAAAATAAATAATGATTATCCTATAGTGTTTAGCATAGTTAATAACTCTGAAAAATTAAATTGAATTATTTATTTACAAGGTAATTTAGGTAAAATAGAATATACCAATTCTGCACAAAGAGAACCAGATAAAAGTTGAGCATATAGATATATATCAAATATTAAATCTAATATTAATAAAGTAGTTTTAAATGCAAGATAATTTGGTAAAATAAAAATATAATTAAATTTTAGGAAGTGAATAAAAATGTATTTTTTAAATCGTAATGAATTTTGACCATGATGAAATGATTTTATAAATTCTCCTTACACAATTTCAATTGCAATATCTCTAACATTTTTATTTATAATGTTTGTACCATACAAATTATTTATTCGTTTTTGTGATAATAAGAATTTTAAAAACTATATATATACTAGTTTAACTTTTTTTCTTATATGTCCTTTACTTTTTTATTTTTTTGCTAATAATTTAAATATAAAAAGTGTTTATTACATATTTATTATTTTTGGATGTATTGAGTTATTATGTTTTTACTTTATTCCAATAATTCTAAAAATAATTAAAAAATTTCCAAAATTAAAATCCATTTTTAAACTTAAAAGAAAATCTAATCAAAATAATATTTCCTCACAATCTTAAATAATGTATAATTATAGTACTTACATAAGTAAGTATATGAAATAAAAAAGTTCTCAAACTTATATTGTTGTTAGGTTGGCACCTAATTAAAAAGTTACCAATTAAGGTAACTTTTTTTATTTATAAAATAATACAATGATTATGATTAGAATAATTATCTGTATTTAGTAAATTTTCTTCATTATTTATATTTAATATTTGTTCTTGCAATAGTAGACTTGATTTATCTTCATGTACTTGGTATGAAATATTTAAATTAGATTTATTTTCTTCTTCTCATAACTTATAAAGTTCATTATAAATTTCACAAATTTCTTTTTGATATTTTTCAATTTCATGATTATAAAATTTTATAAATTTACTGTCTGGATTTTTTTTATTAATTTCAATATTATTTTTTTTCTCAATAAAGTGAATCATTCCATTTTTTATTTCAATCTCTTTTTCTAATTCTTTAATTCGTGATTGTAAATTATTCATAAAATCTTCCTTTCAAAATAAAAACTCATTTACTTTGAAATAAAGTAATGAGTTAAAAACTTATATTAAGTTTATATTATTTTTATATCATAAATAATTATTAATTATAAATAATTTAATTATTATCTCATTCAATATTTTTATAATCATTTAATAATTCAATTATTTCATTTATAAAATTTTCATTAAATGAACTAGATAATGCTATATTTTCATAAATTAAATCATTTTCAAAATCTAATTTAATATTTTTATCTTTATCAATTTTTCATTTAATTAAAAATTCACGTTTAGTCATTATTTACTCCTTATTATAATTTAATCTTTCTTTTTTTGTATCTGGAAATAATCTGGAAAATGATTATAATTTTGCATTAATTGATTATCTAATTTAATAAATACCATAATTTCATTTGGATATTGTTTATATGATAAAACTTTTCAGTCTGCTAATTCATAACCTAGTAAAATACGGTCATCATCTAATTCACTACTTCCACCATTTCATGAAAAATATATTTCTTTATCTTCAGTAAATATTTTAAAAACATTATATTTATCACTATATTTTAAAAAGTCTCATAAATTCATAATTTACTCCTTATTTTTAAATTCATTTTTAATTTCTTTTATTAGACTTGGTGCAAAACCTTTAATTTTAATAATTTAACGGTTATTATTAATATCAAAGGTGATAATTATTATGTTAAAAAAATACAAAGATGAACAAGAATTTTATAGTTTAGTGGGAATAAAACTACAAACATTTCAAAAAATGGTTGAAATTTTAAAAAAAGCTGAAGCAATTAAAAAAGCAGTTGGTGGTAAACCTAATAAATTATCAATAGAAAATCGTTTATTAATGACATTAGAATACTGAAAAGAGTATAGTAGTTATAGAGTTATTGCAAAAAGATATAATATTAGTCATACTAGCTGCATTCGTAATATTTTTTGAATTGAAAATACTTTAATAAAAAGTGGAATTTTTAATTTATCTGGCAAAAAAGATTTAATCAAAAATAAAGGAATCAATAATACTTTACTAGCTATTGATGCTACTGAAACTCCAATTGAAAGAATTAAAAAAAACTAAAATTACTTTTTTCGGGTAAAAACAAACATCATACTCTTAAATCGCAAATAATTATTGATATTTTAAATGGAAAAATTATTTCAACCGCTTTTTGTTTTGGAAGCATTCATGATTTTAAATTACTTTTAAAATCTAAAACTTTTATTCATCTAGAAAAACAAGTTTTTGTTGATTCAGGTTATCAAGGAATACAAAATATTCATAAAAATACATTTTTGCCATTTAAAAAAAGTAAATACAATAAATTAATACCAATTCAAAAAGAATACAATAAAAATTTAAGCAAAATTAGAATTAAAATTGAACACGTATTTGCTAAACTAAAACGTTTTAAAATTTTAACTTTAAAATATCGCAATAAAATACGAAGATTTGCATTAAGATTTAATTTAATAGCAGGAATATATAATTTTGAATTACCTTAGTTTTGCACCAAGTCTAATATAATCTTTATCATTACCAGTCATAGTAGCACTTGTTGATGTAATATTACTAAATGTTGCTTTACCTTTTTCATAACCATTATTACCAGCATTTATTATTGCAGTTTCTAATTCATCATTAGTTGGTGTATCACCAGCCATAGTTATTTTTCCTAAATTTTTAAAATAAATTAAATCATTTAAACTAA
Source organism: Spiroplasma endosymbiont of Acasis viretata (assembly GCF_964031275.1). Lineage (NCBI taxonomy): Bacteria > Bacillati > Mycoplasmatota > Mollicutes > Entomoplasmatales > Spiroplasmataceae > Spiroplasma > Spiroplasma endosymbiont of Acasis viretata. The sequence goes on from NZ_OZ035019.1 coordinate 575,379, forward strand.
TTCTAAAATCATCAAAATCAGCAATTTTAAATGTTACTGGTGATTTTTCTCTTTCTGCTGGAGTTAATTTAATTCAATTAGTTCAACAACGTTTTTGTGCTTCTTTAATTTCATAAGCAGTTGGCATTTTTTTCCATAATAATAAATGATAATCAACCACGAATTGCTGTTGTTATACCATAAAGTGCTTTACCTAATGTTTTTTGATTTAATAGACTTGGTGCAAAACTAAGGTAATTCAAAATTATATATTTCTGCTATTAAATTAAATCTTAATGCAAATCTTCGTATTTTATTGCGATATTTTAAAGTTAAAATTTTAAAACGTTTTAGTTTAGCAAATACGTGTTCAATTTTAATTCTAATTTTGCTTAAAGTTTTATTGTATTCTTTTTGAATTGGTATTAATTTATTGTATTTACTTTTTTTAAATGGCAAAAATGTATTTTTATGAATATTTTGTATTCCTTGATAACCTGAATCAACAAAAACTTGTTTTTCTAGATGAATAAAAGTTTTAGATTTTAAAAGTAATTTAAAATCATGAATGCTTCCAAAACAAAAAGCGGTTGAAATAATTTTTCCATTTAAAATATCAATAATTATTTGCGATTTAAGAGTATGATGTTTGTTTTTACCCGAAAAAAGTAATTTTAGTTTTTTTTAATTCTTTCAATTGGAGTTTCAGTAGCATCAATAGCTAGTAAAGTATTATTGATTCCTTTATTTTTGATTAAATCTTTTTTGCCAGATAAATTAAAAATTCCACTTTTTATTAAAGTATTTTCAATTCAAAAAATATTACGAATGCAGCTAGTATGACTAATATTATATCTTTTTGCAATAACTCTATAACTACTATACTCTTTTCAGTATTCTAATGTCATTAATAAACGATTTTCTATTGATAATTTATTAGGTTTACCACCAACTGCTTTTTTAATTGCTTCAGCTTTTTTTAAAATTTCAACCATTTTTTGAAATGTTTGTAGTTTTATTCCCACTAAACTATAAAATTCTTGTTCATCTTTGTATTTTTTTAACATAATAATTATCACCTTTGATATTAATAATAACCGTTAAATTATTAAAATTAAAGGTTTTGCACCAAGTCTAATGAATGAATTATTAGGAAATATAACTGAAACTGAAATTGGTACAAATGTAAGTGATTTTATTGGTGCATTAGGATTTACTCCAATGTTACAATTAACAAAAGCATATTTAAGATTAAATTATGGTCAAATTGCAGCAGATACTGTAGCAAGTGGCCAATTATATAAACAATCAGTATTTGGTATGTTTTTATATAAACATATGTTTTTAAATAAAGATATGGTTAAAGATACTAAAACTGGTTTACATTTAGAAAAAACATTTGATTTAAAAAAAGTATTAGGAGTTTTTGTACATAGAAATGCATTTGCACAACCTAATAGTTTTCAAAAAATTGTTAATTTAATTGATAATAATACATTAAATCAAAAAACATTAGGTAAAGCACTTTATGGTATAACAACAGCAATTCGTGGTTGATTATCATTTATTATTATGGAAAAAATGCCAACTGCTTATGAAATTAAAGAAGCACAAAAACGTTGTTGAACTAATTGAATTAAATTAACTCCAGCAGAAAGAGAAAAATCACCAGTAACATTTAAAATTGCTGATTTTGATGATTTTAGAATTAGTTTAAATGATTTAATTTATTTTAAAAATTTAGGAAAAATAACTATGGCTGGTGATACACCAACTAATGATGAATTAGAAACTGCAATAATAAATGCTGGTAATAATGGTTATGAAAAAGGTAAAGCAACATTTAGTAATATTACATCAACAAGTGCTACTATGACTGGTAATGATAAAGATTATATTAGACTTGGTGCAAAACTAAGGTAATTCAAAATTATATATTCCTGCTATTAAATTAAATCTTAATGCAAATCTTCGTATTTTATTGCGATATTTTAAAGTTAAAATTTTAAAACGTTTTAGTTTAGCAAATACGTGTTCAATTTTAATTCTAATTTTGCTTAAAGTTTTATTGTATTCTTTTTGAATTGGTATTAATTTATTGTATTTACTTTTTTTAAATGGCAAAAATGTATTTTTATGAATATTTTGTATTCCTTGATAACCTGAATCAACAAAAACTTGTTTTTCTAGATGAATAAAAGTTTTAGATTTTAAAAGTAATTTAAAATCATGAATGCTTCCAAAACAAAAAGCGGTTGAAATAATTTTTCCATTTAAAATATCAATAATTATTTGCGATTTAAGAGTATGATGTTTGTTTTTAGAACCTGTTTAAAATCTTTTAGAGAATAGGATAAAATGATTATATATTTTAAAATAAGAGGTATATATGTATAAAAATTATCCTAGTAATGTTAGCAAAGAGCAATTTGAAAATATAAAATCAATTTTAGAAAATACTAAAAAGAGAACTAAACCAAGAAGTTTAGATTTATATGAAGTATTTTGTGCAGTTTTATATGTATTAAAAAGTGGTTGCCAGTGAAGAATGTTACCAAAAAATTTTCCAAAATGACAAATTGTATATTATTATTTTCAAGCTTGAAGTAAAAATAATGATAAAGAACCTAGTGTATTACAATTAGTTTTAAAAAAAATTAGTCAAGGCATTTCGTATCAATAATGGTAGAAAAGAACAAACTAGTTTTTGTATAATTGATTCACAAAGTGTTAAAAATACAGATACTACTAAAAATAAAGGTTATGATGCTGGTAAAAAGATTTCAGGAATAAAGCGTCATATTGCTGTTGATTCTCAAGGTTTACCACATGCAATTTACATAACCACAGCAGAAAAAACAGATCGTAATAGTGCTATAATAATGATTGAAAATAAAAAAGAGAATCTTTCTGCAGTTCAAAAAATACTAGTAGATGCTGGTTATACTGGTGAAAAATTTGCTTCTAAAATTAAAACAATTATAAATGCAAATGTTGAAGTTATAAAACGTAATGAATTACATTCTTTTGTAGTATTACCAAAAAGATGAGTTGTAGAACGAAGTTTTGCATGATTAGAAAAATGCAGAAGATTATGAAAAAATTGTGAAAAAAAATTAAATACTAGCTTACAAATGGTTGTTCTTGCCTTTATTTCAATTTTATTGAAAAGATTTTAAACAGGTTCTAAGCAAAATTAGAATTAAAATTGAACACGTATTTGCTAAACTAAAACGTTTTAAAATTTTAACTTTAAAATATCGCAATAAAATACGAAGATTTGCATTAAGATTTAATTTAATAGCAGGAATATATAATTTTGAATTACCTTAGTTTTGCACCAAGTCTATTGTAAAATTAAAATTTTATTTAATTTTTAACTAATATTTTTTAAATTTATTATTTTATTTTAAATAAATTTTTACTATTTTAGTGGTTTTTTATTTTTTTATTATAAATTATTTTTAATTTTTTTAGATTTATTTGAAAAAATATTAATTAAACACTTTCTATTTTAAATGATTAAAAGTAAAATAATGTTGTTTTTAATAAAACAAGAAATAAATATATTAATAGTTTTAAAAAAACTACTAAAATATTTTTAAAATTTAATGGAGGATGAAAATGCAAACTTTTATTGGAATTATAGGTTATTTAACCGGAATATTATCTATTATAACATTTATTCCACAAGCAATAAAAACAATAAAAACTAAGGAAACTAAACATATAATCTTATCAACTTATATAATTTATAATATTGCTAATCTTTTTTTCTTGATATTTGGAATACTTTCAGTAACATTACCAGTAATGTGACCAGAAGGTGCTGATACTCTTGAAATTGCAATTTGAGGTTCTACCTTAATAATACCGTATACAGTAACAATGACTGCAACTAATTGTATTATTTATGTTAAAGTAAAAAATATGAAAACGTTGGGCGAAAATGCTAGAACTTTGGAGGAATAAAAATAATGGCAAATACTGAATGATGAATTATTACTATAATAGGGATTATTGGAGCACTTATTGCTGTTATAGCATTTTGTCCACAATCTTTAAAAACAATAAAAACTAAAAAAACAGATGGTATTTCTTTACTTACATTTATTCTTTATACAACAGCTAACAGTTTATGAGTATTATGGGGCATTATTCATTTATCATATCATGGCGGATCTGAATCAACAATTTTAATGAAAGATTTAGTTATAATTTGTGCTAATACACCTTGTGCAATATGATCAGGAATTATTCTTGGTATTAAAATTAATAATATGTATAAATATTGTGAAGTTTGTAAAAAATGAAAAGGTAAAGTAAATATAAAGAGCAACTTTTAATAGTTTATTTTTTATTAAAAATAATAATTTATTACTAAAAATGCATTGTAATGATGCATTTTTTAATAGTTATAATAGTAAAATACTTATCAAAATTAAAAATAATAATTTAAGTTATAATATATGTATAATTAAAAATTTTGTGGGGTTAAATAATGATAATTCAAAATGATGTTTATAAAATTCTAGTACAAGTAATCCTAGAAAAAGGTCATTGTAATGTTTTATTAGCACAAATGATGCGAGATAAAAATCTAACATTATCAGAAAAAGAAGCAATTGAAAAGATAGTACTAGGAACTTTAAAAAATCAAATTTATTTAGATTATATATTAAATCAAATATGAAATGTTTTCAAATCAGTAATTACTATTCCTTTTCACATAACTATTTTATTATGAATAGTTTTATATGAAATCTATTTTTTAGAAATTACTAATAAAGAAATTTTCATTGAAAATACTTTAAAAAAAGTAAGCACCATTGATAATAAACTAACATTTATTATTTCTAAAGTATTAGATTTATGTTTTACTGAATTTAGATCAGAATTTAACTTACAAAAAGAAAGTAAACAAAATATTAAATTAATTAAATATAGTTATCCTAGTTGATTATATTCTTTAATAAAATCACAATTTAGTATTAATATTGCAAATCAATTGATAAAAGATAACTTAAGAATGCCATTAATTAGTTTTAGAGTTAATACATTAAAAACTACTGTTAATAAAGTGTTAAACAATGAAAATTATAAATCTTTTAACTTTTGTTTAAGCGAGATAGTATCTGATGGTATTATTAGTTCAAAGTCAATTTTTAACACAAAATTATATGAAAATGGTGAAATTATTAAACAAGACCAAGCAAGTATGTTAGTTAGTCATTTTTTAGATCCACAACCATATGATGAAGTATTAGATATGTGTGCAGGAATTGCTAGTAAAACAGCTCATATGGCAGCTTTAATGTCTAATCACGGTAAGATAGTTGCTTGTGATATCAATGAAGAACGATTAAAAATTGGTGCTACTTATTTAAAAAAATTAGGCGTAACAAATACTGAACTTAAATATGGTGATTCTACAATATTGGATTTTAATAATAAGTTTGACAAAATTTTAATTGATGCTCCTAGTACTGCTTGAGGTTTAATTAAAAGAAAACCAGAAGTTAAACTTATCAATTGAAGTAAAGAAGAAATTAATCACTTAATTACTGTTCAAGCAAAATTATTAAATAAGGCTTATCAACTTTTAAAACCCGAAGCGATAATTGTGTATGTTACTTGTACTTTCAATATTAAAGAAAATCAAAATCAAATTGAGAAGTTTGTTAAAAATCACGCAGATATGACAATCATTACAGAAAAACAATTTTTTGGTTTTAATAACAATACTGATGGATTTTATATTTGTAAATTAAAAAAAGGAATATAGGGGGTCAGTTTATGAAAATAAATGCTAGTTATAAAACAGATGTTGGTAATTATCGTACAAATAATCAAGATGCCGTTTTATATTTAACAAATAATATGGGACAAGTTATTGGTGTTGTTTGTGATGGTTTGGGTGGTCATAAATGTGGTGAAGTGGCCAGTAATATGGCTGTTAGTATGTTAAAAAAATTTTTTGAAACAACAGATTTTACTAAATTAAAACATGATAAACAAATTCATGCATGATTACAAGAAAAGATAGATATTATTCAAATTGAAATGAATAATTTTAGTTTAAGTAATGAACAAGCGCTTGATATGGGAACAACTATGGTAATAATTTTAATTACTAATAACAAAGCTTATTTAGTAAATATTGGTGATTCACGTATTTATCAATATAGTGAACAAGGATTAAAACAGTTAACAGTTGATCATAATATTTTAAATCTATATTTACAAAAAAACACAACTAAAGAATTAAGTGTTGATTTAAATCACACTTATTGAAAGGCATTAACTAGTGCTCTTGGTCCACGTAAGCCATTAAAAACCGATATTTTTCATTTACCCTTAATAATTCCATCATATTTTCTTTTAACTAGTGATGGTGTTCATGATTTTTTAGAAGAATATGAAATAGTTAATATTTTAGAAAAAAATGGAAATATTAATAACAAAGTTAAGTTATTAATTAAGCAAGCATTACTTAATGTTTCAACTGATAATGTTACTGTATTATTAATGGAAATAAAATTTTAGTCTTTTGACATTTTTGTGTAAAATATAAATTATAAATAAGTTAGTAATTTTTAAAAAATAAATTTAAAAGTAATGGTGAAACTAATGGAAATAAATAAATTATTGAATAATCGTTATCATATTTTAAAAATTATTGGTTCGGGTGGTATGGCTAAAGTTTATGAAGCACAAGATAAATATTTAAATCGGCAAGTTGCTTTAAAAGTAATTAATCCAATTTCACCACTAGATGACTTAATAAAAGAACGATTTTTGCAAGAAATTAGAGCAGTATCTAGAGTTAGACATCCCAATGTTATTTTGGTATATGATGTTTTTATTGATAAGAAAGATTGATGCTTAGTTTTTGAATTATTAGAAGGTAAAACATTAAAAGAATATTTAAGTAATTATTCAGTTTTATCAGTTAATGAAGTTATAGTTATTATGAAAGAAATTTTAAAAGGGGTTAATGCGTGTCATGCAGTCAATATTATTCATCGTGATTTAAAACCCGAAAATATTATTTTAACTAGTAGTGGAGCAATTAAAGTTTTAGACTTTGGTATTGCTGTTATTGATGATTATGAAGTTAAAAAACACGCTAATCAAGTTGTAGGAACAATGAAATATATTGCTCCAGAAGTAGTAAAATTTCAAAAACCAACAATTCAAAGTGATATTTATGCTTTAGGTATTATATTATATGAATTATTAGTTGGTAAACCACCTTTTTTTCATAAAAATCCACAAATATTAGCGGCCAAACATATTAAAGAACCAATGCCATTAATTCATGAAATTAATAAAAATATTCCACAAAGTTTAGAAAATATTATTTTGAAGGCAACTGCTAAGGATATTAATGATCGCTATCGGACAATTAGTGAATTGAGTAATGATTTAGATTGTTGTTTAAAAATGGAAAATAAAAATAATATGTTATTTAAGAAAAATTACTTAAATTCACAAAAATTAAAAAAACCATTTTATTTAAAAAAAGAATTTTTATCATCTTTAATTTTAATTATATTATTACTTATTGGTGTTATTATAAGCATATTAATTTTATATTAATTGGAGGACACTATGAACTTTAAACAAGGAATAGTTATTGGAGTTGCAAATAACTTTGTTGAAGTAAGAATTCAAAATCAAATTTATTCTTGTTTAATCAAAGGAAATTTAAAATTTCAAACAGCAAAAATTTTAGTTGGTGATTATGTTAAAGTTAATTTTAAAGATGATAAAAATCCTTTGGTTGAATCAATTTTACCTCGATTTAATGAACTATATCGACCAAGCATTGCTAATGTTGATCAAGTATTAATTGTTAGTTCTCTTGTTAATCCTTTTCTTAGTAGTTTTCTATTAAATAAATTATTAACTATTTTTAATTATTATCATTTAAAAATAATTTTAATATTTACAAAAATTGATTTGGTAACTAAAGATAATGAAGTTTGAACAAAAGTTAAAGCATATCAGAATTTAAATTTACCAGTAATTTTTATTTCAAATGTTAAAAAAAATGGTATTGAAGATTTAAAAAAAGTTTTTACAAACAAGTTATCAATATTAACAGGTACTTCAGGAGTGGGAAAGAGTTCAACTTTAAATAGTTTGGATAATAATTTAAAACTATGAACACAGGATATTTCTAAAAGTTTAAATCGTGGTAAACATACCACAACTAAAACTCGCCTTTATTTTTTACATGATGGTATTATTGCAGATACACCTGGTTTTTCGGTCTTTCAATTGCAAGGTTTAAGTAGTATTGATATTGCTACTAATTTTCCTAGTTTTACTAATATTTGACAAAATTGTAAGTTTCGTACTTGCTTACATCAGCAAGAACCAGAATGTGCAATTAAAAAAGCAGTTGCAAATAAAATAATTTCTGGTTTTTTTTATGAAGATTATTGTAAAATTTTAATAGAATTCAATAAAATTAATAATTTAAAATAAAGGATGGTAATATATGAAAAAAGAAGTAACAATTGCCGCTAGCATTTTAACTGCTAACTTTCTATCTTTAAAAGATGATTTATTAAATTTACAAAATGCAGGAATTAATTGAATTCATTTTGATGTTATGGATCATCATTTTGTTGAAAATTTAAGTTTTGGTGCAAAAATATTAAGTGATGTATGTAAATTTAGTTCTAATATCAATATTGATTGTCATATGATGGTAAAGATAACAACATTAAAAGTATGTGATTATTTAAAACCATTTATAATTTTACCGCAAGTTAAAAATATTACTTTGCATTATGAAGCATTAACAGAAGAACAATTAAAAGAATTTCTGCAGTGAAAAAAACCTGGTTTTAAAAAAGGAATTGCCATTAATCCTGATACACCAATTTCAAAAATTTATGATTATTTGAAAGATCTTGATACAATTTTAATTATGAGTGTGCAACCAGGTGCGGGTGGACAACGTTTTTTAGATTTAACTATTAATAAAATTAAAATGTTAGTAAAACATATCGATAATAATTTTCCAAATATTACAATTGCTGTTGATGGCGGCATTAATAATTTAACAGCAAATGATTGTATTACTGCTGGTGCTAATTACCTAGTAGCGGGTAGTTATTTATTAAATAGTGATAATTCAGTAAAAAAACAAGTTGCGATGTTAACAAATTATGAAAAATAGTGATATTAAACAATTAGTAATTGTTTGTCGTGATTATAATTTAAATTGAGAACAATTTATTAATCCAATTTTTATTGGTGTTGAAACTGGTGTTTTATCATTATTAAAATATAAAAAACCAATTAAGTTTATTTGTGGTGATAATGATACCATTAATAAACAACAGTTAAAGATTTTAAATGATCAAAGTAAAATAGACTTGGTGCAAAACTAAGGTAATTCAAAATTATATATTTCTGCTATTAAATTAAATCTTAATGCAAATCTTCGTATTTTATTGCGATATTTTAAAGTTAAAATTTTAAAACGTTTTAGTTTAGCAAATACGTGTTCAATTTTAATTCTAATTTTGCTTAAAGTTTTATTGTATTCTTTTTGAATTGGTATTAATTTATTGTATTTACTTTTTTTAAATGGCAAAAATGTATTTTTATGAATATTTTGTATTCCTTGATAACCTGAATCAACAAAAACTTGTTTTTCTAGATGAATAAAAGTTTTAGATTTTAAAAGTAATTTAAAATCATGAATGCTTCCAAAACAAAAAGCGGTTGAAATAATTTTTCCATTTAAAATATCAATAATTATTTGCGATTTAAGAGTATGATGTTTGTTTTTACCCGAAAAAAGTAATTTTAGTTTTTTTTAATTCTTTCAATTGGAGTTTCAGTAGCATCAATAGCTAGTAAAGTATTATTGATTCCTTTATTTTTGATTAAATCTTTTTTGCCAGATAAATTAAAAATTCCACTTTTTATTAAAGTATTTTCAATTCAAAAAATATTACGAATGCAGCTAGTATGACTAATATTATATCTTTTTGCAATAACTCTATAACTACTATACTCTTTTCAGTATTCTAATGTCATTAATAAACGATTTTCTATTGATAATTTATTAGGTTTACCACCAACTGCTTTTTTAATTGCTTCAGCTTTTTTTAAAATTTCAACCATTTTTTGAAATGTTTGTAGTTTTATTCCCACTAAACTATAAAATTCTTGTTCATCTTTGTATTTTTTTAACATAATAATTATCACCTTTGATATTAATAATAACCGTTAAATTATTAAAATTAAAGGTTTTGCACCAAGTCTAATACATAATTTTGAAATTATTACTTTTAATAAAGAAAAAGATTTTATTGATAGTGAACTTGCGATAGTTACTGCAATTTCCAAAAAAATTAATTTTCAACAAATAGTGATAGTAAGTGATGGAATACGTTGGGATATGTTACTTGCTAGTATTAATATAATAAAAAAATATGAATGTTTTAACCCAATTTTATTAGGTGAAAATAATTATTGTTTTTTATTAAAAGCAAAATCAGAATATATTTTTTACAATTGACAATTAACATATAAATATATTTCTTTTTTTATTTTAGACAATAGACTTGGTGCAAAACCTTTAATTTTAATAATTTAACGGTTATTATTAATATCAAAGGTGATAATTATTATGTTAAAAAAATACAAAGATGAACAAGAATTTTATAGTTTAGTGGGAATAAAACTACAAACATTTCAAAAAATGGTTGAAATTTTAAAAAAAGCTGAAGCAATTAAAAAAGCAGTTGGTGGTAAACCTAATAAATTATCAATAGAAAATCGTTTATTAATGACATTAGAATACTGAAAAGAGTATAGTAGTTATAGAGTTATTGCAAAAAGATATAATATTAGTCATACTAGCTGCATTCGTAATATTTTTTGAATTGAAAATACTTTAATAAAAAGTGGAATTTTTAATTTATCTGGCAAAAAAGATTTAATCAAAAATAAAGGAATCAATAATACTTTACTAGCTATTGATGCTACTGAAACTCCAATTGAAAGAATTAAAAAAAACTAAAATTACTTTTTTCGGGTAAAAACAAACATCATACTCTTAAATCGCAAATAATTATTGATATTTTAAATGGAAAAATTATTTCAACCGCTTTTTGTTTTGGAAGCATTCATGATTTTAAATTACTTTTAAAATCTAAAACTTTTATTCATCTAGAAAAACAAGTTTTTGTTGATTCAGGTTATCAAGGAATACAAAATATTCATAAAAATACATTTTTGCCATTTAAAAAAAGTAAATACAATAAATTAATACCAATTCAAAAAGAATACAATAAAACTTTAAGCAAAATTAGAATTAAAATTGAACACGTATTTGCTAAACTAAAACGTTTTAAAATTTTAACTTTAAAATATCGCAATAAAATACGAAGATTTGCATTAAGATTTAATTTAATAGCAGAAATATATAATTTTGAATTACCTTAGTTTTGCACCAAGTCTAATGAAGAAGTAATTTATAATTTTAGTGGTTGTAAGTTTTATCCAAATCAGGATATTACTGTTACTAATAATAGTACACAAACTATTAGTAATGAATTGCCACTTGCCACTTGCCACTTGCCACTTAGCCCTTTTTACTAGACCATTAATTTAAAAAACCTGAATGTATTCTAAAAACAATTGTGTTATATAATTAACACTAATTTTAACCTGAAAGGATTTTTATTAATGGATAAAATTAAACAAATAGCATTAGTAATTAACAAATTAAATATCAAAGAAAAAATTAAAATTATTGATGATTGTAAAAATCAATATTCAATTAGAAACCTATGTCAATATCTTCAATTAAACAGATCAACATATTACTTTTTAAAAAATAAACAAAAACCTATTAAAAAAGAAGAAAATCATATTATTAAATGCAATCATAAATATCAAAAAATATGCCAACTTTTAATCGAATTTCATTCTACAAGAAAAGGCAGAATTTATGGATATTTAAGAATTTTTTCAGCTTTTAAAGAGTGATTAAAACAAGAAAAAAATATCATTTTAAATATAGAATTATCAATAAAACAAATGCGAAAAATTATGAAAGAACACAATATTCAAGGATTAAAACAAACTAAAAATAACTATCCTAAAAACAAAAAAAATCCAAATAAGTGAATACCTACAATGGATAAAGTAAACAAAGATTATAAAAGTACAACCTCTTCAAATCAAATTTGATCAATGGACACTAAACAAATAAATACTAAAGAAGGATGATTATATCTTTTTGTAATTATTGATTTTTATTCAAATAATGTTGTTAGTTATAATATTGCTCCTAATAAATCATATCAGGATTTAATTCTTCCTGCTCTTGAAAAAATCAACAAACAATTTTCTTGAAATCAAATAAAAAATGTTATTTTACATTCAGATAACGCCAACGAATTTTATTGTCAAGATATCACAAAATGAGCAGAGGATAAACAAATAATTTTAAGCAAAAAACAACCTTATGATATTGGTGGTAATGTATTATCTGAAAACTGATTTTCTCATTTATCTCAAGAATGACTACCTAAAGGATCAAATCAATATTTATCCATCAATGAAGCTATAAATGATGTAAATCAATATGTTATGTTTTATAATTATGAAAGAATACATTCTAAATTTCTAAAACCACCAATTTTACAAATTAAAATTTAGAATTTTATATCAAAAATGGTCCAGTAATTAAGGGCCAACCACCCCCAAATTAAATATCAAAGAAAAAATTAAAATTATTGATGATTGTAAAAATCAATATTCAATTAGAAACCTATGTCAATATCTTCAATTAAACAGATCAACATATTACTTTTTAAAAAATAAACAAAAACCTATTAAAAAAGAAGAAAATCATATTATTAAATGCAATCATAAATATCAAAAAATATGCCAACTTTTAATCGAATTTCATTCTACAAGAAAAGGCAGAATTTATGGATATTTAAGAATTTTTTCAGCTTTTAAAGAGTGATTAAAACAAGAAAAAAATATCATTTTAAATATAGAATTATCAATAAAACAAATGCGAAAAATTATGAAAGAACACAATATTCAAGGATTAAAACAAACTAAAAATAACTATCCTAAAAACAAAAAAAATCCAAATAAGTGAATACCTACAATGGATAAAGTAAACAAAGATTATAAAAGTACAACCTCTTCAAATCAAATTTGATCAATGGATACTAAACAAATAAATACTAAAGAAGGATGATTATATCTTTTTGTAATTATTGATTTTTATTCAAATAATGTTGTTAGTTATAATATTGCTTCTAATAAATCATATCAGGATTTAATTCTTCCTGCTCTTGAAAAAATCAACAAACAATTTTCTTGAAATCAAATAAAAAATGTTATTTTACATTCAGATAACGCCAACGAATTTTATTGTCAAGATATCACAAAATGAGCAGAGGATAAACAAATAATTTTAAGCAAAAAACAACCTTATGATATTGGTGGTAATGTATTATCTGAAAACTGATTTTCTCATTTATCTCAAGAATGACTACCTAAAGGATCAAATCAATATTTATCCATCAATGAAGCTATAAATGATGTAAATCAATATGTTATGTTTTATAATTATGAAAGAATACATTCTAAATTTCTAAAACCACCAATTTTACAAATTAAAATTTAGAATTTTATATCAAAAATGGTCCAGTAATTAAGGGCCAACCACCGAAAGTTTGTTAACATTTATTTGAAATAATATTACAACATAAATGTAAATATTGATATAATTTAATCAAAAAGAAGTTAGGTAGATAAATGCCAGCAAAAATTAATATTGTAAATATTTACAATGATCATAACTATGACATTAAAAATTTTAATATTTTATCAGAAAAAATTTTAAATGCAGTAGCTATTAAGTTAAAACAGAAAATTACATGGTGTATTGCTGCTATTTTTAATGACGAACAGACTAGTATTGAATTAAATAAAATGTATCGTCATAAAGATTATGTTCCTGATGTTTTATCATTTGGAAATAATGATGATGATTTTCCAAATATTAATATTGATATTAGAGATTTAGGTGATGTTTATATTTGTTATTCAAAGGCAGTAGCGCAAGCACAAGAATATGGCCATAGTTTAATTAGAGAATTATCATTTCTTTTTATTCATGGATTACTTCATACATTAGGATATGATCATCAAAATAGCGTAGAAGAAAAGGTTATGTTTGATTTACAAGATGAAATTTTAAATATTCTTGGTATTACTAGAAAATAAGGGGTGGTATAATGGAACAAGATATAGATTTATTAGTATTATTGAAAAAAGCAAAAGCAATACAAAAAAATGCTTATGCTCCTTATTCTTTATTTAGAGTTGCTGCAATAGTACTTTTGAAAAATAGTAAAGAAGTGTTAGGAGTAAATGTTGAAAATGCTGCATACTCAGTAGGCATTTGTGCTGAAAGAGCGGCTTTGTCACAAGTTATTGCTCAAGGTTATAAAAAAGAAGATATTATTAGTCTATTTTTAATTACTGATAGTGAAACTGTTGGTTCTCCTTGTGGTATGTGTCGTCAATTTATGATTGAAATTATGCCAGAAACATGTCCTATTTATATTAGTAATAAAAATGAAAATAATGATACTAAAACAATTTGTAAAATATTAGTAAAAGACTTATTACCTTTAGCGTTTAAACCAAGTTCATTGAAAGGGAATTAATTTATGAATAATAATTTTAAATCAGGTTTTGTTAGTTTTATTGGTAGAAGTAATGTTGGAAAATCAACTTTATTAAATACCATTCTTCAAGAAAAAAAGGCAATTGTGTCTAATAAACCACAAACAACCAGAAATCAAATTCAAGGTATTTATAATAGTGATGATATGCAAATCATATTTTTTGATACTCCCGGCATTCATAAACATAATAACCAACTTGGACGAATGATGAATCGCGATGCTAATCGCGCCATTAAAGAAACTAACATTATTTGTTTATTAGCGCCATGTAATGAATACATTGGAAATAGCGATAAACATATTATTAAATTATTATCAGAAAGGGTAAATACAACTATTCTACTTTTATTAACTAAGGTTGATTTAGTAACAAAAGAAAAATTAATGGATAAAATTAATGAGTGAAAAGATTTATTACCATTTAAAGAAATAATTCCAATTTCTGCTATAAAAGAAATGAATTTAGATATATTATTGAAAAAACTATATGAGTATTTACCAATTGGTGAAAAGAATCATTTAATCGAAAATAACGATGATGTTTCAGATAATACTTTAATTAAGGAAATTATTCGTGAAAAAATTTTAAATTTAACAGAAGAAGAAATTCCTTATAGTGTAGCAGTATTAATTGAAAGTATTAATTATAATCCAAATACTAATATTACTGATATTAATGCTGTTATTGTTGTTGAACGAGACTCACAAAAAGGAATTATTATTGGTAAAGGAGGTAGTATGATTAAAGAAATTGGAATAAGAGCTAGAACAGATTTAGAAAGTATTTTTGATTCTCATATTATATTAAAAACTTTTGTAAAAGTAATACCTGATTGAAGAAATAATCCTAGAAAATTAAAAGAGTTAGGTTATAGTTAAAATATGTTTAATATTGATACTGGTTTGATTTTAAACATTAACTACATTAAATCAATAAATAATGTTACTATTTTAACATCAAATTATGGTGTTAAAATAGTTTCTTTACCAGAAATAAAAATCAATTTAAATAAATATAGTCTTTTAGATTGTTGAATTTTTATTTTTAATCAAAATTATGATTGTTCAAACTTATGTATAACATATAAAAAAATAAAAAGTTTTAATAGTTTTATAAATGAAAAAAGTTATCAATTGATTAAGAGTTTTAACAAGATAGTTATTAATTATTTAGAAAAAATTATTATTAATAATAAAAATATCTTTTCTTTTTTATTTAATTTATATGAACAGTTAATGATAAATAGTAATTTTAAGAAAGTTTATGTTTTTTTCTTATTTCATAGTTTAATATTTCAAGGAATTCAGTTTAACTTTACTAATTGTATTAATTGTAATCAAATAACTAATTTGTATTTAATTAATTATGATTTGGGTGGTGTTTTTTGTAAAAATTATTCTTTAAAATTAGCTATAATTAATTTTGACATTGTTTTGTTTAAAAAAATATATCAACTTTATTTATTAAATTATCAAGATATTAATAAATGAAAAGTTGAAAAAGAAGAACTTAATAAAATTCTTAATATTTTAGAAAACCACTGTCAAAAATATAATAATAAATTAATAATTACATAAATATTTTAATAACTAGTTGTTATATTTTTTTTAATAATATATAACACTTATAATAGGTTGACAAAAACTATCTATGAACATATTATTAACAAGATTATTCTTTTTAGAGATTTTATGTATTATTTAAGATATTTAAGAAAATTTTTATGATTAATGGAGGGGCAATGATTAATAAAATTATCAATGATAAGTCAATGAAGGAAATAATTACTCATTTAAAAGAAAATGGTTTTATTTTTCAAGGATCAGAAATTTATTCAGGTCTTGCTAATAGTTGAGATTATGGTCCGCTTGGTGTAGCACTTAAAAATAATATTAAGAAAAGTTGATGAGTTTTTTTTGTCGAAAAAAATCCATACAATGTTGGGCTAGATAGTTCAATTATTATGAAATCTAAAGTTTGAGAAGCTTCAGGGCATTTGAGTAATTTTAGTGATCCATTAATTGATTGTAAAAAATGTAAGTCTCGCTTTCGAGTTGATAATTTAATTAATCATTATTTTCCTAGTATTAATTGTGATAATTGAAGTAATGAAAAATTAGAAACATATATTAATCAAAATCATATTAAATGTATTAAATGCAATAATGAAGATTGAACTAAAGTTAGACAATTTCAATTAATGTTTGAAACATATCAAGGTGTTTTAAAAGAAGATAAAAATAAAATTTATTTAAGACCTGAGACCGCACAAGGAATATTTATAAATTTTAATAATGTAAGAAATAGTTGTAATAAAAAAGTACCATTTGGTATTGGTCAAATTGGTAAAAGCTTTAGAAATGAGATAACTCCTGGTAATTTTATTTTTCGTACTAGAGAATTTGAACAAATGGAATTAGAATTTTTCTTTATTCCAAAGGATAAAAATGATAATACTTGATTTAATTATTGAGTTGATCAATGTAAAGAATTTCTCTCTCTAGTAGGTTTATTGAATTCAAAAAATATAAAATTTAAAAATCATGAACAAAATCAACTAGCACATTATGCATTAGCAACTACTGATATTGAATATAATTTTCCTTTTGGTATGAGTGAATTATGTGGTATAGCTAATCGTGGGAATTATGATTTAACAAAACATAGTGAGAATTCTGGTGTAAATTTTGAGATTCAAGATCCTAATGTTACAGTAAAAAGAATGGTTATTCCTTCAGTTATTGAACCTTCAATTGGTGTTGAAAGGCTTTTATTAGCTTTAGTTTGTGAAGCATTTACAAAAGAAGTTTTAAAAGACGATAAAGAACGGTTAGTGTTAAAATTAAATAAGAGTATTTGCCCTTATCAAGTAGCTGTTATGTCTTTAAATAAAACAAAATTAGGTAAAGAGGCATATGAAATTTTTGAAATGTTAAATAAAACACAATTAAGAGTAATTTATGAAGCATCATCAAGTGTTGGTAAATCTTATCGTTATCAAGATGGTATTGGTACTATGTATTGTGTAACAATTGATTATTACACAAAAACTAAAGGTACTGTTACAATTAGAGATCGTGATACTACAAATCAAGTTATAGTTAAAGTTGATCAACTTAAAGAATATTTATATGACAAATTAGACATTATTTGTTAGAATTGTGTGAAAAAATATGGATATCGAGTTTAATAAAAAAATTAATGAAGTTAAAGCAAAAATTAATATTGTCGAAGTTATGGGTAAATATTTAAATTTGATCCGTAAAGGCAATAATTTTTGAGCTATCTGTCCTTTTCATGAAGACTCTACTCCTTCATTATCAATTTCACAAGAAAAACAAATTTATAAATGTTTTTCTTGTGGTGAACAAGGAAATGTTTTTATTTTTTTACAAAAATATAAAAATATTAATTTTATTAATGCTCTTAAAGAAGCAGCAGATAATGTTAATTTAAATTTAAAAGAGTTTGATATTAATTTATCTGAATTTAATGTTGAAACTAAAAAAAATCCACTAAAAATTTTAAATAATATTGCAATGAATTTTTTTAGTTATCAGTTACTAACTGATATTGGTCAAGAAGCAATGAAATATTTACAAAATCGTAATATTACTACTGAAAATATTAAATATTTTAATATTGGTTATGCACCTATTAATAATGAATTAATAGATTATCTTAATGCACAAGGTTATAAAGATAATATTGAATTTGTAAAATTAGGACTTATGAAAATTAATAATAAGGATCAACTTCTTCCTACCTTTTCAAATCGAATTATGTTTGCTATTAAAGATGAAGATGGAGACTGTGTTGGTTTTTCTGCAAGAAATTATAATAGAGAAGATAAAAGTTATAAATATATTAATAGTCAAGAAACAGATTTTTTTAAGAAAAGTAAAATTTTATATAACTTTAATAATGTTAGAAATTATATTAAAAAAAATGAAGTTATTTATTTGACTGAAGGTTTTATGGATGTTATTGCTCTAAATAATCAAAATATTAAAAATGTTGTTGCTTTAATGGGAACAAATTTAACAAAAGAACATATTTTACTTTTAAAAAAAATTACTACTATTATTATTATTTTTTTAGATGGTGATTTACCAGGAAAAATAGCATCTTTAAAAATAGCTAGTGTTTTATTATCAAATAATTTTAAAGTACAAATTATCAATAATGATACTAAATTTGATCCTGATGAATTAATAAATAAATTTCCTCAAAAATTTTATGAAATAATAAAAAAAACTATTCATCCTTTTGAATTTGCAATTAATTTATCATTAACTAAATATAACATTAAAAAAGATAGTTATGAACTTAATGAATTTTTAAAATCATTAGTTCCAATTTGAACAAAAATTAATGATGTTATTACTCAAAAGTTTTATTTAAATATGTTAGCAAAAATAACTAATTTATCCACTGAAGACTTAATACAAATTTTAAATATTGATAATAATTTAGTAACTACAACTTTTAGTATCAAAAATAAATCTAAAATAGAAGTAAAAAATATTTTTTTTGAAGCACAAGAACAACTTATTTTTTTAGTAATGTTATCAAGAAATGTTTATTTAATTTTAGAAAAAGAAAAATTTATTTTTCCAAATCAAGATTTTATGAATTTATACTTTTTAATTAGTCAAAAATATCAAAATAATCAAATAGAAGCAATTAATTTTGATTTAATTTTAGAAGAACTTAAAGGTAATTCACTTTTAAATATTTTAGAAAAACTTCTTGATAAGTATAAAAATAAAAAGTTTGATTTAAAACCTCAAATTATTAATGATTACTTAAAAATTATTAATAATCAACTAATTGATTATGAAATAAAAATGATCAATGATAAATTGAAATCTGAAAAAAATATTGAAAAACAAATATTGTTATTAAAAGAAATATCAGTATTAAAAAATAAAATAAAGAAAAAATAAGTTTGATGATAAATTAAGGATAAGGTGAAAATATGGCTGCTATACAACAAAAAATGAAATTGAAAAAACTTTTAACTTTAGAGGAAGTAGAAAGTAATTTAATTAAAAAATTAGAAAAGAGTCAAACAAAAGAATTAAAACAAGAAGATGTCATTAAAGAGTTTGCACATTTAAAATTAGATGATGATACAATTGAGGAAATTTTTGATCGGTTAGAAAAAGAAGGAGTAGTCTTTACTGATATTTTGATGGATGAAGTTGAAGATGATGCTAATTTTCCCGATATTGATGATGAACAATTACCTGATGATTTAGATATTGATATTTTAGTTAGTGATTTGAGTTTTAAAAATACAATGGGGATCTCTAATGATACAAGAAGAAAAGATGGAATTAAGTCTTATTTTAATATTTTGGGAACAAGTCAAATATTGAGTCAAAGTGAGGAAATTAAATATGCTAAAATGTTAGAATCAAAAGATGTTGAGGAAAGAACATATGGTCGTGAGCAATTAATTAAATCAAATTTAAAATTAGTAGTTTCTGTTGCTAGAAAACATTTAAATCGTGGTTTAGATTTTGCTGATTTAATTGAAGAAGGTAATATTGGTCTTATTAAAGCAGTTGATAAATTTGATTATCGCCGTGGTTTTAAATTTTCAACTTATGCTACTTGATGAATTAGACAATCAATTACACGAAGTTTAGCTGATCAAGGTAAAATGGTTCGTGTACCTGTTCATATGGTTGAAAGAATTAATAAGTTAACAAGAATTGAAAGAAACTTAACACAAGAATTAGGTCGTGATCCTACTCATGAGGAAATTGCCAATAAAATGGGACAAAACATGACAGCCGATCGTGTTCGTGAAATTAAAAAACTTGCTATTGAACCAGTATCTTTAGAAAAACCAATTGGTGAAGAAGATGATACACATTTTGGTGATTTTATTAAAGATAAAAATATGCTATCTCCCGATGAATATGCTGAAAGACATTGATTAAGAGAACAATTGGATCGTGTTTTTGCTGAAGTATTAACAAAACGAGAAGAAAAAGTTATTAGAATGCGTTTTGGAATTTTACCAACAAAATTAAGAAGATTATTAGAACTTTGTGAAGATGAAAAAGAAATTACTGAATTAAAAACAGTAGTTAATAATTTACAGTTACACTATGATACTAGTTTAGATAAAACAGAATTGTTAAGTGATAAGGTTGTTCATCGTCATATTACTAAGTACGATTCTCCAAAAACTCTAGAAGAAGTTGGTAAAGAATTTATTGTTACAAGAGAAAGAATTAGACAAATAGAAGCAAAGGCAATTAGAAAATTAAAACATCCGTCTAAATCTAAACATATTAAAGAATTTTATAAAGGATAATAGTTAACATGTTAACTATCAATAATATAATTAATGTTTTAGAAACATATTTTCCTTTAAAAGATGTTTGTGAATGAGATTTTTCAGGAATACAAATTAAATCAAAAACAAAAACCAATATTAATAAAATTTTAGTTTGTTTAGATGTTACTAATGAAGTTTTAACTGAGGCCATTAATAATAATATTGATTTAATAATTTCTCATCATCCATTAGTTTTTGCTAAAGATATTAATCAATCTAATATTTCAAATTGAAAAAAAGAATTATATAGTAAAATACTAATAGCAGATATTAATGTATATTCATTACATACTAATTTTGATATATCATTAGTAGGTATGAATATGTTGATGGCTAAAGAATTAAAAATTAAAAATATTCATTTTATTAATGAAGAAAACTTGGCAATAGTTGGTAAATTTGATAGACAAATGCCATTAAAAGAATTGATTAATAACTTAAAAAAATATTTTAATGTTGCAAATATACAATTGGTTAATAATAAATTGAGTGATAACAATATAGTGACTGTTGCTTTATCTGCTGGTGCTGGTGGTGATATTATTAGTAATTTATCTAACAATATTGATTTATTAATTACTGGAGAAATGAAATGAAACTATATTATGGAAGCTAAAGATAGAAAAATTAATGTTATTTTGGTTGGTCATTATATGGAACAAAAATTTGTTGATTTTCTTTTTCAATTACTTATTGAAAAATTATCAACAAAAGTTAAAGTTTTTAAATATAATTTAGAAAATCCTATTACTTTTTTTTAAACTTATAAAATTTAAAAAGGAAAAAACTATTTTTTAAATAAAAATAAGTTTTAGGGGGTTGATAAATATGATTTTAGAAGATTTAGAACCAATGACTGATCAAGAGTGTCAGGCAGTTAGTGGTGGTTTTGCTCAATTTTTAATGGGTGCCGTGTTAGCGGGGATAGCAATTCCTGTTATTAAAAATTTATGAAATAGTGTTTCAGGAAGTACTAAGTTACCAGGTGGTATTGAAAGTAAATGAGACAGTTCTAAAGATGATAGTAAAGATTTAGCAAAAATTAAAGATGAATTTAATAAATTTCAAGAAAAATTAACACATTTAATACCGCCTTTTATGAATTTTAAAGAACTTAATAATACAAAAAAACCAAGAGAAAAAGCCATTAAATATGGCTTTGACGCTCTTAGTGATAATGAATTATTAGCAATTATTTTGCGAACAGGAACTAAAGAAAAAAATGTATTATTTTTAGCGCAAGAAATAATTACTAATTTTAATGGTCTTGAAAATTTAAATAAAGTAACTATTAAATCTTTAATGAGTATTAAAGGTATTGGTGTTAGTAAGGCTTTAGAAATTTTAAGTTGTTTAGAAATAGTAAAAAGAATAAGAACTATTGAAAGTCAAAAAAAATATTTTAAAATTATTATTCCCGAAGATGTTTTTAATTTAGTTAATGCATATTATCAAAATTTAACGCAAGAACATTTTTATTTATTATTATTAAATAATCAAAATAAATTAATTCATCAAAATTTATTATATAAGGGTACTAATGATACTATGAAAATTGATGTTAAAGATATGTTGCATCTGGCACTTATTCATAAATCAAGTAAAGTAATTTGTATTCATAATCATCCTAGTGGTAATAGTGAACCCTCACTATCTGATTTATATATCACCGAAGAAATTAAAAAAAATTTTCAGGTTTTTAATATTACCTTAGTTGATCATATTATTATTGGCAAAGGTAATTATTTTAGTATAAATTTAAATAAAAAATATTATAAGCTTAAATAAAAACTTAAAAAAATACATTACTTAAATTTAAAAATATAGTAAAATTATTATGGTTTAGTGTGTAAATAATATTTAATTTACCAAGAATGGACTAGTTATTAAACATAGTTTGTTATTAGATATTGATAAGAAAGGAGAAAATTATGTCAACAATTAAACCTAGCAATGAATCATTTACTGCCCAACCGTCACTATTTGGAAAAATTATGGTTTATTTATCTTTTGTTTTAATATTTCCAATAATTTTATTTATTGTTTCTCGTAATAATTTTCTAAGATTACAACAATCAATTGAAGAAACTGCTTCTGATATTGATGTACAATTAAAGCGTCGTTTTGATTTATTAACAAAATTAGTAGATGCTACTAAAGGTTATATGAAATTTGAAAAAAGTACATTAACAGATGTTGTATCTTTACGAAGTGGAAAAATGGAAACAATGAGTGATCTTTCAAAAGCAGATAGTGGACTTAATGCAGCTTTTGGAAAATTTAATGCTTTATTAGAAAATTATCCTGATTTAAAAGCAAATACTACTGTTTTACAATTACAATCAGGTGCCAAAGATTGTGAAGATAATATTGCTGCTGCTAGAAGATTTTATAATGCTAATGTTAAAGTGTTCAATAGTAAAATTAAAACCTTTCCAAGTAATGTTGTAGCATCAACATTAAATTTAGTTTCAAAAGATTACTTTCTTGCATCAGATAGCGATCGTCAAGATATTAAAATTGACTTATAAAATTAAATTTATTTTTGAAAATATATTTAAATTAGTTTTTTATCCCTTTCTTTAGACAAATAAATTGTTTTGAATAAACATTTATGATTTGTTTGAAGAAAGGGTATTTTATTTAAAATTAAAATTTATATTAATTAGATTTAATTATTTTATTCTTTATTTCATTTTTTTATTTAAGAAAAATTATATTTTGGTATAATCTAACTCATTAAGTAAGTTCTTAATAAATATTAAAGAAAGTAGTAAAGTAATATGAATATTTTTTTTCAAATTTTTTCAAATTTTTCTTTTTTAATGTTTTTATTATGAATTTTTTTGTTTGCATATTTATTTTTTTAAAATTATTAAAAATAAATTAGTTATTAATTATAAAATATTAAATTTTCAAAGAAAACATGTTTTTGGTGATATTAGTTATCAAAAGATTTTTTATTTATTGTTATTAATGTTTTTATGGGACGGTAACAAAAACGGAGGATATAATTACTTTTTAAACATTTCTTTTAAATTATAGACAAGAAATAATTGTAATTATATGCAATTGTATATACATCTTACTACTAAATTAAATGAATTTCAATTAAAATACAAATATTAAAAAAATAACTAATAAAATTTAATATTTATACACAACAAAAATTCTTATTAACTTTTAATTTAATAAGTTTTTAAAATTTTAATAAAAAAAATTAATTAAGTTATGTTTTTAAATTTATTTGATTACATTTAAAAATAACCATTTTAATATAAATATTTATGTTATAAGGGTAATGTTTAGTAATCTGTGTAACTTACAAAAATAACTATGTTTAATTAATTCTAGTAAATATAATTAAATGACTAGAAAGAGTGAGTTACAGATGGCTAAAAAGCAAAATATTAATAATAATGATCCAATATCAAAAGCAGTAGATTTATTATTAGAAAATACTGAAGATTTAACAACAGTTTTTAAAGAGGGAGGATTGTATAAAGAATTAACAAAAAGATTAGTAGAAAAAATGTTGAATTCTGAAATGCAAAATTATTTAGGATATGATAAGAATCAACATAGTAATAGTGACAATGCTCGTAATGGTATAAGTTCAAAAAAATTAATAACTCAACAAGGTAAAATTGAGATTGATGTACCACGAGATCGCAATAGTAATTTTAATCCTGTAATAGTTGCAAAAAGACAAAGAAGATTTGATGGTTTTGATCAACAAGTTCTTTCTTTATATGCAAAAGGAATGACATTATCAGATATTAGAATGCAATTACAAGAGTTATATCATGGTGCTGATATTAGTGAAAGTGTTATTAGCCAAATTACTGATGATGTTATTGATGATGTAAAAGCATGGCAAAATCGACCATTAGAAAGTGTCTATCCGATTGTTTATTTTGATTGCATAGTAATGAAAGTACGACAAGATAAAAGGATTATTAATAAATCAGTTTATATAGCTTTAGGAGTTGATTTAGAAGGTAAAAAAGATGTTTTAGGATTATGAATTAGTGAAAATGAAGGTGCTAAATTTTGATTAGCAAATTTAACAGAAATGAAAAATCGTGGCTTAAATGATATTCTTATTGCCTGCAGTGATAATTTAACAGGCATGTCAGAAGCAATACAATCAGTTTATCTTAAAACAGAACATCAATTATGCATAGTTCATCAAATTAGAAATAGTTTGAAATATGTCTCATATAAGCATAGAAAATCTCTAGTTGCAGATTTAAAACCAATTTATACTGCATGTAGTGAAGAACAAGCAATGCAGGCTTTAGAATCCTTTGAAAATAAGTGAAATAAACAATATCCTCAAATTGCTAAATCTTGATATAAAAATTGAGATAATTTAATGGTTTTTATTAGTTATCCAGTAGAAATCAAAAGAGTGATTTATACTACAAATGCTATTGAATCTGTTAATAGTCAATTACAAAAAATCATCAGAAATAAAAAAGTTTTTCCTAATGATATGGCAGTTTTCAAAATATTTTACTTGGCAATTGAAAATATAAAAAAAAAATGAACATTGCCTATTCAAAATTGAAATACAGCAATTGCTCATTTTATGATAAAATTTGAAGACAGAATTAATCTAAATTAGTAACTTTGTAAAACAAAGATACACAGATTATTAAAAAGCCTCGATATAAGAGATTGCAACAGCAATCTCTTATTTTTACATTTGTGATGAACTTGGTTTATATGCACTTATTGAAGGTTGATTTTGTATATCTATCGAATTTATTAACTCTCCAATACCTTCATCATCAAAAGAATTTAGACTTATTTCTTCAAAATCATCTGTTTTTATATTTTCACTTTCTAAAAAAGATTTGTCTCTAGATACATCAAGATATAATGTTTTAAGTATGTCTGACAATGTTTTTAAACGTTTTTCGAAAATAGTCTTTTCTATTTGTATTTTTAGTGATTTAATTTTAAATTCACCAAATCAATTTTCATATTGATTTAATTTAAGAATTCTATGGTTTTTATCTTGAAAATAATCATCTAATACTTTCTTTCATATTTTATTTTCTAGATTTCGTATTTCTCTATCTTCTTTTGATAAACAAATTTCATTTTTATCACTATTTTTTAGTAATTCACATCTTTTTAATTCTAAATTTTTAATCTTTTCTAAATGTTCTTCTTTAATCAAATTTAATGTTTTGATTTTTTTCTTTTTTTCAGTCATTATATTTTCACATTGTTGCATTAACTTTTCATTTCTTTTTTCAGTTGCTTTTTGATATTTTTTTGCAATTTTGTTTTTTGAATTTTCTTTTTTTCTAATTTTTTTTTCTAATTCTTCTAATATATTTAATATTTTTTCTTCTTCAAGAAATTCAAAATTATAATTTAAATTATAATTTTTATTATATAATTTCATATATTCTGAATTTTTTATTTCTTCTTTTTCGATTTTTTGTTTGAAAAGATTCATTCAATCATTTATTTCTTTTGAATTAACTAATTCTAATATTTTTTCTGTATTCATATATTTTTTCATACCTCTCCTCTTCTTATTTTTATTTCAATTTTATAAAAAAACCCATTTACTTTTAAAATAAAATAATGAGTTAAAAACTTATATTAAGTTTAATTAAATTATACAAAAAAAGTTAGCAAATAAAAATTTGCAACTAAAGTTTTAGGGGTTATTTGGAATTTTTGAATTTATGTTTATTTAAATTTTATATTCATTTTTTTAAAATTATTTTGTTCTATAAAAAATAAGAACAATTTAATTATAACACTTTTATTTTAAATTTTAAAACTTATTTAATTTAAATATTTTCATTAAAATTATACAAATAAAATTGTTAAGCAAACTGCACAATTGTGCATTTTTGAAGTATTTAAAATATTTACATTTTTTGTGATTTACTACTAGAACTTTGATTTTTACTTGTTGAAGCTTCACTGTTTACTTTTGATTTATCTTTTTCAAATCCAAGAGCATTAGCAACTCTTTCTCGTCTTTCTTTCTCTTTACTTTCTCCTCAAGCTTTGTTTACTTCATCGGCTTTTTTATTATGAGCATCTTTTCTGTCTTGACTTCATTCATTACATGATCTTCACATATTTATATTCTCCTTTATTATTTTTGAATATTTTTTTTACCTTTAAAATATTCACACAAAAAGTATATATTTTTAAAACAAAAAATGTGTAAAAAATAATAAAGAATAGTGATTTGAAATAAAATAAACTATAACATGGAATTTGAATGATATATTGTACTTGTTTTAGGATGTGCTTCTTGTTGGTTTACATTATTGACATTTACTGGTTCAATATTTGAACTATTATTTAAGAGTTCATTTATAGTTTTATCTTTTCTATTGTCTAATTCTTGTTTTAAAATTTCATATTGTGTTTGTAATTTAGTTTCTAGTTTATCGTTTGTTAAATTCTTAATTATTGATTGACGTTCTTTTTTTCTTTATCTTTTTTTTCATCATTTTTGCATATTTTATTATATCATCAAGATTCTACTTTTTTTGTTGCAGGCCACTTGCCACTTGCCACTTAGCCCTTTTTACTAGACCATTAATTTAAAAAACCTGAATGTATTCTAAAAACAATTGTGTTATATAATTAACACTAATTTTAACCTGAAAGGATTTTTATTAATGGATAAAATTAAACAAATAGCATTAGTAATTAACAAATTAAATATCAAAGAAAAAATTAAAATTATTGATGATTGTAAAAATCAATATTCAATTAGAAACCTATGTCAATATCTTCAATTAAACAGATCAACATATTACTTTTTAAAAAATAAACAAAAACCTATTAAAAAAGAAGAAAATCATATTATTAAATGCAATCATAAATATCAAAAAATATGCCAACTTTTAATCGAATTTCATTCTACAAGAAAAGGCAGAATTTATGGATATTTAAGAATTTTTTCAGCTTTTAAAGAGTGATTAAAACAAGAAAAAAATATCATTTTAAATATAGAATTATCAATAAAACAAATGCGAAAAATTATGAAAGAACACAATATTCAAGGATTAAAACAAACTAAAAATAACTATCCTAAAAACAAAAAAAATCCAAATAAGTGAATACCTACAATGGATAAAGTAAACAAAGATTATAAAAGTACAACCTCTTCAAATCAAATTTGATCAATGGACACTAAACAAATAAATACTAAAGAAGGATGATTATATCTTTTTGTAATTATTGATTTTTATTCAAATAATGTTGTTAGTTATAATATTGCTCCTAATAAATCATATCAGGATTTAATTCTTCCTGCTCTTGAAAAAATCAACAAACAATTTTCTTGAAATCAAATAAAAAATGTTATTTTACATTCAGATAACGCCAACGAATTTTATTGTCACGATATCACAAAATGAGCAGAGGATAAACAAATAATTTTAAGCAAAAAACAACCTTATGATATTGGTGGTAATGTATTATCTGAAAACTGATTTTCTCATTTATCTCAAGAATGACTACCTAAAGGATCAAATCAATATTTATCCATCAATGAAGCTATAAATGATGTAAATCAATATGTTATGTTTTATAATTATGAAAGAATACATTCTAAATTTCTAAAACCACCAATTTTACAAATTAAAATTTAGAATTTTATATCAAAAATGGTCCAGTAATTAAGGGCCAACCACCTAATGTTGTTAGTTATAATATTGCTCCTAATAAATCATATCAGGATTTAATTCTTCCTGCTCTTGAAAAAATCAACAAACAATTTTCTTGAAATCAAATAAAAAATGTTATTTTACATTCAGATAACGCCAACGAATTTTATTGTCAAGATATCACAAAATGAGCAGAGGATAAACAAATAATTTTAAGCAAAAAACAACCTTATGATATTGGTGGTAATGTATTATCTGAAAACTGATTTTCTCATTTATCTCAAGAATGACTACCTAAAGGATCAAATCAATATTTATCCATCAATGAAGCTATAAATGATGTAAATCAATATGTTATGTTTTATAATTATGAAAGAATACATTCTAAATTTCTAAAACCACCAATTTTACAAATTAAAATTTAGAATTTTATATCAAAAATGGTCCAGTAATTAAGGGCCAACCACCGAAATTAATAAATATCATCATGATCATGATGGAAGTAGTCCATCAGCAATGGCAATTTCAGTTTCTTAAAATTATTGTTATATTCATTTACTGAACAAAGAAAGAGTTGTAACTATTAAATAAAAAGTGATAAAATAATGTATATATTTGTATTTGTGATTACACAATAAAAGAAATTGAAAAAAAGTAATAAGTAAGAGAGGATTTTAGCATGGAAAGAAAACAAAAGATAGTTGTTATAGGTGTTAATCATGCCGGAACAACAGCATTAAAGGCAATTATGAGGTCTAATCCAAATAGTGAAGTAGTAGCATATGATCGTAATGATAATATTTCATTTTTAGGATGTGGAATTGCGCTTTGAGTTGGTAAAGAATTTACTGATCCAAAAGGATTATTTTATGCCACAATTGAAAAGTTAAGAGCATTAGGTGTTAAAATTAAAGAAAAACATGAAATGATTAAATATGATAGTAAAGCAAAAACTGTTACTATTAAAAATTTAGATACTAATGAAGTATTTATTGAAAGTTATGATAAGTTAGTATTAGGAATTGGTTCATGACCAATCTTAAATCCAGGTGGTAAAGAAATTCCTGGTTTAATTGCTCATAAAGATGGTGCGATTGTTAAAGATACTTTAAATGGTGTTAAATTAACAAATGGCATTCATTTATCAAAACTATACCAACATGCTCAAGAAATTATTTCTGATTTGAGTAAACCGGAAGTAAAAAAAGTAGTAGTAATTGGTGCAGGTTATATTGGTATTGAATTAGTAGAAGCTTTTTATAAAGATAAAAAAGAAGTTACTTTAATTGATTTTGAAAATCGTATTATGCCTCGTTATTATGATGAAGAATTTACAAATGATGTTGAAGCAGATATGAAAAAAGTAGGAGTAAAATTACAATTAGGAGAAACTTTACAAGAATTTATTATTAAAGATGATAAAGTGAGTGAAGTAAAAACTAATAAAGGAACATATAAAGCTGATTTAGTAATTATGGCTGTTGGTTTCTTACCAAATACTGCTATCTTGAAAGATGAGAATGGTAAAGTTCAACTTAACTTAGATCCTCGTGGTGCAATTGAAGTTAATGAATATTTTCAAACTTCAGATCCTAATGTTTATGCAATTGGTGATTGTATTAATATTCGTTCAAATGCTTGAAATAAAAATGTTAATATTGCCTTAGCAACTAATGCTGTACGTAGTGGTTTAATTGCTGGATTAAATGTTGCAAAAACAGATCCTAAAACAAGAATCGCCTTTCCTGGTGTTCAAGGAACAAATGCAATTGCTGTTTTTGGTTGAAAGTTATGTGCTACTGGTTTATCAGAAGTTTCTGCAAAAGCAATTTTAGGTTCTAATAATGTAGAAGCATATTTTTATCAAGATACAGTGTTTCCACCTTTTATGAGTGAAAATCATGAAGTAAAAATTAAAATTATATGAGAAAAGAGTTCTCGTCGTATTGTTGGAGCTGAAATTGGTTCAACTCATGATCATACAGAAACAATTGCAATGTTTTCATTAGCAATATTGAAAAAGGTTACTATTGATGAAATTCCATTAATTGATATGTATTTTTTACCACACTTTAATAAGCCTTATAACTTTGTTACTGCGGCAGCACTTTTAGCAACAGGAATTTTAACAAAAGAAGATGTTACATATCCAGATCCATATTTAAAAGGTAAGAAAAAATAGATTGCCTTATCAAATTAATTTTGAGAGGAATAAAATATAATGGTTAGTAATGAAAAATATTTAAAACTTAGAGCAAGAATGACTTCACCAGTTAAAGAAAGTAAATATAAAATTGCTTGATGATTAAAAATTATTTTGATATTTACTTTTCCATTATGGATTATTCCTTTTTTAATTACTAATTTTTTTATTGGTTTAATGATGCGAAATGTTATGGAAAATTTTCAACGAATTGGACGAAGTACTAATCCAAATTTTGATAAAATTGATCTTAATACTTTGAGTTTTTATAATCGAGATATGGAATTACAAAATTCTCTACAACTAATGATTGATGATAGTAATTGGGATATGATGGAAGCACAAGATATGACGATAACTACTTATGATAATCGCTTGTTATCAGCTTTTTTCATTAATAATCATCAATCTAATAAAAATCATAAATGAATAATTGCAACTCATGGTTGACAACAAAATCGCTATAGCATTTTATATTTAGTTAAACATTTTTATGAGCAGGGATATAGTATTGTTACTTATGATACAAGAGGTCATGGTAGTAATAATATTCATGATGCAATTACTTTTGGCAATAAAGAAGCAGATGATTTATATGCTGTTATTTTAAGTCTTAATAATTATTTAACAGAAACAGATTTTAAACAACCCCCCAATATTACTTTAATTGGTAATAGTATGGGTGCTAGTACTGTTTTGGAAACAATATCTCGATTTGATACTGGTAAATTTGGTGTTAAATGTGCAATTTCTGATTGTGGATTTGATAGTTTTAGTCATATTATTAAAATTATGGGTAAACAATACTTTAACCTTCATTGATTTTGATTTTATTATGGTGTTAAATTTTTCTTTAGGTTAAAAGATAAATTTAATATTAATAGTATTGATCCTATTAATAAATTAAAATATTGTTCTTCAATTCCTGTATTATTTATTCATGGTAATGATGATGAAACTGTACCAGCAACAATGGCACAAAAAATGTATGAAGAGAAAATAAATTATGAAGAAGAAACAATAAGTGAATTATTAATTATGCCATTTGCTAAACATATAAGAGCCGTCACTACCGATTATGATACATATTGCAAAACTACTTTAAAATTTGTTAATAAATGAACAAATTTTAAAACTGAAGATAAAGGAGATTAAATTAATAATGATTTATTATATTAATAATAGCAAAGACCCATATTTTAATTTAGCAGCCGAAGAATATTTGATTACTAATCCTTATATAACTGATGAAATCTTATTATTATGACAAAATAATAATACTATTGTTGTTGGTAGAAACCAAAATACAATTGAAGAAATTAATAATGAATATGTAAGAACAAAAAAAGTTAATGTTGTACGAAGATTATCTGGTGGTGGAGCTGTTTATCAAGATTTAGGAAATTTAAATTTTACTTTTATTTTTGATAAAAATAAAGATAATGCTCGTAATTATGCTCTTTTTACAAAACCAATAGTTAATGTTTTACAAAGTCTAGGTTTAAATGCTCAATTTAGTGGTAAAAATGATATTTTAGTTGATGATAAAAAAATATCGGGTAATGCCCAATATACATATAAAAATCGAATTTTACATCATGGTACTATTCTTTTTAATGTTGATATGCAAATGTTACCAAAAGTATTAAAACCTGATTTGGATAAATTAAAATCAAAAGGTATTAAATCAGTACAAGCACGAGTAACAAATATTTTACCATTATTAAATCCACCAATAACAATTGAAGAATTTCAAAATTTAATTATTGAACAATTAAAAAGTACAAAAAATACAAAGATTATGGAATTTTCTGAAAAAATGATTGCTGATATTGAATTATTAGCAAATACTAAATATCGAACTTGAGATTGAGTTTATGGTAAATCTCCAGATTTTGATTTAAAGCATAAAACACTTTTTCCTAGTAAAGGAACTATTCACGTTTGAATGAATGTTAAGGCAGGAATTATTGAAAATATTAAAATATATGGTGATTTCCTAGGCTCAGCAGGTACTACTAGTTTAGAAAAAAAACTAGAAAAACAAAAATATAATTTAGCAACTATTACTAATATCATTGAAAATGCTAATATTAATGAAATTTTTGGTGAAAATTTTCTTGTTGAAGAAATCATAAAAAGTATAATAAAATAATGAATAAAATTCTTATTTATGATATTCTTACTTTTATAACTAATATTAAAGAGGAAATATGAAGAAATATTTATGGATTTTATTTATAATGTTTATTTTTATAAAACCAATTAGCAATGTTATTACATTTTGAGGCTTTTATGTAATCTGTGTATCTTTGTTTTACAAAGTACTAGTTTAGATGGTGGTTGGCCCTTAATTACTGGACCATTTTTGATATAAAATTCTAAATTTTAATTTGTAAAATTGGTGGTTTTAGAAATTTAGAATGTATTCTTTCATAATTATAAAACATAACATATTGATTTACATCATTTATAGCTTCATTGATGGATAAATATTGATTTGATCCTTTAGGTAGTCATTCTTGAGATAAATGAGAAAATCAGTTTTCAGATAATACATTACCACCAATATCATAAGGTTGTTTTTTGCTTAAAATTATTTGTTTATCCTCTGCTCATTTTGTGATATCGTGACAATAAAATTCGTTGGCGTTATCTGAATGTAAAATAACATTTTTTATTTGATTTCAAGAAAATTGTTTGTTGATTTTTTCAAGAGCAGGAAGAATTAAATCCTGATATGATTTAGGTGGTTGGCCCTTAATTACTGGACCATTTTTGATATAAAATTCTAAATTTTAATTTGTAAAATTGGTGGTTTTAGAAATTTAGAATGTATTCTTTCATAATTATAAAACATAACATATTGATTTACATCATTTATAGCTTCATTGATGGATAAATATTGATTTGATCCTTTAGGTAGTCATTCTTGAGATAAATGAGAAAATCAGTTTTCAGATAATACATTACCACCAATATCATAAGGTTGTTTTTTGCTTAAAATTATTTGTTTATCCTCTGCTCATTTTGTGATATCTTGACAATAAAATTCGTTGGCGTTATCTGAATGTAAAATAACATTTTTTATTTGATTTCAAGAAAATTGTTTGTTGATTTTTTCAAGAGCAGGAAGAATTAAATCCTGATATGATTTATTAGGAGCAATATTATAACTAACAACATTATTTGAATAAAAATCAATAATTACAAAAAGATATAATCATCCTTCTTTAGTATTTATTTGTTTAGTGTCCATTGATCAAATTTGATTTGAAGAGGTTGTACTTTTATAATCTTTGTTTACTTTATCCATTGTAGGTATTCACTTATTTGGATTTTTTTTGTTTTTAGGATAGTTATTTTTAGTTTGTTTTAATCCTTGAATATTGTGTTCTTTCATAATTTTTCGCATTTGTTTTATTGATAATTCTATATTTAAAATGATATTTTTTTCTTGTTTTAATCACTCTTTAAAAGCTGAAAAAATTCTTAAATATCCATAAATTCTGCCTTTTCTTGTAGAATGAAATTCGATTAAAAGTTGGCATATTTTTTGATATTTATGATTGCATTTAATAATATGATTTTCTTCTTTTTTAATAGGTTTTTGTTTATTTTTTAAAAAGTAATATGTTGATCTGTTTAATTGAAGATATTGACATAGGTTTCTAATTGAATATTGATTTTTACAATCATCAATAATTTTAATTTTTTCTTTGATATTTAATTTGTTAATTACTAATGCTATTTGTTTAATTTTATCCATTAATAAAAATCCTTTCAGGTTAAAATTAGTGTTAATTATATAACACAATTGTTTTTAGAATACATTCAGGTTTTTTAAATTAATGGTCTAGTAAAAAGGGCTAAGTGGCAAGTGGCAAGTGGCTATTTTCAATTGCTAAATAAAATATTTTAAAAACTGCCATATCATTAGGAAAAACTTTTTTATTTCTGATAACTTTTCGTAATTGACTATTTACAGATTCAATAGCATTTGTTGTATAAATCACTCTTTTGATTTCTACTGGATAACTAATAAAAACCATTAAATTATCTCAATTTTTATATCAAGATTTAGCAATTTGAGGATATTGTTTATTTCACTTATTTTCAAAGGATTCTAAAGCCTGCATTGCTTGTTCTTCACTACATGCAGTATAAATTGGTTTTAAATCTGCAACTAGAGATTTTCGATGCTTATATGAGACATATTTCAAACTATTTCTAATTTGATGAACTATGCATAATTGATGTTCTGTTTTAAGATAAACTGATTGTATTGCTTCTGACATGCCTGTTAAATTATCACTGCAGGCAATAAGAATATCATTTAAGCCACGATTTTTCATTTCTGTGAAATTTGCTAATCAAAATTTAGCACCTTCATTTTCACTAATTCATAAACCTAAAACATCTTTTTTACCTTCTAAATCAACTCCTAAAGCTATATAAACTGATTTATTAATAATCCGTTTATCTTGTCGTACTTTCACTACTATGCAATCAAAATAAACAATCGGATAGACACTTTCTAATGGTCGATTTTGCCATCCTTTTACATGGTGGTTGGCCCTTAATTACTGGACCATTTTTGATATAAAATTCTAAATTTTAATTTGTAAAATTGGTGGTTTTAGAAATTTAGAATGTATTCTTTCATAATTATAAAACATAACATATTGATTTACATCATTTATAGCTTCATTGATGGATAAATATTGATTTGATCCTTTAGGTAGTCATTCTTGAGATAAATGAGAAAATCAGTTTTCAGATAATACATTACCACCAATATCATAAGGTTGTTTTTTGCTTAAAATTATTTGTTTATCCTCTGCTCATTTTGTGATATCGTGACAATAAAATTCGTTGGCGTTATCTGAATGTAAAATAACATTTTTTACTTGATTTCAAGAAAATTGTTTGTTGATTTTTTCAAGAGCAGGAAGAATTAAATCCTGATATGATTTATTAGGAGCAATATTATAACTAACAACATTATTTGAATAAAAATCAATAATTACAAAAAGATATAATCATCCTTCTTTAGTATTTATTTGTTTAGTGTCCATTGATCAAATTTGATTTGAAGAGGTTGTACTTTTATAATCTTTGTTTACTTTATCCATTGTAGGTATTCACTTATTTGGATTTTTTTTGTTTTTAGGATAGTTATTTTTAGTTTGTTTTAATCCTTGAATATTGTGTTCTTTCATAATTTTTCGCATTTGTTTTATTGATAATTCTATATTTAAAATGATATTTTTTTCTTGTTTTAATCACTCTTTAAAAGCTGAAAAAATTCTTAAATATCCATAAATTCTGCCTTTTCTTGTAGAATGAAATTCGATTAAAAGTTGGCATATTTTTTGATATTTATGATTGCATTTAATAATATGATTTTCTTCTTTTTTAATAGGTTTTTGTTTATTTTTTAAAAAGTAATATGTTGATCTGTTTAATTGAAGATATTGACATAGGTTTCTAATTGAATATTGATTTTTACAATCATCAATAATTTTAATTTTTTCTTTGATATTTAATTTGTTAATTACTAATGCTATTTGTTTAATTTTATCCATTAATAAAAATCCTTTCAGGTTAAAATTAGTGTTAATTATATAACACAATTGTTTTTAGAATACATTCAGGTTTTTTAAATTAATGGTCTAGTAAAAAGGGCTAAGTGGCCATCATCAATAACATCATCAGTAATTTGGCTAATAACACTTTCACTAATATCAGCACCATGATATAACTCTTGTAATTGCATTCTAATATCTGATAATGTCATACCTTTTGCATATAAAGAAAGAACTTGTTGATCAAAACCATCAAATCTTCTTTGTCTTTTTGCAACTATTACAGGATTAAAATTACTATTGCGATCTCGTGGTACATCAATCTCAATTTTACCTTGTTGAGTTATTAATTTTTTTGAACTTATACCATTACGATCATTGTCACTATTACTATGTTGATTCTTATCATATCCTAAATAATTTTGCATCTCAGAATTCAACATTTTTTCTACTAATCTTTTTGTTAATTCTTTATACAATCCTCCCTCTTTAAAAACTGTTGTTAAATCTTCAGTATTTTCTAGTAATAAATCTACTGCTTTTGATATTGGATCATTATTATTAAAGTTATCTTTTTTAGCCATCTGTAACTCACTCTTTCTAGTCATTTAATTATATTTACTAGAATTAATTAAACATAGTTATTTTTGTAAGTTACACAGATTACTAAACATTACCTTGAGATAAAGTTAATGATAGAATAATAATTTCTTTACAAATGCAAAATGATACCATTGCTATCGTTAGTGACCCTACAAGATTTGGCCAACTTTTAAAATTAGAAGAATTACAGGAATAATATTATGTTTTTTAAAATTATAAAAATTATTTTAGGTTTAATTGGAGTTTTATTATCTTCTGCTGTTGCTGGTTTAATTATATTTATTATAGTAAAAATTGTATTAAAAATTAATCAAATATTTTAGAACCTGTTTAAAATCTTTTCAATAAAATTGAAATAAAGGCAAGAACAACCATTTGTAAGCTAGTATTTAATTTTTTTTCACAATTTTTTGGGCGTATCAAGTTAATAGTTAGATTTAATAAGAACTTAAATGAGAGATAATACTCTCATTTTTAATTGTTAAACAATTATAATTATTAATTTTTATAAACCAGCACTTTATGAGAATTAATAATTATTACATAACTAAATAAAAAAATTATTTAGGCTATTGTGCTGGAATTAACCAATAGTAATTTTTGTGTTGCTCTTTGAAAATTTCAGAAATTTTGGTTCCCTTCCCCTAGAACCCCTACCCTCCAAGGCTTTGCTACTTACAGTAGCATAAGCCTTACGTAGTAGTAGTATTAGTTAGTAGTATATAAGCCTTTTATCACTGTAGGTGATAAGGCTTATACGTAGAAAGGATTCGTAATGATTAATGTTAATTTAGATATTAAAAATAAAGTTAGAGAAACAACTAAAGGTATGTTATTAGAAATTGGTGAATATGAAACATGATTTCCAATTAAAGATACTACTATTAATAAAAATAATAAAAAAATAACATTAAAAATAATTGAAGATTTTAATTATAAATTAGGTAAAAAATCAATTACAAAAGATATTGAAAGTATTAAAGGTAGTGATATTTTAAAATATATTAAAAATATTTCAGATATTACTACAAATGAAAATGAATTAATATCTTGTGAATTTTATGAACAATATAATGGTTATTATATTTTTAAAAATAATAATAATCAAGAATGTTTTAAATATAACATTACATGAGAACAAGATATGAAAAGTTTTAAAATAAATAATCCATATAACGATAATGATTTAGCAATAAATTATATTGTTATGCCAATGAAAGATATAAATACTCATAATGAAAAAATATTTTATTTAAAGTATTAAAGGAAATTAATATGTTATTAAATGTTGAAAAAATAGAATTAATAAAAAATTTATGTAATGAAAAATTACTTAAAAATAAAAAATATATAGAAATTGAAGAAATATTAAAAATTATAGAAAGAGAGAATTAATTATGTTGAATTTAAACGAAGAAAAAAGAATGTATTTAAAACATGAAATAAAAGTATATGGTTCATGTGATATTTGTCATAAAAATTCATCATTTGCAAATAGAACTTGTAATAAATGTTTTTATAAATTAATAGGTGAAAATAATGAAATGTAATATTCATAATGAAAAATATATTTGATTTAGTGAAATAGATAATACATATTATTGTAATAAATGTATTGATGACATGATTGAAGAAGATATGTATTTAACAAGTGATAATTGAGATTACTTAGAAGAATATTATATTAATGAATTACAATTAGAAAATTTTAAAGGAGTGTAAATATGAATAGATTAGAATTACAAAATGCAATGAAATTAATAGAAAAATTTGAAGAATTACAAGAAGAATTTAATAGTAAATATGAAGATTTTGAAGTTGAAATTGATAATGATGGGGATTTAAAAATTAGTAATGATTATTTTATATATGAAGATGTAAATAAATTAGAACAAGTAATTATTGATTATAAAAGAATTTTTAAAGGTTAAAGGAGATGAATATAAATGGTAGCAGCTCCTAAAAAGAAACCAGAAGATTTAATTATTAAACAAATTATTGTTCATTTAAGATTTACTGAAAAAGATTATGAAACATTAAAAGAAATTTGTGAAGAAAAAAATATGAAAATTAATGGATTTGTAAGGAGTTTAATTAAAAATGCAATTAAACAATCAAAAAAATAATTTAATTTTTAAAAAAGAAACTCATCAATATTTTATTCAAAATAAAGAATTAATATCAGTAAGTAAAATACTTAATTATTATTTAGTAAATTCATATTGTAAATGTAATAAATGTAAATATTGTTTTAATATAAATAATGCAAGAATTCGTGGTAATTGTGTTCATAAAGTAGCAGAATTATATTTTAAAAATATAAATATTAAAAATATAAGTAATCAAATTAAAAATTATATTAAAGATTTATTTTCACAAAATTATTTAAATTATTGTTATACATTATTAGATTATTTACCAACTAAATTTATTAAAAATAATGAATATATTAGTGAAAAAATATTTAATTATGATATTGTTGCTGGAACACCAGATTTAATTTATAAAGAAAATAATTTAAATATAATAATAGATTTTAAAACTTATAAAGTTTTTTCAAAAGAATTATTAGAAAAATCAAAATTACAAATAATAGCATATTATTGATTATTAAAAAATAATAATTATGAATTATCAAATATACATTTTGTATGTTGAGTTAAAGAAAATGATATTGAATTAATAAAAGTAGAAATAACAGATGAATTATTACATGAATGAAATATGGCAATTGCACTTTGAAAGGAAGATAAATATGGCAAATTTAATATTACCTAAAACAATTACACAAAATCAAATTAATGATTTTAAAAAATATTATGAAATTACTAAATTAAATGATAAAAAATTATCCACATTTAATCCACAATCATTATTAAATACATTAGCAACTATATTTGAATTAAATTTATCAAATAATCCTATTAAAAAAGAATTAGCATTAATTCCATATGGAAATGATTTACAAGTACAAATACAAGAAGATGGTTTTTTAACTTTATTACAAAGAAGTAATTGTATTATTGATTTTCAAAGAGAAATTATTACAAATAAACATATTTATAATGATAAAACAAAACATTGAGAAATTAATCCAGCAAAAATATTTGAATCAAAAGAAATTATTGGTTATTATGGCATGATTTGTATTAAAGATTATTTAGGTAAAAATATTACTTTTATTAAAGGAATGACTAAACATGAATGTGAAGAACATAGAAAGAAATATAGTAAAGCAAATGGTAATAGTCCTTGAAATACTAGTTTTGATGCTATGGCTTTAAAAACAGTTATAAAAGCAATTATTAGAGATATTAATAAAAATCCAAGTATTAAATTAGAAAATCAAAATTTAATTAATAAAGCATTACAAGTTGACCAATCAGCAATAATTGATGAAGAAATTGTTTATATTGATAATCCAAATACTAATAATGTAATTGAAAATAATACAAATTTTCAACAATTAGAAGAAAATATAGATAAATTAGATAAAGTGGTATTTAAAAATGAATAAATGTAAATATTGTAAGAAAAAAATTTGATTAACAAATTATTGATGTATGAATTGTTTAAAAATATTAGTTATTAATTTAAATAAAAATAAGGAGAAAAAATAATGAATAAAAGAAAACAATTTAAATATAATGAAAAATTAGTTGAACATGGAATTAAAGTAGCAAAAAAAGATAAACAATTAATGAAAATATTAAAAAGACTAAGTTTAAATTAAGGAGAAATAATTATGACTAATTATTTACTTTCAATTGACCCAAGTATAAAAAATACTGGATTTACTTTATGAGAAAATAAAAAACCAATATGAATAAATAGTTATAGCTTTAAAAAATATAGTACTGGAGTTGAAATTAGTAAATCAGATTATATTTATAATAATAACTTTAATTATTTAATACTTAATCAAATAGAAAAAGAATTAGATTTTCAATTAGGAAGTAAAAATTCAAAATCCAACTTTAATTTAATTATTGAACGTGGTACTTTTCATTCAAAAAATGGTATTGGTTATGAAACTCAAGAACATTTAAGAGGTTTTATTGCAGGAACATTTAATAAATTATTAACTAAAAATATGTTAATAAGTCCTAAAGAATGACAAAATTGATATTTAAAAGAATTAAGATATGAAGAAGATGATTTATTTAAAAATAAAAAATGAAATAAAGAAAAATCATTATATATAGTTGGAGGTTTAATTAGACAACAAAAATGAAATATAAAAATATCAAATCATGATGAAGCAGATAGTTTATTAATTGGTTGATATTATTTAAATAAGGAGAATAAGTAATGAAAAAAGAAAAATTAGTTAATTATATTAGAAAAGAACAAGAAAAATATGAAGGTACAGAAATAGATGTAGTACTGGATATTTTATTACAAAAAATAAATAATGGAGTATTTAATTAATGCCAAAACAAGAAAAAGTATTACTTAAATGTATTGTTAAAGATTGTAATAGTAAAGTAGTAGTTACTTTAAAAACTTTAAATATAGAAGATAGTGTAGTTCAATTTTTTAATATGTGTTATTTTCATAAAAAACAATTTAAAAATAAAGTAAAAGAAATAAAAAATAAGGAGTAAATAATGACTAAACGTGAATTTTTAATTAAATGAAAAGTAGATAAAGAAGTAGATATTAAATTACATTATGTTGGTAAAGCTAATTTAGTTTTAAAACATGAATATGAAGATGAATATGATGAAGAAAAATTTGATTTTGTAAAAAATGATATTGATAATTATATTGAATTATTAAATGATTATAAAAATGTTGAATGAGATAATAATTAAATTATACATATTTAGTAAATATTTATGATATAAAAATAATATAAACTTAATAATAGTTTTTAACTCATTACTTTCTTTCGAAGTAAATGAGTTTTTTTATTTTGAAAGGAAATGAAAATGAAAAATAAAATTTTTAAATCACAACCAAGTACTTCTCAAGAAATAAATGAAAATACACCATTATTAATAAATTCACAACCAAGATTAAATGAAAATAAGTTTTTATTAATTAATACTAGTGATGAAATACAGAACCAATCATTAATTCAAGAAATAAATAATTCTCAAAATGAAAAAAATATTGCTGATTTTTTTAATGAAACTATGATAGAAATAATTTCAATGAAATGTACAATTTCATAAAATAAAAAAAGTTACCTTATTGGTAACTTTTTAATTAGGTGCTAACCTAATAATTACATAATTTTGAGAACTTTTTTATTTCATATACTTACATAAGTAAGTATTTTTATTATACATTATTTAAGATTATGGGGAAATATTATTTTCTATTTTTTGTTTTGTACTAAGTATTAGCAGAAATTTTTCCAGAAATATAATAAAAATTAACATAAGATGCATATTTAACAATTGTAATATAACCATTATAAATACTAGTATTATTTATTATATTTTCAATAATTTCTTCATTATTATTTATATTTAAACCATAAATATTTAAAAATTTTTCAAGTATTTCTCCACCAATTTCAAATTTTATATAACCATAATTATTATAAAAATCTCTAAGAAATCCAGTAGGTTTTATAACATCTTTTTTGTAAAGTAATAAATCCATTACTGGTATTGAGAGTTTTGTATTAATGATACTAACAGAAAATTTATTAATTTTATCAAATGTTCCTGTAAAAAGTTCTGGTGAACCTTGTTTAGTACCACAAGCATTTACATTTATAACTGATAATGATGTTAAAATAACTGATGATAATAATTTTAAAATGAATTTCATATTTTATATTTCCTTATCTATATAATATTGATAATAATTAATTATATATTATTTTATCTTGCGTTTAAAACTATTTTAATAATATTAGCATTTGCTTTATTTGTATATATTTTAGCATAATTATTATTAGAACCAGAATTATATTGTTCTGTATGTGCTTTACTTGGTGTTATAAAAATATTAATTTTTCAATTTAAATTATTATTTGAATTACTTAAAATATCAAAACCAATTGGATTTTTATTAATAAAATCTAAAGAAGAAACTGAATCATATACTTTAAAAGAGTAATTTAATAAATTAAATTGTGATTTATTACCTTGATAATAAGCATAAGAAAAAGCTCTTCAATTGCCACTTCCACCTAGTGGTTTAAATTCAGTTTTTTTATCAATATTAGGTATTGATTTTGAAAATATTAAATTTTTTAAATTAATTTCAATTGAACTAGTTAATTCTTTTGCAGGATTAAAAGTTTCATCAGTTCCTCATTTATTAGCATTAGAATCGCTAACAGAACCTATATTATAATTATAATATATAGTTATTGATTTATAATATCTTTTTAAATCATTAAAAGTATTAATTAACAATGTTTGGTCTAAATAATCTTTTAAATTAATATCTATATTTTTAGAAACTGGACTATTTTTATTAAATCATTCTTGTGTATTATTATGTGGGTCACCAGTATTATTAATTACTAGTGGTATATCAGTATAATTTAATTCTATTTTTAAATCTGGATTAATAATAATTGATTTTGCTATATTTTGTGGACTTGGTGGTAATATTTTTGCTGGATAACTAAATGTAGTTTCTTCACTTTCTTCATATTCATCATGATTTAATTTATACAAAGTCGTTCAATTAAAAGCATTACCAGTTAAATA
This sequence comes from Spiroplasma endosymbiont of Acasis viretata, assembly GCF_964031275.1. Taxonomy (NCBI): domain Bacteria; kingdom Bacillati; phylum Mycoplasmatota; class Mollicutes; order Entomoplasmatales; family Spiroplasmataceae; genus Spiroplasma; species Spiroplasma endosymbiont of Acasis viretata. The sequence continues at coordinate 619,208 of NZ_OZ035019.1, forward strand.
ACCCATATTATTATAACGAAATTGAGCAACTGATATTTCATTATAATCACCTTGATAAGTAAAAGGATTATCACTATAAAATGTATGTCTTTCTTCTCCTTGATGTAATGATTGAGTTACAATTGTATCAATAATATAAGCATAATTTGAACCATCAATAACTCCATTACTTGTAGGATTTCATTCACAATCTTTATCTTCATTTGTAAAAGGACTTGCTATATCTAAAAACTCTGTATCTTCTGCTAAAATATAAACTTTATTATTTTTCTTTTGTGATAAATCAACAGTTGATATTTGCTCTTTTGTAGTTAATTTCTTACCAGTAGTAGGGTCTCATGGATAAACACTTATTCTATCACTTAATTTCATAGTCATAGCAGTTGTTGAAACATTAGCACCTAATAATTTACCAATAGTAAAATCATTATCATTTGTAAATGCATTTAATGGAATTAAACCACCATTACCAATAATACTTTCTAAATTACTTGTAAAAAATGCACTCATAAAACCATTAAAATATAACATTTTTTTATATTGTTGAGCATTTTGAGTAATAACTCAACTACTTCATATACCTAATGTTAAAGCATTTAATAATTTACCAATTAAAGGAATATCACTTAAAGCAAATGGTAATCATTGTTGACTATCATAAGGCATTTGTATTAAAGGACTAAATACTACACTATTAAAATTTAATATTGCTGACATATATTTTTGACTTATTTTTGAATAATCTACAGTTGGACTACCAATAATTAAATGAGTATCTGGGTCTTTATATTTAAAATTACTTGACATATCTACATTATAATTACCCGTTAAATTATTTATATTTCATTCACTATCTCAAAAGAATTTAGCTTCTCCTACTGATGTACCATTACTTAATCTTGCCTTATCTTTATCAAAAGCAAGCATACCTTTAAAATCTTTTGTTACAAATAAATTATCTTGAAAATTTAATGAAGTTTTTAATCATTCTGTAAAATTTTTAAAATTAGTAAATCCAGTTGGTTTTGCGTCCATAATATTATAAAATGTAGTTTCTGGATGACTACTTGTTGTTATTTTATCATTTATACCAGCAATTAAACCACCATTATTTTTAATATCAGTTGTAGATTTTTCATTATTACCAGCAATAAATAATCTTCTTGAAGCAAATACTTTACTTTCAAATATTTCTTCATTATTTTGTTGAATAGGTTCTTGACCTTGAATTATTGGTCTTCCATAATAATAACAACTTGATAATAATTCTAATCCATAACTTTGTCTATGACTATATCTTACTCCTATATCACGCATTAAAGTACGATTTAATGTTACTTTTCCTTGTTGAATAGTAGGGAAAGCATAACCACTACCCGGGCTTGCATATTGTACAAAATCAAGTGTATTTTGACCACTTGCAACTACTCTATCATTTAAACTACTAAAAGTTAATACTTGCATACTAAATGCACCATTATAAGGACTATAATAATTTGTTACATTTGAAATATATAATAATTGTCTATCTTGATTTTTACCTGAATTACCACCAATATTTTCATTTTCATCATTAAATACAACAAAAAATTGTAAATAATCATCAATTGTAATATGTTCTTCAAACATAACTAAAGTATATTGTCTTTTTGTTTGTACTGTTTTAAATATTTGACTATTTGGTAAATTACTAAAATCAACACCACTTGTATCATCAATTAAATAAGCATTTCAATAATCACCAATTTTATATTGTTTTGTATAAAATTCATCTTGACCATTAGGTTTATGTGTTATAGGGTCAATTTTACCTTTATTTTTTTGATATATTTTTGTACTATTTTTTCAAATACATACAACTGGAGTAGTACCAGTTAATATTAATTCATATTGACCAAAATCACTTATTTTACTATTAATTGGTTTATAACCAGTTTCAGTTAAAGGAATTGCACCATTATTTATAACAAATGGAAATATTTTTCAATAACTACATCTTTTAATTAGTAATTGTTGTCTTTTTAATTGAAGATGTAGATGTTTCATTAATTGAATTTGTTGATGTATCATTTTCTTTTTCTCCTAATAATTTTATTTCTTCTTTATCTTCTTCCATTATTTCTTTATAATGTTTTTTTGCTTGTTGTTTTGTTACTTCATCTAATTCAGCAATAGCTTGTGTATATGACATTGTTCTATCTGCTAATCTTTGACTAATCATTTCTTGTTTTAATAATTGGTCAGTCATAGCAATAGGTAAAAATTTAAAACTATAAGGTCTATCACCAATACCATCTCATAATTTTTCATGAATTAATAACATATCAAAAAATCTATAAAAATAATATGAATAATGACTTATTTTAGTTTCTGTAGTTTCCATATCATTTTTATTATTAAATAATGATTTAGTTTTATTTTCATAATTTACACCAGAAAATTCATTATAATCATATCCAGCACCATTTCATATATCTTTCCCTAAATCATCTTTATCTAAAATATAATTACTAGCTTTAAAATCACCTTGTATAACTTCCATACCACCAGCACCAGATTTATTATAGCCAGCAGTACCTACATTAACTACAATATTTTTTTTAGGATTATCAATTATTTTTCCATGTTCAATCATATTTTTAACAGTTTCATTATCAAATGCACCAAATAAAGTTGTAACATTTAATTCTCTATCAACATTTCTTTGAGTATAAGATTTATGATAATATTCAATTAAATTTCAAACTGGATAAGTATCTGGATATGCATTTAATGTTGTTGAATTACCATAAAAATTAACCATTGGTAAATTTGTTATTTCTAATATTGGTAAATAATTTCAAGGATTTTTAATTTCATAACTATATTTTGGTGTGAATTCTGGTTTTAATTTTGTATGTGCTGTTCCTAAAATAATTTCTTTTTCATTTTTATTATCATTTTTATAAGTTTCAAATCTTATTTTTCCATTTTCAGCAATTACTCAAGTTAAAGTTGCACTATCTGCTTGTTCATTTATAAAAAAGAATTCTGCACATTGTTCTTCTTCATTATATTTAGCAACTCTACCAGCAAATGAATTAGGTAATACTTTTAAACTTGTACTATTATCTTTATAAATAATAGGCATTATATATACTTTTCCAAGTAAACTTTCTTGTATTCCAAATTTATATAATTTTTCAAATCATTTATCACTAATAATTTTATTAGTAAAATATTTTAAAATATTTTCTTTTTCACTATCAAATAATAAACCTTTACCTAATCATAATTTAGTTGATTTTTGAGCAATTCTCATAGGAATATCACTATATCATTCTCTTCTATTACAAGAAAGATATTCTAATGGATTATTCATTTTTATCACTCCTAAAATTTATTTTTATTAATTAATAATTCATTATTAATATTATTAATTAATCATTTCATTTTATGCATTGAAGCATACATTCTTGCGTCTCAACAATTATCATATAAATCAAGCATTTGTGGTTCATTATTTGAATTTTCTAATTTAGATTTTGCTAATCATTGCATTTTTGATAATTCTTCATGTGTATTAGGACATCTTTTTCAATTAATACTTAATATACCTTTAATCATACAAATAGTATCTCAATCAATTCTATCTCTTAAATACATTGTAGTTTTATCTACTGGAGTAAAATGTAATCAATTTATTTTTCTTTTTTCTACTTCTTTTTTTAAAATATCAATAACTGCTAATCCACCACTACCATAATCAACATAACAAGTAAATCCAAATTTCATCGCTTGAAATTTAATACTTTCATCTAAATAATAATCAATAATATTATTTGCTAATTCATAAGTATCTTTAAATTTCATTATTGCATTACTATGATAAAATTCACTTTCTTGATGTATTCTTCTAGTTTTTTCATTTTCACCAATAAAACATAAAACAGCAACAGTAGGATGTGCTTGTGAACTTGTAGCAAAACCTAAATCTAAACCACCAACTATTTCATTAACATTAAAATCTAATTCAGTTTTAAGTTTATCTAAATATCTTGCAAATATAGAACCTTGTAAAACACTAGGTACACCATAATATCAACTTTGTGCTTTAATAGGGTCTAATTCTTTTAATTCTTCTAAATCATTAATTTTATCTTGTTTTAAATTATGTTCATTTAATTTTCAATTTGAATAATGAAATAATTTAAACATTTGATTTTCTTCTATTGATTTAATTTGTTCATTATTTTTTTTCATTAATTCTAAATTAAAAGGTACACGTTTATTCATATATTCAATAAAATATTGATAAATATTATCTGGATTACAACTTCTAATTTTAATAGTTTTTTTAGCATTACCTAATGCAAAAGTAATTGCTTGAAATTCTGCTTGACTAAATTCATTTGCTTCTTCACATCATTCAATTGCTAAATCAAAACCTTTTATTTCACTACGAGAAAGCCCTTTAAGTGGTATTCTATCATTACTATTACTATATACACCCATAACTCTAATAAATGATTTACTACCTTTAAAACGAAAATCTGCTTGTTTATTTGGATATTTTAAATTAAAATCTTTATAATCAAAACCAATATTAATTAATGCTTCATCAATTTCTTTAGTTAATTCATTAATATCTTTATTTAATTTTCTAAAACAATATATAGCAATTGATTTATTAACTTTAATTGAAATTGCTATTAATATTACTAATTCTTCTGCAATACTATATGTTTTACTTGAATATCTACTACCACTTAAATTATATTCACTATGAGTAAAATCACTTTTATTTAATAATCAATAACTAATTTCATGTAAATAAGTAAATTCTTTATTCATAATATTATTCCTGTAATTCTTCTAATTTTCATGTATTACCTTTATCATTACCTTTTAAAGAATAAATAGTAATAAATTTTGCATGATTTACTGATAAAACTAATACATTAGTATTATTGTTAAAAACTTCTATGGGTACACCTGCTATTTTTGTATCAGTTATAATAAATTCTTGAATTGCAAAAACCGGATTATATATATTTCAAGAATAATAAACTCTGTATCGTTTATTAACTATAAAATCATAAGTAATTTGTCAATTATCTCATTTATTCTTTTCTCGTGTGCCAACTTCTTTTCAATTGTCTTTACTTGGACTTGGTGTTGGATTATTTTTTAATTCAATATCTCAAATATTTTCTTCTACTTCATTTGTAGTTAAACTACCCGACCTTATTTGTAATTTTGATTGAATATCTACTTTAATAGTATCTTGTAATTCTTCTAATGAAAATATATTCCCATATTGGTTATTTCCACCAATAATAATTAATTGACTTTTATTACCATCAACAGTTCCTAATTTAATAATTAATGAAGCATCTTCATTATCAATTTTACCTTTAACAAGCATATAATCTCCACCTATATATGCAGAACTTTTAAACTCTATTTTTAGTTTTACACTTGTTTGATTAAAAGGTGGTTTATCTCATGTTATAAATACTCTATAATATTTATTAAAACTAAGAGCAAAATCTTCTCATGTACGATTATCAAGACTTTTACCTATTATTTTTCAATTTTCTTTATCTTGTTTTTTATCAATATTAGTTTTATTTTCATTAATAGCACCAACAATATTTTTTTTATTAGTTTCTAATCTTTCATAAGTATTATTATGTAATAATGATATAGCAAGAGAACTACTTGAACTATCATTTATTCATAATTGGTCTCTATCATCTTTATATGTAAAATATCCTTTCACAAAAACAGATTTTTTATAATAATCAGATAAATCTATTTTACCACCAGTAGCACTAATAACTTTCTTTTCTTGACCTTCTTTACCATCAACTAATTTCATAGTATCATTACTAAAATATTTAGTAAATAATTCAAGTGTTGTTAAATTATCAAATGATTTTATACCACTAGTATCAATATCAACTATTGTTCCAATAATATTTTTTTGATGTATTTTTTTAATTTCAACTCTTGGGTCACTTGATTTTAAATTTGTAATTTCAACATATCTTGTAAAAGGACTATCTTCACCATAATTACTATAAAAATTACTAAAAAAATCATTTCTTTTAGGTAAAACATCTAAATTAAAACCAGTAATATTTGGATATTCTTTAATTTTTCTTAAACAATTAAATACTTCTGGAACAATATAATAAGGTTCATTAGGATTATTTTCACTATAAGTCATACCACCTTGACTAATACTTGATTGACCACGAATATAATTACTATCTTTTGTTAATAAAAATCTAACATAATATGCAGTTGCAGTTTGTATTTCATCAGTAAATTCTGTTAATGTAGTTTCTGGTCATTTTTTTGAAATAGAATGTCCACTTAAATAATCAATATTATTACTTGCAACTGAAATAGCAAATCAAATTTCATTATCTGGTGTTGTAGTATCATCAAATTCTAATTTATTAAAACCTTTTCAATTTTTAAATTCTTCAATTGTAATAAACATTAATGGGTCTTTAATAGCCATAATAATTTACTCCTTAATGTAAAATAAAGGGTATTTAAACCCTTTAAATTTTAAATTTAGTTACTTTCTTTTTATCTTTTTCAGATAATTCTTTCTTTTTAGATTTTTGTGCTATTACAAAATTATCTATTTGTTCTTGTTCTACATTAAAACTATCAAGTAATTTAGCAGTTGATGTAGTTTCTAATTGTAATTGAGAATTTATTTGTTTAATATTTGCTTTAATAAATTCTAATTCTTTATTATTTTTTAATTCTTTTGCTAAATTTGATTGTTTTGATTTTTTAATAAATTTTGATAATAAAAGTAAAACAATAGTAACTATTACTCCACTAGCAACTGCTCCACTTAATAATGCTGATATTACTGTTGTAGATAAATTCATTTTTTATTCCTCCAATTGTATTTTATTTGAATGTTGTTTACATAAATGACATTCTTTTTTATGTTTTCTAATTTCTTTATATTGATATATTAAATAAGGACTTGTAATAATAATTGGTATTGTTATCAATGCATATTTAATTAATTTTCCATAATTACCTAATTTAGTTATTAAATTTAATCCAATATGACCAAACATAGGAAATAAAGTTAATATTAAATGGTCAGGTCAAGTAAAATTATATTGATTAGTATAATTACCTATTCCCATTTCTATTGGTATTTTAGGTATTAATCAAGGTGTTATTGTAAAAAATAATGTTATAAACATACCTATAATATGACTTGTTATTTTTAAAATATTTGATATTAAAATTTTTATTTTATCAATATGAGTACTATTTTTATTAAATCAAATCTTATTTAATCTTTTATATTCTTTATTATCTTTACTTAATGGATTAATAGTATTTCATATACCAATTGGTTTAATTGGTTTATCTAATTGAATAATAATTACCACCTACTTTCATGTTTTATAAAAATTAGAATTTCTTTTAATTTTTATATATTTATTTGTACGTAAAGAATTTTTTAATAATTGTTTTCTTTCATATCTTCATTGTGTACTTCCAATTTCATTTTTAGATAAAGTTTTATATTCTTTTAATTTAAAAAAACCTTTTTCTAATCTATTAATAAAATGCATAGTTTTTTGTACATTAATATTATTTGGATAAATTACTTTGGTATCTTGTGAACCATAATATTTACCTTTTTTTGCTAATTCACTTTTAACATATTTTCTTAATTGACTTGGTAATCATTTTCTATTTCAAAATTTTCAAAATATAGTTCCAGCACCAGAACCATTTTTACCTTTTGCTTGTGTCATTAATATTCATATTTCTTGTGGAAATGTTGGATAAGTATATGGACCATATCATATTTGTCTTTTATCATTATCACTTTGAAATAATGTTGTTAAAGTTCCAATTTTTAAATTTTTATTATCAACAATAAATCTTCCTTTTTTAAATCATGAACTTGATAATACTTCTCATGCATTATTTGGGATTTCTTCTTCATTTTCTTTAAATAAATTATCAAATTTATTTACATAATTTTTAACTGTTCTAATTTCTGTTGGTATAATTAATTTTTTAATACTATTTATTTGATTTTTAAATTTATTAATTTCATTTTGTAATAATGATAATTCAGTTGGTTTTAATACACTTATTAATTTTTTAAGTATATTTGGATTAAAAACACTATATGGTTGATGTATTTCTTTTTCACTAATATTTTCACTATCAAATACTGCTTTTAATGATTGATTTTTATAATAAGTTTTTAAAGCATTAATTAATGCTAATTTAATATCATTACTTGCTAAAGCATAATAAATTCATTCAATAATTAAAGGTAACATTATAAACTCATGTGATTATAATCTCAATTTAATGAAGAATTATTTAGTGAAACTTCACTCATGTTATCACTACCATAAGTACTTCTATTATCATTTATTAATCTTGCAGTTTCATTTGTAAATGGTGTTTCTTGCATTTCTTCAATATGATTTGTAGTTTCCATAGGTAGTAAATTATGGATAATTTCACTTCCACCAGCAACAATGGTAGGTACTGCATAAGCATTATTAAAATCATTATTAATACCCATTGCTACACCACTTGATATTAAACATCCACCATTAGCCATATTTGCTATTTTACGTATATTTTCAAATCTATTTGGGATTAATTCAGTTAATCCACTAATAAGATTTGAAATACCATAAGCATTTAAACTAATATATGTATCTCAATCCATTAAATGATTATCAGTGCTATTATTACTAAATAATAAATCATCTGGAAATGGATTAATTGGTGTTGTAGTAGTTATTGGATTTTCTGTTGGATTTGGATTAATAGAAGAGTTAGTAAATTTACTATAATTTGCTAAACCAATTGTTCCTAAACCTAATAATATTTTTTTACTACTATTAATTAATTTAGTTTTAGTAGTTGGTCTTTGATTTAAATTTCAAATATCTAAACCTAATTTTTTACCAAATAATAAACTATTAATTGAACCTAATATTGGATTACCTATTAATTGACCATAATAAGCACTAGTTCCAATCATTGCTGAAATTGGACTAATTCCAGTTCTTATTAATTTAGTTAATGTATAGTTATTTGATTGTATATTCTCAGAAATTGGCATTTTCATTAACTCCTTTTAATAAATTAGTTTGTTTTTTAACTTGAATTCTAACTGTTCCTTGACAATTTATATTATCTCCAACACATATAGCAAAATTATCATGTACATTACTTACTATAAAATAATCATTTCTTAATTTAGGATATTCATCTAATAAAATTGCTCTTATATCATTAGATGTAGTTAAATCCTCTGGTTTGGCTGAATAAATAGTAATATGTGCTTTTTCATCAAAATATTTATAAATATATTCCATAATTATTTTTTAGTAAATTCTAATTTTACTGTTCCATAATAATCTTTATTATCACCAGTCATAGTAGCACTTGTATCAGTTATATTACTATATACTGCTTTAGTTGCTTCAAATCCATTATTACCAACTTTAACTATTGCAGTATCTAATTCATCATTAGTAGGTTTATCACCAGCCATAGTAATTTTTCCTAAATTTCTATAATAAATAACATCTTCTAAATTTAATTTATTTATATCATCATATAAAGTTGATTGATAAGTTGCATTTTCATTTTTAGGATTAGTTAAAAAATCTTTTTTTCTTGCTTCTTTTATTTCTTCAACTGTAGGCATAGTTGGTCTAATTAAATACATTAAATTTGGTCTAATAGCACTAGGTAATGCAAATAAACATTTACCAATAATTTTAATATTATCTGTATCATTATCTAATTTTTGTCTTATTTTAGTAAATGAAATAGGCATACCTCACATATATCTATTAACTACAAAACCATGTGTATTTTTTAAACTATAATCTTTTTCTAAATGCATTGCTTTTTCAGTATCATGAATAAATTCTTGTTCTAAATAAAAACTTTCTCAAAATTCCATACCAGCAATTAAACTTGTATATCTTCTACCATATGCTAATGTATCTGCTGAAATTTGACTATAATTTAAAACAGTAAATGCTTTTGATAATCCTAAATTACTATCAATACCAGTTGCTCCCATTAAATCTTCTCTATTAGTTCCTACAGTAATATAATTTACTAATTTAATTAATTTATTATTTCTTGCTCAAATTTTATAATAAGCTTCTTTTGCTTGTTCTGCATTCATATTAATTAAATCTAAAGGTAATACTAATGATTTAGCAATAGCATAATCTTGAATACCATTTAAAAATATTAATTCTAAATTTTCTCCTAAATTTCTCATAAATGAAGCTGTTCAATTTGAAACAATTTGTACTGCAATATCTTTTGGTGCTTTCATAAATCTTTCAATATCAAATTCTGGAATTTCAAAATCAATTGTTAAATATTTATTAATTTCTAATTTAGTTGTATATACATCACCTTTTTGTCTTTTAGTACCTTGTTTTCAATCTCATGTTGAACCTCATAATACACGAACTGTTGCACGATATATTGCAATACCAACTCCAGCCATTTCACCAATTTGAGCAGCACTACAAGTTCCACGCATAAACATTGTTGATTTTTCACTTGTTAATTCACCACGTACTTGTGCTTCAAGTACACTTAAAATAGCATTTTCTGTAGGATTATTACCTTTAATAAAAAATGCTTCAGGTATTTTTATTGCTCCCATAATAAAACTTCTTTCTATTTACTAATAGATTGAAAAGCTTCATTTCTAGTAATTTCAACTAAATCTTCTAATTCTTTTTTATTAGTCATTCCTTCTGTTTTTGCTTTATTTTTTAAATCTTGAGCAATTTTAAAATGGTCTAATGAATTATTATGTAATTGTAAAATTAAATCAGTAGGATTAATTGAATTATCTTGTTGTTTATTTTCTTGTTTAATAGGTTCTGTTTTATCAATTAAAAAATCTTTATAATCTTCATTTATTTTATTAAATGCTTCTTGTTTAGATAAAGATTTATAATTATCAGTACTCATTAAATTTTTAATTAAATTTACTTTTTTAGTATCTTTAATATTTGAAAATAATTGTTGCTCTTCAAAACTATTAATTTTATTTTCATATTCTTTTATTTTTGTTTGATATTCATTTATTTTTGGTTCTAATTCTTTTTTAAGAAATTCATCTTTTGCTTGAGCATAAACAACATTTCTTTGTTGTTTTAAAGTTTCTTGTAATTCTTCAAAAGTATAAGTTTCTTTTTTTTCTTTAACTTCAAAATTAGACATAAAAATACTCCCTTGTTAATAATCGCTTTTTTGATAATCCCTTGTAACTTATGTTAATAAATAACATAATCGCTTTATTAAATTATATCATTTTTTCCCTTTAAAATAAAGAAAAAACCTATATTTATTATAGGTTTCTAATCATTATTTTCTATTTTTCTAGGTTCAGAAATATTGATAATTATATTACTTTTTGAGTTATGTTCTTCTAAATTATTTTGTAAATCATCAAATTCTTCTGGATGACATTTTCTTAAATATTCTCATTGATATTTTGGGTCTTTCATAGTACTTCGTAATAAATAATTAGCAATTTTTTGACATGCTTTATCATAATCTTTTAGGAAATTTTGTTGTCATTTTGTCTGGTAGCGTCGGCAATCAAATATATATTTTCTATCAATTCCCAATGCTAAATTCAAACCAGTTTTTGTCATTCTGGTTGGTACATTTTTATTGTCTCTAAAATAATCATTGATCTTTTCTTTATAATTTCCTAATTCTTTTCTTTTTGCTGGCATATTATCACCTTATTTAAAACTTATATAGTAATTATAACATTTTCAAAATTATTAAATTACAACATTTTATTTTTAATAAAACTATAATCAAATCATAAATTAAGAAGGGGATTAATATTATGAATTTTCTTAGTGATGAACTTAATTATGATGAACTTGATAATCAAATTATTAATAATGGTTTAAATTATTTTACAAATCTATTAAAAGCATATGATGATTTTTGACATAAAAATATATATGATAAAAGTAAACATAAATATGTTAAAACCGCTCCTAGAAGTCCAAATACTCAATATGGTAAAGTAAATGATTTTTATCGTAGATGTTATTTAATATTAGAAACTAATAAATATTATTATCCTTTAGATGATTATATAAAAATTAAAAAAAGAAAAAGAACACTTACAAGTTTAGAACATACAATAATAAAAAATTCAGGTAATGGTAAAAGACAATCTGATGTACAAGATATAATAAAAAATAGTAATTTTTCTAAAACATATATGACTAATGTAATGAAAAATTCAGTAATAAATATTGAAGAAATAAAGGAAAAGAAAGTAGTATTACCAACTGAAAAATTATTTATAAATATGGATGATTGTTTTATATCTTCATTATTTAATAATAAAAAACAAAAAAATCGTATTCGTACAATTAGTGCAAATAAAGGTAAAGATTTAGAAAAATCTACTAAAAGTAGAAACGTTTTAAAAGATAAAAAAATTACTTATATGAAAACTAAAAATGGTCAAAGAATTAAAAAACAAGAATTAATTGATAAAATTTATGAATTTCTTGATTTACAATTTATTTATAGTAAAAGTAGTTTAGTATTTATTGGTGATGGTGCACCTTGAATTAAAACTACTGCTAAAAAAGAAAATATTCCTTATGTAATTGATAGACATCATGCATTTAAAGCACTTAAAAAAGGATTTATTATTAATAGAAAAGTAGATAATAAAAAATTAACAAATGCATATGATTTATTTGTTAATGGTGAATATTATCAATTATTAGATTTTTTAAAAGAAAATAAAGTTGATGAACAAATATATAAATATTTTAAAAATAATAAAGATGGTGTTATAAATCAAAAAGAAAATTGAAATCAAGGAGTTTGTGCTGAAAGTGATGTATCACATTTAGTTAAATCTTTAAAAGGATATGGTGCTAAAATTTTTAATGATAAAGTACTTGATAATATGCTTATAATTAATTCAGCAAGAATTAATAAGTTAAAACTTTTACTTTAATTTTTTAAAACTTAATAAATCTAAACCTAAATAGTTAGGAATTTTTGTTGTTTATAATTGTAAAATAATAATCTAAAACACTTGATTATATTCATAAAAAGGTATATAATTTAACCAACAATTAATAATTTATTTTGTCTTTTATTTAAAGAAAATTAAATTATAACTATTAACTTTACTCACCCCAATTTTTTCATAATCTTCTGCATTTTTCTAATCATGCAAAACTTCGTTCTACAACTCATCTTTTTGGTAATACTACAAAAGAATGTAATTCATTACGTTTTATAACTTCAACATTTGCATTTATAATTGTTTTAATTTTAGAAGCAAATTTTTCACCAGTATAACCAGCATCTACTAGTATTTTTTGAACTGCAGAAAGATTCTCTTTTTCATTTTCAATCATTATTATAGCACTATTACGATCTGTTTTTTCTGCTGTGGTTATGTAAATTGCATGTGGTAAACCTTGAGAATCAACAGCAATATGACGCTTTATTCCTGAAATCTTTTTACCAGCATCATAACCTTTATTTTTAGTAGTATCTGTATTTTTAACACTTTGTGAATCAATTATACAAAAACTAGTTTGTTCTTTTCTACCATTATTGATACGAAATGCCTTGACTAATTTTTTTTAAAACTAATTGTAATACACTAGGTTCTTTATCATTATTTTTACTTCAAGCTTGAAAATAATAATATACAATTTGTCATTTTGGAAAATTTTTTGGTAACATTCTTCACTGGCAACCACTTTTTAATACATATAAAACTGCACAAAATACTTCATATAAATCTAAACTTCTTGGTTTAGTTCTCTTTTTAGTATTTTCTAAAATTGATTTTATATTTTCAAATTGCTCTTTGCTAACATTACTAGGATAATTTTTATACATATATATACCTCTTATTTTAAAATATATAATCATTTTATCCTATTCTCTAAAAGATTTTAAACAGGTTCTAAAAACAAACATCATACTCTTAAATCGCAAATAATTATTGATATTTTAAATGGAAAAATTATTTCAACCGCTTTTTGTTTTGGAAGCATTCATGATTTTAAATTACTTTTAAAATCTAAAACTTTTATTCATCTAGAAAAACAAGTTTTTGTTGATTCAGGTTATCAAGGAATACAAAATATTCATAAAAATACATTTTTGCCATTTAAAAAAAGTAAATACAATAAATTAATACCAATTCAAAAAGAATACAATAAAACTTTAAGCAAAATTAGAATTAAAATTGAACACGTATTTGCTAAACTAAAACGTTTTAAAATTTTAACTTTAAAATATCGCAATAAAATACGAAGATTTGCATTAAGATTTAATTTAATAGCAGAAATATATAATTTTGAATTACCTTAGTTTTGCACCAAGTCTAATATAATCTTTATCATTACCAGTCATAGTAGCACTTGTTGATGTAATATTACTAAATGTTGCTTTACCTTTTTCATAACCATTATTACCAGCATTTATTATTGCAGTTTCTAATTCATCATTAGTTGGTGTATCACCAGCCATAGTTATTTTTCCTAAATTTTTAAAATAAATTAAATCATTTAAACTAATTCTAAAATCATCAAAATCAGCAATTTTAAATGTTACTGGTGATTTTTCTCTTTCTGCTGGAGTTAATTTAATTCAATTAGTTCAACAACGTTTTTGTGCTTCTTTAATTTCATAAGCAGTTGGCATTTTTTCCATAATAATAAATGATAATCAACCACGAATTGCTGTTGTTATACCATAAAGTGCTTTACCTAATGTTTTTTGATTTAATGTATTATTATCAATTAAATTAACAATTTTTTGAAAACTATTAGGTTGTGCAAATGCATTTCTATGTACAAAAACTCCTAATACTTTTTTTAAATCAAATGTTTTTTCTAAATGTAAACCAGTTTTAGTATCTTTAACCATATCTTTATTTAAAAACATATGTTTATATAAAAACATACCAAATACTGATTGTTTATATAATTGGCCACTTGCTACAGTATCTGCTGCAATTTGACCATAATTTAATCTTAAATATACTTTTGTTAATTGTAACATTGGAGTAAATCCTAATGCACCAATAAAATCACTTACATTTGTACCAATTTCAGTTTCAGTTATATTTCCTAATAATTCATTCATTAGACTTGGTGCAAAACCTTTAATTTTAATAATTTAACGGTTATTATTAATATCAAAGGTGATAATTATTATGTTAAAAAAATACAAAGATGAACAAGAATTTTATAGTTTAGTGGGAATAAAACTACAAACATTTCAAAAAATGGTTGAAATTTTAAAAAAAGCTGAAGCAATTAAAAAAGCAGTTGGTGGTAAACCTAATAAATTATCAATAGAAAATCGTTTATTAATGACATTAGAATACTGAAAAGAGTATAGTAGTTATAGAGTTATTGCAAAAAGATATAATATTAGTCATACTAGCTGCATTCGTAATATTTTTTGAATTGAAAATACTTTAATAAAAAGTGGAATTTTTAATTTATCTGGCAAAAAAGATTTAATCAAAAATAAAGGAATCAATAATACTTTACTAGCTATTGATGCTACTGAAACTCCAATTGAAAGAATTAAAAAAAACTAAAATTACTTTTTTCGGGTAAAAACAAACATCATACTCTTAAATCGCAAATAATTATTGATATTTTAAATGGAAAAATTATTTCAACCGCTTTTTGTTTTGGAAGCATTCATGATTTTAAATTACTTTTAAAATCTAAAACTTTTATTCATCCAGAAAAACAAGTTTTTGTTGATTCAGGTTATCAAGGAATACAAAATATTCATAAAAATACATTTTTGCCATTTAAAAAAAGTAAATACAATAAATTAATACCAATTCAAAAAGAATACAATAAAACTTTAAGCAAAATTAGAATTAAAATTGAACACGTATTTGCTAAACTAAAACGTTTTAAAATTTTAACTTTAAAATATCGCAATAAAATACGAAGATTTGCATTAAGATTTAATTTAATAGCAGAAATATATAATTTTGAATTACCTTAGTTTTGCACCAAGTCTAATGTAGTTTCTGGATGACTACTTGTTGTTATTTTATCATTTATACCAGCAAGTAAACCACCATTATTTTTAACTTCAGTTGTAGATTTTTCATTATTACCAGCAATAAATAATCTTCTTGAAGCAAATACTTTTTGTTCAAATATTTCTTCATTATTTTGTTGTATTGGTTCTTGACCTTGAATTATTGGTCTTCCATAATAATAACAACTTGTTAATAATTCTAAACCATAACTTTGTCTATGACTATATCTTACTCCTATATCACGCATTAAAGTACGATTTAATGTTACTTTTCCTTGTTGAATAGTTGGGAAAGCATAACCACTACCTGGTGAAGCATATTGTACAAAATCAAGTGTATTTTGACCACTAGAAACTACTCTATCATTTAAACTACTAAAAGTTAATACGCCACTTGCCACTTAGCCCTTTTTACTAGACCATTAATTTAAAAAACCTGAATGTATTCTAAAAACAATTGTGTTATATAATTAACACTAATTTTAACCTGAAAGGATTTTTATTAATGGATAAAATTAAACAAATAGCATTAGTAATTAACAAATTAAATATCAAAGAAAAAATTAAAATTATTGATGATTGTAAAAATCAATATTCAATTAGAAACCTATGTCAATATCTTCAATTAAACAGATCAACATATTACTTTTTAAAAAATAAACAAAAACCTATTAAAAAAGAAGAAAATCATATTATTAAATGCAATCATAAATATCAAAAAATATGCCAACTTTTAATCGAATTTCATTCTACAAGAAAAGGCAGAATTTATGGATATTTAAGAATTTTTTCAGCTTTTAAAGAGTGATTAAAACAAGAAAAAAATATCATTTTAAATATAGAATTATCAATAAAACAAATGCGAAAAATTATGAAAGAACACAATATTCAAGGATTAAAACAAACTAAAAATAACTATCCTAAAAACAAAAAAAATCCAAATAAGTGAATACCTACAATGGATAAAGTAAACAAAGATTATAAAAGTACAACCTCTTCAAATCAAATTTGATCAATGGACACTAAACAAATAAATACTAAAGAAGGATGATTATATCTTTTTGTAATTATTGATTTTTATTCAAATAATGTTGTTAGTTATAATATTGCTCCTAATAAATCATATCAGGATTTAATTCTTCCTGCTCTTGAAAAAATCAACAAACAATTTTCTTGAAATCAAGTAAAAAATGTTATTTTACATTCAGATAACGCCAACGAATTTTATTGTCAAGATATCACAAAATGAGCAGAGGATAAACAAATAATTTTAAGCAAAAAACAACCTTATGATATTGGTGGTAATGTATTATCTGAAAACTGATTTTCTCATTTATCTCAAGAATGACTACCTAAAGGATCAAATCAATATTTATCCATCAATGAAGCTATAAATGATGTAAATCAATATGTTATGTTTTATAATTATGAAAGAATACATTCTAAATTTCTAAAACCACCAATTTTACAAATTAAAATTTAGAATTTTATATCAAAAATGGTCCAGTAATTAAGGGCCAACCACCAATTAAAATTTAGAATTTTATATCAAAAATGGTCCAGTAATTAAGGGCCAACCACCGCCAACCACCGTTTTTGTATCAGTAATGATTATCACAATTGAAAATGTTTTTTTAACAGATAATTCTGATATGACCTTTGCACAAGTAATTTTTGATGTTTCAAGTGCTTTTGGAACAACAGGACTTTCATTATTTGATAATTCCAAATTAGGTATTTTTAGTCAACTTAGTTTAATTTTTGTCATGTTTGTGGGACAATTAGGAGTATCAACTACTGTTCTTGCTTGAAGTGATCGTAAATCAAAACCAACGATAAGTAGAGTTGAAGAAAACGTATTAATTGGATAAATTAAGAAACGGTGAACACATATGATAAAAATTTTAGATGGTAAAATAATTGCCCAGCAAATTAAAGCAAAAATTAAATCACAAGTAATAACTATTACTAATCGCAAACCTAAACTAGCAGTAATAATTATTGGTGAAGATTTAGCATCACAAATGTACGTACGAACTAAAATTAAAGCATGTCAAGAATGTGGTATTGATGGACAAGTATTTTCACTAACAACAACAGTAACACAAAAAGAAATAATTAATAAAATTGAACAATTAAATAGTGACAATAATATTGATGGAATTTTAGTACAATTACCACTACCAAAACATTTAGATACATTAGCAATTATTAATAGCATTACTATTAATAAAGATGTTGATGGTTTAACAAATATTAATGCCGGAAAATTATTACAAGGTGATAAAAAAGCAATGTTGCCTTGTACAGTAAAAGGTATTTTAAAATTACTAAATCACTATCAAATTCCCATTTCTAAACAAAATATTACTATCATTAACGATAGTAATATTGTTGGTAAACCATTGGCTTTATCATTAACTAATATGGGAGCAACTGTTAGCATTGTTCATAAATTAACCAAAGACTTAACTATTTATACTAAAGAAGCTGATATCATTTGTAGTGCTACTGGTGTCTATAATATTATTAATAGTAGTCAAGTTAAACGTGATGTTGTTATTATTGATGTAGCAATTAATTATCAAGGTAAAGAAAAAAAAGTTGTTGGTGATATTAATTTTGAAATAATGAAAAATACCGCTTCAGCAATTACTCCTGTGCCTGGTGGTGTTGGACCAATGACTATTGCCATGTTATTAGAAAATTTAATGATTTGCTATCAATTAAATAATAAATATAATTAAATTGGAAAATTAAATGTTAAAGAAAAATTGGATTAAAAAAAGATTAAATAATATTGAAAAAAATAATTTAGAATTATTAAAATTTAATTTTTTAAAAGAAACTATTTCAACAAATAGTGTTTATTTTGATAGTCCTTTACATTTTTTAAAACCTGAAAATTATTCAGATTATCAAATACATAATGAAAATAATACTATTATTTTTAAAATAGAAGTTAATACACAAAAATTATATGATGATTGAATAAAAGGAATGAATAATTTTGCTTGAGATTATATTTTAAGTAAAAAATATATAAATATTAACACTGAATATAATTTAAAAACTAATGATTTTATTAATAAACTTAATCAAAACTTATTTCTTTTAAAAAATAATTTAATATCAAAAAATAATATTTATGTTGTAAGAGTTTGAACTTCAAAAATAAAAAAAATAATTTCAATATTTCTTCCTTTGAAAAAGATTGAGAAGAATTTAGCGATGTTGGATATTGATGAACAGATAAAGACACTTTAAATAAAGAAGTTTCTTTAAATAAAAAATTACGTTTTACTTTTAGAACCTGTTTAAAATCTTTTCAATAAAATTGAAATAAATGAAAGAATAACCATTTGTAAACTAGTATTTAATTTTCTTTCAGAATTTTTTGATAATCTTCTGCATTTTTCTAATCATGCAAAACTTCGTTCTACAACTCATCTTTTTGGTAATAATACAAAAGTATGTAGTTCATTACGTTTTACAACTTCAACATTTGCGTTTATAATTTCTTTTATTTTAGAAGCAAATTTTTCACCACTATAACGATAATCTACTATTATTTTTTGAACTGCAGAAAGATTTTCTTTTTCATTTTGAATCATTATTATAGCACTATTACGATCTGTTTTTTCTGCCGTAGTTATGTAAATTGCATGTGGTAAACCTTGAGAATCAACAGCAATATGACGTTTTATTCCTGAAATCTTTTTACCAGCAGCATAACCTTTATTTTTAGTAGTATCTGTATTTTTAACACTTTGTGAATCAATTATACAAAAACTAGTTTGTTCTTTTCTACCATTATTGACTTGAATTTTTATAACTGATTTTTTTTTAAAATTAGTTGCAATACACTAGTTTCTTTGCCATTATTTTTACTTCAAACTTGAAAATAATAATATACAATTTGTCATTTTGGAAAATCTTTTGGTAACATTCTTCATTGACAACCACTTTTTAATACATATAAAACCGCACAAAACACTTCATATAAATCTAAACTTCTTGGTTTTGTTTTCTTTTTGCTATTTTCTAAAATTAATCTTAGAACCTGTTTAAAATCTTTTCAATAAAATTGAAATAAAGGCAAGAACAACCATTTGTAAGCTAGTATTTAATTTTTTTTCACAATTTTTTCATAATCTTCTGCATTTTTCTAATCATGCAAAACTTCGTTCTACAACTCATCTTTTTGGTAATACTACAAAAGAATGTAATTCATTACGTTTTATAACTTCAACATTTGCATTTATAATTGTTTTAATTTTTTCTGCTGTGGTTATGTAAATTGCATGTGGTAAACCTTGAGAATCAACAGCAATATGACGCTTTATTCCTGAAATCTTTTTACCAGCATCATAACCTTTATTTTTAGTAGTATCTGTATTTTTAACACTTTGTGAATCAATTATACAAAAACTAGTTTGTTCTTTTCTACCATTATTGATACGAAATGCCTTGACTAATTTTTTTTAAAACTAATTGTAATACACTAGGTTCTTTATCATTATTTTTACTTCAAGCTTGAAAATAATAATATACAATTTGTCATTTTGGAAAATTTTTTGGTAACATTCTTCACTGGCAACCACTTTTTAATACATATAAAACTGCACAAAATACTTCATATAAATCTAAACTTCTTGGTTTAGTTCTCTTTTTAGTATTTTCTAAAATTGATTTTATATTTTCAAATTGCTCTTTGCTAACATTACTAGGATAATTTTTACACATATATACCTCTTATTTTAAAATATATAATCATTTTATCCTATTCTCTAAAAGATTTTAAACAGGTTCTTATGTTTTCAAATTGCTCTTTACTAACATTACTTGGATAATTTTTAATCATATACACCTCTTACTTTTAAAGTATATAATGATTTTACTTTATTTTCTAAAAGATTTTAAACAGGTTCTTAGAACCTGTTTAAAATCTTTTCAATAAAATTGAAATAAAGGCAAGAACAACCATTTGTAAGCTAGTATTTAATTTTTTTTCACAATTTTTTCATAATCTTCTGCATTTTTCTAATCATGCAAAACTTCGTTCTACAACTCATCTTTTTGGTAATACTACAAAAGAATGTAATTCATTATGTTTTATAACTTCAACATTTGCATTTATAATTGTTTTAATTTTAGAAGCAAATTTTTCACTAGTATAACCAGCATCTACTAGTATTTTTTGAACTGCAGAAAGATTCTCTTTTTCATTTTCAATCATTATTATAGCACTATTACGATCTGTTTTTTCTCCTGTGGTTATGTAAATTGCATGTGGTAAACCTTGAGAATCAACAGCAATATGACGCTTTATTCCTGAAATCTTTTTACCAGCATCATAACCTTTATTTTTAGTAGTATCTGTATTTTTAACACTTTGTGAATCAATTATACAAAAACTAGTTTGTTCTTTTCTACCATTATTGATACGAAATGCCTTGACTAATTTTTTTTAAAACTAATTGTAATACACTAGGTTCTTTATCATTATTTTTACTTCAAGCTTGAAAATAATAATATACAATTTGTCATTTTGGAAAATTTTTTGGTAACATTCTTCACTGGCAACCACTTTTTAATACATATAAAACTGCACAAAATACTTCATATAAATCTAAACTTCTTGGTTTAGTTCTCTTTTTAGTATTTTCTAAAATTGATTTTATATTTTCAAATTGCTCTTTGCTAACATTACTAGGATAATTTTTACACATATATACCTCTTATTTTAAAATATATAATCATTTTATCCTATTCTCTAAAAGATTTTAAACAGGTTCTTAGAAATTCATCAGACTCTTTAATAAAAGAACTATTATTTAAAGGAAACCATGAAATTACAATAAAATATGTTGAAACTGAAACTGAAATTACTAATAAAGGTTATTAATATAAAAATTCTAATTGATGAAAAAGAAATTGATCATCATTTATTTCAATATTTATTTCAATTTTAGCACTTTTATTGGTAATGTTTAGTAATCTGTGTAACTTACAAAAATAACTATGTTTAATTAATTCTAGTAAATATAATTAAATGACTAGAAAGAGTGAGTTACAGATGGCTAAAAAGCAAAATATTAATAATAATGATCCAATATCAAAAGCAGTAGATTTATTATTAGAAAATACTGAAGATTTAACAACAGTTTTTAAAGAGAAAGGATTGTATAAAGAATTAACAAAAAGATTAGTAGAAAAAATGTTGAATTCTGAGATGCAAAATTATTTAGGATATGATAAGAATCAACATAGTAATAGTGACAATGCTCGTAATGGTATAAGTTCAAAAAAATTAATAACTCAACAAGGTAAAATTGAGATTGATGTACCACGAGATCGCAATAGTAATTTTAATCCTGTAATAGTTGCAAAAAGACAAAGAAGATTTGATGGTTTTGATCAACAAGTTCTTTCTTTATATGCAAAAGGAATGACATTATCAGATATTAGAATGCAATTATAAGAGTTATATCATGCTGCTGATATTAGTGAAAGTGTTATTAGCCAAATTACTGATGATGTTATTGATGATGTAAAAGCATGGCAAAATCGACCATTAGAAAGTATTTATCCTATTGTTTATTTTGATTGTATAGTAGTTAAAGTACGACAAGATAAGCCACTTGCCACTTAGCCCTTTTTACTAGACCATTAATTTAAAAAACCTGAATGTATTCTAAAAACAATTGTGTTATATAATTAACACTAATTTTAACCTGAAAGGATTTTTATTAATGGATAAAATTAAACAAATAGCATTAGTAATTAACAAATTAAATATCAAAGAAAAAATTAAAATTATTGATGATTGTAAAAATCAATATTCAATTAGAAACCTATGTCAATATCTTCAATTAAACAGATCAACATATTACTTTTTAAAAAATAAACAAAAACCTATTAAAAAAGAAGAAAATCATATTATTAAATGCAATCATAAATATCAAAAAATATGCCAACTTTTAATCGAATTTCATTCTACAAGAAAAGGCAGAATTTATGGATATTTAAGAATTTTTTCAGCTTTTAAAGAGTGATTAAAACAAGAAAAAAATATCATTTTAAATATAGAATTATCAATAAAACAAATGCGAAAAATTATGAAAGAACACAATATTCAAGGATTAAAACAAACTAAAAATAACTATCCTAAAAACAAAAAAAATCCAAATAAGTGAATACCTACAATGGATAAAGTAAACAAAGATTATAAAAGTACAACCTCTTCAAATCAAATTTGATCAATGGACACTAAACAAATAAATACTAAAGAAGGATGATTATATCTTTTTGTAATTATTGATTTTTATTCAAATAATGTTGTTAGTTATAATATTGCTCCTAATAAATCATATCAGGATTTAATTCTTCCTGCTCTTGAAAAAATCAACAAACAATTTTCTTGAAATCAAATAAAAAATGTTATTTTACATTCAGATAACGCCAACGAATTTTATTGTCAAGATATCACAAAATGAGCAGAGGATAAACAAATAATTTTAAGCAAAAAACAACCTTATGATATTGGTGGTAATGTATTATCTGAAAACTGATTTTCTCATTTATCTCAAGAATGACTACCTAAAGGATCAAATCAATATTTATCCATCAATGAAGCTATAAATGATGTAAATCAATATGTTATGTTTTATAATTATGAAAGAATACATTCTAAATTTCTAAAACCACCAATTTTACAAATTAAAATTTAGAATTTTATATCAAAAATGGTCCAGTAATTAAGGGCCAACCACCGCCAACCACCAACATTTGCATTTATAATTGTTTTAATTTTAGAAGCAAATTTTTCACCAGTATAACCAGCATCTACTAGTATTTTTTGAACTGCAGAAAGATTCTCTTTTTCATTTTCAATCATTATTATAGCACTATTACGATCTGTTTTTTCTGCTGTGGTTATGTAAATTGCATGTGGTAAACCTTGAGAATCAACAGCAATATGACGCTTTATTCCTGAAATCTTTTTACCAGCATCATAACCTTTATTTTTAGTAGTATCTGTATTTTTAACACTTTGTGAATCAATTATACAAAAACTAGTTTGTTCTTTTCTACCATTATTGATACGAAATGCCTTGACTAATTTTTTTTTAAAACTAATTGTAATACACTAGGTTCTTTATCATTATTTTTACTTCAAGCTTGAAAATAATAATATACAATTTGTCATTTTGGAAAATTTTTTGGTAACATTCTTCACTGGCAACCACTTTTTAATACATATAAAACTGCACAAAATACTTCATATAAATCTAAACTTCTTGGTTTAGTTCTCTTTTTAGTATTTTCTAAAATTGATTTTATATTTTCAAATTGCTCTTTGCTAACATTACTAGGATAATTTTTACACATATATACCTCTTATTTTAAAATATATAATCATTTTATCCTATTCTCTAAAAGATTTTAAACAGGTTCTTAAAATAAAACCTATATATCATAGCAAGACATGCCAAACCACAATCATTTTCTGTTTCTTGTTGAACAAAAGGATATTTCATATAAAAAATCACCGCCAATAATAATTAACAGTGATTACCATTTTTTCCTTTTTATTACTTACGATGTTTTTTCTTTTTAGCAGCAGCGCTTTGTTTTTCGCGTTTTTCATCACGCGCAGAAAGAAAATGTTTATGTCTTTTTTCTGCTCTTTTAGTCTCTTGGGCCTTTTTACTAAATCCTTTTAAAAGACGTTGAAACTCTTGTTCACTACTTGTTCGTTCTTCGTTTTCTTTGTTGTCTGATGATGGTGATTTTTTCACTGAATGCATTCATGTCAGCTCCTATTTTTTATTTTACTTTAACAATTATATTAGTAAATTAAAAAATTATCAATATTTTTATACAATATTAAACTTTTTATTTTAAAAAAAATTAAAAGTAAGATTATCTTTTAAAATTTCACGGTGGTTGGCCCTTAATTACTGGACCATTTTTGATATAAAATTCTAAATTTTAATTTGTAAAATTGGTGGTTTTAGAAATTTAGAATGTATTCTTTCATAATTATAAAACATAACATATTGATTTACATCATTTATAGCTTCATTGATGGATAAATATTGATTTGATCCTTTAGGTAGTCATTCTTGAGATAAATGAGAAAATCAGTTTTCAGATAATACATTACCACCAATATCATAAGGTTGTTTTTTTGCTTAAAATTATTTGTTTATCCTCTGCTCATTTTGTGATATCTTGACAATAAAATTCGTTGGCGTTATCTGAATGTAAAATAACATTTTTTATTTGATTTCAAGAAAATTGTTTGTTGATTTTTTCAAGAGCAGGAAGAATTAAATCCTGATATGATTTATTAGGAGCAATATTATAACGGTGGTTGGCCCTTAATTACTGGACCATTTTTGATATAAAATTCTAAATTTTAATTTGTAAAATTGGTGGTTTTAGAAATTTAGAATGTATTCTTTCATAATTATAAAACATAACATATTGATTTACATCATTTATAGCTTCATTGATGGATAAATATTGATTTGATCCTTTAGGTAGTCATTCTTGAGATAAATGAGAAAATCAGTTTTCAGATAATACATTACCACCAATATCATAAGGTTGTTTTTTACTTAAAATTATTTGTTTATCCTCTGCTCATTTTGTGATATCTTGACAATAAAATTCGTTGGCGTTATCTGAATGTAAAATAACATTTTTTATTTGATTTCAAGAAAATTGTTTGTTGATTTTTTCAAGAGCAGGAAGAATTAAATCCTGATATGATTTATTAGGAGCAATATTATAACTAACAACATTATTTGAATAAAAATCAATAATTACAAAAAGATATAATCATCCTTCTTTAGTATTTATTTGTTTAGTGTCCATTGATCAAATTTGATTTGAAGAGGTTGTACTTTTATAATCTTTGTTTACTTTATCCATTGTAGGTATTCACTTATTTGGATTTTTTTTGTTTTTAGGATAGTTATTTTTAGTTTGTTTTAATCCTTGAATATTGTGTTCTTTCATAATTTTTCGCATTTGTTTTATTGATAATTCTATATTTAAAATGATATTTTTTTCTTGTTTTAATCACTCTTTAAAAGCTGAAAAAATTCTTAAATATCCATAAATTCTGCCTTTTCTTGTAGAATGAAATTCGATTAAAAGTTGGCATATTTTTTGATATTTATGATTGCATTTAATAATATGATTTTCTTCTTTTTTAATAGGTTTTTGTTTATTTTTTAAAAAGTAATATGTTGATCTGTTTAATTGAAGATATTGACATAGGTTTCTAATTGAATATTGATTTTTACAATCGGTGGTTGGCCCTTAATTACTGGACCATTTTTGATATAAAATTCTAAATTTTAATTTGTAAAATTGGTGGTTTTAGAAATTTAGAATGTATTCTTTCATAATTATAAAACATAACATATTGATTTACATCATTTATAGCTTCATTGATGGATAAATATTGATTTGATCCTTTAGGTAGTCATTCTTGAGATAAATGAGAAAATCAGTTTTCAGATAATACATTACCACCAATATCATAAGGTTGTTTTTTGCTTAAAATTATTTGTTTATCCTCTGCTCATTTTGTGATATCGTGACAATAAAATTCGTTGGCGTTATCTGAATGTAAAATAACATTTTTTATTTGATTTCAAGAAAATTGTTTGTTGATTTTTTCAAGAGCAGGAAGAATTAAATCCTGATATGATTTATTAGGAGCAATATTATAACTAACAACATTATTTGAATAAAAATCAATAATTACAAAAAGATATAATCATCCTTCTTTAGTATTTATTTGTTTAGTGTCCATTGATCAAATTTGATTTGAAGAGGTTGTACTTTTATAATCTTTGTTTACTTTATCCATTGTAGGTATTCACTTATTTGGATTTTTTTTGTTTTTAGGATAGTTATTTTTAGTTTGTTTTAATCCTTGAATATTGTGTTCTTTCATAATTTTTCGCATTTGTTTTATTGATAATTCTATATTTAAAATGATATTTTTTTCTTGTTTTAATCACTCTTTAAAAGCTGAAAAAATTCTTAAATATCCATAAATTCTGCCTTTTCTTGTAGAATGAAATTCGATTAAAAGTTGGCATATTTTTTGATATTTATGATTGCATTTAATAATATGATTTTCTTCTTTTTTAATAGGTTTTTGTTTATTTTTTAAAAAGTAATATGTTGATCTGTTTAATTGAAGATATTGACATAGGTTTCTAATTGAATATTGATTTTTACAATCATCAATAATTTTAATTTTTTCTTTGATATTTAATTTGTTAATTACTAATGCTATTTGTTTAATTTTATCCATTAATAAAAATCCTTTCAGGTTAAAATTAGTGTTAATTATATAACACAATTGTTTTTAGAATACATTCAGGTTTTTTAAATTAATGGTCTAGTAAAAAGGGCTAAGTGGCAAGTGGCAAGTGGCAAGTGGCTATTTTCAATTGCTAAATAAAATATTTTAAAAACTGCCATATCATTAGGAAAAACTTTTTTATTTCTGATAACTTTTCGTAATTGACTATTTACAGATTCAATAGCATTTGTAGTATAAATCACTCTTTTGATTTCTACTGGATAACTAATAAAAACCATTAAATTATCTCAATTTTTATATCAAGATTTAGCAATTTGAGGATATTGTTTATTTCATTTACTTTCAAACGATTCTAAAGCCTGCATTGCTTGTTCTTCACTACATGCAGTATAAATTGGTTTTAAATCTGCAACTAGAGATTTTCGATGCTTATATGAGACATATTTCAAACTATTTCTAATTTGATGAACTATGCATAATTGATGTTCTGTTTTAAGAACCTGTTTAAAATCTTTTCAATAAAATTGAAATAAAGGCAAGAACAACCATTTGTAAGCTAGTATTTAATTTTTTTTCACAATTTTTTCATAATCTTCTGCATTTTTCTAATCATGCAAAACTTCGTTCTACAACTCATCTTTTTGGTAATACTACAAAAGAATGTAATTCATTACGTTTTATAACTTCAACATTTGCATTTATAATTGTTTTAATTTTAGAAGCAAATTTTTCACCAGTATAACCAGCATCTACTAGTATTTTTTGAACTGCAGAAAGATTCTCTTTTTTATTTTCAATCATTATTATAGCACTATTACGATCTGTTTTTTCTGCTGTGGTTATGTAAATTGCATGTGGTAAACCTTGAGAATCAACAGCAATATGACGCTTTATTCCTGAAATCTTTTTACCAGCATCATAACCTTTATTTTTAGTAGTATCTGTATTTTTAACACTTTGTGAATCAATTATACAAAAACTAGTTTGTTCTTTTCTACCATTATTGATACGAAATGCCTTGACTAATTTTTTTTAAAACTAATTGTAATACACTAGGTTCTTTATCATTATTTTTACTTCAAGCTTGAAAATAATAATATACAATTTGTCATTTTGGAAAATTTTTTGGTAACATTCTTCACTGGCAACCACTTTTTAATACATATAAAACTGCACAAAATACTTCATATAAATCTAAACTTCTTGGTTTAGTTCTCTTTTTAGTATTTTCTAAAATTGATTTTATATTTTCAAATTGCTCTTTGCTAACATTACTAGGATAATTTTTACACATATATACCTCTTATTTTAAAATATATAATCATTTTATCCTATTCTCTAAAAGATTTTAAACAGGTTCTAAGATAAACTGATTGTATTGCTTCTGACATGCCTGTTAAATTATCACTGCAGGCAATAAGAATATCATTTAAGCCACGATTTTTCATTTCTGTTAAATTTGCTAATCAAAATTTAGCACCTTCATTTTCACTAATTCATAAACCTAAAACATCTTTTTTACCTTCTAAATCAACTCCTAAAGCTATATAAACTGATTTATTAATAATCCTTTTATCTTGTCGTACTTTCACTATTATGCAATCAAAATAAACAATCGGATAGACACTTTCTAATGGTCTATTTTGTCATGCTTTGACATCATCAATCACATCATCAGTAATTTGGCTAATAACACTTTCACTAATATCAGCACCATGATATAACTCTTGTAATTGCATTCTAATATCTGATAATGTCATACCTTTTGCATATAAAGAAAGAACTTGTTGATCAAAACCATCAAATCTTCTTTGTCTTTTTGCAACTATTACAGGATTAAAATTACTATTGCGATCTCGTGGTACATCAATCTCAATTTTACCTTGTTGAGTTATTAATTTTTTTGAACTTATACCATTACGAGCATTGTCACTATTACTATGTTGATTCTTATCATATCCTAAATAATTTTGCATCTCAGAATTCAACATTTTTTCTACTAATCTTTTTGTTAATTCTTTATACAATCCTTTCTCTTTAAAAACTGTTGTTAAATCTTCAGTATTTTCTAATAATAAATCTACTGCTTTTGATATTGGATCATTATTATTAATATTTTGCTTTTTAGCCATCTGTAACTCACTCTTTCTAGTCATTTAATTATATTTACTAGAATTAATTAAACATAGTTATTTTTGTAAGTGCCACTTGCCACTTGCCACTTAGCCCTTTTTACTAGACCATTAATTTAAAAAACCTGAATGTATTCTAAAAACAATTGTGTTATATAATTAACACTAATTTTAACCTGAAAGGATTTTTATTAATGGATAAAATTAAACAAATAGCATTAGTAATTAACAAATTAAATATCAAAGAAAAAATTAAAATTATTGATGATTGTAAAAATCAATATTCAATTAGAAACCTATGTCAATATCTTCAATTAAACAGATCAACATATTACTTTTTAAAAAATAAACAAAAACCTATTAAAAAAGAAGAAAATCATATTATTAAATGCAATCATAAATATCAAAAAATATGCCAACTTTTAATCGAATTTCATTCTACAAGAAAAGGCAGAATTTATGGATATTTAAGAATTTTTTCAGCTTTTAAAGAGTGATTAAAACAAGAAAAAAATATCATTTTAAATATAGAATTATCAATAAAACAAATGCGAAAAATTATGAAAGAACACAATATTCAAGGATTAAAACAAACTAAAAATAACTATCCTAAAAACAAAAAAAATCCAAATAAGTGAATACCTACAATGGATAAAGTAAACAAAGATTATAAAAGTACAACCTCTTCAAATCAAATTTGATCAATGGACACTAAACAAATAAATACTAAAGAAGGATGATTATATCTTTTTGTAATTATTGATTTTTATTCAAATAATGTTGTTAGTTATAATATTGCTCCTAATAAATCATATCAGGATTTAATTCTTCCTGCTCTTGAAAAAATCAACAAACAATTTTCTTGAAATCAAATAAAAAATGTTATTTTACATTCAGATAACGCCAACGAATTTTATTGTCAAGATATCACAAAATGAGCAGAGGATAAACAAATAATTTTAAGCAAAAAACAACCTTATGATATTGGTGGTAATGTATTATCTGAAAACTGATTTTCTCATTTATCTCAAGAATGACTACCTAAAGGATCAAATCAATATTTATCCATCAATGAAGCTATAAATGATGTAAATCAATATGTTATGTTTTATAATTATGAAAGAATACATTCTAAATTTCTAAAACCACCAATTTTACAAATTAAAATTTAGAATTTTATATCAAAAATGGTCCAGTAATTAAGGGCCAACCACCGAAAATCATATTATTAAATGCAATCATAAATATCAAAAAATATGCCAACTTTTAATCGAATTTCATTCTACAAGAAAAGGCAGAATTTATGGATATTTAAGAATTTTTTCAGCTTTTAAAGAGTGATTAAAACAAGAAAAAAATATCATTTTAAATATAGAATTATCAATAAAACAAATGCGAAAAATTATGAAAGAACACAATATTCAAGGATTAAAACAAACTAAAAATAACTATCCTAAAAACAAAAAAAATCCAAATAAGTGAATACCTACAATGGATAAAGTAAACAAAGATTATAAAAGTACAACCTCTTCAAATCAAATTTGATCAATGGACACTAAACAAATAAATACTAAAGAAGGATGATTATATCTTTTTGTAATTATTGATTTTTATTCAAATAATGTTGTTAGTTATAATATTGCTCCTAATAAATCATATCAGGATTTAATTCTTCCTGCTCTTGAAAAAATCAACAAACAATTTTCTTGAAATCAAATAAAAAATGTTATTTTACATTCAGATAACGCCAACGAATTTTATTGTCAAGATATCACAAAATGAGCAGAGGATAAACAAATAATTTTAAGCAAAAAACAACCTTATGATATTGGTGGTAATGTATTATCTGAAAACTGATTTTCTCATTTATCTCAAGAATGACTACCTAAAGGATCAAATCAATATTTATCCATCAATGAAGCTATAAATGATGTAAATCAATATGTTATGTTTTATAATTATGAAAGAATACATTCTAAATTTCTAAAACCACCAATTTTACAAATTAAAATTTAGAATTTTATATCAAAAATGGTCCAGTAATTAAGGGCCAACCACCTGATCTTTATTATGAGCTGGAATTATGTTTGGTGGTACTTATGGGTGAAGTAATATAGTAACAGCAAATTTTATTGGAGAATCTATCTCATTTATTATCTTAATTTTCTTTTCATCAATGGGTTTAGGAATGTTATTAGCCTCAATTTTCAAATCAGTAACTGCTTTAGTTGCAGCATCAAATGTAATTTATTTTCCAGTTGCACTTTTAAGTGGGGTATTTTTCCCGGCTGAGTTAATTAATAGTAGTCCTGTTTTAAAATACGCAACTTACTTTAATCCATTCAAATACGCTATGGATCCATTTATTCAAGCTTTAAGTGGAACAAGTTTTACTTTTACAACAACTTATGGAATATATCTAGGAGTTGCACTTGGATTGATTGGTATTTACACAATAGTTGCAAGTTCAAAATTACGTTGACAAGCATAATAAAACTAATAATTAAAAATAATAAAATTAAAAAGGACTAAAAGTCCTTTTTAATTTTATTATTTAAATAAATCACTATTACGTCAAAATTTATGATCTTTTGTATCTTTTTTATTATCATTATCTCAACTATCATCAAAAAGTGATGGATCGATTTCATAGGGTTTACCACTTAAAGCATTATTAATAACATTTTGATATTCCGAATTGGCTCTCATAATTTTATTACGATCAATTTTTGGATTAAGAATAGCAATAACTAGTATAATAGCAATTGGTAAAATTGCTGATGCTGCTGTAATATATGTTAATATTTGAAAAGCTTTAAAAGTTGCTAATCCTTTTAATCAGGGTAAAGCATTAGGATTAATTTTGTCACCTTTATCTAAAAAAGAAGTAAATGTTCTTAATAATGAATCATCTGTTGTCATATAAAATAAATTTGAAATTGTATAAATTATTCAAAAAATTAAAATAACTATTAAAAAATATGATGTTCGATATAAATCACGACCTAATTTTGGTGGTTTTAAAATTGAATATAAAAAGCCTCCATTTAAAACTATTGTTGTAACAATAGTGAAAACTATAGTTTTTGATTGTTGTGCAAAATTATAATAAACGGGTGATGTAATATTATCTTTAATTTGAAAAGTACCTGCTATAAAATAAGTTAGTATATAAGTAGCTATTGCTAGCACTGTTGTTAATAAGAAAAAAGCTGATAATATTTTCTTTAAAAGTGGAATATATTTTGGTTTATTCATATAAGGGTAAAATTTAGGATTTGTGGCGGGATGTTGCGGTAATACACCTAACTTCGCTAAATTTGCTAAACTATTATTATCAAGATTATTAATATTTAAATTATTACCTAGATTCCCAATGCCACCAATATTAGGATTTGTATCAACATTATTATCAACATTCTGATTATTTGGAGTAACACTTGGCTTAACCTCAGTAGCATCATCACTAAAATTATTTAATGCAGTAATTTGATCATTTAATTCATTAAAAGTATTATTATCAAACTGTCTTATTCGTTCAAGAGTTTCTTTTTCCACAGTCTTACAAATATTAGTAATTGTAACTATTAATAAGTTACGCTCTTCAAGAATTTCAATACGATTTTTAGGAGAACTTTTAGTAATACTCAAACTACGATTTACCAAATTAGAAATTAACTGCAAAAATTCTATTGCATACTTTTTATCTTTTAATTCTTTTAGTTCTTTTTCAAGAAAAAATAAATTAGAAATTTGTAATTCTAAAATTTTTAAAAGTTCTTCATTAGCAAAAATAGATTTTCTAACAATTAAATTATTTAAACTGTTATATATAGTACTTGATATTTCATAGTATAATGCAACATTTAAATCTTCTTCTGAGTACACTTTTTCGGTTTTTTTCTTTGTAACTCTTTTTACTTTTGGTTTAACCAATGTAATGTCACTATTTTCTTCTACTAACTTTTTTTCTGTAACATCAGTATTTTTATTACTTTTCATTATATGTATCACCTCTTGAGTTTAAAACATCTATAATTATATACTAAATATTCAAAAAAAATAAATCAATTGCAATATTTTTATTAAACTTTCCTTTTTTGATATTGTAATCTAATTCATATAATTTTAACAAAATATTATTAATATTTAAATTAATATTTAAATATTGTTCTAATATTTTTACTTGAAACTTGGAAATATTTAATATATTGGAAATATCTTCATTACTTTTTTTTTGTTTAACTAAAATTTTGATATCTCTAATTAATTCTAATTGATATACAAGAATATTAATCAATTTAATTTTATCATAATTAATAACATTATAATAGTTATATTGTGTTCAAAAATTGTTATAATCTTTTTTTAATATATATTCAACAGTTTTAAAAATATTTGTTTCAAAATATTTAGGAACCACCTCAATAATAATATCTGAAGTTATTTTTTTTCCAATTAACCTTAATTTTGATAACTCATTTAAAATAATACTGACATCATTTGGCAAGTATTCTAAAAGAAAATTAGTTGCTTCTTGAGTAATGTTAACTTTAAAACTATTGCAAACTTTATTAATTAATAATAATAATTGTGATTTTGTATAATTTTTAATTTTGATAATATTAAATTGTTGAAATTCTCTACTAATTTTAAAATCAACATTTAAACTTTTAATAATTATCATTGTTTTTTGATTATGATTAAGCAAAGCATTAACAAATTTTTTTTCTTTAATATATTTTTGCCATAAATTACTGCTATCATTAATTACGATTACTTTATTTTCTTCAAATATACTCATAATTTGAATTTCATTAATAATATTAACAATTGTATCCTCTTGTAATTCATATAGATTATAATCATAATTTTCTTTTTTATGATTTTTTTTAATTAATTGTTCAATATTTTTTCTTACTAAATACTCATCTTGACCATGAACAATATAAACCATGTTTCCAACCTCACAAAATTATTAATATATTTTATGTTAATGTTATAATATCATAATGTTTCATATATAATCACACTTTTATTTTTTCCTCAATAATAAACTTTTTTAAGATTATTCAGTGTTTCAATATTCGGAAAACACTTTCGTTTTTGATAATATTCCAAATTTGAACTTTTATCTTATATACTAATTGTTATATCTAATGTTTTAAAACATTATCACTTTTCAACTAAATTATAAAGATCTTCAGCAACTGCTTGTGCACTAATGTTGTTGGATGAACTTCATCAAAAGACTTGGTGCAAAACTAAGGTAATTCAAAATTATATATTTCTGCTATTAAATTAAATCTTAATGCAAATCTTCGTATTTTATTGCGATATTTTAAAGTTAAAATTTTAAAACGTTTTAGTTTAGCAAATACGTGTTCAATTTTAATTCTAATTTTGCTTAAAGTTTTATTGTATTCTTTTTGAATTGGTATTAATTTATTGTATTTACTTTTTTTAAATGGCAAAAATGTATTTTTATGAATATTTTGTATTCCTTGATAACCTGAATCAACAAAAACTTGTTTTTCTAGATGAATAAAAGTTTTAGATTTTAAAAGTAATTTAAAATCATGAATGCTTCCAAAACAAAAAGCGGTTGAAATAATTTTTCCATTTAAAATATCAATAATTATTTGCGATTTAAGAGTATGATGTTTGTTTTTACCCGAAAAAAGTAATTTTAGTTTTTTTTTAATTCTTTCAATTGGAGTTTCAGTAGCATCAATAGCTAGTAAAGTATTATTGATTCCTTTATTTTTGATTAAATCTTTTTTGCCAGATAAATTAAAAATTCCACTTTTTATTAAAGTATTTTCAATTCAAAAAATATTACGAATGCAGCTAGTATGACTAATATTATATCTTTTTGCAATAACTCTATAACTACTATACTCTTTTCAGTATTCTAATGTCATTAATAAACGATTTTCTATTGATAATTTATTAGGTTTACCACCAACTGCTTTTTTAATTGCTTCAGCTTTTTTTTAAAATTTCAACCATTTTTTGAAATGTTTGTAGTTTTATTCCCACTAAACTATAAAATTCTTGTTCATCTTTGTATTTTTTTAACATAATAATTATCACCTTTGATATTAATAATAACCATTAAATTATTAAAATTAAAGGTTTTGCACCAAGTCTAAAGAAGAAATAATTATTTAATGTTTCTTTTGTTGAACCATTAACATATGTTGCTGTAACAGCACCATCTAATGCCATATGAGCATAATCAGATTCAATTGCATTTTGAGTAATATTTTTTCCTTCTTGTTGAAATATCAACGCATATTTAGTTAATTCTTCTCTTAAACTAAATCTTCTAATAAAATTAGGATAATTAGTTGTATATAAAGATATCTCATGATTTCAAAGTGTTTTATAAGAATCAGATAATTGTTTTGCTAAAACTTGCGATTTAGTTCCATGCCACTTGCCACTTGCCTATTCAAAATTGAAATACAGCAATTGCTCATTTTATGATAAAATTTGAAGACAGAATTAATCTAAATTAGTAACTTTGTAAAACAAAGATACACAGATTATTAAAAAGCCTCTATATATTTATTGATACAAATTAATTACATACTCAAATTCTATTTTTATTATATTAATAATTTAAAATATTTTTACTTATAATATCAACTATCTGTTTAGAAACTTCCACTTTTGAACCAATCAAATTATAATTATTATTTTTAAAATAAAAATTAATTTCTGTTTCATTTTTACCCATAACACTAATATTATTAATACAAATACCATCGCAATTTTTAATTTTCATTTTTTCGATACCAAGATTTTTATCATTAACTTCTTGAGCAGCAAAACCAATTAAAACTTGTTGTGCTTTCTGCTTACCTAAAAATGCCAATACATCAATATTAGCAATCAGTGATAAAGATAAATTTTCATTCTTATTTTTAATTATTTTATTAGGAATATATTTACTTACTTTATAATCATTTAAAGCAGCACCACATATTACAATATCAGCATTATCAAAGTTTTCTTTCATTGCTAAGAACATTTTTTCATTAGTATTCGCTTTAATAATAGTTAGGTTTTTTTGCGATTTAATTTCAAAATCACAATCACCTGCAACTAATACTACTTTAGCGTTAGTTTTAAGAAAAGCATCTACTAATGCTTTACCCATTTTTCCTGAAGAATTATTAGTAATATAACGAATTGGATCAATATAAGTTCTAGTGCGACCAATATTAATTAAAATTTTTTTATCAGATAAATCAATATTTTTTTTAAAAAAATCTTTAATTATTGCTAATGCATTATCTGGACTTTTAACCCGTCCATCACCAATCATCTTACAGGCTAACATTCCTGAATCTGGAGGAATAATAGTAATATTTTCAAAATTAGATAATTCTAATAAATTTTTTTGAAAACTTTGATTGTGATACATATTATGATTCATTGCTGGAAATAATATCTTTTCTGCTTTGGAAGCTAAAAATACTGATAATGCTAAACTATCAGCAATTGCTAAATTTGCTTTACTAATAAAACTCATAGTAGCAGGATAAACAACAATTAAATTTGTTTTAATCGCTAAATTAGTATGAGTAAT
Organism: Spiroplasma endosymbiont of Acasis viretata; assembly: GCF_964031275.1. NCBI lineage: Bacteria > Bacillati > Mycoplasmatota > Mollicutes > Entomoplasmatales > Spiroplasmataceae > Spiroplasma > Spiroplasma endosymbiont of Acasis viretata. The sequence continues at coordinate 656,442 of NZ_OZ035019.1, forward strand.
TAAATCTCCTTTAACATATGATTCTTGTTCAAACATTTCAGAATAATAAGAAAATGTTTTATCTTCTAGAAAATGTAAAGAACTTTTAGTACAAATAATATCAACTAAAAATTCTTTTTTTAATTGTTTTAATAAAATTAAGGCTTTGTTTGCTGCAATACTACCAGTAATTATTAAAGTAATATGTTTCATTATTTTCTCCTATCATATCATTAAACATAAAATAAACAAACAAAACCTATCTTCAAAATATGATAGCATTGAAAATAGGTTTTTATTATTAAAAATTTATTTTTACTTTTTATCAAGTATAACTGAAACTCGTGTTTTATTTTTTTTAAAAATAGTATACTTAACAATTCCTGATTTTAAAGCAAATAAGGTATCATCACCACCACGTCCTACATTTTCACCAGGGTGAATTTTAGTTCCACGTTGACGATAAATAATTGTTCCCTCTTTTAAACTTTGTCCATCACCAATTTTAGCACCTAAACGTTTAGAATGTGAATCACGACCATTACGAGTTGAACCCACTCCTTTTTTTGAAGCAAATAATTGTAAATTTAATTTATAAAACATAATTACACCTCCTTTATGTTAATATATTTTGGATATTGTTCTTTAATAGTTTTTAATTGTCAAAGCATTGTTTTTAAAATGATTTGACTATTATTAGTGAAACTAGCAACTTTAAGTTTAACTAATCCAGCAGTATTATTAATTACTTGAACTTGATTATTATCAAGTTCATGAAGTGCATTTAATGTACCAATAACAATGGCTGAAATCCCTGCACAAACAATATCATTTCCAATTTTTGAAAAATTAGCATGACCAGTAATTATAACTTCTACAATGTTACTATTTTGGTAATTATAAGTAACTTTAACCATAATTTAATATTACCTTAAATTATTTTTTATTATTTTCATCATCTTCTTTAACAACTTTAACAGTCATATTTTTATGATCAAAAATAGTTTTTAAATTACCTTCACTAACAACAGTTTTAGTGTTATCTGGTTCTGTAATATTATCCTTAACAACTGATTTAGTTTTAACAACTTTTTCTTTTGTAAGTTCTTTTTTTACTTTACTAACTACTGATTTTGGCTCTTTAATAATAGGAGTTACTACTTCAGAAATTACTTCTTTTTTTACTTCATCTTTAATTACTGGTTTTGATTGTTCAGTCTTCTTATCAACAAGACTTTTACCACCAAGTAAGATATCAGTAATTAATACCTTTGTATATGGTTGACGGTGTCCATACATTGTTTTTGAATTTTTCTTAGGTTTATATTTAAACACTCGAATCTTTTTTGATTTATCTTGTTTAATAATCTCACCATGAACTTCAGCACCTTTTAGGAAAGGTTTACCGAATTGTTGATCAATCATCAATATTTTGTCAAAAATAATCTTATCTTTAGCTTTGCCAACAAGTTTTTCAACAAAAATCTCTTGACCATAGGAAACGTTAATTTGTTTTCCTCCTGTTTGAATAACTACAAACATTTTTCTTATTACCTCCAGTTTAGACTCGCCTTATAGGTGGAATAAATCACTTGTTAACCTAAAGTAGAGCGGTTGAAACTGCATAAACAGTCTTAAATATTATAAAGTATTTTTTATTAAAAGCAATACAAAATTTAGTAATTATATACATAATTTAAATATAAAAATTACTAAAAAAGAAAAATAAAAAAATATATCTTTAATATTTAATGTAACTATAATTATATCTACACTAAATTATGTAATTAATATTTTTTTATAATTATTATTAAAATTATGATATTATTTTTCTAAACTTAATATAAGTTTTTAACTCATTACTTGTTAAAAAGTAAATGATTTTTTTTATTTTTAGAAAGGAAGATTAAAAGAGATGGCTAAAGATAAAAATATCATTAATGAAACAATTGATTATTTACCGTTGTTTGGTGCTGGATTAGGAGCAATTGACGGTCTTTCATGAACAAATCCAGTGCCTGTTACCAACATTGCGATTGGTGCTGCAGCCGGAGGAATAGCAGGTTATCAAATTAAAAAAGCTGTAAAAAATAAAGATAAAAATAAAACTAAAGTTGGAACATCATTAATTTGTGGTGCTGGTGCTGGTGTATTAAATGCAGTATTAAATCCAGAAGCATCATTAATGAATACATTAAAAGCAACTGCTGGTGGTATTGTAATTGCTAAAGGTGGTAAATATATTGTTGATAAAGGCAGTAGTTATGTAAAATCTAGACCAGAATATCAAATATTAAAACAAGGATATCAAATTAATAAAAAAGTAAATAAGATTCAAGATTTTTCTTCAATAGACTTGGTGCAAAACTAAGGTAATTCAAAATTATATATTCCTGCTATTAAATTAAATCTTAATGCAAATCTTCGTATTTTATTGCGATATTTTAAAGTTAAAATTTTAAAACGTTTTAGTTTAGCAAATACGTGTTTAATTTTAATTCTAATTTTGCTTAAATTTTTATTGTATTCTTTTTGAATTGGTATTAATTTATTGTATTTACTTTTTTTAAATGGCAAAAATGTATTTTTATGAATATTTTGTATTCCTTGATAACCTGAATCAACAAAAACTTGTTTTTCTGGATGAATAAAAGTTTTAGATTTTAAAAGTAATTTAAAATCATGAATGCTTCCAAAACAAAAAGCGGTTGAAATAATTTTTCCATTTAAAATATCAATAATTATTTGCGATTTAAGAGTATGATGTTTGTTTTTACCCGAAAAAAGTAATTTTAGTTTTTTTTAATTCTTTCAATTGGAGTTTCAGTAGCATCAATAGCTAGTAAAGTATTATTGATTCCTTTATTTTTGATTAAATCTTTTTTGCCAGATAAATTAAAAATTCCACTTTTTATTAAAGTATTTTCAATTCAAAAAATATTACGAATGCAACTAGTATGACTAATATTATATCTTTTTGCAATAACTCTATAACTACTATACTCTTTTCAGTATTCTAATGTCATTAATAAACGATTTTCTATTGATAATTTATTAGGTTTACCACCAACTGCTTTTTTAATTGCTTCAGCTTTTTTTAAAATTTCAACCATTTTTTGAAATGTTTGTAGTTTTATTCCCACTAAACTATAAAATTCTTGTTCATCTTTGTATTTTTTTAACATAATAATTATCACCTTTGATATTAATAATAACCATTAAATTATTAAAATTAAAGGTTTTGCACCAAGTCTAGTAAATAAAAAACATATATTTAAAAAGGTGCGTAACATATATTACGCGCCTTTTTTTCGTTTTATTTTTTTAGATTTATATCACTTATTATAACTTAATATATGATTTTTTTTGTTTTTTTCTTAATACTAATAATAAAATAATACTCGTTAAAAAAATACCAATAACAGCACCAGCGATTGAAATAATAAAACGTATTAAAATTTGTTGAGGAGTTAAAAAGTATCCTGACAAATAAAATAATGATAAAACAAAAGCAAATGGAATACTATATGTAAATTGATCTAATTGATGTAATTTTAACTTATATGTAATAAAGGTTATAATAAAAGTAAATATAATTAAACTTAAACTAGAAAGTACCATTATTCAAAAAGGCAATTTAAAAGTAAAATCAGTACTAGTAGTAAAAAAAAGAATAATTCCTGGAATTAATACTTGTATTATTAAATAACCAACACTTAGAAAAAAATTAGTTCTTGGAAATGTATTTTCACTATTATTTTCAAAATTAACTTCTTGGTTTTTATTTTCCATACTTATCCTCTTCTATAATATAATTCTTTACAATTTTAACATGCTTTTATCAATAATTAAATAAGATTTATATTTATTAAATAACACTTATTTTAATACAAAAATTTAAAATAAAAATAAAAATAGTTTTCCACAATTTAATGAAATTAAAAATTACCTATCCTATAAATTAATTGATTTTTTTGATTTAGTTTTTGTTTTATTTTGTAAATCTGTATTAGAACCTGTTTAAAATCTTTTCAATAAAATTGAAATAAAGGCAAGAACAACCATTTGTAAGCTAGTATTTAATTTTTTTTCACAATTTTTTCATAATCTTCTGCATTTTTCTAATCATGCAAAACTTCGTTCTACAACTCATCTTTTTGGTAATACTACAAAAGAATGTAATTCATTACGTTTTATAACTTCAACATTTGCATTTATAATTATTTTAATTTTAGAAGCAAATTTTTCACCAGTATAACCAGCATCTACTAGTATTTTTTGAACTGCAGAAAGATTCTCTTTTTCATTTTCAATCATTATTATAGCACTATTACGATCTGTTTTTTCTTCTGTGGTTATGTAAATTGCATGTGGTAAACCTTGAGAATCAACAGCAATATGAAGCTTTATTCCTGAAATCTTTTTACCAGCATCATAACCTTTATTTTTAGTAGTATCTGTATTTTTAACACTTTGTGAATCAATTATACAAAAACTAGTTTGTTCTTTTCTACCATTATTGATACGAAATGCCTTGACTAATTTTTTTTAAAACTAATTGTAATACACTAGGTTCTTTATCATTATTTTTACTTCAAGCTTGAAAATAATAATATACAATTTGTCATTTTGGAAAATTTTTTGGTAACATTCTTCACTGGCAACCACTTTTTAATACATATAAAACTGCACAAAATACTTCATATAAATCTAAACTTCTTGGTTTAGTTCTCTTTTTAGTATTTTCTAAAATTGATTTTATATTTTCAAATTGCTCTTTGCTAACATTACTAGGATAATTTTTACACATATATACCTCTTATTTTAAAATATATAATCATTTTATCCTATTCTCTAAAAGATTTTAAACAGGTTCTTACACTATCAATATTAGCATTAAATTGTTCACCATGAAGACCTAAACCAGGAACAGCAATTGAAAGAATACCATAAATTTCTTTTAAAATTGGTTGTAAATGCTGATAACCTGAATCAGAAGCATCTTTATCTCAATAATCAAATACTTGATCACTAATAACAACAGGTAAAAACTTACTAAAAATATTATCTTTTAATGCATTTAAAGCAAAATCATTAATTTCACCTAAAATCGGACTAACTTTATATGAAGCTTGTAAACTAATTTTTGGTCTAATAGTAATTTGATTAATAAGATTCCAAATTCTTCCTGGAGTTTTAATATTTTCAATAACTACTTTAAAAGCTTTTTTAAAAAAATCATTAAAATCCTTAGTAAAACAACTATCAATAATAATTTCAGTTAAAAAAGTTTTGTCATTTTGATGTTGATAATAACTTTTTCAATCATCATAATAATAAACAGTAAATGTTTTTTTCTCATTGTTAATTTGTAAATCATTAATTTTAAATTCATAAGCACCACTACTATTAGGATTTTCATCATCCAAATTTAAATTATGTCTATTAATAACACGATTAATTCCTACTGCAGAACTATCATTATTAACTAAAGCAATTGGTAAACAATTAATATTTCCCAATGGATTAAAAAAAAGCTCATAAAGCAATAAACGCATATAAAAATGGAATAAAACATGAGGCTTTTATGTAATCTGTGTATCTTTGTTTTACAAAGTACTAGTTTAGATTAATTCTATCTTCAAATTTTATCATAAAATGAGCAATTGCTGTATTTCAATTTTGAATGGGTATTGTTCATTTTTTTGTTATATTTTCAATTGCTAAGTAAAATATTTTGAAAACTGCCATATCATTTGGAAAAACTTTTTTATTTCTGATGACTTTTCGTAATTGACTATTTACAGATTCAATAGCATTTGTAGTATAAATCACTCTTTTGATTTCTACTGGATAACTAATAAAAACCATTAAATTATCTCAATTTTTATATCAAGATTTAGCAATTTGAGGATATTGTTTATTTCATTTACTTTCAAAGGATTCTAAAGCCTGCATTGCTTGTTCTTCACTACATGCAGTATAAATTGGTTTTAAATCTGCAACTAGAGATTTTCTATGCTTATATGAGACATATTTCAAACTATTTCTAATTTGATGAACTATGCATAATTGATGTTCTGTTTTAAGATAAACTGATTGTATTGCTTCTGACATGCCTGTTAAATTATCACTGCAGGCAATAAGAATATCATTTAAGCCACGATTTTTCATTTCTGTTAAATTTGCTAATCAAAATTTAGCACCTTCATTTTCACTAATTCATAAACCTAAAACATCTTTTTTACCTTCTAAATCAACTCCTAAAGCTATATAAACTGATTTATTAATAATCCTTTTATCTTGTCGTACTTTCACTACTATGCAATCAAAATAAACAATCGGATAGACACTTTCTAATGGTCGATTTTGCCATGCTTTTACATCATCAATAACATCATCAGTAATTTGGCTAATAACACTTTCACTAATATCAGCACCATGATATAACTCTTGTAATTGCATTCTAATATCTGATAATGTCATTCCTTTTGCATATAAAGAAAGAACTTGTTGATCAAAACCATCAAATCTTCTTTGTCTTTTTGCAACTATTACAGGATTAAAATTACTATTGCGATCTCGTGGTACATCAATCTCAATTTTACCTTGTTGAGTTATTAATTTTTTTGAACTTATACCATTACGAGCATTGTCACTATTACTATGTTGATTCTTATCATATCCTAAATAATTTTGCATCTCAGAATTCAACATTTTTTCTACTAATCTTTTTGTTAATTCTTTATACAATCCTCCCTCTTTAAAAACTGTTGTTAAATCTTCAGTATTTTCTAGTAATAAATCTACTGCTTTTGATATTGGATCATTATTATTAATATTTTGCTTTTTAGCCATCTGTAACTCACTCTTTCTAGTCATTTAATTATATTTACTAGAATTAATTAAACATAGTTATTTTTGTAAGTTACACAGATTACTAAACATTACCTAAAACATACTGCAATACTTTTAATAACTGTTCTTTTATTTTTATAAATGTATTTAGTCCCCACTGCTTTAAAAACCACTTTAAATTCTTGAATCACAATTTTAAATTTATTTAAAATTTTTAACACTTTGTTACTCCTTAATAGATTATCTTTAATAAATTTAGTTATAATAATATTATAAATACATTTGATAAAAAGGGAGAAAAAATATTATGTTGCAATTAACAATTAAAGGTAAGCCCGTTCATATTAAAAATGAAATAATCAAAGTTGGAGATACTTTATCATTTTCTGCAGTTAATAAAACAATGGATAATATGAATTTGGAAAAATTCACTAATAAATTTAAAATTATTTCTAGTGTACCAAGCATTGATACTAAAACTTGTGCTTTACAAACTATACACTTTAATAAAGAGGCCACTAAATTAAAAGATTTAGTTATTATTACTATTTCCAAAGATTTACCATTTGCTCAAAATCGCTTTTGTGAAAAACTAAAAATGAATAATAATTTTCATATTTTAAGTGATTATCGTAATAATGAAAATAATTTTAGTAATACTACTAATTTATTAATTGATGAAATCCAATTATTAGCACGTACTATTATCATTGTTGATAAAAATAACAAAGTTATATATTTACAAATTGTTAAAGAAGTAACATTAGAACCAAACTATAATGAAGTTCTAAAATTTATTAAAACTTTAACATAAAAAAAGTTAGGTAATATTTTTAAAATAAGTATTACCTAACTTTTTTTTATTTATCAGTAGACTTTTAAAAAACTATTTATTTTGAAAATGAAATATGTTTTTTTGATTGCTGTTCTTTTTTAGTACTATCTGCTTTTTCCTTTTCACGTGCTGCTTTCTCAGCTTTTTGTGCTAGTCTTTCTTTCATATCTTTAGCTCTTTGCATAGCTGATTTAGTAAGTATTTTATCTACTTTTTCTTTTTCTTTTTCATCCATAATGTGTCTCCTTTTTTAAATTATAAACTTGCTCTTCTCATATTTTTAACTGGTGATTTCTTTCTAATATCTTCTCTTTCAAGATTATCATTTTTTTCAGGATTTTCAAATAAATTTCTTACATTTTCCATTTTTTTTCTTCTTGAAATTCTTCTCATACTTGTTTTGGTTTATAAAAAACCATCACACATATGCTTTTTAGTTGCATCACTTTCATTAAAAACTTCTTTTATTTTGCTGATATCTCTAGGTTTTAAATTTTGTGAAAATTCAACTGTTTCATTTCAATTTTCATTTCATTGTTGAACTTTTTGAGCATAAATTTTTGAAAATTCTTGAGTTTTTACATCTTGTTTATTTTTTCAAATTTTTTACTTAATTCTTTTTGAATATTTTCAAATGTTTTATTTTTATTACTATCTCAAATTTTACCAAAACTTTTTGCAAATGCCTGTACTTTTGCTTCACGCGTTAAACTTAAAAATCATTGTTTTGATTTTGTCTTTCCTTTTCTTAATTCTTTTTGTAATTGTAAATCTTTTTTACGTTTTCAATTAGGTAATAATCATGCTTTTATTTTGTCTTTATATGTTTCTCATGCTATAACAGTTCCACCAACGATAGCTCCACAAGTTAAAGCAATTAGTGCTCCTGCAACAAGTGGTGGTACAAGGCCACTTGCCAAATCAATATTCAATTAGAAACCTATGTCAATATCTTCAATTAAACAGATCAACATATTACTTTTTAAAAAATAAACAAAAACCTATTAAAAAAGAAGAAAATCATATTATTAAATGCAATCATAAATATCAAAAAATATGCCAACTTTTAATCGAATTTCATTCTACAAGAAAAGGCAGAATTTATGGATATTTAAGAATTTTTTCAGCTTTTAAAGAGTGATTAAAACAAGAAAAAAATATCATTTTAAATATAGAATTATCAATAAAACAAATGCGAAAAATTATGAAAGAACACAATATTCAAGGATTAAAACAAACTAAAAATAACTATCCTAAAAACAAAAAAAATCCAAATAAGTGAATACCTACAATGGATAAAGTAAACAAAGATTATAAAAGTACAACCTCTTCAAATCAAATTTGATCAATGGACACTAAACAAATAAATACTAAAGAAGGATGATTATATCTTTTTGTAATTATTGATTTTTATTCAAATAATGTTGTTAGTTATAATATTGCTCCTAATAAATCATATCAGGATTTAATTCTTCCTGCTCTTGAAAAAATCAACAAACAATTTTCTTGAAATCAAATAAAAAATGTTATTTTACATTCAGATAACGCCAACGAATTTTATTGTCAAGATATCACAAAATGAGCAGAGGATAAACAAATAATTTTAAGCAAAAAACAACCTTATGATATTGGTGATAATGTATTATCTGAAAACTGATTTTCTCATTTATCTCAAGAATGACTACCTAAAGGATCAAATCAATATTTATCCATCAATGAAGCTATAAATGATGTAAATCAATATGTTATGTTTTATAATTATGAAAGAATACATTCTAAATTTCTAAAACCACCAATTTTACAAATTAAAATTTAGAATTTTATATCAAAAATGGTCCAGTAATTAAGGGCCAACCACCATATTTCTTTTTAAAATAAAATAATAAATTTAGAACTATATTAAATTTTATTTCATAAGTTTTTATCTAAAATTAAATAATGAGATTTAAATTTTCGGATTTCTTGATTTATGTTTGTTTATTTGTTTTTCTTCTTCAATTTTTTTTAATGTCTCTTCTTGTTTCTTAGCTTTTACAAGTAATAAATCAAGTCTTCTACTTTCTTGTCCTGCATCATGTAATAATTTTGCTGCTTTTTCTTTTTCATTCATAATATTTTTTCTCCCTTTCTTTTAAATATTTATTTTTAAAAATATCCAAAATACAGTATAAAATTTTTCATAAAAATTAAAAGATAAAATAAATATTTTTAAATAAAATTATGATTTATTAACTCAAAAGTAAGGATGTTATTTTTTTAATTATTGTGCTTAAAAATTGAAAATATGTTATACTAACAACATAATAAACTAAATTATTAAAGACCATTAGGTTCGACTTATTCTTTTTTATTAGATAAGTGGAACCTAATTATTTTTAAATAAAAAAGGATGTGAAAAATTATGTCAGCACAACAACAGCAACAACCAAATAAAGAAATTTTTGATAAATTACAAGGTGAAAAAGATAAAAAAGAAAAAGCAAATACTTCTTCTGGTGGTAGTAGTAGAAATTGAATTGTAAAATTTGCAAAAGATGTCGCTTATATTTCTTTTTTTCCATACATATGATTAAAAAAACTTTTAGTTTCACTATTTAATAATCGAACTAAAAAACCTAAACTAAATCAGTCAGTTAATATTATTAAAAATAAAGATAATGTTAATCAAAACAATAATGTTATTGCTCGTAGTAATGGACAAGTTAGTTTTAAAGAAGTAGATGCACTAGATCCAGAAAATGAATCAGTAGCAGAAACAACAGCAGAAGCACTAAAATTAAAGGGTAATACTACTAATCCATTCCAAAATGTTGCACATAGTTGTAATCGTGAAGAAATTCCAGTAGTTTCAACATCAACTTCTGGAAAAAAATTAACTACTTAAATTATTTAAAATATTTATTAGTTCGTTCTAAATCAATAATATTATCAACATCCCAATGACAATCAAATGATAAAACATAAGGTTTTAATTCAAAATTATGTTTAATACTATTACTAATTAAATATTTACCAACCATTGTTGTTTGCAATACAAGTTCTTGTTGTGGATTTATTAAATCTTCACCAAGAACTTTTGCTCATTTTTTAGTAATATAACTTCATTCTCCTGCCAAGAAACTATCCTTTTTTTTATTTTTAATAATATCAATAATATTACCATTCTTGTTTAATTTATAACTTCAATCTTCTTTGATATTATCATGATCACGATTAATAGCGGCCATCATATTAGTTGAAAAATTATTTAAAAAAATATTTTTTGTACTAATCATATCACCAGAAATAATAAAAATATCATCTTGACCATTAAAATATGATGATACTAATGTCAAAGCATAACCACTATTATAATCAAGGAAATGTTGATTATTTATTAAAATTAATTTTGAATATTTATGAGTAAGAAAATTAAATTCATCTTTTAAATGACCAGTAATGACAATAATTTTTTTTAAATCATGTATTTCAATTAAATGATTAATTATATGTTCAATTAAAGTTAAACCTTTAAATTTAATTAACGATTTATGAACATTATTTGAGATAGGTTGTAATCTAGTGCCAATTCCTGCTGCAAAAATAATAGCAACTTTCATTATTCCTCCTTTACTTAACAACAAAATTAACAATCTTATTTGGTATACAAATTGTCTTAATAATTGTTTTATCTTGCAATCAATATTTTACTTTTTCTTCATTATTAACTACTTTTAAAAGTTCTTGATTATTTAAATTTTCTTTTACTACTAAAGTTATTTTCGTTTTACCATTAATCTGAATAGCAATAGTAACTTCACTAGTAATCAAAAATTTTTCATCATAACTTGGAAACTGACTTTTATTAATACTTTCTTTATTACCAAATTGAAATCATAATTCTTCAGCAATATGTGGAGCAAATGGATTTAATAATTTTAAAAAATTAACTAAATATTGTTGATAAATAGTTGGTGCTTTATAACAAGCATTGATAAAAATCATAAGTTGTGCAATAGCAGTATTAAAATTTAAATCGTTAATATCATTAGTTATTTTTTTTACAGTTTGATGATAAATTGTATCTAATGATTTATCATTCTTAGTAGTAATTTTTATTTTATACTCATCTTTATTAACAAGACGATAAATACGCATTAAAAACTTATAACAACCAACTAAACCACTATTTAATCACGGTAAAGATGCTGTTAATGGTCCCATAAACATTTCATATATTCGTAAAGTATCAGCACCATACTCATTAATAATATCATCTGGATTAACAACATTACCGCGTGATTTAGACATTTTTTCATTATTTTCACCAAGAATCATACCTTGATTTACCAATTTTAAAAATGGCTCTTTAACACTAACTAATTTTAAATCATATAGTACTAAATGTCAGAAACGAGCATACAATAAATGTAAAACAGCATGTTCTTGACCGCCAATATATAAATCAACTGGTAATCAATAGTTAAAACGTTTTTGCGCAATAGCACTATTAAAATCACAATAAGTACCATCATCATTTTTTAAAATATATGCTAAATAATATCAACAGCTACCTGCTCATTGTGGCATTGTATTAATTTCTCTTTTTCCTTTTACACCATCTTTTCTAGTTACATGTAATCAGGAATTTGGTGCATTAGTTAAAGGTGCATTCCCCGAATTAGATGGCTTAATATTAGTCATTTTTGGTAATAATACTGGTAATTGTTGTTCATCTACTGTTGAGATTGTACCATCTTCTCAATAAATTATCGGAAAAGGTTCACCTCAATAACGTTGACGAGAAAAAAGTCAATCTCGTAACTTATATGCAGTATGTACTTTTCCTTGTTTTAAAGTTAGTAATTTTTTAACAATTAAATTAGTAGCTGTTTCTAAATCCTTACCATTAATAAAATCAGAGTTAATATATTCACTAGTACCCAAAAATGGTTCATTTTTATTATTAGTTTTCATAATAAAATTGATTGGTAAATTTTTATTTTTAGCAAAAATAAAATCACGACTATCATGTGCAGGAACACCCATAATTGCTCCTGTCCCATAATGATTTAAAACATAATCACCAACTCAAATTGGTAATTTACTTTTAGTAAAAGGATGAATAGCATAACTTCCAGTAAAAACACCAGATTTTAAAGTATCATCTCCTTGACGCATTAAATCTGTTTTAGTTTTAGCATCTAAACAGTATTGAGTAATTGCTTGCGAATATTCACTAGTTGTTAAATCATGAATTAATGGATGTTCAGGAGCAAGTACTAAAAATGAAACACCAAAAATAGTATCAACCCTTGAAGTAAAAATAGAAACCTTACATTTATTATTTTCAACTACAAAATCAACTAATGTTCCAACACTTTTACCAATTCAATTACGTTGTAATTCCTTAACACTATTTGGTCAGTCTAAATCATCTAATCCTTTTAATAATTTTTCAGCATACTTAGTAATTTTTAAAACCCACTGACGCATTGGTTTTTTAATAACTGGGAAATTACCACGTTCAGAAACCATATGACCATTAATGTTAATTATTTCTTCATTAGCTAAAACAGTTCCTAACTGTTCACAAAAATTAACTTCAACATCTTTAATTTCAGCTAACCCTTGTTCATAAAGTTTAATGAAAATTCATTGTGTTCACTTATAATATTGAGGGTCTGTAGTATTAACTTCTTTATTATAATCAAAACTTAGACCAATACTTTGTAATTGTTTACGAAAATTATTAATGTTTTGTTTAGTAAATGTCTCTGGATTATTACCTGTATTTAAGGCATATTGCTCAGCTGGTAAACCAAAAGCATCTCAACCAATTGGATGCAAAACATTAAAACCATTCATTATTTTAACTCGAGAAATAACATCAGTAGCACAATAACCTTTAGGATGGCCAACATGTAAACCTGATCCTGAAGGATAAGGGAACATATCAAGAATATATGATTTTGGTTTTTTATTATCATCAATGTTTGTTTTAAAAGTTTCATTTTTTAATCAATACTGCTGTCATTTTTTTTCTATTTGTTGGTGATTATAACTCATGTTTTTCTCCTTTAATATGTTCAGGTAAAGTAATCATAAAACCATAATATCATAATCATTTAACAAGTTGCAATGTTTACTTATTGATTAAATTATATTTTAAATATTTTGTTAATTATCGCCACTTGCCCTTGCCACTTAGCCCTTTTTACTAGACCATTAATTTAAAAAACCTGAATGTATTCTAAAAACAATTGTGTTATATAATTAACACTAATTTTAACCTGAAAGGATTTTTATTAATGGATAAAATTAAACAAATAGCATTAGTAATTAACAAATTAAATATCAAAGAAAAAATTAAAATTATTGATGATTGTAAAAATCAATATTCAATTAGAAACCTATGTCAATATCTTCAATTAAACAGATCAACATATTACTTTTTAAAAAATAAACAAAAACCTATTAAAAAAGAAGAAAATCATATTATTAAATGCAATCATAAATATCAAAAAATATGCCAACTTTTAATCGAATTTCATTCTACAAGAAAAGGCAGAATTTATGGATATTTAAGAATTTTTTCAGCTTTTAAAGAGTGATTAAAACAAGAAAAAAATATCATTTTAAATATAGAATTATCAATAAAACAAATGCGAAAAATTATGAAAGAACACAATATTCAAGGATTAAAACAAACTAAAAATAACTATCCTAAAAACAAAAAAAATCCAAATAAGTGAATACCTACAATGGATAAAGTAAACAAAGATTATAAAAGTACAACCTCTTCAAATCAAATTTGATCAATGGACACTAAACAAATAAATACTAAAGAAGGATGATTATATCTTTTTGTAATTATTGATTTTTATTCAAATAATGTTGTTAGTTATAATATTGCTCCTAATAAATCATATCAGGATTTAATTCTTCCTGCTCTTGAAAAAATCAACAAACAATTTTCTTGAAATCAAATAAAAAATGTTATTTTACATTCAGATAACGCCAACGAATTTTATTGTCAAGATATCACAAAATGAGCAGAGGATAAACAAATAATTTTAAGCAAAAAACAACCTTATGATATTGGTGGTAATGTATTATCTGAAAACTGATTTTCTCATTTATCTCAAGAATGACTACCTAAAGGATCAAATCAATATTTATCCATCAATGAAGCTATAAATGATGTAAATCAATATGTTATGTTTTATAATTATGAAAGAATACATTCTAAATTTCTAAAACCACCAATTTTACAAATTAAAATTTAGAATTTTATATCAAAAATGGTCCAGTAATTAAGGGCCAACCACCGTTCAAAAAATACTAGTAGATGCTGGTTATACTGGTGAAAAATTTGCTTCTAAAATTAAAACAATTATAAATGCAAATGTTGAAGTTATAAAACGTAATGAATTACATTCTTTTGTAGTATTACCAAAAAGATGAGTTGTAGAACGAAGTTTTGCATGATTAGAAAAATGCAGAAGATTATGAAAAAATTGTGAAAAAAAATTAAATACTAGCTTACAAATGGTTGTTCTTGCCTTTATTTCAATTTTATTGAAAAGATTTTAAACAGGTTCTTAAATCGCAAATAATTATTGATATTTTAAATGGAAAAATTATTTCAACCGCTTTTTGTTTTGGAAGCATTCATGATTTTAAATTACTTTTAAAATCTAAAACTTTTATTCATCCAGAAAAACAAGTTTTTGTTGATTCAGGTTATCAAGGAATACAAAATATTCATAAAAATACATTTTTGCCATTTAAAAAAAGTAAATACAATAAATTAATACCAATTCAAAAAGAATACAATAAAACTTTAAGCAAAATTAGAATTAAAATTGAACACGTATTTGCTAAACTAAAACGTTTTAAAATTTTAACTTTAAAATATCGCAATAAAATACGAAGATTTGCATTAAGATTTAATTTAATAGCAGGAATATATAATTTTGAATTACCTTAGTTTTGCACCAAGTCTATTATATCTTTTTGCAATAACTCTATAACTACTATACTCTTTTCAGTATTCTAATGTCATTAATAAACGATTTTCTATTGATAATTTATTAGGTTTACCACCAACTGCTTTTTAATTGCTTAAGCTTTTTTTAAAATTTCAACCATTTTTTGAAATGTTTGTAGTTTTATTCCCACTAAACTATAAAATTCTTGTTCATCTTTGTATTTTTTAACATAATAATTATCACCTTTGATATTAATAATAACCGTTAAATTATTAAAATTAAAGGTTTTGCACCAAGTCTAATGGATAAAGTAAACAAAGATTATAAAAGTACAACTTCTTCAAATCAAATTTGATCAATGGACACTAAACAAATAAATACTAAAGAAGGATGATTATATCTTTTTGTAATTATTGATTTTTATTCAAATAATGTTGTTAGTTATAATATTGCTCCTAATAAATCATATCAGGATTTAATTCTTCCTGCTCTTGAAAAAATCAACAAACAATTTTCTTGAAATCAAATAAAAAATGTTATTTTACATTCAGATAACGCCAACGAATTTTATTGTCAAGATATCACAAAATGAGCAGAGGATAAACAAATAATTTTAAGCAAAAAACAACCTTATGATATTGGTGGTAATGTATTATCTGAAAACTGATTTTCTCATTTATCTCAAGAATGACTACCTAAAGGATCAAATCAATATTTATCCATCAATGAAGCTATAAATGATGTAAATCAATATGTTATGTTTTATAATTATGAAAGAATACATTCTAAATTTCTAAAACCACCAATTTTACAAATTAAAATTTAGAATTTTATATCAAAAATGGTCCAGTAATTAAGGGCCAACCACCTCATATTAATTGCAATTGCGATTAAGTTTTTAATGTTTTGAGTATTTATTATAATTGCTACTATTATTTATTTTACTTATTATAAACCAAAACTAAAACAAAGATTAATAACAAATCCAGAATATCAAAATCAATTAGATAAAGAATTTATTTTTAATTCTCATCTAGTAGTTAATTAAATTACTTAAAAATTATATTATCTTATTATCGCCAAAAATAAACTAAATGAGTTGCTGGTTTTTTACAAAAACAAGTACCAGTAGTAGTTGTACTTTTTAATTTAGCATATGCTTGAAAATGTTCAGATCAACCAATATCAATTGTATGTTGAGCATGTTTTCCTAATTCAATTGCTGCTAATACAACCTTTTTCTCATTTAATGCTTTATTCATTAATTTAATATCACCATCCATAATAATAATATCTTCTTTGATTATTTCATCATTTTTCATTATAATCACCCTTTCTATCAATTAATATTATAACGCTATTTAAAAAAGAAATAGTAATTACAATTACTATTCTAACGATATCTTTCTACATAGTGACTAACTAAACCACGATAAATAAAAGGTATTGTTAATTGCATAATTGGATAAGTAAACAAAAAAATATGAATAAAATTGTAAACTAATGAGTAAAAAAGAGGATTAAATCCTGATCAAATATTTTTACTTCCGTCAGCATTAGTAATTTGTGATCAAATAAAATATCCTGCTATTGTTTGTCAAAAATAAATAATTAAACAAACTAAAAAACAATGTAAAAAATAATTAATATAAGTAAAAATTGATTTATCAGCTTTTAAATTAAAACGTAATAATGAAATAATAGCGGGCGTTGTCATTGGCAAAAAATAATCTAATAAATAACTTCAAGCATTAATAACATAACCACCACCAATAAATAATAATGACATTAAAGCACTAATCATACCCGTTAATCATCCACCTGCAAAGCCAATAATATAACTAATAACCATTAAAGGTATATATTTAATAGCAATACCGCCGCCGTATGGCATTTTTGGTAATAAATTTTGTTCAATAAAAGCACAAGCAATAGTTACACCAGTAAATAAACCAATAATTGTATAATCAATAACTAATCATCGTTTAATACCAAATGCAAATTTAAAATTAGTTCATCATCTTGTTTTTAAAATGGCAAAAGTTTCTTCTTTTTGTCATTGATAATGTTTAATTCAATTAAAAATTAATGCAATGGGATTGATACTAAAAATTGATAGTAATGTAAAAATAACAATATTTTTATGCATATCTTCTATTTTAACTGTTCATGTAATAACAGATAATAAAATTGCTGAAATTAATAATAAACAAAGAATTAATATTAAATAAATTTTACTGCTATAAAATTGTCAACCAATAATAGTAGTAACTTTAAAAAAGTGATTAATACTACTAGCAGGTAAAATACTAATAATAACTGTTAATGTTAAAAGAGTAATTAAACTAAAAATGGCTGATGCTTTAATTAACATTCCTACCCCCAGTTTGCTTTTAATTTTATTATAATTGATAGTTGTTAATAGTTGTTCTTTAAACATAATAAAATGATAACTCCTTTAATTTATCTTACATAACAAAAAGGAGTTATCATTTTTTAAAATATAAAAAATAAAGTCTCCCTCCGCTAGTACTAACTAGATCAGGTTATAGGGTATTTCTCAGGCAATGCCACCCCTGCTTTATATAATATATGCAAATTAATCCATATTTAGTACTATTATAACATTCAAAATATTTTTTTAAATATAAAATATATTTTTTTATGATTTTTAGTTTAAATTAAAATTTGTTCTATTTTTATTTGAAATTTATTTGAAAAAAAATAAAATATATTCACTTCTTAAAAATAAGAACCTGTTTAAAATCTTTTAGAGAATAGGATAAAATGATTATATATTTTAAAATAAGAGGTATATATGTGTAAAAATTATCCTAGTAATGTTAGCAAAGAGCAATTTGAAAATATAAAATCAATTTTAGAAAATACTAAAAAGAGAACTAAACCAAGAAGTTTAGATTTATATGAAGTATTTTGTGCAGTTTTATATGTATTAAAAAGTGGTTGCCAGTGAAGAATGTTACCAAAAAATTTTCCAAAATGACAAATTGTATATTATTATTTTCAAGCTTGAAGTAAAAATAATGATAAAGAACCTAGTGTATTACAATTAGTTTTAAAAAAAATTAGTCAAGGCATTTCGTATCAATAATGGTAGAAAAGAACAAACTAGTTTTTGTATAATTGATTCACAAAGTGTTAAAAATACAGATACTACTAAAAATAAAGGTTATGATGCTGGTAAAAAGATTTCAGGAATAAAGCGTCATATTGCTGTTGATTCTCAAGGTTTACCACATGCAATTTACATAACCACAGCAGAAAAAACAGATCGTAATAGTGCTATAATAATGATTGAAAATGAAAAAGAGAATCTTTCTGCAGTTCAAAAAATACTAGTAGATGCTGGTTATACTGGTGAAAAATTTGCTTCTAAAATTAAAACAATTATAAATGCAAATGTTGAAGTTATAAAACGTAATGAATTACATTCTTTTGTAGTATTACCAAAAAGATGAGTTGTAGAACGAAGTTTTGCATGATTAGAAAAATGCAGAAGATTATGAAAAAATTGTGAAAAAAAATTAAATACTAGCTTACAAATGGTTGTTCTTGCCTTTATTTCAATTTTATTGAAAAGATTTTAAACAGGTTCTTAGGCAAATCCCTTAATTAGGGATTTTTATTTTAATTTATAATAACATGGCAGTATTTATTTGATAGCATTTAAAATTAACCATTTTTGTATACATATCAATGTTATAAGTTCTATCACCAATCATATGCTTTAAAATTTGTTTAATATTAGTTTCAGTAAAGCAACCAATATTTTCAACTAATGCTTGGTTTAATACACCATCTTTTGCATTAATAAAATAACCAACTTTTAATTTTTTATATTAGACTTGGTGCAAAACTAAGGTAATTCAAAATTATATATTCCTGCTATTAAATTAAATCTTAATGCAAATCTTCGTATTTTATTGCGATATTTTAAAGTTAAAATTTTAAAACGTTTTAGTTTAGCAAATACGTGTTCAATTTTAATTCTAATTTTGCTTAAAGTTTTATTGTATTCTTTTTGAATTGGTATTAATTTATTGTATTTACTTTTTTTAAATGGCAAAAATGTATTTTTATGAATATTTTGTATTCCTTGATAACCTGAATCAACAAAAACTTGTTTTTCTAGATGAATAAAAGTTTTAGATTTTAAAAGTAATTTAAAATCATGAATGCTTCCAAAACAAAAAGCGGTTGAAATAATTTTTCCATTTAAAATATCAATAATTATTTGCGATTTAAGAGTATGATGTTTGTTTTTACCCGAAAAAAGTAATTTTAGTTTTTTTTAATTCTTTCAATTGGAGTTTCAGTAGCATCAATAGCTAGTAAATTATTATTGATTCCTTTATTTTTGATTAAATCTTTTTTGCCAGATAAATTAAAAATTCCACTTTTTATTAAAGTATTTTCAATTCAAAAAATATTACGAATGCAACTAGTATGACTAATATTATATCTTTTTGCAATAACTCTATAACTACTATACTCTTTTCAATATTCTAATGTCATTAATAAACGATTTTCTATTGATAATTTATTAGGTTTACCACCAACTGCTTTTTTAATTACTTCAGCTTTTTTTAAAATTTCAACCATTTTTTGAAATGTTTGTAGTTTTATTCCCACTAAACTATAAAATTCTTGTTCATCTTTGTATTTTTTTAACATAATAATTATCACCTTTGATATTAATAATAACCGTTAAATTATTAAAATTAAAGGTTTTGCACCAAGTCTATTATATAAATAATTTAAATATTATTAAATTTTGAGATATATAATAATTATTTAAAATAAAAGAGTTACCATTATTGGTAACTCCTATTCACTGTTAGGTGCCAACCGCAATGAATATTTACTTACCCTTAACTAAGTAAGTATTTTTATTATACTACTAAAATAAAGTTTTTTTTAGTTTTATTTACTAAAAAAAATAAAACCTTTTTAATTTTATATATTTTTGATAATAATTTGATTTAAAAAAAGAAATCAACAAATAAATATTGAATAGTTGCAGAAATAGAGTCTATATTATTCACTTTTGTTTTAATGTCTTCAAATAAATTTTTTTGTGATTTCTGTTTTTGTGAAGAGAAATAACAATTTAGTTTATTGCCACTTGCCACTTAGCCCTTTTTACTAGACCATTAATTTAAAAAACCTGAATGTATTCTAAAAACAATTGTGTTATATAATTAACACTAATTTTAACCTGAAAGGATTTTTATTAATGGATAAAATTAAACAAATAGCATTAGTAATTAACAAATTAAATATCAAAGAAAAAAGTTAAACAAAATTAATAAAATTATTGATGATTGTAAAAATCAATATTCAATTAGAAACCTATGTCAATATCTTCAATTAAACAGATCAACATATTACTTTTTAAAAAATAAACAAAAACCTATTAAAAAAGAAGAAAATCATATTATTAAATGCAATCATAAATATCAAAAAATATGCCAACTTTTAATCGAATTTCATTCTACAAGAAAAGGCAGAATTTATGGATATTTAAGAATTTTTTCAGCTTTTAAAGAGTGATTAAAACAAGAAAAAAATATCATTTTAAATATAGAATTATCAATAAAACAAATGCGAAAAATTATGAAAGAACACAATATTCAAGGATTAAAACAAACTAAAAATAACTATCCTAAAAACAAAAAAAATCCAAATAAGTGAATACCTACAATGGATAAAGTAAACAAAGATTATAAAAGTACAACCTCTTCAAATCAAATTTGATCAATGGACACTAAACAAATAAATACTAAAGAAGGATGATTATATCTTTTTGTAATTATTGATTTTTATTCAAATAATGTTGTTAGTTATAATATTGCTCCTAATAAATCATATCAGGATTTAATTCTTCCTGCTCTTGAAAAAATCAACAAACAATTTTCTTGAAATCAAATAAAAAATGTTATTTTACATTCAGATAACGCCAACGAATTTTATTGTCAAGATATCACAAAATGAGCAGAGGATAAACAAATAATTTTAAGCAAAAAACAACCTTATGATATTGGTGGTAATGTATTATCTGAAAACTGATTTTCTCATTTATCTCAAGAATGACTACCTAAAGGATCAAATCAATATTTATCCATCAATGAAGCTATAAATGATGTAAATCAATATGTTATGTTTTATAATTATGAAAGAATACATTCTAAATTTCTAAAACCACCAATTTTACAAATTAAAATTTAGAATTTTATATCAAAAATGGTCCAGTAATTAAGGGCCAACCACCTACATTCTAAATTTCTAAAACCACCAATTTTACAAATTAAAATTTAGAATTTTATATCAAAAATGGTCCAGTAATTAAGGGCCAACCACCCTTTTAAGTTTTATAAAATCTTATTATTAAAATAAAGTAAATATTATACAAATTTCAAGTAATTACTAGTATAATGATTTAAGAATAAAAAAGAATAATTAGTACAAATAAAACTTGTTATTTTAAAGGAGAATAATATACATGAATAAAAACTATAAAGATACATTATTAATGCCTCAAACTAACTTTGAAATGCGTGCTAATTTAACTATAAAAGAACCACAACTACAAAAATATTGACAAGACCAAAAAATATATCAACAACTAATTAACAAAAATAAAAAATCTACGAAAACTTTTATCCTTCATGATGGACCTCCATATGCTAACGGTGATCTACATTTAGGACATGCATTAAATAAAATTTTAAAAGATATTATTGTTCGCTATTATAATAGTAGCAATTATTATGCACCCTATATTGCAGGTTGAGATACGCATGGTTTACCTATTGAAACAGCAGTTACTAACTCAGGAATTAATCGTAAAACAATATCAGTATCAGATTTTAGAAAACAATGTCAAAAATATGCAGAACTGCAAGTTGCTAATCAAATTAATCAATTTAAAACATTAGGATTACTAACAGATTTTGAAGATCATTATGTTACTTATGATAAAAAATATGAATCTGAACAAATTAAAGTTTTTGCTAAAATGGTAGAAAAAAAACTAGTATATCGTAATTTATATCCTGTATATTGATCACCATCAAGTGAAAGTGCCTTAGCTGAAGCTGAAGTTGAATATTTAACAAAAACTAGTGCTGCTATTTATGTTGCCTTTTTACTAAATGATGAAAAAAAAATATTTAACTTACCTACCTCACTAGTAATTTGAACAACAACACCATGAACCATTCCTAGCAATCAAATGTTAGCAGTAAATGAAGAATTTACATATAGTATTATTAAGACTAATGAACAACAATATATTATTGCACAACCATTGATTGATTCTTTTACTAAAGCAAACAACATCACCGATTTTACAATTGTTAAAACAATTTCTGGTAAAGATTTAATTGGATTAACAGCATTACATCCATTATATCAAAGAAAAACCCCAATCGTTCATGGTTCTCATGTTACTATAAATGATGGAACTGGAATTGTTCATACTGCTCCAGCGTTTGGTGAAGAAGATTTTGATTTAGGATTAAAACATAATATCAAAATTCTTTGTCCAATTAATGATCAAGGTCAATTTACAGCAGAAATCAATGATGAACAATTAGTCAATAAGTTTTATGATGATACTAATAAAATTATTGTTGAGCGCTTAAAAAATAATGGTACATTAATTGGTATGAAATGATTTAAACATCAATATCCACATGATTGACGAACTAAAAAACCCGTTATTTATCGTGCTACTTTACAATGATTTATCGCTATTGAAAAAATCAAACCATTACTTACTAAAAATATTAATAAAGTAAATTTTGTTCCTGAATGAGCAAAAAAAAGAATGTTATTAATGACAAATAATCGCTATGATTGATGCATTTCTCGTCAACGTGCTTGAGGATTACCAATTCCAATTTTTTACACTGAAAAAAAAGAACCAATCATGGATATAAACCTTATTAATCATGTGGCTGATTTATTTGCTAAACATGGTTCAAATATTTGATTTGAAAAAGAAGCAAAAGATTTATTACCACCTAAATATCAACATAAAGATAGCCCAAATGGTATTTTTTATAAAGAACAAGATATCATGGATGTTTGATATGATAGTGGTGTTTCCCACTTAGCAGTTATTAAAAATAATAATTTACCTTGACCAGCAGATTTATATTTGGAGGGTAATGATCAATTTCGTGGTTGATTTAATTCAAGTTTAACAACAGGAACTATTACTAATAATAGTAGTCCATATAAAAACTTGTTAGCACATGGTTTTGTAACTGATGCTAAAGGCAATAAAATGTCAAAATCAATTGGTAATGTTATTAGTGTTAAATCAATTTGTGATACTAATGGTGCTGATATTTTACGATTATGAGTAGCCAGTGTTGATTTTACTGATGATACAAGAATTGGTACTGAAATTTTAAAACAAGTTAGTGAAAACTATCGTAAAATCAGAAATATTTTTCGTTTCTTACTAGGTAATTTATTTGATTTAGATATCAAAACTATTGAAAATAAAACAGAAGAAGAAATTATTAATAGTTTATCAGAAGTTGATCAATATATTTTAAATAAATTAAACGGATTAGTGATTAAAATTAATGAAAATTATCAAACTTACCAATTTAATACTATCTATCATTTAATTTTAAATTTTGTTACTAATGATTTGTCTGCTTTTTATTGTGATTTTACTAAAGATATTTTATATGTTAATAGCAAAAAAGACATTAGAAGAAAACAAGTACAAATAACAATGTTTTTAATAGTAAAAACTTTAATTGGTTTATTAGCCCCTATTTTACCACACACTACTGAAGAAGCATTCCAAAGTTTAACTAAAAAAGATTTAAACACAAGCAGTGATTCTATTCATTTAAAAAAATTTCCACAACCATGAAATTTAAACAAACCAACAAAACTAATGGAAAAATGAGAATATTTTATTAACTTTAAAAATGAAGTTAATAAAGTTATTGAACAAGCTAAAAAAGACAAAATTGTTAAAACAGCCCTAGAAACAATAGTAAATATTATTTTTAAAGATAATCATAATATCTTATCAACAATTGATGAAAAAGAATTAGCACAATTATTAATTGTTAGTGAAGTTAATATTAATTATAATAATAGCAACGTTAATGATTGAACTATTAATGTTAAAACAAAAGATGGTACTAAATGTCCTCGCTGTTGATTAATTGTTAATGAAACAAAAGAAGATGTTTGTAATCGTTGTTTTGAAGTGTTATCATTAATAATGTAAATAACTAATATTAGTTTAGAAAGAAGTAATTATGGAATTTTCTTGATTAGCAATTAAAAATCATTTAAAAACACGTGATTGAAAATGATTAACTAAAATAATTTGTTTTTGCGTAATTATTATTCTAATTATCACTGATCAAATGATAAAATTAGCAGTACAAAATGGAATAAAAGCTGGTGAAGAATATAAATTCATACCCGGATTTATTAATTTAAAATTTATTATTAATTATGGTTCTGCTTTTAGTTTTTTTCAAAATCAAAGAATCTTTCTAATAACTTTTGCTTTTCTAGTAGCAATTGCTAGTAGCACCTGACTATTATTTACTAAATCTATTAACAGAGCACTATGTCTCAGTTTTGTTATTGCAGGAACAATCGGTAATTTAACAGATAGATTTTTACACAAAGGTGGTGTTATTGACTTTTTATTATGACAACTATTCCAACCATATACTATTTTTAATACTGCGGATATATTCATTACCATTGGTATCACAATTATTATTCTACAAATAATTATTGGAACCATAATTAATGCCTATCAAGAAAAGTTTGGAGAACACAATAATGAAGTCAACAATGGAACATTTACAACAATCATCAATGACAGAAAATCAAAAGATGATAAAACTAAAATATCATGAAAACAAAAATATCCGCATCGACAAATATTTAGCAATGGTATTAACAGAACATCATTATTCACGAAATTTTATCCAAAATTTAATCACTAATGGGCAAGTAATAGTTAATAATAAAACTATTTCATCAGCTAACTTATTATTAAAAAATAATGATGAAATAAATATTATTATTAAAAATGACAAAGATAACACTTTAAAAACAACTGCAATTGATTTTGAAATAGTTTATGAGGATAATGAAATTCTTGTTATTAACAAACCTAATAATTTGGTTGTCCACCCAGGAGCAGGTAATTGAGATAATACTTTAGTTAACGGATTATTATTCCAGTCTAAAATTGAAAATATTGAAGAAAATAATTTACGTCCAGGCATTGTTCATCGTATTGACAAACAAACGACAGGATTATTATTAGTAGCTAAAAATAAAATTAGTCATCATATTTTAGCAGAACAATTACAAAAACATGAAATTAAACGAATTTATATTGCATTAGTTCATGGTACAATTAAAGGTAGATCAGGAACGATTAAAGCACCTATTGCTAGAAGCAATAATAATCGTCTAAAAATGATGGTCAATGAACAAAATAGTAAGAAAGCAACTACTCATTTTACAGTTATTGAGCGATTTAAAGACTATACTTTAGTTCAATGTCAATTAGAAACTGGCCGAACACACCAAATTCGTGTTCATTTTCAGTGAATTGAACATCCAATTGTAAATGACCCTTTATACAGCAAGTTTAAATTGGAAAATGCTAATATTGGACAATACTTACATGCTAAAGTCATTACTTTTACTCATCCCACAACTAAAAAAGTTATGACTTTTGAATGTAATTTACCTGATTTTTTTGAAAATAAATTACAATTATTACGAAAGGAAAGTGTTAAATAATGGATGATAATATTCTAGATATTTTAGGTTTACAATTAGTTGATTATTTTATTAGTCATCAAGATTATCGACCATTTAATGTTCCTAAAGAATTAAAACTACATGTTAAAGGTGAAGTATATCTAACTAATAAAGATACTAATACTTATCATATCATTAAAATTATTAAAGAAAATAATTTTAATCCTCACCATTTAAAAAACAAAGATGAAGTTTATGAAATTTTACATAAACAATTAGCAGATGAAGGTGTTAAAGATATTCGTTATTTAATGGTTATCTTAAATGATGATAACCAAAACGAAAATCGAATGTCACCAGCAGTTGATGTTATTATTGCTACTAGTGATAAAATTGTTCAAGAATTATCTAAATTTTATCCTAGTATTACTAAATTTATTAAGGTAGACTTACCCCAACTTGAAACTGAAACTGAAAATAATGAAGAGACTAATGAAGATAATAGTACTGGAACTTTAAGTGATAATTGAAAAAAAGTTAATTTTCAAAATCGTCGTTACTTAAGCGAAACATTAAAAAAATGTACTAATGCTAATTTGGCAGTTACCTGATTTCTTTTTATAATTCCTATTATTACACTTGTTGTTTTTCTAGTAATTATAAATCTTAGTCAAGATGATTGATTAGCATTAGATTATAAAAAACAACATTTGCTTTTTGGTGCCAATTATCATAACTTAATATTTGGTGCTTATCAATATTGAAGGTGATTAATTTATCCATTTGCTGGTAATGATATAAATCCTTCAGCTCCTATTAATTTAATATTTTCACTTTGAATTTTTTATCGTGTTGGCAGATTTGTTGAAGGATTTTATGGATGATGAAAAGCAATTTTCATTTGAATTGGTGCAATGATTCTAACTGGTATTTTACAAAGTGTTGTTGATAATATTAATATCATGTCAGGATTTTGAGTTTTTCCTGTAATTTCATTAGGAGCAATGTTACCTTTCATTTGAAATTATAAATTATTTAAAACTCCAATTATGAGTCGTTTCTTTACAACTATTTTATTAATGTTAATATTTTGATTTATAACTGATCAACAAGTAGTGACATTATTATATTGAATGATTGCTTTTGTCACAGGATGATTATTTGCTTCTTTAATCGGATATCATAATCGTAAAATAACTGTGTATTATGCTTTTAATCCAATTGCTATTGGTTCATTAGTATTATTTGCTGGTTTGCTTTGAGGTTTAAATAATTATTATCCTGCTGATGATAATAACTATACTTTAGAAGTATTAAAACAATTTCAAAAACTTGGCTTAATTAGTCAAAGTACTATTAATAGCATTATGCTTAATTACTTTCATATACAAGTATAAAAAAAGTAGGATTTTTCCTACTTTTTTTATAAATAAAATTCTATATTTTTTTTAATGCGTCAAATAAATACTTTTCTTCCTCTTTCGTAAGAAGATTAGTATTAATAACTATTTGTCTACTATTAATATCAATAATTTTAAAATCTATAGCAATATATGAATAATTATTAAAATTAATTTTTAATCTTTCTGATCATTCAATTATCATAAAATTATTCATCATTATTTCATAATATTCTTCTAAATGAGGATTAATTAAACGATAAGCATCCATATGAATTAAATTTCATTCATATTTAGTTTGATACTTATTTCAAATAATAAAAGTTGGTGAATTAATAATATTTTTAACTCCAAGTAAATTACCAATTAATTTAGCAATTTGCGTTTTACCACTACCAAGCGGACCATTTAATAATAAAATTAAATTTGGTTTAGCAATTTTACCAATTATTTTGGCAAGAGTATTAGTGTCATCTAATTTTTTTAATATATATACATTTTTTTTCATAATAACCTTCTTTGATAATTATTTTATACTTTACAAACTATTATACAAAATAATAACTTATTTTCTAAATTATTATTTTTCTTATTTAAAAGTTATTACTGGGTGGTTGGCGGTGGTTGGGGTGGTTGGCCCTTAATTACTGGACCATTTTTGATATAAAATTCTAAATTTTAATTTGTAAAATTGGTGGTTTTAGAAATTTAGAATGTATTCTTTCATAATTATAAAACATAACATATTGATTTACATCATTTATAGCTTCATTGATGGATAAATATTGATTTGATCCTTTAGGTAGTCATTCTTGAGATAAATGAGAAAATCAGTTTTCAGATAATACATTACCACCAATATCATAAGGTTGTTTTTTGCTTAAAATTATTTGTTTATCCTCTGCTCATTTTGTGATATCGTGACAATAAAATTCGTTGGCGTTATCTGAATGTAAAATAACATTTTTTATTTGATTTCAAGAAAATTGTTTGTTGATTTTTTCAAGAGCAGGAAGAATTAAATCCTGATATGATTTATTAGGAGCAATATTATAACTAACAACATTATTTGAATAAAAATCAATAATTACAAAAAGATATAATCATCCTTCTTTAGTATTTATTTGTTTAGTGTCCATTGATCAAATTTGATTTGAAGAGGTTGTACTTTTATAATCTTTGTTTACTTTATCCATTGTAGGTATTCACTTATTTGGATTTTTTTTGTTTTTAGGATAGTTATTTTTAGTTTGTTTTAATCCTTGAATATTGTGTTCTTTCATAATTTTTCGCATTTGTTTTATTGATAATTCTATATTTAAAATGATATTTTTTTCTTGTTTTAATCACTCTTTAAAAGCTGAAAAAATTCTTAAATATCCATAAATTCTGCCTTTTCTTGTAGAATGAAATTCGATTAAAAGTTGGCATATTTTTTGATATTTATGATTGCATTTAATAATATGATTTTCTTCTTTTTTAATAGGTTTTTGTTTATTTTTTAAAAAGTAATATGTTGATCTGTTTAATTGAAGATATTGACATAGGTTTCTAATTGAATATTGATTTTTACAATCATCAATAATTTTAATTTTTTCTTTGATATTTAATTTGTTAATTACTAATGCTATTTGTTTAATTTTATCCATTAATAAAAATCCTTTCAGGTTAAAATTAGTGTTAATTATATAACACAATTGTTTTTAGAATACATTCAGGTTTTTTAAATTAATGGTCTAGTAAAAAGGGCTAAGTGGCACTTACAAAAATAACTATGTTTAATTAATTCTAGTAAATATAATTAAATGACTAGAAAGAGTGAGTTACAGATGGCTAAAAAGCAAAATATTAATAATAATGATCCAATATCAAAAGCAGTAGATTTATTATTAGAAAATACTGAAGATTTAACAACAGTTTTTAAAGAGGGAGGATTGTATAAAGAATTAACAAAAAGATTAGTAGAAAAAATGTTGAATTCTGAGATGCAAAATTATTTAGGATATGATAAGAATCAACATAGTAATAGTGACAATGCTCGTAATGGTATAAGTTCAAAAAAATTAATAACTCAACAAGGTAAAATTGAGATTGATGTACCACGAGATCGCAATAGTAATTTTAATCCTGTAATAGTTGCAAAAAGACAAAGAAGATTTGATGGTTTTGATCAACAAGTTCTTTCTTTATATGCAAAAGGTATGACATTATCAGATATTAGAATGCAATTACAAGAGTTATATCATGGTGCTGATATTAGTGAAAGTGTTATTAGCCAAATTACTGATGATGTTATTGATGATGTAAAAGCATGGCAAAATCGACCATTAGAAAGTGTCTATCCGATTGTTTATTTTGATTGCATAGTAGTGAAAGTACGACAAGATAAAAGGATTATTAATAAATCAGTTTATATAGCTTTAGGAGTTGATTTAGAAGGTAAAAAAGATGTTTTAGGTTTATGAATTAGTGAAAATGAAGGTGCTAAATTTTGATTAGCAAATTTAACAGAAATGAAAAATCGTGGCTTAAATGATATTCTTATTGCCTGCAGTGATAATTTAACAGGCATGTCAGAAGCAATACAATCAGTTTATCTTAAAACAGAACATCAATTATGCATAGTTCATCAAATTAGAAATAGTTTGAAATATGTCTCATATAAGCATAGAAAATCTCTAGTTGCAGATTTAAAACCAATTTATACTGCATGTAGTGAAGAACAAGCAATGCAGGCTTTAGAATCCTTTGAAAGTAAATGAAATAAACAATATCCTCAAATTGCTAAATCTTGATATAAAAATTGAGATAATTTAATGGTTTTTATTAGTTATCCAGTAGAAATCAAAAGAGTGATTTATACTACAAATGCTATTGAATCTGTAAATAGTCAATTACGAAAAGTCATCAGAAATAAAAAAGTTTTTCCAAATGATATGGCAGTTTTCAAAATATTTTACTTAGCAATTGAAAATATAACAAAAAAATGAACAATGCCCATTCAAAATTGAAATACAGCAATTGCTCATTTTATGATAAAATTTGAAGATAGAATTAATCTAAACTAGTACTTTGTAAAACAAAGATACACAGATTACATAAAAGCCTCGATATTCTTATTGCCTGCAGTGATAATTTAACAGGCATGTCAGAAGCAATACAATCAGTTTATCTTAAAACAGAACATCAATTATGCATAGTTCATCAAATTAGAAATAGTTTGAAATATGTCTCATATAAGCATAGAAAATCTCTAGTTGCAGATTTAAAACCAATTTATACTGCATGTAGTGAAGAACAAGCAATGCAGGCTTTAGAATCCTTTGAAAGTAAATGAAATAAACAATATCCTCAAATTGCTAAATCTTGATATAAAAATTGAGATAATTTAATGGTTTTTATTAGTTATCCAGTAGAAATCAAAAGAGTGATTTATACTACAAATGCTATTGAATCTGTAAATAGTCAATTACGAAAAGTCATCAGAAATAAAAAAGTTTTTCCAAATGATATGGCAGTTTTCAAAATATTTTACTTAGCAATTGAAAATATAACAAAAAAATGAACAATGCCCATTCAAAATTGAAATACAGCAATTGCTCATTTTATGATAAAATTTGAAGATAGAATTAATCTAAACTAGTACTTTGTAAAACAAAGATACACAGATTACATAAAAGCCTCGTTATAAGTTCTATTACCAAGCATTTCTTTTAAAATATGTCAAATATTACCTTCTGTAAAACAACCTATATTTCACTTTGCACCTTGATTTTCAATACCTTGTTTATTATTTTTAAAATATTGTTTTTTTAATTTTTTATGGTTTTTTAATATTTCATTCATATATTTTATTAACTCATCATATTGACCATTTTCAATAAAATTTCTACAAATATTATATTCATCTCAATATTTTCCTTTATTTCCAGCAATAATTCCAACATATAATTTTTTAACTAAATGAAATTTATCTAAGAACCTGTTTAAAATCTTTTAGAGAATAGGATAAAATGATTATATATTTTAAAATAAGAGGTATATATGTGTAAAAATTATCCTAGTAATGTTAGCAAAGAGCAATTTGAAAATATAAAATCAATTTTAGAAAATACTAAAAAGAGAACTAAACCAAGAAGTTTAGATTTATATGAAGTATTTTGTGCAGTTTTATATGTATTAAAAAGTGGTTGCCAGTGAAGAATGTTACCAAAAAATTTTCCAAAATGACAAATTGTATATTATTATTTTCAAGCTTGAAGTAAAAATAATGATAAAGAACCTAGTGTATTACAATTAGTTTTAAAAAAAATTAGTCAAGGCATTTCGTATCAATAATGGTAGAAAAGAACAAACTAGTTTTTGTATAATTGATTCACAAAGTGTTAAAAATACAGATACTACTAAAAATAAAGGTTATGATGCTGGTAAAAAGATTTCAGGAATAAAGCGTCATATTGCTGTTGATTCTCAAGGTTTACCACATGCAATTTACATAACCACAGCAGAAAAAACAGATCGTAATAGTGCTATAATAATGATTGAAAATGAAAAAGAGAATCTTTCTGCAGTTCAAAAAATACTAGTAGATGCTGGTTATACTGGTGAAAAATTTGCTTCTAAAATTAAAACAATTACAAATGCAAATGTTGAAGTTATAAAACGTAATGAATTACATTCTTTTGTAGTATTACCAAAAAGATGATTTGTAGAACGAAGTTTTGCATGATTAGAAAAATGCAGAAGATTATGAAAAAATTGTGAAAAAAAATTAAATACTAGCTTACAAATGGTTGTTCTTGCCTTTATTTCAATTTTATTGAAAAGATTTTAAACAGGTTCTTATATAATTAACACTAATTTTAACCTGAAAGGATTTTTATTAATGGATAAAATTAAACAAATAGCATTAGTAATTAACAAATTAAATATCAAAGAAAAAATTAAAATTATTGATGATTGTAAAAATCAATATTCAATTAGAAACCTATGTCAATATCTTCAATTAAACAGATCAACATATTACTTTTTAAAAAATAAACAAAAACCTATTAAAAAAGAAGAAAATCATATTATTAAATGCAATCATAAATATCAAAAAATATGCCAACTTTTAATCGAATTTCATTCTACAAGAAAAGGCAGAATTTATGGATATTTAAGAATTTTTTCAGCTTTTAAAGAGTGATTAAAACAAGAAAAAAATATCATTTTAAATATAGAATTATCAATAAAACAAATGCGAAAAATTATGAAAGAACACAATATTCAAGGATTAAAACAAACTAAAAATAACTATCCTAAAAACAAAAAAAATCCAAATAAGTGAATACCTACAATGGATAAAGTAAACAAAGATTATAAAAGTACAACCTCTTCAAATCAAATTTGATCAATGGACACTAAACAAATAAATACTAAAGAAGGATGATTATATCTTTTTGTAATTATTGATTTTTATTCAAATAATGTTGTTAGTTATAATATTGCTCCTAATAAATCATATCAGGATTTAATTCTTCCTGCTCTTGAAAAAATCAACAAACAATTTTCTTGAAATCAAATAAAAAATGTTATTTTACATTCAGATAACGCCAACGAATTTTATTGTCAAGATATCACAAAATGAGCAGAGGATAAACAAATAATTTTAAGCAAAAAACAACCTTATGATATTGGTGGTAATGTATTATCTGAAAACTGATTTTCTCATTTATCTCAAGAATGACTACCTAAAGGATCAAATCAATATTTATCCATCAATGAAGCTATAAATGATGTAAATCAATATGTTATGTTTTATAATTATGAAAGAATACATTCTAAATTTCTAAAACCACCAATTTTACAAATTAAAATTTAGAATTTTATATCAAAAATGGTCCAGTAATTAAGGGCCAACCACCATTTTTATTCAAATAATGTTGTTAGTTATAATATTGCTCCTAATAAATCATATCAGGATTTAATTCTTCCTGCTCTTGAAAAAATCAACAAACAATTTTCTTGAAATCAAATAAAAAATGTTATTTTACATTCAGATAACGCCAACGAATTTTATTGTCAAGATATCACAAAATGAGCAGAGGATAAACAAATAATTTTAAGCAAAAAACAACCTTATGATATTGGTGGTAATGTATTATCTGAAAACTGATTTTCTCATTTATCTCAAGAATGACTACCTAAAGGATCAAATCAATATTTATCCATCAATGAAGCTATAAATGATGTAAATCAATATGTTATGTTTTATAATTATGAAAGAATACATTCTAAATTTCTAAAACCACCAATTTTACAAATTAAAATTTAGAATTTTATATCAAAAATGGTCCAGTAATTAAGGGCCAACCACCATCATAACTATAATATTTATGATCAGTTATTGATTGATTAGTTATTATATCACTATCATTTAAATAACCATATTGATTATTAAATAATGAAGTTACAGAATCACTTATTGATGATTTATTTGCTAATAATTTATTAATGGTAGTACTAGTATCATCAATAGTATTAATAATACTACCATTTGTTAAAGTTAATGTTGTTAATGTACTTAAAATGATTAGTAATTGTTTCATATTAGTTTTTCCTTTTTTTAACTTACTAACTGGTAATTAAAATTAAAATTAAAATCAGGGAATGTTAAAGTAGCACGATCACTAATAGTTTTGCCAGCAAATCTTTCTGATAAATCAAGAGTATAAAGTGTATTATCTTTAGTTGGTTGTGTTTCGCTGTCAGTAAATACTAGTTTTACATTATTTAACTCTCAACCCGATTTTGTTGTTACTGCAACATCGGTTTCTAGAAAAATACTTTTTGTTTGAGTAATTAAATCTCAGAAATTATTTACCTTACCAACTTTAATATCTTTACTAATATCAACTGACATACCACTTGGTTTTGTTTCACCATCTAATAAATAATTCATAGTGAACTGTCCAGTAAATGCATTCTCAACTGGACGATAAGAATTGTTATTAATTGTATTTAATAAACTATCTTTATTAGTAATTCAATTACCTAATAAATTATCTTGTTCATAAAAATGTTGACCTTCTTGTAAAATATTTGCATCTTGACCATCTTTTAATCAAATACCTTTTAATGCAAAATTTTTTGGTGAAGAATAATTACCAGTAATATTATTTTTATTATGACCATGAACAATTGCTTTAATGCTATCTAAACTTTTTGTTAATTTATGATCATTAGGACTAGCAGTTATTTTTATTTCAATATTTTTACCTAACTTATTATTAAAGATATTATCACCAACTTTTAAATTTGTTGATATTGTATAATCACTATCTTCAATATTAAGATCTGAATAATTTTTTTGGAAATAATTTTGACAAATTGTTTGAACACCTTTAATAATTTGATCATTAATAAATTTAAGATTATCTTCTGATAAACTAACATCAGCATTAATATAGTTACCATTTTTATCTTTTTGATTATCTAAAGTAATTTGAAAGTTTTTATTATCTTTATCATTATTATATTGTGCTTCAATTTCATTAGTTAATTCTTTCATACTACTTAAATCAGCAATATCATTTTTAACATTTATAGTGCAATCATCTTTTTTTCCTGTAAAGTTTCAAGGATTATTATCTAAAGATGTAATTGAAAATTGAACAGGAACACTTTTAGTAAAGTTTTGTGATTCTGAACCATTTTGAAATTCAATTTTGTAATAACTAGGTTTAATTTCTTTTTTGGGTACATTTAATGCTTTACTTAAAGTTGTTGCAAATTGATCTTGAATTGTTGGAATTAATCATTTATCTTTTATTGAATCAATAGTAGCATTTTCAGGATTAGTAATATTAATAATTTTATCAGGAAAGTTAACTGGTAAACTAGCAATATTAATTGCAACTTGATTTATAATATTAATATTAATTTCGATATTAATGTTAGTATTTTCAATACCAAAAATTGATGCTTGATCATTAGTTGTTAAATTTAAAACATAACTTTTAGACTCATTAAAGTTCTTTGGCAAAATAAAAGAAGTATTAGTTATCGGTTTTTTATCCTTACCAACAGTAAACTTAACTGCTGGATTATAATTAGCATTTAAGAAAAAATTAATTGGTAATAAATTTGAATTATCATTATCAATATCACTTTCAATTTTAGGATCAGTTTTTTGTAAATTATTATCAATACTACTTAAAACATTTGTAAAATCAATATTACCATTATCAACAGCATTTTCAATAACATTAAAATTAACAATATTTGTTGATTTACTAAAATAAGCAATAGTAGAATTTAAACTAATAGGTTTAGAGTTACGATGATGTTTTTGATAATAATCATCTCATAATTTATTATTAGAATTAGGATTAAATTCAGAATTATTGAAAGCAGCAGTAGTATGTAAGAGTAATATTGTAGTAACTGTTGTAGAACCAAATGCTAATAAATACAAGGAAAATAATAAGATTCTTTTCTTCTTATTTTTTTTAACATTAATTGTATATATTGAATTAGATCCTGTTTTTATTTTTTTATGTTTATCCTGATTAACCATATCTTTACTCGGCTATTACTATTTATTTTATATTTCATTTTAACAATCCTTTCCTAGCATTATTTTTTAAATAATCTAAAGATTAATAATTTTAATAATTATATAAACTTTGCTATACACCTATTAAAATTATAAGGAAAGAAATACTCTGTCCTTAAAAATAATATTACACTTATTATAAAAAAAGACAATATTCTTTTTAAAAAAAGATTGAATATTTTTAATTAAAAAGAACACTAATAGTAAAATAATTTTCAAAATAATTTTTTTTAATTAAGATAAAAATTAAATTAAAAATTCAATGATTGAATTAAATAGTCATTGAATTTTTAATTTATGATTAATTTTTTTTAATATTACATTCAACATGCATTGGTTGTAAATTTTCTAAACTATTATTATTTGGATCACCATCAATGTGATCAATATTTCAAGCAAATGCTGAAGTTGGTTGTTCACCTTGATAAGCACCTTTTATCATTGGCAAACAACATCACGGACAAGGAGCTTGCACATTCAATGTTCAAAATTCAGATAATCCTTTAAAATATTTCTCCATTTTTTGAATAGAATAGTTTCATATTTTTTCTTTGTCTTCTTTTTCTCACTTTTTACGACGTGCCACAATGAATTAACCCCTTTCGTATTAAATTATACTATAAGTTACAATATTTTTTTATATTTTTTTAAACTTAATATTACAATTTATTTTATTAACGTGCTAATAATCTATTATAAGCAGTTTGCATTTGTGGGTCAAAACTACGAGTATATAAACCGTTAAAATATCCTTCATGATGCTTACTTGGATCTAATGGATCAGGTAATTGACCATTTTTTGGAATATATACATGCTTTCAAATTTCTGCTGAAAAATTAGTACTAACTTCATCCATAGCTGCTTGTAAAGGTGAGGTATAACCAAATTCACTACTTAAATCAACTTGTGTTTGTTTTTGCATTATATAATTAATAAATTTAAAAGCTAAATCTTTATGAGGAGAATCTTTACTAATTACCATATCATCATTTCAAACATTAGTCCCCATATATGGTCTAACAACAAGGTACTTACCATTATAAGAAGCAGGATCATCAGCAATTGCAGATAATAAATCACCGTTATACATCATTGCTACATCCCAATTATTTTCATTACTAATTTCATCAACAATATCATCATTTAATAATTTTGTATTTTTATTTTTGACAACTGGTTCTAACCAATCACTTGCATCTTTAATTTCAATTGGACTATGAGCATTAATATTATCAGAAAATTCATTTCCTACTTGATTATATTGACCTGAACCAGTATTTTCTCCTCATTTATTTTTATAGTGTAAATCAGTAAGCGCAGTCATAAATAAGTTATGCATATCATCATTTAAAACGATACGTTTACCCAATTTTGCAGCATCTGTTAAAACACTTCATTGAACATTTGAACCATCAGCTTTAATACCAAGATCACTAAGATTATTTGTATTAGTAGTATTAATTACTAATACAACATCACCTCAAAAATAAGGAATACTATAACTATTTAAACCAAATTTATTTAAAATTCCATCACTATTTTCAACTCGATAATTATTCATTAATTCATATAAATCATGATTTATATCTTCTTTGGGATTAAAATCAATTCTACTATCATATTCAATATCACCTGCAGAATTTTTTGATGCAATTGGAAAAAGTCTATCTTCACTTGCTAATTTAGCCACCATATAATCACTAGGAACCATTACATCATAACTAGTAGTATACAATTTAGCATACAATGATTCATTATCATCAAAAGTTGAATATTTTATTTTAACTTGATATTTATTTTCAAATTCTTTTAAAATATTGGGATTCATATATTCGCCTCAATTAGCAATTGATAAATCATAAACATTAGTATAAATGTAGAAAGCACCCAAACTAATAAAACTTGATAATAAGATGATACTAATCATAATTAATTTTCACGGTCATAGTAAAAAACGATACTTCTCTCTTCTTAATTTTGAGCGTTCTTCTTTTAACTCTTTCTTTTTTTTAATCTTATTCTTTATATGTTCAATTCAAATTGATTCCATCTCAAGTTTTGCTTCAAGTTTAGAAATTTGATTAATAAGTTTCGGGTGATTTTTAATATAATCTTGAATTTTAATAATATCTTGCTCAGTTACAATTTCAAAATTACCATCACTATATAATGATTTACGCTTTCTACCTTTACTCTTAACCTTTTTATAGTTAAAACCATTTAATTGTAAATAATATTTAGTTAACAACTTCTCAGTTTTAATAATTTTTTTATCATGATAAATACCTTTATCAATTTTTTCATTACGTTGTTTAATTTGTTTTTTGCAAAGAATATAAGTATTTCAAGAAATAATAAGTACTGCAATTAATAAAATAATTATTGTTGAAAAAGCATTAATATAAGGCTTAATTCGTTTTAAAGAATAAATAAAAGTTGAAACGTTAGAAGTATTACCGCCAGTAAAATAAGAAATTAAAAAATCATCAAAACTCATAGCAAACGCAATAGCTGCACCGGCAATTATTGCCGGTTTAATTGTTGGTAATACAATTTTACGTAGCGTATATCAAGGGGTCGCTCCTAAATCTTGACTTGCTTCTAATTGTGACATATTTATTGATCTAATTTTTGGTAAAACAGTAATAATAACATAAGGAATATTAAAAGAAATATGAGCGAAAATTAATGTTCCAAGACCAAAACTAAAACCAAATGCCATAAATAATAACATTAAAGAAACAGCAGTAACAATATCAGCATTAACTAAAGGAATATTAGTAATCCCTAAAGTAATATTACGTGTTATTTTTTTTGTTTTACTTAAACCCAAAGCAGCAAACGTACCAATAATAACAGCAACAAAAGTAGAAATAAAAGCAACAATTAATGTTACACTAACCGATTCTCAAAGTTCACTTTGTTGAAATAAATCGTAATAAGGTTGCAATGATCAAGAATTTCAACTGCGAACTGAATCGCCACCATTAAAAGAGAATATCATTAAAACTAAAATTGGAGTATAAAATAATAAAAAGATAATAGCTAAATAACTATTTTTAAAAAAAGATCTCATTAATTAATACCTCCTATTTTTTTACCAGTAGCTCAACTACCAATCGCTTTTAAAGTAAAAATAATAATTAAAACAATAATACCTAAAATAACAGAAATAGCAGCACCATAAGCAAAATTAGCACCACGATAAAAATATGATTCAATAATATTTGCAATTAAAATAGTTTTTCCTTCACCAATATATTTAACTACTACTAGTGAAGTCATAGCACTTAACATCATTAAAGTAAAACCAGAAACAATACCAGGCACTGAAAAACGAAAGGTAACTTTTCAAAATGTTTTCATCTTAGAAGCTCCTAAATCTTGACTTGCTTCTAATAAATTGCGATCTGTTTTTTCTAAAGAATTATAAATTGGTAAAATAACGAAAGGCATAAACATATAAACCATTGCTAAAATAATACCAATTGGAGTTCCTAATAAAACATTAGGACCTAAAATACTAAAAATAATTTGTAATCCAATTGTACGTAATAAAATGTTAATTCAAATTGGTAAAGTAACTAAAACCCAAATATTTTTTGAAGCAATTTTTGTGGACATAAAAGCCATAATATAAGCAATGGGATAACCAAAAATAACAGCAATTAAAGTGGCAACAAATGAATAACCAATTGAACGTAATAAAACCATAACATAACTATTTTCTTTAAAAAAATCATTAAAATTACTAAATGTAAAACGAAATATTCAAGCATTATTAGTTGCTTTAATAATTGAATATAAAATTACAATTAATAATGGCAATACAATTAAAATTACCATCACCAATAAATATGGATAAGCAAGCGTAACTCATGATTTAAAACCAAAATTTACTGATTTATCTTTGATTTTATTTTTAATAAAACTTATTTTTTGGTTTGTTTTTTTTCAACATAACAATGCTTTTTTCTTTTTTACTCGTTTCATTTTCGATTTATTTTTTGCTACCTCTTGTAAAGAAACATTATTTTTTTTAAGTTTAAACCATTTTTTAAATCTATACTTTTTTTTATTTTGATTATCAATAATTTTTTCTGGATTTGAATTATTAACTAACATATCTTGTGATTTTAAATTTTTCATTTTACTCTTCAATTTCCTTTCACATAACATGAATATCTTCAACATTTCATTTTAAACCAACACGGTTACCTACTTCAAAATTATCAGTAGTATGAACTATCCATTTGCGTTTATTAGCAATAATTTCAATTTCTCATAATAATCCTTTAAAAGCAATAGTTTTAATAGTTCCATCAAAAAAACCACTACCTGCATTAACTAAATCAATATCTTCTGGTCGAATAACAATATCAATATTACGTTCTTGTTCACCAAAACCAGTATCAGAGCATGCAAATTTTTTACCGTCAAAACGAACACAATAATCATTAACAAATACACCATTTTCAATAACATTCGAGCTACCAACAAACTGTGATGTTCATTTATTTTCAGGCTCATTGTAAATATCTTGTGGTGTCCCAATTTGTTGAATTTGACCTTGATTTAAAACAACTACCCGATCTGACATAATAAATGCTTCTTCTTGATCATGAGTAATAAAGATAAAAGTAATATTAATTTCTTCTTGAATTTTTTTTAATTCTACTTGCATTTGTTGACGTAATTTCAAATCCAAAGCAGCAAAAGGTTCATCTAATAATAAAATTTTAGGATTAAGAACTAATGCTCTAGCTACTGCTACTCTTTGTTTTTGACCACCAGATAAATCATTAACATCTTTATCTTCCATACCATTTAATTTAGCCAAATCTAAAGCTTTTTTAACTTCTTTTTTGATTTTTTCACGATCAATTTTTCTTAACTTTAAACCATAAGCAATATTATCAAAAACATTTAAATGTGGAAATAAAGCATAATTTTGAAAAATAGTATTTATTTCTCTTTTATGAATTGGAATTTTAGTTAAATCCTTACCTTTAAACAATAATTGACCATTGTTTGGTTGTTCAAAACCAGCAATAATCCTTAATAATGTTGTTTTTCCACAACCACTAGGACCAAGAATGGTAAGAAATTCACCTTCATGAATATTTAAACTAATTCCTTTTAAAAC
The DNA here is from genome assembly GCF_964031275.1 of Spiroplasma endosymbiont of Acasis viretata. Taxonomy (NCBI): domain Bacteria; kingdom Bacillati; phylum Mycoplasmatota; class Mollicutes; order Entomoplasmatales; family Spiroplasmataceae; genus Spiroplasma; species Spiroplasma endosymbiont of Acasis viretata. The sequence goes on from NZ_OZ035019.1 coordinate 698,030, forward strand.
AACTTTACCATCATATTCTTTGGTAATATTACGTAATTCTAAAATATTTACACTCATAATTTCCTCCTTTAAATGGTTTAAAAAATTGGTGGATTTGAAACTCATAAAATAGTTGCAATTGAATTATTGGGATTTTCTAAATAATGTTTTTCATTACCTTTAATATAAAATGCTTCATTAGCTACTGCTTTTACTCTCGTTGCACCATAATGAACAAATACTGTTCCACTTAATACATATCCAAAGATCTGACCTTGAAATGGCGGAATTTTATTTGAATTACCAAATGGTTTTAAAGTTAAAATTACTGGTTCTAATGTTAATTTTTGAGCATTAGGAATAATTCATTTTATTTGATAATCTTCTTCGTCACTAACAGTAACATCTTGTGATTTAAAAACTATTTTTTCTTTTACTTCACCAGCAAAAAAGGTTGATAATGGACAATCAAAAATGTCTAAAATACTTTTTAGTGTTTCAATACTGGGTGAAGAAACATCATGCTCTAACTGACTAATAAATCCCTTTGATAAATCACAACGTTTCCCTAACTCTTCCATAGTTAAATTGTGTTTCAATCTTAAAGTTTTTAACTTTCTTCCAATTTTCATATTGATTATTTTCTCCTTTTGTTTATTTATACTAAACTTTAAGTTAAATAATACAAATAAAATTATATAATATTTTTTTAAAAAAACAATTATTTATTTTATTTTTAATAAATAAAATAAATATAAAATTATTAGTGTAAAAATGTGTAATAAAAAGAATAATTTTTTCATTTTTCTACTATAAAATTAAAATAGACTTGGTGCAAAACTAAGGTAATTCAAAATTATATATTCCTGCTATTAAATTAAATCTTAATGCAAATCTTCGTATTTTATTGCGATATTTTAAAGTTAAAATTTTAAAACGTTTTAGTTTAGCAAATACGTGTTCAATTTTAATTCTAATTTTGCTTAAAGTTTTATTGTATTCTTTTTGAATTGGTATTAATTTATTGTATTTACTTTTTTTAAAGGTGGTTGGCCCTTAATTACTGGACCATTTTTGATATAAAATTCTAAATTTTAATTTGTAAAATTGGTGGTTTTAGAAATTTAGAATGTATTCTTTCATAATTATAAAACATAACATATTGATTTACATCATTTATAGCTTCATTGATGGATAAATATTGATTTGATCCTTTAGAACCTGTTTAAAATCTTTTCAATAAAATTGAAATAAAGGCAAGAACAACCATTTGTAAGCTAGTATTTAATTTTTTTTCACAATTTTTTCATAATCTTCTGCATTTTTCTAATCATGCAAAACTTCGTTCTACAACTCATCTTTTTGGTAATACTACAAAAGAATGTAATTCATTACGTTTTATAACTTCAACATTTGCATTTATAATTGTTTTAATTTTAGAAGCAAATTTTTCACCAGTATAACCAGCATCTACTAGTATTTTTTGAACTGCAGAAAGATTCTCTTTTTCATTTTCAATCATTATTATAGCACTATTACGATCTGTTTTTTCTGCTGTGGTTATGTAAATTGCATGTGGTAAACCTTGAGAATCAACAGCAATAGCCACTTAGCCCTTTTTACTAGACCATTAATTTAAAAAACCTGAATGTATTCTAAAAACAATTGTGTTATATAATTAACACTAATTTTAACCTGAAAGGATTTTTATTAATGGATAAAATTAAACAAATAGCATTAGTAATTAACAAATTAAATATCAAAGAAAAAATTAAAATTATTGATGATTGTAAAAATCAATATTCAATTAGAAACCTATGTCAATATCTTCAATTAAACAGATCAACATATTACTTTTTAAAAAATAAACAAAAACCTATTAAAAAAGAAGAAAATCATATTATTAAATGCAATCATAAATATCAAAAAATATGCCAACTTTTAATCGAATTTCATTCTACAAGAAAAGGCAGAATTTATGGATATTTAAGAATTTTTTCAGCTTTTAAAGAGTGATTAAAACAAGAAAAAAATATCATTTTAAATATAGAATTATCAATAAAACAAATGCGAAAAATTATGAAAGAACACAATATTCAAGGATTAAAACAAACTAAAAATAACTATCCTAAAAACAAAAAAAATCCAAATAAGTGAATACCTACAATGGATAAAGTAAACAAAGATTATAAAAGTACAACCTCTTCAAATCAAATTTGATCAATGGACACTAAACAAATAAATACTAAAGAAGGATGATTATATCTTTTTGTAATTATTGATTTTTATTCAAATAATGTTGTTAGTTATAATATTGCTCCTAATAAATCATATCAGGATTTAATTCTTCCTGCTCTTGAAAAAATCAACAAACAATTTTCTTGAAATCAAATAAAAAATGTTATTTTACATTCAGATAACGCCAACGAATTTTATTGTCAAGATATCACAAAATGAGCAGAGGATAAACAAATAATTTTAAGCAAAAAACAACCTTATGATATTGGTGGTAATGTATTATCTGAAAACTGATTTTCTCATTTATCTCAAGAATGACTACCTAAAGGATCAAATCAATATTTATCCATCAATGAAGCTATAAATGATGTAAATCAATATGTTATGTTTTATAATTATGAAAGAATACATTCTAAATTTCTAAAACCACCAATTTTACAAATTAAAATTTAGAATTTTATATCAAAAATGGTCCAGTAATTAAGGGCCAACCACCCAAAAAAGATGTTTTAGGATTATGAATTAGTGAAAATGAAGGTTCTAAGTTTTGATTATCTAATTTCACAGAAATGAAAAATCGTGGCTTAAATGATATTCTTATTGCTTGTAGTGATAATTTAACAGGCATGTCAGAAGGAATACAATCAGTTTATCCTAAAACAGAACATCAATTATGCATTGTTCATCAAATTAGAAATAGTTTAAAATATGTTTCATACAAACATCGAAAAGGTCTAGTTGCAGATTTAAAAACAATTTATAGTGCATGTAGTGAAGAACAAGCAATGCAAGCTTTAGAATCGTTTGAAAGTAAATGAAATAAACAATATCCTCAAATTACTAAATCTTGATATAAAAATTGAGATAATTTAATGGTTTTTATTAGTTATCCAGTAGAAATCAAAAGAGTGATTTATACTACAAATGCTATTGAATCTGTTAATAGTCAATTACGAAAAATCATCAGAAATAAAAAAAGTTTTTCCTAATGATATGGCAGTTTTCAAAATATTTTACTTGGCAATTGAAAATATAACAAAAAAATGAACATTGCCTATTCAAAATTGAAATACAGCAATTGCTCATTTTATGATAAAATTTGAAGACAGAATTAATCTAAATTAGTAACTTTGTAAAACAAAGATACACAGATTATTAAAAAGCCTCTTATTTGCTTAGAATCTTTATTAATACAGTTCAATACTACTGATTGTAAACATTCTTTTTCTAATCCTAATAATTGCTTTGAAATAGTTATTTCTGTTGTTAATTCTTTACGAAATACTTGTGTTGCTGCTACTCAAAGTATTTTTAACGCAGCCGCTTTTTTATTAGGTGATGTTTTTAACTTTAATCTATCTAAATGACTAATCTTTGTTTGACTTTTTTCTTTATTCATAAATTTTCTCCATTCAAATTAATAATCTTATTTAATTTTATTATATGACCAAGTTCTCCATTAATGCCTAATATTTTAACTATTAATAAATTCATTATTTAAATAACATAGTTATTCGAAAATTATTATTTTTATTTATTTTACTGTTTTATTTAACATATCTTTTTATCTTCCTTTTCTCTAAAACTTTAATTAAAACTTTAATTTAATAAAAATTATAGTTTATTTTTTTAGTCTATCAATAAATATGCTTGTTACTAATTTTATTAACACTATAAAATGTAAGTAAATATTATAATCTTAATAAAAAGACTTTCATTTTATTTAAAAAACCAATATTAATTAGAATAATATATTAATATTATTCATTTTTCCAGTCCAATTAATTACACGACACTATCTTAATTTTTAATTTGATATAATTATAAAAAGAGTAAGTATATTAAAAATAGATTGGGGTATTTTTATGATAGAGGAAATAAATTCTAGTTCAATGAAAGAACCAAAAATTTATCGTATTGGTCTATATAGCAAATTAACAATTCTTATTAATGGTCTTCTAATTACTACAAGTTTAATGATAGGTTGGGCTTTATGAGCAACTATTGGTCGAGATGCAGTTGATAACTATATTAAATGATTCAATAATCCACAACAGCCTAATTCTAATTTACAAATTAGTTTCAATATAATAAGTATTATTGTTTTCATAGTTTCTGGTTTATCTTTAGCATTAGTAGTCGTACCTTTTATTTTTTTAAAAACTAAAAATAGTGTATCAGCACTTTTTTGTTTAATAAGTTTTATTTTTTCAGCAATATTTGTTATCTTTCTTATTGTATTTTTTATTTTTAGATTTAAAACTTTTACTTTCTTAGCTAATAAAAAAGACGGCGAAATAATAAATACAACTGGTAACTTTCTAATAACTTTTTTACCATGAATGTTGGCTGAGCTATTTGCAATACTTTTATTAATCCACAGTCTTTGATTAATTATTAATATTACCTCTAAATACAAATCAAATACACTATTAATGCCTATTCCTAAACCAAAAGCAAAACAAGAAACAGTAATAGCAAAACAAGAAGTTGATGATACGATAACGCTTCCTAACGTCGTACCAATACCAGTAACTCAAAATAATGAAGAACAACAAATAGCAAAGCAAGAAACTAACAATACTGTTCTTAAGCAAGATCTAACACAAGAAAAAATAATCACTAACCCTTCAACAGCAACTGTCCATTATACTAATCATGAACTATCACAAACACCAACGCAAGGTGCCTATCATGCCGAAACTGTTTCACCAACACCAGGTACTCTTACTAATCTTAAATCCGAATCTATTACAAATGAAGAAGAAATAAATGATAATATTGAAAATATAAGAATATATTCAGAACCAACAGTTGAAAAAACAAGTGTAGAAGATACAACAATATATTCAAAATCACCAACAACAGAAAGTAATATTAATACCGAAACTAATTACCAACCAAAAAATCAAGGTGGTTTTGATGTTAAATACAGTAGTTATTCTGAATCTGAAACATCTAATTTTAATGAACAAGCAACAACAATAACTGTTCAAGAAACACAACCAATAATAGAGAAAACAAACACAAAAACAAAAAAAGAAACAATCGAAGTGCAAAAAGTTACTACTCACCATTGAACATTAGAACAAATTGAAGCTGTTTGAGAAAAAGCGGAAATAATTGATGGTGTTAGTGATAAATTATATCGTAAAGATTATAGTGGTGCTTGAATGTTTCGTGATTCATTTACCACTGATTATAGCGCAGCAGATAACTTAGAAACTTACTCTTGAACTATTGTTCTACATCGTCCTACTAGTCAACAAGGAACAACTGAATTATATAATCTAGATCCAATGAATATTGTTAATGCAAAAAGTAAAGATGAAAATTACCCTTCTTGAAAAACTAAAATTTCTTCAAAAGGAAATAAAAATATTGCGAAAGAACAACATTGAAAAGCAAGAACATAATAAATATAATATCATTTATTTATGAATGGGGTAATGTTTAGTAATCTGTGTAACTTACAAAAATAACTATGTTTAATTAATTCTAGTAAATATAATTAAATGACTAGAAAGAGTGAGTTACAGATGGCTAAAAAGCAAAATATTAATAATAATGATCCAATATCAAAAGCAGTAGATTTATTATTAGAAAATATTGAAGATTTAACAACAGTTTTTAAAGAGAAAGGATTGTATAAAGAATTAACAAAAAGATTAGTAGAAAAAATGTTGAATTCTGAGATGCAAAATTATTTAGGATATGATAAGAATCAACATAGTAATAGTGACAATGCTCGTAATGGTATAAGTTCAAAAAAATTAATAACTCAACAAGGTAAAATTGAGATTGATGTACCACGAGATCGCAATAGTAATTTTAATCCTGTAATAGTTGCAAAAAGACAAAGAAGATTTGATGGTTTTGATCAACAAGTTCTTTCTTTATATGCAAAAGGAATGACATTATCAGATATTAGAATGCAATTACAAGAGTTATATCATGGTGCTGATATTAGTGAAAGTGTTATTAGCCAAATTACTGATGATGTTATTGATGATGTAAAAGCATGGCAAAATCGACCATTAGAAAGTGTCTATCCGATTGTTTATTTTGATTGCATAGTAGTGAAAGTACGACAAGATAAAAGGATTATTAATAAATCAGTTTATATAGCTTTAGGAGTTGATTTAGAAGGTAAAAAAGATGTTTTAGGTTTATGAATTAGTGAAAATGAAGGTGCTAAATTTTGATTAGCAAATTGGCAAGTGGCCATATATTAAAACAGAAGATAAAGCAATAATAATTACTAATAGCAATAACATTAATAATAACAATCAAAAAAATAGTATCTTATCAACAAATGAAATTTTAATCCAAAAATTAATACAAGGTTTATTACTAAAAAAGGGAATAAAATTTAACAAAAGTGATAACATTCTAGAGCAGCCACTGATTAGTAAATTAATCAAAAATAAACAAGTAAAAATAAAAAATAATCATTTATCTTGCACAAATAGTTCCTGATTATTGTTAAATGATTTAATAGTTGATATTATAACTAATACTACTATTTAAATTTATATATCAAGGAGTGAATAAATATGAAATTCAATGAAAAATTGTTAAAAGAAAAATATTTTCCGCAAGCACTAACAAAAATAAAAGAAATTGTTAAAATTCAATCATATGCTCAACCACCCACAACAACAGCACCTTATGGTCCTGGTGTTAAAGAAGGAGGCTTTTATGTAATCTGTGTATCTTTGTTTTACAAAGTACTAGTTTAGATTAATTCTATCTTCAAATTTTATCATAAAATGAGCAATTGCTGTATTTCAATTTTGAATGGGCATTGTTCATTTTTTTGTTATATTTTCAATTGCTAAATAAAATATTTTAAAAACTGCCATATCATTAGGAAAAACTTTTTTATTTCTGATAACTTTTCGTAATTGACTATTTACAGATTCAATAGCATTTGTAGTATAAATCACTCTTTTGATTTCTACTGGATAACTAATAAAAACCATTAAATTATCTCAATTTTTATATCAAGATTTAGCAATTTGAGGATATTGTTTATTTCATTTACTTTCAAACGATTCTAAAGCCTGCATTGCTTGTTCTTCACTACATGCAGTATAAATTGGTTTTAAATCTGCAACTAGAGATTTTCGATGCTTATATGAGACATATTTCAAACTATTTCTAATTTGATGAACTATGCATAATTGATGTTCTGTTTTAAGATAAACTGATTGTATTGCTTCTGACATGCCTGTTAAATTATCACTGCAGGCAATAAGAATATCATTTAAGCCACGATTTTTCATTTCTGTTAAATTTGCTAATCAAAATTTAGCACCTTCATTTTCACTAATTCATAAACCTAAAACATCTTTTTTACCTTCTAAATCAACTCCTAAAGCTATATAAACTGATTTATTAATAATCCTTTTATCTTGTCGTACTTTCACTACTATGCAATCAAAATAAACAATCGGATAGACACTTTCTAATGGTCGATTTTGCCATGCTTTTACATCATCAATAACATCATCAGTAATTTGGCTAATAACACTTTCACTAATATCAGCACCATGATATAACTCTTGTAATTGCATTCTAATATCTGATAATGTCATACCTTTTGCATATAAAGAAAGAACTTGTTGATCAAAACCATCAAATCTTCTTTGTCTTTTTGCAACTATTACAGGATTAAAATTACTATTGCGATCTCGTGGTACATCAATCTCAATTTTACCTTGTTGAGTTATTAATTTTTTTGAACTTATACCATTACGAGCATTGTCACTATTACTATGTTGATTCTTATCATATCCTAAATAATTTTGCATCTCAGAATTCAACATTTTTTCTACTAATCTTTTTGTTAATTCTTTATACAATCCTTTCTCTTTAAAAACTGTTGTTAAATCTTCAGTATTTTCTAATAATAAATCTACTGCTTTTGATATTGGATCATTATTATTAATATTTTGCTTTTTAGCCATCTGTAACTCACTCTTTCTAGTCATTTAATTATATTTACTAGAATTAATTAAACATAGTTATTTTTGTAAGTTACACAGATTACTAAACATTACCTAAAGAAGTATTAGAACCTGTTTAAAATCTTTTCAATAAAATTGAAATAAATGCAAGAACAACCATTTGTAAGCTAGTATTTAATTTTTTTTCACAATTTTTTCATAATCTTCTGCATTTTTCTAATCATGCAAAACTTCGTTCTACAACTCATCTTTTTGGTAATACTACAAAAGAATGTAATTCATTACGTTTTATAACTTCAACATTTGCATTTATAATTGTTTTAATTTTAGAAGCAAATTTTTCACCAGTATAACCAGCATCTACTAGTATTTTTTGAACTGCAGAAAGATTCTCTTTTTCATTTTCAATCATTATTATAGCACTATTACGATCTGTTTTTTCTGCTGTGGTTATGTAAATTGCATGTGGTAAACCTTGAGAATCAACAGCAATATGACGCTTTATTCGTGAAATCTTTTTACCAGCATCATAACCTTTATTTTTAGTAGTATCTGTATTTTTAACACTTTGTGAATCAATTATACAAAAACTAGTTTGTTCTTTTCTACCATTATTGATACGAAATGCCTTGACTAATTTTTTTTAAAACTAATTGTAATACACTAGGTTCTTTATCATTATTTTTACTTCAAGCTTGAAAATAATAATATACAATTTGTCATTTTGGAAAATTTTTTGGTAACATTCTTCACTGGCAACCACTTTTTAATACATATAAAACTGCACAAAATACTTCATATAAATCTAAACTTCTTGGTTTAGTTCTCTTTTTAGTATTTTCTAAAATTGATTTTATATTTTCAAATTGCTCTTTGCTAACATTACTAGGATAATTTTTACACATATATACCTCTTATTTTAAAATATATAATCATTTTATCCTATTCTCTAAAAGATTTTAAACAGGTTCTTAGATTATGCTATTAATTTAGGGCAAGAATTAGGTTTTAAAACTTATCGTGACAAAAACAATAAATATGGATATTTAGAATATGGTGAGGGTAAAGAAATATTTGCCATATTAGGTCATCTTGATGTTGTACCACCAGGTAATTTAGAAGAATGAAAAATTTCACCTTTTTCGCCAGAAATTATTAATGATATTTTATATGGACGAGGTGTATTAGATGATAAAGGTCCAACAATTATTATTCTATACTGTTTAAAATATTTAAAAGATCATGGTTATCAACCAAATCGTCGAATTAGAGTTATCTTTGGTTTAACTGAAGAAACAACATGAGATTCAATTAACACATATATAAAGCAAGAAGGTACTCCAACTTTTGGTTTTACTCCTGATGGTATGTTTCCGCTAGTATATGCTGAAAAAGGAATTATTAACTTAGATATTATTGGTATAGGTCATAAATCCATTGTTATTAATGCAAGTGATGCTTACAATGTCACTTGTTCTACTAGTAATATATTAATGGTGTTGATATTGAATCATTTGTTAAAATTGGGAAAAATAAGAACTATCGAATTGAAAATAATAATCAACAAATTACCATTCATGGTAAACCAGCACATGGGTCACGACCAGATGAAGGAATTAATGCAGGATTAAGAAGTTTATTAATTTTAAATGAACTTAAAGTTGAACACAATCTAATTAAATTTGTTGGTGATATTTTACAAGAAGATACTGCTTTAACAAAATATTTTGGTGATTTAGATGATGAATCTGGAAGTTTTACTATTAATGTTGGCATCGTTGAAATTAATAGCAAAAATTCAAAATTAGGATGTAATATCCGTATTCCAGTTAAAACTGATTTACAAGAAATTTTAAATAGATTAACAAAAATATTAAAACCTTATAATTTAACAATAAAACAACAACATTATGATAAACCATTATATATGCCACAAGAATCAACAATTGTTATTAAATTAATGGAAATTTATCAAGAAGTTACTGGTGATAAAAAAGCAAAACCAATTGCAATTGGTGGTGGAACTTATGCTAGAGCAATGCCAAATTGTGTAGCATTTGGTGCAATATTTGATCATACTAACTCAACTGAACATCAATATAATGAATGTATTAAAGTTGACGAATTATGAAAATCAATGTTAATTTATGTACGTGCTATTAGTACACTGGGAAGTTTAGAAATTGGTAAATTATAAAAAAAGTTAGAATAGTTTATTCTAACTTTTTTTATTTTCATTCAAATAAATTTTATGCAATTGAAGGATTTCTAGGAGAACCACCAAATGCAGGACCATTAATACTATTAATAACACTCACCAATTCATCATTAAAGTTATTAGTTAATTGTCGTTCATCACTACTATTAATACTCATATAATTACTATTAGTTACTATTTCCTCTAATTCATTATTTGGAGTAGACTTAAAAAATTTCTGTCATTGTTTTTTAGCATATTTATTTAATACTTTATTACCAATAGTATCATTGATAATTAAACCAAACATAATAGCAAACATTGGAACTTGAAAAAATATAGATTCAAATTCTGGTAATCTATCAGCAGTATACATAACAGCTGCAGTTTTAATTGCATTATCTATTATAGTTGCTATTACCATTGCTGTTAAATAACCACCACTTTTTAAAAGACTCATACATTTTGATTGTTGAGAAAATAATGATTCTAACTCATCATTTTCATTAATATTATTATTTAAACAATTAAAATATCTTTTGAAAGCAAACCACATATGTGTTTTTGTTAAATATTCTATACCCTTATCTATTAAGATAGAAGTATAACATAAAACTTCTGCTCGTATAATTGTTGATAAAATATTTGGTCCATAAATAATTTTACTTCAATATTCAGCTAAACTAGTTAAAGAACCAACTGAATACATACTAGAAGCAGTAATCATAAAATGATTCGAAATTCAATATCCAACTTTTGCTATTAGCATTTTTCCAAAAATAGATGTTTTTGAAAGACATGAATAACCTTCTTCAACACCAATTTCGGAATATAAAGATAAAAGTGGACTCATTTCTTGATCAGCAGTTCTATTAAATACTGTTCTTCCTTCTTGTCAAATTTTTTCTGCTCCCCATTTTCATAAATTCATTGCTTGTGTACTAATTACCAATTGTACTGGAGTTACTCCAAAATCAACTAAATTATTTAAAGGATTTACTTTATTTCAATCAAATGATCCAATACTAGTAACTGCTACCTGAAATACTCGTTGTACAGTTTTCAAACCAACTGCTGCTGTTAATAAACCAGCTGTTCCAATTATTTTTTTAGTATCTGATCATATTAAACTACTTCAACTATTATTAATAGTATTTGCTTCTATATTACTATCTATATCATTATTTATTAATAACTCTTCTTCTTGTGGCATTTTTTCTCTTCTCTCTATTTCTTTATTAAAACATAAAAAACACATTAGTAACAAACTTTACAAAAGTGGTTATAAACCATATTTTGTTAAATTGCTTTTATGTGTTTTAACATTAGTATAAAGGATTATCACTTAATAATCAATATGTAAATTCAATAATTTAAAAATATTTATTTGGGTATTTATTATATATTTGTTACAATTATTAAGCATTTATGAAAAGTACTAAGGAGTAATAAAATGACAGAAAAAAAACGCATTGTTGTTGGTATGAGTGGTGGAGTTGATTCATCAGTAACAGCAGCACTTTTACAAGCAGAAGGCCATGAAGTTATTGGTCTTTTTATGCGTAATTGAGATTCACTTTTAAATAATGATTTACAAGGTAACAATAATCAAGATATTTGTCCACAAGAACAAGATTATCTTGATGCTTTAGCTGTTTGCCAAAAATTAAATATTAAATTAGAAAGAATTGATTTTGTTAAGGAATATTGAGATAATGTTTTTACTTATTTTCTTGAAGAATTTAAAAAAAGCCGTACTCCCAATCCCGATATTTTATGTAACAAATATATTAAATTCGATGCTTTTTTAAAATATGCACAAAAAAATTTACAAGCAGATTATATTGCAATGGGGCACTATGCACGAATTAACTACAACCCAATTACTAAACAATATCAGTTATTAAAAGGAATTGATGATAATAAGGATCAAAGTTATTTTTTATGTCAATTAACACAAAAACAATTAAAATATAGTTTATTTCCTTTAGGTAATAAAACTAAAACTGAAGTTAGGGAATTAGCAAAAATATATAATTTACCAACAGCAACAAAAAAAGATTCTACTGGCATATGTTTTATTGGTAATCGTAATTTTCAAACATTTTTAACAAATTATTTACCAGCTAATCCGGGCAAAATTGTTGATATTAATACCAAAACTACTATTGGTAATCACAATGGTGTTTACTACTATACACTTGGCCAAAGAAAAGGTATTAATCTTTCAGGAATGAAAGTTCCGTATTTTGTTGTTGAAAAAGATGTTACTAATAATATTCTTTATGTTGCTAATGAAAATGAAAATAAATGACTAATGAATAGCGGTTGTACTGTTAAATCATTGAATTGAATTAATAATAGTACATTAAAAAATTCTTTAAAATGTAATGCAAAATTTCGCTATCGTCAATCTGATGTTGCTGTTATTATTAATTTTATTAATAATGATGAAATTAAGGTTGAATTTTCAGAAAAGATACGCGCTATTACGCCTGGTCAAACCGCTGTTTTTTATGATGGTGATATTTGTCTTGGTGGTGGAGTTATTGACCAAATATTTCGCTAATCAATTATTAAAAAACTAATATAAATAATAAAATTTTAATTACATATTTTTTTATAATTTTCAAGATTCAAAAATTACTATTAAACTATTTTTTTAGTTTTTAGATACTTTTATTGCATTTTCTTTTTTACGTTCTTAAAATATAAAATAACCTATTATTATAAAAGTTATAGAAAAAAACAAAAAGGAGAGTTTTAATGAAAAAAATATTAACAATATTAACTACCTTAGCATCTACAATAACTATTGAAAATTGTATTAGTAATTTTAACTTAAGGACAATCACATTACAAAATGATTGTTTTAAAAAAAATGTTCATCAAAGCAATAATGATTTTATTTTTTCTGATTTATATAAAAATAATAAAGGCGAAATATATTCAATAACTAATGATGGTATTTATAAATATACTAATGATAAAAATACATTCATAAAAATAAAAGGCATAAATGGATTAATAATAAGTTTAAAATTTGACGCAAAAGATAATATTTATGCTTTAAAAACTAATGGCATTTATAAATGTCTAGTCAATAAAAATGAATTTAAAAAAATGAAAGTAACAACTAATACTAATAATTATTCTTTTACAAATATTAAAATAGATTCATCAAACAATGTATATGTATGATCAAAGAAAGATGGTGTTTATAAATGTCTAGTCAATAAAAATGAATTTAAAAAAATAGGAGGTATCTATTTAAGTCAAACAGATAATTTTAGAATATATTTACTTTTTTCAAAAAATAATCTTTATGCTTTAACAACTGAATATAATGATTATCATAATAAAATAATTTATAAACTTTTAGCTAATGAAAATGAATTTACTTTAATTGACTATAAAACAGAAATAAATAATAACTATAATATTGAATCATACCGTTTTGCTGTTGATAATATTGGAAATATTTATATATTAAGTAAAAACTGAAATAATAACACAACAATTGTTTATAAATATTTATTTGAAAAAAACAGTTTTATAGAATTAAATGGTTTACCAACAAAAAATATTATAAACAGTAGCGTTGATCTAAGAGTTGATAGTAAAAATAATATTTATATATTAAACTTACATAATAAATTTTATAAATGCTTAGCTAATGAAACTCAATTTAAAGAAATTTTATTAATAAATAATAATAATAACATTCAGATAAGTACTATAGTATTTGATAGTGAAAACAATATTTATGTTGCACAAACTGATGGTGTTTATAAATGTCTATCTAACAAAATGAAATTAAAAAAAATGACAATAGAAGATAATTACACACCAAGAAGCATATCAATTGATAAAAATAATAATATTTATCTAATAGATACTGATGGTCATATTTATAAATGCTTAGCTAATGAAATGGAATTTAAACGTATATTAGGATAACCAGGCATGCCATGTACTTTATTATTTGATAAAAATAATAATACTTATGCTTGATTTAAAAACGGAATTTATAAGTGTTTAACTAATGAAATGGAATTTAAACAAATGACAGGATTAGCAAGATCTATTACAAATGTAAAATTTGATGATAAAGATAATATTTATGTATTAGCTAAAAAAAATTATCCTTATAAATGCTTAGCTAATGAAATGAATTTTAAAGAAATTTGTAATAAACAAACATTCAATGATGAAAATCAATTTCAAGTAACGTATCGTTTTGCTGCTCACGATTGAATAATTATAAAAATTAGTTATGATATTTTTTTGAATATGGAACAAATATATAATAGACTTGGTGCAAAACCTTTAATTTTAATAATTTAACGGTTATTATTAATATCAAAGGTGATAATTATTATGTTAAAAAAATACAAAGATGAACAAGAATTTTATAGTTTAGTGGGAATAAAACTACAAACATTTCAAAAAATCGTTGAAATTTTAAAAAAAGCTGAAGCAATTAAAAAAGCAGTTGGTGGTAAACCTAATAAATTATCAATAGAAAATCGTTTATTAATGACATTAGAATACTGAAAAGAGTATAGTAGTTATAGAGTTATTGCAAAAAGATATAATATTAGTCATACTAGCTGCATTCGTAATATTTTTTGAATTGAAAATACTTTAATAAAAAGTGGAATTTTTAATTTATCTGGCAAAAAAGATTTAATCAAAAATAAAGGAATCAATAATACTTTACTAGCTATTGATGCTACTGAAACTCCAATTGAAAGAATTAAAAAAAACTAAAATTACTTTTTTCGGGTAAAAACAAACATCATACTCTTAAATCGCAAATAATTATTGATATTTTAAATGGAAAAATTATTTCAACCGCTTTTTGTTTTGGAAGCATTCATGATTTTAAATTACTTTTAAAATCTAAAACTTTTATTCATCTAGAAAAACAAGTTTTTGTTGATTCAGGTTATCAAGGAATACAAAATATTCATAAAAATACATTTTTGCCATTTAAAAAAAGTAAATACAATAAATTAATACCAATTCAAAAAGAATACAATAAAACTTTAAGCAAAATTAGAATTAAAATTGAACACGTATTTGCTAAACTAAAACGTTTTAAAATTTTAACTTTAAAATATCGCAATAAAATACGAAGATTTGCATTAAGATTTAATTTAATAGCAGAAATATATAATTTTGAATTACCTTAGTTTTGCACCAAGTCTAATGATGAAAATCAAAGTAATTTTCAAAAATTATTTTATAACATTATTATTGATTTTACTAAAAAAGATGAGACTGGGTTTGCTGGTGGTATTTTAGAATCAGATTATACTACAGCAATTTCAATAATAATTGAACATTTTGAAGAAATTAATCAATTTTTTAAAACTTTATCACAAGGTCAAGGTATAAAAATTATTACAAATAGAATTGGATCATGAGATAAAAATGATAATATGGGAATATTTAATTAGTAAAACCTAATTATAATTAAGTAATATTTAGTTTTTATTTTGATATTTTTTTCTAAAATTAAATTGTAAAAAAATATTAATTTAAAATTCGTGGTTTAGATTGAAAAGTATTACTAATACCATTATTACTACTATTACTATCAATAGTATTATTTATAATTGGCTTAATACGCATATCAAATATAGTAATAGCAACATTTTTAATACTAATAAAAAATTGCTTTAAAAAATCTAATTGTTCAAATGTAAAATTTAGTTCTTGATTACTAATCAAATCATTAATTTTTTTAATATCATAATTATTTTCATAATACACAGCAAAATTATCACATTGATTTTGTTTGATCAACATAAAAAAAGAATCAATAGTATTATTATCCAACTCTTCAATTGGTAATGCTTTTAAAATTTTAGGTTCAGTATCATTATAAGTTGTTGTTACTTTATATAAAATTTTTAAATCATTATCAATTTTATATTTTTCTAATTTATAATTTTTTAATTGATTGTTATTATTAACATAATATGATTTGTTTGCCATTTGATTACCACCTTTAAATAAAATAAATCCTTTTTCAATTTAAATAAATGAAAAGAGATTTAAGAAATCAAGTATTAGTTCTTATTTAATTTTACAACTAAATTATTTAGAAATAAAGTAAATCTATAATAAAATAATATATTTTATTATAGATTTAAATTTAATTTATATTAATTAGAAAATTTATTATTTGCCTGGAGTTCCAACAGCCATTTTTTGTGCAAGAATAACACTATCAAAATGTAACTGTAAAAATGCGGGTTCACCATCATTAAAAGTTTTTATTTCTTCTGTGCCGGTAGGTGAACTAAAAAAATGAGTTGTAAAAGATGTATTTAATACTTTAAGTAAAGACTCAAACTTTGTTTTGTTTAATTCATCAGTAAACTCTAATTTAAAACCAGAAGTTGGCTGATCGACCTTGAATCCTTGATCAGCAGTTAGTTTTAAATCATTTAAAGGTTCTTTTATAATATTACTTGTTATTACCTTTGAAACATTTAAATTTGCTGCCTTTATATTAATATTATAAGATTTAACAAGCTTAGCAGCAGTTTTGCTACTCATAATATCAATTTGACAAATACCACATCCGCTACTTTAAAGTCAGTTGTGTCAGCAACTGATATTTCACCTGGAGCAGCAGTTTTAATTGTTACAATTAAATTGGTAATAGCATCAACATCGGGTTCTGAATAATCATTATCTTGATTACCAGATGTAAATCCCAATTCCCTTAAAAAGGTTGCAGAATCAGTATTTTTTGCTTTCCATTTACCATCAGTAGAACCTTCAACTAATAACTTTTCTTTAAACAACTTATCTTTAATAAGATTAGTAGAGTCAGCAGTGATAATACAAGTTCCAAGATTATCAAAATTTATTACTTCATCAATTATACTTGTATTTTCATCACTATATCATCCTAATAATTCTGCATATTTGCCATTTAATTGCGGATTATTAGGAATATTTGAACCATTATTACCGCATGCAACAACTGAAGGAGTTGCTCCTGCTGTTAATGCAAGGGCACCCATTAATCTTAATATATTTTTCATATTCACATATACCTCCAATAATATTATTTAAACTTATTATAATAACTATAAATTAACAACTTAGTTACTTTTTTCCAAATATAATATCATATAATAAGTTATCCAATATTTATATGTTTATAATGTTTAAAAATATGAAAAAAATAAACATTTTGTAAAATAAAATACTCCTTTTAAATTAAAAGGAGTATTAATATTATTTTTATTTTATAAAATTATGCAAGTGTTAATTCAGTTTTTGCTTCAAAAGTAACATCACCAGTTTTATAAGTTATTTCTAATTTATCACCAGCAGCTCAAGCATCACCACCAGCAGTAATTGTTCCTAAATTTGCCGCAATTTTTAAAGCAGTTAGAGTATTTAAAGCATTAAACTGTTTTACTTGATCTGATTCTCCTTTAATTTGTATTGGTTCTCCTGGTTTTTTTGCAGTTTCTGGAATTGTAGTACCATCTACAAACATAATTTTTTGATTTGTAGTAACATCAGTATCTACTATTTTAATTTTAGCAGCTATTGTAGTAAGAGCAGCAGCAATAACACCTTTTGTTTTATCAGCTTTTAACTTAATACCATAAACATTACCAAGTGCCTCTTCACCTTTTTTAAATTGGAAATTAAAAGTACCACCAGTAATAGCATAATCTTTACCATCATCCATTTTAGCTAATTCTGGTTTAAAATCAGTAACTGCACCAGTAATTTTATCTAATTCTTCTTTATTAAATTTTCCATCTGTAGCTGTTTGTTTTAATTTACCAGTAAGAAAATCAGCACATGCTTGATTAGCAGCTTTATTATCTTCTCCTAATAATGCACTAGCTTTAATTGGTGTTTTTAAAGCATCAACAGTTCAAGTAACATTATCCTTGACAGTTGTATCAAGTGAAGCTGCTTGTACACCTTCTCCTTTATCATCTGTTAACCCTAATTGTTTTGATACTTCTACGTTCATGGCTACACCAGCTTTATCACCACAAGCAACAACTGAAGTAGTAGCTGCTGTTGTTAATGTTAATGCACCCATTAATCTTAATATATTTTTCATATTCATATATAGTACCTCCAATAATATGACTTTTGAACTACAAATACAATAACCACAATTTAGAATTACTTCTAAACATAATATTGAAATGAATCCAATTAACATTATACATCATATTTTACTTTTTACCATCAATATACTTTATAATAATATAAAAAAATATTCATTATTAACACCTTTAATATTACTATAAAAATTTGTCAAAAATAATAAATACTAAAAATGTATTAGTTATAATAACTAATACATTTTTAAACTTTTTTTATTCTTCATCTTCACGCCATTCGCCTTCTGACATCAATAATTCTTTACGTACATTTTTAGCAATTATATAATTAGGGTTTTTATCATCACCATTAATTAAAACATTACGTACTAAATAATTTTCAATTTCATTTTGTAGATTTTTTGCAACAAAAGGTCAATCATCTTTCACTCTAAATTCGCTATCCAATTCTTCTTGTAATTTAGGATTTGTAAGTGCTCTTTTTCTTTGCATTGGTTTATAATAAGCAAAGTATCAAATTAGAGCAAATGCAATGCTAGCAATTAAATAAACTAATTGTAAAACATTAGAAGTTATATCAGATATTCCTTTTGTAGTATCAGTTCCACCTTTACCAATAAGATTTGCTCCTGAAATTAAACCATTGATTAAAGATCTTAATCATTCTTCAAATTGTCAAACTAAGAAAAGTGTTGCTGCAAGTCAAATAATAATTTCAAAAATATTTTTTTTCAATTTCTTTTCTATAGACAGTTTAATTGCAATGGAAAGTACAAAAACATAAATAATAACCATAATAATACCGGCTTCAGCAGTTAATGTTCCATAATTAACAATCGAACTTAAAACTAATTGTCCATCCTTATAAACAGGATGTAACGTATCAACTATTACTCCAATAATATCAGGTAAAATTAATCATACAAAAGCTGAAGAAAAAGTAATAATTAAATTTAATCTAGAAGCTTTAAACGGAATGTTATCTTTTGATAATTCTTTATATTTAGGTGAAATATACCCTTCAACAGATAATGGTTCTAAAATAGCACCACTATATAAAGCATTTTGCATTCCAGCATTAGACTTTAATGAAATAGTACAAATTAACATTACAAGGATACCAATTATTCCTAATCATTGTGCATGAGCTTTATCACCTAAAATTTTAAAAATACTTAAGTTGGGATTATCTAAAAAATTGCCAGCAACAGCACCAATCATAAGAATTGTTACTGCCATATAAAAAATAGTAGATAAAATCATAACAATAACTAATGAACGACTAATATTTTTTTCAGGATTTCTAACATTTTTACCAATTGTTGAATAGGTTTCAAATCCTAAAAAGAAAAAGAAACACATGGCAAAAGCTTGTGAAAAGTTATTGGCAGTTAATTGTTGATGAGAAGTAGTCATATCTCAATTTGAAGTTCCTGCCATCACAAATAATATAATAGTTGCTATGATTAATAAAAAAGTTGTTCCTCATTTTAAATAACTAGAAATATTGACAAATTTTTTAAATGCAGCCATTCCTAAAAATAATACACAAGAAGCTAAACCATAAATTAGAATTCCAATCAAATCTAATCCTAAATGTTGTAATACTCCTCAATTAGCATATAAAAAAGAAGATGGATCAGTAAAGTTAATTCTAATCATTGATACAATTTGTGAACTAACTATAACAGGTAAAGTAGCATACTGTAAAAAAGAAATTAATCAACCTCAGAAGCGACCATAACTACTTCTAACATAAATATAAGCAGCACCATTATTACCCGGATGTACTCTTGAAAGTCTTGAAAAAGCTCAAGCACAAGTTCCTGCAATTAATCCTTCTACTAAAAAAATTCAAATCATATGAGAACCTAAATTTAAACTATCTTTATTAATTAAAATTGCAAAGTTAGCAGTAAAAGTAATTCCAACAGTATAATTAAAACCAAACCAGACTAATTCTGATAAAGTTAATTTATGATTTGTCCTTTCTTTTTTCTTAAAAAATTTTAACATAATATTCTCCTTTCAATTATAATAATTATATACCTTTAAAGTGATTTCATTAATTAATAAAATAGTCAATAAAATCAAAAAAATAAAAAAATATATGTAATTTATAATAACTAATTTTATTTTAAAATACTACTAATATTTAATTAAATTTTCAAATAATACTAATAAAAAAATAACATTTTTTTAAAAACTATTATTATAATAGTGTTACTTAAATAAAAATACTACTTTTTTAATAAGTTATTTTAAAAAATAAGCTTAAACATCTTTTATTCTACATGATAAATAGTGTATTATATAATAATACTTTTAAAAAAATAAAGAAGGAGGTATTAATCATATATGGGAATTACCAAAAAGAAAAAATTTCGTTTATTTCCATTTAAAATGCCAACAGCAATTACAGTCTTATTCTTTATTATTGCTCTAATTATCATTATTTCTTGGATTCCAGGAACAACAGGTAAATGATTAGAAGATGAATCAAAGCCTGTAAGCACCGATAACCCTTGACAAGACGGTGGGCCATTAGGTATCATGGACTTATTTTTGGCTCCAATTAAAGGTTTCATTGGTAGCAGTGATATTATTGTTTTTGTTTTAGTAATTGGTGGATATATTGGCATAGTTATGAAATCAGGTGCACTAGATGCAGGAATTGGTCGTTTAGTTAAACGTCTAAACGGAAAAGAAATTTGAATTATTCCTTCAATTATGACTATCCTATCGATTGGTGGAACAGTTGAAGGAATGTGTGAAGAAACTATTCCTTACTATTTAATTATTATTCCAGCAATGTTAGCTGCTGGTTTTGATGTTGTTACAGCTGTATTAATGATTTTATTGGGTGCTGGTGTTGGTGTTATGTTTTCAACACTTAATCCCTTTGCTATTGCTACAGCTTCACAAGCTAGTGGTTTAAATCCTGGTGATGGAATCATCTGACGTTTAATTTGTTGATTTTTAGCAACTATCGGTACTATTGCTTTTGTTATGTGATATGCAATCCGTGTTAAACGTAATCCTGAAAAATCAGTTGTTTTTCACTTACATAGCGAGCATCATGAAGAATTTATTAATAAAGAAGAAATACCTGAATTTACTAAACGTCGTAAAATTATTTTAGCACTATTTGGATTAACATTTTTAATTATGGTGCTTTGTATTATTCCATGAGGTAAAATTACAGGAACAACTATTTTTGATGATTTTCACAATACATTAATTAAATATTTTCCATATTTCACAAGTCAAATTAATGCATTTGGTGACTGAAACATTGAAATGTTAGCTTTCTTATTTTTCTTTGTTTCAATTATCATTGCAGCAATTGATTGAAAAGGCGAAGAACAATATGTTCGTAATTTTATTAGTGGTTCTTCAGAATTATTAGGTGTTGCTTTAATAATTGCTGTTGCTGGTGGAATTGGCTGATCATTACAACATTCAGGAATGCAACATGTTGTTGTTGGACAATTGCAAAGTATTGATAAATTACCAAGATTTGCTATTGTTATTATTGGTTTTTTTGCTTTTCTTTTGATTGCCTTTGTTATTCCTTCAACATCAGGATTTGCAAAAGCCGTTTTCCCTATTGTTTCAAAAATAGTAATTCCTTTAGGATTAGGTTCAGGAATGATTACTACTTTTGTTATGGCTAGTGGTTGAATTAATTTATTTGCACCAAGTGCAGGTGTAATGATGGCAGGACTTGCCATTGCTAAAGTTCCCCTAACAAGTTTTTATCGAGCAATTTGACCATATACTATTGGTATTACTGTCTTTGCCTTAATAATGTTAAGTATTGGAACTTTATTACCTCAATCAATATTTTAGTAGAATTTAAAGCACTATGTTAATTAAAACTTTTCTCTAATTAGAGAAAAGTTTTTTTATTTTTTATTTCATTTTTATAAAATTAAACAGTATTTGGGAAAACATTCACTTTCACGATTTGTTTGCGTTTGTTCATTATTTAGTAGACTTAATTGATCATCTGCTAATTCTGAAATTTCTACAACTTCATCTTCTGGTAAAAAAATTTGTTCTAATATTTTATTAATATTATTTCAATCATTTACAAAATTTTCACTCATTTTACTGTCTTTAATTATTTTTTCCAGTAGCAGGATCATATTCTGTTGATTGACAAGAATTTAACAACATTTCTTCAACAAAAGCAGAAACTTTATAAATAATTAATAATTTTTGGTTAATATTATCATCACTTTTTTCTTTCTGTAATTGCTGTTTATACTTACTTAATTCATCTCATAATGATTTAATATTTTCCTTTTTTGCTGCTATTTTTCTAAAAATTTCTATAATTTCTTTATAATCAAATTTTATTTCAGATAGTAAAGATTTTAAATTCATATTTTTCCCCTTTCAAAATAAAAAACCTACTTGCTTAAAACTTAAACAATAGGTCAAAAACTTATATTTTTTTATTTATAGAAATATTAGAACCTGTTTAAAATCTTTTCAATAAAATTGAAATAAAGGCAAGAACAACCATTTGTAAGCTAGTATTTAATTTTTTTTCACAATTTTTTCATAATCTTCTGCATTTTTCTAATCATGCAAAACTTCGTTCTACAACTCATCTTTTTGGTAATACTACAAAAGAATGTAATTCATTACGTTTTATAACTTCAACATTTGCATTTATAATTGTTTTAATTTTAGAAGCAAATTTTTCACCAGTATAACCAGCATCTACTAGTATTTTTTGAACTGCAGAAAGATTCTCTTTTTCATTTTCAATCATTATTATAGCACTATTACGATCTGTTTTTTCTGCTGTGGTTATGTAAATTGCATGTGGTAAACCTTGAGAATCAACAGCAATATGACGCTTTATTCCTGAAATCTTTTTACCAGCATCATAACCTTTATTTTTAGTAGTATCTGTATTTTTAACACTTTGTGAATCAATTATACAAAAACTAGTTTGTTCTTTTCTACCATTATTGATACGAAATGCCTTGACTAATTTTTTTTAAAACTAATTGTAATACACTAGGTTCTTTATCATTATTTTTACTTCAAGCTTGAAAATAATAATATACAATTTGTCATTTTGGAAAATTTTTTGGTAACATTCTTCACTGGCAACCACTTTTTAATACATATAAAACTGCACAAAATACTTCATATAAATCTAAACTTCTTGGTTTAGTTCTCTTTTTAGTATTTTCTAAAATTGATTTTATATTTTCAAATTGCTCTTTGCTAACATTACTAGGATAATTTTTACACATATATACCTCTTATTTTAAAATATATAATCATTTTATCCTATTCTCTAAAAGATTTTAAACAGGTTCTTATACTTTATTATTTTTATTTTTTTCAGATATTACTTTATAAAAATAAATACTAATATAATTTTAATTTTTAATATAATAAAAATATATTAAAAATTAAAATTATAAGTGTTTTTTTATTTAATTTTACTATTAATAATTTACAAATACACTCTTAAAGGTTTAAAAAAACAATAAAATTTTTTTTATGTATTATAATAGTGTTAGTGAGTTATTTAAAATAATATGTTTTACATAAGATTATTGAAGATAATTTCTCACATCTATTCTAGATTTAACTGAGGAGGTTAAGAGAAAAATGAGGAATATGAGAACTTTATTAAAGTTATTAGGTGCTAGTGTCATAACAACAGTACCAGTAACTACTGTTATAGCTTGTGGTAACAACAAAGAAGATCAGGTAAAAATATTACTAGATCAAGTATCAATAAATTTAGGTTTAACAAATGATGAAGGAAACAGTTTAAAAACTATTAGACTTAATTGAGAAAAAGATACATCCTTTTTCTGAATTGATAATTCCGATATTTTGGTTACTAAATTATTAGAAAAAGAGGCAACTACTGGTCAAGCCAAAGCTAAAGATAAAGACAGTTTCTATTTTTTAAAATCTGTTTTACAACAGAAATTAACATCAGGAACAACACCTGAAGATGGTACTTTTGATGCAGCGGAAGTTGCTAAAATTAAAAATAAAATATCTAATATAAAAGTTTCTACTAGTAAATTTGTAGAACCAAATGATGATGAAAAACTTGTAGTTGGTGATGGGACATATAATTTACAATTCTTTAAAGAAGATGGTAAAACAAATTTAGGGGATAAATATACAGTAAAAGTAATGACTGGAACTGATGCTTTATTTAATATTTTTGCAAGTGATAGTCCTGCTAAGTTAAGTTATAATGAATTTGTTTATGAAGGAAGTTCTATTGAGTATTTCCAAGCGGGTTATAAATTAGAAGAAACTGTTAATAAATGATTAAAAGATAAAACAGAAGTACCATTAATAAGCAAAAGCAGAACTGAAAAAGCTATTAAATTTAATAACTTTGAACAATTGGTTGGTTGAAAAGCAAAATTTAATGTTATAAATTTTGAAAGAACAGGAATAACTCGTCCAAATAATTTAACAGACGGAGATGAACTAACACTTTCTATTGCTTTAGTAAAAAACCAAGAAACTATTTCTTTAAAGTCAACAATAATAATAAGAATAAACAATTAATAGTAAAATAATAATGATATGATTAGCATAAAATTATTATTCAACTTTTCTAAAATATATTAATTAAGGTAATACTAGTCTAGTAGGACGTATAAGTTTAACTCATAGAATTAAATAACATTTACAATATAACTTGAAAATTCTATGATTTGTTAATTAAATTATACCATAAAATTTAAAAATACTAAAAAATATAATTATAAAATTACATTTAAATAACACAAAAATACTAATCTTAAAATTAGTTTATAAAAATATTAAGTTTTAAATTTTTAAGTACTATTAAGATAACTTCTAGAATTTAAATAATTTGCTTTTGCTATTAACATATTATTTAATGTTTGATAATTATATATTTTTGCTCCATTAGTTAAAGATTTTAAAAAATGATATACATCACTTTCAGCAGAACAACCAATATTTCAACTAGCATTTTGATTGACAATACCATGAGCATTATTTTTAAAATAATTATAAGTTTTTTCATTAACATTTGGTTTTAAAAAACTAAGTAATTGATTACAATCACCACTTGCAAAAGTAGTTGTTCCATCAATATATTTAGTTCAATCATGAGATTCTTTTTTCTTACCACGAACTCCAACAAAAGATTTTCATAAATAACTATAAGCATGATATTTATCTAAAATATAGTAACATCCCAATCAAGTAGCCATTGCTTTAATTCATAATGCACCATCACCAGCAACTACTAAATTATAATTATGATATTCTCATTGAACACCTAATATATTTAAATTAATATCATAATGATTCAAAATAGTTTGTGTTGTAAAATTATATAATTGTTCTTGATTTAAACCATTACCAGATTTAAATAATAAAAATGCAGTTATTTTCTTGTCTAATTTATTTCTATATGAATAAATTTCTTTTTTTCCTAAATTAAAAGTTAAAATTCTACAACAATATTGCTGTTTTAAACCATTTTCATCTCAACAAGTAATAAAAGCATCATCTGCACATATATTTAATTTTTGATTATCTAATACTTTAATTTTTTCTTCTGGTATTCATTTTTCAATTTTTGCATTTTTAAAAATTCTTGAAATAAGATTTTTAGAAAAAGAAGTATATTTAAATTCTGATTGAATATTAAAATAACCTTTTTTACTTATTAAGTTTTCAATTAAATTATCTAATATATCAAAATATAAATCATTAGTAATTCTTGCTCTTTTTTTAATACCAAACTCTTCATAAATTGGATAATAATATTGTTTATTAATTTTATCTCAATAAACTCTTTGTCTAAAAGTTCCCATTCCAATTGGAGTATTTACTGTTCTATTAACTCTTGAATCAATTTTATATTGATTTTTATCTCTATTTTGAAAAAAATATTCATCAAAATCATGGATTTTTTGAAAATATTTTGCTAAAATATTAGTGATTTCAGATTTTAGAAATTCTTTAAAACTAAACATTTTTCAACAGCTTTCTATTGATTTTTTTGTCCTAACTATTCTAACAAATTTGTTAAAATATTGTTGAAAAATGTTTGGTTTTAGAGTATAATATTAACAAACGTTTAATAACTTGAAAATTCTATTTACGTTTAAAAGATAACTTTTATTAGTTATCTTTTCTTTTTTAATAAAATAATGTACAATAAAGAAAAATGTAAATAGAAAAGGAAAATAAAAATGCAAATATTATGATTATGAATATCTTTAGGAATAATAGGTTTAATAGCAATAATTTTAATTACTATTAAAGGATTAATGTTATGTTATAAAAATAATGGATTTGGTTTATTGTTATTATTTGTTTCATTAAACTTATTTGGTTTAATTACAGGTATAGCAATTTTGTGAAATAATAAAAAAATTGAAGAAGAAACATATAATAAAAATTATTGAAAAATAAAAAAAGATATTGATAAAAAAAATAAAAATGAAAAATTTAAAAATAAATGAGAAAATGGTAAGATAATTAAATGAGAAAAAGACCAAATAATAAAAAAATAGCACTATAAATGCTATTTTTTGTTATAATTATATTATAAAAATTAAATAAAAAAATATATGAAGTAATTAATAAAATTCATAAGTTATTTTTCAGCACATTTAACTTAAAGATTATATTAATTATATCATAAATTTTTGTGTTTTAAAAGCATATGAAAGGAGATTTTTATGTGCAAGAAGAAAAAATAAAAATAAGAACAATTTTTAATGATGCAAAAGCATTAAGAGAAAAATTAGAAGAATATTTTAATCATTGTAAACAAACCGAAGAAGTACCTACTAAAATTGGTGTGTTAGTTTATTTAGATATTACAGAAAATACTCTTTATAGTTGAAAACAAAAAAAGAGAAATACTTTTTTACAACAAATTAATTGAGCATATTTACAAATACGCCATATTAATACACAAAGATATTTAAAAGCAAATGCAAATAATACTGCATGATATTTAGAAAGAGCATTTGTGAAAGAATATCATTTATCTACAAAAATTGATATAAAAAGTAGTGATAATACAGCCCCTATAGCAATTAGTTTAGAAAATAAAGGTAAGAATAAATGTTAAGTAATTTTGGTTATTTATTAGATATTGCTAAAAGAATGTATTTAAAACAACCTTTAAATATTAATAAAATTAAGCAATTAGGTTCACGAAAATCTGGTAAAACATTTAGTGATATTGAATTTCTTGGTATTTTATTAATGTTAGAAAATATTAATATTCATGCTTATTTAATTCGTAATATGTCAAAACAATTAAATGATAGTTGACAAGAATTAAAGCAAATTATTAGAGCAACCTATCCTAGTATTAATTTTATTATTAGTGAAACTAAAAAAACTATTGAATTTAATGGTAGTAAAATAACTTGTAAATATTTACATTCACAAGATAATAGTAATGTTAAATTAACTGGATTAGCAAGTAATTATTTATATGATTATGTAATTATATGAAGTGATGAAAGATATGAAATTACTGAAAATGATTATCAAGATTTAAAAGATGCTATTCGTGGAGCAAATCAATTATTAGAAATTGAGAGTTGTAATCCTTGGTCAATTCTTAATGAATTTATTAAAAAAACTATAAATGCTTGTCCTCAAAATGAAAAACAAATTATTAATGAATATGAACAATTTACTATTATTGATAATACTATTTATCATTATCAAAATTAAAAATTAAATACTTATTTAAAAGATAGTGATAAACAACAATTATTAGAAATAGAAACTCTTGACCCAATATCTGCAAGAGTAAGAAGTCATGGTTTAGTAGGTTATGAATCTGGTGGGATATATTCACATCTTATTCATAAAATTAGTAGATTATTACAACCAAGTTATAGATTTAGTGCTGGATTAGATTATGGGTTTAAAGATGATGCTTTAGCATGTATATTAATAGGTTTTGATTATAATTTTAAATTTGTTAATGTTATTGATTGTTTAAAAATAGAAAATAAATTAGTACGTTATGATAATAAACAATTAGCAAGATTAGTAGTTGAGTTTTATATTAAATTAGCAAAAGAAAATAATTTGTTATATGAATATGGTTTAACTGTATATTGTGATTTTAGTAATTATACATTTATTGAAATGTTAAATGATACAGCAATTAAATATAACGTTAATTCATGGCTCTATTTTAAAGATTGTGTGAAATTAAGACTTGAGTTTAGAATAGGTAAGAATGTGGCTTTAATGGAATCAGAACGCTTAAATATTAGTATGAATGCACAAGCATTATTAGATGAGTTTAGATTGGCTGTATGAGACCCTAAAAGTATTAAACAAATACCATTAGCAGGTAATGACCATTTACGAGATGCATTTGATTATGCTATAGAACCATATATGAGAAATTTAAGTGCAAATATAAATCCTTATTTTGAAAGGAAATAACATATGAATAATCATAATACTGAAATATTAACTCCTAATTGATGTATGATAAATCTTCAAGAAATTATAGCAAATCATGCAAGTAAATTATTATGAGGTAATGGTTATACTTTAACAAGTGAATATGAAGAATATAAAAGAGCAATTGAAAAATTAAAAAGAATGAAATAATTTTGATTCATTATTTTATCAAGATTGTCATATTAAATCTGGTTATGGTTATAGTATTGTTCAAATTGATAGAAGTAAAACTGGAAGAATAGCATTAAATTTTGCTCAACCACATGCTCAATCAAGGATGGCAAGAGTATTAGAAACTGAATATAGTGCATCAACATGGTTAAGAGTACAATATGATGACCAAAGTATTTATGTTAAAACAACATATACTCCAAATCAAATTATTAGATATTTTACTAGTGATTATGTTACTTTAGATGGTTTACAAGAAAAAATAAGTAAAGATTTACAATTACCATTAATAAAAAATCATAATTTAGGTATTATTCCAGTTAAATTTATGCAAAATTTACCAAAGAAAAACTTTTTTGGTGGAGTAATTGGTGATTATTATCCGGATATGACTCCAATTAAGAAATTACAAGAATTATTAAATAAAACATTTGAATCAATTGAACATGAACTTGAATATAATGTTACTCGTGTATTTTTAGATATTACTGAACAAGAAATAAATCAATCTAAAACTGCTTTTGATTTAAAAAAATTAATAGGTAAATTTATTTTACAAGCAAATTTAAGAAGTTTAGGAAGTACTAGTGGAACACCACCAATTGCAATATTACAAGGTAATCCAATATTAGATAAATATGCAGATTTTATACAATTTATTATTGATAAAGCATTTGAGGGTAGTGGATATAGTCCAGTAAATGATACTACAAGTCAAAAAACAGAAGCAGAAGGGTGGTTGGCCCTTAATTACTGGACCATTTTTGATATAAAATTCTAAATTTTAATTTGTAAAATTGGTGGTTTTAGAAATTTAGAATGTATTCTTTCATAATTATAAAACATAACATATTGATTTACATCATTTATAGCTTCATTGATGGATAAATATTGATTTGATCCTTTAGGTAGTCATTCTTGAGATAAATGAGAAAATCAGTTTTCAGATAATACATTACCACCAATATCATAAGGTTGTTTTTTGCTTAAAATTATTTGTTTATCCTCTGCTCATTTTGTGATATCTTGACAATAAAATTCGTTGGCGTTATCTGAATGTAAAATAACATTTTTTATTTGATTTCAAGAAAATTGTTTGTTGATTTTTTCAGGTGGTTGGCCCTTAATTACTGGACCATTTTTGATATAAAATTCTAAATTTTAATTTGTAAAATTGGTGGTTTTAGAAATTTAGAATGTATTCTTTCATAATTATAAAACATAACATATTGATTTACATCATTTATAGCTTCATTGATGGATAAATATTGATTTGATCCTTTAGGTAGTCATTCTTGAGATAAATGAGAAAATCAGTTTTCAGATAATACATTACCACCAATATCATAAGGTTGTTTTTTGCTTAAAATTATTTGTTTATCCTCTGCTCA
Source organism: Spiroplasma endosymbiont of Acasis viretata (assembly GCF_964031275.1). NCBI lineage: Bacteria > Bacillati > Mycoplasmatota > Mollicutes > Entomoplasmatales > Spiroplasmataceae > Spiroplasma > Spiroplasma endosymbiont of Acasis viretata. Next base: position 728,598 of record NZ_OZ035019.1, read on the forward strand.
TTTTGTGATATCGTGACAATAAAATTCGTTGGCGTTATCTGAATGTAAAATAACATTTTTTACTTGATTTCAAGAAAATTGTTTGTTGATTTTTTCAAGAGCAGGAAGAATTAAATCCTGATATGATTTATTAGGAGCAATATTATAACTAACAACATTATTTGAATAAAAATCAATAATTACAAAAAGATATAATCATCCTTCTTTAGTATTTATTTGTTTAGTGTCCATTGATCAAATTTGATTTGAAGAGGTTGTACTTTTATAATCTTTGTTTACTTTATCCATTGTAGGTATTCACTTATTTGGATTTTTTTTGTTTTTAGGATAGTTATTTTTAGTTTGTTTTAATCCTTGAATATTGTGTTCTTTCATAATTTTTCGCATTTGTTTTATTGATAATTCTATATTTAAAATGATATTTTTTTCTTGTTTTAATCACTCTTTAAAAGCTGAAAAAATTCTTAAATATCCATAAATTCTGCCTTTTCTTGTAGAATGAAATTCGATTAAAAGTTGGCATATTTTTTGATATTTATGATTGCATTTAATAATATGATTTTCTTCTTTTTTAATAGGTTTTTGTTTATTTTTTAAAAAGTAATATGTTGATCTGTTTAATTGAAGATATTGACATAGGTTTCTAATTGAATATTGATTTTTACAATCATCAATAATTTTAATTTTTTCTTTGATATTTAATTTGTTAATTACTAATGCTATTTGTTTAATTTTATCCATTAATAAAAATCCTTTCAGGTTAAAATTAGTGTTAATTATATAACACAATTGTTTTTAGAATACATTCAGGTTTTTTAAATTAATGGTCTAGTAAAAAGGGCTAAGTGGCAAGTGGCAAGTGGCAAGTGGCTATGTAAAATATCCTTTCATAAAAACAGATTTTTTATAATAATCTGATAAATCTGTACTTCCACCAGTAGCACTAATTTTATTATTTTCATCAATAGTTATATTAGTACCAGCAGTTAATTTATCTTGTTTTTTATCTAATAAATTATTAGTTTCTAGTTTTGTATAATAATCACGTTCAGTACCTTCTTCTGCTATAAATTCAGTTGGTGTCCCAGTTCCTTGATATTGATATATATTATGAATTATTGGTGTATACTTTTTTGTGCTATTAGTAATAGTAAACTTTATTAAATCAACATCATATAATAATGTTACTTTGTCAATATTAACATCAATATTTTCAATTATTATTTGTTTTTGTTCTATTTGACCATTAGTAATTCTTATATTAGATTTAGTTAATTTATTATTACTTATAATAAGTTGTTTACTATCGATAAAATAATATGTTCAATCAATAATATATCATGTATCTGTTTTAATATTTTCATTTTTAACTTTTTTTCATAATGGACTAGTTTCAATATTAAATCAATTATTTTTAACATCATTAATACTTTCATTTGCTTTAATTAATTCAGTATTTAATTTGGTAATTTCATTTTCATTAGTAGTAATTCGTTTTTGTTGTTTAGCAGAAAAATCACAAGTTGGTGCATGTGTATAATCACCAATTTGTGGATTATTTTGTAATGCTTCGGGTGGTAATGTACCAATTTCATCAGGTCAATCTAAAATCATTGTTTCAGTTTCTTTATCATAACCAGTTGCAACATAACCTTTATTAACAAATTTACTAACAGGACCTCTATATATTTCATTTTCATTATCATCAACTAAATCATCATATAATTTAATTTGTTTGTGTTCTTGCAGAAGTTGACATTTTAGAAGAAGAATTTAAAAAAATGCTCAGTGAAAAAACTAATAATGAACCTGAATGTGAAATTGCAGAGGAAGCAATTGAAGTACTAAGTAAAAAAAGAAGGTCATTTTGTTCACAAGATAGTGGTTTTGACTCAAATGCAAGTAGCGATAGTGAAGAATCTTCTTATCCAGAAAAATTAAATCCATTTATTAATGATGATGTAAGTTCTCAATCAACCAGTATTTTTAGTAAACCAATTTTGCCAAAAATATAAATAGATAAATGTAGTTATTAAAATTAACAATTATTTTAATAATTAAATATTAATAAATAAATTATTTAAATACTTATATCAGTAAGTGTTTTTAATAAAAAAACTTATTTATTTAAAAAAATATGTAACTTAGTAAAAATAAAGAAATTATTATTTTAAAATCTTTTTATCTGTTAAGTATTTTAACTTGACATCATTATGTGAATAAGATATTATTAAAAAGGTTTATTTGCCACAAATTAATAGAAGGAGGTAATTTATGGTTAAATTACGCTTAATACCAACAGGAAAAAGTAAATCAGTGCAACCTAGTTACAGAATTGTTGCGATTGATGCAAGAACAAAACTTAATGGTAGATATATTGATAAATTAGGTACTTATAATCCAACAAGCAAAGAAAAACAAGTAACTATCGATGAAGTAAAAGCATTAAAATTTTTATCAAATGGTGCTCAACCAACAGAAACTGTTCGTAGTTTATTATCAACAGAAGGAATTATGACTAAATTTCATAATTTAAGACAAGAGAGAAAAAGTAGCAAACCTAAAAAAATAACAAAAAAAGTTACTGTAAAAAATAAAAAAAAAGAAGAAGCACCTGCTACTTAATATTAAAATATGCTACAAGTGATTAATTAATATGTATGTAACATTGTTAGAACATTTAATTGAACCAATTTTACTTGATAAAATTTGTGAAGTTGAGATTCGCGAATTAGTAGAAAAAAATCACTATGATTTAATATTAATGGTACCAAAATCATTAATATCAGTATTGATTGGTAAAAAAGGAAATACTATTCGTGCATTATCAACAATTATTGAAAGTAAAGCATATTTAGAAAATAATACTATTAAATTAGTAATTAATGAGTTTTAAGATGAAATATTTAGAATTAGGTACTATTGTTAATACTCATGGTCTTATTGGTGAAGTTAAGGTTTTATGTAATTATTATGGTAATAAATTTTCATGAAAAGAAAAAACAACAGTTTATTTAGAAGAAACTAAACAACTAACACCTTTAATTATTTCAAGAGTAAGAAATCATAAGCAGTTTTTATTATTAAAATTTGAAAATTATAATACTATTGAGTTAGTAGAAGGTATGAAAAATAAAAATTTAGTTATTAATACTGAAGAAATAATTAATGACAACTTACCTTGATTTTATGAAGATATTCTAAATTATGAAGCATTTGATGCTAATAATAATGCTTTTTTAGGAAAAGTTATTGCTTTCTTAGATAATAATCATCAAGGTTTATGAGAAATAAAAATGACTAATAAAAAAACCTTTTTTATTCCTAATAATAAAGTATTTATTAATAAAATTAATAAAGAAGAACAAAAAGTTTATTTTAATATTATTGAAGGATTAATTAATAATGACTAAAAACCAATTCACAATTATAACTTTATTTCCCAATGCTTTTAATGATTTTATGCAAACATCAATTATCAAACGAGCTATTACTAAAAAACAAATTAGCATTGATATTATTGATATTAGAAATTTTGCTAATAATAAACACCAACAAGTTGATGATGCTCCTTATGGTGGTGGCAATGGTATGGTTTTACAAGCAATGCCAGTAATTAATGCTATTAATAGCGTAAAACTTAAATATCCTGAGGCTAAAACAATTTTACTTAGTCCACAAGGTCAACAATGAAATCAACAATTAGCTTATAAATATAATCAAAAAAATATTAATTATATTTTAGTTTGTGGTCATTACGAAGGTATTGATGAACGCATTATGTCTTATATTGATGAAGAGATTTCAATTGGTGATTATGTATTAACTGGTGGTGAATTACCAGCAATGGTTATTATTGATTGTATTACTAGGTTAATTCCTAATGTTATTCAACATCAATCTCATCTTAATGATTCTTTTAATAATTCATTATTGGATTATCCAACATATACAAGACCAGAAGAAGTATTAGGTATGAAAGTTCCAGAGGTTCTAATTGGTGGTCACCATGAAAAGATAGCAGAATATCGTCATCAACAAGCATTAATTAATACTTATAAAAAAAGAATTGATTTATTTAAAAAATATCAATTATCTGCAAAAGATAAAATAATAATTGAAGAATATAAATCTTCACTTAAAAAAAAAATAAACGAAAGGAGAAATAAAACATGCAAAATGCAATTATTAAATTAGTTAGTGAAAGTCAACTAAATCATAATCTTCCTAATTTTAAATCTGGAGATACAATCCAAGTATTTTCTAAAATTAAAGAAGAAAAAAAAGAACGTATTCAAATGTTTGAAGGGGTAGTTATTGCTCGCAAAGGTTCAGGAATTACGCAAAATGTTATTGTTCGTAAAACTGTTGGTGGTAAAGGTGTCGAAAAAACATTTGCTTTACATTCACCATTAATTGATAAAATTAATGTTATTCGTAAGGGTAAAGTAAGAAGAGCACGTATTTTCTACTTACGTAAATTAAGCGGTAAAGCTGCTAGAATTAAAGAAATTAAAACAGTAAAACCTGTTAAATAATAATTAAACCACCGTTATTAAAATCAATGGTGGTTTTCTAAATTGATATAAAATAATAATAAAATGTATTAAAGGAGTTAAAAAAAATGCCTAATGAAAGTACCCATAATCAAATTCATTGATTCCCTGGTCATATGATGAAAGCCATTAAAGCAATTGAAACTAAGTTACCAATTATTGATGTTGCAATTGAAGTTTTAGATGCACGAGCACCATTAGCAACAAAAAGTACTTTATTAGATCGTTTATTAGAGAAAAAAATAAGAATTATTGTTCTTAACAAAGTTGATTTAGCAGATGATAATTTTACTAAAGAATGAGTTAATTTTTTTGAAAGTCAAGGTTTTTCTGTTTTATTGGCAAAATCATTAACTACAAAAATGAAACCGCAGTTATTAAATTTAATTACTAAATTAATGGAGCCACAAATGGAAAAACAATTGGCAAAAGGTATTGTTAATCCAAAAATTAAGGTATTAATTATGGGATTACCAAATACGGGGAAATCAACATTTATCAATAATTTATTACAACGTAAAGTAACACAAACTGCTAATATACCTGGTGTTACTAGAGGTCAACAATGAATTAAATTAAATCCAACGATTGATTTGTTAGATAGTCCTGGTATTTTACCACCAAAAATGAATGATCAAAAAGTAGTAATGATTTTAGCTTTAATTAAAGCAATTCCTGTTAAACATTTATTTTTAGAAGAAATGGCTAATTTTGCTTTAACCTTTTTACTTGAGAATTATTATGAAAGATTAGTAAAATATTATAATATTAATTTTGAAATTAAAAATATTAATGATGAAACATTATTTCTTTATTTTAAGAAATTAGCACAAAAATATCATTTAAAATTGGCTAATGATGAAGATAATACTCATCGTGCCATGAATTTATTTATTAATGATTTACAAGTAGGGAAATTAGGATTAATTTCATTTGAAATACCACGTAAGATTTTAAAACATGAAAAGTAGTTTACGATACGAAATTGATAATTATTCATCAGGAACATTAATTGCTGGTTTTGATGAAGTGGGAAGGGGAGCTATTGCAGGACGAATTGTTGTTGCAAGCGTTATTCTTAAACCAAACTTTAATCATCCTTTAATTAAAGATTCAAAACAATTATCAACAAAACAACGAATAGCAATGTATCAAATTATAATTGATAATGCACTAACAGTTGCTGTTAGTATTAAAAGTCATCAATTTGTTAATATTCATAATCCTAAGCAGACTAGTATTTTAGCAATGATAGAAGCATTTAATAAATTAAAAATAGTACCTGATGTGTGTTTAGTTGATTTTGAAAAACCACAATTTCCTAATTTTCTAGGAAAAGTTGAAGCAATAGTTAAAGGTGATCAAAAATCACTTAATATTGCTAGCGCTTCGATTATTGCTAAAGTAGTAAGAGATAAAATTATGATTAATTATGATACTAAATATCCTAATTATGGGTTTAAAAATCATAAAGGGTATTATACAAAAAATCATCAGATAGCATTACAAAATTATGGTATTTGTGATATTCATCGTATTAGTTGTGCGCCCGTTAAAAAATATAGTGGGATTATATAATAGAGAAACTTTTATTATTACAATTATTTATTGGTAATAAGTTATTATCTAATTTATTTATATCTGTGGTAATGTTTAGTAATCTGTGTAACTTACAAAAATAACTATGTTTAATTAATTCTAGTAAATATAATTAAATGACTAGAAAGAGTGAGTTACAGATGGCTAAAAAAGATAACTTTAATAATAATGATCCAATATCAAAAGCAGTAGATTTATTATTAGAAAATACTGAAGATTTAACAACAGTTTTTAAAGAGGGAGGATTGTATAAAGAATTAACAAAAAGATTAGTAGAAAAAATGTTGAATTCTGAGATGCAAAATTATTTAGGATATGATAAGAATCAACATAGTAATAGTGACAATGCTCGTAATGGTATAAGTTCAAAAAAATTAATAACTCAACAAGGTAAAATTGAGATTGATGTACCACGAGATCGCAATAGTAATTTTAATCCTGTAATAGTTGCAAAAAGACAAAGAAGATTTGATGGTTTTGATCAACAAGTTCTTTCTTTATATGCAAAAGGAATGACATTATCAGATATTAGAATGCAATTACAAGAGTTATATCATGGTGCTGATATTAGTGAAAGTGTTATTAGCCAAATTACTGATGATGTTATTGATGATGTAAAAGCATGGCAAAATCGACCATTAGAAAGTGTCTATCCGATTGTTTATTTTGATTGCATAGTAGTGAAAGTACGACAAGATAAACGCATTATTAACAAATCAGTTTATATAGCTTTAGGAGTTGATTTAGAAGGTAAAAAAGATGTTTTAGGTTTATGAATTAGTGAAAATGAAGGTGCTAAATTTTGATTAGCAAATTTAACAGAAATGAAAAATCGTGGCTTAAATGATATTCTTATTGCCTGCAGTGATAATTTAACAGGCATGTCAGAAGCAATACAATCAGTTTATCTTAAAACAGAACATCAATTATGCATAGTTCATCAAATTAGAAATAGTTTGAAATATGTCTCATATAAGCATAGAAAATCTCTAGTTGCAGATTTAAAACCAATTTATACTGCATGTAGTGAAGAACAAGCAATGCAGGCTTTAGAATCCTTTGAAAGTAAATGAAATAAACAATATCCTCAAATTGCTAAATCTTGATATAAAAATTGAGATAATTTAATGGTTTTTATTAGTTATCCAGTAGAAATCAAAAGAGTGATTTATACTACAAATGCTATTGAATCTGTAAATAGTCAATTACGAAAAGTTATCAGAAATAAAAAAGTTTTTCCTAATGATATGGCAGTTTTCAAAATATTTTACTTAGCAATTGAAAATATAACAAAAAAATGAACAATGCCCATTCAAAATTGAAATACAGCAATTGCTCATTTTATGATAAAATTTGAAGATAGAATTAATCTAAACTAGTACTTTGTAAAACAAAGATACACAGATTACATAAAAGCCTCGATAATACATTACCACCAATATCATAAGGTTGTTTTTTGCTTAAAATTATTTGTTTATCCTCTGCTCATTTTGTGATATCTTGACAATAAAATTCGTTGGCGTTATCTGAATGTAAAATAACATTTTTTATTTGATTTCAAGAAAATTGTTTGTTGATTTTTTCAAGAGCAGGAAGAATTAAATCCTGATATGATTTATTAGGAGCAATATTATAACGGTGGTTGCCACTTAGCCCTTTTTACTAGACCATTAATTTAAAAAACCTGAATGTATTCTAAAAACAATTGTGTTATATAATTAACACTAATTTTAACCTGAAAGGATTTTTATTAATGGATAAAATTAAACAAATAGCATTAGTAATTAACAAATTAAATATCAAAGAAAAAATTAAAATTATTGATGATTGTAAAAATCAATATTCAATTAGAAACCTATGTCAATATCTTCAATTAAACAGATCAACATATTACTTTTTAAAAAATAAACAAAAACCTATTAAAAAAGAAGAAAATCATATTATTAAATGCAATCATAAATATCAAAAAATATGCCAACTTTTAATCGAATTTCATTCTACAAGAAAAGGCAGAATTTATGGATATTTAAGAATTTTTTCAGCTTTTAAAGAGTGATTAAAACAAGAAAAAAATATCATTTTAAATATAGAATTATCAATAAAACAAATGCGAAAAATTATGAAAGAACACAATATTCAAGGATTAAAACAAACTAAAAATAACTATCCTAAAAACAAAAAAAATCCAAATAAGTGAATACCTACAATGGATAAAGTAAACAAAGATTATAAAAGTACAACCTCTTCAAATCAAATTTGATCAATGGACACTAAACAAATAAATACTAAAGAAGGATGATTATATCTTTTTGTAATTATTGATTTTTATTCAAATAATGTTGTTAGTTATAATATTGCTCCTAATAAATCATATCAGGATTTAATTCTTCCTGCTCTTGAAAAAATCAACAAACAATTTTCTTGAAATCAAATAAAAAATGTTATTTTACATTCAGATAACGCCAACGAATTTTATTGTCACGATATCACAAAATGAGCAGAGGATAAACAAATAATTTTAAGCAAAAAACAACCTTATGATATTGGTGGTAATGTATTATCTGAAAACTGATTTTCTCATTTATCTCAAGAATGACTACCTAAAGGATCAAATCAATATTTATCCATCAATGAAGCTATAAATGATGTAAATCAATATGTTATGTTTTATAATTATGAAAGAATACATTCTAAATTTCTAAAACCACCAATTTTACAAATTAAAATTTAGAATTTTATATCAAAAATGGTCCAGTAATTAAGGGCCAACCACCAACCACCAACCACCAATGCTAATGTTATTTTACTTAAATTTGTTTTTATTCATGTTTTCATCTTAAATTACTCCTTTTTTCCTTGATTTTACTTATAAATTGTACTATTTTTGATTATTTTTACAAGTATGCTTTTAAACAAAAAATAACGCCTAAATTAAGGGCGTTTATTTTGTGATACCTATACTATTAATTATATTGAAATTATTTATTATATAGCAAATGTGAAGATACTTTTTTTCACAGTAGCATTATTTTTACCCCTAATTACATTTTTATATGGATACAAGGCATAAAACAAAGCATCATATGGGTCTTGGTACATATTTTTGTCTGGAATGTTAGTTTTTGTTTCGTCATAACGTAATTCTTCTAAACATTGAGTAGTTTTTGGTAAATCATCTTTATTAGCATAAAAATTTCCATAACTCATAATATTACGCATTCAAACTACTCTATTAGTTAATCCTGCTTCTTGATTTAAATTTGAAGCATGTTTAATAGCAGTTTGTGTTATTAGAATAGTATTATGCTCATCTATTAATTTTTGACTTAATCAATCAATAGCAGTTCTAGCTTTATCATCATAAAAATAAATTGCTTGTTCAAAATTCTCAAAATTATCCATTAATCCTAAAATTTCATTAACATAAGCATTAATTTTTTCATTTTCATTAATAAAATCATTTGGAGTAACTACTAATTCACAAATAATATAAGCATCATAATAACCAGTATTATTATATTCTTTAAAACCAACTACCATAAATACAGTATGGTCTTTTGGTCCCGTAGCTCAATCAATACCAACACTATAAAAATCAAATTTATACATTTCTTTTTCTTGATTATAAAATTGTTTTAAATCATATGATTGTCAATATTTTACTGTTTTTTGAAATGGGAAAATTGTTGCATCACTATCTAAAAATTCAAAACCATAATAAACAGTATTAAATTCATCGGGATTACTTTTTTTCATTTCTAATAATGTTCTTTTTTGAATGTCTGGTAATTTATTTCAAAATGGTTGAATAGTAAATCTTAAAACAAATAAACCTAAGCCACTAAACATTTCTTTATTTTCATAATAAACTTTACCAACTTTTTTAAGATTTTCCATAATTTTATCATTTAATGGTAAAAATGGCGTGCAATACTTTAAATAAAATGGATAGTATTTATCGTATGGATTACATGTAAAAGTAATAAAGAAACTTTTATAAAAATAACGAGTAATCTTTTGTCCAAAGATAGAACTATATATATTATTATCAATAAAAGTTCAACTTCATTCTTTAATAGGTTCATTTGATACTTTAATACGATTACTTCTAAACATAGAGTTTTGTAAACGTTCATATCGATAGGTTAATTGCTTTTCAGTTAATGTTTCTTTTTCTTCTGCCATAATAATTTCATCTGTTCTTGAACCTAAAAAACTTGAACCACCTGCTTCTTTTCCAAAAATTTTATTACCATTAGCATAACCAATAAAGTCAATTTGTTGATTATTAGGAAAAATAATACAACCACCATCCTTAGTAATTTTTCATTTAATTCCATGTGGATTATTAGGTAGTAAATTAATATTATATGTATCTAATAAAACTTGACAAACATTCATTAAAGCACCAATTGTAGTTTCACTATGAGTATTTTCATATCTTCTTACTTCTTGAACACTACTATCACTAAAATTACAACATATAAATAAATCAAATGCTAAACAGTTTGAAGTTTTTCTTGTTCCACGTGCAGTTGGTACAAAACGATAAAAACAATTGGTAGTAAAAAAATCTGCTCATTCATCACCAACAAATTGTTTAAAAATATCTCAACTAAAACCATAATTATTATCACTAAAATTAAGACTATATTTTTTATTTAATTGTGCATAACTAGTGATAAAAGCCATATTTACTCGTTATTAACATATATAAGAACCTGTTTAAAATCTTTTCAATAAAATTGAAATAAAGGCAAGAACAACCATTTGTAAGCTAGTATTTAATTTTTTTTCACAATTTTTTCATAATCTTCTGCATTTTTCTAATCATGCAAAACTTCGTTCTACAACTCATCTTTTTGGTAATACTACAAAAGAATGTAATTCATTACGTTTTATAACTTCAACATTTGCATTTATAATTGTTTTAATTTTAGAAGCAAATTTTTCACCAGTATAACCAGCATCTACTAGTATTTTTTGAACTGCAGAAAGATTCTCTTTTTCATTTTCAATCATTATTATAGCACTATTACGATCTGTTTTTTCTGCTGTGGTTATGTAAATTGCATGTGGTAAACCTTGAGAATCAACAGCAATATGACGCTTTATTCCTGAAATCTTTTTACCAGCATCATAACCTTTATTTTTAGTACTATCTGTATTTTTAACACTTTGTGAATCAATTATACAAAAACTAGTTTGTTCTTTTCTACCATTATTGATACGAAATGCCTTGACTAATTTTTTTTAAAACTAATTGTAATACACTAGGTTCTTTATCATTATTTTTACTTCAAGCTTGAAAATAATAATATACAATTTGTCATTTTGGAAAATTTTTTGGTAACATTCTTCACTGGCAACCACTTTTTAATACATATAAAACTGCACAAAATACTTCATATAAATCTAAACTTCTTGGTTTAGTTCTCTTTTTAGTATTTTCTAAAATTGATTTTATATTTTCAAATTGCTCTTTGCTAACATTACTAGGATAATTTTTACACATATATACCTCTTATTTTAAAATATATAATCATTTTATCCTATTCTCTAAAAGATTTTAAACAGGTTCTAAGTTAAAATTAAATTATTTAAAAGAAAGGAACATTAAAAATGTTAACACTACCATTCCCTAATCATTTTGATTGAGACAAACACTATTTTAATCAAGATGAATTAAATTTACAACAAACAGAAGAATTATTTAAAAAAATAGATGATTATTTATGAAATACATGTAATAAATCTTTATATAAATCATATAGATTTAGAAAAAGAAAATTAAAAACAAAAAAAGGTTTATTAAATTATAAACGACGTATTTGTACATATTATAACCCAAAAACACAAAAAAAGGAATTTGTTTCATTATTAGATATATATCTTGGTGTTAAAAAGTATAGTAAATTAGCACCAGATGTTATTAAACAAATTTTAAAATATTTTGCTGATGGTAAAAAGTATCGTGATGTTTGTGATACTTTTATTGAAGATTTAATAAGTAATAGTACAGTTTGTAGAAGATATCAAAAATTTGAATTACCAAAAGCAAATATTCCCAAAATACCATTACAACCAAATCAAAATTTATATGTAAATATTGATGATGGTCATCGAAAATTTAAGTTTAATGAAAAACACAATACTAAAAATTGTAAAAAATGTTCGATGAGATTAATAGTAATGTGTACTGGTAAAAAGAAAAATGGAAAATTAATTAATAAAAGAGCAGTTTGTAAAATAAGAGTTTCAAAAACAGAAATTGGTGCTGAAAAAACCGCAAAATTAATAGAAAAATATGGTAATTTATTTTTTGAAAACTTTGACCAAGCAAATTTAATAGTTTGTGGTGATAGTGCAAAATGAATTAGAAAAACTGCTACAATTTTAAATGCCAAATTTATTTTAGATAAATTTCATGCTTTTCATGTTTTATTTCTTGGTATCATGGCTGGAAGAAGAAAAAATCAAATTGCTAAATTACACTATCAAAATGCAATAAATTTATTTGCCAAAGGTGAATATTATGAATTAATTGATTTTTTACAATAGACTTGGTGCAAAACTAAGGTAATTCAAAATTATATATTTCTGCTATTAAATTAAATCTTAATGCAAATCTTCGTATTTTATTGCGATATTTTAAAGTTAAAATTTTAAAACGTTTTAGTTTAGCAAATACGTGTTCAATTTTAATTCTAATTTTGCTTAAAGTTTTATTGTATTCTTTTTGAATTGGTATTAATTTATTGTATTTACTTTTTTTAAATGGCAAAAATGTATTTTTATGAATATTTTGTATTCCTTGATAACCTGAATCAACAAAAACTTGTTTTTCTGGATGAATAAAAGTTTTAGATTTTAAAAGTAATTTAAAATCATGAATGCTTCCAAAACAAAAAGCGGTTGAAATAATTTTTCCATTTAAAATATCAATAGACTTGGTGCAAAACTAAGGTAATTCAAAATTATATATTTCTGCTATTAAATTAAATCTTAATGCAAATCTTCGTATTTTATTGCGATATTTTAAAGTTAAAATTTTAAAACGTTTTAGTTTAGCAAATACGTGTTCAATTTTAATTCTAATTTTGCTTAAAGTTTTATTGTATTCTTTTTGAATTGGTATTAATTTATTGTATTTACTTTTTTTAAATGGCAAAAATGTATTTTTATGAATATTTTGTATTCCTTGATAACCTGAATCAACAAAAACTTGTTTTTCTAGATGAATAAAAGTTTTAGATTTTAAAAGTAATTTAAAATCATGAATGCTTCCAAAACAAAAAGCGGTTGAAATAATTTTTCCATTTAAAATATCAATAATTATTTGCGATTTAAGAGTATGATGTTTGTTTTTACCCGAAAAAAGTAATTTTAGTTTTTTTAATTCTTTCAATTGGAGTTTCAGTAGCATCAATAGCTAGTAAAGTATTATTGATTCCTTTATTTTTGATTAAATCTTTTTTGCCAGATAAATTAAAAATTCCACTTTTTATTAAAGTATTTTCAATTCAAAAAATATTACGAATGCAGCTAGTATGACTAATATTATATCTTTTTGCAATAACTCTATAACTACTATACTCTTTTCAGTATTCTAATGTCATTAATAAACGATTTTCTATTGATAATTTATTAGGTTTACCACCAACTGCTTTTTTAATTGCTTCAGCTTTTTTTAAAATTTCAACCATTTTTTGAAATGTTTGTAGTTTTATTCCCACTAAACTATAAAATTCTTGTTCATCTTTGTATTTTTTTAACATAATAATTATCACCTTTGATATTAATAATAACCGTTAAATTATTAAAATTAAAGGTTTTGCACCAAGTCTAATATAAAAAATTAAAAGTTGGTTATTTTATTAATGCAAAAGATGGTGTATTAAACCAAGCATTAGTTGAAAATATTGGTTGCTTTACTGAAACTAATATTAAAGAAATTTTAAAGCATATGATTGGTGATAGAACTTATAACATTGATATGTATACAAAAATGGTTAATTTTAAATGCTATCAAATAAATACTGCCATCCAGTTATTATAAATTAAAATAAAAATCCCTAATTAAGGGATTTGCCTAAGAGACCACGTACTTTACATACGCTTAGTAATCATAACGGTATACGGTTTATCTTAAAGGACTTTATTACATTATAACATATTAAAAACTTATTAAAGTTTTCTTTAATAAGAATTTTTGTGTTATAAAAGTAAGTATTATTGTTGACTAATATTTTTCAAGTGTTAAGATTAACATACAATTGCATATTGAAGTCAAAATTATTTTCGTCTAACTTTATAATTTTAAGACAAATTTGAATCTTATTGACATCTTCGACACGCTCCCTTTTTATAAACTTATTTATATTAACTAAATCATTTATCATTCTTCTTTACCTCTTATTTTTTTTTATTAATAAACCCATTTACTTAAAAAAAGCAATGGGTAAAAAACTTATATTAAACTTAATAATTATATTGTACATATTATTTTTTGTTTTACAAAATTTATTTATTTTTCATAAAATTAGTTTTTTACTCTTATTAAAGTCAAAATACTACGATTTTAATAATCTATTTTATAATTAATTTATAGTAAAAAATGCTTTTAACCAATAATTATCGCTAATACTAAATTTTTTTTTACAATTAATAATAATTTCCAAAAAGAAGAAGTTTCAAATATTATGTGTTAGAATAAGAATACAAGATTCACACTATCACATCTTGTCCCATAAGTGTTTAACTAAGTTTTTGATTATAAAATTAATATTTAAAAAATTAGAAAAAATATAAAAGTTTATAAAAAACTTGCATAACAAATTATACTTATTTAAAAATTATTAGACTCTCTTGTATAAAGAATTTGAGATAAAATATGAGCATTACTTCAATTTTAAAGTATATGTTGATGTTATATAAATATAATAATAATAATAACCTACTTTAAAATCATTAAATAATTTTAAAAATAACATTTTAGAATTTAAAGTTAATAATATTTTTAACTTGTTTAAAAAATATTAAAATTGGTAATTTTTACTAAAATTTAAAAAAAGTCATTTATAATGATAGAATATTAAAGAAAATAGTTGACCTTAAAACACTTTTTAATTAAATTATTAAAACTACAAAAAAAGAAAGTTAGGTGCCAAATAATGTTAATTAATATAACAACTAATAATTGCATCATTAAAATAGATTTTTTTATTTCAATGTTTCATTGATGCAAACTTAACTATTGAACAAAAAAAATACATCTGATTATCTAATGATTTAAAAAATTTTTAAATATTTTTTCAAGTCATTTAAAAAACTAAAGTTAATAGTCATTTTTTAACTTGTTTAAAAAAATATTAAAATTGGTAATTTTTACTAAAATTTAAAAAAAGTCATTTATAATGATAGAATATTAAAGAAAATAGTTGACCTTAAAACACTTTTTAATTAAATTATTAAAACTACAAAAAAAGAAAGTTAGGTGCCAAATAATGTTAATTAACAAAACAGCTGATGAGTGTATCATTGAAACTGGCGGTGCTTTATTCCAATGTTTCGTTGATACAAATTTAACTGTTGATCAAAAAAAAATGTGTATAAATTGAATTGTTTTATTTTTAAACTATCAAGATGCAGTTATTCTTTGTGATGAAGAAAAAATTAATAGTTTACAAAAAGAACTTTCAGAAACATTCACAACAGATTATTATAAAAATGCTTTAAAAGAATTTAATAATGCAAATCTTATATATAAAAAAACTATACTTACCAATTTTAAAAACGTATGTTTGGAAAATACTTCACAAGATATTATTAATATTATCACTCAATTCCATCAGTCATTTATTAAAACAATAGATGAACATAAAAAATCAATTACCTTTTTGAATTTAAATAAAATATATGAAAATCTTTTATTATTATTTTTTATAATTCACTACCATTTAGGCTATCAATTTAAACAAGAATTAATTCCAATCATTAGAAGTTTCACTAATATGATTAAAATTCCTATTTATATTGAACAAAATGATAGTCATGTTAAAATGTTATTAATGAAAAAAATTTTGCAAGATAATGAACAATTATTTGAAGATCTTGAATTAATTCAATTGAGAAATTTTATTCATAGTTTAGATGATATATTTGCTAATGGTCTTAATATTAGTAGTGCCATTGAAAAATTAATATTAACTAGACCACATAAAATAAAACATTCAATGAATATGTTATTTAAAAAACACGGTATTAAACTACAAGAAATACTTTGAAAAAATAACAAAGAAAGTAATCCTACCATTGGTAATATGATTATGCACTTATTTGCTTATGAAACATATTATGTGCAAAGAAATCACAACTATGAAACATATGAACAACTAGTATTAAATAATGTTTTAACAGATCCTCTTTTTCAAAAAATATTTGTTGAATATAAAACAAAAAATCAAATTAATAAGGTTATTTAAAAATAATAATTACTTTAATTTTCTAAGTAAAAAATTAAAGTAATTTTTTACACTTTTTTATACAAATTAAAAAACATAAATCAAAATATATATTATTTTTTTTATATCTAATCTTGATATTTAAAAATATTTATATTTTTAAATATCATTATAAAATTAACTTGTCACTACTATTGGTTTTTTCTCCAAAGTGACATAATTAACATTTTTTTTATATTGAAAGGAACAATAATAAAATGTCAACAAATAAATATGATTTTGATATTGAAAAAGATAAAAATTGAGAACAAGCAGTGAAATGTAAAGAAAATATTTTTATTAAATGCCGAACAGAAAAAAATAGCATTATATGCAAATTATTAGAAGATAAAGATAAAACAGAAATGCAACAAAATGAAGTAAAAACATTTCAAACACTATTTAAAAAAAAGAACGTCAGAAAATAATAATTTATGTAATGAAAATTTAGAAAATATACAATTTGAACAAATAACTACATGAAATAAATATTTACAAAAAGAAATTAACAGTAATACCACTAATTATTTTTTTGATAAAAAAAGAAGAAGCAATACTTTCAAGTATATAGGGGCGTTGCCCCTAGTTGCTTCGCAACTTACCCCAGTGGCGTAAACGCCACGGCCAACCAACCAAGGTTCTGGTTGGCTTCGACCAATAATATAGGTTTACTCTATTTTAACATCTTTCTTATTTTTCCAGGCTTTTATGTAATCTGTGTATCTTTGTTTTACAAAGTACTAGTTTAGATTAATTCTATCTTCAAATTTTATCATAAAATGAGCAATTGCTGTATTTCAATTTTGAATGGACATTGTTCATTTTTTTGTTATATTTTCAATTGCTAAGTAAAATATTTTGAAAACTGCCATATCATTTGGAAAAACTTTTTTATTTCTGATGACTTTTCGTAATTGACTATTTACAGATTCAATAGCATTTGTAGTATAAATCACTCTTTTGATTTCTACTGGATAACTAATAAAAACCATTAAATTATCTCAATTTTTATATCAAGATTTAGCAATTTGAGGATATTGTTTATTTCATTTACTTTCAAACGATTCTAAAGCCTGCATTGCTTGTTCTTCACTACATGCAGTATAAATTGGTTTTAAATCTGCAACTAGAGATTTTCTATGCTTATATGAGACATATTTCAAACTATTTCTAATTTGATGAACTATGCATAATTGATGTTCTGTTTTAAGATAAACTGATTGTATTGCTTCTGACATGCCTGTTAAATTATCACTGCAGGCAATAAGAATATCATTTAAGCCACGATTTTTCATTTCTGTTAAATTTGCTAATCAAAATTTAGCACCTTCATTTTCACTAATTCATAAACCTAAAACATCTTTTTTACCTTCTAAATCAACTCCTAAAGCTATATAAACTGATTTATTAATAATCCTTTTATCTTGTCGTACTTTCACTACTATGCAATCAAAATAAACAATCGGATAGACACTTTCTAATGGTCGATTTTGCCATGCTTTTACATCATCAATAACATCATCAGTAATTTGGCTAATAACACTTTCACTAATATCAGCACCATGATATAACTCTTGTAATTGCATTCTAAGAACCTGTTTAAAATCTTTTAGAGAATAGGATAAAATGATTATATATTTTAAAATAAGAGGTATATATGTGTAAAAATTATCCTAGTAATGTTAGCAAAGAGCAATTTGAAAATATAAAATCAATTTTAGAAAATACTAAAAAGAGAACTAAACCAAGAAGTTTAGATTTATATGAAGTATTTTGTGCAGTTTTATATGTATTAAAAAGTGGTTGCCAGTGAAGAATGTTACCAAAAAATTTTCCAAAATGACAAATTGTATATTATTATTTTCAAGCTTGAAGTAAAAATAATGATAAAGAACCTAGTGTATTACAATTAGTTTTAAAAAAAATTAGTCAAGGCATTTCGTATCAATAATGGTAGAAAAGAACAAACTAGTTTTTGTATAATTGATTCACAAAGTGTTAAAAATACAGATACTACTAAAAATAAAGGTTATGATGCTGGTAAAAAGATTTCAGGAATAAAGCGTCATATTGCTGTTGATTCTCAAGGTTTACCACATGCAATTTACATAACCACAGCAGAAAAAACAGATCGTAATAGTGCTATAATAATGATTGAAAATGAAAAAGAGAATCTTTCTGCAGTTCAAAAAATACTAGTAGATGCTGGTTATACTGGTGAAAAATTTGCTTCTAAAATTAAAACAATTATAAATGCAAATGTTGAAGTTATAAAACGTAATGAATTACATTCTTTTGTAGTATTACCAAAAAGATGAGTTGTAGAACGAAGTTTTGCATGATTAGAAAAATGCAGAAGATTATGAAAAAATTGTGAAAAAAAATTAAATACTAGCTTACAAATGGTTGTTCTTGCCTTTATTTCAATTTTATTGAAAAGATTTTAAACAGGTTCTAATACACTACGTTCTTTATCATTATTTTTACTTCAAGCTTGAAAATAATAATATACAATTTGTCATTTTGGAAAATTTTTTGGTAACATTCTTCACTGGCAACCACTTTTTAATACATATAAAACTGCACAAAATACTTCATATAAATCTAAACTTCTTGGTTTAGTTCTCTTTTTAGTATTTTCTAAAATTGATTTTATATTTTCAAATTGCTCTTTGCTAACATTACTAGGATAATTTTTACACATATATACCTCTTATTTTAAAATATATAATCATTTTATCCTATTCTCTAAAAGATTTTAAACAGGTTCTAATATCTGATAATGTCATTCCTTTTGCATATAAAGAAAGAACTTGTTGATCAAAACCATCAAATCTTCTTTGTCTTTTTGCAACTATTACAGGATTAAAATTACTATTGCGATCTCGTGGTACATCAATCTCAATTTTACCTTGTTGAGTTATTAATTTTTTTGAACTTATACCATTACGAGCATTGTCACTATTACTATGTTGATTCTTATCATATCCTAAATAATTTTGCATCTCAGAATTCAACATTTTTTCTACTAATCTTTTTGTTAATTCTTTATACAATCCTTTCTCTTTAAAAACTGTTGTTAAATCTTCAGTATTTTCTAATAATAAATCTACTGCTTTTGATATTGGATCATTATTATTAATATTTTGCTTTTTAGCCATCTGTAACTCACTCTTTCTAGTCATTTAATTATATTTACTAGAATTAATTAAACATAGTTATTTTTGTAAGTTACACAGATTACTAAACATTACCTATTTTTCTTAGAATATTTATTTCTATAATAACAAGCACGGCATACAGTATTTTCAGTTTCTTTCTTTTCAGTTTGTAATATATTATCCAACTTATCTAATCCTACTACTCTAATATCATCAACAGTAAAATCTAATGCTTGTGATTGTTCATAGTCTTTAACAGTACTTAATTCACTCTTTAAAGAATGAATATAATTTAAAGCACGACTATTATATCTTTGTAAATAAGACCTAGGAAATCATAAACTAAAAGTCATAGTTTCACCACTATAACTTGGTGGTAAACCATCACGTTTAATTATTCGCTTTGTTTGTCTTTTAGATAATACAACTTTATTAGACTTGGTGCAAAACCTTTAATTTTAATAATTTAACGGTTATTATTAATATCAAAGGTGATAATTATTATGTTAAAAAAATACAAAGATGAACAAGAATTTTATAGTTTAGTGGGAATAAAACTACAAACATTTCAAAAAATGGTTGAAATTTTAAAAAAAGCTGAAGCAATTAAAAAAGCAGTTGGTGGTAAACCTAATAAATTATCAATAGAAAATCGTTTATTAATGACATTAGAATACTGAAAAGAGTATAGTAGTTATAGAGTTATTGCAAAAAGATATAATATTAGTCATACTAGCTGCATTCGTAATATTTTTTGAATTGAAAATACTTTAATAAAAAGTGGAATTTTTAATTTATCTGGCAAAAAAGATTTAATCAAAAATAAAGGAATCAATAATACTTTACTAGCTATTGATGCTACTGAAACTCCAATTGAAAGAATTAAAAAAAACTAAAATTACTTTTTTCGGGTAAAAACAAACATCATACTCTTAAATCGCAAATAATTATTGATATTTTAAATGGAAAAATTATTTCAACCGCTTTTTGTTTTGGAAGCATTCATGATTTTAAATTACTTTTAAAATCTAAAACTTTTATTCATCTAGAAAAACAAGTTTTTGTTGATTCAGGTTATCAAGGAATACAAAATATTCATAAAAATACATTTTTGCCATTTAAAAAAAGTAAATACAATAAATTAATACCAATTCAAAAAGAATACAATAAAACTTTAAGCAAAATTAGAATTAAAATTGAACACGTATTTGCTAAACTAAAACGTTTTAAAATTTTAACTTTAAAATATCGCAATAAAATACGAAGATTTGCATTAAGATTTAATTTAATAGCAGGAATATATAATTTTAAATTACCTTAGTTTTGCACCAAGTCTATTATAATCATCAATATTAGTGTAAATATTTAGTTTAAACTTAACTAAAAATAACAAAATACGCATTCTTTTAACTTGCACAATATATTCCACTTTTTCACGTGCTTGTTTTGGTATTCTATCGCGGTGTTGTTCAATCATATACATAATTCCATTAAAATTATGAGCTATTAATTTACAAAACATTCCCAAACTTTCTTGTGTTTCTTTAAATTCGGGTGACAAATCATTACTATTAATTTTCAAACCTAACTCATCTAAAACAACCATATCACACTCTTTAAAAGCATAATTACTATTTAATTGATTAAATTTAAAAACATCATCATAAGAACAACGATAACTATATTCATTGCGTACTTTAATAGGAATAGGACTTACTACTCTACCTTTATGTTTTTGTGCTAAACAACAAGCAAGAGCAGATTTACCAGTTCTTGGAGGTGCAGAAATAATATAACTACCTACACGTTGTAATATCTTTATATTTTTTCTAGTTATTAAAAATGGATACAATATTATTAATAATAAAAGTCCTAAAAGAACATAACCATATCAAGGCATTATTTCAACTCCTAACCAACTAAAAACCCAACTGCTTTTAAAAATACTCACAATGTTAAAACTTGTTCTAAACCACTAGTAAAATCAACATTTAAAACAGAACTAATAGTATCATCAAAAATACGTCTCAATAATCCGTCAAGTTTAGTAAAAAACTCTCTTAATGGTTCTACTGGTAAAACTTTACCAACAACGCCATAAAGTACTCACCTAAAAGCATTACGCAAATGACCAAAAACATCATATCAACTAACACGCTCATACTCAGGATTAAAAGGACTATTTGGTGGTACTGGGGTTACTTTCTCACTTGAAAAAATATTAATTTGACCAAAATTTAACCGTGGTGACATATGTGAAAATGAATCACCATGAACATCAAAAAATACTGTTAAATGTCTTAAATTTGGAACACGAATAGGCATAGGGTGGTTGGCCCTTAATTACTGGACCATTTTTGATATAAAATTCTAAATTTTAATTTGTAAAATTGGTGGTTTTAGAAATTTAGAATGTATTCTTTCATAATTATAAAACATAACATATTGATTTACATCATTTATAGCTTCATTGATGGATAAATATTGATTTGATCCTTTAGGTAGTCATTCTTGAGATAAATGAGAAAATCAGTTTTCAGATAATACATTACCACCAATATCATAAGGTTGTTTTTTGCTTAAAATTATTTGTTTATCCTCTGCTCATTTTGTGATATCGTGACAATAAAATTCGTTGGCGTTATCTGAATGTAAAATAACATTTTTTATTTGATTTCAAGAAAATTGTTTGTTGATTTTTTCAAGAGCAGGAAGAATTAAATCCTGATATGATTTATTAGAAGCAATATTATAACTAACAACATTATTTGAATAAAAATCAATAATTACAAAAAGATATAATCATCCTTCTTTAGTATTTATTTGTTTAGTGTCCATTGATCAAATTTGATTTGAAGAGGTTGTACTTTTATAATCTTTGTTTACTTTATCCATTGTAGGTATTCACTTATTTGGATTTTTTTTGTTTTTAGGATAGTTATTTTTAGTTTGTTTTAATCCTTGAATATTGTGTTCTTTCATAATTTTTCGCATTTGTTTTATTGATAATTCTATATTTAAAATGATATTTTTTTCTTGTTTTAATCACTCTTTAAAAGCTGAAAAAATTCTTAAATATCCATAAATTCTGCCTTTTCTTGTAGAATGAAATTCGATTAAAAGTTGGCATATTTTTTGATATTTATGATTGCATTTAATAATATGATTTTCTTCTTTTTTAATAGGTTTTTGTTTATTTTTTAAAAAGTAATATGTTGATCTGTTTAATTGAAGATATTGACATAGGTTTCTAATTGAATATTGATTTTTACAATCATCAATAATTTTAATTTTTTCTTTGATATTTAATTTGTTAATTACTAATGCTATTTGTTTAATTTTATCCATTAATAAAAATCCTTTCAGGTTAAAATTAGTGTTAATTATATAACACAATTGTTTTTAGAATACATTCAGGTTTTTTAAATTAATGGTCTAGTAAAAAGGGCTAAGTGGCTAGTAACAAAATTATATAAATCTTGCTGATAAATATCATTATCAACCTTACCTTTAAAAACATACTTTGTATCACCAACATTATCTAAAAAACTAAAAACAAAATTAGCAGTAAAAGTTTTAAAATATTCATATTCAAAATAAAACATAAAACCTTGAATATAAAAACTTAAAGGTTTATCAATTTCAAAATTTAACTGTGTTTGAAAATTTATAACTCTCCTATCAACATTAACAAAATTCAAACGATTAGTATTCTTTTCTGCAACATAATTATGATTAAACATAATACGTGAAAATTCATCCAATTGTTTTCTATTAAAAGTATAAACACCAGACCCCATATTTATCTCTTGTGACGGAACACCAACTGTATCACTATAATAAGAACATATATAAGTACCTTGATTACCAATAAATTCACCACTTACTAATTTTAAATCCTTTTGGCATACTAATCACCTCCCTCCTCTAACTCTTTTCTTGCTCTTTCTTTACGCTTTTGTTCTTTACAATATCAACAATCTGGATCAACTATATTGTGTTTTCTATGTTTAAATTTTCAAACTATCTTTTTAATAGTACCTTTAAAAGCCCAAGAAGTACCAAGCACAGCAATTATCACAACTATTCACTTAACCATTATTTTTTACCCCCTAATAAAAAATCATCATAATTCATATTTTCACTTAATCTTTGGTCAAAATTTCTTTTTGCTTTTTTCTTATGCAACTTTTGTCTTGACATATTTTTTCATTTATCTTTTTTCATAAAATTAATTCACTCCTTATAAAATAAATGTTCTTATAGTTTTATTTTGTTCATTATTTCTTAAATTTTCATTATTAATTTCTAATAATTTACTTTGAAATTCTAATGTTTGTTTTAATTCTTTTACTTGATTATTTAAATTTTGAAATTTTCTTTCTAATTTTTGTTTTTCATATCTTTTTCTTTCAACTTTTAAATCATTCTTTTTAATAAATTTATTTTCTTTTCTCTTAAAAACTCAATTTGTTATTTTATTTTGCCACTTGCCACTTAGCCCTTTTTACTAGACCATTAATTTAAAAAACCTGAATGTATTCTAAAAACAATTGTGTTATATAATTAACACTAATTTTAACCTGAAAGGATTTTTATTAATGGATAAAATTAAACAAATAGCATTAGTAATTAACAAATTAAATATCAAAGAAAAAATTAAAATTATTGATGATTGTAAAAATCAATATTCAATTAGAAACCTATGTCAATATCTTCAATTAAACAGATCAACATATTACTTTTTAAAAAATAAACAAAAACCTATTAAAAAAGAAGAAAATCATATTATTAAATGCAATCATAAATATCAAAAAATATGCCAACTTTTAATCGAATTTCATTCTACAAGAAAAGGCAGAATTTATGGATATTTAAGAATTTTTTCAGCTTTTAAAGAGTGATTAAAACAAGAAAAAAATATCATTTTAAATATAGAATTATCAATAAAACAAATGCGAAAAATTATGAAAGAACACAATATTCAAGGATTAAAACAAACTAAAAATAACTATCCTAAAAACAAAAAAAATCCAAATAAGTGAATACCTACAATGGATAAAGTAAACAAAGATTATAAAAGTACAACCTCTTCAAATCAAATTTGATCAATGGACACTAAACAAATAAATACTAAAGAAGGATGATTATATCTTTTTGTAATTATTGATTTTTATTCAAATAATGTTGTTAGTTATAATATTGCTCCTAATAAATCATATCAGGATTTAATTCTTCCTGCTCTTGAAAAAATCAACAAACAATTTTCTTGAAATCAAGTAAAAAATGTTATTTTACATTCAGATAACGCCAACGAATTTTATTGTCAAGATATCACAAAATGAGCAGAGGATAAACAAATAATTTTAAGCAAAAAACAACCTTATGATATTGGTGGTAATGTATTATCTGAAAACTGATTTTCTCATTTATCTCAAGAATGACTACCTAAAGGATCAAATCAATATTTATCCATCAATGAAGCTATAAATGATGTAAATCAATATGTTATGTTTTATAATTATGAAAGAATACATTCTAAATTTCTAAAACCACCAATTTTACAAATTAAAATTTAGAATTTTATATCAAAAATGGTCCAGTAATTAAGGGCCAACCACCCAATAAAACAAATGCGAAAAATTATGAAAGAACACAATATTCAAGGATTAAAACAAACTAAAAATAACTATCCTAAAAACAAAAAAAATCCAAATAAGTGAATACCTACAATGGATAAAGTAAACAAAGATTATAAAAGTACAACCTCTTCAAATCAAATTTGATCAATGGACACTAAACAAATAAATACTAAAGAAGGATGATTATATCTTTTTGTAATTATTGATTTTTATTCAAATAATGTTGTTAGTTATAATATTGCTCCTAATAAATCATATCAGGATTTAATTCTTCCTGCTCTTGAAAAAATCAACAAACAATTTTCTTGAAATCAAGTAAAAAATGTTATTTTACATTCAGATAACGCCAACGAATTTTATTGTCAAGATATCACAAAATGAGCAGAGGATAAACAAATAATTTTAAGCAAAAAACAACCTTATGATATTGGTGGTAATGTATTATCTGAAAACTGATTTTCTCATTTATCTCAAGAATGACTACCTAAAGGATCAAATCAATATTTATCCATCAATGAAGCTATAAATGATGTAAATCAATATGTTATGTTTTATAATTATGAAAGAATACATTCTAAATTTCTAAAACCACCAATTTTACAAATTAAAATTTAGAATTTTATATCAAAAATGGTCCAGTAATTAAGGGCCAACCACCCAATAAAACAAATGCGAAAAATTATGAAAGAACACAATATTCAAGGATTAAAACAAACTAAAAATAACTATCCTAAAAACAAAAAAAATCCAAATAAGTGAATACCTACAATGGATAAAGTAAACAAAGATTATAAAAGTACAACCTCTTCAAATCAAATTTGATCAATGGACACTAAACAAATAAATACTAAAGAAGGATGATTATATCTTTTTGTAATTATTGATTTTTATTCAAATAATGTTGTTAGTTATAATATTGCTCCTAATAAATCATATCAGGATTTAATTCTTCCTGCTCTTGAAAAAATCAACAAACAATTTTCTTGAAATCAAATAAAAAATGTTATTTTACATTCAGATAACGCCAACGAATTTTATTGTCAAGATATCACAAAATGAGCAGAGGATAAACAAATAATTTTAAGCAAAAAACAACCTTATGATATTGGTGGTAATGTATTATCTGAAAACTGATTTTCTCATTTATCTCAAGAATGACTACCTAAAGGATCAAATCAATATTTATCCATCAATGAAGCTATAAATGATGTAAATCAATATGTTATGTTTTATAATTATGAAAGAATACATTCTAAATTTCTAAAACCACCAATTTTACAAATTAAAATTTAGAATTTTATATCAAAAATGGTCCAGTAATTAAGGGCCAACCCACTGCCAACCACCTAAAAATCTTGTTGAATATCCATACATAAAAATCGCTAATTCTAGGTTTTAAAAACCAATTTTATATATTTTAATAACAAACAAATCTTAACATAAAAAATTATAAAAACAAACAATAAAACAAAAACGTTACTTAATTTAATTTAATCAATATTATATTAATTTTACAATAAAAATGTACCTAAAAATTTAAAGGTACATTTTTATTATTTTCTATTTTTTATTAACTTTGTATCATTCTAATTCTAAATCTTGTGCAACATCCATAACTACTTCTGACATTGTTGGATGTGGATGACAAGAAGAGGCTAATTCAACAATAGTACCTTCCGTTTGCATAATATTAACAATTTCAGCAATTATATCAGTAGCCGTTGAACATAAAATATGAGCACCTAGGATTTCTCCATATTTTTTATCAATAATTATTTTAACAAAACCATCAGTCTCACCATCAGCCAATGCCTTACCATTAATAGTAAATGGTATTTTCTTCATCAAATATTCTTTACCTAAAGATTTACATTCAGTTTCAGTTAAACCAACACTTGCCACTTCTGGGAATGAATAAATACAACTAGGCATTTTATTATAATCTACTTCTTGCTCTTTCAATGGATGATTATCAGTATCCGTTCTACCTTCTTTAACTAAAATATTATTAAGCGCTGCTAATCCTTGTGTTGATGCAACATGAGCAAGCATTCTTTGACCATTAGCATCTCCAATTACATATATATTATCAATAACATTATTGTTAGCATCTAAAGCTTCCAATTTATTATTTACGGCAAATGCTTGATTAGGCTTAATTTGAATTCCCAAATTAGTAAAACCTTCAGTAATCGGCGTTCTTCCAGTACTTAATAAACAATAGTCACTAGTTACTGTTAATGGTTTTTTATGTTCTTTATCGGTTGCAGCATAATAAGTTAAAGTTTTATCCTTTAATTCATTAACACTATGACCAGTAATAATATTAACAGCATTTTTTTCAAGAATTTTAGTTAAAGTTGTGCTAATATCTTCATCTAGTAATGCTAAAATACGATCTAAATATTCAATAATAGTAACTTTAGTACCAAGTGTACTAAATAAACAAGCAAACTCAATTCCAATAACACCACCACCAATAATAGTTAGTGTTTTTGGAACTTCTTTTAAAGAAAGAATTTCAGTCGAAGTTAATAATGTTTGGTTTGTTTTTAAATCTTTTTCACTTAAACCTTGTGGACCATTAGGATTATCAAACATTTTTACTTTTGAACCAGTAGCAATTATCATATATTTAGTAGTATATTTCTTTTCTTTACCATCTTTAGCTTTCACTAAAATCGTATTTTTATCAATAGCACTTCCAATCCCTAATAATTGTTCTACTTTATTAGCTTTCATTAAAAAGCCAACTCCACCAGTTAAACCTTTAACAACACCAGTTTTACGATCTTGCATTACTTTTCAATTAATTTCAATATTTTTTTTATCTTTAATAGCAACACCATATTTATCAGCATTTTCAATATAATGAAAAACTTTTGCGCCCTTTAGTAACGTCTTAGTAGGAATACATCCAACATTTAAACAGACTCCACCTCAGTTATCTTTTTCAACAATTGCAGTTTTTAAACCCATCTTTGCTGCTCGAGCCGCTGTTACATAACCACCAGGGCCTGCCCCGATAATTATTAAATCAAAATCATAGTTAGACATCTTTTACATTTTCTCCTTAAGCTAAAATTAATGTTGGATTTTCTAATAACTCTTTAAGTCGAGAAAGGAAATAACCAGCAGGTGCACCATCAATAACACGATGATCAATTGAAAGTGATAATGGAAAGAACTTATGTTCAACAATTTTACCATCAGCAATAATTAGTTTTTTTTGCATCATCCCTAGACCCAAAATTGCTACCTCTGGATAATTAATAACTGGTGTTCCCATTTCAATTCCTGCTGAACCAAAATTAGTAATAGTAAATGATCCACCTTGCATTTCATCACCTTTTAATAGCCCCTTACGAGCTTTATCACCTAATGAATTAACTTGTCTTGCTATTTCAAATAATGAAAGTTGATCAGCATTTTTAATAACAGGAACTACTAAACCCTTTTCAGTATCAGCTGCCATACCAATGTTATAATATTTTTTAACAAGAATTTCATTATTAACCATGTTCAAAGTTGAATTAAGTAATTTAAATCGTTCTTCTTTTAACGCTTTAGCAACAGCCTTTACAAAGAATGGCATAAATGTTAATTTAGCACTACCATCTGGATCTTTTTCCGCTGGTTCTTTTAAAGTTGCACGTAATTGTACTAAGTTTTCAGCATCAACATTAATCATTAAACTAACATGTGGTGCTGTATAAACTGATAATGACATTTGATTAGCAACAGCCTTACGAATTCCTGATAATGGTAAATGTTCAACATTACCAAAACTTTCGATTTTAGTAACATTAATACCTTGTGAACTAATAGTTGTAGCAGAAACTGAAGATATTGAATTAATAGGTGTTGTTGATGCAGTAGTACTGGTTGTTGTACCACCATTCTTGGCATTTAATAAATCATCTTTTAAAATTCTACCACGAGGACCAGTTCCTTTAATTGTTCCCATATCAACACCTAAGTCACGAGCCATTCTACGTGCTAATGGTGTTGCTAATACTTTACCCGTTTGTTGAATAGGTTGCACATTTTGTTTTGGTAATTCAACTGGTGATACTGTAGATGTACTAGCAACTGATTCAGATTTTGGTGAAGAATTTGTTGATGAAGGACTTTTATTATCACTAATCGTTCCACCAAACTCAACAATAACAGCACCTGATTTAATACTATCTCCTTCTTTAACAAGAATCTTAGAAACTTTACCATCCGCTTCGGCTTTAATACTATCTGAAGCTTTATCTGCTTCAATATCAACAACATTATCACCTTTTTTTACATTATCTCCAACTTTAACATGAATTTGAGTTACAGTAACTTCATCGATTCCATCCATATCTTTAAACTTCAATTCCATCTTTTCACTTTCCTTTCTTTAAACAACTAACTAAACTGGATAATTCATCATTAGTTTAACTTTTTCCATAATTTTATCTGGACTAATTATAAATCATTTTTCACCTTTAGACAGTGGAACAGTAATATCATAACCTGTTAATCTTGTTGGAGGACATTCTAAATATTCAAAACACTTTTCATTAACAACGGTAATAATTTCTGAAGCAACTGAAAATGAACGAACCGCTTCTGAAACAACTAATAATCTTCCTGTTTTTTTAACAGAATTAACAACTGTTTCTTCATCTCATGGTTGTAATGTTTGTAAATCAATTAATTCAATTTTAAAATTTTCTTTTTCTTCTAAAATTTTAACAGCAGCTTCACAATCATAAACTTTTGAACCATAAGTTACAATCGTTAAATCAGGTTTTTCTTCAGACTTATATTCTTTAAGAACTTTAGCTTTACCAAGAACAGCCACTTCATAAGCATCACTAACTTCTTCTCTAACATCATATGTATAATTATTGCTAGTATAACTATTGAAATAAGTTCCTAAACATTCTAAAACAATAACAGGATCTGGACTTTCAATTGCTGCCAATAATAATTTTTTAGTATCATTAGGTTTTGAAGTCATAACTACTTTTAAACCTGGAATATGACAAAATAAAGCTTCAATTGCTTCTGAATGATGCTCCAAAGCACCATTATTACCGTTATTTCAATCATATGAAGGCATACGTACTACCATTGGACAAGTGAATCTACCACGAGAACGATTTCTCATTCGTGCAGCATGACATAACAATTGTTGAAAAGCAGGGAAAGCAAATCCTGAAAATTGCATTTCAATAATTGGATTTAAACCATTAATTGCCATTCCAACGGCACTACCAGCAATAACTGCTTCAGCAATTGGTGCATCAAAACAACGATTAACGCCAAATTTTGCTTGTAAACCTTTAGTTGCTCGAAAAACACCACCAACATTACCGGAATCTTCACCATAAACAACAACATTAGGATTTTTTTTCATTGCTAATTCTAAGCCTAAAGTAATAGCTTGCACATTATTTCTTTTCATAATTATTTTTTCTCTCCTTCATTGAAGAAAGCTTTTGCTTCTGCTTTTTGTTCTATTAATTGTGGTGTTAATTTTTCATATGTATAATCAAATATTTCATCAATTGAAACATTTTCATTTTTTAATGCTCAAGTAATTGCATCATTAACCTTTTTAGTAATTTGTTTATCTAATTCTGCTTGTTTGTTGTCATCTCAAAGTTTAATTGATTTTAAATATTCTCTAATACGATCAATTGGATCTTTTTTTAATCATTCTTGTTCAATTTTATAATCTTCAGCAGAAAAATAATCTTTTTTAATATCAAAAGCAGAATGCGCATTTTGACGATAAGTAACAGCTTCAATTAATGAAGGACCATTACCTTTTTTTGCTCTTTCAATTGCTTCTTGTGTAGCATAATAAACAGCAAAAAAATCATTACCATCAACACGAATATTAGGTACGCCAAATGCTGTTCCTTTTTGTGCAAAAGTTGGACTCATTGTTGC
Source organism: Spiroplasma endosymbiont of Acasis viretata (assembly GCF_964031275.1). Classification (NCBI taxonomy): domain Bacteria; kingdom Bacillati; phylum Mycoplasmatota; class Mollicutes; order Entomoplasmatales; family Spiroplasmataceae; genus Spiroplasma; species Spiroplasma endosymbiont of Acasis viretata. Next base: position 759,995 of record NZ_OZ035019.1, read on the forward strand.
TTTAGCAGTTGGTGTATCTAATGACCACTGATTATTTTCAACAAAGAAAACAACAGCTAATTTATGGATAGCAGCAAAATTAATTGCTTCAGAAAACTCACCTTCAGAAGTACCACCATCACCAATCGTAGTAATAACAATTCCTTTATCTTTTTTATATTTTTCAGCAAAAGCAATACCTGTTGCATGTGAATATTGAGTAGCAATTGGAATATTAACTGGTAAAATATTAACACCTTTCGGCATTTGACTTCCCATTTCATTTCCTAATCAATATTGAATTACTTTTTCAACTGGATATCCAGCAGTAATTCATGCTGCATTATTACGATAGGCTGGTACTAATCAATCAATACCTGGTCGTAAACAACTAGCATAAGCAACTTCAACACCTTCTTGACCTTTTGAAGATAAAAAGTTAATAACTTTTCCGATTACTTTTGGAATTCCATTTACTAATTTAACTTGTCCTTTTTCATCTTTTTCATAGTTTAATTCCATTTGCATTTGTTCTTGTATTCGTGAAAAACACATGTTTTCATATGCTTTTAATAAAACCTTACTATCAAATTTTTTTAAATAATCAACAAAATTAGGATTAATTACTCCTTTTTCATTTAATATTTGAAAAATTTCTTTTTGGGGATTATCAAATTTCTCAACTCACATTTAAATTTTCCTCCTAAATATTTTAGCTAATTGCAGTTACACTTTTAATTATACTAATTCTTAAAATAATGAATGAACATACCTTTTCATTATACTACTAATAATTGTTGGTTCAAGATAATTTGTAGTAAAATATTAATTTATCTCCCGTTTTATTAATATCGTATTTTTTTATTTCCTATTATGGTGGTTGGCCCTTAATTACTGGACCATTTTTGATATAAAATTCTAAATTTTAATTTGTAAAATTGGTGGTTTTAGAAATTTAGAATGTATTCTTTCATAATTATAAAACATAACATATTGATTTACATCATTTATAGCTTCATTGATGGATAAATATTGATTTGATCCTTTAGGTAGTCATTCTTGAGATAAATGAGAAAATCAGTTTTCAGATAATACATTACCACCAATATCATAAGGTTGTTTTTTGCTTAAAATTATTTGTTTATCCTCTGCTCATTTTGTGATATCTTGACAATAAAATTCGTTGGCGTTATCTGAATGTAAAATAACATTTTTTACTTGATTTCAAGAAAATTGTTTGTTGATTTTTTCAAGAGCAGGAAGAATTAAATCCTGATATGATTTATTAGGAGCAATATTATAACTAACAACATTATTTGAATAAAAATCAATAATTACAAAAAGATATAATCATCCTTCTTTAGTATTTATTTGTTTAGTGTCCATTGATCAAATTTGATTTGAAGAGGTTGTACTTTTATAATCTTTGTTTACTTTATCCATTGTAGGTATTCACTTATTTGGATTTTTTTTGTTTTTAGGATAGTTATTTTTAGTTTGTTTTAATCCTTGAATATTGTGTTCTTTCATAATTTTTCGCATTTGTTTTATTGATAATTCTATATTTAAAATGATATTTTTTTCTTGTTTTAATCACTCTTTAAAAGCTGAAAAAATTCTTAAATATCCATAAATTCTGCCTTTTCTTGTAGAATGAAATTCGATTAAAAGTTGGCATATTTTTTGATATTTATGATTGCATTTAATAATATGATTTTCTTCTTTTTTAATAGGTTTTTGTTTATTTTTTAAAAAGTAATATGTTGATCTGTTTAATTGAAGATATTGACATAGGTTTCTAATTGAATATTGATTTTTACAATCATCAATAATTTTAATTTTTTCTTTGATATTTAATTTGTTAATTACTAATGCTATTTGTTTAATTTTATCCATTAATAAAAATCCTTTCAGGTTAAAATTAGTGTTAATTATATAACACAATTGTTTTTAGAATACATTCAGGTTTTTTAAATTAATGGTCTAGTAAAAAGGGCTAAGTGGCAAGTGGCAAGTGGCAAGTGGCCTATAAGAATTAGTACAAGCATGTGAAAAAGCAAAAGAATTTTATTTATTTAAAACAAAACCAAATGAACAAGGTATTACTAATTTAATTGGTGGAAGTTATGATTATGTTGCTAATACCGATTATTTTAAAGATTTTCAATATTATGTAAGTTTAGAAAGTTTGAGATTTAGATATTGATTAAAAAATAAATTTAATAAAAATGATGTTTTAGAACCTGTTTAAAATCTTTTCAATAAAATTGAAATAAAGGCAATAACAATCATTTGTAAGCTAGTATTTAATTTTTTTTCACAATTTTTTCATAATCTTCTGCATTTTTCTAATCATGCAAAACTTCGTTCTACAACTCATCTTTTTGGTAATACTACAAAAGAATGTAATTCATTACGTTTTATAACTTCAACATTTGCATTTATAATTGTTTTAATTTTAGAAGCAAATTTTTCACCAGTATAACCAGCATCTACTAGTATTTTTTGAACTGCAGAAAGATTCTCTTTTTCATTTTCAATCATTATTATAGCACTATTACGATCTTTTTTTTCTGCTGTGGTTATGTAAATTGCATGTGGTAAACCTTGAGAATCAACAGCAATATGACGCTTTATTCCTGAAATCTTTTTACCAGCATCATAACCTTTATTTTTAGTAGTATCTGTATTTTTAACACTTTGTGAATCAATTATACAAAAACTAGTTTGTTCTTTTCTACCATTATTGATACGAAATGCCTTGACTAATTTTTTTTAAAACTAATTGTAATACACTAGGTTCTTTATCATTATTTTTACTTCAAGCTTGAAAATAATAATATACAATTTGTCATTTTGGAAAATTTTTTGGTAACATTCTTCACTGGCAACCACTTTTTAATACATATAAAACTGCACAAAATACTTCATATAAATCTAAACTTCTTGGTTTAGTTCTCTTTTTAGTATTTTCTAAAATTGATTTTATATTTTCAAATTGCTCTTTGCTAACATTACTAGGATAATTTTTACACATATATACCTCTTATTTTAAAATATATAATCATTTTATCCTATTCTCTAAAAGATTTTAAACAGGTTCTTAGATTTTCTTTATAAAGTTTTTGATAAAAGTAAAATTGAAAAAATATTTTTAAATAAACGAATTTTACATTAGTTTTTTTAATATTTGTATTTTTTTGTTGTTTTGTTATACTTTAATTGTAGTAAGTATTTTAAGTTGTTCTTCCACGAAGCTTAGAATGCTTACTTATTTTTTATATTTGTTGAAAATATTATTAATTATGTTAGAACCTGTTTAAAATCTTTTCAATAAAATTGAAATAAAGGCAAGAACAACCATTTGTAAGCTAGTATTTAATTTTTTTTCGGTAATGTTTAGTAATCTGTGTAACTTACAAAAATAACTATGTTTAATTAATTCTAGTAAATATAATTAAATGACTAGAAAGAGTGAGTTACAGATGGCTAAAAAGCAAAATATTAATAATAATGATCCAATATCAAAAGCAGTAGATTTATTATTAGAAAATACTGAAGATTTAACAACAGTTTTTAAAGAGAAAGGATTGTATAAAGAATTAACAAAAAGATTAGTAGAAAAAATGTTGAATTCTGAGATGCAAAATTATTTAGGATATGATAAGAATCAACATAGTAATAGTGACAATGCTCGTAATGGTATAAGTTCAAAAAAATTAATAACTCAACAAGGTAAAATTGAGATTGATGTACCACGAGATCGCAATAGTAATTTTAATCCTGTAATAGTTGCAAAAAGACAAAGAAGATTTGATGGTTTTGATCAACAAGTTCTTTCTTTATATGCAAAAGGTATGACATTATCTGACATTAGAATGCAGTTGCAAGAGTTATATCATGGTGCTGATATTAGTGAAAGTGTTATTAGCCAAATTACTGATGATGTTATTGATGATGTAAAAGCATGGCAAAATCGACCATTAGAAAGTGTCTATCCGATTGTTTATTTTGATTGCATAGTAGTGAAAGTACGACAAGATAAAAGGATTATTAATAAATCAGTTTATATAGCTTTAGGAGTTGATTTAGAAGGTAAAAAAGATGTTTTAGGTTTATGAATTAGTGAAAATGAAGGTGCTAAATTTTGATTAGCAAATTTAACAGAAATGAAAAATCGTGGCTTAAATGATATTCTTATTGCCTGCAGTGATAATTTAACAGGCATGTCAGAAGCAATACAATCAGTTTATCTTAAAACAGAACATCAATTATGCATAGTTCATCAAATTAGAAATAGTTTGAAATATGTCTCATATAAGCATAGAAAATCTCTAGTTGCAGATTTAAAACCAATTTATACTGCATGTAGTGAAGAACAAGCAATGCAGGCTTTAGAATCGTTTGAAAGTAAATGAAATAAACAATATCCTCAAATTGCTAAATCTTGATATAAAAATTGAGATAATTTAATGGTTTTTATTAGTTATCCAGTAGAAATCAAAAGAGTGATTTATACTACAAATGCTATTGAATCTGTAAATAGTCAATTACGAAAAGTCATCAGAAATAAAAAAGTTTTTCCAAATGATATGGCAGTTTTCAAAATATTTTACTTAGCAATTGAAAATATAACAAAAAAATGAACAATGCCCATTCAAAATTGAAATACAGCAATTGCTCATTTTATGATAAAATTTGAAGATAGAATTAATCTAAACTAGTACTTTGTAAAACAAAGATACACAGATTACATAAAAGCCTCTTTTTTTCACAATTTTTTCATAATCTTCTGCATTTTTCTAATCATGCAAAACTTCGTTCTACAACTCATCTTTTTGGTAATACTACAAAAGAATGTAATTCATTACGTTTTATAACTTCAACATTTGCATTTATAATTGTTTTAATTTTAGAAGCAAATTTTTCACTAGTATAACCAGCATCTACTAGTATTTTTTGAACTGCAGAAAGATTCTCTTTTTCATTTTCAATCATTATTATAGCACTATTACGATCTGTTTTTTCTGCTGTGGTTATGTAAATTGCATGTGGTAAACCTTGAGAATCAACAGCAATATGACGCTTTATTCGTGAAATCTTTTTACCAGCATCATAAACTTTATTTTTAGTAGTATCTGTATTTTTAACACTTTGTGAATCAATTATACAAAAACTAGTTTGTTCTTTTCTACCATTATTGATACGAAATGCCTTGACTAATTTTTTTTAAAACTAATTGTAATACACTAGGTTCTTTATCATTATTTTTACTTCAAGCTTGAAAATAATAATATACAATTTGTCATTTTGGAAAATTTTTTGGTAACATTCTTCACTGGCAACCACTTTTTAATACATATAAAACTGCACAAAATACTTCATATAAATCTAAACTTCTTGGTTTTGTTTTCTTTTTGCTATTTTCTAAAATTGATTTTATATTTTCAAATTGCTCTTTGCTAACATTACTAGGATAATTTTTACACATATATACCTCTTATTTTAAAATATATAATCATTTTATCCTATTCTCTAAAAGATTTTAAACAGGTTCTTATATTTTTAGTATAAGTTTATATTAATTTGAAATTAGTTTTTAAGTTAATGTTTAACTTATTTAAATTGGTTAACAATTTCGTGGAAGAAATAGTTAAATATTAATATTAAGAACTTTTTATTTATTAAATTAATTTTATAGTTTTGTATTTTTAATTTAATTATTTATAATTGTTTGCCAATTTAATCTATTTTTAAAATTATAGAAAGGGTTGGCAATTTTTATGTTTAAAGTTCAATTGGTTAATATTGATAAAAATAGAATGATACCAAATAAAAATAATCATGGTCAAAATTTGAAATTTGATGTTTTAACTTTTTTAGAAATTAATAAACAAACTAATATACCTACCGGTAAAGTACGCGATAAATGATATAACCCGTTAGTAGTTAATGATTTTACACAATATTTACATAAACTTAGTTTTAAAGTTGGTAATTATTATGATTTAAAATTAGATTTATCCGCTACTATTGTAGATATTACTGAATGAAAATAATAATAGACTTGGTGCAAAACCTTTAATTTTAATAATTTAACGGTTATTATTAATATCAAAGGTGATAATTATTATGTTAAAAAAATACAAAGTATGAACAAGAATTTTATAGTTTAGTGGGAATAAAACTACAAACATTTCAAAAAATGGTTGAAATTTTAAAAAAAGCTGAAGCAATTAAAAAAGCAGTTGGTGGTAAACCTAATAAATTATCAATAGAAAATCGTTTATTAATGACATTAGAATACTGAAAAGAGTATAGTAGTTATAGAGTTATTGCAAAAAGATATAATATTAGTCATACTAGCTGCATTCGTAATATTTTTTGAATTGAAAATACTTTAATAAAAAGTGGAATTTTTAATTTATCTGGCAAAAAAGATTTAATCAAAAATAAAGGAATCAATAATACTTTACTAGCTATTGATGCTACTGAAACTCCAATTGAAAGAATTAAAAAAAAACTAAAATTACTTTTTTCGGGTAAAAACAAACATCATACTCTTAAATCGCAAATAATTATTGATATTTTAAATGGAAAAATTATTTCAACCGCTTTTTGTTTTGGAAGCATTCATGATTTTAAATTACTTTTAAAATCTAAAACTTTTATTCATCCAGAAAAACAAGTTTTTTTTGATTCAGGTTATCAAGGAATACAAAATATTCATAAAAATACATTTTTGCCATTTAAAAAAAGTAAATAAAATAAATTAATACCAATTCAAAAAGAATACAATAAAACTTTAAGCAAAATTAGAATTAAAATTGAACACGTATTTGCTAAACTAAAACGTTTTAAAATTTTAACTTTAAAATATCGCAATAAAATACGAAGATTTGCATTAAGATTTAATTTAATAGCAGAAATATATAATTTTGAATTACCTTAGTTTTGCACCAAGTCTAATGTATAAATTAAAAATTAAATAAGGGGCTTATATATGGATTATATATTTTTCGTTAAGCCCCAATGGATTAGATTATAATTCATATACAAGCTCCTTATTAGTATATAAAGTAAGGAGTTTTATTTATGCCTAATGAGTTAGAACAAACTAGTAATTATACTTTGACTAAAATATTAAGAACTGGATTAAGTCCTTTAAGTGCTATGGTAGGAATTAGTGCTTATTATGGTCAATATTTAAAAGACCCAGTATTAGGTTCTATTAATTCTTTGTTATTTAGTAAAAAGTTAGGAATTGATATATGGAATATTAACCAAAGACGCCACTTGCCACTTGCCACTTAGCCCTTTTTACTAGACCATTAATTTAAAAAACCTGAATGTATTCTAAAAACAATTGTGTTATATAATTAACACTAATTTTAACCTGAAAGGATTTTTATTAATGGATAAAATTAAACAAATAGCATTAGTAATTAACAAATTAAATATCAAAGAAAAAATTAAAATTATTGATGATTGTAAAAATCAATATTCAATTAGAAACCTATGTCAATATCTTCAATTAAACAGATCAACATATTACTTTTTAAAAATAAACAAAAACCTATTAAAAAAGAAGAAAATCATATTATTAAATGCAATCATAAATATCAAAAAATATGCCAACTTTTAATCGAATTTCATTCTACAAGAAAAGGCAGAATTTATGGATATTTAAGAATTTTTTCAGCTTTTAAAGAGTGATTAAAACAAGAAAAAAATATCATTTTAAATATAGAATTATCAATAAAACAAATGCGAAAAATTATGAAAGAACACAATATTCAAGGATTAAAACAAACTAAAAATAACTATCCTAAAAACAAAAAAAATCCAAATAAGTGAATACCTACAATGGATAAAGTAAACAAAGATTATAAAAGTACAACCTCTTCAAATCAAATTTGATCAATGGACACTAAACAAATAAATACTAAAGAAGGATGATTATATCTTTTTGTAATTATTGATTTTTATTCAAATAATGTTGTTAGTTATAATATTGCTCCTAATAAATCATATCAGGATTTAATTCTTCCTGCTCTTGAAAAAATCAACAAACAATTTTCTTGAAATCAAATAAAAAATGTTATTTTACATTCAGATAACGCCAACGAATTTTATTGTCACGATATCACAAAATGAGCAGAGGATAAACAAATAATTTTAAGCAAAAAACAACCTTATGATATTGGTGGTAATGTATTATCTGAAAACTGATTTTCTCATTTATCTCAAGAATGACTACCTAAAGGATCAAATCAATATTTATCCATCAATGAAGCTATAAATGATGTAAATCAATATGTTATGTTTTATAATTATGAAAGAATACATTCTAAATTTCTAAAACCACCAATTTTACAAATTAAAATTTAGAATTTTATATCAAAAATGGTCCAGTAATTAAGGGCCAACCACCATATTTAAAAATATTAAAATCATTTTTATTTATAAAAAGTTTAAATTATAATAAATATTTTATACAATATTTCATTTTTTTTATTATAATTTAGTAGACTATTAATAAACATATTTTATAAGGAGTGAAATATATATAATGTTAAAAATGAAAGGTATTGGTGCTAGTAATGGCATTGCTCTAGCCAAAGCATTAATCTTAAAACATGAAACTATCAAAACTAATCCTAAAAAAATTAATGAAAAAGAAATAGAAGGAGAAGTTAAAAAGTTACATGATGCCTTAAAAATAGTAGGTGATGAAATTAAACAACTCATCCAAAATACAACAAAAACTTTGGGTGAAGAAAAAGCCGCTGTTTTTGAAGCTCATTTTTTAGTAACAACTGATCCAGTATTAATTGAAGATACTGAAAAGTTAATTAAAGAAGAAAAATATAATGCTGCTAATGCTTTAGAAAGTACTGCTAATAAAGCAATTGCAACATTGCAAGCAATGGATGATGATTATTTTCGTGAACGTGCTGCTGATGTTATTGATGTTCGTGATCGAATTTTACGTAAAATTTTAAATATTAAAACTATTGATTTAAGTGCAATTAAAGAAGAAACAATTATTGTTAGTCATGATCTAACACCTTCAGAAACAAGTCAATTGAATCCTAAGTTTGTTAAAGGATTTTTATGTGATATTGGTGGTAGAACTTCTCATGCAGCAATTATGGCTCGTAGTCTTGGTATTCCAGCAGTTCTTGGGTTAAAAAATGTTACTACAAAAGTAAAAAATAATCAATTTTGTGTATTAGATGGTAATACTGGTGAAATTGAAATTGATTTAAATAGTAGTGAAAAAAATAAATGAGTTGCTAAACAAAACGCATGAATTGAAGAACAAAAAGAATTATTAGTATTTAAAGGTAAATTAACTAAAACCAGTGATAATCATGAAGTAAAGTTAGAAGCAAATATTGGTTCACCTAAAGATATGATTAAAGCAATTGAATATGATGCACAAGGAGTAGGACTTTTTAGAAGTGAATTTCTTTATATGGAAAGTAGTGATTTTCCAAGTGAAGATATTCAATTTGAAGAATATAAAAAAGTATTGTCTGCTACTAAACATAAAGTTGTTATTAGAACTTTAGATATTGGTGGTGATAAAGAATTATCATATTTAGATTTACCAAAAGAAATGAATCCTTTCCTTGGTTATCGTGCCATTCGTTTGTGTTTAGATCGTAAAGATATTTTTAAAACTCAGTTACGTGCTTTAATTCGTGCTTCAGCTTTTGGTAAATTAGCTATTATGTTTCCAATGATTGCTACTGTTGAAGAATTTAAAGCAGCTAAATCATTATATGAAACTTGCAAAAAAGAATTAATTAAAGAAAAAGTTAAAGTTAGTGATGATATTCAAGTTGGAATGATGATTGAAATTCCAGCAGCAGCAGTTAATGCAGAAATATTTGCTAAATATGCGGATTTCTTTTCAATTGGAACTAATGATTTAATTCAATATAGTTTAGCCGCTGATCGTATGTCAGAAAAAGTGTCTTATTTATATCAACCATATCATCCATCAATTTTACGTTTGATTAAGATGACAATTGATGGTGGACATAAATATAATCGTCCTGTTGCCATGTGTGGTGAAATGGCTGGTGATAAAATTGCTGTTCCACTACTAGTTGGTCTAGGGCTAGATGAATTTTCAATGTCTGCATCTAGTGTTTTAGAAACTAGAAAAATTATTAGTACTTTAAATAAAAAGGATACAGAAATATTAGCATCAAAAGCATTACAATGTGAAACCAATGAAGAAGTTAAATCATTAGTAGAAAAATTTTTATCAAAAAAATAAAAATATTATTTATTTTTAAAGTTACATTATTTAATGTTAAAATTATAAACATCTAATTTACATAATTTTGAGGAGAATCGACATATGTTTTTCAAGAAAAAAAAACAATTACCTTTATTAATTTATGCACCAGTTACTGGTAAAGTTATTAACCTTAGTAAAGTTGAAGATCCAGTATTTGCTCAGGAAATGTTAGGGACTGGTTTTGCTATTATTCCTGAATATAAAGGTAAAGATGGAGTTGAATTTGTATCACCATTTGATGGAAAATTAGCAACAGTATTTAATACAGGACATGCTTATGGTATTAAAGATGTAAATACAGGTATTGAATGTTTAGTTCATATTGGTATTGATACTGTTGAATTAGCTGGTAAGGGCTTTGATATTAAAGTTGAACAAGGTAAACCAATTAAAAAATCAGAAGTAATGGTAGTTGCTAATTTACAAGAAGTTAAGAATAAAGGTAAAAAAGTAACAACACCAATTGTTTTCACTAATGAAACAATGGAAGGTTATGTTGTAAAGCAAGTAGTAAAAGATGATGAACAAGTAACGGTTGGTCAATTAATTGCTGAAGTCACTAAGAAATAAATATTTTTATTAAAACAAAACCATTTAAGGTTTTGTTTTAATAAAAATAAAATTAATTTGATAAAATATTAATAAGTATTTATATATTATTGGAGGGTATCATTTATTATGGATAATTTTTGGCAACATTATTGATGAGCAATACTTATCGTAGTTTTAGCTATGTTAATAATACTTTATATTTTATATAGAATTTATCAAATTTTCCATATTGATTATCACTGAGAACTGAATCCTCATTTTCCACAATGAAGTAACGAGGGAATCATCACTAGGGATAACTATTTTTTACATACTAAATTTAAATCTGTTGATAATAGTAAATATATTATTATTGGTATTCATGGTATGGGTGCCTCTTTAACAGACTTTAAAACAGCTGCTAAGTTTTTTACTAAACATGGTATTTCATTTTTAAGTTTTGATCAACGAGGTTGAGGAGAAAATGAAAAATGAAAATATCATACTTTAGGAACAACTATTAATGATATTAAAGATATTATAACAGTTTTGAATGAACGTTATCCTAATAAAAAAATTTTATTAATGGGTGAATCATTAGGTTCTGCATTAACAGCATTAGCAATTAAAAGATTACCAAAAATGATTGATGGTGCAATTTTAACTAATTTTGTTACGGTGGTTGGCCCTTAATTACTGGACCATTTTTGATATAAAATTCTAAATTTTAATTTGTAAAATTGGTGGTTTTAGAAATTTAGAATGTATTCTTTCATAATTATAAAACATAACATATTGATTTACATCATTTATAGCTTCATTGATGGATAAATATTGATTTGATCCTTTAGGTAGTCATTCTTGAGATAAATGAGAAAATCAGTTTTCAGATAATACATTACCACCAATATCATAAGGTTGTTTTTTGCTTAAAATTATTTGTTTATCCTCTGCTCATTTTGTGATATCGTGACAATAAAATTCGTTGGCGTTATCTGAATGTAAAATAACATTTTTTATTTGATTTCAAGAAAATTGTTTGTTGATTTTTTCAAGAGCAGGAAGAATTAAATCCTGATATGATTTATTAGGAGCAATATTATAACTAACAACATTATTTGAATAAAAATCAATAATTACAAAAAGATATAATCATCCTTCTTTAGTATTTATTTGTTTAGTGTCCATTGATCAAATTTGATTTGAAGAGGTTGTACTTTTATAATCTTTGTTTACTTTATCCATTGTAGGTATTCACTTATTTGGATTTTTTTTGTTTTTAGGATAGTTATTTTTAGTTTGTTTTAATCCTTGAATATTGTGTTCTTTCATAATTTTTCGCATTTGTTTTATTGATAATTCTATATTTAAAATGATATTTTTTTCTTGTTTTAATCACTCTTTAAAAGCTGAAAAAATTCTTAAATATCCATAAATTCTGCCTTTTCTTGTAGAATGAAATTCGATTAAAAGTTGGCATATTTTTTGATATTTATGATTGCATTTAATAATATGATTTTCTTCTTTTTTAATAGGTTTTTGTTTATTTTTTAAAAAGTAATATGTTGATCTGTTTAATTGAAGATATTGACATAGGTTTCTAATTGAATATTGATTTTTACAATCATCAATAATTTTAATTTTTTCTTTGATATTTAATTTGTTAATTACTAATGCTATTTGTTTAATTTTATCCATTAATAAAAATCCTTTCAGGTTAAAATTAGTGTTAATTATATAACACAATTGTTTTTAGAATACATTCAGGTTTTTTAAATTAATGGTCTAGTAAAAAGGGCTAAGTGGCAAGTGGCAAGTGGCTTGTCTTTATTTCTAACTTCTAAATTTTCTTGATGATATCCATTAACATGTTCTTGACTTGTTGATGGTTGATCTTGACTTTTGATTGCATTGTAATTATTGTTATTTTTATTTAATAAAGGTGTTTGTTCTGAATTGTTTTTTGTTTTCATTTTTCCCCCTTTTAATTATAAAAGTCCTGCTTTACTTTTAATAAGTAAAATAGGACTACTTAAACATACATTTCAATTGAATGACATTCTCTTTTAATACTTATAAATAAAAATTATAATTAATAAACTAGATTGTTACTAAATTATTTTTATTGTTTTACAATAAAAGAGTGTAAATAAAAATTAGAAATTTTAATAGTAACTAATACTAACTATGATATATAATTTTTATGATTTAACTTTACCATATTTAATTAAAAAAAATAGAAAAATAATAATATCAGTATAGTTATTAAAATGGTTCAATATATATTTTATTAAAGAAGATTTTGTTGTGAATTTGAACAACTGTTTAAAAAGGGATTATTTAATTCTTCATCATTTGCTGATTGTTTATCAAATTTTTTTTCATCAGTTACTCTTTGATCTTGTAATAATGGCATAGTTTCCCTTGAAATTAATGGTGAATTTGGTGTTTCATTATTTTTTATCTCTAATAACAAATTTTTAATTTCAATATTTTTAGCATTTATTATTTCTTTTATTTCTTTATTTTTATTAATACATCCAAAACTAAAAATTTTAATAATAAAATTTAAAATTCGATTTATCTTTTTTTTCTCTAGCTTGACAATATCACTTTTTAATTTTGTTATTTTTTCTTGTTTTAATGATAATTTATCTTCTAAATGTCTTTCTTCTTGTTTTATTTTATATTCTTCTTCAGTTATGAATATAATAAATGAAGTTCCTAGACGTGAATTTATTTCATTTATTTTTTCTAATATTTGTTTTTGTTTATTAGGTGGATGACTATCAAATTCCAATTTTGATAAACAAATTTGTTTTATATCACGTGCAAATAAGATTCTAGAATAAACATGAGCCTCTATATAATTTCCTTCACTTTTACCATAATTACTATGAGGAACAAAATTTTTTCCATTAGCTTTATTAATTAAACTTTCTAAACAATTATATCCAAATAAATCATTTTGACAATATCTTATCAATCTTGGGAAGTGTAAAAAAGTAGATATTTTATCTTTTAATTTCCCACGAGTGAACGTAGGTCGTGAATACGTATCATAAGGACTATATGTACAATTATGTTTTACATAATCTTTTAGTATAATAAAAGATTTTCCATACATAGAAGCTCCACCCATAGGATTTTCCAAAAAATCTAATGCCGCATAGCAAGGTCTACTTGTTCACTGAAAATTAGCACTTCTTTTTGTTTGATCACCAGTAGGGGTTGAAAAACGTCCAAATTTTTCATATTTACTATTATCAAATAATTGATTTAGATAAAATGCAACTTCCTCTACACTTGCTCGACCTACATTATAGTTAGAAATTTCATTTGGTTTTTTCTTATAAGCAAAACAATTTAAAACCTCTGGTCATTTATTATTAATATCGTATATTTTTGAAAAATCAAAATTAATTGTTAACCTTGATGATTGTAATATTTTAGTAATCTTTTCTAATAAATCTTTTGCATTTTCTTGACTCATCTTGCATTTTTTAGATAATATTTTTAAAGCAGATTCATAATCTTCTTGTTGAGAGGATTCGCATAGTTCATAAATTTGATGTAAAATTTCACTTCTAAACAATTGACCATAAATCTCTTTTTTTAATCTTTCTTCATCTTTTGAATTATTTGATGAAGTTGAAGGCAAACCACCATTAATATGTGATAAATCAGATTGTTTGTTATATGCCATAATATTTATCTCCTCTATACTTAAGATGGACATTTGAAATCTATTTTATTGGTCTAAACAATAGAGTATTTCCAATACACCTATTGTATTTTTTATGTTTTTTATTTATTAAATATAATAAAAACTCATTTATTTTTTAAATTAAAATAATGAGTTAAAAAACCAATATTTAGTTTACACTTAGTTATTTTATTAAATTTTAGAAAAAATACAAGTTATTAATTAAAAAAATATATTTTTTTCAAAATTATTATCACTACTATTTTCCTATATTTCATCAATAAGAAATTATAAAAGATTCTGCAATTACTATAATAATGTTATATATGATTGTAAAAAATTATTGACGTTGAACATATATTATTGTATATTATAATATTTATATAAATTAATACATATAAGTATTAAGTTTAATAGACTTGGTGCAAAGTTTTATTGTATTCTTTTTGAATTGGTATTAATTTATTGTATTTACTTTTTTTAAATGGCAAAAATGTATTTTTATGAATATTTTGTATTCCTTGATAACCTGAATCAACAAAAACTTGTTTTTCTGGATGAATAAAAGTTTTAGATTTTAAAAGTAATTTAAAATCATGAATGCTTCCAAAACAAAAAGCGGTTGAAATATTTTTCCATTTAAAATATCAATAATTATTTGCGATTTAAGAGTATGATGTTTGTTTTTACCCGAAAAAAGTAATTTTAGTTTTTTTTAATTCTTTCAATTGGAGTTTCAGTAGCATCAATAGCTAGTAAAGTATTATTGATTCCTTTATTTTTGATTAAATCTTTTTTGCCAGATAAATTAAAAATTCCACTTTTTATTAAAGTATTTTCAATTCAAAAAATATTACGAATGCAGCTAGTATGACTAATATTATATCTTTTTGCAATAACTCTATAACTACTATACTCTTTTCAGTATTCTAATGTCATTAATAAACGATTTTCTATTGATAATTTATTAGGTTTACCACCAACTGCTTTTTTAATTGCTTCAGCTTTTTTTAAAATTTCAACCATTTTTTGAAATGTTTGTAGTTTTATTCCCACTAAACTATAAAATTCTTGTTCATCTTTGTATTTTTTTAACATAATAATTATCACCTTTGATATTAATAATAACCGTTAAATTATTAAAATTAAAGGTTTTGCACCAAGTCTAATATATAATTTTATTAATTTCTTTTTCTGTAATAAACTTATCAATCTTCCCTTGCGCTAAGATTGGGCTACCACCACCCTTACCATTATATGTTTTTAATATTTTTTGTAAAATATTATTACTTTGATACTGTTTATTATTATGCAATTCTTTACTTGAAGCAACTAATACTAAATATTCTTGATTATTAATTTTATTAATAAAAATAATAATAATATTTTGATATTGATTACGATAATGTTCAATTATTTCTCTTAATGTTTTAATATCTAAATTTTCAAAATTTGCAATTAATAATTTATAATTATTTTCATTTTTTGGAACTAAAGTTAAATATTTTTTCACTATCTTCTGACGATTTAATTCTTCAAAATTAATTTGTCATTTTTTAAATAAACCATGTAATTCTAGTAATAACATTTTTCCTTTTCTTCAATCAGCAGCTACCACTTTTAAATTATTAATAGTATCATATATTTTTTCAATTTCTTCTTGCATACAATTATCTTTATTTTTTTGATATTGAATAAATAAACTATTGCTTTGTTCTTTAATCATCATTATTTGTTGTGTTAAGTATTCATTAATAGTTTTTAATGATGTTAAAGCATGAATTCGATAAGAACCAGATCCTTTTGACTCAACATTAGTTATTAATAATTGTTCTACTTCTTGTGAATTATAACAATGAGTACCCCCACAAAGTTCAATTGAAAAATTACCAAACTTAATTACTCGAACTTTTTCTTCATATTTTTCACCAAAAAAAGCTAAAGCTCCAATTTTGATTGCTTCTTCATATGTACAATAAATAATTTCACAAGGATATTTACCTTTAATTCATTTACTTACTTGTTGTTCTATACTTATAATTTGTTCTAAAGTTAACATTTGATAATGACTAAAATCTAATCGTAAATATTGATAATTATTAAAACTTCCAGATTGCATAACATGTAAACCTAATAATTTTCTTAAAGCAGCATGTAATAAATGAGTTCCTGAATGATTTTTTCTTGTATAAAAACGATGTGAACTATTAATTTGTGCTTCAACAATTTCTGTTTGTGTTAATTCACCTTTTACTTCCACTTGATGAATATGCTGTTTTTGTGGTCCTTGTTGTACATCAATAACAGAGGCCGTTCCATTTTCTCCTGTGATAATGCCATCATCAGATGCTTGTCCCCCCTTTTCTGCATAAAAAGGTGTTTCATTTAAAATTAAATAACCTTTTTCATTTTTTAAAAATTTTACCTCATGCTCTGATTTAAACATAAAAACAATATTTGTATTTATTTGTTCTTTATCATAACCAACAAAGGTTGAAGGAACTTTTAAATTAGTTAGTAATGAAGATTGAATTGTTAATGCTTGATGATTAATTCTTACTTTTCTTGTATTATCTTTACTGTTATCCAATAACTTTTGAAAACCTTTTAAATCAACAGTAGCATTTTCTTCATTTGCAATCTCTAATGTTAATTCAATAGGATAACCATAGGTATCAAATAATTTAAAAGCCGCAGTTGCATCTACTTTTTTATTATCACTAATAACTTGTAATAATAATTGTTTTCCTGTTATTAATGTTGTTCAAAATTTTAATTCTTCGCTTTTAATAATATTAGTTACTAAATCGACTTTTTCATGTAATTCTTGATAATGTTGACCCATAACTTTTATAATAATTGAAACTAACTTAAACAAAAATGGTTCATTAATATTAAGTTTTTGTCCATATACAACAGCTCTTCTAATCAATCTTCGTAATACATAACCACGATCTTTATTACTAGGAAAAACACCATCACTAATTGCAAAAACTAAGCAACGAATATGATCAGCAATAATTTTAAATGCAGTATTAATAGTTTTTTGCTTAATCTCTTGTGTAAAATAATTATTAATATCATAACGAAAATTTGTCAATTTTTCACATTCATGAATAATATTTTGAAATAAATCAGTATCAAAGTTAGTTGGCACATCTTGTAAAATTGCTACTAGTCTTTCTAATCCTGCACCAGTATCAATATTTTTTCTTGGTAAATCAGTATAATTATTTTTGCCATCATTATTAAATTGTGAAAAAACAATATTTCAAATTTCAATATAACGATCATTTTCAATATCATCTTTTAATAATTTAATACCAATATTTTTAGGATCATATTTAATACCACGATCATAATAAATTTCAGTATTAGGACCACAAGGACCTTGACCCATATCTCAAAAGTTAGTAGATCTTGTACCTTTAATAATACGTTCTTTTGGTAATTTAATAATATTTAATCATAAATTATATGTTTCTTCATCTTCATTAAAAACTGTTACATATAATAAATTAGCATCTAAATTTAATCATTTTTTACTAGTTAAAAATTCTCATCCTCAAATAATAGCTTCTTTTTTAAAATAATCACCAATTGAAAAATTACCTAACATTTCAAAAAAAGTTTGATGTCTTGCTGTAATACCAATATTTTCAATATCATTAGTTCTAATTGCTTTTTGTGAATTTGCTAATCTTTTAGCAATTGGGGTTTGTCGTCCATCAAAATATGGTTTTAATGTAGCAACTCCAGAATTAATCCACAATAATGAAGGATCATCATTTGGAACAAGTGATGCACTTTCTAAAATGTGATGATCATAACTTTTAAAAAAATTTAATCAAGTTGTTCTAACTTTATCTGTTGTTCATTTTATTAACATAATAATTTCTCCTCAAAATAATAAAAATTCCTATCAAAATAGGAACGTTTTTTAACGCGGTACCATCCTAATTCACTTACAAAGTAAATGCGCTTAATTAATGATTAAAATTGTTAAATTAGGAGCTTCTAATTAATAATGGTTAAGTGCTTACACTATTCACTCTCGCTGAAAACTAATTATTATTAATTATACTTATCTAATTTAGATTAATATAAATATTAATTTCAATTTTAATATTAACCATAAATATTAGTTATTACAAGCAAAAAGATAAAATTATGAAATATTTTTAATTAAATAGAAAAAAATATTAATTATTAACTTTATATAATAAAAATTACAAGAAAGATTTTTTCTATTTAATTAAAAATATAATTTAACTGGTATTTTTTTTATTGTATATTCATTTTTTCAGATATAAACTTTAGTTAAGATTTGCTTAGAATAACTTTTAAAAAATAAAAATTTATCATTAAATTATATAAAATTAATTCATTTAATTCAATATTACTTACTATTTAATATAGTAACTAATTTAATATATTAATGCATTTTTTATATTTTTAAATCTATAATTTTAAATAAAAAAATATTTTAAGTAAATCTTAAATATAAAAAATAAAAATGATAATTAATTGAAGTTTTACAATCAAATCTAGCATTAAAAATTTTATTAATTTATTAAAATTAATCCTTGTAAGAACAATAACTATTAAATTACTATTCATTTTTTTAAAATAGACTTGGTGCAAAACCTTTAATTTTAATAATTTAACCGTTATTATTAATATCAAAGGTGATAATTATTATGTTAAAAAAATACAAAGATGAACAAGAATTTTATAGTTTAGTGGGAATAAAACTACAAACATTTCAAAAAATGGTTGAAATTTTAAAAAAAGCTGAAGCAATTAAAAAAGCAGTTGGTGGTAAACCTAATAAATTATCAATAGAAAATCGTTTATTAATGACATTAGAATACTGAAAAGAGTATAGTAGTTATAGAGTTATTGCAAAAAGATATAATATTAGTCATACTAGCTGCATTCGTAATATTTTTTGAATTGAAAATACTTTAATAAAAAGTGGAATTTTTAATTTATCTGGCAAAAAAGATTTAATCAAAAATAAAGGAATCAATAATAATTTACTAGCTATTGATGCTACTGAAACTCCAATTGAAAGAATTAAAAAAAACTAAAATTACTTTTTTCGGGTAAAAACAAACATCATACTCTTAAATCGCAAATAATTATTGATATTTTAAATGGAAAAATTATTTCAACCACTTTTTGTTTTGGAAGCATTCATGATTTTAAATTACTTTTAAAATCTAAAACTTTTATTCATCTAGAAAAACAAGTTTTTGTTGATTCAGGTTATCAAGGAATACAAAATATTCATAAAAATACATTTTTGCCATTTAAAAAAAGTAAATACAATAAATTAATACCAATTCAAAAAGAATACAATAAAACTTTAAGCAAAATTAGAATTAAAATTGAACACGTATTTGCTAAACTAAAACGTTTTAAAATTTTAACTTTAAAATATCGCAATAAAATACGAAGATTTGCATTAAGATTTAATTTAATAGCAGGAATATATAATTTTGAATTACCTTAGTTTTGCACCAAGTCTAATGAAATTTTAAACAACTGAATTTATTTATTATTTCAAAAAACAAAAAAATAATTTAATTTCTACTCTAAATTTGTGTTTTATTAAAATATTACTATAAAAGGAGTCCAAAAATAAATCAAATTAATAAATAAAAAGGAGACAAATTTTATGTCAAGTAAACTAAATAATAATGAAATAGATAATACAATAAATGAATTTGAAGAAGAAACTGAAGAAGAAAAAGAGGAAGAAGAAAATGTTAACACAGAATTAGAAAAAATTAAACAAGAGAAAGAAGAAATTCAATCTAAATTAAATGAAACACAAATTAAATTAGAAGAAGCCAACAAAGAAATAGAACAACTATTAGAAGAAATTGAAAACAATAAAGATAGTGAATAACTACAAGAACTAAAAAATAAACTAGAAAATACAGAACTTGAAAAAAAGCAATTGAAGATAAATTAAATGAAATAGAATCTAAGTGGCAAGTGGCATTTTGATTGCATAGTAGTGAAAGTACGACAAGATAAAAGGATTATTAATAAATCAGTTTATATAGCTTTAGGAGTTGATTTAGAAGGTAAAAAAGATGTTTTAGGTTTATGAATTAGTGAAAATGAAGGTGCTAAATTTTGATTAGCAAATTTAACAGAAATGAAAAATCGTGGCTTAAATGATATTCTTATTGCCTGCAGTGATAATTTAACAGGCATGTCAGAAGCAATACAATCAGTTTATCTTAAAACAGAACATCAATTATGCATAGTTCATCAAATTAGAAATAGTTTGAAATATGTCTCATATAACCATAGAAAATCTCTAGTTGCAGATTTAAAACCAATTTATACTGCATGTAGTGAAGAACAAGCAATGCAGGCTTTAGAATCCTTTGAAAATAAGTGAAATAAACAATATCCTCAAATTGCTAAATCTTGATATAAAAATTGAGATAATTTAATGGTTTTTATTAGTTATCCAGTAGAAATCAAAAGAGTGATTTATACTACAAATGCTATTGAATCTGTAAATAGTCAATTACGAAAAATCATCAGAAATAAAAAAGTTTTTCCTAATGATATGGCAGTTTTTAAAATATTTTATTTAGCAATTGAAAATATAACAAAAAAATGAACAATGCCCATTCAAAATTGAAATACAGCAATTGCTGGTAATGTTTAGTAATCTGTGTAACTTACAAAAATAACTATGTTTAATTAATTCTAGTAAATATAATTAAATGACTAGAAAGAGTGAGTTACAGATGGCTAAAAAGCAAAATATTAATAATAATGATCCAATATCAAAAGCAGTAGATTTATTATTAGAAAATACTGAAGATTTAACAACAGTTTTTAAAGAGAAAGGATTGTATAAAGAATTAACAAAAAGATTAGTAGAAAAAATGTTGAATTCTGAGATGCAAAATTATTTAGGATATGATAAGAATCAACATAGTAATAGTGACAATGCTCGTAATGGTATAAGTTCAAAAAAATTAATAACTCAACAAGGTAAAATTGAGATTGATGTACCACGAGATCGCAATAGTAATTTTAATCCTGTAATAGTTGCAAAAAGACAAAGAAGATTTGATGGTTTTGATCAACAAGTTCTTTCTTTATATGCAAAAGGAATGACATTATCAGATATTAGAATGCAATTACAAGAGTTATATCATGGTGCTGATATTAGTGAAAGTGTTATTAGCCAAATTACTGATGATGTTATTGATGATGTAAAAGCATGGCAAAATCGACCATTAGAAAGTGTCTATCCGATTGTTTATTTTGATTGCATAGTAGTGAAAGTACGACAAGATAAAAGGATTATTAATAAATCAGTTTATATAGCTTTAGGAGTTGATTTAGAAGGTAAAAAAGATGTTTTAGGTTTATGAATTAGTGAAAATGAAGGTGCTAAATTTTGATTAGCAAATTTAACAGAAATGAAAAATCGTGGCTTAAATGATATTCTTATTGCCTGCAGTGATAATTTAACAGGCATGTCAGAAGCAATACAATCAGTTTATCTTAAAACAGAACATCAATTATGCATAGTTCATCAAATTAGAAATAGTTTGAAATATGTCTCATATAAGCATAGAAAATCTCTAGTTGCAGATTTAAAACCAATTTATACTGCATGTAGTGAAGAACAAGCAATGCAGGCTTTAGAATCCTTTGAAAGTAAATGAAATAAACAATATCCTCAAATTGCTAAATCTTGATATAAAAATTGAGATAATTTAATGGTTTTTATTAGTTATCCAGTAGAAATCAAAAGAGTGATTTATACTACAAATGCTATTGAATCTGTAAATAGTCAATTACGAAAAGTCATCAGAAATAAAAAAGTTTTTCCAAATGATATGGCAGTTTTCAAAATATTTTACTTAGCAATTGAAAATATAACAAAAAAATGAACAATGCCCATTCAAAATTGAAATACAGCAATTGCTCATTTTATGATAAAATTTGAAGATAGAATTAATCTAAACTAGTACTTTGTAAAACAAAGATACACAGATTACATAAAAGCCTCCAAATGCTCATTTTATGATAAAATTTGAAGATAGAATTAATCTAAACTAGTACTTTGTAAAACAAAGATACACAGATTACATAAAAGCCTCTATATGATTTTTAATTACTTTTTTTAACTTAGATATTTTTTTAAAACTTTTTTTAATTTTTTTATTCATAAAACCTTTTTCTCCTTATTTTAATTAAAAACCCTTTACCTTAAAACTTAAGTAAATGGGTATAAACTTATATTAAGTTTATAAAATTATACCATATTGTCTATATTAGATATCAATAATTGATAATAAGTAAACTATTCTAAAACAGTTATTTTTTTATTTTTTAAATAATCAAATTCTTGATCATTTCAAAAACTATAATTTGATCTAATCTTATTTTTACTAAGAGCATAATAAAGTGGAATAGCAACAAAATAAGCAAAGATAGCTTGAATACTATCAGTAATTAATTCATTAACTGTAATAGCATAATCTTGATAAATTACTAAATAAGACAATGGGTAAATAAGTAATAAAATACCAGCAAAAAAGAAAGTATAAATAGTACTTCATCAAGATTTATTAATTAATAACTTAATAACAAAAAACATTAAAATTCTAATAAAAATTGTAATAGGAATAACCACAATTTTAACACCACTAATTAAATCAAAAATGCCACCCGCAATTGGTCCTGCAAATAACAGCATTGGCCCTTCAAAAAAAGCACAAAACGGAATAAAAACAGCATCAAATAATTGCAAAGTAGAATTTCCACCAAATAAACTAGTAATTGCTCAACCAAAAAGAAAAGTTGAACAATAACCAATTGTTACTAATAAACCAGTAATAATACCAGTCATTGCTAGATATTTAATTGAGCGAAAACGATACATCTTTTCCTCCTAGATTACCAAAAAATATTAGTTATTTTTTTATTACTATTTAAAGATAAAACCAATTGCAATTGGATTAATTTTAGAACCATAGTAACAAGCTGCTATAATTTCTTTTTTACCTGCTGGTTGAATAACCTTAATTACTATGTTATTAGTTTTAGTGGCAACAATAATACCTAATTTATTTATTGCAACAATTGTTCCTGGCAGAGCATTTGATAATTCATTAGTTACTGTTACTTGATGAATTTTGTATATATTATCATTCAATGTAGTATAAGCGATTGGTGTATTATACAATCCACGAACATGACATGAAATTAATTGTGCTGAAAGATTTCAATTAATTTTTTCATCACTTCTTTTAATATTTAAACCAAAAGTTACTTTATTTTCATCTTGTTCTTGCTCTTGTATTTCATTATTAATGATTTTTAATAAATATTTTATTAACATATTTTGTGCTAAAGTTATCAACTTATTAACTAAAGAAGTATATGTATCCTCAATACCAATTGAAACTTGTTCTTGAACATAAATTGCTCCTGCATCCATTTTACTTACCATTTTCATTAATGTAATACCAGTAGTTTGTAATCCATTAATAATTGCTCATTGAATAGGGGCACCACCACGCAATGATGGTAATAATGAAGCATGAATATTTAAACATTTATATTTTGGTAAATTTAAAATTGCTTTTGGTAAAAATTGACCATAAGCACAAGTAAGAATAACATCAATATTTAATAATTGTAAACTTTTTAAACTTTCAATAATATTTTCTGGTTGGAAAACAGGGATTTGATATTCTTCTGCCAATTGTTTAATTGCTAAAGGAACAACTTCTTGTTTACGACCAATTTTACGATCTGGCTGACAAACAACACCAACTATTTCAACTTCATTTTTCATTGTTATTAATAATGTTTTTAAAATATTTTCAGAAAAAAAAGAAGAACCCATAAATAAAATTTTAAATTTTTTCATAATTTTCGCCCTCAATTTTTGCTTTGTACATTTCAATAATATTTTTTACATGTCAGAATAATACTACCATACCTAAAGTATCTTGAGCACAATATTTTAACATATTTTCACGAAAATTATGAATTCAATTAGTTAAACTAATGTTATTTTCAACTCTTCTACGAAAAACTTCTGATGCCATATCTCCTTTTTTAATAACTAATCCTTCATAAGAAAAGGAAGGTTCAAATGCTGGTAAAGTTTTTTTAATTGAAAGAGAACCATAAAACTGTTCTTTATAAATTTTAAATTCTTTAAAAAAATCTTGTAAATCAATAGTACCATCATGGATTAATGATAATTTATTTTTATATTGAGGATAATAATAAGCTAATTTTTTAAGAACAGATTTCTCAAATGATTGATTATAAGCAACATACGTACCCTTACCATGAATATTAATTAAATCATGACATAATTTTTTTGTTAACATTTCTCTTGGATCATCATTTCCATCTGCTAAAAATTCATAATGTTTAATTGATTTATAAGTTTTAAAATCAAAATCTGGTGCCAATAATACATGGACAGAATATTGAAAAGGAATTTGTTGATATGGTTTACTATTTTTAAACTTAGGTATTGCAGATTTCATAGTCTCAAAATCATACATATAAATTGGATATTGGTACTTTTTATATTCAATTTTTAAATCAACAAATTTATTGCCATCAATTAATTTTTCACCATTTTTAATTACATCATATTGTCTTAAATGTAAATTAGACTTTGTTAAAAATGGTAATAATCTTTCATCATTAATTTCTAACAAATCTTCTTCATAATATCACAATGCTTTCTTAGTTTTTCTTAAACGATATAATTCAAAAATAGTATTATGAATAGAAAAATATTTAAAAATATGAGGACAAAATTGATTACTATTTTCATGACAATAAGGTAAAGTTAATAATTTAACTATTTCATCAATATCACTAATTTTAATAATATTCTTAATATTTTCATATTGTAATTTCAAATTATTATTTAAAATTTCATCTTGAATTGATTCAAAAAGACTAAAACTTTTTTTAGTATTAGGACTTTTTTGCCAAGTTGATCCATTAACAATAAATAATTCATTTAAATCTATTTTTTCTTTTTTAACATAATTATTATTTAAATACATAATATAAGTATTAACTACTTTAATTCCACATTTGGTTAAAATATCATACTGATAAAGTAAATCTCACATATGTTCTTCTTTAACTCAAGTTACTGCTTTTACTTCAATTAAATCCCAACCATCATTATTTCGTTTTAAAATATCACACTTAGTAACACAGCCCTGATATTCAAATCTTGGTTCAAATAAAACATCATACTCTTTATTATTAATAATTTCTATGACATTATTACCCGGTTCAGACTCAAAATTAAAATAAGAATATTTTACTTTAAAATATTCTTGAGCATAGTGCCCAGTTTCAATACCATCTGCAATTGTTTCACCAAGATAAAATTCAGAATCATCTTCTTCATTATAATTATTTTCAAATGTATCATCATCTAAATCAGAAATAGTAATTAAATTAGATTTAAATTTACTACTTGTTTTAGTATGCGTTAGTTCAACAAAATTTATTATCTTTTTCTCTTCAATTAAATGCTTAGCTAAAGCATAATTTTTTGCATTTAAAAATCATGAAAGTTTTCGACAAATACGGAAATGCTTATAATCATCTTTATAAATTTTCATTACATATCACCCAATTGCCTACTTAAAAATAAAGATTTATTTATCTTTTCATCCAGAAAATTTATCATGAATTGCAATTTTAGGTTTTTCTAAATTTTTAGCACGTTTTTTATTTTCTTTATTTTGTAAACGTTCTTCTTCAATTGCAAGTTTAACGGCTTCATTTTCTTTTTTAATTGCTGTTTTTTCTTCTGCTGTCTTTCTTTTTATTTTAATTTTACCACTACGTTTTTTTGACATTTCAATTTTCTTAAGTGTTTCTTCTAAATCCAATTCACAATTTACTTTTCAAATTGTTTCAAATTCTTTCTTTGATAATTGCTTAGTAAATCCTTCTACCTCAAATGCTTTAGTTGCAAATAAATCATTTTTCTTAGAATCATATAATTTTACAATTACATCAAAAACATCACGATAGCGATATTCTTTACTACTACGTGAAACTACTTGTTCAAACTCTACTGTTTTATGTTGCAATTTTAATTCATCACGCATAAAGGATTTAATAATATTTTTTACTTCTTTTTGACGTTGTTTTTTCTCTTCTTTTTTCTTCTTTTTTGCTGAAATGGTTGTAAAAATAAAAATTATTAAAACTACTCCTATAAGCGCTAACATTCATCATTGACTAGATAAATTTCCCATTTTTTATTCCTCTTTTTTTGATTTATAAATTTTCCTCGATTACTGCTAATAGTTTAGTTGGACTCATCGGTGAAATTGTTAAAATTAAATTAACATCTTTTTTAATTACAAAATAAAGATGTGTTTTATTTACTCTAATATATTTAAAACTTTTTGTCTCTTCAATATCATAAGACTCATTAATCAATTTTAAACAATATTCACGTAATTGGATATCATTTAAGTCTTGCAATTTTAATCTTGTTCTAATCCTACCAATACTATGGTAAGAAAATTGATAAGGGTTACGAAAATAGTAACTCATTTATTTACCACACCTACATTTATCATTAAAGTTTTTAAACAAATAATTTACATTAAAAGTGTAAAAAAATTAAAATATACTATTAACAAAAAGCTAACACATTAATTATACTGAAAAAATAAAAAATATTATACAACATTTATGATTTTTGTTATAATTATTTTTGTTGTAATTAATCTATAAAACATGTTCAAAACAAAAAAGGAGAAAAAATGGCTAACATTGCATCACAAATTAAAAGAATTAAAACAAACCAAAAAAGAAATGAAATTAATAAAAGTTATAAATCTAAAGTTAAAACTGCTTTAAAAAAAGCTGAAATATCAATAAAAAACAAAGCAGAAAATGCTACAGTACTTGTTAATGAAGTATGTAGTTTAATTGATAAAACTGTTGTTAAAGGCATTTATCACATTAATAAAGCTGCTCGTCAAAAATCTAAAATTATGACTAAATTAGCAAAAGCAAAATAACTATAATTTATTTTAAAAAGAGACACTATTAATAGTGTCTCTTTTTAAAATATAATTGATATTTTTAAACTAAATTTTTGGGTGGTTGGCCCTTAATTACTGGACCATTTTTGATATAAAATTCTAAATTTTAATTTGTAAAATTGGTGGTTTTAGAAATTTAGAATGTATTCTTTCATAATTATAAAACATAACATATTGATTTACATCATTTATAGCTTCATTGATGGATAAATATTGATTTGATCCTTTAGGTAGTCATTCTTGAGATAAATGAGAAAATCAGTTTTCAGATAATACATTACCACCAATATCATAAGGTTGTTTTTTGCTTAAAATTATTTGTTTATCCTCTGCTCATTTTGTGATATCTTGACAATAAAATTCGTTGGCGTTATCTGAATGTAAAATAACATTTTTTACTTGATTTCAAGAAAATTGTTTGTTGATTTTTTCAAGAGCAGGAAGAATTAAATCCTGATATGATTTATTAGGAGCAATATTATAACTAACAACATTATTTGAATAAAAATCAATAATTACAAAAAGATATAATCATCCTTCTTTAGTATTTATTTGTTTAGTGTCCATTGATCAAATTTGATTTGAAGAGGTTGTACTTTTATAATCTTTGTTTACTTTATCCATTGTAGGTATTCACTTATTTGGATTTTTTTTGTTTTTAGGATAGTTATTTTTAGTTTGTTTTAATCCTTGAATATTGTGTTCTTTCATAATTTTTCGCATTTGTTTTATTGATAATTCTATATTTAAAATGATATTTTTTTCTTGTTTTAATCACTCTTTAAAAGCTGAAAAAATTCTTAAATATCCATAAATTCTGCCTTTTCTTGTAGAATGAAATTCGATTAAAAGTTGGCATATTTTTTGATATTTATGATTGCATTTAATAATATGATTTTCTTCTTTTTTAATAGGTTTTTGTTTATTTTTTAAAAAGTAATATGTTGATCTGTTTAATTGAAGATATTGACATAGGTTGGTGGTTGGCCCTTAATTACTGGACCATTTTTGATATAAAATTCTAAATTTTAAGGTGGTTGGCCCTTAATTACTGGACCATTTTTGATATAAAATTCTAAATTTTAATTTGTAAAATTGGTGGTTTTAGAAATTTAGAATGTATTCTTTCATAATTATAAAACATAACATATTGATTTACATCATTTATAGCTTCATTGATGGATAAATATTGATTTGATCCTTTAGGTAGTCATTCTTGAGATAAATGAGAAAATCAGTTTTCAGATAATACATTACCACCAATATCATAAGGTTGTTTTTTGCTTAAAATTATTTGTTTATCCTCTGCTCATTTTGTGATATCGTGACAATAAAATTCGTTGGCGTTATCTGAATGTAAAATAACATTTTTTATTTGATTTCAAGAAAATTGTTTGTTGATTTTTTCAAGAGCAGGAAGAATTAAATCCTGATATGATTTATTAGGAGCAATATTATAACTAACAACATTATTTGAATAAAAATCAATAATTACAAAAAGATATAATCATCCTTCTTTAGTATTTATTTGTTTAGTGTCCATTGATCAAATTTGATTTGAAGAGGTTGTACTTTTATAATCTTTGTTTACTTTATCCATTGTAGGTATTCACTTATTTGGATTTTTTTTGTTTTTAGGATAGTTATTTTTAGTTTGTTTTAATCCTTGAATATTGTGTTCTTTCATAATTTTTCGCATTTGTTTTATTGATAATTCTATATTTAAAATGATATTTTTTTCTTGTTTTAATCACTCTTTAAAAGCTGAAAAAATTCTTAAATATCCATAAATTCTGCCTTTTCTTGTAGAATGAAATTCGATTAAAAGTTGGCATATTTTTTGATATTTATGATTGCATTTAATAATATGATTTTCTTCTTTTTTAATAGGTTTTTGTTTATTTTTTAAAAAGTAATATGTTGATCTGTTTAATTGAAGATATTGACATAGGTTTCTAATTGAATATTGATTTTTACAATCATCAATAATTTTAATTTTTTCTTTGATATTTAATTTGTTAATTACTAATGCTATTTGTTTAATTTTATCCATTAATAAAAATCCTTTCAGGTTAAAATTAGTGTTAATTATATAACACAATTGTTTTTAGAATACATTCAGGTTTTTTAAATTAATGGTCTAGTAAAAAGGGCTAAGTGGCAAGTGGCCTAAACCAACATACATTATTGATTGGAGCAACTGGTTCGGGGAAAACTACAACAGCATTATCAATAATCAATCAACTTGTTTATAAATTAAATCAAACAGTAATTATTGTTGATGGAAAAGGTGACAATGATTTAATAGACTTGGTGCAAAACTAAGGTAATTCAAAATTATATATTCCTGCTATTAAGGTAATGTTTAGTAATCTGTGTAACTTACAAAAATAACTATGTTTAATTAATTCTAGTAAATATAATTAAATGACTAGAAAGAGTGAGTTACAGATGGCTAAAAAGCAAAATATTAATAATAATGATCCAATATCAAAAGCAGTAGATTTATTATTAGAAAATACTGAAGATTTAACAACAGTTTTTAAAGAGGGAGGATTGTATAAAGAATTAACAAAAAGATTAGTAGAAAAAATGTTGAATTCTGAGATGCAAAATTATTTAGGATATGATAAGAATCAACATAGTAATAGTGACAATGCTCGTAATGGTATAAGTTCAAAAAAATTAATAACTCAACAAGGTAAAATTGAGATTGATGTACCACGAGATCGCAATAGTAATTTTACTCCTGTAATAGTTGCAAAAAGACAAAGAAGATTTGATGGTTTTGATCAACAAGTTCTTTCTTTATATGCAAAAGGAATGACATTATCAGATATTAGAATGCAATTACAAGAGTTATATCATGGTGCTGATATTAGTGAAAGTGTTATTAGCCAAATTACTGATGATGTTATTGATGATGTAAAAGCATGGCAAAATCGACCATTAGAAAGTGTCTATCCGATTGTTTATTTTGATTGCATAGTAGTGAAAGTACGACAAGATAAAAGGATTATTAATAAATCAGTTTATATAGCTTTAGGAGTTGATTTAGAAGGTAAAAAAGATGTTTTAGGTTTATGAATTAGTGAAAATGAAGGTGCTAAATTTTGATTAGCAAATTTAACAGAAATGAAAAATCGTGGCTTAAATGATATTCTTATTGCCTGCAGTGATAATTTAACAGGCATGTCAGAAGCAATACAATCAGTTTATCTTAAAACAGAACATCAATTATGCATAGTTCATCAAATTAGAAATAGTTTGAAATATGTCTCATATAAGCATAGAAAATCTCTAGTTGCAGATTTAAAACCAATTTATACTGCATGTAGTGAAGAACAAGCAATGCAGGCTTTAGAATCCTTTGAAAGTAAATGAAATAAACAATATCCTCAAATTGCTAAATCTTGATATAAAAATTGAGATAATTTAATGGTTTTTATTAGTTATCCAGTAGAAATCAAAAGAGTGATTTATACTACAAATGCTATTGAATCTGTAAATAGTCAATTACGAAAAGTCATCAGAAATAAAAAAGTTTTTCCAAATGATATGGCAGTTTTCAAAATATTTTACTTAGCAATTGAAAATATAACAAAAAAATGAACAATGCCCATTCAAAATTGAAATACAGCAATTGCTCATTTTATGATAAAATTTGAAGATAGAATTAATCTAAACTAGTACTTTGTAAAACAAAGATACACAGATTACATAAAAGCCTCGCTATTAAATTAAATCTTAATGCAAATCTTCGTATTTTATTGCGATATTTTAAAGTTAAAATTTTAAAACGTTTTAGTTTAGCAAATACGTGTTCAATTTTAATTCTAATTTTGCTTAAAGTTTTATTGTATTCTTTTTGAATTGGTATTAATTTATTGTATTTACTTTTTTTAAATGGCAAAAATGTATTTTTATGAATATTTTGTATTCCTTGATAACCTGAATCAACAAAAACTTGTTTTTCTAGATGAATAAAAGTTTTAGATTTTAAAAGTAATTTAAAATCATGAATGCTTCCAAAACAAAAAGCGGTTGAAATAATTTTTCCATTTAAAATATCAATAATTATTTGCGATTTAAGAGTATGATGTTTGTTTTTACCCGAAAAAAGTAATTTTAGTTTTTTTTAATTCTTTCAATTGGAGTTTCAGTAGCATCAATAGCTAGTAAATTATTATTGATTCCTTTATTTTTGATTAAATCTTTTTTGCCAGATAAATTAAAAATTCCACTTTTTATTAAAGTATTTTCAATTCAAAAAATATTACGAATGCAGCTAGTATGACTAATATTATATCTTTTTGCAATAACTCTATAACTACTATACTCTTTTCAGTATTCTAATGTCATTAATAAACGATTTTCTATTGATAATTTATTAGGTTTACCACCAACTGCTTTTTTAATTGCTTCAGCTTTTTTTAAAATTTCAACCATTTTTTGAAATGTTTGTAGTTTTATTCCCACTAAACTATAAAATTCTTGTTCATCTTTGTATTTTTTTAACATAATAATTATCACCTTTGATATTAATAATAACCGTTAAATTATTAAAATTAAAGGTTTTGCACCAAGTCTAATAATAAAATATTTAATAAAACTGCTCAATTGAGCAGTTTTATTTTAAAAAATGTTATTTTTGAATTAAATATTTTATATAAACTTTAAATTGGTTGTTCTGGATTGACTGTAACATCTAATTCATTAGATTTACCATATAAGGTTAATGGAATAGAATAATATAGTTCGTTATTGTTAGCATACATTAAACAATTATTAGCAAATTGATTTTTATTTAATTCTGTTAGAAGCTCATAGAAATTATATGTTTGTCAACCTTTATTAACATTATCTTCTCAATAATATAAATTTCCAGAAAAAGTTGAACTCTTATCTAATTTTAAAGTTAGAATATAATCAGATTTAGTATTATTTAAAAATATATCATAATCTATGTTTACCTTTTTATGAGGTAATACATTTATTTTTTGAGATGGATATTTTAATGTTACTGATTCAGAATTTGTATTTGTGGTACTATGACCAAAGTTAAAATTAAAGGTTGTTTCTTCAAAAGGTATTGATATTTTTTCACTTATACCAACATCATATGTATTAGTAACAGAATAAGTATTTGTTACTTCTTTATCGTATTCTTGTGTACTAAGTTGTTGTTCAAGGTTTGTATTATTTTTAAGTTCTGTTTGTTCAGAAGTTTCAAAGGTCTTAGTTAAATTTATTAATGAAATTTTATCAAATGATAAAATTTCATTATTTTTAATATTAAGTTTCATATTTTCTAATCAATAACCTTTATTTTTCATATGACCCATTACAAGAATGTCTAGAAAATTTCATATATTAAAATCAAATTCTTGTCTATAACTTAAAGTAATTTCACCTTTATAGTCGCCAGTTCCTTCAATTATAGCACTTGTACTATTAATAGATCCTTTAATATTAAAATCATTAATAGTTAAAATACTAGCATCATAATTTATGCTTTTGATACCAATTAAAAGTTCCTCTTTGGTTGGAATTAAATTTTTTGCTAAAATTTTAATAAATCCTAGATTTTGATTTGCTATAAGTAAATTTAAGTCTTTTTTCTCTTGTGTGGTTGTAATATTTATATTTATCGTTTTTTCACCTATAAAGTTTATAGAAGTACTTAATCCAATTATTTTTATAATTAATTTTCTATTTTTAATATCAGCATCTTGTAGAGGTGTATTATTATTTTTACTAATTTTTACATCGCTTAGTTGTAAATTTGAAAATGTTTTTTTTCTTAATTTATTAATTAATTCAACTTTAAAAACTTTTACATTATTATCAAGTGTTGTAATGTCTAAGTTATCAGATAAACCTTTTAAATCTTTTTTATGTACAGGATATACTGTTCCTCCACAAGCAACTAAACTAATACTTGTTGGTGTTGCAACCATTAAAGATAATATAAATTTTAGCAGTTTTCTCATAATTATTTACCACCTTATTTTTTTCTTATTATTTTTTTTATTGTTTAAATTTTGGTAATTTATTGGGATTATCAATTTTTGAGCCAGTAGCAAAATTACTGTGTTCTATTATTTTTTTTACATTTCATTTTGAAAGGTTTTGATTGAATGATCTTGCATTAAAAAACATTTTATTCATATTTGTTACATTAGAAGTATTTCAATTTGAAATATTTTGATTAAATGTTAAAGCATCAGCAAACATTGAATTCATATTTATTACATTTGATGTATTTCAATCTGCAAGACTTTGATTAAATGCAATAGCATTTTGAAAGATAAGACTTAAATCTGTTACTTTTGAAATGTCTCACTTTGAAATATCTTGATTGAAGACAATAGCATCTCAAAACATGTGTTTTAAAGAAGTTATTTCTGGTGGTAATTGATCTGGCACTTTTTGAATTGTTTTTGGCATTTTAACCACTTGAATTTGATTAATGATGTTTTTATAAAATCCAATTTGAACAATTTCTTTGCTATTTATATTTGATAAATCTGTTTCATTAGTTGTTATTTGTTCTCCATCTTTGTCAATGTAAATTGTGTCTTGTTGAGTTTTATTAATTATATGTGCATTTTGTTGCGAACTACTATTTAAATTAACATTATTTACATTTCCAACAGTAATTGTAATTGCTAAAATACTTAATGTTGTTAATATTTTTTTCATATTACTAACACCCTCCCTCCTTTATTTTTTGTTATTATAATTTTACATGATTTTAAAAACTAGTTATTTATGTATATATCTTTTCATATATTGTTAAGTGATAGTTTAATTATATTTATAAGATTATCTGCAACTTTCGATTTAATTTTATTTAAACTTTGATATACTAAAACATAGTAAATAGTTTATAAGCAAAAGATAGGTGAATAAATAATATTATGAGTATCGATAAAAAATACATTAGAAATTTTTCAATTATTGCCCATATTGATCATGGTAAATCAACTTTGGCTGATCGTATTTTAGAATTAACTAATGCCGTTTCAAAAAGGGAAATGAAAAATCAATTGTTAGATTCACTGGATTTAGAACGTGAACGTGGCATTACAATTAAACTAAATAGTGTACAGCTTAAATATCAATCATTAGATGGTCATACTTATTTGCTTCACTTAATTGATACTCCAGGTCATGTTGACTTTACTTATGAAGTATCGCGTAGTTTAGCAGCATGTGAGGGTGCCATTTTAGTAGTTGATGCTGCTCAGGGTATTGAAGCACAAACTTTAGCAAATGTATATTTAGCATTAGATAATGACTTAGAAATTATTCCTGTTATTAATAAAATAGATTTACCAAGTGCTGAACCAGAAAAAGTTAAAGAAGAAATTGAAAAAGTATTGGGTTTACCTGCTGATTATGCGCCTTTAATTTCTGCAAAAACAGGTATTAATATTCGCGATGTTTTAGAAGCAGTTATTAAATATATTCCTTATCCAATTGATGCTGACGATAATGAACCATTACGTGCTTTAATTTTTGATTCATTATATGATAAATATCGTGGAGTGATGGCATTTATTAGAATCAAAACTGGTGTAATTAAAGTTGGTGATAAAGTAAGAATGATGTCAACTGGTGCTGAATATGAAATTACTGAATTAGGAGTACGCACACCAAAAGAAGAAAAGAGAGAAATGTTAACAGCTGGTGAAGTTGGTTGAATTAGTGGTGCAATTAAAATAATTAGTGATATTCATGTTGGTGATACGATTACTAGTGTTATTAATCCTGCTGATGCACCATTACTAGGTTATAAAACTTTAAAACCAATGGTTTATTGTGGTTTATATCCAATTGATACTAATAAATATCAAGAATTAAAGGATGCATTATATAAAATTCAATTATCGGATGCCTCATTAATTTTTACTGCTGAAACATCACAAGCATTAGGTTTTGGTTTTCGTTGTGGTTTTTTAGGGTTATTACATATGGATGTTATTCAAGAGCGTTTAGAGCGTGAATATAATTTAGTTTTAATTTCAACAGCTCCTTCTGTAATTTATGAAGTAAATTTAACTAATGGTGAAAAGTTAATAATTGATAATCCAGCAAAATGACCAACTGTGCAAACAATTAAAAGTGTAGAAGAACCATTTGTACAAGTAACAATAATGACACCAGAACAATATGTTGGTGCATTGATGCAATTATGTCAGGATAAACGCGGAACTTATTTAGATCTAAAATATGCTGATAATTTACGAAGAACTCTTATTTATAATATGCCACTGAATGAAATTGTCATTGATTTTTTTGATAAATTAAAATCAATATCAAAAGGTTATGCTTCATTAGATTATGAGTTAATTGATTATCAGGAAAGTAAATTAGTGAAAATGGATATTTTATTAGCAGGTAATATTGTTGATGCATTATCTGTTATTGTTCATAAGGATTTTGCTTATGATCGTGGGCGTGTTTTATGTGAAAAATTAAAAAAATTAATTCCGAAACAAAATTTTGAAGTTGCTATTCAGGCTGCTATTAATAATAAAATTATTGCTCGTCAAACTGTGCAAGCAGTTAGAAAAGATGTTATTGCTAAATGTTATGGTGGTGATATTACAAGAAAAAGAAAACTTTTAGAAAAACAAAAAGAAGGAAAGAAAAAAATGAAATCGATTGGTAATGTTGAATTACCACCAGAAGCATTTCGTGCTGTTTTAAAAATAGATGAAGAAAATTAAAAAAAATGTATATATATTTGATTTGTATTTTTCTAAATTGAATTATTTGAAAATAAAAAAATAATTGACTTAAATAGAACAATTATTTTTTTATTTTTATAAATCATATTTTTAGATTAAAATCAGATTTCTCACAATTTTATGTTAAATATATAGTATTTTTTTTAATTCTGCAATTATTTCCATTTTAATTTTGATGTAATTTTTTTGCATTTCAATATTAATTAAATTTTCTTGAGTTTTTGACTGATTATTTTCTAAATTATTTTTAATTATTGCGTGACACTCAATTTCTCTAGAGAAATTTTTAATCATATTTTTTATGTTATTAATCATTTTATATTCCCCATTTCAAAGTTTTATAAATAATTTATTTATATTTTTTATTATATCATTTTATTTATAAAAATTATAAATAAAATGATATAATTTTCTATAATAAATCTAGTATTCATAGAAAAATAAATTAAAAGCAAGTTTAAATAAAATGATATAATAAAAAAACAATTCCCTAAGAACCTGTTTAAAATCTTTTCAATAAAATTGAAATAAAGGCAAGAACAACCATTTGTAAGCTAGTATTTAATTTTTTTTCACAATT
The DNA here is from genome assembly GCF_964031275.1 of Spiroplasma endosymbiont of Acasis viretata. Classification (NCBI taxonomy): domain Bacteria; kingdom Bacillati; phylum Mycoplasmatota; class Mollicutes; order Entomoplasmatales; family Spiroplasmataceae; genus Spiroplasma; species Spiroplasma endosymbiont of Acasis viretata. The sequence continues at coordinate 796,983 of NZ_OZ035019.1, forward strand.
TTTTCATAATCTTCTGCATTTTTCTAATCATGCAAAACTTCGTTCTACAACTCATCTTTTTGGTAATACTACAAAAGAATGTAATTCATTACGTTTTATAACTTCAACATTTGCATTTATAATTGTTTTAATTTTATTTTTCACCAGTATAACCAGCATCTACTAGTATTTTTTGAACTGCAGAAAGATTCTCTTTTTCATTTTCAAGAAGCAAATCATTATTATAGCACTATTACGATCTGTTTTTTCTGCTGTGGTTATGTAAATTGCATGTGGTAAACCTTGAGAATCAACAGCAATATAACGCTTTATTCCTGAAATCTTTTTACCAGCATCATAACCTTTATTTTTAGTAGTATCTGTATTTTTAACACTTTGTGAATCAATTATACAAAAACTAGTTTGTTCTTTTCTACCATTATTGATACGAAATGCCTTGACTAATTTTTTTTAAAACTAATTGTAATACACTAGGTTCTTTATCATTATTTTTACTTCAAGCTTGAAAATAATAATATACAATTTGTCATTTTGGAAAATTTTTTGGTAACATTCTTCACTGGCAACCACTTTTTAATACATATAAAACTGCACAAAATACTTCATATAAATCTAAACTTCTTGGTTTAGTTCTCTTTTTAGTATTTTCTAAAATTGATTTTATATTTTCAAATTGCTCTTTGCTAACATTACTAGGATAATTTTTACACATATATACCTCTTATTTTAAAATATATAATCATTTTATCCTATTCTCTAAAAGATTTTAAACAGGTTCTAAGAAATTGATAAAATTTTAATTTATAATAAGTATATTAATAATAATTACTTAAATGGGGAGTAGGGGGTTATGTGAAAATTTTATTAAAAATAATTGATTGTTTGAACCCAATTTCTATTTTTAAAAGTATTAAAAACTATAGACTTGGTGCAAAACCTTTAATTTTAATAATTTAACGGTTATTATTAATATCAAAGGTGATAATTATTATGTTAAAAAAATACAAAGATGAACAAGAATTTTATAGTTTAGTGGGAATAAAACTACAAACATTTCAAAAAATGGTTGAAATTTTAAAAAAAGCTGAAGCAATTAAAAAAGCAGTTGGTGGTAAACCTAATAAATTATCAATAGAAAATCGTTTATTAATGACATTAGAATACTGAAAAGAGTATAGTAGTTATAGAGTTATTGCAAAAAGATATAATATTAGTCATACTAGCTGCATTCGTAATATTTTTTGAATTGAAAATACTTTAATAAAAAGTGGAATTTTTAATTTATCTGGCAAAAAAGATTTAATCAAAAATAAAGGAATCAATAATACTTTACTAGCTATTGATGCTACTGAAACTCCAATTGAAAGAATTAAAAAAAACTAAAATTACTTTTTTCGGGTAAAAACAAACATCATACTCTTAAATCGCAAATAATTATTGATATTTTAAATGGAAAAATTATTTCAACCGCTTTTTGTTTTGGAAGCATTCATGATTTTAAATTACTTTTAAAATCTAAAACTTTTATTCATCCAGAAAAACAAGTTTTTGTTGATTCAGATTATCAAGGAATACAAAATATTCATAAAAATACATTTTTGCCATTTAAAAAAAGTAAATACAATAAATTAATACCAATTCAAAAAGAATACAATAAAACTTTAAGCAAAATTAGAATTAAAATTGAACACGTATTTGCTAAACTAAAACGTTTTAAAATTTTAACTTTAAAATATCGCAATAAAATACGAAGATTTGCATTAAGATTTAATTTAATAGCAGAAATATATAATTTTGAATTACCTTAGTTTTGCACCAATTCTTATATAGAAAATAGATCTAAGATTGAAGCAAAATTAATTGATAAAGAAAAGCAAAGACAACATGAAAAAGATTTACAAGATTCTAGATTTAAACATGAATCACTTGAAAATGAAAAAGACAGAAAATTACAAAAAGAATTAGCTGAAGAAAAAACTAAAAGATTAGGGTTAATATTAGAAAATAAATTAATTATAAATAGACAAAATTATTATTTAAAACATGATAATAATCCTAAATTAGAATTAGATTGTTTAAATTTCATTTTCATTCCCCCTTTTTTTAAAAAATAAATTAAGATTTATCAAAAATACATTATTTTTTGTATTTGTTTTTTGGTAAATCTTAATTTAAGTTTATATTTGCAAAAAATAATATACAATAAAAAATCTAAAAAAATGTGAATTACAATTACACTTTATCAAAATTATATATGCAATATGTATTGTTTGTCTTTATTTATATTGTGATTCTTAGTTAGTTATGGTATTCTATTATGGTATTCTATATTAAAAGATGGTCTTGTAAGTGAGGTGTTTGTTATGTTAAATTTAGATTTTGTTGGACCTCACGGCATTACTGATACTTATGGTGGATGATTTCATGTTTATGCATTTGCTATTATGTCAGGTATTTTTGCTTCAATTATTGCTTCTTGAGTAAAATTTAAACGTTATCGTGTTCCTACTGATTCTTTAGCATGATCAATAATATTTATTATTCCTGCTTCATTATTTGGTGCTAGTTTTCTTGGTAAGGATGATCCTGATAAGTCAATTAGTTTTTTTGAAAAATTTGCATTTTGAAAACCAGGGATGTCTATTCATGGTGGTGTTTTATTTGGCATTATTGCTGGTGCAATTATTTTTTACTTTGTTGGTCGTAAGTATAAAATATCATTATGAATATATGGCGATTTAATTATTCCTAATATTTTATTAGGGCAGATATTAGGACGTTGAGGTAATTTCTTTAATCATGAATTACTTGGTAACGTTGTAAGTTATGATTCATTATCATGATTACCTGCTTTTATTCGTGATAATTGTTTTAAATTAATTGGTGGACCAAGTGGTAATCCCGAAACGATTAATGGTGAAATTGTTTATCATGCACCAATATTTCTTTATGAATCAATTGCTAATTTAGGTTTATGATTAGCGATTACATTTATTGTTCCAAATCTTGGTAAATGATTTGGTAAAAAGCCATGAAAAGTGGAACCAGATAAGTTTCAATTTGATTTTAAAGATAATTTTAAATACTGAGGAAAAATAACTTTTAATCCAAAATATTGAAATAAAGTAAATCGTGACCCAAAGCATTTGACTTGAACTAAAATGTGAAATGAAGTTTACTATTATAATCAAGTACCAAAAAATGTAGTAAATAAAGCATTAGCAGAAGTCAAACTTTCTGGTAAGAAAATTAATGATTATATAAATAAAAGCAAAAAACTTTATGAAATAAATAATCCACATCATTATCGAATGATGCATGCAGGTGTTCAAATGGGACTTTACTTTTTTGGATGAAATTTAATTAGATTTATTTTAGAGTTACAGCGCCCACCAGAAGATTTATTTTTAATTAATCGTCCAATCCTTGATTATACAATTTTATTATTGATTACTTTCTTTGGTCTGTTTCTAGCAATATTTGCACAATTTGTTGCAGCAAAATATTTACGTAGCGAAGGATGAACATATGAAAAAGAATATTAATAATATTCTTTTTTATTATTAAAATAATTATTATAACAGAAAATAAGCTATTAAATAGATAATATTAATTAGATTTGGTGTTTTTGTTATAATATTTATATACTAATGTATGAGGTGAAATTAGTGTTAGCAGTAGTAAGTGATGATAGTAGTACTAATACCATTAAGTTTTTAGGTTTTGAGATTCCAATTACTACTTTTTTATATTCAATGGGTGGGTTAGCACTTTTGATTTTTCTGTTATTATTATCAATTTTATTAATAATGTATTTACGCAAAAGGATTTCTATTAAAGGATACTTAAGTTTAGAAGAAAAAGATTATCAATTTGAAGATAAAATTTTGGAAATTGAACATGAAATTGCCAAATTACAAAGAAAATTTTATTCAAGTAAACATATTTCTAAAAAGACAAAAAAATATTTTAACTAATTAAATGTAGGTGATGTATATGTCTAAAATAAAATTTAAATTATTTGATAAATTTTTTTCACAAAAAAATAGGTTATCAGATAAAGAAGATTATCAAAAATCAACTAATAATAACACTTATTTTAGCAATGTTGTACCACCAATTAATAAAAATAAAGAAAATATTCATAATTCTGATTTTAATGAAAACGATTATAATGAAAAAAAATATGATGGTAAAAATATACAAGTTACTAGTTCTTATATAATACCTTTACAAGAAAAAAAGACAGTGCCGATCAATGAAAACTTTACTAAAGAAAAAGATATGTATTATGATCAACCACAAACATTTAATACTATGGAAATAGTTAGTTATAAAAATAGTTTTAAAATTCCAAAACCAATTAGCAGAGAAATTAAATCAGAGAAGCTAAAACAATTGATTTTATTATTTATTGGTGTTATGACATTAATTATTGCTTCAACTTTTATTAGTTTATATTTTGGTATGATTAACATAAAAATTATTCCTCATCCTGTAATTACTATTGCATTAGCAATTATTGCTCTTACTATTATTTTGATTAATATTATTGAATTTGTGACATTAAGAAGAGAAGTGGATTTATATATTGAAAGAACACTAAAAGGATCGCTATTACCTCCTAATTTTATAATTAGAAATTATCGTAAAATTCATGCTAACTTGATAATTATTAATTGAATAAGTATTAGTAGTTATATTGTTCTTGGTATTATTATTGGCATTATGTTTTTGATTAGTGGTCAGAAATTAACTTTTATTATTCAAAAATGAACAGTTAATGTTCCTGATATTATTAAAGATGCAATAACATTAACAATTATTTTAGGTGTTATTTTCTTTATTCATATGATTAATATTGTTATTTTTAAATTTCGTAAACGTAATATTATAAGTTATTATGGCTATGAAATTATTAATCCACAAGAGTTAAATCAGTACAAAAAAAAGATAAATAGAATATGTATGATTATTACTATTGGTTTTACTGCTTTAATATTTTTTGCAATTGTTATTCCAATATTTGTATTAAAAATAAGAAAGAAAAAGTAGTTATTATTTATAATATATATAGTAATAATCATTTTTATAAGGTGTTAATTATGTCAAAAAATTTAAATAAATGAGGAAGAGAAACAATTACTTTCAATGAATTCCAAAATAAAAAATGTCAATTTAAAAGTTCTGAAGAAAATATTTTTAGTCATAGTTTAGATTTAAATTATTTTAAAAAAATGATTTCTGAACATTTAACAAATTTAAATAAATTAGAACAAGAACAAGAGTTATTTAAATTTAGTAACTCTATATATGCAGATGATTTTTGTAAGAATCATTTAATTAAGATATACTTATCTTATCTAAAAGAAATTGATTTTATTAATTTTTTAGTTCCCCATTCTAATGAATAAATAGAATCATGATTGGTGGTTGGCCCTTAATTACTGGACCATTTTTGATATAAAATTCTAAATTTTAATTTGTAAAATTGGTGGTTTTAGAAATTTAGAATGTATTCTTTCATAATTATAAAACATAACATATTGATTTACATCATTTATAGCTTCATTGATGGATAAATATTGATTTGATCCTTTAGGTAGTCATTCTTGAGATAAATGAGAAAATCAGTTTTCAGATAATACATTACCACCAATATCATAAGGTTGTTTTTTGCTTAAAATTATTTGTTTATCCTCTGCTCATTTTGTGATATCGTGACAATAAAATTCGTTGGCGTTATCTGAATGTAAAATAACATTTTTTACTTGATTTCAAGAAAATTGTTTGTTGATTTTTTCAAGAGCAGGAAGAATTAAATCCTGATATGATTTATTAGGAGCAATATTATAACTGGTGGTTGGCCCTTAATTACTGGACCATTTTTGATATAAAATTCTAAATTTTAATTTGTAAAATTGGTGGTTTTAGAAATTTAGAATGTATTCTTTCATAATTATAAAACATAACATATTGATTTACATCATTTATAGCTTCATTGATGGATAAATATTGATTTGATCCTTTAGGTAGTCATTCTTGAGATAAATGAGAAAATCAGTTTTCAGATAATACATTACCACCAATATCATAAGGTTGTTTTTTGCTTAAAATTATTTGTTTATCCTCTGCTCATTTTGTGATATCTTGACAATAAAATTCGTTGGCGTTATCTGAATGTAAAATAACATTTTTTACTTGATTTCAAGAAAATTGTTTGTTGATTTTTTCAAGAGCAGGAAGAATTAAATCCTGATATGATTTATTAGGAGCAATATTATAACTAACAACATTATTTGAATAAAAATCAATAATTACAAAAAGATATAATCATCCTTCTTTAGTATTTATTTGTTTAGTGTCCATTGATCAAATTTGATTTGAAGAGGTTGTACTTTTATAATCTTTGTTTACTTTATCCATTGTAGGTATTCACTTATTTGGATTTTTTTTGTTTTTAGGATAGTTATTTTTAGTTTGTTTTAATCCTTGAATATTGTGTTCTTTCATAATTTTTCGCATTTGTTTTATTGATAATTCTATATTTAAAATGATATTTTTTTCTTGTTTTAATCACTCTTTAAAAGCTGAAAAAATTCTTAAATATCCATAAATTCTGCCTTTTCTTGTAGAATGAAATTCGATTAAAAGTTGGCATATTTTTTGATATTTATGATTGCATTTAATAATATGATTTTCTTCTTTTTTAATAGGTTTTTGTTTATTTTTTAAAAAGTAATATGTTGATCTGTTTAATTGAAGATATTGACATAGGTTTCTAATTGAATATTGATTTTTACAATCATCAATAATTTTAATTTTTTCTTTGATATTTAATTTGTTAATTACTAATGCTATTTGTTTAATTTTATCCATTAATAAAAATCCTTTCAGGTTAAAATTAGTGTTAATTATATAACACAATTGTTTTTAGAATACATTCAGGTTTTTTAAATTAATGGTCTAGTAAAAAGGGCTAAGTGGCAAGTGGCAAGTGGCAAGTGGCATTTTTCAATTTTTTAATACATAATAAAACTAATGATGAATGATTAAGATACTATCATGATAATAAAGAACCCGATATTTTAAGACCTAGTTTAAAAAAAATAATTCCTAATACATTTTTGAAACAACTAATTACCGAAAAATTTTCAAAAGTGCATAATATTGATAGTGAAATTAGATGATTTAATGAATCTAGACATTATTTATCTATTCCTATAATTATAAGAAAGAATTATATTTTAAAAGAATATATAGGTACTACAAAAGAACAAGGTAGATTAAATGGCCCAGATTTTATTTTAGAAAATATAAATAATAAAAAAACATTAGGACTTGAAATTGTTGAATTAAATCCTGTGTTGTTTGTTTTTCCTAATGGAGTAAGAGATTTTGAAAAAGTTGGTAAAAAGTTAGATAAACAAATTAATGAACAAAAAGGTGGAAATTTTTATAGAAATTGAATTAATTTAATTAAAATAGTTGAAGATAAAATTAATAAGTGAAAAAAATTTCAAAAAACTGATGAAAAGGCAATTGGAATAATATTAAATAATTCAGTTCCGAGGCTTTTATGTAATCTGTGTATCTTTGTTTTACAAAGTACTAGTTTAGATTAATTCTATCTTCAAATTTTATCATAAAATGAGCAATTGCTGTATTTCAATTTTGAATGGGCATTGTTCATTTTTTTGTTATATTTTCAATTGCTAAGTAAAATATTTTGAAAACTGCCATATCATTTGGAAAAACTTTTTTATTTCTGATGACTTTTCGTAATTGACTATTTACAGATTCAATAGCATTTGTAGTATAAATCACTCTTTTGATTTCTACTGGATAACTAATAAAAACAATTAAATTATCTCAATTTTTATATCAAGATTTAGCAATTTGAGGATATTGTTTATTTCATTTACTTTCAAAGGATTCTAAAGCCTACATTGCTTGTTCTTCACTACATGCAGTATAAATTGGTTTTAAATCTGCAACTAGAGATTTTCTATGCTTATATGAGACATATTTCAAACTATTTCTAATTTGATGAACTATGCATAATTGATGTTCTGTTTTAAGATAAACTGATTGTATTGCTTCTGACATGCCTGTTAAATTATCACTGCAGGCAATAAGAATATCATTTAAGCCACGATTTTTCATTTCTGTTAAATTTGCTAATCAAAATTTAGCACCTTCATTTTCACTAATTCATAAACCTAAAACATCTTTTTTACCTTCTAAATCAACTCCTAAAGCTATATAAACTGATTTATTAATAATCCTTTTATCTTGTCGTACTTTCACTATTATGCAATCAAAATAAACAATCGGATAGACACTTTCTAATGGTCGATTTTGCCATGCTTTTACATCATCAATAACATCATCAGTAATTTGGCTAATAACACTTTCACTAATATCAGCACCATGATATAACTCTTGTAATTGCATTCTAATATCTGATAATGTCATTCCTTTTGCATATAAAGAAAGAACTTGTTGATCAAAACCATCAAATCTTCTTTGTCTTTTTGCAACTATTACAGGATTAAAATTACTATTGCGATCTCGTGGTACATCAATTTCAATTTTACCTTGTTGAGTTATTAATTTTTTTGAACTTATACCATTACGAGCATTGTCACTATTACTATGTTGATTCTTATCATATCCTAAATAATTTTGCATCTCAGAATTCAACATTTTTTCTACTAATCTTTTTGTTAATTCTTTATACAATCCTTTCTCTTTAAAAACTGTTGTTAAATCTTCAGTATTTTCTAATAATAAATCTACTGCTTTTGATATTGGATCATTATTATTAATATTTTGCTTTTTAGCCATCTGTAACTCACTCTTTCTAGTCATTTAATTATATTTACTAGAATTAATTAAACATAGTTATTTTTGTAAGTTACACAGATTACTAAACATTACCTCAGTTCCCGATATTTGATATTATATTTTTGAAATATCTTTAAAATTTTCCAAATTTAATAATGAAATTGATTATTTTTTTATTCTTTAAAACAAAATTATTTTTTTTATTTTTATGAAAGCAATAAAAGAATTTTAGAAAACAATTATTAGTAGATGAAATTAATGATTATAGATTGACATATTATAATAAAAGTTATCTAATGGTAACTTTTATTATAATTAAATTTTTAAATATGATTACTTCCATAAGAAGGTAAATCAATTATTGCTCATTCATCTTCATCATTTATTGCTTCTTTTGCATCATCTAACATATCATATTCTTCTTCAACATTTTTGCTATTGTTATTATCTAAAATTATTTGATTAATTTTAGTTGCATTATCTAATTTCATATTACATTCATATTTACTTATATTACTTGCTTCATTATTTACTAGATTGTTTGAGTCTAATGTAGTTTTTTCTTTATATTCATCTAAATATTTTTTTTCATTTTCATTTTTTTCTATTACTTTTATATTTAATTCTTGTTTTTTATTTTTGTAAAAATTTCATGAATAGTAATCAATTCCACCAGCAAGACACACTAATCCCACTGTAAGAACCTGTTTAAAATCTTTTCAATAAAATTGAAATAAAGGCAAGAACAACCATTTGTAAGCTAGTATTTAATTTTTTTTCACAATTTTTTCATAATCTTCTGCATTTTTCTAATCATGCAAAACTTCGTTCTACAACTCATCTTTTTGGTAATACTACAAAAGAATGTAATTCATTACGTTTTATAACTTCAACATTTGCATTTATAATTGTTTTAATTTTAGAAGCAAATTTTTCACCAGTATAACCAGCATCTACTAGTATTTTTTGAACTGCAGAAAGATTCTCTTTTTCATTTTCAATCATTATTATAGCACTATTATGATCTGTTTTTTCTGCTGTGGTTATGTAAATTGCATGTGGTAAACCTTGAGAATCAACAGCAATATGACGCTTTATTCCTGAAATCTTTTTACCAGCATCATAACCTTTTTTTTAGTAGTATCTGTATTTTTAACACTTTGTGAATCAATTATACAAAAACTAGTTTGTTCTTTTCTACCATTATTGATACGAAATGCCTTGACTAATTTTTTTTAAAACTAATTGTAATACACTAGGTTCTTTATCATTATTTTTACTTCAAGCTTGAAAATAATAATATACAATTTGTCATTTTGGAAAATTTTTTGGTAACATTCTTCACTGGCAACCACTTTTTAATACATATAAAACTGCACAAAATACTTCATATAAATCTAAACTTCTTGGTTTAGTTCTCTTTTTAGTATTTTCTAAAATTGATTTTATATTTTCAAATTGCTCTTTGCTAACATTACTAGGATAATTTTTACACATATATACCTCTTATTTTAAAATATATAATCATTTTATCCTATTCTCTAAAAGATTTTAAACAGGTTCTAAGAGGATTATTTGGAAGTATTGATTTTAATAAATTAGAAAGTATTTCAGAATTAATTTCGCTCTCATTTGTGTTTAAAAACTTCATTTTTATGTTCCTTTCAAATCAAAATAAAAACCTATTTATTTACAAAAATAAATAGGATAAAAACTTATATTAAATTTTTACTAAATAAATATAGCATAATTTATATATTAATTGTTAATAAGTTATTTAAAATTTTTATAAAAAAGCATATATCCAAAAAAATATTGACTTTCGCGTTAAAGTTATATATATTACAAAATAGTATTTGAATAAAGTTAATAAATTATATATAGAGGAAGATATAAGATGCCATCAAAATTAGTAATCATGGAATCTCCAGTTAAAAGTAAAGCAGTACAATCATATTTAGGTAATGATTATTTAGTGTTATCTTCGGATGGACACATTCGTAATTTAGCAATTAAAGGTCAATATGGTTTGGGAATTGATTTAGAAACTTTTGAACCAATTTACAAAATTGATCGCAAAAAAATGCCAAAGGTAAAAGAATTAAAAAGTAAATTAAAAAGTATTACTCATGTTTATCTAGCAACCGATCATGATCGCGAAGGAGAAGCAATTGCTTATCATTTAGATCAAGTATTAGCAACAAGTAATATATCATCACGAATAACTTTTAATGAAATTACTAAAGATGCAATTTTAACAGCATTTAAATCTCCACATAGTATTGATTTACCATTAGTTCGTAGTCAAGAAGCAAGAAGAATGGTTGATCGTATCATTGGTTTTCGCTTAAGTAATCTATTACAAAAAAAGATCGGTTCACGTAGTGCAGGGAGAGTACAATCAGTAGCATTAAAATTAATAGCAACAAGAGAACGTGAAATTACTAATTTTATTAGTAAAGAATTTTGAACAATTAATAGTACTTATCAAAAAAAAATAATATTAAATTGTGAAAAATATAAAGAAGAACTGTTAGTTATTAATAATGAACAAGAAGCAGTTGCTATTAAAAATGCATTAAGTGATAGTTATCAAGTAATTTCTGTTACTGAACAAAATCGTAAGCGTAATTCATTAAATCCATTTACTACTAGTAGTTTATTACAAGCAGCATCAACGCAATTAAATTTTAGTACTGCTAAAACAACGCTTATTGCTCAGCAATTGTATGAAGGAATTGATGTTAATGGAACACTTACCGGATTTATTAGTTATCCTCGTACTGATTCAATACGTTTAAATGATAAATTTATTGAAAATGCCAAAACATTAATTGTTAATGAATATGGTGACCAATATCTTGGGCAGAAGAAAGAACAGACTAATAAAAAAAATGTGCAAGATGCTCATGAAGCAATCAGACCAACTGATTTAACAATGAATAATAAACGTGCTATTGATTTTTTAAATAAAGATCAATTAAAACTTTATAATTTAATTTATTTTCGTGCCCTTAGTTCATTAATGCCACCAGCACAATTAATTAGTACTACTGTTTTATTTAAAAATAATGATTATCAATTTCGTTTAACAGGACAACAAATCAAGTTTAAAGGATTTTTAACGCTTGATATAGAAAGTCTTGAAAATGAAGAACTTTTAGTTTTACCAAAATTTGAAAAAAATCAAATTATTAAAGTTGAGTCAGTAAATTTACAGCAACACTTTACTAAACCAAAGCCAAGATACACAGAAGCTAAATTAATTAAAACATTAGAAGAACTAGGAATTGGTCGACCATCAACTTATAATCCAATTATGAACACTATTAAAGAACGCGGTTATGTTATTATTGAAAATAAGTCTTTTAAAGCTACTGAGAAAGGTCTTTTAACTAATGATAAACTTCAAGAGTTTTTTTATGATATTATTAATGAGACATATACTTCACAAGTTGAAACTCAATTAGATCAAATTGCTCATGGTAATTTTGATATGCATCAAGTGGTAAAAGACTTTTGAGTTAAGTTTGAACCAAGGATTGATGATGCTTTTGATAAAATGACTGAGTTTAAAATTAAACCAGTTTTATTAGATCAAGATTGTCCACTTTGTGGTGCCCCACTTGTGCAAAGAACAGGAAGATATGGTAAATTTAACGGTTGTTCAGCATTTCCAAAATGTCGATATATTCAAAAACAATTAGAAAAAATTAAACCTTGTTTAGTATGTACAGATGGTTGAATGGTTGTTAAATCTTCAAAACAAAATCGAAAATTTTTAGGGTGTACTAATTATCCAAATTGTAAACATGTTGAAAAGTATCAAGAAATAGCTTCTGATAAAGAAGTAAAGTAGGTGAAACGCATGTTAAAAGATTATATATTATTAATAGATAAACCTTCATTTATGACATCACAAGATTGTCTTGTTGTTATTAAAAAACGTTTGAAATTAAATAAAATTGGTCATACAGGTACGTTAGATCCTTTAGCAACAGGACTAATGGTAGTACTTGTGAATGAAGCAACCAAAATTAGTGATTTTATTTTAAAAAGTGATAAAGTTTACATTGCAAAAATGCAACTATTTTTAAAAACCGACACCGGCGATATTACTGGTAAAATTATTGAATCAAAACCACATCTTGATTTAAAAGAATCAGAAATTGTTAAAGCACTTGAATTTTATAATAATCGTCAATATGAGCAAATAATTCCTGCTTATGCAGCAGTTAAAATTAATGGTAAAAAACTTTATGAATATGCTCGCGAGAATATTCCTGTTGAATTACCAAAACGTAAGGTTTATATTAAATCTTTAAAATTAATTAGTTTTAATAATGATTTAGTTACTTTTGAAGTAGTATGTTCAAAAGGAACTTATGTTCGAGCTTTGGTTACTGACATTGCTAGAATTTTACATACATCAGCAACTTTAACTTATTTGAGAAGAATTCATCAATCGGGTTTTGATTTAAGTAATGCCTTAAATTTAGATGTTATCAATGAAGAAACAGTTAGTAAAAATCATATTAGTATTTATGATGGTGTTAAAAATATTATGCCAGCGATTGTTGTTGATAATAGTAAAAGTGTTATTGATGGTAAACCTTTAGTTATTGATAGTACTAATGAGCCATATGTTTTAGTTGTTAATTCTGAACATTTGCCATTAGCTATTTATCGTAATCAAAAAAATAATTTATACGTAAGCCAACGAGGTTTTAAATGTAATGAAGATATTAAAATTGAAAAATCTAAATATTCAAAATCAAAAATTGATGTCTAAACCAATTATTGCTTGTTGAGGATTTTTTGATGGTATTCATCAAGGTCATCAAGCCTTATTTAAACAATTATTAGTTAATTCAACAATAAATAATTATCAAACATGTATTATTAGTTTTGATAGAAAACCACAAAGTGTAATTAGTAATAAAAATAATGAGGTTTTATTAAGTAATGAAGATAAAATTAAAACAATTGCTAAATATAATTTTGATTATTATTGGGAAATTAAGTTTAGTAAAGAAATAGCAACACTTTCACCAGAGCAATTTATTTCGTGATTATTGGCAAATAATGTTAAAGCAGTAGTTGTTAATCCAAATATTAGGTTTGGTTATCAAGGGCAAGGTAATATTAAAACATTACAACAATCTTCATTACAAGTTTATCTTTGTAATGATATTATTATTAATAATAACAAAGTTTCTTCAACTTATATTAAACAACTTTTACAAAATAAAGATATTAGTAGTGCTAATCTTTGTTTACAACAAGAGCCATATACAATTAGTGGTAAAGTAGTTCATGGTATTAAAGAGGCTAGAACGATTAATTTTCCAACTGCTAATTTATCGTTATTAACAAACTATGCACTACCAGGTCTTGCTACTTATATTACGCTTACTGAAGTAGATAATAAATGATATCAAAGTATGACAGTAATTATGTTACGTAATAATAAGCCGTTAGTTGAAACTTACTTATTAAACTTTAATCAAGATTTATATGGAAAAATCATTAAAGTTAGATTTTTAGATTTTCTTCGTGATAATTTAAAATTTACTAATTTAGATGATTTAAAAAAACAAGTGGATAAAGATTTAATAGAAACATTAAATTTTATTGTATATGCTAATGAAAAATAAAAAAGAAAAAAGGGAGTAAATAAATAATGAAATATTGAGTAAAAGAATTTATAAATCAAATAAAAGATAATAATGAAATTTGTGCAAACTGTGATTATAAAGAAAATTTACATAAAAATATTACTTCAAATGATAATTGTCAAATTGTAAATGATGAAAGAATGCCATTGTTACAAGAACACACTTCAAATAATAAATGTATAGTTATTGAAATAGAATCAAACATTTCAGCTGTTAATAATATAGTAGAAATAAATTTACAAGGAAAACAAATTGAACAAAAAAAACAGACTACTAATAAATTACCTAATTATGGTTCAATTTGTTAAGAAGTTAAAACTACATAATCAGACTTAAAATGATGAATTATTTAAATAACTTATTTTAATAGATTAGTTAATTTACTTTCACTAATTTCTTTATATATGTTTAAATTAGTTTGTTCGTATAAATAACAAGCTCAATAATATCAAATTAAATTTTGATAATTCATTCATTTTTTAGCAATAATTGTTTGTTCATTATTTAAATTAAAACAATTAAATCAAGTATTAATTTCGGTTTCAGAAGTTAAACTTTCAGAAGCAAAAGAGGCAATATCAAATAATTCATCATTTCAACAGGCAAAATCTCAATCAATTAAATATCAGCAATTATTTTTTTTAACAAAATTATTTAATGTTAAATCATTATGAGATAAAACAATTGTTGTTGGTTGATAAGTAGCAATTCATTTGATTACCTCACTGGTTATTTTTTCTAAGCAAGGATTACTAGTAGTTAAATTACAGTATAAATTAAGTTGTTCTAAGCCTTTTCAAGTTTTAATTAATGATTTATTATCAAATTTAATATTATGTAGTTGTTTTACCAATGATGAAATTTGTTCTAATATTTGTTTATTAATTATTTGTTCGCTTAAATTAATTAAATTATGATAATATGGCATTAAGGTTAATAGTTTATTATTATTAATATTGACTTCATTAATAGGTAATGTAAATTTTTTTGATTTAATTAATTTAATAACATTAATTTGATTTGTAAAATTCAAAAAAGGTTGCAAAATATCTTTAGATTGTTTTAAAAAAAAATGTTTATTTACTAAAAATAAGTCATTGGTTAAACCTTTTGTTTTTAATAGTTCTAATTGATATGGTGGTTTAATAGTTTTAAATTTCAAAATGACACCTCTATTTTGCTTGTATTATCCGTAATAAAATTATACAATTTATTAAATAAAAATTATTGAAAGTAAGTGATAGTATGTTAAAAAAAGGTTATATTCATATTTATAAAGGTGAAGGAAGAGGTAAAACATCAATTCTTAATGGTATGGTAATTAGAGCATTGGGTAATAATCTTAATGTTAGTTACTTACGTTTTTTAAAAAATCGTCCTTCTGGTGAAATTAATTTTTTAAAACAAAATACTAAACTTAAAATTGAAAGTTTTTATGAATCTTCGCAAAAATTTTTTTGAGAAATGGATGAAGAAGAAAAAAATAAATTAAAACAAGAAACTAATTATGGTCTTAATTGTTGTTGATAAAATTTTAGGGTGTATTCAAAATAATTTGATTAAAGAACAAGACTTAATTGAAATTTTAAAAAATAAAAAAAGACATATTGAAATTGCATTATATGGTAGATATGCATCTTTTGCCTTAGAACAATGTGCTAATTTAATTAGTGAAGTTAAATCAATTAAACATTATTTTGAACAAGGTCAAATTGCTCGTGAAGGGATTGATTATTAATGACTGCTAAAACGTTATGGTTTGCATCTAATAATATCGGTAAAATTAATGAATTAAAGAGTATATTACAAACAAAGGGATATAATGTCAAATCAATGTTAGATCTTAATTCTCCTCTTGAAATTAATGAAACAGGTACATCATTTATTGAAAATGCAATTTTAAAAGCAACAACACTTGCAAAATTAGTGAATGGTCCTGTTATTGCTGATGATTCAGGATTAGAAATATTGGCTTTAAATAATTTTCCTGGTATTAACTCAGCACGATGAAAGGGAGAAATGTCCTATCATGATGCAATGTTAGACATTTTAGAACAAATGGAAGGTGAAACTAATCGTGCAGCAGTATTTATTTCTGCTATTGCTTATGTTGATTTTGATCATAAGATTACTAAAGCATTTATTGGTAAACTTGAAGGTGAAATCACTACTGAGATAAAAGGTAATGATGGTTTTGGTTACGATCAAATATTTTATGTTCCAGTAGTACATGCTACTTTAGGTGAATTGTCATTAGCAGATAAAAATAAAATTTCTCATCATAATTCAGCAATTGAGCAATTATTAACATTTTTACAAGAACAAAATTAGATAGTTAAAATGAAAATAAAAATGATGATTTAATTTTGTCATAATCATTAACAGATTCATAATTACCATTATTAACTGGTAATAACAATAATATTAAAACTACCACTACTCCTATTTGAAAATCAGGAATAAAACCATTTAGTTTAATTAGTTTATCATGAACAGTTTCAATAATTATGTCACCAATTGTGGCAATAACTAACTATTGAAAAAATACTACCAAATTTGAATTTGTAAATGGATGAAATGACTTTATTATGAGACCCACTACTTTTATTAGTAGTGAATTAATTAATTCTTTTTTATAGTTTTTCTTTTTTAAAGATTAATTTTTGTTTAGAAACTATTTTAAATAATAGTTTAAGTAAAATAGATAAATTAAAAAAATTTAGTAAAGATACTATGTTAGTTATATCATTTTAGTAATAGTTTACTTGCTTATTTTTTAGTGATATTTTTAAAAAATGAAAGAATGGTTTTATATAAAAAAATAAGGCAAAATGAAGTTGATTCATTAGACTTGGTGCAAAACCTTTAATTTTAATAATTTAACGGTTATTATTAATATCAAAGGTTTTGCACCAAGTCTAATATAAGTTATTTTAAATTGATTTTTAAAAAGATTGTAACTTTTAAGTTACAATCTTTTTTTACATTTTTGGTAAATTTGGCTTAAATTCAGTTGTTGTTGATTGATTTTGCGAATCCATGGTGTTAATTTTTGTGATTACTTGTTTTGGTCAAAATACTTCTTTTTGTTCTTTTGTAAAGAGTTCAATTTGTTCTTTGGTGAATGCAGGTATTTGTTCACTTGTAAAACTTTGTATTTGCTCAGGTAATAATGCTTGTATTTGTTTTTCTGTTAGTACTTGTATTTGTTCTGTTGTAAAAGCAGAGATTTGTCAAAATGTAAATTGTTCAATTTGATGTGGCATTAATGCGGGTATTTGTTCGCTTGTGAGTGCTTGTATTTGTTGAAGTGTAAAACTTTTTATTTGTTCTGCTGTAAATGTTTTAATTTGTCAATTTGTTAATCATTTTATTTGTTTTGTTGATAATCTTTGTATTTGTTCAGTTGTGAGTGTTGAAACCAATATATTTGTGCTTCTTTTTTTATGTCTATTTTTGTTTTTAGTTGTTGTTAATGGCGTTGTTATTTGTTGTCTTAACTTTTTTCCTCATTCTTGTGATTTTAAAAAATTTTGATATGTTTGTTCAACTTTATTTTTGTATTCTTGAATAGAATTTTTTCAAGTAATATTTTTTATATTAGTAGGATCTGTACTGTTAGTATTAAAAGTTACCAATTCACTGGTATTATTAATAAGTAAATCATTCATTTTAGATACCTCTTTTAACTATAAAACTCATTACTTTTTTTAAAGTAATGAGTTAGAACCTGTTTAAAATCTTTTAGAGAATAGGATAAAATGATTATATATTTTAAAATAAGAGGTATATATGTGTAAAAATTATCCTAGTAATGTTAGCAAAGAGCAATTTGAAAATATAAAATCAATTTTAGAAAATACTAAAAAGAGAACTAAACCAAGAAGTTTAGATTTATATGAAGTATTTTGTGCAGTTTTATATGTATTAAAAAGTGGTTGCCAGTGAAGAATGTTACCAAAAAATTTTCCAAAATGACAAATTGTATATTATTATTTTCAAGCTTGAAGTAAAAATAATGATAAAGAACCTAGTGTATTACAATTAGTTTTAAAAAAAATTAGTCAAGGCATTTCGTATCAATAATGGTAGAAAAGAACAAACTAGTTTTTGTATAATTGATTCACAAAGTGTTAAAAATACAGATACTACTAAAAATAAAGGTTATGATGCTGGTAAAAAGATTTCAGGAATAAAGCGTCATATTGCTGTTGATTCTCAAGGTTTACCACATGCAATTTACATAACCACAGCAGAAAAAACAGATCGTAATAGTGCTATAATAATGATTGAAAATGAAAAAGAGAATCTTTCTGCAGTTCAAAAAATACTAGTAGATGCTGGTTATACTGGTGAAAAATTTGCTTCTAAAATTAAAACAATTATAAATGCAAATGTTGAAGTTATAAAACGTAATGAATTACATTCTTTTGTAGTATTACCAAAAAGATGAGTTGTAGAACGAAGTTTTGCATGATTAGAAAAATGCAGAAGATTATGAAAAAATTGTGAAAAAAAATTAAATACTAGCTTACAAATGGTTGTTCTTGCCTTTATTTCAATTTTATTGAAAAGATTTTAAACAGGTTCTTAGAAATGTTTAGAATTATTGTTATTTTTACTAAATTTGCTTATCTACTAAAATTTTAGCACCTTATAAATAAAATACAATAAAAAATAAACACTTATTTTAGTTATATAAATTTATAAAAAATGGAATAAAAAATATTAAGAAATAAAAAAGTAAAAGAAGATATATAATTATCTTCTTTTAAAAATTATATAGTTTTTTAGCAGCAGTTTTTAATAGACTACCTGTGATTAAAGCTGTTAGTTGATCAAAAAACTGATTTGGACCATCAATAGTTCCTCATTTTTGACCAACAGTTATTAGTTTACCTTTATTAACAATAAAAACAATTGGTAAAGCTTTAAATGCTCTTTCTTTATCAACAGGATTTTGAATTTCCTTGACACCTGAATCAGCAACAGGTGCTGAACTATTATCAGAAATTTTATGGTCAAGTAGTCAATGATAAATTTGTTGTTGTCAACTAATTTTTTTATCATTTCAAAATTGGTTAACAATATCACTACTAGGGTTGGCATAAGGAGATTTTTCATAAATTTTAATATCAATAGTTCCATTAGTAGTAACACTGTTTATTTCAGTTTTCATTTCTGTTAATCAGTTATCTCATTTACTTGGTACATTATTATTTTTGATTTGCATTGTGTGTAAACCGTCAATAATTTGCTTAGAAAGTGGATTATCAGCAGCACCAAGTATGCCAAAAAAAGCATGCCCACTATTAACATCACTAATAAATTCTTGATATTTTGAATCATCTGTACAAGCACTAACTTGTAAACTAGTTGTTGTGCCTATTATTAAGGCTGCTATTAGTCCAAATTTTTTACGCATTTATTTTCATCACCTTCAATATAATATCATAAAGTTATATGAGTAATAAATTAATAATATATAACGTACTAAGTATACTATGTTATAATCTTAATAACAATATAAAAATCAAAAGGAGTAGTTTTTTTCTATATGGACAGTAATTGGTATATTTATTTAATAATATTGCTAGTTTTATTATTTTTAAGTGGTTTTTATTCATCTGCTGAAACATCATTAACTTCTTTAAATGTTATAAGAATTAAATCTATTGGTAAATTACGTAGTAAGAAAAGTCGTCGTGCTAATATTGTATTTAAGTTAGTTAAAAATTATAATGTAACTTTAACAACAATTTTACTTGGTAACACAGTAATTAATGTTGGAATTGGTACTTTAAGTACCATATTATTTATTGATTCTTTTCATGTTTCTCCTACTTATGGTCCTTTAATATCAACTTTAGTTTCGGCGATTGTTGTTTTAATTATTGGTGAAATTATACCTAAAAGTGTTGCAAAATTACATCCTGAGACAATAGCTTTAAATTATGCATATATTTTGTATATTCTTAATATTATTTTTTATCCAATAACTTTTATTGTTACTTTATTTCAATTTAAAAGTAAAAAACCAACAAGTTCTGAACAAGAACTTATTGAACTGATTTCAATAATTGAAAGAGAAGGAGTTCTTGAAAAAGCAGAACGTGATTTAATTGAATCTGCAATTAAATTTGATGAAAAATCAGTTTTTCAAGCTATGCATCCCAAAAGTAAAATTAAATATATTTATGATGATACGCCACCTAAAGTTATTAAACATCTATATTTAGAAGAAAAATATAGTAGAATTCCTGTTTTAGATCATGTTAATCAAAATGTAATTGGTATTTTAAATATTAAAGAATTTATTATTAATATGTTAGAAAATGAAAATCCAGATTTATTACAATTAATGTTACCAGCAATTTTTATTTCTAAGCGTATTAAGTTAAATGAAGCATTGGAAATTTTACAAACCGAAAGAATGCATATGGCTATTGTCTGCAATAATAAAGATAAAAAAGATTTTAATGGTATTATTACACTTGAAGATATTCTTGAAGAATTAGTTGGTGAAATTTATGATGAAACTGATGAAATTGGATTGATACAAGAAATAGGAACACATAAGTTTCGTGTTGATGGTTCTTCAAAACTTGAAGTATTATTTAAACGTTATTTAAAAAGAAAACCTCCAAATTATAATAAACAAACTGTCCAAGAATGATATATGTTTAAAACAAAAGTAAAGAAAGTAAGGAAAAATAGCCCACTTTTAAAATTTCGAAATTTTTCATTTAAAGTTATAAAGGTTCGCAAAGAATTTGCTGTTTTTGAAGTTGAAATTTTTACTAATAAAAAAATTAAAAATAAATGAGAATAGTTAGTGCAGTATTTTTATTTAAATGCTACAATGTAAAATCATAATTATAATTATGATATGAAGGGGAGGTTAATTATGAAAAAAGGTATTAAATTAGTAACTATGATTACAGCATTAAATCTTGTAACAGTTAATGGTTTAATGTTAACGTTTTCTCCAGACAGTGATCATTATGTCTATTTAAATAAGCATGAGGTGGCTGATGCTAATGCTAGTTTATTAAAATGAAAACTTTCACCAGAAGATGCAAAGATGGTAAAAAAATATGAATATAAAATACATCAAATGGCAAGTAAAGAAAGTATTGATGAATTTAATAACTTGTATGATAATAATAAAAGTGATGTAATTTGAAGTAATTATGATAGTTTACAATATGATTTAACTCATACTAAAATTGGTGGTAAAACCATTGATGTTAATTGAGTTGAAATGTATAAAAAAGCTGGTTTAAATAATAGACTTGGTGCAAAACTAAGGTAATTCAAAATTATATATTCCTGCTATTAAATTAAATCTTAATGCAAATCTTCGTATTTTATTGCGATATTTTAAAGTTAAAATTTTAAAACGTTTTAGTTTAGCAAATACGTGTTTAATTTTAATTCTAATTTTGCTTAAAGTTTTATTGTATTCTTTTTGAATTGGTATTAATTTATTGTATAGACTTTTTTTAAATGGCAAAAATGTATTTTTATGAATATTTTGTATTCCTTGATAACCTGAATCAACAAAAACTTGTTTTTCTAGATGAATAAAAGTTTTAGATTTTAAAAGTAATTTAAAATCATGAATGCTTCCAAAACAAAAAGCGG
Source organism: Spiroplasma endosymbiont of Acasis viretata (assembly GCF_964031275.1). Classification (NCBI taxonomy): domain Bacteria; kingdom Bacillati; phylum Mycoplasmatota; class Mollicutes; order Entomoplasmatales; family Spiroplasmataceae; genus Spiroplasma; species Spiroplasma endosymbiont of Acasis viretata. The sequence continues at coordinate 819,158 of NZ_OZ035019.1, forward strand.
TTGAAATAATTTTTCCATTTAAAATATCAATAATTATTTGCGATTTAAGAGTATGATGTTTGTTTTTACCCGAAAAAAGTAATTTTAGTTTTTTTTAATTCTTTCAATTGGAGTTTCAGTAGCATCAATAGCTAGTAAAGTATTATTGATTCCTTTATTTTTGATTAAATCTTTTTTGCCAGATAAATTAAAAATTCCACTTTTTATTAAAGTATTTTCAATTCAAAAAATATTACGAATGCAGCTAGTATGACTAATATTATATCTTTTTGCAATAACTCTATAACTACTATACTCTTTTCAATATTCTAATGTCATTAATAAACGATTTTCTATTGATAATTTATTAGGTTTACCACCAACTGCTTTTTTAATTACTTCAGCTTTTTTTAAAATTTCAACCATTTTTTGAAATGTTTGTAGTTTTATTCCCACTAAACTATAAAATTCTTGTTCATCTTTGTATTTTTTTAACATAATAATTATCACCTTTGATATTAATAATAACCGTTAAATTATTAAAATTAAAGGTTTTGCACCAAGTCTAATGAACAATTACAATTAGCAGAGCAACAACAATTACGTTTTTATAATATTTTTGGTAAAGTTTTTCATAAAAACACTGTTATTAAACTAATTCAAAAAGTAGCACCAGTTGCTGTAAGTGATAGCACAGTAGCATGAACTGCTTTTAATTCAAAAGCTGATAATCAACGTATGGGTTATGGTCCTGAATTTGCAAATATTAATTTAATTGATCAACAATTTCAAGAGGGATTTTGATCTTCAGATCAAATAATTAGTGTTACAACTCACGAATATGGTCATGCTTTAAGTAATTTTATTGGTTTAAGTGCTGATGAAAGAAATTCATTTAATGCTAATTGAAAGTGACCAGATAGCAGTTATAGTGATATTAATACTAATATGACATCAGTTTCTCATAAACTAACCGTTAACAATGATAACAAACAAATTTATGATCGTACTTGATATTTAATTGATTATTTAGGTCAACAAGCAAAATTAACTAATATTAAGCAAAAATTATTATTTGGTTTAATAACAGTTAATAGTAATTATGGTCGTAGTGCCTGATTTAATGGTAAATATAATATAAATCTTGATGATGAATTTTTTGCCGAAAGTTTTGCTAGGTGAATTTTAGCGCCCCAGAATCAGCGTGATTGAGGATGAGAATTAGAAAATAGTTTTTTCTTACATTATTTACCAACGGTTTTATAGCATTTTACTAGTTAAAAAGGAGAATTATTTCTCCTTTTTTATTATTTGGTATAATAAATTTAAATAAAAGAATTGAGGAAAGTAGGTAATTTTATGTTTGGCAAAAATATCCATGATCATGAATCACAGCAAAAAAGTTGTTTAAAATGTCAGTATGAAAAACTTTTTAAAACAGGTAAAATATTATTTGATGAATGAGATAAACAACCACCAGCATCTGCTCAATTACTTAAAATAAAAAAGCAATTAAATGAATTAAAAATTAAAATTGAAGAACAAAAAAATGATTCGGAATTAAAGTTTTGTGCCAATCACCCAGAAATTTTTGACTTCTTGCCTTTAGAAGTTTTATAGTTTTTTTGTATTAATAGTATTAAAATATTTATATTTAGTAGAAATTAATGCCCTATTGTTTTAAAAAATAAAACAATAGGTTTTTTTATTTTAGTATATTAAATTTATAAAAAACTTTTTTAAATAAAAACCTATTTACTTTAAAAATAAAGTAAATAGGTTAAAAACTTATATTAATTTTTAAAAACTATATCATATTACAAATATAGAAATAATAGTTAATATATTTTCATTCCTATTAAATATAAATTTCACTTTCTTCATAAAGATTTAATAATTTTGCTAAATGATCACCAACTCCACCCTCATCATTAGTTTTAGTAGTAATATCATTGGCAATACTTTTAATAACAATATTACCATTTTTCATTGCTACACCATAGCCAACTTCCATCAACATTTCTTTATCATTAATTTCATCACCATAAGCAATAACATCTCTAATATCAACATTATAATATTGAGCCAAAATGCGAGCTGTCATTCCTTTATCAATAAATTTACTTGAAATTTCAAAGATTAGTTTATTATTATCATAGCGATTTCAAGTATTTACCTTAATTGAGTTTGAATATTTTTCTAAGTCACGATATACTTGATCAAGATTAGTATTTTCTTTAAATTCAATTAAAATGGCATTAGCGCTCCCTTTTCAATCACGAATTAATTTACTAATTGTAAAAGTATCATTCTCAATAGTATCTAAATGAAAATAAGTTTCAAAGAAATCATCTTTTTTTCAACATACTGCTTTGTTGTAATATTCAATAACCGCGTTTTCAATTTGTTGAAAAATATAGTCTTCATTTAAAATATGTTTAACAATTGTTTCAGAAATTGGAAAAACTAATCGTTTGAATTTTTTGATTTTTGGATCATGAATATGGCCACCATTAAAATTGCATAGTAATGTATTAAGACCTAATTCACGATAAAATTTAATTGATCCACGATAAGGTCGACCAGTGACAATACAAACAATATGACCTTGTTTTTGAGCATCAATTAGTGCTTTTTTAGTATTAATATGAATTTCTCGACCACCATTTTTTAATAGAGTACCATCTAAATCAACTAGGATTAAATGTTTTTGTTTTTTATTGTATAAAGACATTATATCTTCCTCCTATCTTTCTTTCTCGATAAAATTAATACCCATTGTGTCTTGAACAAAGTTTAATTTTTTAGTAGCAATATTATTAGCAAAATTTGCACCTTCTTCTAAATATTTTGCTAATTGTGATGATTTTTCGTTAATAAATTCTTGGTGTTTTTTTTGCATTGGTTCTAATAAATGATTTATTACTTTAATTACTTCTTCTTTTAAAAAACCATAATTGTGATTGCTGAAGTATTGTTCACAAGTTTTGATATCTTTTTTAGTAATGCTAGCATAAATAGTTAATAAATTACTAACTCCAGGCTTATGTTCTGGATCAAATTTAATAATATTTTCTGAATCAGTAACTGCTTTTTTAATTTTATTGGCAACTTCTTGTTTGCTATCGCTTAAAAAAATAGTATTTTTTAGATTAGTATCAGATTTTGACATTTTTTTTTCAGGTTCTTGTAAACTCATAATTTTCTGTGCTTGTTTATCAATAATGATTTTAGGAATTTTGAATAAATCAGTTTTATAATTGTTATTCATTCTTGTTGCTAAAGTTTTTGTCAATTCTAAATGTTGAGTTTGATCAACACCAACTGGCACAAAATCAGCGTCATATAGTAAAATATCAGCAGCCATTAATGCTGGATATGTAAGAATACCTGTTGGAATACTAATCGTTTTATTTTGTTGATTTGTCATTTTTTGACTTTTATCTTTAAATTGTGTCATTCGTTCTAATTCACCGACATAACTATTACATAATAATATATATCCTAATTGACTATGGGCTAAAACATCAGATTGAATAAAAATATGAGATTTATTTGGTATAATACCAGCAGCAAAATATCAAGCGGCAATATCTTTAATATTATCTCTTAATTCTTGTGCTTTTATTGGTAGTGTTAATCCATGTAAATTTGCAACAAATATTAAGAGTTCATGTTCTTCTTGCAATTTTAAAAAATTATTAATTGCTCCCAAGTAGTTACCAAGAGTTAATTTTCCAGTGCTAGTTATTCCGGATATAATACGAGCCATATATTTTGCTTCCTCCAAATTATTTTTTTAATATAATTAATTATCAATGATAAAGTTAAATAATTCAATTAATTATATTAAAATTTGTTTGATTTTGATATAATAAAAACATAAATTAAAAATAGTTTTTTACCCATAGCTTTTATTTTTTAAGAGTAATGGGTTTTTTACTTTATAAAGGAGTTTTTTTATGTTATTTGGAGAAGAAAAATATAAGGATGATTTACAAAAATATTTAAAGAAAATAAAAGATCGAAACAATGTGAAAGAATATCTTCAAACTCTTGGGTTAAAACTCGAGGAATTAGAAATCAAGAAACAAAATATTGCTGAAAAACAAGCAAGTTTTGAATTTGAAAGAAAACAACTAGAAGATATATTGAAGAAAGCTGAAAGTCAATTAAGAAATATCAAAGATAGTGAAGATAAAAAAACATTTATTGAACAATATGTTAATCAGATGACTGATAAATTAAAAGCAGTTAATGAATATATATACTTTAGAAGTTGAAAGTAAAGAAACTAGTAAAGATATAAAAAACAGAAATCTAGACAGAGTAGATAACAGAAGAACCTTAGAAAGAATTAGAAATGAATTATTTAATTTAAAAAAAATAATTCAAGAATCATCTTTTTTTAATGGTAGTTTAAAAGCATTAAAAGAAAATATGACAAAATTACAAGAAGAAAAAACTAAAATATTAAATTTAAAAAAAGAAATTTTAAAAAAAGAAGAATTGAAAGTGGAATTACAAAGTTTAGAAAAGTTAATTGCATTAATAAAACAAAAATCAGAAATTGAATTAGAAATTGAAAGATTAGAAAAAAACAAGGAACAATTAACAACAGAGATTGATGTAAATAACGGTCAAATACAATCTATTTTTAATGATAATGAAACTTCTAAAGAACAATTAATCACAAAAATAGATGAAATAAATTTAAATATTAAAACATTAAATGACAAGATAGATGCAAAAACTAATTCAATTTCTCGTTTAGAAGAAGAAATTGAAAGTAATGATAAAGATATTAATTTAAAAGTAAAAGATTGAAGAGATAGTAATTGACGTCGTGTTATTGCAATATTAACTTTTGGCATTTTTTGTAGTTACAAAAGTGTTCAAAAAAAATTAGATAAAGAATTTGTTAATCGAAGTAATATAAATAAAGAAATTGCTGATTTACGAATGACAAATGAAAGTAAAATAAAACAAAAAAAAGATTTGTCTGATGAAATATTAAAACATAAAAAAGAGACAAATATATTAAAGGAAAATTGACTAGTATTAAAAGCACAATTAAGCAAAAAGAATAATACTAAAGAAATAGAAGATTTAAAAGTAACTAATAGTCAAAAACAATTTTTATTAGAAAATACAATACTAAAAATTAAACAACAAAGAGAAAAATTAAAAAATATTTCAATTGAAAATACGCAACCATTAACTGATTTAGAAATACTTCAAAAAGAAAAAAGTGATAAATTAAATTGATTAAATGCCATTAGTTTAGATAAACTTGATAAAAATATAGAAACAGTAATAGTAAGAGAAAGTGAATTAAAAATAAAAATTAATGAAAATGAATCATCTATTTCAGATTCTAGTTTAGATAATTTTAAGATAGAAGTAGAAATTGAAACAAAAAAACAACTTTTAGAAATAGAACCATTTACTAAAGTAAAGCCACTCTTAGAAAAGAGTAATTCTAACGATTCTGGTATTGATATAACAACAGAATCAATTAAAATGATAAGTTCAGTTTAATTTATTAAAGTATTTAAATTAAATTTTATTCATAAAATAAAAAGACTTAGTAAAAATACTAAGTCTTTTTATTTGTCTTTAAAAGATAAATATTTATAAAGTATTAATTGTTACTTTATTATTTATATTATTGACTGGGTTTTGTAATTCAAAGTTATTGATGTTCGTTACATCATTATTTGCTAATAAAGGAGTTGTTTTTTTAGATTTTGAAAATGATGGTAATGTTTAGTAATCTGTGTAACTTACAAAAATAACTATGTTTAATTAATTCTAGTAAATATAATTAAATGACTAGAAAGAGTGAGTTACAGATGGCTAAAAAGCAAAATATTAATAATAATGATCCAATATCAAAAGCAGTAGATTTATTATTAGAAAATACTGAAGATTTAACAACAGTTTTTAAAGAGAAAGGATTGTATAAAGAATTAACAAAAAGATTAGTAGAAAAAATGTTGAATTCTGAGATGCAAAATTATTTAGGATATGATAAGAATCAACATAGTAATAGTGACAATGCTCGTAATGGTATAAGTTCAAAAAAATTAATAACTCAACAAGGTAAAATTGAGATTGATGTACCACGAGATCGCAATAGTAATTTTAATCCTGTAATAGTTGCAAAAAGACAAAGAAGATTTGATGGTTTTGATCAACAAGTTCTTTCTTTATATGCAAAAGGAATGACATTATCAGATATTAGAATGCAATTACAAAAGTTATATCATGGTGCTGATATTAGTGAAAGTGTTATTAGCCAAATTACTGATGATGTTATTGATGATGTAAAAGCATGGCAAAATCGACCATTAGAAAGTGTCTATCCGATTGTTTATTTTGATTGCATAATACTGAAAGTACGACAAGATAAACGGATTATTAACAAATCAGTTTATATAGCATTAGGAGTTGATTTAGAAGGCAAAAAAGATGTTTTAGGTTTATGAATTAGTGAAAATGAAGGTGCTAAATTTTGATTAGCAAATTTAACAGAAATGAAAAATCGTGGCTTAAATGATATTCTTATTGCCTGCAGTGATAATTTAACAGGCATGTCAGAAGCAATACAATCAGTTTATCTTAAAACAGAACATCAATTATGCATAGTTCATCAAATTAGAAATAGTTTGAAATATGTCTCATATAAGCATAGAAAATCTCTAGTTGCAGATTTAAAACCAATTTATACTGCATGTAGTGAAGAACAAGCAATGCAGGCTTTAGAATCCTTTGAAAGTAAATGAAATAAACAATATCCTCAAATTGCTAAATCTTGATATAAAAATTGAGATAATTTAATGGTTTTTATTAGTTATCCAGTAGAAATCAAAAGAGTGATTTATACTACAAATGCTATTGAATCTGTAAATAGTCAATTACGAAAAGTCATCAGAAATAAAAAAGTTTTTCCAAATGATATGGCAGTTTTCAAAATATTTTACTTAGCAATTGAAAATATAACAAAAAAATGAACAATGCCCATTCAAAATGGTAATGTTTAGTAATCTGTGTAACTTACAAAAATAACTATGTTTAATTAATTCTAGTAAATATAATTAAATGACTAGAAAGAGTGAGTTACAGATGGCTAAAAAGCAAAATATTAATAATAATGATCCAATATCAAAAGCAGTAGATTTATTATTAGAAAATACTGAAGATTTAACAACAGTTTTTAAAGAGAAAGGATTGTATAAAGAATTAACAAAAAGATTAGTAGAAAAAATGTTGAATTCTGAGATGCAAAATTATTTAGGATATGATAAGAATCAACATAGTAATAGTGACAATGCTCGTAATGGTATAAGTTCAAAAAAATTAATAACTCAACAAGGTAAAATTGAGATTGATGTACCACGAGATCGCAATAGTAATTTTAATCCTGTAATAGTTGCAAAAAGACAAAGAAGATTTGATGGTTTTGATCAACAAGTTCTTTCTTTATATGCAAAAGGCATGACATTATCAGATATTAGAATACAATTACAAGAGTTATATCATGGTGCTGATATTAGTGAAAGTGTTATTAGCCAAATTACTGACGATGTGATTGATGATGTCAAAGCATGACAAAATCGACCATTAGAAAGTGTCTATCCGATTGTTTATTTTGATTGCATAGTAGTGAAAGTACGACAAGATAAAAGGATTATTAATAAATCAGTTTATATAGCTTTAGGAGTTGATTTAGAAGGTAAAAAAGATGTTTTAGGTTTATGAATTAGTGAAAATGAAGGTGCTAAATTTTGATTAGCAAATTTAACAGAAATGAAAAATCGTGGCTTAAATGATATTCTTATTGCCTGCAGTGATAATTTAACAGGCATGTCAGAAGCAATACAATCAGTTTATCTTAAAACAGAACATCAATTATGCATAGTTCATCAAATTAGAAATAGTTTGAAATATGTCTCATATAAGCATAGAAAATCTCTAGTTGCAGATTTAAAACCAATTTATACTGCATGTAGTGAAGAACAAGCAATGCAGGCTTTAGAATCCTTTGAAAGTAAATGAAATAAACAATATCCTCAAATTGCTAAATCTTGATATAAAAATTGAGATAATTTAATGGTTTTTATTAGTTATCCAGTAGAAATCAAAAGAGTGATTTATACTACAAATGCTATTGAATCTGTAAATAGTCAATTACGAAAAGTTATCAGAAATAAAAAAGTTTTTCCTAATGATATGGCAGTTTTTAAAATATTTTATTTAGCAATTGAAAATATAACAAAAAAATGAACAATGCCCATTCAAAATTGAAATACAGCAATTGCTCATTTTATGATAAAATTTGAAGACAGAATTAATCTAAACTAGTACTTTGTAAAACAAAGATACACAGATTATTAAAAAGCCTCTTCAAAATTGAAATACAGCAATTGCTCATTTTATGATAAAATTTGAAGATAGAATTAATCTAAACTAGTACTTTGTAAAACAAAGATACACAGATTACATAAAAGCCTCTTGCATCTCAGAATTCAACATTTTTTCTACTAATCTTTTTGTTAATTCTTTATACAATCCTTTCTCTTTAAAAACTGTTGTTAAATCTTCAGTATTTTCTAATAATAAATCTACTGCTTTTGATATTGGATCATTATTATTAATATTTTGCTTTTTAGCCATCTGTAACTCACTCTTTCTAGTCATTTAATTATATTTACTAGAATTAATTAAACATAGTTATTTTTGTAAGTTACACAGATTACTAAACATTACCTCACTATTACTATGTTGATTCTTATCATATCCTAAATAATTTTGCATCTCAGAATTCAACATTTTTTCTACTAATCTTTTTGTTAATTCTTTATACAATCCTTTCTCTTTAAAAACTGTTGTTAAATCTTCAGTATTTTCTAATAATAAATCTACTGCTTTTGATATTGGATCATTATTATTAATATTTTGCTTTTTAGCCATCTGTAACTCACTCTTTCTAGTCATTTAATTATATTTACTAGAATTAATTAAACATAGTTATTTTTGTAAGTTACACAGATTACTAAACATTACCTCACTATTACTATGTTGATTCTTATCATATCCTAAATAATTTTGCATCTCAGAATTCAACATTTTTTCTACTAATCTTTTTGTTAATTCTTTATACAATCCTTTCTCTTTAAAAACTGTTGTTAAATCTTCAGTATTTTCTAATAATAAATCTACTGCTTTTGATATTGGATCATTATTATTAATATTTTGCTTTTTAGCCATCTGTAACTCACTCTTTCTAGTCATTTAATTATATTTACTAGAATTAATTAAACATAGTTATTTTTGTAAGTTACACAGATTACTAAACATTACCTCACTATTACTATGTTGATTCTTATCATATCCTAAATAATTTTGCATCTCAGAATTCAACATTTTTTCTACTAATCTTTTTGTTAATTCTTTAGACTTGGTGCAAAACCTTTAATTTTAATAATTTAACGGTTATTATTAATATCAAAGGTGATAATTATTATGTTAAAAAAATACAAAGATGAACAAGAATTTTATAGTTTAGTGGGAATAAAACTACAAACATTTCAAAAAATGGTTGAAATTTTAAAAAAAGCTGAAGCAATTAAAAAAGCAGTTGGTGGTAAACCTAATAAATTATCAATAGAAAATCGTTTATTAATGATATTAGAATACTGAAAAGAGTATAGTAGTTATAGAGTTATTGCAAAAAGATATAATATTAGTCATACTAGCTGCATTCGTAATATTTTTTGAATTGAAAATACTTTAATAAAAAGTGGAATTTTTAATTTATCTGGCAAAAAAGATTTAATCAAAAATAAAGGAATCAATAATACTTTACTAGCTATTGATGCTACTGAAACTCCAATTGAAAGAATTAAAAAAAACTAAAATTACTTTTTTCGGGTAAAAACAAACATCATACTCTTAAATCGCAAATAATTATTGATATTTTAAATGGAAAAATTATTTCAACCGCTTTTTGTTTTGGAAGCATTCATGATTTTAAATTACTTTTAAAATCTAAAACTTTTATTCATCCAGAAAAACAAGTTTTTGTTGATTCAGGTTATCAAGGAATACAAAATATTCATAAAAATACATTTTTGCCATTTAAAAAAAGTAAATACAATAAATTAATACCAATTCAAAAAGAATACAATAAAACTTTAAGCAAAATTAGAATTAAAATTGAACACGTATTTGCTAAACTAAAACGTTTTAAAATTTTAACTTTAAAATATCGCAATAAAATACGAAGATTTGCATTAAGATTTAATTTAATAGCAGGAATATATAATTTTGAATTACCTTAGTTTTGCACCAAGTCTTTTATACAATCCTCCCTCTTTAAAAACTGTTGTTAAATCTTCAGTATTTTCTAATAATAAATCTACTGCTTTTGATATTGGATCATTATTATTAATATTTTGCTTTTTAGCCATCTGTAACTCACTCTTTCTAGTCATTTAATTATATTTACTAGAATTAATTAAACATAGTTATTTTTGTAAGTTACACAGATTACTAAACATTACCGATTTTCTCATTTATCTCAAGAATGACTACCTAAAGGATCAAATCAATATTTATCCATCAATGAAGCTATAAATGATGTAAATCAATATGTTATGTTTTATAATTATGAAAGAATACATTCTAAATTTCTAAAACCACCAATTTTACAAATAAAAGAATATGCTTGAACACCAACATCTTTTTGATTCAAAGATTTAATATTCTCTTGTACTTTTGTTACATATTTACTTAAATATTTAACTACAAATTCATTTGTACCTTTATGTACTACTTTTAAATCAATACCTTTATTATTACCAACATGTGGTCATCATGTAGTTATCATACTATAAGGTATTTTACGATTAAATAATATATGAAAATGAACTGCACCACGCTTTTGATATTCATAAACATAAAAATATCTTAATTCACCTAAATGTTTAGAACGTTTAGGGTCATTTCATCAACGTTTTAAACGTTTAAAAAATAATTGTAAGTCATGTTTTGCTTTTTTAATATCAGTTTCATTTTTATGATAAGTTAAGGTTAAAAAACTTAAAATTCTTGCATTATAAAAATTATGTAATGCTTTTTGAACTAATTTACATTTAGTACGAACATTATTATTTCTTAACTTAGTAACATTACCAATATTCTTTATACCTAATTTATTTCTTTCATTTTTTAAAATATCAATAGGTAAAACAACATTTTTAACATAACAAGCATAAAAAATTTTTTTAACATAAAAATTATATGAAATATTCATTTAAAACCATTCTTCCACGAACTTCTTAAATATTAAAAAATTAATGATTTATAAATAAATATAAATCTTAATATATCTTATCATAGAAAATAAAAAATTATCAAACTTTACACTTGCGGTGAAAAATGATACTTAACTAAATCAATTATATTTTAACAAAAAATATTTTTTTATCTAAGTTTTAATTTTATTATTTATTTTATATACATATTCAAAAATTTGTAAAATACACTAGACTTGGTGCAAAACCTTTAATTTTAATAATTTAACGGTTATTATTAATATCAAAGGTGATAATTATTATGTTAAAAAAATACAAAGATGCCACTTGCCACTTAGCCCTTTTTACTAGACCATTAATTTAAAAAACCTGAATGTATTCTAAAAACAATTGTGTTATATAATTAACACTAATTTTAACCTGAAAGGATTTTTATTAATGGATAAAATTAAACAAATAGCATTAGTAATTAACAAATTAAATATCAAAGAAAAAATTAAAATTATTGATGATTGTAAAAATCAATATTCAATTAGAAACCTATGTCAATATCTTCAATTAAACAGATCAACATATTACTTTTTAAAAAATAAACAAAAACCTATTAAAAAAGAAGAAAATCATATTATTAAATGCAATCATAAATATCAAAAAATATGCCAACTTTTAATCGAATTTCATTCTACAAGAAAAGGCAGAATTTATGGATATTTAAGAATTTTTTCAGCTTTTAAAGAGTGATTAAAACAAGAAAAAAATATCATTTTAAATATAGAATTATCAATAAAACAAATGCGAAAAATTATGAAAGAACACAATATTCAAGGATTAAAACAAACTAAAAATAACTATCCTAAAAACAAAAAAAATCCAAATAAGTGAATACCTACAATGGATAAAGTAAACAAAGATTATAAAAGTACAACCTCTTCAAATCAAATTTGATCAATGGACACTAAACAAATAAATACTAAAGAAGGATGATTATATCTTTTTGTAATTATTGATTTTTATTCAAATAATGTTGTTAGTTATAATATTGCTCCTAATAAATCATATCAGGATTTAATTCTTCCTGCTCTTGAAAAAATCAACAAACAATTTTCTTGAAATCAAGTAAAAAATGTTATTTTACATTCAGATAACGCCAACGAATTTTATTGTCAAGATATCACAAAATGAGCAGAGGATAAACAAATAATTTTAAGCAAAAAACAACCTTATGATATTGGTGGTAATGTATTATCTGAAAACTGATTTTCTCATTTATCTCAAGAATGACTACCTAAAGGATCAAATCAATATTTATCCATCAATGAAGCTATAAATGATGTAAATCAATATGTTATGTTTTATAATTATGAAAGAATACATTCTAAATTTCTAAAACCACCAATTTTACAAATTAAAATTTAGAATTTTATATCAAAAATGGTCCAGTAATTAAGGGCCAACCACCATTATGAATTTAATCAGACCAATCTTAATTGCTAGTAGATCACTAACAAAAATAGATACTAATGGTAATTTCATCATTAATGATGAAAATTTAAGCAAAGAAGAAATCGAAAATTTTTGAAAACAAATTGATAAAGTTAGAAAAGATTTAATAGAAAACAAATACTTATATTTTATTTCAATACTTTCACTTTCAACTGCAACTAATGAACAAATCAAAAAATTATTAAACTACACAGATCAGTATAAAATACATAAAAAAGAAACATTATAAAAATAATTTTTTTTAAAAAATTCTTATATTATGTTGCTTTTTAATAGATTTTTTAAATTATATATGTGTATAATTAAAATGGAATATTATTATTAATATCATAATAATTTTCAATAAATATTAATAAGAAACTAAAATAAAATTAATAACTAACACAAAACAAGTAACTATTTAATTAAAAAATTATAATACTAAATTTTTTTATTTTTTTTAAACTAATACCCCAAATTATAAATATAAAAGTTATATATTTTTTTCTCGTATTATGTTTAACATTTTATGGATAAAACTAAGGAAAAGCAGATTGACTACAACTAAAATATTTAATTGAATAGCTTATATTTCAAGTATTGCTTTACTTATTTTTTTCATATTACTTTTAATGTTTTTACTAATAAAATTTTTATTAAATTATAAACAAAAAAACAAAGTTAAAAGGATACTTTCTTCAAATGATTTTAATCAAATCATAGGAACGAAAAAAAGAATTAAAAATAAAACTAAGAAAATATTTTAAAGAAATATTTATTAGAGATGTTGATATAAATTTATTTAAAAAATTCCTAAAATCAGAAAGTGGAGTTAATAAAAAACCAACAAAAATTGCCTGAAATTTTTTTATAATTTTGACAAGTTCAATATTAGTAAATAAATCCGAAGGAAGAGTTTCTGAAGCAATCAAAAGTATTAAAAATACTTTTGATGAAAGTAAACAAATATTATTAACTTCCGATAAGAATAATTTAGTAACAGATGTAATTTTAAAAATTATGAATTTAAAAATCAGACCAATCTTAATTGCTAGTAGATCACTAACAAAAATAGATACTAATGGTAATTTCATCATTAATGATGAAAATTTAAGCAAAGAAGAAATCGAAGATTTTTGAAAACAAATTGATAAAGTTAGAAAAGATTTAATAGAAAACAAATACTTATATTTTATTTCAATACTTTCACTTTCAACTGCAACTAATGAACAAATCAAAAAATTATTAAACTACACAGATTAAAATATTAAATGTTTAAATAAAATATAAGTAAAAAACAAATTTAAATTTTTAAAACAATATCTTTAAAATTACCTATTAAGACTTATGTTTTATAATCAAAAAAATTATAAAACATAATTTTTAATAATGTTAAAAAAGGAGTTAAACAGTGAGAAAAATTTTTATTTCATATCATCATCTAAGAGAACAAGAAGAAAAAGACCAATTAGCAGAGTTAATTAAAAAGTATGCTAATTATTTAAATATAAAAGACATGTCTGTAGAAATAGGGGATATTGATACCACATGATCAAATAATGAAATCGCTAAAACTATTAGACAAAATCATTTAAAAGATACAACTATTACTATTCTTATTCTAGGAATACATACAAAATGTAGACAACATATTGACTGAGAAATTGAAGCTTCATTAAATAAATATGGAAGTTTAAATAGAAGAAAGAAGATAAATAGTTTTATAATACTTTTAACTGCTGATTTTATTAAAAAAGCAAAAATAAATTGTAATTTTAATAACACTTGTGATTATTCTTCTTTAATCACCCAAGAAAATGCTGGTCAAAGAATATATGAAACCGTAATAAATAAACATGCAATTATTGCTACTTATGATGAAATCTTTTCAGATATAATAATTCTTAAAAATTTACTTGATAAAGTTCAATCTAATCATAAAAAAGAAGAAATGTTTTATCAAAATGTTATCAGCCCTAGTTTTTTAAAACCAACTGTTTTAAAAGATAATACTAAAGATAGTGTTTTTAATGAAAAAAAAGAAATAGATAATGCAAAATTATCTTCAAATAAAGATAATGGTTTTAAAGAAGAAGATAGTGATATTGAAATACTTTCTGAATCAGACGAAGAAATAGAAAATGCAAAATTATCTTCAAATAAAGATAATGGTTTTAAAGAAGAAGATAGTGATATTGAAATACTTTCTGAATCAGACGAAGAAATAGAAAATGCAAAATTATCTTCAAATAAAGATAATGGTGTTAACAAAGAAAATGATGATAATGATAGTGTAGTACCTTCTAAATCAGAGGAAAAAATAAATAATGAAAAATTAACTTCAAGTCAAGATAGTGGTTTTAACGAAGATGATGATAGTAATATTGTAGTACCTTCTAAATCAGAGGAAAAAATAAATGATGCAATATTAACTTTGAGTAAAGATAATGATTTTAACAAAGATGATGATAGTAATATTGTAGTACCTTTTAAATTAGAGGAAAAAATAGATAATGTAATATTAACTTCAATTCAAGATAGTGAAATTAATAATCAATTACTACAAGAAACTACAACCAACTTTACTAAAGATGATAATAAAAGTAATCTTTTAAGAAAATTATCTTTAAAACATAATAGTAAAGATAGTGGAATTGGTAGTCAACTACAAAAAATAAGTATAATGAAAGATGAAAATTTTAAAAGAATACATCTCCATAAAAAAGGTAATTCAGAAGAATGTGAAGCAAAAGAAAAAGAAGAAAAAACAATGGAAGAGTTTACTAAAAAAACAAAAAAATTTATAAATTCTGGTAAAACTAATTATACAGAAGAATGTCCAGAAATAGGTGGTTGGCCCTTAATTACTGGACCATTTTTGATATAAAATTCTAAATTTTAATTTGTAAAATTGGTGGTTTTAGAAATTTAGAATGTATTCTTTCATAATTATAAAACATAACATATTGATTTACATCATTTATAGCTTCATTGATGGATAAATATTGATTTGATCCTTTAGGTAGTCATTCTTGAGATAAATGAGAAAATCAGTTTTCAGATAATACATTACCACCAATATCATAAGGTTGTTTTTTGCTTAAAATTATTTGTTTATCCTCTGCTCATTTTGTGATATCTTGACAATAAAATTCGTTGGCGTTATCTGAATGTAAAATAACATTTTTTATTTGATTTCAAGAAAATTGTTTGTTGATTTTTTCAAGAGCAGGAAGAATTAAATCCTGATATGATTTATTAGGAGCAATATTATAACTAACAACATTATTTGAATAAAAATCAATAATTACAAAAAGATATAATCATCCTTCTTTAGTATTTATTTGTTTAGTGTCCATTGATCAAATTTGATTTGAAGAGGTTGTACTTTTATAATCTTTGTTTACTTTATCCATTGTAGGTATTCACTTATTTGGATTTTTTTTGTTTTTAGGATAGTTATTTTTAGTTTGTTTTAATCCTTGAATATTGTGTTCTTTCATAATTTTTCGCATTTGTTTTATTGATAATTCTATATTTAAAATGATATTTTTTTCTTGTTTTAATCACTCTTTAAAAGCTGAAAAAATTCTTAAATATCCATAAATTCTGCCTTTTCTTGTAGAATGAAATTCGATTAAAAGTTGGCATATTTTTTGATATTTATGATTGCATTTAATAATATGATTTTCTTCTTTTTTAATAGGTTTTTGTTTATTTTTTAAAAAGTAATATGTTGATCTGTTTAATTGAAGATATTGACATAGGTTTCTAATTGAATATTGATTTTTACAATCATCAATAATTTTAATTTTTTCTTTGATATTTAATTTGTTAATTACTAATGCTATTTGTTTAATTTTATCCATTAATAAAAATCCTTTCAGGTTAAAATTAGTGTTAATTATATAACACAATTGTTTTTAGAATACATTCAGGTTTTTTAAATTAATGGTCTAGTAAAAAGGGCTAAGTGGCAAGTGGCAAGTGGCATGATCCAATATCAAAAGCAGTAGATTTATTACTAGAAAATACTGAAGATTTAACAACAGTTTTTAAACCTGGCGGTTTATATAAAGAATTAACAAAAAGATTAGTTGAAAAAATGTTGAATTCTGAAATGCAAAATTATTTAGGATATGAAAAAAATCAACATAGTACTACTGAAAATGCTCGTAATGGTACAAGTTCAAAAAAATTAATAACTCAACAAGGTAAAATTGAAATTGATGTACCAAGAGATCGCAATAGTAATTTTACTCCTGTAATAGTTCCTAAAAGGCAAAGAAGATTTGATGGTTTTGATCAACAAGTTCTTTCCTTGTATGCACAAAAGGAATGACATTATCTGACATTAGAATGCAGTTGCAAGAGTTATATCATGGTGCTGATATTAGTGAAAGTGTTATTAGTCAAATTACTGATGATGTTATTGATGATGTTAAAGCATGACAAAATCGACCATTAGAAAGTATTTATCCTATTGTTTATTTTGATTGTATAGTAGTTAAAGTACGACAAGATAAACGGATTATTAACAAATCAGTTTATATAGCATTAGGAGTTGATTTAGAAGGCAAAAAAGATGTTTTAGGATTATGAATTAGTGAAAATGAAGGTTCTAAGTTTTGATTATCTAATTTCACAGAAATGAAAAATCGTGGCTTAAATGATATTCTTATTGCTTGTAGTGATAATTTAACAGGCATGTCAGAAGCAATACAATCAGTTTATCCTAAAACAGAACATCAATTATGCATAGTTCATCAAATTAGAAATAGTTTAAAATATGTTTCATACAAACATCGAAAAGGTCTAGTTGCAGATTTAAAACCAATTTATAGTGCATGTAGTGAAGAACAAGCAATGCAAGCTTTAGAATCGTTTGAAAGTAAATGAAATAAACAATATCCTCAAATTACTAAATCTTGATATAAAAATTGAAATAATTTAATGGTTTTTATTAGTTATCCAGTAGAAATCAAAAGAGTGATTTATACTACAAATGCTATTGAATCTGTTAATAGTCAATTACGAAAAATCATCAGAAATAAAAAAGTTTTTCCTAATGATATGGCAGTTTTCAAAATATTTTACTTGGCAATTGAAAATATAACAAAAAAATGAACATTGCCTATTCAAAATTGAAATACAGCAATTGCTCATTTTATGATAAAATTTGAAGACAGAATTAATCTAAATTAGTAACTTTGTAAAACAAAGATACACAGATTATTAAAAAGCCTCCTTTTTATTTTTATTTTAATTTAGTATTCTTCTTCAAGTGAAGAATTACCCATACCTATTAACTTCTCAGTTGGCATTAAACCAGTACCGGCCGGTATCAAGTTTCCTAAAATAACATTTTCCTTTAAACCACGTAAATTATCTTGTTTTGACTTAATAACAGCATTAGTTAATACTCTTGTTGTATCTTGGAAAGAAGCAGCAGCCAAGAATGATTCTGATTCTAATGGTGCTTTTTTAATCCCTAAAATAATTGGATGACCAAAAGCGGGTTTTTTACCAGCAACAATAATTTTGGCATTAACATTCTTAAATTCTTTGATATCAACAATCGCTCCAGGCAATAATGGTGAATCATTACCTTCAACTACAAAAATACGATTCAACATTTGTTTTACAATAATTTCAATATACTTATCAGAAATTTCAATTCCTTGTAAACGATAAACACGTTGTACTTCTTTTAAAATATATTGTTGAACTTCAATGATTCCTGCTACTTCTAGTAATTGTGTAATATTAATTGCACCTTCAGTTAGTTTTTGGCCAATCTTAACATTATCACCAATTTTAATTCTTACCTGCGCATTATATTGAGTTTTATATTCTTTATAGTCAAGTTTTGACTTTACAGTAATTGTATAAATTCCTTGCTCTTCACGAATATCTGTTACTTTACCATCAAACTCACTAATAATAGCAACAGCACCTTTGGGATTAGTAATATCTAATAATTCTTTAATTCTTGGTAATCCTTGGGTAATATCACTACCACCAGCAACTCCTCCAGTATGGAAAGTTCTCATCGTTAGTTGAGTTCCTGGTTCACCAATTGATTGCGCTGCAATAATTCCAACTGCTTCACCAATAGCAACAATAGAACCTGTTGTTAAATTAATACCATAACATTTTTGACAAACACCATAACTTGCTTCACAAGTTAAAATTGAACGAATATTTATTTTTGTAATTTTTGCCTCTAATATTGTTTCTACTAATTTTTCAGTAATTAATTCATTATTTGCAACAATTACATTATTGTTACTATCAACAACATCACCTTGAACAAAACGTCCAAATAAACGGTCACGTAAGGGCACAATAATATTATTACGTTTTTGGTCAACAACGTCACTAATTATAAAGCCATTACCGGTATTACAATCTTCTTCAGTAACAATAATATCTTGTGAAACGTCAACTAGTCTTCTTGTTAAATAACCTGAGTCAGAAGTTTTAAGCGCCATATCTGCCATTCCTTTACGAGCACCATGGGTAGAAATAAAGAACTCTGAAACATTTAATCCTTCACGGAATGAAGATTTAATTGGTAATTCAATAACTTCTCCTTTTGGATTATTCATTAAACCACGCATCCCTACTAATTGAGTAAAGTTACTAATATTAGTTCTAGCACCTGAATCTCACATCATAAAGATTGGATTTTCAATATCTTTTCTTAAAACTGTTTCTAGTTCAACTTGAATATTATTTTTAATACCACTTCATTTATTAATAATATGGTAATGACGCTCACGATTAGTTAACATACCTTGTTTATAAAACTTGTTAATTGTTTTAACATATTCATCTGCTTCTTTAAATAATCTTGTTTTACCTGAATAAGATACAACATCGCCTGCAGAAATTGTTGTTCCTGAAATTGTTGAAAATTTAAAACCAAGATTTTTCATTTTATCTAACATTTGTGCAGTTAATTGAGTTCCAAAAGTTTTAAAATATTTATGAATAATATCTGCTAAAGCTTTTTTCTTAAATGGTTCAACAATAACTCTTTTTTTAATAAATTCACGAAAATCAACATCAGTTGTAACTAAATCTTCATTATGGGTTTCAGTTAAATTAATAATATTTGGGCGATTAATAAATGGCATTCTTTCTGAAAACATTTGATTAAAAATAATCTTACCAATAGTAGTAATTAAAAATTTGTTTTGATCGGTAGCAGCAAATTTACTTGCACCTAAACTAGCAACACGAATTCCAATAATAGCATGTAATGAAACTTGTTTTGTATCATAAGCTTTAATTGCTTCATTAACATCTTTAAAAATTGAACCTTGACCTAATTCATCTAATTTTTCAATAGTTAAATAATAATTACCAAGAACCATATCTTGAGTTGGCGTAACAATTGGTTTACCATCTTTAGGACTTAAAATATTTTTTGAACCTAACATTAAACTTCTTGCTTCAGCTACTGCTTCTTGGGTAATTGGCACGTGAACAGCCATTTGGTCACCATCAAAGTCAGCATTAAAAGCAGGAGTTACTAGTGGATGTAAACGAATAGCTTTCCCTTTAACTAGAATTGGTTCAAATGCTTGAATTCCTAAACGGTGTAAAGTTGGGGCACGGTTTAATAAAACAGGACGATCTTTAATTACTTCTTCTAAAACATCTCAAATTCGTTCATCTTGGATTTCAATTAATTTTTCAGCAATTTTAATATTTAAAGCTAATTCTTGATGAACTAATCTTTGCACAACAAAAGGTTTGAACAAAATAATTGCCATATCACGAGGAATACCACATTGATACATTTTTAATTCCGGACCAACAGCAATAACACTTCGACCTGAATAATCAACACGCTTACCTAATAAGTTTTGACGGAAACGTCCTTGTTTTCCTTTTAATGTTGAAGTTAAAGATTTTAATGGACGTTTATCTCTTCCTGTTACTGGACGTGCTTTACGTTCATTATCAAATAAAGCATCAACTGATTCTTGCAACATTCTTTTTTCATTATTAATAATTAAGATTGGTGCTCCCATTTGTTTTACTTTTTTTAAGCGTTCATTACGAATAATAATTCTTCGATATAAATCATTAATTTCTGATGTTGTAAAACGACCACCATCTAACTGAATAATTGGACGAATATCAGGTGGAATCACCGGAATAGCGTGTAATACCATTCATTCTGGTTTATTTCCTGATTTAGCAAATGAATCAATAACATCTAAACGACGTTCTAGTTTTCTACGATCAGTTTGTGATTTCTTGTTTGTCAATTGTTTTTTAATGGCAAGAAATTCTTTTTCTAAATTAATATTTTTTAATAAATACTCAATAGCTGAAGCACCAATTCCAAATTTTGTTCCAGTATGTTTAGTAATAAATTGAGCACATTCATCCATTGAAAATGGACGTGAAGTATCTGCTAAAGTATCAGTTAACATTTGAGCACGAGTATAAGCAAAAGAAGAAGGTTCTAATTGTTCTAAAATTTGTGCAAATACTTTACGTAAACGATTACGAGTATCAGTTGAAGATTTAGCATTACCTAAATCCATAATCATTTTTTGTTTTAAACCTTTAGCGGTCCCTGGGTCTAAAACAATATAAGAAACAAAATATGCTACTTCTTCTAAGTCTTTAGCTTTCATATCTAATGCTAACGCAATTCTTGAAGGAGAAGCCTTTAACATTCAAATATGAGTTACTGGGTCTTCTAACTCAATGTGTCCTAAACGTTCACGTCGAACAATTGCTTCAGTAATTTCTACTAAACAACGTTCACAAACTTTACCTTTATTTTTTATTTTCTTATATTTACCACAAGTACATTCATAATTTTTAGTTGGTCCAAATATTCGTGCATCAAATAATCCATCTTTTTCAGGTTTTAATGACTTATAATTAATTGTTTCTGGCTTTGTAATTTCTCCATGTGATCATGAGCGAATTTGATCGGGAGAAGCAAGAGAAATTTTAAGGGCAGTATAATGTTTTGAATTTTTTTGCATTTGCATATATTTATTACTCCTTTTCTAATCCTCAAGATAACTTTCGACTTCTTCATCGTAAGTTACCACTTTTTGTTCTTGACCTTTTTCGTCAATTAACACAATATTTATTCCTAAACCTTGTAGTTCTTTTGTTAAAACATTAAATGATTCAGGGATACCTGGCGTTGGAATCTGTTTATTACGTAGAATCGCTTCATAAGTTTTAATTCTACCTTTAATATCATCAGATTTAATAGTTAGGATTTCTTGTAAAGTATGAGCAGCACCATAAGCTTCTAATGCTCAAACTTCCATTTCTCCAAATCTTTGTCCACCATTTTGTGCCTTACCACCTAATGGTTGTTGAGTAATTAATGAATATGGACCCACATTACGAGCATGTAATTTATCATCTACCATATGTGATAGTTTTAGCATATACATAACACCAACAGAAATTTTCTTGGCAAACTTTTCACCAGTTAAACCATCATATAATGTTAATTTATCAAAATCATTATATTTTGCTTCTTTCATAATATCTAACAAGTCTTGATTTTTTGCACCATCAAAAACAGGGGTTGCTACTTTAATTCCTAAAGTTTTAGCAGCCATTCCTAAGTGTAATTCAAGAATTTGTCCAATATTCATCCGCGATGGTACTCCTAATGGATTTAACATAATATCAACCGGTGTTCCATCTTCTAGGAAAGGCATATCTTCAATTGGTAAGACTTTAGAAATAACACCTTTATTTCCGTGTCTTCCAGCCATTTTATCTCCTTCTCGGATTTTACGTTTTTGGACAATAAATACTTTAACTACTTCTTCTACTTCTGAAGGTAAGTCAAAACCATCTTCACGTTTATAACGTTTAATACCTTGAACAATTCCAGCACCACCATTAGGTACTCGTAATGAATTATCTTTAACATTACGTGATTTTTCACCAAAAATAGCTGCTAATAATTTTTCTTCAGCAGTTGATTGTGTTTGACCTTTTGGTGTAACTTTACCAACAAGAATTTCTCCTTCTTTAACTTCAGTTCCAATTAAAACAATTCCTTCATCATCAAGATAACGTCTTGATTGTTCAGAAGTATTAGGGATTTCACGTGTAATTTCTTCTTTACCTTGTTTTGTTTTTCGACATTCTAAATTATATTCTTCAATATGCATTGAAGTATAAACATCATCTTTTACTAAACGTTCACTAATAATAATAGCATCTTCATAGTTATAACCATGTCAAGTCATGAAAGCAATAATTACATTTTGTCCTAATGCAAGTTCGCCATCTTTCATCGAAGGTCCATCTGCTAAAATTTGATTAACTTCAACTTTATCACCAACTTTTACTAATGGCACATGAGTTACTGCTGTTCCTTGATTACTACGTTCAAAACGACTTAACTCATAAGTTGTTATTTCATCTTCTGATTTAATAATAATTTCATGAGAATCAACATATTGTACAACTCCCGGTAAATTAGCAACAATAGCTAATCCTGAGTCACGAGCAACAGCATACTCAACACCCGTACCAACAATTGGTGTTTGGGGTTTTAATAATGGAATTGCTTGACGTTGCATATTAGCTCCCATTAAAGCACGGTTAGCATCATCATTTTCTAAAAAGGGAATACAACTTGTAGCTATTGACACAATTTGTTTTGGTGAAACATCAATATATTCAACTTCGTTTGGTCCAACAATAATATTTTGACCATTACTACGAGCAATAACATTATTATTTTTAATAACATTATTAGTATCTAATTCAATATTAGCTTGTGCAATGATATAATTCTTTTCTTCACCAGCAGTTAAATATTTAATTTCATTAGTAATTTTACCTGCAATTACTTGACGGTAAGGTGTTTCAATAAAACCGTATTCATTAATACGAGCATAAGTGGCTAAATTATTGATTAAACCAATATTAGGTCCTTCAGGAGTTTCAATCGGACAAATTCTTCCATAGTGAGAATAGTGAACATCACGAACTTCTAAACTAGCACGATCACGTGATAATCCACCAGGTCCTAAAGCAGTTAAACGTCTTTTATTAGCCAATTCTGCTAATGGATTAGTTTGATCCATAAATTGTGATAATTGTGATAAGTTAAAAAACTCACCAATAACAGCTGTTAATGGTTTATTATTTGTAATATTTGCTGGTTTCATTTTATCACTATCAGTAGTTGACATTTTTTCTTTAACGTTTTTTTCAATACGTCCCATTCCAATACGAAATTGGTTTTGTAGTAATTCACCAATTGTACGAATACGACGATTTGCTAAGTGATCAATATCATCAGCATTACCAATACCATGAACAAAATTTAAAATATAAGAAAGAGTTGCTAAAATATCAGCAATAGTAATAATTACTTCTTTACATTTAGGATTAATTCCAACAACATTAATAACTTCATTTAATCTTTCTTTATCATTATAAACTTTAATTAACTGCACATAATGTTTTGGTTCACTATCACTGATTGATGTTTTTAAAGGTACTAAACATGCTCCTTCTTCTAATACTGTTTTTAGAATTTCTAATTGTGATTTACCAATTACTGTTTTTTTGGATAAAACAACATTACCTCTAATATCTTTAATATCTTCAGCTAGAGTATAATTTAAAACACGATCTGTAATAGCTAATTTTTGAATTAGCTTATATCTTCCTGCTTTTGTTAAATCATATTTTTTTGAATCAAATAATAATCCAGTTAAAAATTTTGCAGCACCATCAACACTGGCAGTTTCTCCGGCTTTAATTTTTTTATAAATTTCTTGTACTGCTGCTGGTCAATTTTGATGTTCATCATATTCATAAGTATTTAATAAAACATCATCTTTACCAATGATATTAATAACATCATCTTTAGTTAATCCTAAGGCAGTAAGTAAAGTGGTTACTGCAATTTTACGTGATTTTTCAATTTTAACTTGAATAATATCTTTAATTGCATTTTTATTACGAACTAATTTATTACGTTTAGAATCAGTTTCAAATTCTAGTCAAGTTCCACGTGATGGAATTAAATCACCTAAAAATTTATATAATCCGGTTTTTGGATCAATTTCAATTTTAAAATATGCACCTGGTGAACGAACTAATTGTGAAACAACAACCTTTTCACTTCCATTAATAATAAATGTTCCTTTTTGTGTCATTAATGGAAAATCACCTAAAAATACATCTCCTTCACGAGTTAATGTATAATCAACAATTAAAACATCTTCTTCTCTACTTTTAATAGTAACTTCAATAGTTGAAAATTCACTATTAGCATGAACATTTTTTTCTTCAAAATAATATATATTATCGCTAACTTTTGGTTCATTAATGTTTTTAATACCAAATTGGTCTTTAATTCAACGCATTAAATAATCTAAAATATTATCTTTAGCAGCAATAGTTAAATGACGATTATTTTCATGAATTGATAGAGATAATTTTGTATAGATTGGTGCTTCATAAGTTTTTGACTCATCTTTTGCTTCTTTTAATGTTCTTCTTGGTTTACGAAATTCTCAATCAATCAATGATAAAATAATACGATTATCATTATCAGTTACCGGAAATATTTCATTAAATACTTCTTGTATTCCTGTATCAATAAATCATTTATAAGTATCACGTTGAATTGAAATTAAATCAGGAAGATCTAAATTTCCTGATACTTTAGTATAGTCACGTCTTTTAGCATAATGACCAAATTGTTTTGTAGTATATGACATTGGTTCATCTCCAATTTTAAAAATTTATTAAAATCAAATAATTTGATTTCAGTTAATTAGTATTAAATTACTAATTAGTTTGATAAAATATTAAGTTTTAAGTTGATAATTTTTAGTTAAATAACAAACAGAAAACCAGTTTTAATTAATACTGGTTTTCATATAAATTTTTAATATTTGAACTACTTAACTTCAACAATAGCACCAACGGCTTTTAACGTTGCTTCGTGTTCTGTTGCTTTTGCTGTATCAATATTTTCTAAAATCTTTTGTGGTCCTGTTGCTACTGCATCAACCATTTTTTTAGCATCCATTAAAGACATTGTTCCACCAACAATTGCCTTAACTGCTTTAATAACATCAACTTTTTTGTCTCCTACTTCTTTTAAGATTACAGAAACTGTTGATGGTTTTGTTGCTTCTTCTTTAGCTGCTGCTGGTGCAGAAGCAACTGCTGCAGTTACTCCAAAAGTTGTTTCAATTAATTCAACTAATTCTTTTAATTGAACTGCTGTCATTGTTTTAACATGTTCAATAATTTGTTTATTTGTAATATTTTCCATTATTTTTTCCTCCATATATTTTTTTATTTAATAAGTGTTAATTATGCGTTTTCTTTTTGTTGGGCTACTGCTTTAATTGCTAAAGCCAAATTGCGAACTGGTGCTTGTAAACAAGAAGCTAACATTGAAATTAATTCTAATTTTGATGGTAATGAAGCTATTTTTTGTAACTCACTTTGGTCAATAACTTTCCCTTCAAAAATGCCACCTCTTAATACTAATAATTTATTAATTTTAGCATAATTAGAAACTATTTTAGCTGTTTCTAAGTCGTTTTCAAATCCAAAGATAAAACCATTTGGACCAACTAAACTACTTTCAAGCGATGAATATTCTTTTTTTAAAGCACGAGCAACTAAATTATTCTTATAAATAGTGAATGTTGCACCTTTAGCTCTTAATTCCTTACGTAAAGAACTAATTTCTTCAACATTCATACCTTGATATTGTACAACAATTGTTGTTTTTGAATCATTAATTTGCTTAGCAATTAAATCAATAGTTTTTTGTTTTTCAACCATTGCTGGGCGCATAAGTACACCTCCTTATTATTCTGAAATAACTAGCAATAAGTAGTAAATAAAACTCGTAGCAAAACCGAGTAAATCACATGCATATATAATGATGGAAATTACCTGAGCAACATAATTAAGACAAAAGTCCGTTGCTGTCTTTGGCTTATTCTAGCTTGTATATTATATGATATATATATATTAAAATCAAGAAAAATTTACAAAAGATTAAATAAATAATTTTTTATTATATATCTTTTAAGATATAAACACTATTTTTAATAACATAAATGCTAATTTCATCAATATCTTAATTAAGATTAAAAAAATAAATTAAAATAAACTTCATATTGAAGTTTATTTTAATTAAAAAAATTGTTTTTTTTATAACTGATTACTATTTTTACTACTAGAGTTTTTGCTTTCACTTGAAGAAGATTCACTATTTATTTTTGATTTATCTAACTCAAGATTTTTACGGTGGTTGGCGGTGGTTGGCCCTTAATTACTGGACCATTTTTGATATAAAATTCGGTGGTTGGCCCTTAATTACTGGACCATTTTTGATATAAAATTCTAAATTTTAATTTGTAAAATTGGTGGTTTTAGAAATTTAGAATGTATTCTTTCATAATTATAAAACATAACATATTGATTTACATCATTTATAGCTTCATTGATGGATAAATATTGATTTGATCCTTTAGGTAGTCATTCTTGAGATAAATGAGAAAATCAGTTTTCAGATAATACATTACCACCAATATCATAAGGTTGTTTTTTGCTTAAAATTATTTGTTTATCCTCTGCTCATTTTGTGATATCTTGACAATAAAATTCGTTGGCGTTATCTGAATGTAAAATAACATTTTTTATTTGATTTCAAGAAAATTGTTTGTTGATTTTTTCAAGAGCAGGAAGAATTAAATCCTGATATGATTTATTAGGAGCAATATTATAACTAACAACATTATTTGAATAAAAATCAATAATTACAAAAAGATATAATCATCCTTCTTTAGTATTTATTTGTTTAGTGTCCATTGATCAAATTTGATTTGAAGAGGTTGTACTTTTATAATCTTTGTTTACTTTATCCATTGTAGGTATTCACTTATTTGGATTTTTTTTGTTTTTAGGATAGTTATTTTTAGTTTGTTTTAATCCTTGAATATTGTGTTCTTTCATAATTTTTCGCATTTGTTTTATTGATAATTCTATATTTAAAATGATATTTTTTTCTTGTTTTAATCACTCTTTAAAAGCTGAAAAAATTCTTAAATATCCATAAATTCTGCCTTTTCTTGTAGAATGAAATTCGATTAAAAGTTGGCATATTTTTTGATATTTATGATTGCATTTAATAATATGATTTTCTTCTTTTTTAATAGGTTTTTGTTTATTTTTTAAAAAGTAATATGTTGATCTGTTTAATTGAAGATATTGACATAGGTTTCTAATTGAATATTGATTTTTACAATCATCAATAATTTTAATTTTTTCTTTGATATTTAATTTGTTAATTACTAATGCTATTTGTTTAATTTTATCCATTAATAAAAATCCTTTCAGGTTAAAATTAGTGTTAATTATATAACACAATTGTTTTTAGAATACATTCAGGTTTTTTAAATTAATGGTCTAGTAAAAAGGGCTAAGTGGCAAGTGGCAAGTGGCAACCACCTAATTATTGATTTTTATTCAAATAATGTTGTTAGTTATAATATTGCTCCTAATAAATCATATCAGGATTTAATTCTTCCTGCTCTTGAAAAAATCAACAAACAATTTTCTTGAAATCAAATAAAAAATGTTATTTTACATTCAGATAACGCCAACGAATTTTATTGTCAAGATATCACAAAATGAGCAGAGGATAAACAAATAATTTTAAGCAAAAAACAACCTTATGATATTGGTGGTAATGTATTATCTGAAAACTGATTTTCTCATTTATCTCAAGAATGACTACCTAAAGGATCAAATCAATATTTATCCATCAATGAAGCTATAAATGATGTAAATCAATATGTTATGTTTTATAATTATGAAAGAATACATTCTAAATTTCTAAAACCACCAATTTTACAAATTAAAATTTAGAATTTTATATCAAAAATGGTCCAGTAATTAAGGGCCAACCACCTTATTTCAAAAATGAAAAACTTGATATGTAACTTTTTTTGGTTTAAATAAAAATTGCTCGTTAATCAGGCTCCTTTCTTTACGTAATTTTCTTTTAAATAAAAAAAAACACAAGAAAAATAATACCAACACAAATCAAACCAATGATAAACATTATTCACATTGCCGATGTTGATAAACTTTTATTGTGCGATTCTAATGTTAAAAAATTTAGCATAATCATTTACACTTTCTAATCATTAGTTTTTTATCTTAATTTAATAAATATTATTATACAATAATTTTCTTTAAAATAAATATAATCACAAAATTTTACACTTTTTTATTGTTTATTATACAATGACTTACGCATTCTAAATCTTAATTTAATTGGTACACCCTGAAAACCAAATCGTTCACGAATTTGATTAATTAAAAAACGTTCATAAGAAAAATGACATCGTTGTGGATCATTTACCATTAAAATAAAAGTAGGCGGATTTTTTTCAACCTGTGTTGTGTAATATATCTTTAATCTACCACCTTTAAAGTAAGGCGGCTCATTAATTAATTGAGCTTTATTAATTATTTCATTAAGAATACTTGTTTTAATTCTTAAATTCATATTAACTAATACTTCATTAATAGTAGCAAATAAAGTATGAATTCTAGTATTTTCTAAAGCAGATAAATATACAACAAAAGAATACTCAAGATATTTAAATTTTTCTTTAATTTTTTTAGTAAACTCTTGCATTGTTTTTTCATTTTTTTTAACTAAATCTCATTTATTAACAATAATAATAACTGGCTTATCTAAATTTTTTGCCATTCCTGCTATTGTTAAATCTTGTTCTTGAATTTCAACACTACCATCTAATAAAAACAAAACAATATCACTACGTTCAATGGCATTAGTAGTTCTAATTAAACTATATTTTTCTAAATCTTCAGTAATTTTTCCTTTTCTACGAATTCCCGCAGTATCAATAACACAATATTGTTTTTTATTATAAACAAAATTACTATCAATAGCATCAGTTGTTGTTCCTGCTATTGGTGAAACAATAACTCTATTCTCTTGAAGAATAGTATTAACTAAACTTGATTTACCAACATTGGGACGACCAATAATTGCTAAATTAATATTTTCTTTTTTTTCTGTATGAACCTCTTTTGGTAACTTAGTAATTATCATATCTAATAAATCACCAAAACCAACACCATGACTAGCAGATACTAAAATTGGTTCGCCAAAGCCAACTTTTAAATAATCATAAATTTTATCATTATCTTTTTGAACATTATCATATTTATTTGCAATAATAATAACCGGTTTCTTAGTTCTGTATAATAATTTGGCAATATCTTCATCTTCGTGAGTTAGACCTTCTTGATAAGAACAAACAAATAAAACAATATCAGCCTCAGCTAAAGCAATATTAACTTGTTGATTGATTTGTTGAGTAAAATTAGTAATCGTTTTAGTAATACCACCCGTATCAATAATCACAAAATTTTGTGTTAATCATTCACCAATGCCATAAATTCGATCTCTAGTTGCTCCAGTCATATCTTCAATTATTGCTACTTTTTTTTGTAATATACGATTAAAAATTGAAGATTTACCAACATTAGGGCGTCCTACAATTACTACTTTTGGTAACTTATTCATTTTATTCAAATCCTTATATTTAAAATATTATTTTTTATGACTAAAGTAATTATCATATAAAATTTTTAATTTATCAACGGTCGTTTGTAAATTATAATCACTATTATCTAAAATAACTGCATCTTCAACAATTACTAGTTGGCCAGTGCTACGAGTTTTATCAACATTATCACGAATTACCATATCGTTATATACTTGTTCTTGCGTAATATTAATACCCTCTTTAATATACTGTTTATATCTTCTTTCACTACGAGCGTGTAAACTAGAAGTTAAAAAAATCTTTAATTGAGCATCAGGTAAAACAACACTACTAATATCTCTGCCAACGACAATAAAGCCTTGACTTCTAACCATTTCTTGAATTCTAGCAACCATAACTTTTCTAACTTCAGATAACGAAGCAATTATTGGTACTTTACTAGTAACATTTTTATCATAAATTTCTTCTGTTGGTGGTTGATCATTAAATAAAAAATGACCATTAACTCATCTTATATCAAAAAGTTCTAGTGCTGCAAGTATTAAATCTTCACTTTCAAAAGCAATTTTATTTTTTAAACAATGATTAGTAAAACTACGATACATAATTCCTGTATCCATAAATTGATAATCAATTTTTTTAGAAAGCAAATATGCTGCCGCTGATTTACCACTAGCTGCTGGACCATCTATTGCAATATTAATCTTTGGGTACATTGTTTTTCTCCATTCTCTACTTAATAAATAATATTAATGATAATACTAACACGACTATTAAAATTAAACAAATAATGATAATACTAAATACTGTTAAACTTCATTTATAATTATGCTTAATTTTAATTTTTTGTAATTCATCTTGAAAATTATTATGTTCTTGATTAATTTCTTTTAGTACTTTATTAAGATCACTATTATTTATTTTATACTTTTTATATTTAAATTCTAAATTTTTAACAAAATTTTTGACATCATGAATTTTACTTTCTAAGTCTTTTTGAAATTCATTTATTTTATTATGCATACTATTAATTAACGTTTGATATTCCAAGTTAGTACTTATTAATGGCACATCAACTATTTCAAAATCAATATTTTCACTATATTTTTTTAAAATATTATTAATATTTTCTAACATATTTTCCAATATTAATTTATCATTATCATCTAAATGTTCTTCATTATTTTTAATAAAATAATTTTCAAAATTAACTAAATTTAAATCAGAATTTAATTTTTGAAAAATTGGCTCAAAATATGATTGATCAATTTTTATTAGTTGCTGATAATAATTTTCTATTTTTTGTTCTTGTTCTCAAAGCTTACTATTTTCTTTAATTTCTTTAGTAATTTGTTCACGTAAACTTTTATACTTTTCCATTCTTGTCATTAAAGCACCCACAAATTAATATTTAAAAAATTCCAATACTGATTTATTTTTAATAGTAATAATAATTTTCTTGATTATAACATAAATATATAAAATCATTATAATATACAAATTTAACTATTGATAATATTGATAATATTTTAAAAAATAATTGTTTTTGCTTAGTTTTGTTTTAAACATTATTAAAATAAAATATTAGAACCTGTTTAAAATCTTTTTAATAAAATTGAAATAAATGAAAGAATAATAATTTGTAAACTAGTATTTAATTTTCTTTCACAATTTTTTCATAATCTTCTACATTTTTCTAATCATGCAAAACTTCGTTCTACAACTCATCTTTTTGGTAATACTACAAAAGTATGTAGTTCATTATGTTTTACAACTTCAACATTTGCGTTTATAATTTCTTTTTATTTTAGAAGCAAATTTTTCACCACTATAACCAGCATCTACTAGTATTTTTTGAAATGCAGAAAGATTTTCTTTTTTATTTTGAATCATTATTATAGCGCTATTACGATCTGTTTTTTCTGCCGTAGTTATGTAAATTGCATGTGGTAAACCTTGAGAATCAACAGCAATATGACGTTTTATTCCTGAAATCTTTTTACCAGCATCATAACCTTTATTTTTAGTAGTATCTGTATTTTTAACACTTTGTGAATCAATTATACAAAAACTAGTTTGTTCTTTTCTACCATTATTGACTCGAATTTTTATAACTTATTTTTTTTAAAATTAGTTGCAATACAATAAGTTCTTTGCCATTATTTTTACTTCAAGCTTGAAAATAATAATATACAATTTGTCATTTTGGAAAATTTTTTGGTAACATTCTTCACTGGCAACCACTTTTTAATACATATAAAACCGCACAAAACACTTCATATAAATCTAAATTTCTTGGTTTTGTTTTCTTTTTGCTATTTTCTAAAATTAATCTTATGTTTTCAAATTGCTCTTTACTAACATTACTTGGATAATTTTTAATCATATACACCTCTTACTTTTAAAGTATATAATGATTTTACTTTATTTTCTAAAAGATTTTAAACAGGTTCTAAGAGTTATTGTTGTTAATATTTTTTTCATATTATTTGTTCTCCTCTTGTTGTAATGATACTTCTGATTTAGAAGAAATGTTAATATTTTTTGATTCAGAAATTTCATTTTCAATATTTTGTTTTTTTACCATTGCATTTTTTTGATTATTAATTTTTATAATCATTTTATTGGTTTGTAATATTTTTTCTTTAAATAATTCTATTATAGAATTATTATATTTTATCTTGTTTTCAATTTTTCTATTTCAATCATAAAACCCAAAACTTATTATTTTAAAAAAAATATTTTTAAATTTTCCATTTTTTTGTTTTTTTAAATCTAATATATCCTGATTACATTTTTCTATAACTTCATTAAATTCTTTTATACTTTTTTTAAGTTTATTTTCTTTTTTAGTCATTATTTTATTTACTCCTTATTTTTTGTCTATATTTAAATTTTTAGTACTTAATGAAAGTT
The DNA here is from genome assembly GCF_964031275.1 of Spiroplasma endosymbiont of Acasis viretata. NCBI lineage: Bacteria > Bacillati > Mycoplasmatota > Mollicutes > Entomoplasmatales > Spiroplasmataceae > Spiroplasma > Spiroplasma endosymbiont of Acasis viretata. The sequence continues at coordinate 852,468 of NZ_OZ035019.1, forward strand.
TTTTATTATCATTATCAATACTAATAATTTCAACTTTGATGACTTCACCAATTGAAAAATAATCTCCTACATTATTTACAAAACTGTTACTTATATTAGAAATATGTATTAGTCCTGTGTAATTATTTGGACATTTACAAAAAACACCAAAATTTACAATATTATTAATTGATACTTCAATAATATCTCCAATTTTAAACTGTGCTTGTTTCATTAATTTCACCCCTTAAATTTTTATAAAATTAATTAAATTTGAAATAACTTGACTTTGAGAAGTATTTTTTAATTTTGCAATCTTTTTTAATTTTTCAACATCATGTTTTGATAAATAAAAAGTTGTATAAATTTTTTTTCTCGATTTCCTGTTTTAATTATTTCAAGATTACTTTGATTTTCTAAAATTAATTTTTCTAAATTATCTGTTTCATTAATAGTTAACTTATCTTTCTCCTGTTTTGGTTTTAATTCTAAATCTTTATTTCAATTTTTAAAAGCATCTAATTTCGGTTCTTTTTTAGTCATTATTTTTCATCCTCTCTTAGAACCTGTTTAAAATCTTTTTAATAAAATTGAAATAAAGGCAAGAACAACCATTTGTAAGCTAGTATTTAATTTTTTTTCACAATTTTTTCATAATCTTCTGCATTTTTCTAATCATGCAAAACTTCGTTCTACAACTCATCTTTTTGGTAATACTACAAAAGAATGTAATTCATTACGTTTTATAACTTCAACATTTGCATTTATAATTGTTTTAATTTTAGAAGCAAATTTTTCACTAGTATAACCAGCATCTACTAGTATTTTTTGAACTGCAGAAAGATTCTCTTTTTCATTTTCAATCATTATTATAGCACTATTACGATCTGTTTTTTCTGCTGTGGTTATGTAAATTGCATGTGGTAAACCTTGAGAATCAACAGCAATATGACGCTTTATTCCTGAAATCTTTTTACCAGCATCATAACCTTTATTTTTAGTAGTATCTGTATTTTTAACACTTTGTGAATCAATTATGCAAAAACTAGTTTGTTCTTTTCTACCATTATTGATACGAAATGCCTTGACTAATTTTTTTTAAAACTAATTGTAATACACTAGGTTCTTTATCATTATTTTTACTTCAAGCTTGAAAATAATAATAGACTTGGTGCAAAACTAAGGTAATTCAAAATTATATATTCCTGCTATTAAATTAAATCTTAATGCAAATCTTCGTATTTTATTGCGATATTTTAAAGTTAAAATTTTAAAACGTTTTAGTTTAGCAAATACGTGTTCAATTTTAATTCTAATTTTGCTTAAAGTTTTATTGTATTCTTTTTGAATTGGTATTAATTTATTGTATTTACTTTTTTTAAATGGCAAAAATGTATTTTTATGAATATTTTGTATTCCTTGATAACCTGAATCAACAAAAACTTGTTTTTCTGGATGAATAAAAGTTTTAGATTTTAAAAGTAATTTAAAATCATGAATGCTTCCAAAACAAAAAGCGGTTGAAATAATTTTTCCATTTAAAATATCAATAATTATTTGCGATTTAAGAGTATGATGTTTGTTTTTACCCGAAAAAAGTAATTTTAGTTTTTTTTAATTCTTTCAATTGGAGTTTCAGTAGCATCAATAGCTAGTAAAGTATTATTGATTCCTTTATTTTTGATTAAATCTTTTTTGCCAGATAAATTAAAAATTCCACTTTTTATTAAAGTATTTTCAATTCAAAAAATATTACGAATGCAGCTAGTATGACTAATATTATATCTTTTTGCAATAACTCTATAACTACTATACTCTTTTCAGTATTCTAATGTCATTAATAAACGATTTTCTATTGATAATTTATTAGGTTTACCACCAACTGCTTTTTTAATTGCTTCAGCTTTTTTTAAAATTTCAACCATTTTTTGAAATGTTTGTAGTTTTATTCCCACTAAACTATAAAATTCTTGTTCATCTTTGTATTTTTTTAACATAATAATTATCACCTTTGATATTAATAATAACCGTTAAATTATTAAAATTAAAGGTTTTGCACCAAGTCTAATATACAATTTGTCATTTTGGAAAATTTTTTGGTAACATTCTTCACTGGCAACCACTTTTTAATACATATAAAACTGCACAAAATACTTCATATAAATCTAAACTTCTTGGTTTAGTTCTCTTTTTAGTATTTTCTAAAATTGATTTTATATTTTCAAATTGCTCTTTGCTAACATTACTAGGATAATTTTTACACATATATACCTCTTATTTTAAAATATATAATCATTTTATCCTATTCTCTAAAAGATTTTAAACAGGTTCTTAGTTTTAATAAGTTTAATTCTTTACATAAATCAAAATATATTTTTGAATGAACATTTTTAGGCTTATTTAATATTACTGGTAAATTAAAAAATGTTATAGTTTCGGCTTGTTTTATTGATATTGGTATATTTGTTTTAGTTATTATTATTTTTTCTTTTTTAGATTCTTTTTTAAGTTGCTCAATCATAATTTTATGTAAATTTGTTCTTTGATTTACCATTGTTGGAATTATTGCTTTAATTAAAGTTTTTAATCCATAATCTTGTTTAAATCGGTTGATATATAATAATAGCCTATTAAAACCTTGATAACTATATGCTTCTGGTTGAATTGGAATAAAAATTTCATCAACAACAAATAAAATATTATCCATAACAATACTAGTACTTGGAGGACTATCAATAAAAATATAATCATAATCATTTTTTAATTTTTGAATTAAATTTATTAAATTTTTATACATATATATTTCATCTGTTTTTTGATTTAAGAATTTTTTTATAATTGTTTTTTCAAAAAAAATCATATTTGAATTTGAAGGAAGTATATCAATCTCACCACCTAAATCATTTTTAATAACTAAATTTAACAAAACTTTTTTAAAATCTATTTCGTTAAATATAACATCATAAATAGTATATTTTAATGCTTCTACATTTTGACCAAAACTAGATCCAACATTACCTTGTGCATCCATATCAATAATCAATACTTTATATCCCTTAATTGCTAAAACACTAGCACAATTTATAGTTAAAGTAGTTTTTAAAACTCCGCCTTTATTATTAATAAAGGATAAAACCTTTGACATAAGAAAAACTCCTAAATTTATTTAAAAATAAACATTTTAATAAATACTTATTTAAATTTTTTATTATATTTTTATTTTATATTATTGATTACTTATTAAATTATTTAAATAGACTTGGTGCAAAACCTTTGATATTGATAATAATCATTAAATTATTAAAATTAAAGGTTTTGCACCAAGTCTATTATATATTCTATTGAAATCTAAAACTTAAAAATTGTTTTTATATGAATAAAAAAATATTATTTACATAATTGATACATTTTTCAGTTAATTAAATACAATAAAAAATATTTACTTTCAGTAATTAAAGATAAAACTTTAATTTGTAAATGATTAGTACTGCTTTGATATTTTTTAATACCTAATGCTAAATTAGAAAGATAAACATAACGATATTTATATTTATCTCAATGTTTATATCGATTGATGGCTATAAGTTAAAATCACCAAAGATATTATTAATTTTCCTTTTTTTGATTTTGAATGGAATGTTTCTTTATCTTCATATTCAAACTTTAAATCTTCTAATGCTCTTTTAAAAACATCAACTAATTTTTGTGATAAAAAACAATACTAATTTGTTCTTGTATTGATATCAATTTCCTATTCTGCTTTTAAAAATTAATTAATACTACATTAATTTTACTAAGTAAATAAAAAATAACCCACTTAAAAGTTTAACTCTAAGTGGGGAATATGGTGTTACAATTTTAAATTAATAATTCTTTTTTTATTTTTAAAATATCTTCTTTAATTAATTTAATTTCTCTATTAAATATATTTGCAAATGTTAAAACTATTTGATTATTTATATTTTCTTTATCTTCTTTAATTAAAGATAAATTAATTATTTCGCTTTTTTCTAAATCTTTTTTGAGGCTTTTATGTAATCTGTGTATCTTTGTTTTACAAAGTACTAGTTTAGATTAATTCTATCTTCAAATTTTATCATAAAATGAGCAATTGCTGTATTTCAATTTTGAATGGGCATTGTTCATTTTTTTGTTATATGCCACTTGCCACTTGCCACTTAGCCCTTTTTACTAGACCATTAATTTAAAAAACCTGAATGTATTCTAAAAACAATTGTGTTATATAATTAACACTAATTTTAACCTGAAAGGATTTTTATTAATGGATAAAATTAAACAAATAGCATTAGTAATTAACAAATTAAATATCAAAGAAAAAATTAAAATTATTGATGATTGTAAAAATCAATATTCAATTAGAAACCTATGTCAATATCTTCAATTAAACAGATCAACATATTACTTTTTAAAAAATAAACAAAAACCTATTAAAAAAGAAGAAAATCATATTATTAAATGCAATCATAAATATCAAAAAATATGCCAACTTTTAATCGAATTTCATTCTACAAGAAAAGGCAGAATTTATGGATATTTAAGAATTTTTTCAGCTTTTAAAGAGTGATTAAAACAAGAAAAAAATATCATTTTAAATATAGAATTATCAATAAAACAAATGCGAAAAATTATGAAAGAACACAATATTCAAGGATTAAAACAAACTAAAAATAACTATCCTAAAAACAAAAAAAATCCAAATAAGTGAATACCTACAATGGATAAAGTAAACAAAGATTATAAAAGTACAACCTCTTCAAATCAAATTTGATCAATGGACACTAAACAAATAAATACTAAAGAAGGATGATTATATCTTTTTGTAATTATTGATTTTTATTCAAATAATGTTGTTAGTTATAATATTGCTCCTAATAAATCATATCAGGATTTAATTCTTCCTGCTCTTGAAAAAATCAACAAACAATTTTCTTGAAATCAAATAAAAAATGTTATTTTACATTCAGATAACGCCAACGAATTTTATTGTCAAGATATCACAAAATGAGCAGAGGATAAACAAATAATTTTAAGCAAAAAACAACCTTATGATATTGGTGGTAATGTATTATCTGAAAACTGATTTTCTCATTTATCTCAAGAATGACTACCTAAAGGATCAAATCAATATTTATCCATCAATGAAGCTATAAATGATGTAAATCAATATGTTATGTTTTATAATTATGAAAGAATACATTCTAAATTTCTAAAACCACCAATTTTACAAATTAAAATTTAGAATTTTATATCAAAAATGGTCCAGTAATTAAGGGCCAACCACCCTCTTGAAAAAATCAACAAACAATTTTCTTGAAATCAAGTAAAAAATGTTATTTTACATTCAGATAACGCCAACGAATTTTATTGTCACGATATCACAAAATGAGCAGAGGATAAACAAATAATTTTAAGCAAAAAACAACCTTATGATATTGGTGGTAATGTATTATCTGAAAACTGATTTTCTCATTTATCTCAAGAATGACTACCTAAAGGATCAAATCAATATTTATCCATCAATGAAGCTATAAATGATGTAAATCAATATGTTATGTTTTATAATTATGAAAGAATACATTCTAAATTTCTAAAACCACCAATTTTACAAATTAAAATTTAGAATTTTATATCAAAAATGGTCCAGTAATTAAGGGCCAACCACCATGGCACATTGGCAAAATAAATTCCACAATTTATAATATTATGCATTTAATAAACCTCATTTTCTAAAGTTTTAATAATACTTTTACTATAAACAAACTTAATTACCATAAAAGAGTAAATTTGACCTTAAACTTAATACTTTTAAATTATAATGATATAAATTTTAAAATGTTTTTAATTATTAGTCTGTATAAATTTTGGTTTAAGGGTAAGTGGGAATATTAATTTATGAAATTGGAATAGATATTAAATTGAGTTTTTAAACTAAATTAAAGACTCATATCAATAAATTAAAATACAAAACCCTTACATGAAAATTACTCATATAAGGGCATAAAGCCAAATTTACAATTTTAAATTAATTAAACTGATGTTTTGTCCTAAAGTTTTAGGACAAATATAATAATAACAAATTTAAACCAAATTACAATAGAATCTCATACTGTATATAATATATTTTGATTAATCATTATTATAAATTATTATTAATGCTTTAATTAATTTTATAATATAAATAGGGAGCATACCGATGTTGTCAATAATATTCAAATTTGTCTTAAAATTATAAAGTTAGACGAGAATAATTTTGACTTCAATATGCAATTGTAAGTTAATCTTAACACTTACTAAATATTAGTCAACAATAATACTTACTTTTATAAGTCAAAAATTCTTATTAAAGTTTACTTTAATAAGTTTTTAATATGTTATAATGTAATAAAGTCCTTTAAGATAAACCGTATACCGTTATGATTACTAAGCGTATGTAAAGTACGTGGTCTCTTAGGCAAATCCCTTAATTAGGGATTTTTATTTTATAATAATTGTACTGCTGTGTTTATTTGATAGCATTTAAAATTAACCATTTTTGTATACATATCAATGTTATAAGTTCTATCACCAATCATATGCTTTAAAATTTGTTTAATATTAGTTTCAGTAAAACAACCAATATTTTCAACTAATGCTTGGTTTAATACACCATCTTTGGCATTAATAAAATAACCAACTTTTAATTTTTTATATTGTAAAGTTAATGATTGTAAAAAATCAATTAATTCATAATATTCACCTTTTTCAAATAAATTTATTGCATTTTGATAGTGTAATTTAGCAATTTGATTTTTTCTTCTTCCAGCCATTATACCAAGAAATAAAACATGAAAAGCATGAAATTTATCTAAAATAAATTTAGCATTTAAAATTGTAGCAGTTTTTCTAATTCATTTTGCACTATCTCCACAAACTATTAAATTTGCCTGGTCAAAATTTTCAAAAAATAAATTACCATATTTTTCAATTAATTTTGCAGTTTTTTCAGCACCAATTTCTGTTTTTGATACTCTTATTTGACATGCAGCTCTTTTATTAATTAATTTTCCATTTTTCTTTTTACCAGTACAAAATACTATTAATCTCATAGAACATTTTTTACAATTTTTAGTATTGTTTTTTTCATTAAATTTAAATTTTCTATGTCCATCATCAATATTTATATATAATGTTTGATTTTTTTCTAATACTATTTTAGTAATATTAACTTTTGGTAATTCAAATTTTTGATATGTTCTACAAACTGTACTATTACTTATTAAATCTTCAATAAAAGTATCACAAACATCACGATACTTTTTATCATCAGCAAAATATTTTAAAATTTGTTTAATAACATTTGGTGCAAGTTTACTATATTTTTTAATACCAAGATAATTATCTAACAATGGGAAGTGATAATTTATATTCAACATAATCAATAAGAATAGATTGTTGTTTATCTTTAACAATTTGTTCTTTTTTAAATTCTATTTGCATAATAATCCTTTCCTAATATGTTCTGTTGCTTCTAGCATAAAGAACATATATTTTGATTTTTAGATTATTAATAATACTACTATTCGTTTTATTAATTCCAGCAATTCTGGGCTCAAAAATAAATTGTGAAATTTTAAAAAATATTGAGGCATTCGATTCAATATTTATTTAATTTGCATTTAGCAAATTAATATTTTAATTGAACCGGCCCCACTCATTTTTTTTACAAGTTTGAAATTTATTTTCTCGCCCAAAAAAATTTTTCAAAAAAAATAAAAAATAAAACCAACACTTGCTCACTGGGGAGTGGCAAGGTTGGTTAAATAAAGAATAGAATTAATACAATAGGTCCCTATAATAGGTCTATATATACTAGTTTCCAATTCGCTCCCACCCCAAGAATTACCATTAAATGGTTAGTATATTTTATTAGGTATCACTCCACTTTTTATTTATCCATGCAAGTCCACATGCTCTGGCTACTATTTTTAACAACTGTGTTGTAGTTCACTTTTTTAGTTCCCTAACACGTGTTGATAATAGCGTTAAAGACGGTTATTAAAAATTTTAAAATTTTACAATTACAAAAAAAAGACAAGATTTTTATTCTCGTCTTTTGTCATTTATTTTTAATTCAAGGGTAAAAAAAGAAAGGATCTATTTTTAAAACTTTTTAGTTACTGACATCTTCGACACGCTCCCGTTATCCAGTAGAAATGAAAAGAGTGATTTATACTACAAATGCTATTGAATCTGTTAATAGTCAATTACGAAAAATCATCAGAAATAAAAAATTTTTTCCTAATGATATGGCAGTTTTCAAAATATTTTACTTGGCAATTGAAAATATAACAAAAAAATGAACATTGCCTATTCAAAATTGAAATACAGCAATTGCTCATTTTGTGATAAAATTTGAAGACAGAATTAATCTAAATTAGTAACTTTGTAAAACAAAGATACACAGATTATTAAAAAGCCTCAAGTTTTTCCTAATGATATGGCAGTTTTTAAAATATTTTATTTAGCAATTGAAAATAGCCACTTGCCACTTGCCCTTAGCCACTGCCACTTGCCACTTGCCACTTAGCCCTTTTTACTAGACCATTAATTTAAAAAACCTGAATGTATTCTAAAAACAATTGTGTTATATAATTAACACTAATTTTAACCTGAAAGGATTTTTATTAATGGATAAAATTAAACAAATAGCATTAGTAATTAACAAATTAAATATCAAAGAAAAAATTAAAATTATTGATGATTGTAAAAATCAATATTCAATTAGAAACCTATGTCAATATCTTCAATTAAACAGATCAACATATTACTTTTTAAAAAATAAACAAAAACCTATTAAAAAAGAAGAAAATCATATTATTAAATGCAATCATAAATATCAAAAAATATGCCAACTTTTAATCGAATTTCATTCTACAAGAAAAGGCAGAATTTATGGATATTTAAGAATTTTTTCAGCTTTTAAAGAGTGATTAAAACAAGAAAAAAATATCATTTTAAATATAGAATTATCAATAAAACAAATGCGAAAAATTATGAAAGAACACAATATTCAAGGATTAAAACAAACTAAAAATAACTATCCTAAAAACAAAAAAAATCCAAATAAGTGAATACCTACAATGGATAAAGTAAACAAAGATTATAAAAGTACAACCTCTTCAAATCAAATTTGATCAATGGACACTAAACAAATAAATACTAAAGAAGGATGATTATATCTTTTTGTAATTATTGATTTTTATTCAAATAATGTTGTTAGTTATAATATTGCTCCTAATAAATCATATCAGGATTTAATTCTTCCTGCTCTTGAAAAAATCAACAAACAATTTTCTTGAAATCAAATAAAAAATGTTATTTTACATTCAGATAACGCCAACGAATTTTATTGTCACGATATCACAAAATGAGCAGAGGATAAACAAATAATTTTAAGCAAAAAACAACCTTATGATATTGGTGGTAATGTATTATCTGAAAACTGATTTTCTCATTTATCTCAAGAATGACTACCTAAAGGATCAAATCAATATTTATCCATCAATGAAGCTATAAATGATGTAAATCAATATGTTATGTTTTATAATTATGAAAGAATACATTCTAAATTTCTAAAACCACCAATTTTACAAATTAAAATTTAGAATTTTATATCAAAAATGGTCCAGTAATTAAGGGCCAACCACCGGTAATGTATTATCTGAAAACTGATTTTCTCATTTATCTCAAGAATGACTACCTAAAGGATCAAATCAATATTTATCCATCAATGAAGCTATAAATGATGTAAATCAATATGTTATGTTTTATAATTATGAAAGAATACATTCTAAATTTCTAAAACCACCAATTTTACAAATTAAAATTTAGAATTTTATATCAAAAATGGTCCAGTAATTAAGGGCCAACCACCAACCACCATCAAATTTATCACAAATATAAAAAAAATTTATATAAAAAAAGTAAATACTTGTTTTTAGTATTTACTTTTTTAAAGTTATAGTTATTAATAATTTAATTAGATTTTAACCTTCATCAATAATACTTGAAGTTGGTTTAATATTATTAATAGGTGATTGAATTTTTGCTTTATGTTTATTAAAAATAAAATCATATACTTCAGAATAAAATTCAACTGAAACAATATTTAATTTTTTCTTTACTTCTTCTGGAATATCTTCTAAGTCTTTTATATTAGCTTTTGGAATTAAAATTGTTTTTAGTCCACTACGATGAGCAGAAATTGATTTTTCTTTTAATCCACCAATTGGTAATACATGACCACGAAGTGTAATTTCACCTGTCATACCAATATCTTTTGATACAGGTCTACTTGTCAGAGCAGAAATAATTGCAGTTGTTAAAGTAATACCAGCACTTGGACCATCCTTTGGCACTGCTCCTTCAGGAACATGGATATGAATATCATGTTCTGCAAAGAAAGTATCAGGAATATTGAAAGTAATAGCATTTGCTTTAATATAATCTAAAGCAATAGTAGCAGATTCTTTCATAACTTCACCTAATTTACCAGTTAATACTAAATTACCTTTTCCTTTAAAGTAGTTTACTTCAATTGGTAAGATATCACCACCATATTGAGTATAAGCAAGACCAGTTACCACTCCAATTTGTGATTCATTTTCTTTTTTAGTATAATCGAAAATTTGTTTTCCTAAATAATCTTTAACATTATCAGCAACAATTTCTTCAGTACTAATTTTTTTATTCAAAAGTTTAACAATAAATTTACGAGCAATTTTATTTAATAATCTTTCTAATTGTCGAACACCTGATTCTCTTGTATAATATTTAATTATTTCTTCAATTGAATTTGGTTTAAATTTTAACATTTTATTATTTAAACCAGTAATTTCAATAACACGAGGAATTAAATATTTTTTTGCAATTTCAAGTTTTTCTAATTCTGTATATGAAGAAAGCTCAATAATTTCCATTCGATCTTTTAATGGTTCAGGGATACCTTCCATATAATTAGCTGTTGCTAGAAACATAACTTGTGATAAATCATAATTTTCTTCAATATAATGATCTGAAAAATTAGCATTTTGTTCAGGATCTAATACTTCTAACATAGCACTAGCTGGATCACCACGATAATCAGATGACATTTTATCAATTTCATCTAATAAAAATAATGGATTAATAACTTTAGCACGTTTCATACCTTGGATAATTCTTCCTGGCATCGCACCAATATAAGTTTTACGATGACCACGAATTTCAGATTCATCTTTAACTCCACCAAGTGAAACTTTAACGAAAGTACGCCCCATCGCTTCAGCAATTGATTTAGCTAAAGAAGTCTTACCAACACCAGGAGGACCAACTAAACAAATAATTTGCCCTGGCATTGCCTTAGCCATTTTTTTAACAGCAAGATATTCAATAATTCTTTCTTTAACTTTTTCTAAACCATAGTGATATTTATCAAGAATTTTTTTTGCATTAATTAAATCAAATTTTTCTTCACTTTTTTGAAATCAAGGTAAAGTCATCATTCAATCAATGTATGTACGAATTATATTTGATTCACTTGAAGCTTGTGGCATATCTTCATAACGACTAATTTCTTCTTTAACACGAGTTTTGATTGCTTCAGGAAACTCTTCTGTTTCTAAACGTTCTAAATAACGTTTCATTTCATTAGACTTACCATCAATTTCGCCTAATTCTTCTTTAATAGCACGCAATCTTTCTCGTAAATAATATTCACGTTGTTGTTCATCAATACGATCTTTAATTTTAGCTGTTAAATCCTTTTCAATAGCACCAACTTGTTTTTGACCACCAACATCTTTCAATAATAAATCTAAACGTTTATTAATATCAATTTCTTGTAAAATTTCTTGGCGTTTATTGATAGTTAAAAATGGTAAAAATTGAGCCATTTTATCAATAATTTCACTAGCTTTCATTCCATCGGTGATTTGACTAATTACACCTTGTGGAATTGAACCATGAACATCTAAAATCTGTTGTAAATTATTTACAATTCTTTGGATCAACTCTTCTTCTAATGATTTTGAAACATTAGGACTAACTAAAGTTTCAGCATCTCCTGTATAAAATTTATCATCATAAAACTTAGAAACTTTAACTCTTTGTTGTCCATAAAAAAATACGGTAAGTGTACCATCATTATGATTTTTTTGAATTTGCACTTTACACAAAGTACCATGATTGTAGACTTCACTTAATTGAGGATTATCTACTTTTGGATCCTTTTGCGAAACTAAAATAATTTCTGAATTAAACTTAGCTACCGATTCATTAATTGCCGCTACTGATTTATGTCTGCCAACTTCTAGTTCTATTTCAACTGTTGGGAAAACAAAACTTCCTCTTGTTACTAGTACTGGAATATTAGTAATATTTTTTATCTTCATTGTCTCACCTCAAATAATGTATTAACTGGATTATAATATAAAACATTAGCACTTGCAATACTTAATTGCTAAAATATCTAATTTTTGATTTATACTATACTATTACAGCAGCACTTATTAATTCATATTTAATTTATACTAGTAGTATTTTATTACATTTATTTTTTTTTTGATAATTTTTACTTTTTGAAAAAAAATAAACGATAAAATAACCTAATTATTAAATTGGTAATTAGGTTATATAATAATTATCAAATTAAATTAATTAAGCACTTGTTGTTTGCTTTTGGTTTTTACCGTTACTTTCTCATAATAAATCAAAGGCTTTATTACGTTTTAGGGTAGTAGTCACTAAACTTAAATCTTTAATATTTGCTTTAACTTCTTCAATGCTTATTTTAAATTGGTCGGCAAATGTTGTTAATTGTTTTTGAACTTCTTCTTCGGTAATTTCTATTTTTTCTTGTTTAATAATTTCTTCAATAACTAAAAAATTCTGAAGTTGCATAATTGCATCCTTTTTTATTTCATTAATAATTTCTTCATGAGATAAACCAGTTGCTGCCATATAGTTTTCAATTGTAAAGTTTTGATTAGCTAATTGTTTTTTAAATTCATTTTCTAAACGTTCAGTTTCATTTTTAACAGCAAAATTTGGAATTATTATTTTTGAATCTTTAACAATTTTAGCAATAAGTTCTTCCATAAATTGTTCCTTAATTATCATTATTTTTTGTACTTCAATTTGTTTTTTAATATTTTCTAATAATTGTTCAGTAGTAGTAACATCTGGAATGTTAACATCTTTTACTAATTCTTCTAAATCTTCATTAATAACTTTTGTTTTTATTTCGTTTAATTCAATTTCAAATTGTACTAATTGACCTTTTAAATTTGGAACATGATAATCTTCTGGGAAAGTTACTTCAATAGTTTTTTTAGATTTAGGTTCCATACCGATCATTCCTTCTTCAAAACCAGGAATAAATTTACCAGAACCAATTTCTAATTCCATGTTTTTAGCTTCACCGCCAGGGAATTTTTTACCTTCTAAAAAACCAGTAAAATTAAAAACCGCAGTATCACCTTTTTCTAATTTTCCTTTTTCTTTTGGATTAAAAATAGCAAAACGATCTTGTAATAGTTTAATTTGAGTATCAATTTCTTCTTGATTAACAGTTGCTACAGGTTTTACTATATCAATAGCACGATATTTACCAATAGTAATTTCTGCTGGTAAATCAAATACAAACATTATTTCACACTCTTTAATAGTAGATTTTTCCACATTAACTTCGGGTTGATTAGTAGGCATTAAGTTAGGTTTTTGTTTTAAGGCAAAATCATAAGCAATAGTAATAACTGCTTTAGTTGCTGTTTGTAAAGTTTGTTCTTCAGTTACATGTTTTTTAGCCATTTTAGTAGGAACTTTTCCTTTACGAAATCCAGGAATTTCTACTTGTGCAATCAATTTATTTTCAGCTTTTGCCAATTGATCTTTTCAAGTTTTAGCATCAATGGTAACATGTCATTTTCCAAGACCATTTTTTTCATCTTTTATAATATTTAATGTCATTTTTCAAATCTCTCCTTATGTAATTTGTTGTTGAATCATAATACTTAAGTATTTTTTTATTAAAGTAGTAGTAGTTTTAAATTTTTTAGCACTTTCTACCAATTTTACACTAATAAATTGGAAACTACAAGCACGAATATACAAAGCAGCTGCTAATGCTGCTGCTTGATTTTTATTAGGTAATGTTGGAAACAAATTCTCAAAATAACTATCCAATAAAAACAAGCAAATACCATAAATACCTGGATTATCAATATGAACTTCATCTTCAAATATTTTTGTAATCTTTAAATAAACGAGTGATTCTTGTCATTGTGTTATTTTTTTTGGATTAATTTTAAATGTATCATGACCTTTTATTACTTCTATTTCTTCATCAATACCTTGATTATTTAATATAAATAATAGTTGTGTTTTATTTATATTATTTATATTTTTATTTGTAAGATAAATCTTAATTGTTGGCAAAATTAACCTAGCATTATGACTTTGTAAATAATAAAATGCCACCGGATGAAGATCTTCATCAAATGGATTCATTAATACATGACTTATTCTCTCTAAATTTCACTCATGACTTTCATTTTTACTATTTAATCTAATATGAGTAGTAATATTATGATGTAACTCTTGTAATGTAACTTCATGATGAATAGGAATATAAGGCATCTCTAATTCATGTTTGACCAACTTCATTGCTTGATCTCATTTATTTTCACTAATGAGGTGGTTAATTTTACCAATAATGTCTTGATAATAATTGTCATGATTTATCATTATTTAGTTAAACCTTCTTAGTATTTTAAAATTTAATGGCGCCCACGAGAAGATTCGAACTTCTGACCCCCGCCTTAGAAGGGCGGTGCTCTATCCACTGAGCTACGTAGGCATAACATTTACCATAAGTAATCTTAACTTGTTTGATTAAAAAATGCAATTATTAATTGGCTACTTTTCAATAAAATAATAATAATATATTTAATATTATTTTGATATTTCATTATGTACCTTTAAGTAATATTTTTTTTAAAAAAAATAAAATATTTTCATTTTTTTATATTATAATATTTTTTATAATTTAATAATTGTTCATTACTAATATAGAAATAATTTCTATATTAGGATTTTTATTAAATTAAATATTGAAAAAAAAGGAAGAAAAGTATTATGCCTAGTGAAATAAGTACAAGGTGGTTGGCCCTTAATTACTGGACCATTTTTGATATAAAATTCTAAATTTTAATTTGTAAAATTGGTGGTTTTAGAAATTTAGAATGTATTCTTTCATAATTATAAAACATAACATATTGATTTACATCATTTATAGCTTCATTGATGGATAAATATTGATTTGATCCTTTAGGTAGTCATTCTTGAGATAAATGAGAAAATCAGTTTTCAGATAATACATTACCACCAATATCATAAGGTTGTTTTTTGCTTAAAATTATTTGTTTATCCTCTGCTCATTTTGTGATATCTTGACAATAAAATTCGTTGGCGTTATCTGAATGTAAAATAACATTTTTTATTTGATTTCAAGAAAATTGTTTGTTGATTTTTTCAAGAGCAGGAAGAATTAAATCCTGATATGATTTATTAGGAGCAATATTATAACGGTGGTTGGCCCTTAATTACTGGACCATTTTTGATATAAAATTCTAAATTTTAATTTGTAAAATTGGTGGTTTTAGAAATTTAGAATGTATTCTTTCATAATTATAAAACATAACATATTGATTTACATCATTTATAGCTTCATTGATGGATAAATATTGATTTGATCCTTTAGGTAGTCATTCTTGAGATAAATGAGAAAATCAGTTTTCAGATAATACATTACCACCAATATCATAAGGTTGTTTTTTGCTTAAAATTATTTGTTTATCCTCTGCTCATTTTGTGATATCTTGACAATAAAATTCGTTGGCGTTATCTGAATGTAAAATAACATTTTTTATTTGATTTCAAGAAAATTGTTTGTTGATTTTTTCAAGAGCAGGAAGAATTAAATCCTGATATGATTTATTAGGAGCAATATTATAACTAACAACATTATTTGAATAAAAATCAATAATTACAAAAAGATATAATCATCCTTCTTTAGTATTTATTTGTTTAGTGTCCATTGATCAAATTTGATTTGAAGAGGTTGTACTTTTATAATCTTTGTTTACTTTATCCATTGTAGGTATTCACTTATTTGGATTTTTTTTGTTTTTAGGATAGTTATTTTTAGTTTGTTTTAATCCTTGAATATTGTGTTCTTTCATAATTTTTCGCATTTGTTTTATTGATAATTCTATATTTAAAATGATATTTTTTTCTTGTTTTAATCACTCTTTAAAAGCTGAAAAAATTCTTAAATATCCATAAATTCTGCCTTTTCTTGTAGAATGAAATTCGATTAAAAGTTGGCATATTTTTTGATATTTATGATTGCATTTAATAATATGATTTTCTTCTTTTTTAATAGGTTTTTGTTTATTTTTTAAAAAGTAATATGTTGATCTGTTTAATTGAAGATATTGACATAGGTTTCTAATTGAATATTGATTTTTACAATCATCAATAATTTTAATTTTTTCTTTGATATTTAATTTGTTAATTACTAATGCTATTTGTTTAATTTTATCCATTAATAAAAATCCTTTCAGGTTAAAATTAGTGTTAATTATATAACACAATTGTTTTTAGAATACATTCAGGTTTTTTAAATTAATGGTCTAGTAAAAAGGGCTAAGTGGCAAGTGGCAAGTGGCCAAAAAGAAAAGTAATTGCTGGTGTCACAATAACTACAGGAATAACAACAGCTTGTGTTGCTGCAGCACCTATGACTGGTGGTGCTTCATTATTACCAGTTGCTATTGGTACAACTTTAATAGCTGGTGGAATGGCTACTACTACAAATTTTGGAAGAAAAGAATCAAGAATTAACAAATTTTTAAGAACAAATCCTACTATCTCCACAGTAAGAGTATCAAAAGAAAATGTTAATCCTAATGACATTAAAGAATCACGATTTAAGGAATTTTTAAGATTAAGTGGTTTTGTTTCTACAAAAAAAGTATCAAAAGCAAATATTACTCTTGATTACATTAGAGTATCTAATGAACTAGAAAATTCATCAAAAGAACCAGTTATGAGAACCAGAAGTTTAACAGTAACTTCTGTCTAAAAAAACAAATTACATATTCATTTAAAAAATATTAAATTATAATTCATAAAATGCATAATATAACAAAAATAATTAATTTATATTATAATTATTTTATAATTTAATAAATGTTCAATAAATGTTCATACCTAATATAGAAATTATTTCTATATTAGGATTTTTATTAAATTAAATTTAAATGAAAGGACAAAGATTAAAAGATATGCCTACAGAAAATCAAATATTATTTAGCAAAGCAGAACTTAAACGACTTACTAAAACACAAATACAATCATTTACAAACACTGTCAATAAACAAGAAATTGATAAATTTATTTTAAGTATCATTAAAGCAAATGATAATAATGGGTTACCAATTTGAAGACAATTATTGCAACTATTAAGCCCATATCAAGTTTCAACAATTAATTCCAACTTAATTCCCTTATTTACAAAAAATAATTTACTGCTTTATGCTTTTTCAAAAAAACAAATGAAAGCACTTACAAAAATACAAATACAAGCATTTACAACAGAACAAATAAAAAATTTCAGTTATAATAAGTTTTCACTACTAGAAAAAGGAATAAGAAAAGCATTAAAAACAATTAATAATCAATTAACAATAGAATATGATTTTTATGAATTTAAATTTCAAATTGAATCATTAACTCCAAAACAATTAAAATGATTTACTTCTAAGAACCTGTTTAAAATCTTTTAGAGAATAGGATAAAATGATTATATATTTTAAAATAAGAGGTATATATGTGTAAAAATTATCCTAGTAATGTTAGCAAAGAGCAATTTGAAAATATAAAATCAATTTTAGAAAATACTAAAAAGAGAACTAAACCAAGAAGTTTAGATTTATATGAAGTATTTTGTGCAGTTTTATATGTATTAAAAAGTGGTTGCCAGTGAAGAATGTTACCAAAAAATTTTCCAAAATGACAAATTGTATATTATTATTTTCAAGCTTGAAGTAAAAATAATGATAAAGAACCTAGTGTATTACAATTAGTTTTAAAAAAAATTAGTCAAGGCATTTCGTATCAATAATGGTAGAAAAGAACAAACTAGTTTTTGTATAATTGATTCACAAAGTGTTAAAAATACAGATACTACTAAAAATAAAGGTTATGATGCTGGTAAAAAGATTTCAGGAATAAAGCGTCATATTGCTGTTGATTCTCAAGGTTTACCACATGCAATTTACATAACCACAGCAGAAAAAACAGATCGTAATAGTGCTATAATAATGATTGAAAATGAAAAAGAGAATCTTTCTGCAGTTCAAAAAATACTAGTAGATGCTGGTTATACTAGTGAAAAATTTGCTTCTAAAATTAAAACAATTACAAATGCAAATGTTGAAGTTATAAAACGTAATGAATTACATTCTTTTGTAGTATTACCAAAAAGATGAGTTGTAGAACGAAGTTTTGCATGATTAGAAAAATGCAGAAGATTATGAAAAAATTGTGAAAAAAAATTAAATACTAGCTTACAAATGGTTGTTCTTGCCTTTATTTCAATTTTATTGAAAAGATTTTAAACAGGTTCTAATCAAAAGGCAGCATTTACCAAAGAACAAATACAAGTGTTTACAAAAGAACAAAAAAAATCTTTTAATAAACCATCTATACAAACAAGAAATCAACAATTAAATTCAAATTTTAATGTGAATAATATAAATGCTATTTTTGAAACCGAAACATTACCTAAAACAAATAATCCAATAACACCTTCATGATAAAAAGTAATGCCTAATATTTAGGCATTACTTTTTATTGTAATTAAATTATTTTGTTTTTATTTTTTTATATAAGAATAAGAATAAGAATTTTAATTAAGTTATAATTAAAATATGAAATTTGATTAAACATTAGAATAATGATTTAATATATTTTAATTAAAATATAGTTATTATTGTTAATTATTTAGTATTAAGAGAGGGAAAAATATATGAACCAAGATTTGCAAAAACTTTTCCATGAAATGGATTTTAATGATGTTAATAATGAATTTAATCATGCCACTATTAAAAAAGTACAATATTTTCATCATAATCAACAAGTAATAATTACCATCAATTTACCTAATTTTCTAACAACTACTACTTTAAAAAGTTTTGAACAACATTTTGAAAAATTACCTGTTTCGAATATTAGTGTCGATTTTAATGTTTCTCTTACTGCTGATGAATCAACTGTATTAACATATTTTCATTATATTAAAACTCATAAATTGCAACTATTAGCTGGCATTTATTATTCTTTACCCGACTCAGCAATTAATTATAAAAATAATATTATTACCATTACTATTCATAATAGTATTGAAGAGAAATTAATAACTAATGAATTTTTACAATTTATTAATTACTTTCAACAATATGGTTTTAAAAAAATTCAATTAAAAACTAAAATAAATAAAGCAGAGCAACCATTTATTAGTTATGAAAATGAATCTAAAACAGAAATTAGCAAAATTACCAACAATTTAAAAACTAAAATTACTAAAAATAATGTAAGTAAAAATTTTAGTACCACTACTTATCGCAAAAAAGCAAAAGTTAATTTAGAAATAACAGACCCAACTCATAGCATTAAAGATATCATTGGCGACGAACCCAATATTATTATTAGTGGTAAAGTTTTTAAAATTAATAAATTTTTAACCAAAACTCAAAAATGATTTTATTCATTTTGAATTACTGATTATAGCGATGCAATTACTTGCAAAGCATTTATTAATAGCGATCAACCAGATGAGAAATTTGATAATATTAAAGTTGATGATTGAATAAAAATTAATGCTAATAGTCGTTATGATAATTATAGTAAAGAACAAGTACTATGAATTGATGATTTAATTATCGATTTAAATAATAAAAATGCTAACAATAATGATGATGCTAAAACTAAAAGAATTGAATTTCATACTCATACTAAAATGAGTGCTATGGATGGTATTACTTCAGCAAGTGATTATATCAATCAAGTAGCTAAATGAGGACACCAAGCAATTGGTTTTACTGATCACTTAAATATACAAGCATACCCAGATATTGCTAATGCTGCTAAAAAACATCCAAACTTAAAAGTAATGTATGGTGTTGAAATGGATTTAATCCCCGATAATATTAGTATTACTAAAAATAATATTAATACATCATTATTAGATTTAGAATACATTGTTCTTGACTTAGAAACAACTGGTTTATCAACCAATTATCACGAAATTATTGAATTTGGTTATACAATTGTTAAAGACAATATGATTTTAAAACAAGATACAATTTTAATTAAACCAAATAATCCCATACCTGAACATATTACTGAACTTACTAGTATTACCAATGTTATGCTAAAAGATAAACAAACATTACAACAAATATTGCCAACAATTATTGAAATAATTGGTAATAAAACAATAGTTGCTCATAATGCTAACTTTGACTTTGGTTTTTTACAAGCAGCAATGAAACAATTGGGTTTCATGCCTTTAAATAATCCTGTCATTGATACTTTGCAATTATCTAGAGCAATTCTACCACAACTAAAATATTATCGATTAGGTACTATTTGTCGTACTTATGGCATTAAATATGATGATGAAATTGCTCACCGTGCTGATTATGATGCTAATGTATTAGCACAAGTATTTTTAAAAATGTTACAACAATTAAAAACAGAATTTAATTGTATTAATTTACAAGAAATTAATAACTTAATTAATGAACAAATTAATTATAAACTTCGTGGTGAACATATTACTATTTTTGCAAAAAATCAATTAGGTTTAAAAGATTTATATCAATTAGTTTCACTATCTCATACAAAGTATTTTTATAAAACACCAAAAATCATATCAGAAGCAATTAATGAAAATAGAAAAGAATTATTAATTGGTAGTAGTTGTATAAATGGTGCTGTTTTTGAAACAGCATTAAATAAAAGTGAAGAAGAACTAATTAAAATAATGAAGTGATTTGATTTTATTGAAATCCAACCACCTACTGTTTATAAACACTTAATACAGTTAGGAAATATTACTAAAGAACAATTACATGATACTATTAAAAAAATTATTAATAATGCCCTTAAATTAAATAAATTAGTAATTGCTACTAGCGATGCCCACTATTTACATCCCCATGAAAAAATATATCGTGATGTTATTATTAATAGCAAAGCAATTGGTGGTTTATTGCACCCATTATTTGATCGTAAAGGTAAAGTTACATCATATCCTGATCAACATTTAAGAACTACTAATCAAATGTTAACAGAATTTAATTTTTTAGATGACCCTAATTTAATTAATGATATTGTTATTAATAATCCTTTGCAATTAGCTAAACAATTTGAAATGATTAAACCAATCAAAGATGGCTTATTTACACCAAGTATTATTAATGTTGATACTAAATTACGTAATCTTTGTTATGAACAAGCATGAAATCTTTACGGTAATCCATTACCAACATATGTAGAAAAACGTTTAACTCGTGAATTAGATGCAATTATTACTCATGGTTTTGCTGTTGTTTATTGAATTGCACACAAATTAGTAGAAAAATCTTTACAAGATGGTTATCTTGTTGGTAGTCGTGGCTCAGTTGGTTCATCTTTAGTAGCTACTTTTGCTAACATTACTGAGGTTAACCCACTACAACCACACTATTTATGTCCACAATGTAAAACTAGTGAATTTATTAGTAATGGTTCTTATAAGTGTGGTTATGATTTACCAAAAAAAATGTGTTCACAATGCAATATTGATTTAATTACTGATGGTCATGATATTCCTTTTGAAACATTCTTAGGATTTGATGGTGATAAAACACCTGATATTGATTTAAACTTTTCTGGTGAATATCAAAATAAAGCTCATGATTTTACTAAAGAAATGTTTGGTGAAGAAAATGTTTTTCGTGCCGGAACAATTTCAACAATTGCCAATAAAACAGCTTATGGTTATGTTAAAGCTTATGCAGAAAAAATTGGTCAATCAGATATGCGTGCAGCAAAACTAGAGTTACTAAGTCAAGGATGTGTTGGAATTAAAAGAACAACTGGTCAACATCCTGGTGGTATTATTGTTGTACCAAAAGAATATAATATTAATGATTTTACACCAATTAATTTTCCAGCTGATGATACTAGTTCTACATGAAAAACTACCCACTTTGATTTTAATGCTATTCATGATAATTTATTAAAATTAGATATTCTAGGTCATGTTGATCCAACAGCATTAAAAATGTTAGAAAATTTAACTGGTATTGATCCAAAAACAATTCCTAATCAAGATGAAAAAGTTTTATCATTATTTTCTAATTTAAGTTCCTTAAATATTGCTAGTGATGATTTACTTGGCGAAAAAACAGGAGCAATTGGTATCCCTGAATTTGGTACTGGTTTTGTTCGTAAAATGTTAAGTGATACATTACCTACTTCATTTTCTGAATTAGTACAAATATCTGGTTTATCACATGGTACTGATGTTTGATTAAATAATGCTGATGAATTAATTTCACAACAAGGTTTAAAACTAAAAGATGTAATTGGTTGTCGTGATGATATTATGACTTATTTAGTATATCAAGGCTTACCAGCAAAAATTGCTTTTAATATTATGGAAGATGTCCGTAAAGGAAAAGGCATTAAACAAGAATATGAAAAGTTAATGCAAGAAAAGAAAGTTCCTAATTGATACATTCAATCTTGCAAAAAAATTAAATATATGTTTCCTAAAGCACACGCTACTGCTTATGTATTAATGGCATGAAGAGTAGCTTGATTTAAAGTTTATTATCCACATGAATATTATGCTACTTATTTTACAACAAGATGCGAAATTTTTGATATTAAAACTATGTTACAAGGTATTGGTGCTATTACTAATAAATTAAAAGATATTAATAACAGATTAAGAAAAAATGATGGTCAAAAAAATACAGTTACTACTAAAGAAAAAGATTTAATCCCATTATTAGAAGTGGCATTAGAAATGAATGCTAGAAATATTAAATTTAGCAATATTAGTTTAGAACATTCTGATGCTAAACTTTTTCAAGTTAAAGTAATAAATGGTGAAAAACAAATTTTACCACCATTTATTACTTTAGATGGATTGGGTGAAATTGTGGCTAATTCAATTGTTAAAGCAAGGAGTGAACAAGCAATTACTTCAAAAAATGATTTACAACTACGAACTAATATTACTAAAACTAATTATCAACTATTAAATAAGTTAGGAGTATTAGAACATTTAGAAGAAAATACACAATTAATGTTAGAATTATAATACAAAGAAAAAAGAAAAGATGTGGGATTATTATGTATAAATTAAGTAACAAAGCCAACTTTTATATACGTTTATCTGCATTAATAATGATAATTTTATTTTTAATTATTGATTTAATTAGTGCAATATATTATCCAATGGAAAAATTTGAACATTTAGGATATGGTGAACGAGTAAGTAACTACTATGCTTTTTTTACTACTGAGAGTAATTATATGGTTGTTATTTATTTTTGTGTTTATTTATTTGATTCTTATTTTCGTGGTACTAAACCAAGTTTTCAAACTCGATTAGCAGTAACTGTTTATATTACTATTACGATGTTAGTATTTTGAATAGGTATTTTCACTGCTGAGCAAGATCCAAAACAATACAGTGCTTATAATTGAATTACAACATTAATTTTACACTTATTAATGCCAATAATTATGATTACTAGTTTTATTGTTACGTCAGGTCATCAATATATTAATATCAAACAACAACATAAAATATATTTATGATTAATTGTTATTTATCCAGCAATTTATTGTATTGTTATTCTAATTAGAGGTAATTTACGTTATTTAGATTTTATAGAAACTGGTCATCCACCAAGAGATACATGATATCCATATTTTTTCTTTGATTATTCAAATGGCGAATATGGATGATTAATCGCTGCTAGTGCTGTTGTTTTTGTTTTTGGTTTAGTTTTCAGTTTACAATATTTTTATATTTGAATTAATAACTTAATGTTCAAACGTTATCAAACTTCTGAACATCGTTTATATGATTTTTATCAAAAAATATTACGTCAACTTAATAAAAAAAAAGAAAAGCAAAATTAAAAAGAAAAGAAAAAAGTAAAAATTTAAAACATATCTTATATTCCTTACATGATAAATATTATTGATATAATTAAAAAAAAGAAAAGTTAGGTGATTGTAATTGAAAATTAACTTGAAAACAATGTTAAAACATGCACAAATTAACAAATACGCAATCCCAAGTTTTAACTTTGATAATTTAGAAATGTTAATTGCAATTACTAATGCAGCCGAAAAACAAAAAGCACCAATATGTTTAATGATAACACCTAACACTATTAATTGTATTGATTTAAAATATGTACTTGCTATT
Organism: Spiroplasma endosymbiont of Acasis viretata; assembly: GCF_964031275.1. Lineage (NCBI taxonomy): Bacteria > Bacillati > Mycoplasmatota > Mollicutes > Entomoplasmatales > Spiroplasmataceae > Spiroplasma > Spiroplasma endosymbiont of Acasis viretata. Next base: position 877,051 of record NZ_OZ035019.1, read on the forward strand.
ATTAATAATGTTATTAATCATGCAAAAGTACCATTTTTTTACAACTAGACCACTGTCTTGATCCACACTTTATTAAAACTAAAATTACATCTGATTTTAGTTCAGTTATGTTAAATTACAGTAACTATCCAATTAAAGAAAATATTGAAAAAACTAAAGATATTGTTCATTTTGCTGCTCCTTTGGGTATTATTGTTGAATCAGAGATTTTTTACAATAATACAAAAGGAGTATATTACTAATGATATTAATTTAATTGAACAAGCAATATTATTTAGAAATAAAACTAATATTAATTGTCTTGTATTTACTGCTATCAATAATCATCATCAAGATAATAGACAAGATTTAAAAATTTCTCTAATTAAAGAAATTGCTATTAAAATGCCTGAAATTTTTTTAGTATTACATGATAATATTACTATTAATGATGAACAATTAACTCTAGCAATTAAAGCTGGTATTACTAAAGTTAATATTAGTAGTGATTTAAGAAAGATTTACGTTGAAAGTCTAAAAAAAAGTTTGCAAACTAATTCTAATTTGTCTAATCTTAATACATTAACAGAAAATGCAATGATAGCTATTCAGAAATTTGTTGAAGAAAAAATAATTCTCTTAGAAGCAAATAATCGATATAAATTTTAGTTTTTATACTTATAAAGTATATTTCAAAATAAAATAAAAAGTGAACAATATTGTTCACTTAAAATAGTAACTATTTTATTTTTTTAAAATATAAATAATTAAGAAAATTACTCAAAACTTTTTCATTCAAATTTATTATCCTATTTATAATAAGATTTTATTATAAAGTAAAGATTAAAAAAATATATCTTTAATAGTAATAGCAATAAAGATAACTAAAAATAATATAGCTCCAGCAATACTGACAATAATTTTATATTTTTCATTTAATTTTTTTCTTGTTACCGCTTCAACTGCATTTTCAACAAATTTATAACCATCCAATGGCGGAATTGGTAACATATTTAATAAAAATAAATTAGATGATAATAATGCTGCTCAACGAAAATATGTACTTGCTGCTTGTGTTGATGATAAATCAGGATTTAAAAAACTATTAGTTGATTTAACAATACCAACAGGTCCTGATAAATTTTGTCAATGAAAAGTAACTAATTGTCCTAATGCTTGTAAAAAACTGTAACTATCTTTAAAAGTATCAATGATACCATTACTAATAACTTGCCCTGCATTTAAATAATAACTACCTTGACTAACACCAATGAATAGTACACCTTTTTGTTCTACTGGTTTAAAAATAACAGTTTTATCATTTTTATTATCAAAAGTAATTTCGTAATCAGCAATAACTGTACCATTAGTAGTCTTTTTATTATATTTACTTAATCATGCTTCTAAATCATAATATGATTTAATTGATTGTTTAGATTCAATATCACCAGTATTATAAATACTAGTAATAGCATCAGTATCTAAAATTTTAAAAGTTGGATTATGTTCATTATATTCTTTAACTGCTTCATATAATGGTCCTGTTGTTGCATAAGTTGGTGGCAAGTTAGGATCATATTTATGTGGATAAATTCCATATCCAATCATTAATAAAATAAAAGCTAATAATAAATTCATTAGTGCACCTGCACTAATGAAAGCTGCTTTTTTACCACGTTGCAAGTTTTCCATCATTCGTTTACCATCAATTACTTCATCTTCTCGTCCTTTAGGAGCATCAGCAATTTCTGAAGCAATAGAAACATAACCACCCAATGGTAATAGTCTTAAAGTATAACGTGTTTCTTTTTTACCTCACTGCAAAAGTTTTGGTCCCATACCAATAGCAAATTCATATACATATGCTCCTGATAATTTAGCAATTACAAAATGAGCAAATTCATGCAATGTAATTAAAAATAATATTGTAAATAAACCAATTAAAATGGCTAAAAATATATACATAACTTCATCCTTAAATTTTATATATTAAGCAATAGCTGCTAGAGTAATTAGAGAACCAAAAATAACTACTGTTGAAAATGAATCTAAACGATCTAATAATCCTCCATGTCCAGGTAAAATATTTGAAAAATGCTTAACATGATAATTACGTTTCAAATAAGAAAATAATAAATCACCCATTTGACTAACGATTGAAAGAATAAAACTAGTAGCAAAATAAGCAATATAGATTGGTGCTTTACTATTAACTTCTAAAAAAGGCAATGGATTATAATTACTTGTTTCTAAAAAAACAGTTACTGTTATCATACTTAAAATAACTGCTGTTATTAAACCAGTAATAGCACCTTCTCAAGTTTTATTTGGTGATATACTTGGTGCCATTTTTGTTTTACCATAAATTATACCACCAATAAAAGCACCAACATCATTAGACATAACAATAATGAATAAAAACAATAATGTTCGTCATCCTAGTTTTGAAAGTTTAATTTCTGATAACATTAAAAAATTAACAGCTTTAACAACAAATACTAAATAAATAATTCAAGTAAAAATAAAAATAACATCACTTAATTGAAAATTTTTACTTCGTCAAGCAATTAAAATAAAAATACAAATGAAAAATAATAAAGTTAATAAAGTCATTCAAGTTTCAAATCAATAATGATTATAAATATATGGACCAAAAGTTTCTTTACCAAGCGGAACTCATAAAAGTATGACTCCTGTTAAAATTATAGAAATTTTAAGTACAATTGATCAATTTGATTCTTTTTTTAAATTAATAATTTCTCATAAACAACCAATAAAAATTAAAGTATTAATTATCATAAATGTATAGGCTGATCACTGTGGTTTATTACCAAAAATTGGTTCTAAATAAACTGCCCCAATAAACATTCATAATACACCACAAGCAATTAACATAAAGCTTGTAAGAATACGATTTTGATAGGTTCTAAAAAAATTACTAAGTTTTGCAAAAAAAGAAATTTTAGATTTTATATTTTCTTTATTTATTATCTTTTTTTTCACAATATTTAACCCCTAACTTTTTATTGCTTTATTGCTAAATTTTCATTAAATCGGCTTTTTTATTGTTTTCTATTAATACAAGTTCTTTAATTTTACTATCAGTTAAATCTTGAATTGTAGTTTCTGCATGCTTTTCTTGATCTTCTGGTAATTTTATTTTTTTCAGATTTTGAACAGCATCACGTCGACAATTACGGATTTTAACTTTATATTCTTCAGTTTTTTTACTCAAATCTTTAACTAAAGATTTACGAACGTCTTCTGTTAATTGTGGGAAAATTAAACGTATATTCTCTGCTTCGCTTTTAATTTGTAATTTCAAATCAGCTTTTGTAACAGCTTCTGTAATGTCTTTAATTAAACTGCGATCATATGGTTTAATTAATAATTGATGTGCTTCTGCTACTTTAACTTGCGCAATATTACTTAAACTATCAACACCACCATAACATTTAACATTAACTCCTTCTAAGATATTAGGATTAGCTCTTCCGGTGCGAATTTTGTTAATTTCATTTTTATAACGTAAAATTATTTCATTCATCAGATTTGTGGCTTCTAAAATAATAACTTCCATATTTGTTTTCCTCCTAGTTAATAATTTTAAGTTGTTTTTAAATCAAACTATAAAAATTATATAATAATTTTTATTAAAACCAATGGAAAACTATTTAAAAAAATAAAAAACATCATTAATTGGTGGTTGGTGGTTGGCCCTTAATTACTGGACCATTTTTGATATAAAATTCTAAATTTTAATTTGTAAAATTGGTGGTTTTAGAAATTTAGAATGTATTCTTTCATAATTATAAAACATAACATATTGATTTACATCATTTATAGCTTCATTGATGGATAAATATTGATTTGATCCTTTAGGTAGTCATTCTTGAGATAAATGAGAAAATCAGTTTTCAGATAATACATTACCACCAATATCATAAGGTTGTTTTTTGCTTAAAATTATTTGTTTATCCTCTGCTCATTTTGTGATATCTTGACAATAAAATTCGTTGGCGTTATCTGAATGTAAAATAACATTTTTTATTTGATTTCAAGAAAATTGTTTGTTGATTTTTTCAAGAGCAGGAAGAATTAAATCCTGATATGATTTATTAGGAGCAATATTATAACTAACAACATTATTTGAATAAAAATCAATAATTACAAAAAGATATAATCATCCTTCTTTAGTATTTATTTGTTTAGTGTCCATTGATCAAATTTGATTTGAAGAGGTTGTACTTTTATAATCTTTGTTTACTTTATCCATTGTAGGTATTCACTTATTTGGATTTTTTTTGTTTTTAGGATAGTTATTTTTAGTTTGTTTTAATCCTTGAATATTGTGTTCTTTCATAATTTTTCGCATTTGTTTTATTGATAATTCTATATTTAAAATGATATTTTTTTCTTGTTTTAATCACTCTTTAAAAGCTGAAAAAATTCTTAAATATCCATAAATTCTGCCTTTTCTTGTAGAATGAAATTCGATTAAAAGTTGGCATATTTTTTGATATTTATGATTGCATTTAATAATATGATTTTCTTCTTTTTTAATAGGTTTTTGTTTATTTTTTAAAAAGTAATATGTTGATCTGTTTAATTGAAGATATTGACATAGGTTTCTAATTGAATATTGATTTTTACAATCATCAATAATTTTAATTTTTTCTTTGATATTTAATTTGTTAATTACTAATGCTATTTGTTTAATTTTATCCATTAATAAAAATCCTTTCAGGTTAAAATTAGTGTTAATTATATAACACAATTGTTTTTAGAATACATTCAGGTTTTTTAAATTAATGGTCTAGTAAAAAGGGCTAAGTGGCAAGTGGCAAGTGGCGTATAAGATTTTACTACACTATCATCATCTTTGCTTATAATATCAATTTGACAAGTACCAGCAAGAACTTTAAAATCAGTTCCTGTATTATTTTCTTCAGTTTTACCCGCTTCAGTACTTGTAATTTTTGCAGATAAGGTAGTAATTTTTTTAACATCATCAGATTAATATTCTTCATTTTCACTACCACTTGTAATCCCTAATTCTTTCAAAAATGCTGCAGCATCAGCATCTTTTGCTTGATTTGGATTTCTAATTTCGTTTGCGTTTAATAAACTGTTTTTAAAATTAGTCATCATAATTTTTGTGTCATCAGCCTCAATTGAATACTTCTCTTTACCAGTAGTTTTATCCCTCTTTAATTCTTGATTAATTAAACTTGTATTTTCATCACTATATCATCCTAATAATTTTGCATATTTACCATTTAATATTGGTCCTTTTGTTTCAAAATCACAGGCAACAATTGAACTTGCTACAGTTGTAATTAAAGTAGTAGCAGCCATTAATGGTAATAATGTTTTTATATTTCTCATATAATATTTTCTCCCCTTTTAGATAATTTTCTAAAAAATATAAATTATTTTCTGCTATTTATTATATATTCTTCTTGATTTGAAACTATTTTTATAATTTTAATTATTAATAATATTTTTTAAATGATAAAAAAAGAATATAAATTAAAAAAGATTGCAATTGCAATCTTTTAAAATATATTTAAGCTTGTGGAGTTCCAAAATTTAGAGTATTTGTAACTTTTACTTCTCCAAATTTTACGGTTAAGTAGACTTTTTGAGCTGTATACTTAGGTATCACTGTTTGACCTTGATCATCAGAAGTTCAAACTAATGATACTTTATCTTTGCTAAATAAGTTAACTAAAGAATTATATAGATTTTTTTCTTTAGAATTCTTAGTTTTTCAAGGTAAAGACTTAAGTACATCTTTGCCTTGTTCAAATCCATTAGCTTTAGTTAAATCCAATTTTGCTGATTGTACAAGCGTATCTACTTGAGTAGGAACACCTAATGTATCTTTCTTAAGAGTACTAATAGTATATTTTTTTACAGATTTGGCATCATCTCCAGTTGCCTTATCCATAATATTAATTTGACAAGTACCAGCTGCAACTTTAAAATCAGTTGTACCAACAGCTTCAATTTTACCTGCTTCAGTACTTTCAACTTTTGCAGATAAAGCAGTAATAGATGTAACTTCTTCAGCTTTATAAAAAGCAGTAGTGCTACCAGATGTAAATCCTAAATCTTTTAAAAACGCTGCAGCATCAGCATCTTTTGCTTTAAATTTGTCAACATCAGCACCGTCACCTGCTTTTAATAATTTTTCGTTAAATTTAGTTGCTGTAATTTTTGTACTATCAGCAGCAGGAACAGAAATTGAATAACTTTCTTTACCAGCAGTATCATCCTTTTTTAGTTCTTGATTAATTGTACTTGTATTTTCATCACTATATCATCCTAGTAATGCTGCATATTTGCCATCTAATGTTGGCGCTTTTGTTTGAGTTCCACATGCAACAACTGAACTTGCTGCAACTGTTGTTAAAGCAGCAGCACCCATTAGTCGTAGTAATGTTTTCATGTTTCTCATATTGTTTTTCCCCCTTAGATAATTTTTCTGAAAAATATAAACTATTTTCTGTTCATAATTATACATTCTTTTTTATTTGGTGTTCTTTTTATAATATTTTTCATTATTAAGTGTTATTTTGCTTTTTTTAAAAAAATAATTTCAAAAATGTTAGGATTAAATTGTTCATTAACTGAACATTCTTATTATTTTTTATATATACTATACAGTACTTCCAAGATTATTGAGTAATATAATGTAAAAAGACCTGAAAATTTTTCAGGTTTTTTTATATTTAAAAATTAAGAACAGAAAATAAAAATACATTTTTTTAATTAAAATTTCAAGGACAGAAGATTATTAGAAAAATTAATTTATTAAATTTTGTTCGCTTATAAATGTTTTTTTAATAGTCTAATTGTTCTTTATGAATTTGAATGTTTTCTGGATTATTATTATTTAAAATAATTTGATTCATTATATTTCTTTGAATATTAGAAGAAGAAGTACATTTTCCTGAATTTTCTTCAATTTTATTTTTAATATATTCAGATAATTCAAATAAATTTAATGCTTTCTCATTTATTTTTAAGTTACTATTTTCAGTAATTTGTAAATTATTTTGAACAAATACTACAAGACTAAAAAATTTAAATTGTTTTAAATTAATGTTTTCTTTTTTTTAAAAGATACAGAATAGTTCTAAGAACCTGTTTAAAATCTTTTAGAGAATAGGATAAAATGATTATATATTTTAAAATAAGAGGTATATATGTGTAAAAATTATCCTAGTAATGTTAGCAAAGAGCAATTTGAAAATATAAAATCAATTTTAGAAAATACTAAAAAGAGAACTAAACCAAGAAGTTTAGATTTATATGAAGTATTTTGTGCAGTTTTATATGTATTAAAAAGTGGTTGCCAGTGAAGAATGTTACCAAAAAATTTTCCAAAATGACAAATTGTATATTATTATTTTCAAGCTTGAAGTAAAAATAATGATAAAGAACCTAGTGTATTACAATTAGTTTTAAAAAAAATTAGTCAAGGCATTTCGTATCAATAATGGTAGAAAAGAACAAACTAGTTTTTGTATAATTGATTCACAAAGTGTTAAAAATACAGATACTACTAAAAATAAAGGTTATGATGCTGGTAAAAAGATTTCACGAATAAAGCGTCATATTGCTGTTGATTCTCAAGGTTTACCACATGCAATTTACATAACCACAGCAGAAAAAACAGATCGTAATAGTGCTATAATAATGATTGAAAATGAAAAAGAGAATCTTTCTGCAGTTCAAAAAATACTAGTAGATGCTGGTTATACTGGTGAAAAATTTGCTTCTAAAATTAAAACAATTATAAATGCAAATGTTGAAGTTATAAAACGTAATGAATTACATTCTTTTATAGTATTACCAAAAAGATGAGTTGTAGAACGAAGTTTTGCATGATTAGAAAAATGCAGAAGATTATGAAAAAATTGTGAAAAAAAATTAAATACTAGCTTACAAATGGTTGTTCTTGCCTTTATTTCAATTTTATTGAAAAGATTTTAAACAGGTTCTAAGAACAAATTAGTATTGAAAATCGATTTAGTTCCCCTTGATTTTAAAAAAATAGAAACTTTAAAATGAATGTTATATCTTTCAATGATAATAGAACAAAAACAATTACGACTATATAGATAATTATATTTAATCAATTTAAAACTTGAAAATTACCATTAATATAATGAAAGATATTTCTACAATATAATCTACGATAATAAAACTCTATCCTTTAATAAATTTCTATTGTTTTCAAATTAATAATATTGTATAATGAACAATGAATTAGAATTATAGCAAGACAGCTACCAGCTGTCTTTATTATTTCTAGTGTAATATATTTTTTTATTTAAGTATATTTTCATTTTGAAATAAATCTATTTCAAATACTATTAAATAATAAACAACAATGTTTATAAAAAACAAGGAGGAGAAAAAGTGGAGAAAGAAATTAGTCAAATCATTTTAAATGCCATAAATGAAATTGCTGAAGAAAAACAAATAGCAAAAGAAGATATCATTGAAGCTTTAAAAGAAGGACTAAAAAAAGCATATGAATATCAAAGTCATCGTGATGATAGTACAAATATCAGAATTGAAATTGATCAAAATAAAGGTACTATTAAAATTTTAAAGGATTTAATTGTTGTTCCAAAAGTTGAAGATCCTGAATTAGAAATTGCACTTTCAACTATTAAAACAAAGAATCCCGGCTTAACAATTGGTGATACATATACGCAAATAATTCCTAGTGATCAATTCTCTCGTTTATCAATTTTTAAAGCCATTCAAGTAGTTAAACAATCAATTCGTGAAGCAGAAAAAACATCAATTTATGATGAATTTATTGATAAAAAAGATCACATATTAATTGGTACTATTGAAAGCGTTGAAGAAACTTATATGTTAATTAAAATTGGTAGAGCCTATGCTTTCTTACCAAAACAAAATCAAATCCCTAGTGAGATCTTACCAAAAAATAAACCAATCGCTAATAATACTTATATCAAATTTTATGTTGAAGATATTATTAAAAATAAAAACTATGGTCAAATTTTAGCATCAAGAACTCACGTTAATTTTTTACGTTGTTTACTAGAATTAGAAGTTCCTGAAATCGCACAAGGTGTAATCGAAGTTAAAGATATTGCTCGTATTCCTGGAATTAGAGCTAAGGTTGCAATTGTTAGTCATGATCCAAGCATTGATGGGATTGGTGCATGTATTGGCTCAAAAGGCGAAAGAACAAAACTAATTACGCAAGAATTAAGTGGCGAAAAAATTGACATTATTGCCTGAAATCCTAATATAAAAGAATATATAATTAACGCTTTAACACCAGCTAAAGTTATTTCAATTGATATTAATGAAGAAGAAAAACAAGCAAATATTATTGTTCCTACTGAACAATTATCATTAGCTATTGGTAAAAATGGTATGGCTGCTAAATTAGTTGCCGGTGTAACTCACTGAAATATTAATATTACTTCATTAGAACAAGCAAAAGAAAATAATATTAAATTTACTTGAAATGGTAATATTAAAGAAAGTGAATATGAAAAGTTTATATCTGAATTATTAAAAAAAACACAATGAAAAAATAAAAATCAATAAACAATAAAGTAGGTCGTTATGAATAAAATACCTTTAATTCAAAGTAAAAAAATACCAATGCGTAAATGTATAGTTACAAATACTATTTTACCTAAACGTGAATTAATTAGAATTGTTATTAATAAAGAAGGACAATTATTCATTGATAAAACTGGCAAACAAAATGGTCGAGGTGCCTACATCCAACCTAAACTTGAATTAATACCTTTGCTTATTAAAAAGCAGGCATTAGAACGAGCATTAAAAACAAAAATTCCAAATGAATTTTATGAACAATTAATTAATGAAATTAAAAAAAATTGAGATTAATTTTCCCAAGCGAAAGGCGGGATGCAAATGGCAAAAAAACGAATATCTCAACAAACACAAAATATTAATCAACAACTAAAACAAAAAACATCTCAAATTAATGAAAAAGGAGTATTTTTATATAACGAACCATTAACTATTTCAGAATTTGCTAAAGCATTGCATCATCCAGTAACTGACATTATTAAATACTTCATGAAACAAGGCAAACTATTTAATCAAAATCAAATATTAACTCAAGAATTAATGCTTGAACTTTGTTTGGAATGAAATATTGATTTTGAAAAAGCTAAAGTGGTAACATATGAAAACTTATTAGAAAATATTAATCTCGAAGATGATAAAAAAAATTTAGTAACTCGACCACCTGTTGTTACAATTATGGGCCACGTTGATCATGGAAAAACAACACTATTAGATACTATCCGTAATTCTAAAGTTACTAATCAAGAACACGGTGGTATTACTCAACATATTGGTGCTTATCAAATTAAAACTAATAATAAATTAATTACTTTTATTGATACCCCAGGTCACGAAGCATTTACTGAAATGCGTTCACGTGGTTCTAAAATTACTGATATTGTTGTTTTAGTAGTTGCTGGTGATGATGGTGTGATGCCACAAACTCGTGAAGCAATTGACCATGCAAAAGTAGCTGGTGTTTCAATTATTGTTTTTGTTAATAAAATGGATAAACCAAATGTTAATACTGATCGCATTATGAATGAACTAGCTAATTGTGATTTAACTAGTGAAGAATGAGGTGGCGATATTATTTTTGTTTATGGTAGTGCTTTAAAAAATCAAGGAATTGATGAATTATTAGAAGCAATATTAGTAATTGCTGAATTAAAAGAACTAAATGCTAATCCAAATCGATTTGCTAATGGAACTGTTATCGAATCTCATCATGATAAAAATGTTGGTTCAATTTGTACTTTATTAATACAAGGTGGAACACTAAAAGTTACTGATATTGTAGTTGCGGGTAGTGTTAAAGGAAAAATTAAACGCCTTATTAATGATACTGGTAAAATAATTACTAAAGCCGGACCTTCAATGCCTGTTCAAGTTTTAGGATTTGAAACAGCCCCTACTCCTGGTGAATCTTTTATTGTTTTTAATGATGATAAATTAGCAAGAAAAGTAGCACTAGTACGCCAAACAGAAGAAACAAATAAAATTAGAAATAATCGACAAATTAGTTTAGGTAATTTAACACAAGATGTTACTACAGGTGAATTAAAACAAATTAATGTTATTTTACGAGCAGATACTCAAGGTTCAGTGCAAGCAATCGTTCAAGCAGTAAATAAAATTAATGTTAATGATATTACTGTTAAGTTTATTAGAGCAACTATTGGTGGTATTAGTGAATCAGATATTAAACTTGCTCAAACTTCACGAAGTATTATTTATGGTTTCAATGTTCGTCCCAATCATGTTATTCGTGAAGCTGCTAACAATACCGGTGTTGAAATTAGATTACATAATATCATTTATAAAATAACTGAAGAATTAGAATTGGCTGCTAAAGGTTTATTAGAACCAACTTATGAAGATAAAATTATTGGTCAAGCACGAGTTATTAAAACTTTTCATTTTTCAAAAGTAGGAACAATTGCTGGTTGTGTTGTCATTAATGGTTTCATTCAACGTAATAGCAAAGTTCATATCATTCGTGATGATGTTGTTATTTATAACGGTGAAATCAGTGGTTTAAAACATGAAAAAAATGATTTAAAAATTGCTAAAAAAGAAACTCAATGCGGTATTACTATTAAAAATTTTAATGACTTAAAAGAAAATGATATTATTGAATCATATTTAGTAGAAGAAGTGGAGACAAAATAGTATGTCTATCATTAAATTTGAACAACAAGAAAGTTTCTTAAAAAAAGAAATTACTAATATATTAAAAAAAGAATCAAAAAATATTCTTTTCAAAGATATCACTATTACTAATGTAAAAATAACAAAAGATAACAGTTATGCTACCATTTATTGAACAGTTTACTTAGATAATTTAGATATTAAAACCATTAGTACTGCTTTAGAAAAAGCGAAAGGTTTTTGTCGAAGCGCACTTGCTAAAACAAGTAATAAATATAAAGTTCCAGAATTACGCTTTAAATATGATAATACCAACACTAGAGTTAAAAACATTGAAGAAATATTAAAAAATATCAAAAATAATAATTCTTCAAATGAATAAAAGAGGCTTTTATGTAATCTGTGTATCTTTGTTTTACAAAGTACTAGTTTAGATTAATTCTATCTTCAAATTTTATCATAAAATGAGCAATTGCTGTATTTCAATTTTGAATGGGCATTGTTCATTTTTTTGTTATATTTTCAATTGCTAAGTAAAATATTTTGAAAACTGCCATATCATTTGGAAAAACTTTTTTATTTCTGATGACTTTTCGTAATTGACTATTTACAGATTCAATAGCATTTGTTGTATAAATCACTCTTTTAATTTCTGCAGGATAACTAATAAAAACCATTAAATTATCTCAATTTTTATATCAAGATTTAGCAATTTGAGGATATTGTTTATTTCATTTACTTTCAAAGGATTCTAAAGCCTGCATTGCTTGTTCTTCACTACATGCATTATAAATTGGCTTTAAATCTGCAACTAGTGATTTTCGATGTTTGTATGAAACATATTTCAAACTATTTCTGATTTGATGAACTATACATAATTGATGTTCAGTTTTAGGATAAACTGATTGTATTGCTTCTGACATGCCTGTTAAATTATCACTGCAGGCAATAAGAATATCATTTAAGCCACGATTTTTCATTTCTGTGAAATTTGCTAATCAAAATTTAGAACCTTCATTTTCACTAATTCATAAACCTAAAACATCTTTTTTACCTTCTAAATCAACTCCTAAAGCTATATAAACTGATTTATTAATAATCCTTTTATCTTGTCGTACTTTCACTACTATACAATCAAAATAAACAAACAATCGGATAAATGCCTTCTAATGGTCCATTTTGTCATGCTTTGACATCATCAATAACATCATCAGTAATTTGACTAATAACACTTTCACTAATATCAGCACCATGATATAACTCTTGTAATTGCATTCTAAATATAAAGAAAGAACTTGTTGATCAAAACCATCAAATCTTCTTTGTCTTTTTGCAACTATTACAGGAGTAAAATTACTATTGCGATCTCGTGGTACATCAATCTCAATTTTACCTTGTTGAGTTATTAATTTTTTTGAACTTGTACCATTACGAGCATTGTCACTATTACTATGTTGATTTTTTTCATATCCTAAATAATTTTGCATCTCAGAATTCAACATTTTTTCTACTAATCTTTTTGTTAATTCTTTATACAATCCTCCCTCTTTAAAAACTGTTGTTAAATCTTCAGTATTTTCTAATAATAAATCTACTGCTTTTGATATTGGATCATTATTATTAAAGTTATCTTTTTTAGCCATCTGTAACTCACTCTTTCTAGTCATTTAATTATATTTACTAGAATTAATTAAACATAGTTATTTTTGTAAGTTACACAGATTACTAAACATTACCGAATAAAAAGTGGTTGGCGGTGGTTGCCACTTAATTACTGGACCATTTTTGATATAAAATTCTAAATTTTAATTTGTAAAATTGGTGGTTTTAGAAATTTAGAATGTATTCTTTCATAATTATAAAACATAACATATTGATTTACATCATTTATAGCTTCATTGATGGATAAATATTGATTTGATCCTTTAGGTAGTCATTCTTGAGATAAATGAGAAAATCAGTTTTCAGATAATACATTACCACCAATATCATAAGGTTGTTTTTTGCTTAAAATTATTTGTTTATCCTCTGCTCATTTTGTGATATCTTGACAATAAAATTCGTTGGCGTTATCTGAATGTAAAATAACATTTTTTACTTGATTTCAAGAAAATTGTTTGTTGATTTTTTCAAGAGCAGGAAGAATTAAATCCTGATATGATTTATTAGGAGCAATATTATAACTAACAACATTATTTGAATAAAAATCAATAATTACAAAAAGATATAATCATCCTTCTTTAGTATCCATTGATCAAATTTGATTTGAAGAGGTTGTACTTTTATAATCTTTGTTTACTTTATCCATTGTAGGTATTCACTTATTTGGATTTTTTTTGTTTTTAGGATAGTTATTTTTAGTTTGTTTTAATCCTTGAATATTGTGTTCTTTCATAATTTTTCGCATTTGTTTTATTGATAATTCTATATTTAAAATGATATTTTTTTCTTGTTTTAATCACTCTTTAAAAGCTGAAAAAATTCTTAAATATCCATAAATTCTGCCTTTTCTTGTAGAATGAAATTCGATTAAAAGTTGGCATATTTTTTGATATTTATGATTGCATTTAATAATATGATTTTCTTCTTTTTTAATAGGTTTTTGTTTATTTTTTAAAAAGTAATATGTTGATCTGTTTAATTGAAGATATTGAGGTGGTTGGCCCTTAATTACTGGACCATTTTTGATATAAAATTCTAAATTTTAATTTGTAAAATTGGTGGTTTTAGAAATTTAGAATGTATTCTTTCATAATTATAAAACATAACATATTGATTTACATCATTTATAGCTTCATTGATGGATAAATATTGATTTGATCCTTTAGGTAGTCATTCTTGAGATAAATGAGAAAATCAGTTTTCAGATAATACATTACCACCAATATCATAAGGTTGTTTTTTGCTTAAAATTATTTGTTTATCCTCTGCTCATTTTGTGATATCTTGACAATAAAATTCGTTGGCGTTATCTGAATGTAAAATAACATTTTTTATTTGATTTCAAGAAAATTGTTTGTTGATTTTTTCAAGAGCAGGAAGAATTAAATCCTGATATGATTTATTAGGAGCAATATTATAACTAACAACATTATTTGAATAAAAATCAATAATTACAAAAAGATATAATCATCCTTCTTTAGTATTTATTTGTTTAGTGTCCATTGATCAAATTTGATTTGAAGAGGTTGTACTTTTATAATCTTTGTTTACTTTATCCATTGTAGGTATTCACTTATTTGGATTTTTTTTGTTTTTAGGATAGTTATTTTTAGTTTGTTTTAATCCTTGAATATTGTGTTCTTTCATAATTTTTCGCATTTGTTTTATTGATAATTCTATATTTAAAATGATATTTTTTTCTTGTTTTAATCACTCTTTAAAAGCTGAAAAAATTCTTAAATATCCATAAATTCTGCCTTTTCTTGTAGAATGAAATTCGATTAAAAGTTGGCATATTTTTTGATATTTATGATTGCATTTAATAATATGATTTTCTTCTTTTTTAATAGGTTTTTGTTTATTTTTTAAAAAGTAATATGTTGATCTGTTTAATTGAAGATATTGACATAGGTTTCTAATTGAATATTGATTTTTACAATCATCAATAATTTTAATTTTTTCTTTGATATTTAATTTGGGTGGTTGGCCCTTAATTACTGGACCATTTTTGATATAAAATTCTAAATTTTAATTTGTAAAATTGGTGGTTTTAGAAATTTAGAATGTATTCTTTCATAATTATAAAACATAACATATTGATTTACATCATTTATAGCTTCATTGATGGATAAATATTGATTTGATCCTTTAGGTAGTCATTCTTGAGATAAATGAGAAAATCAGTTTTCAGATAATACATTACCACCAATATCATAAGGTTGTTTTTTGCTTAAAATTATTTGTTTATCCTCTGCTCATTTTGTGATATCGTGACAATAAAATTCGTTGGCGTTATCTGAATGTAAAATAACATTTTTTACTTGATTTCAAGAAAATTGTTTGTTGATTTTTTCAAGAGCAGGAAGAATTAAATCCTGATATGATTTATTAGGAGCAATATTATAACTAACAACATTATTTGAATAAAAATCAATAATTACAAAAAGATATAATCATCCTTCTTTAGTATTTATTTGTTTAGTGTCCATTGATCAAATTTGATTTGAAGAGGTTGTACTTTTATAATCTTTGTTTACTTTATCCATTGTAGGTATTCACTTATTTGGATTTTTTTTGTTTTTAGGATAGTTATTTTTAGTTTGTTTTAATCCTTGAATATTGTGTTCTTTCATAATTTTTCGCATTTGTTTTATTGATAATTCTATATTTAAAATGATATTTTTTTCTTGTTTTAATCACTCTTTAAAAGCTGAAAAAATTCTTAAATATCCATAAATTCTGCCTTTTCTTGTAGAATGAAATTCGATTAAAAGTTGGCATATTTTTTGATATTTATGATTGCATTTAATAATATGATTTTCTTCTTTTTTAATAGGTTTTTGTTTATTTTTTAAAAAGTAATATGTTGATCTGTTTAATTGAAGATATTGACATAGGTTTCTAATTGAATATTGATTTTTACAATCATCAATAATTTTAATTTTTTCTTTGATATTTAATTTGTTAATTACTAATGCTATTTGTTTAATTTTATCCATTAATAAAAATCCTTTCAGGTTAAAATTAGTGTTAATTATATAACACAATTGTTTTTAGAATACATTCAGGTTTTTTAAATTAATGGTCTAGTAAAAAGGGCTAAGTGGCAAGTGGCAAGTGGCAAGTGGCCATGGTACATTTTTCTTTCTTCAAATCCTTCTGGAAGTTTTATTTCTTCTTTAATTTCAGCAATTAATTTATATATACTTTAAAAATTAAAATAATGAGTTAAAAACTTAAATTAAGTTTAAAAAATTATATCATAATATCTAGAATATTTGGTGTTAAATTTTTATACATATTTTTAAAATATAAAAAAATAGTTATAGATAAATAAAACTACTCAATTGAGTAGTTTTATTTATCTTCTTCAATTTTTACTGTCATTTCTTGATCATCAAAAACAAATTTAACTTTTTTATCATCTTTTTTATTAACAGCATCACTGGGTTTATCATTTTTTTTATTTTCAAATAAAGGTTTTGGTTTTTTCTTTAATTCTTTTTCATTTTTTAAATAATATTTTTGAACTATATCAAAAAGTTCATTATTTAAACTACCATCTTTATATCTCTTTTTAAATTTATAAAAATACTTATAACGCTTATCTAAAATTATTGATTTAATTTCATTAAAGAGTATAAAAGCATTTCTACTTGAAAATTTATAATTATTTTTACCTATTTTTACTAAATTATCACTTATAATATTATTTATTTTAAACTTAAATCTTTTTCTTTTAAAAAGAAAAATAACTAAAATAAAAATAAAAGTTAGCATTAATAATAATATTGATAATCCTATGATTATTCAGTCCTTTATTGAAAAATCTGATCAATTAACTAAAAACATTATATTTAAATTATTTTGCATATAAATAACCCCCTAAATTTTCTTAATATATAAATTTGCGTCATTTTATAAACAAGTTCTTCTTATCTTTTATTTTGGATAAATTACATTTAAAATTACACTTCCAATAACTAAAGGGTCATCATAAGTCATTTCAACTGTTAAAGTAGTTGGTTTAATGTTCATATTATTATATTTTAAATTACCTAAAATAATTTTTTCTTTTATTAAATTTGATTGTGTATTACTTTCAATTAGTCTCTCTTTAATAACCTCCTTTACAGTTTCTGGACTTGTCATTTTCAATTTGTCTTCAGGTTTTAATTGCAGATTTGTTTTGTTTTTGAAAATTACTGCTAAAGTTTGTTTATTATCACTAATTGATAATTGTTTAGAGATCGAATCATTTGATTTTTTTTATTTTTTTCTTCCTCTTCTTCTTTTTCTCCTTCTGTTTCGGCAATAGCTGTCATACCACCAGCAATGGTGGCTCCAATTAAAGCTGCAGAGCCGATAAGACCAGCAATAATTTTTGTTCATTTCTTCTTCTTTTTCTTTTCTTCTTCATCTTCTTCTGACATAAATTACAAACCTCTTTTCTAAGCCCTTAATTTTTTTCTAAGTTAATTTTACATGATTAAAAATAATCTATTGACATTTTACTTTTATTAGAGTAGAAATTTAAATAAACAATTAGTTGTATAAATTACTGATGTATTTTTTTATTTTTTGAAAATTAATAATCTTAGAACCTGTTTAAAATCTTTTAGAGAATAGGATAAAATGATTATATATTTTAAAATAAGAGGTATATATGTGTAAAAATTATCCTAGTAATGTTAGCAAAGAGCAATTTGAAAATATAAAATCAATTTTAGAAAATACTAAAAAGAGAACTAAACCAAGAAGTTTAGATTTATATGAAGTATTTTGTGCAGTTTTATATGTATTAAAAAGTGGTTGCCAGTGAAGAATGTTACCAAAAAAATTTTCCAAAATGACAAATTGTATATTATTATTTTCAAGCTTGAAGTAAAAATAATGATAAAGAACCTAGTGTATTACAATTAGTTTTAAAAAAAATTAGTCAAGGCATTTCGTATCAATAATGGTAGAAAAGAACAAACTAGTTTTTATATAATTGATTCACAAAGTGTTAAAAATACAGATACTACTAAAAATAAAGGTTATGATGCTGGTAAAAAGATTTCAGGAATAAAGCGTCATATTGCTGTTGATTCTCAAGGTTTACCACATGCAATTTACATAACCACAGCAGAAAAAACAGATCGTAATAGTGCTATAATAATGATTGAAAATGAAAAAGAGAATCTTTCTGCAGTTCAAAAAATACTAGTAGATGCTGGTTATACTAGTGAAAAATTTGCTTCTAAAATTAAAACAATTACAAATGCAAATGTTGAAGTTATAAAACGTAATGAATTACATTCTTTTGTAGTATTACCAAAAAGATGAGTTGTAGAACGAAGTTTTGCATGATTAGAAAAATGCAGAAGATTATGAAAAAATTGTGAAAAAAAATTAAATACTAGCTTACAAATGGTTGTTCTTGCCTTTATTTCAATTTTATTGAAAAGATTTTAAACAGGTTCTTAAACATTAAAATAGTAATTATTATTACTTTTAATAAAGTTTTTTATCTTATTTTTTAAAGAACTTAGTAAAAATAAGATAAAATATTAATATTGCATTAAAGAAAAAGGTGAACGCATGTCATTTCAACAATTTAATTTACAACCATGACTAATTGAAAATTTAAAAAAAGAAAAACTAATTAATCCAACACCAGTCCAAACCGAAATTATTCCTTTAGCATTAACTAATAAAAACTTAATTATTAAAAGTGCTACTGGTAGTGGTAAAACTCATACTTATTTAATTCCAATTTTAAATAATTGTAATGTTACTTTAAAAGTAACACAAGCAGTTATTATTACACCTACTCGTGAACTTGCTCAACAAACGTTCAATTTTTTAAAAGCTTTAATCAAAGATCAAAATATTAGCATTGCTTGTTTAGTGGGTGGCAAAGATATTATTCGTCAAAGTAATAATTTAAGTAATAATCAACCACAAATTGTAATTGGAACTCCAACTAGATTAAAACGTTTATATGAACTTAATATGTTAGCAATTACTACTACTAACACTTTAGTTATTGATGAATGTGATATGTTATTTGATATGGGATTCATGGAAGATTTAGATTTTTTAATTACTAAAATGAATAAAAATACTCAAATTATGACTTTTTCAGCAACAATATTACCCCAACTAGTTACTTGATTAAAAAAATATATTACTAACGCTACTACAATTAGTATTGATAATAAATCTCAAAAAATTCAACATATTTTTATTAATCGTCATCATCAAGATAGTAAAAAACAACTACAATCATTATTAACAATGTTTGATCCTTATTTATGCTTAATTTTTGTTAATAACAAAGAAAATATTGAAGAAATTGCAAACGTCTTAATTGAAGAAAATAAAAAAGTAGCAATCTTACATGGTGGATTACCAGCACGAGAACGTTCTCAAACTTTTAAACGTATTAAAAATTTTGAATATCAATATGTTGTTTGTTCAGATATCGCAGCACGTGGTATTGATATTGAAGGGGTATCTCATGTTATCTCTTTACAATTACCGACAAATAATCTAGAATATTATTTTCATCGAGCAGGGCGAACAGGACGAGCTAACTATTCAGGTATTTCTTATGTATTTTATGATAAGAGTGATAATTCTACTATTCATAAGTTAAAAAATTTAAATGTTCCAATAGAATACTATAAAATTAAAGATAATAAGTTACTACCAGAAATTAGTAATGACAACATCGTTGCTCATAAACGAAAAATAAAAAGAAATAAAGAAGAGCAATATGTTATTAATCGCTTTAAAAAAAATAAAAATGTAACTCCTGGTTATAAGAAAAAATTTAATAAAGATTTAGAAGCAATAAAAAAAGAAACAAGAAAACAACACATTAAAGCATCAATTAAGAAAATTAAAAAAACACAAGCAATTGCAAGAAGAAAAAAACTTTTTGATGAAAATTAATAATGAAAGAGGAAGCAAGATGGAAAATGACAAATTAATTATTGGATCTCATGTTTCAATGAAAGCACCAAAATATTTATTGGGTGCTCTTGAAGAGGCTCTAAGTTATAATGCCAATACGTTTATGTTTTATACACGTGCTCCACAAAATACAATTCGTAAACCAACCAAAGCATTATTTATTAAAGAATTTACAGAAAAACTAATTGAAAAAAATATTGATATTAATAATCTTATTGTTCATGCTCCTTACATTATTAATCTGGCTAATAGTATTAACAAAAGTACTTACCAATTAGCAGTAGATTTCTTACGACAAGAAATAATTCGCTGTCAAGATATTGGCATTAAAACTTTGGTTTTACATCCAGGTAGCGCTGTTGGTGCTTTACCACAAACTGCTTTAGAACAAATTGTTAAAGGACTAAATGCAGCATGTTTAGAAAAACAAACTGTAAAAATTGCTTTGGAAACAATGTCAGGAAAAGGTAGTGAAGTAGGAACTACTTTTGAACAACTTCAATATATTATTAATAATGTAAAAAGACCCGAACTAATTGGTGTTTGTTGAGATACTTGTCACTTATCTGATGCTGGTTATGATCTTAATAATAATTTAGAACAAATAATACAAAAATTTGATCAACTTATTGGATTAGATAAATTATTAGTTATTCATGTTAATGATTCTAAAAACCCAATCAATGCTCATAAAGATCGTCATGCTAACTTAGGAATGGGTTATCTTGGTTTTCAAACTTTAATTAACATTATTTATCATCCATTGTTGCTTACTAAAATAAAAATTTTAGAAACGCCATGAATTAATGGTCATCCACCTTATTTACATGAAATTAAAATGATAAGAACAAAAAAATATAATAAAGAAATTTTAGAATCATTAGGAACTAGCAAATAATGAAAAGAATTGGCATTTTTGGTGGAACTTTTGATCCATTTCATAATCAACATTTAAACATTGCAAATACAGCTTATCATAAACTTTCACTTGATGAAGTTTGAATTTTACCAACAAAACAAAATCCGTTAAAAGATAGTGTCAGTGCCAGCGATCAACAAAGAGTCGATATGATTAATTTAGTTATTAAAAACTATTCTTGAATAAAATTAAATGATTATGAACTAACAAGTAAGCAACCTAGTTATACTATTAATACTATTAACTACTTTATTGAAAACTATCCAAATCATAAATTCTTTTTTATTATTGGTTCTGATAATTTATATACCTTAAATAAATGACAAGGAATTGAACAGTTAATTAATTTAGTTAAAATTATTGTTGTTAATCGCCCTCATTATCGTAAAACATTAGAACTAATGTCAAAATACAAATGTCAAAATTTAGTAGTTCGACCAAGCAGTGATATTAGCTCTGCCAAAATTAGAAATGGTGAAATTATTAATCAAATCGATATTAAAATTAATGATTATATTAACAATAATTTAATATATAGTTATGAGCGTTTAAAAACAAATTTGGATAACAATAGAACTGAACATTGTATTAATGTTGGTAAAATGGCTGCTAAATTAGCAATCCATTATAACGAAGATGCTAATAAAGCCCTAATTGCTGGAACTTATCATGACCTTTGCAAACAATGAAGTAAAAATAAAATGACTAAATTTTTAACAAAATATAATAAAGAAATTTTACAAGAACCATTTCCAGTTTGACATGGTTATGTAGCAGCATTGTATTTAAAAAATCATTATCAGTACCATGATGATTTAGTTCTTCATGCAATTGCTAAACACACTACTGGTGCAAACGAAATGAAAAATTTAGAATTAATAGTATTATTAGCAGATAAAATATCAATTGAACGTAACCATTATTATGTTGAAGAATTAAGAAAACTTGCCTTTCAAGATTTAACTGTTGCTTTTAAATACTATCTAGAAATTTTAAAAAAGCATTTACTACAGCAAAAAAAACCATTAAATAATAAGTTTTTAACAATATATGAAGCGTGAAGTAATAAAAATTAACAAATAGTATCTATAGTAAAATACTTATTTATTAATTATTTAATATATAATATTAAAGAAAAGGGAAGTATAACTTAAAACAGAAGATGTATTTATTCAGTAATGATTGCAAAATTGAATACTGATATTTATTAAGTGATTGATTTAAAAAACCAGAATATAAAGATACTTTAAATTATATAATAGATAGTAATTGTCGTTATTTTTTTAATTATATTCCATTAAAAGAATTGGGTTTACCACTATAACAAATAAAAATAAATTATTAATAAGGAGAACAAATATTATGTCCAAAAAAAATAAAACAAAAATTACTGCTTCGCCGACAAAAGAAAATACAACAGCAAAAATAAAAAAAAGCGTGACTGATTATAATGAATTAAAAATAAAAAAAAGTGGTTTCTTAAGCGCAGTTATTCAATACTTTAAAAAATATCCACTACTTTATCTAATTGCAATACTAACCACTATTGCTTCTTCAATAATTTCAGTAATTATTCCTAAAATTACTAATAATTTTTTAGCTACCCCCGATGGTTTTCAATGAGAAAAAATTACTACTTTAGCTTATATTTTAATTAGTTTACAAATTGCATCAGGATTATTTATGTACTTTCGTAATTTAACAGGAAGCATCATTGGTGTTAAAGTTGAAATTGAATATCGAAATAAAGTTTTAAAACATTTACTAGATTTAGATATGTCATATTATGAAGATCGCAAAATTGGTGACACTTTAACAAAACTAATTAGTGATACTAGTGTTATTGGTGAAAATATGCAATCTATTCCTTTAACTATGCTTAGTTCAATTGTGACTTTTTTTGGTTCAATTTACGTTATTTTTTCTTTAAATTGACAATTATCATTAATTGTTTTAGGTATTGTTTTATCAATTTTAATAATATCAGTATTAAATGTTCAAATTATTCGTTATTTAAACTATAAATGAAGAAAAGTTTACACTGAAGTTAATGCTGATATTACTGATCGACTAAATACTATTACTTTAATTAAAAGTAATGCTACAGAAAAAAGTGAAAATAAAAGATTTTCTAATGAACATCTTAAATATTATCAAGCAGCAAAAAAAACTATTACTTTTGAAAGTTTTACTAGAGCATTACTAATTACATTACTAACAGGAATTAACATTGTTGGTTTAGTTGCTGGTTTCATTTTTGTAAGTAAACACATCATTAGTGTTTCAACACTAATTGCTTTTTTATTAGCAGTCAACACTTTAATTTTCCCAGTTATTCAAAGTATTCAATTCTTAGGTAATTGAGCTAAAACATCAACTTCAATTTTAAGAGTTAATGAAATTCTTAATATTAAACCAAAAATAGTTAATAAAAAAAAAGCCTTACCAGTAAAACAAATTACTAGTGATATTATTTTTGAAAATGTTAATTTCCGCTATGATGAAAAAGAAGACTGAATTTTAAATAACTTCTCTTTCACTTTTGAAAAAGGTAAAAGTTATGCTATTGTTGGTGCAACTGGTGTCGGAAAAACTACTATTTCTAAGTTATTACTACGTTACTATGACCCTGCTGAAGGAAGAATTTTAATTAATAATAATACTGATTTACGTCATATTGACTTAGCACAATACTTACATCATATTGGCTATATTGAACAAGATCCACAAATTTTATTTGGCACATTTGCCGAAAACATTAGTTATACTAAGCAAGGAGCAACTTTAGAAGAAATCAAAATTGCTGCAAGTAAAGCTAACTTACATGATTACATTGAACAATTACCTAATGGTTATAATACAATTTTAGGTGAACGTGGGATTAACTTATCTGGTGGTCAAAAACAAAGAGTAGCTATTGCTCGTATCTTTTTAAAAAATCCAGAATTATTAATTTTAGATGAAGCTACTAGTGCTTTAGATAATATTGTCGAAAAGGAAATACAAGCACAATTTAATAAATTAATGATTGGTCGTACTAGTATTATTATTGCACATCGTTTATCAACAATTAAAACTGTTGATAAGATTTTAGTTTTAGAAAAAGAAAAAGGTTTAGTTCAAGTTGGTACTTTTGATGAATTAAAAGTTAAAGAAGGTCACTTTAAACATTTATATGAAGCTGGAGTTATGGGGTAAAATTTTTAATAGACTTGGTGCAATAGTTAAATTAGAAAGTTATATATTTGAATATATAGATTTTTTTGCTTCAGTTTTATTAAATGAGACTTCTAAAGAAAAAAAGTGATCTTATGATCAAAAACAAATACAAAAATTACTAAATGCTAGAGTTAATATTACAAGTATTAGTAATGATTTAATTATATTAGAAAAATCTAAATGTAGTATTATCACTAATATTAGAACTTTAGTAAATTATTTATATGATGTGTATGAACTTGTTTATTTTTCTTTTGAAATTTTAAACATATATAAAAGTAAAAATTTAACTAAAAAAAATAAAAGTAAAATAAATAAAATTAAAAATAATTTTGAGAAATTAAATATTATTTTTTGATTAAAATTTATGCGTAATTTATTAACACATAGTATTTTTATGCAAGGTTACAATTCAGAAAAAAAGCAAGTATCATATGAAAATTTAAAAACAAAATTAAATTTTGCAGTTAAAAATAATTTAATTATGTTATCTGAAAAACAGATTTTTAATAAAAACAAAATTATTAATCAACAACTAAAAAATGGATTATGATAATTTAATTATTAATAGTTTTATTCATTATTTTAAAATAGTTAATGATAATGAAAGAAGTACATGAATTTTAAATCTTATTAAAGAAAAAAAATGGAAAAATATATTTCAATCAATCAAATAAATTCAAATCCTAATTATTTATGAATTTGAGTTGATCCTAATTATAATTATTATGAATTTATTGATAATAGAAAAAATTATATATTTATTTTTGGATTTAATGTTATTAAAACATTAAAATTATTTGTAGAAGAAATTTGCAAAATTTTAAATCAAATTTTAACAGAATTAAAAGCTCCTAGACTAGTAATAAGTACTGAAAATTTTCAAATTAAATCTTTTTTTGAATCTATGAGAAAAGTTAAACAAATATTTAACTCATAATTGTAGAATTTCGCTAAAAGTACTATAATATAAATAACGATAGTTTAATATCGTTATAATTTTAATAAAGATATAAAGTTTATATCATCATTAAAATTATATATTAACTTTAAAGGTATAAAATATGAGAAAAACAATAAATATTTTAACAGTTGGTATTTTTTCACTAGCAACAAGTACCACTATTTTAACTAGTGTGAATCACTTTAATAGTAGCAAAAATGATTTACAAAAAGCAAACGCCACTACTAATCAAACATCATTATTTAATAATCAATATCAATATTTAAATAATAGTGACTGAATTACTAACCAATCAACAACCGATCATAAATTTTATAGTTATGATACTTCAGCATTAAAAAGTTATACTTTTACCAATGCTAGAAACGTCTTCTTAGTAGATACAACAGGTAACCTAGTTTATAATACCAAAGTTACTATTCCTAATGAAGATAAATTAAATATTGAAAATACAAAACAAGAAATGAACAGCCACAAAAAAGTAACATCACTTAAAAGCAATCCTAATTATTCTGATGCTTACAATTTTAGTGAATATCAACAAAATAATTTTATTGGTGACAATAATTGAACATATTTACAATTTGGTGGTCTTGAACAAAATATTGATATTTCTAACATTGCTGGTGCTTCTAAAATTGAAAATAATAACAATCTTAGTGAAAACTTAGGATTATATTACATTGCTGATGCTGCTATTAATAATAAAATTTCTTTAGCAATAGCTTATAATATTAGTCAACAATTCATTAATAAAAGCAGTTTAAACAAACTAATTAGTAACCAATTAACAAATAATATTATTAACTTAATTGTTGAAAATAATAACATCTTTAACTTTATTAAAAATTCACCCCTTTTCCTAAATATAAAAGATTATTCATTAAATTTTATTTTTGATAATGATAATAACTTAGTAGCAATTTACTATACAAAATGAAATGTCCAAAATATAAAACAAAGTATTAACTATAATTATAAAGAAGACTTTAGCAATATTAATAAAAATGATTGATCAAAAAATAGTGATCAACAAATCATTTTAAATTGAACTAAATATGCAAAAAATTGAGAACAATTTTCACAACTTTATCCTAAATTTAATTTTAATAATTCTAAACTATCAATTAATAATATGGGTACATATAAAGAAAATAATAATCTTACTGGTGATACTAATAATATTACTACTAATAAAAATATTAAATATGAACTACAAAATCCTTATAATGTTGTAGCAATTTCTGATCTTATTATTCAACTTCCAATTATTGAACTTTATGTATACCATGATGATAATAATATTTATTATCAATGAAATGCACGTGTTACTTCATCACCAAATTTAATTGCTGGTTGTAGTTTAGCAATTGATTTAGATAATATTAGTTTTCAATTTAAAAAATAATTAAATTTAATATATAAAAAATGATGCCTTAATTAAGGCATTATTTTTACAATGAATGTTGTCTTACACTACTTTGATTAGATGCTGATGGTTGGTTTTCTGCCATTTGATTAGAATTATTAATTAAATATTCTTCGTGAATTTCTAAACACTCAACTTTAAGGTTTTCAATTCTTTTTAAAAATTCTGGATTATTAGATGTTTTGGAAATGTTTAGTAATCTGTGTAACTTACAAAAATAACTATGTTTAATTAATTCTAGTAAATATAATTAAATGACTAGAAAGAGTGAGTTACAGATGGCTAAAAAAGATAACTTTAATAATAATGATCCAATATCAAAAGCAGTAGATTTATTACTAGAAAATACTGAATATTTAACAACAGTTTTTAAACCTGGCGGTTTATATAAAGAATTAACAAAAAGATTAGTTGAAAAAATGTTGAATTCTGAAATGCAAAATTATTTAGGATATGAAAAAAATCAACATAGTACTACTGAAAATGCTCGTAATGGTATAAGTTCAAAAAAATTAATAATTCAACAAGGTAAAATTGAGATTGATGTACCATGAGATCGCAATAGTAATTTTAATCCTGTAATAGTTGCAAAAAGACAAAAGACTTGGTGCAAAACCTTTAATTTTAATAATTTAACGGTTATTATTAATATCAAAGGTGATAATTATTATGTTAAAAAAATACAAAGATGAACAAGAATTTTATAGTTTAGTGGGAATAAAACTACAAACATTTCAAAAAATGGTTGAAATTTTAAAAAAAGCTGAAGCAATTAAAAAAGCAGTTGGTGGTAAACCTAATAAATTATCAATAGAAAATCGTTTATTAATGACATTAGAATACTGAAAAGAGTATAGTAGTTATAGAGTTATTGCAAAAAGATATAATATTAGTCATACTAGCTGCATTCGTAATATTTTTTGAATTGAAAATACTTTAATAAAAAGTGGAATTTTTAATTTATCTGGCAAAAAAGATTTAATCAAAAATAAAGGAATCAATAATACTTTACTAGCTATTGATGCTACTGAAACTCCAATTGAAAGAATTAAAAAAAACTAAAATTACTTTTTTCGGGTAAAAACAAACATCATACTCTTAAATCGCAAATAATTATTGATATTTTAAATGGAAAATTATTTCAACCGCTTTTTGTTTTGGAAGCATTCATGATTTTAAATTACTTTTAAAATCTAAAACTTTTATTCATCCAGAAAAACAAGTTTTTGTTGATTCAGGTTATCAAGGAATACAAAATATTCATAAAAATACATTTTTGCCATTTAAAAAAAGTAAATACAATAAATTAATACCAATTCAAAAAGAATACAATAAAACTTTAAGCAAAATTAGAATTAAAATTGAACACGTATTTGCTAAACTAAAACGTTTTAAAATTTTAACTTTAAAATATCGCAATAAAATACGAAGATTTGCATTAAGATTTAATTTAATAGCAGAAATATATAATTTTGAATTACCTTAGTTTTGCACCAAGTCTAAAGAAGATTTGATGGTTTTGATCAACAAGTTCTTTCTTTATATGCAAAAGGTATGACATTATCAGATATTAGAATGCAATTACAAGAGTTATATCATGGTGCTGATATTAGTGAAAGTGTTATTAGCCAAATTACTGACGATGTGATTGATGATGTCAAAGCATGACAAAATAGACCATTAGAAAGTGTCTATCCGATTGTTTATTTTGATTGCATAGTAGTGAAAGTACGACAAGATAAAAGGATTATTAATAAATCAGTTTATATAGCTTTAGGAGTTGATTTAGAAGGTAAAAAAGATGTTTTAGGTTTATGAATTAGTGAAAATGAAGGTGCTAAATTTTGATTAGCAAATTTAACAGAAATGAAAAATCGTGGCTTAAATGATATTCTTATTGCCTGCATTGATAATTTAACAGGCATGTCAGAAGCAATACAATCAGTTTATCTTAAAACAGAACATCAATTATGCATAGTTCATCAAATTAGAAATAGTTTGAAATATGTCTCATATAAGCATAGAAAATCTCTAGTTGCAGATTTAAAACCAATTTATACTGCATGTAGTGAAGAACAAGCAATGCAGGCTTTAGAATCCTTTGAAAGTAAATGAAATAAACAATATCCTCAAATTGCTAAATCTTGATATAAAAATTGAGATAATTTAATGGTTTTTATTAGTTATCCAGTAGAAATCAAAAGAGTGATTTATACTACAAATGCTATTGAATCTGTAAATAGTCAATTACGAAAAGTTATCAGAAATAAAAAAGTTTTTCCTAATGATATGGCAGTTTTTAAAATATTTTATTTAGCAATTGAAAATATAACAAAAAAATGAACAATGCCCATTCAAAATTGAAATACAGCAATTGCTCATTTTATGATAAAATTTGAAGACAGAATTAATCTAAACTAGTACTTTGTAAAACAAAGATACACAGATTACATAAAAGCCTCAAAATTGAGGCTTTTTTCTTATGCAACTTTTGTCTTGGCATATTTTTTCATTTATCTTTTTTCATAAAATTAATTCACTCCTTATAAAATAAATGTTCTTATAGTTTTATTTTGTTCATTATTTCTTAAATTTTCATTATTAATTTCTAATAATTTACTTTTAAATTCTAATGTTTGTTTTAATTCTTTTACTTGATTATTTAAATTTTGAAATTTTCTTTCTAATTTTTGTTTTTCATATCTTTTTCTTTCAACTTTTAAATCATTCTTTTTAATAAATTTATTTTCTTTTCTCTTAGAACCTGTTTAAAATCTTTTAGAGAATAGGATAAAATGATTATATATTTTAAAATAAGAGGTATATATGTGTAAAAATTATCCTAGTAATGTTAGCAAAGAGCAATTTGAAAATATAAAATCAATTTTAGAAAATACTAAAAAGAGAACTAAACCAAGAAGTTTAGATTTATATGAAGTATTTTGTGCAGTTTTATATGTATTAAAAAGTGGTTGCCAGTGAAGAATGTTACCAAAAAATTTTCCAAAATGACAAATTGTATATTATTATTTTCAAGCTTGAAGTAAAAATAATAATAAAGAACCTAGTGTATTACAATTAGTTTTAAAAAAAATTAGTCAAGGCATTTCGTATCAATAATGGTAGAAAAGAACAAACTAGTTTTTGTATAATTGATTCACAAAGTGTTAAAAATACAGATACTACTAAAAATAAAGGTTATGATGCTGGTAAAAAGATTTCACGAATAAAGCGTCATATTGCTGTTGATTCTCAAGGTTTACCACATGCAATTTACATAACCACAGCAGAAAAAACAGATCGTAATAGTGCTATAATAATGATTGAAAATGAAAAAGAGAATCTTTCTGCAGTTCAAAAAATACTAGTAGATGCTGGTTATACTGGTGAAAAATTTGCTTCTAAAATTAAAACAATTATAAATGCAAATGTTGAAGTTATAAAACGTAATGAATTACATTCTTTTGTAGTATTACCAAAAAAATGAGTTGTAGAACGAAGTTTTGCATGATTAGAAAAATGCAGAAGATTATGAAAAAATTGTGAAAAAAAATTAAATACTAGCTTACAAATGGTTGTTCTTGCCTTTATTTCAATTTTATTGAAAAGATTTTAAACAGGTTCTAACACAATCATGAATTTTAACATCATAACTATTAAATAAATTTTCATAATCAACATTAAATGGCGCTAGTAATTGGTTTTTACTAGAAAAACGAGTAATTAATAAGTGCAAATAATGATGATCATTATTAGCATTTAAAGTTTGTTCATAATAAGCGAACCGTTCTTTATACTTAAATTGAATTGCTAATACTTTAAAATTATGTGATAAATAATTACGAACATCTTTAATATATTCTAACTGTTCTAATAAAATTTTACTATCATTAAATTCTTTGATACCAAAATAATGAGCAATCTTAGCGATACTTTTATCATTTAAAGTTTGTAATAATTTCATTGTTCATTCAAATGACATAACTTCTATTAAACTGCGTATTGTTCGTGATTTTAAAACACCACTTCTATTATATTTATTATAACCAGCACGAATCAAACGTAAAGCTGTTTTCATTTGAGCTAGGTGTTCTGGATTAAGAAAAGTAGCATTATCTAAATTTTGAACATTATCATTAAAAAGTTGATGTAATAAAGCATTTTTTAAAGAATTTTCAATCATTAAAATATGTTTTAAATACAATAAACGTAAATCAATGTTCAATAAAAATAAATCTTTAAGTTGATGTTGAGGATAATTACGCTTTAATAATTCTAAATATTTTTCTTCAACAATATTTTCTACAAATCATTCTTCATTTAATAACATGTAATTCACTCCTTAAATAAACTAACCTCTAATTTTATAAATACCAACGCGAATAGAAGAATTTTCAGATTCTTTTGTTTCACTTTTAATATCTACTTCTTTTTTTCTTCGTAACAACTCTTGTTCAATAAAGTCATCAACGTTCATATTGGTACTTTGATAAGTAGCAGTTCAATCAAATGTTTTATTAGTAAAGTTATTTTTAGGTTTATTACTATCTTTAAAAAATTCTTGTACTTCTTGATTCATAAATGCTTTTTGCTTACGTTTACGTGAAAATAAATTAGTAAAAAATTTCTTAAAATTAAAAATTGATCAAAACTGACGAAAATTAATAGTCATTGCTAAACCAAAAATTAAAATTGATGAATACAATAATGAATAACCGATAACTCGTAATACAAAACTATAATCTGTGAAATTATATGTTGGTGGATATTTATCAAAGAAATAAAGACATCCAAATAATGTTACTGCTAAAATTGGAATAATTAACACTAAAGTATTTTGAATAATAAAACGTAAATCACTATTATACGTCAAATGTTTTCAAACATAAACTCAGATTGAAATTAAACGATAAACTCAACCAATACAACTTGATAAAAGAATCATATATAAACTTAATGATAAATATTGATAACTTTGATGTTTTCAACCTAAATTTGATAGTATTCAACCCAAAATAACACCTAAAACAAGATTGATTATTGATTGAATATATGAACCTCAAATTGTTTCTTTGTGTTTTACAGTAGCATTTACAATAACTTTTCCTGGTTCGGTTGCCACTTGAATTGTATTTTTTAAAGATAAAAGTAAAATAAATCATGGTTGTGACAAAAATAAATTAATAAAAAGATTTTTTGAAGAATCAAAATTACCATCAGAATTATTAATATTTGTAATACTTAAAGCAGACACTAAATATTGAGTAATAATAAATTGATTAATAAATAAAAAACCAGCAATCATATAAGCATATAACTCAAATTTAGTATAGACAGTTCATCTAATTCGTCCACTTTTGGCAATTCAATATCCAAAAACTTCGCGAAAAGAACTAATTAAAATTAAAGCAATTGAGCGCATCGTTGTAGCAATAATAATATAAATAGTGTAAATTGATGTTGTTGTCAGTGATAAAAATAAAGTAATTAAAATAATATCAATGTTAGAAATAATCATGTCAGGTAAACGATTCAGGGCTACTCATCACGATTGTTTTAGCATCCTTTTTTGTTGTGTTCATTTTTTATGTTGTAATCATGGATATTCAATTTTAATAACGATAAAAGTAACAAATGCTTTTAATACACCACAAACAAAATAAGCAAAAAAAGGAATATACATATCTATCGGTTTACCATCAGACTTTCTAATAACTAATAACGTCATTAGTAAAATATACATAATAATCTCTGAAAAAATAAAAATTAAACGATTTAAATAACCTTTTTGATCAGCTTGAATTAAATTTTGATAAGCACCACTAAAATAAAAAAAGATTAATTCACGTGATCCTAAAGAAATAATAATAAGTGCTACTTGTCAAAAAGGAATTTCCATATCTAAACCAATTTCTGGTAAATGAACACTAGCTAATCCTAAAATAAAACCAGCACTAACAAGAATAATTAAATATATTCTTCCTGAATGATGATAATTTTTTCTTGTCGTATTAATAATATCGTTGACGGTTTCATAATCATCATTTTGTAACGGACGATATAAAGAAAAAATGGTAATTAAACCAAGTCCTCCTTCTGTCAAACTAAGGTAAGTCAAAAAAGAAATAATAACACGAATTAAACCATTAATTTTTTCACCGTATGCTAAACCAGTAACATAAAGAAAAGTTAACTGTAAAATAGAGATAACAATTGTCATGATAACACCAACAATTGTATTAAAAATACCTTTTTTAGTTGTCATTACTTCACCCAATCTATATAAATAAAACTAATTTTGTTTTTTATTTAAATATGTTAACAACCCAAAATTAAAAGTTCAATATTATTAATCACTATTAAAAATAAAAAATAGCAAAAAAATAAAAATGTAATCTATATATTAGTATAGATTAATTTTATCATTTTTCTTTTTTAATCTGTTTAATTAAATCTGTTTTTAAATCTTTTATTATAAAATTTTGATCATTCAAATAAGTAAATGGTTCTTCTAAATCATTAAATGACAAATAATAAGCAAATAATGCAATTTTATTAGGGGTAACTATTGTTGACCCATACTTAGTGTCACCAACAATTGGCAAA
The DNA here is from genome assembly GCF_964031275.1 of Spiroplasma endosymbiont of Acasis viretata. NCBI lineage: Bacteria > Bacillati > Mycoplasmatota > Mollicutes > Entomoplasmatales > Spiroplasmataceae > Spiroplasma > Spiroplasma endosymbiont of Acasis viretata. The sequence goes on from NZ_OZ035019.1 coordinate 910,546, forward strand.
TTTAAAAATTGTAAAGTACTACGAATTTGATGTTTTCTACCAGTAACTAATTGACACTCAACTAAAGTAAAGTCTTTAGTATTAAATATTGGTGTAAAGATGGTGCTACAACTTTTACTTTGTTCACTTGGTTCAATTGAAAATTTCATTTTCATTGTTAACTCATCATGAGTAATATAACCAGAAATATTTAAATTTTTAGTTAATTGGCCAGAACAAATAGCCAAATATTTTTTAATAATTTGACCATTTTTAGTAGCATTATGAAGTGCGTTTTGTGTCATTTTATTTTTTGGATAAATAATTAAACCCTTAGTTAGTTTATCTAAACGATACTGATGACTAATATTAAATGTTTGCTCACGTTTCTTCTTCGGGTATTTTTGTTGTAAATAATATTTTACCATGTTATCTAAGCAAGAACCATATGGTTGGTGGACAACAATATTATGATCTTTATTAACAATTAAAAAATTATCATCTTCATAAAACAATTCAATTGGTGCTTCTTTAGTAATTTTTTCTGGTTTATAGTTAACAACTAAATTACTTTCATAAATGACTACTAAATCATTTTCTTGTAAGCGATATTTAAAATCAGTAGTAGTTTTATTATTAACTCTGATTTTTTTTGTTCTAAATAAACGATAAATTTTTGACAGTGGTAGTGTTTTAAATACTTTTTTTAAATAATTAATTAAAGTTTGATCAGCATCATTGGCAGTAATTGTTAAGGTAGTCATAATTTTTCCTTTTAATTTTTATTAATAAAACCAGAAATAGTTGCAATTAGATTAGAAAAAGCATGTAAACCAATACTATATGTAGTATTACCCCGTGTCATTATAAATAATAAGGGTAATATAATACTAAATCCTAAATAACCAATAATATTATTTCAATCACCACTATCCATAACATGCATTGATGGGAAATAAATTAATGAAGCTGCATATGCTAATCAACGATAACGAACAATGGTAAAAGTACCATGACGATATGATATTTCTTCATTAATTGGAGCAATAAAAATAGTACTAAGAACTAAAACAAAAATGCCATACGGACTATTCATTAATAAGTTTAAAACATCTTGATTTTTTGAAGTATTATTACTTGTTAACATATTAAATTCACTAAATTTAGGAATTATGTTGAAAATAATATTTAAAATAGTACCAATAACAGCAAAAATGGTAACTCAAGTTATTAAATCTAATTTTGCTTCTTTTAAAGTAGTAATAATTCTCTCACGTAATGATCTACAAAATACTAATACTAAAATTGATCCTAACAATTGAAATAACTGTTGAATTAAAAATGTAGTAGCAAGCGAAGTTACATCATCATCTTTACCACTAATAACTTTTGTTGCAATAAAAAATAAAAGAACAAATACTACACTAATAAAACCAAATACACTATGACTATAAGCAGCCCACCCGCCTTTTTTAATCATAGCTTCTCAATCAATACCAAGTGAAACAACTAAGCCAAAAATTGGCAATAAACTAAAAATAAAAAGACTAAGAAATGAACTTTGACTAGTATCTTTTACAGCATAAGTTTTGATTAAACTATAAAGAATTGGAATTATAATAAAAGATATAAGATAAATTATTGTTAGAGTTCAACTGGCTGTTTTGAAATTAAAGTTATTGGTGTCATCACAACTAAGTGATTTTGAAGTAAATTTATCAATAAATGATTGTTTTTGTTCATTTTTTTCTAAATTATTACTATTAATGTTATCAGTTTGGTTTACATTAATTCTACGTATGATATCATTGTTGTGAGAAACATTAATTTGATTAGATTTTTTATTAAACATGTATAAGTACTGCACGAAAACTTTCACCCTTTGTTAGTAAAATTAGTATTTAATATTAATTTTTAGTATAACATATAGTGAGAAATCTTGTAATATAATAAACTTGTAATTTTACATTAATTTATTATAATGCAATGCAATATTTATATGTCAAGAGTTTAAAAAGAAAAGGAGGATAGAAAAGAATGCCTAAATACAAGATTAATATTATCGATTTACCATATAATTATGATGGTTTAGAACCTTACATTTCACAAGAAACAATTAAACATCATTATGAAGAACTTCATAAGAAATATTTAACTTCTTTAAAATTAGTGATGGATAAACATCCGAAAGTTTTTTCTGATTATAATCTTGAAACTAAAGGGGAACTAAATCGTTTATTAAGTAATTATTGTAAATTAGAAGATATATGTGAGGATAAAGAAACTTGTAATGTAAAAAAATTACAAAGTAGCATTCGACAATTTGGTGGGGGAGTAATTAATCATAATCTTTTCTTTTCACTATTGGGGAAAAATAAAGGTTTTAATGAAAAATCAGCTATTGGTAAAGCAATCATTAATCGCTTTGAATCTTATGAAAAATTTGAAGCTGCTTTAACAAAAACTGCCATGGATATTTTTGGAAGTGGTTGAGCATGATTAGTAATTGATAATAATGGTACATTAAGACTATACAAAACTTTTAATCAAGACAATCCATGATTCTTGAACATGTACCCATTGATCGCTATTGATGTATGAGAACATGCACATTATCTACAATATAAAAATGAACAAGAGAAATACTTACAAGCATTATTAAAAGTTATCAATTGAGAACAAGTAAATAATAATTATCAAGAGTATTTAAATGAAAAAAATAAAAAATAAGTAAAAAAGAACTCAGTTGAGTTCTTTTTTTTATAATATTATTAATATTAATCTAAGCTAAGTTATTTTTTAGAAGAATTTTTGGAAGAAATAGCAGCAATTCTAGTTTTTTTAATTTCTGATTTTTTTTCTATTTTGATTTTTTCAACATGTTTTTTAAAACCACATCGATTACAATTCAATTGAATATTTTTTGCTTCTAAAAATTCGGCAATTAAAATAACCCTACCACAACGATGACAAGCAAAAGCATTTTCTGGCTTTTGTGCTAAACGAACAGATGCATATGTATCTTTCATAACTTACTCCTAACTCATATAAAATTAAAGTAATTATCTTTAGTTTTAATACTATACTTAAAACTTATCAAAGGTTAATATTAAAAAATGTGTCTAGTTATATACAAAAAAAACTTTAAGTTAAATAAACTTAATAGGAGTTTAAAAAACCAAATACTTAATTAGCCATTATTTTTTAATACTAATTTTATTATAATCATTTTTTTAAAAAAAATGTATATTATTATTTATTTATTTTATTTACATTACTAAATTATACTTTTATAAAACAATATTACAATTAAAGTAATAATTCATTTATAATTAATTATGTCTTATTAACAAACCAATTAGGGGAGAAAGTAATATGAGTAACAAAAATAATGATATTAAAATTGAAATAATACAATTAAGAAACCAAATTAAACAATGAAATTATGAATATCATGTTTTAGATGCACCTACTGTTAGTGATGAACTTTATGATAGCGCCTATCATAGATTAGTAAAATTAGAAGAACAATATCCCCAATTTAATAGTAATGATTCTCCAACTAAAACTGTTGGTAATAAACCAATTAATTCTTTAACAAAAATTTTTCACCAACAACCAATGCTAAGTTTGGGTAATGCCTTTAATTATGAAGATTTACTAAAATTTGATCAACAAATTAAAAAAACATTATCAGAAAATAACATTGAATATGTTTGTGAACTAAAAATTGATGGTCTATCAATTTCCATAACTTATGAAAAAGGAGAATTAAAAACTGCTGCTACCAGAGGTGATGGAATTGCTGGTGAAGACATTACCAATAATATTTTGACAATTAAAACAATACCAAAAATAATACCAATTAATTCTAAATTAGAAGTAAGAGGAGAAATATATTTAAGTAAAGAAGAATTTAATCGCATTAATGAAAAACAACAACAACAAAACTTACCACTCTTTGCTAATCCTCGCAATGCTGCAGCTGGTACTATTCGTCAACTTGATATTAATATTGTTAATTCAAGAAAATTAGATGGCTTTCTTTACTATTATATTAATGCTACTAATGATAATATTAAAACCCATGAACAAGCATTATTTACCTTACAAAAATATGGTTTCAAAATTAATGAACAATGACAGTTATGTAAAAATATTGAAGAAGTATGAATTTATATTCAGAAATATGAAAAGTTAAGAAATACATTACCATATGAAATTGATGGTATTGTCATTAAAATTAATGATCTAACCAGTTATGATATGTTAGGAAGAACTAATAAGGCACCAAAATGAGCAATAGCTTATAAATTTCCTGCTGTTACTAGTGTTACTAAACTTTTAGATATATTTCCAACTGTTGGTAGAACAGGAAAAATAACCTATAATGCTAGATTACAACCAGTGATAATTGCTGGTACTACCGTTACTTTTGCCACACTTCATAATGGTGATTATATTATTAATCGTGATTTACGTATTAATGATTTAGTAAGTGTTAAAAAAGCTGGTGATATTATTCCAGAAGTAATTGCACCAATTATTAGTAATCGTCAAATAAACAATATTATTTTTAAAAAAGCTATACATTGTCCGGTTTGTAAAAAAAAATTAGAACAAGTTCCGCCAGAAGTTGATCAATTTTGCATTAATAGTGACTGTCCATCACGAATTCTTAAATCATTAATGCACTTCTGTTCAAGAAATGCTATGGATATTATTGGTTTAAATGAAAAAATATTATTACGTTTTTTAGATTTAAAATGAATTAAAACTATTAGTGATATTTACAATTTAGTTAATTTACGAAAAGAAATACTATCATTACCACGTTTTGGTGAAAAATCTTTCACTAATCTTGCTAATTCAATTATTCTATCAAAACAAAATTCCTTAGAAAGACTTTTATTCGGTTTGGGAATTCGCCATGTTGGTCAAAAAACAGCAATTATTCTTGCAAAAAAATATTTAACTTTAAATAACTTAATGGAAGCAACCTTTGATGATCTAGCTAATACTAATGAAATTGGTCCAATAATCGCTACTAGTGTTATTGATTATTTCCTTAATCCTACTAATCAACAACTAATTAATAACTTGCAAAACTTTAAACTTAACTTTAATTATTTACAAAAAAACCAATCACAAGTATTGAATGGTAAAACTTTTGTCTTAACAGGAACTTTAACTAAAAGTCGTAACGAATTCATTGAATTATTAAATAACTATGGTGCTAAAATTACCAATACTATTAGTAATAATACTTCTTATTTAATTGTTGGAGAAAATCCAGGAAATAAATTAGCACAAGCACGCAAACTTAATGTTAAAATTATTAATGAAGAGCAATTACAAAATTTATTGAAAGAGGTAGCTAAAAATGGATAAAATTGAAAAGAAAATGACAACAAAAATGCTACATGAATTTGCTAACGAACTTATGTTCAATTTAAGCGAAGAACAATGTGAAAATCTTTTACTAGAATTTAAAGCTATTGAAAAACAAATGGAAATTGTAACAAATATCAATACAAATGATATTGAACCTTTAAATTACCCATTTCCTATTATTAATAATTTATTACGTTCCGATAATGTTGGAGCTCATTTAACTTCTAAAAGTGTTTTAAATATTGCTCCAGAAGTTGAAAATAATTACATTAGTATTAATCAGGTGATTAATCATGAAAATTAATTACCACCAACTTTCAATTCGTCAACTTCATGAATTATTAAAAACAAAAATACTTACTCCAGATCAATTAACTAAATTAGTATACAAACGATTAGAACAATTCAAAAAATTAAATGCTGTTGTTACTTCACTAGAACAAAATGCCATTAAACAAACAAAATTAATTACTGAACAAGAAATTAATGATAATTTATTAGCAGCAATTCCATTTGTAATGAAAGATAATATTGCTACTATTAATTTCTTAACAACAGGTTCATCAAAAATTCTTGCTAATTTTATTCCTAATTATGACAGTACTGTTAATATGTTATTAACAAATAATAAAGCCATTAATATAGCTAAAACTGCTCTTGATGAACTAGGAATGGGTGGAGATGGTTTATATGCAGCTACTGGTCATGTCTTAAACCCTTGGAATTTAAAACATATCACTGGTGGTAGTTCTAGTGGCAGTGCAGCTTTAGTCGCTGCTGGAATTGTACCATTTGCTTTAGGAACAGATACTGGTGATTCAATACGTAAACCTGCCGCTTATTGTGGTATTGTTGGTTTTAAACCAACGTATGGTTTAATTTCACGAAATGGTGTTTTTCCTTATGCTCCAAGTTTAGACACAGTTGGTATATTTACTAATCATGTCGAAGATATTGCCATTGTCTTGGATAGTATTGCTTTATTTGATGAACAAGACTTTACTAGTGTTCAAAGTAAAGAAAAAAACTATACTAAAAACTTAAATCAAAATATAGAAGGTAAAAATATTGCTATTTTAAATTATAATGATTATCAGTGAAATGATATAGTTAAATCTAGTTTTGATGAAGCAATAAAGCATTTAACTGATGGTGGTGCAAAAGTTCAACAAATTGAATTTAATAAAGAATTATTACAATCTTTATTACCAGTCTACATGATTATTTCTTTTGCTGAAGCAACCAGTTGCCATGCAAATCTAACTGGTATTAATTTTGGTGTTCGTAAAAATGGTAAAAATTATCAAGAAGTTATGACAAATTCACGAACATTTGGTTTCGGTGATATGGTAAAACGCAGATACATTATTGGTGCATATGCTTTATCTGAAAATCATCAAGAAGAATTATTTAACAAAGCTAAAAAAGTAAGAAGATTAATTGTTGAACATTTAAATACTATCTTTAAAAAATATGATGCTTTCATTATTATGCCAAATATTAATCCAGCTCCAAAAATTAAAGATGTATTAGAACAAAAAAAAGTTATTAAAAGTGAACATGATTATTTAGAAGACTTACTACTACTTTCTAACTTAAATGGTGGACCAAGCATTAATATTCCGTTAACTACTGTTAATGGTTTACCGATTGGTTTTAATATTAATGGTGCACCTTTCAATGATCAAGTTATATTGAATATTGCTTTATTTTTAAGTAAAAAAATTAATTTTAATAATAAACTACTAGGTGATAATCATGAATAATAAATATGATGTTGTAATGGGTATTGAAATCCACTGTGAATTAAAAACTAAAACTAAATGTTTTTCCAACGCCGCCAATACTTTTGGTCAAAAACCAAATACTCAAATTAATGCCATTGATTGTGGCTATCCAGGAACATTACCAACAGTTAATCAAGCTGTTATTATAATGGCAATTCAAACATGTACTGCTTTAAAAATGAATATTGATCCACTATTACGTTTTGATCGAAAAAGTTATTTTTATCCCGATTTACCTAAAGGTTATCAAATCACACAATTTTTTCATCCAATTGGTACAAACGGTGAATTACCAATAGTTGTAAATAATGAAGAATTTATTGTTAGCTTTGAACGCTTACATATTGAAGAAGACACAGCAAAACAAATTCATAATAATAAAAAAACATTACTAGACTATAATCGAGCAGGAATTCCCTTATTAGAAATTGTTACTAAACCAATTTTTAACACAAGCGAACAAGTAGTAGCATATATTAATACTCTACGTCAATTATTAATTCATTTACAAGTTAGTGATGCTAAAATGAATGAAGGTTCATTACGATGCGATATTAATATATCGTTAAAACCACATGGTAGTGATACTTTAGGTACCAAAGTTGAAATTAAAAATTTAAATTCTACACATAATATTACTTTAGCAATAAATGATGAAATTAATCGTCAAACTAATATTTTAAATAAAAAACAAAAAATTAATCTTGAAACTAGAAGATTTGATGAAAAAACTAATAAAACCATTAGCATGCGTAGCAAAGAAAATAAAATTGATTATAAATACTTTCCTGAACCAAATATTTTTCCAATTCAACTAGACGAAAAATGAATCAAAATGATTGCTAAAAATCCTCCTGAATTGCCTAAACAAATAATGGAAAGATTAAAAAAACAATACAATTTACCAATAAAAGATATTAATTTATTAATTGACAAAGTAGAAATATTAACTATTTTTGAACAAACAGTTGCCATTAATAATTTAATATTACCTACGTTTAATTATTTAGTAGGTCCTGTGCAAGCTTATTGTAATATTAATAACACTACTATTAAAAACAGCGAACTTACTGCTAATAATCTATCACAATTAGTTAGTCTAGTTTATGAGCAAAAAATTAATGATAAACAAAGTAAACAGTTATTAAATGCAATTATGATTAATAGTGAAAAAAGCCCTACCGATCTTATTAGAACATTAGGTATTACTTTAGTAAGTGATAGTAATGATTTAGAAAAAATATTAATCACAATTTTAAAAGCAAATGAAAACATGATTACTATTTATAAAGTCAATCCAGAAAAAGCATTAAAATTTTTTATGGGTCAATTAATGAAACTAACTAAAGGCCAAGCAAATCCACAAGTTTCTAAAGAAATATTAAAAAAATTGATTGAAAACTATAATTAGTTTCAATCAATTTTTAATTATGAATTTTTATATTATACTTTGAATATTTTTATTATAAATTATATACTAATATTTTATTTAAAATGGAAATGTTTAGTAATCTGTGTAACTGGTGGTTGGCGGTGGTTGGCCCTTAATTACTGGACCATTTTTGATATAAAATTCTAAATTTTAATTTGTAAAATTGGTGGTTTTAGAAATTTAGAATGTATTCTTTCATAATTATAAAACATAACATATTGATTTACATCATTTATAGCTTCATTGATGGATAAATATTGATTTGATCCTTTAGGTAGTCATTCTTGAGATAAATGAGAAAATCAGTTTTCAGATAATACATTACCACCAATATCATAAGGTTGTTTTTTGCTTAAAATTATTTGTTTATCCTCTGCTCATTTTGTGATATCCTGACAATAAAATTCGTTGGCGTTATCTGAATGTAAAATAACATTTTTTACTTGATTTCAAGAAAATTGTTTGTTGATTTTTTCAAGAGCAGGAAGAATTAAATCCTGATATGATTTATTAGGAGCAATATTATAACTAACGGTGGTTGGCCCTTAATTACTGGACCATTTTTGATATAAAATTCTAAATTTTAATTTGTAAAATTGGTGGTTTTAGAAATTTAGAATGTATTCTTTCATAATTATAAAACATAACATATTGATTTACATCATTTATAGCTTCATTGATGGATAAATATTGATTTGATCCTTTAGGTAGTCATTCTTGAGATAAATGAGAAAATCAGTTTTCAGATAATACATTACCACCAATATCATAAGGTTGTTTTTTGCTTAAAATTATTTGTTTATCCTCTGCTCATTTTGTGATATCTTGACAATAAAATTCGTTGGCGTTATCTGAATGTAAAATAACATTTTTTATTTGATTTCAAGAAAATTGTTTGTTGATTTTTTCAAGAGCAGGAAGAATTAAATCCTGATATGATTTATTAGGAGCAATATTATAACTAACAACATTATTTGAATAAAAATCAATAATTACAAAAAGATATAATCATCCTTCTTTAGTATTTATTTGTTTAGTGTCCATTGATCAAATTTGATTTGAAGAGGTTGTACTTTTATAATCTTTGTTTACTTTATCCATTGTAGGTATTCACTTATTTGGATTTTTTTTGTTTTTAGGATAGTTATTTTTAGTTTGTTTTAATCCTTGAATATTGTGTTCTTTCATAATTTTTCGCATTTGTTTTATTGATAATTCTATATTTAAAATGATATTTTTTTCTTGTTTTAATCACTCTTTAAAAGCTGAAAAAATTCTTAAATATCCATAAATTCTGCCTTTTCTTGTAGAATGAAATTCGATTAAAAGTTGGCATATTTTTTGATATTTATGATTGCATTTAATAATATGATTTTCTTCTTTTTTAATAGGTTTTTGTTTATTTTTTAAAAAGTAATATGTTGATCTGTTTAATTGAAGATATTGACATAGGTTTCTAATTGAATATTGATTTTTACAATCATCAATAATTTTAATTTTTTCTTTGATATTTAATTTGTTAATTACTAATGCTATTTGTTTAATTTTATCCATTAATAAAAATCCTTTCAGGTTAAAATTAGTGTTAATTATATAACACAATTGTTTTTAGAATACATTCAGGTTTTTTAAATTAATGGTCTAGTAAAAAGGGCTAAGTGGCAAGTGGCAAGTGGCTAAGTTCAAAACAATTATTAACTAATCCATTAGCAACTCCTAAAATTATTGGTGCTTTAATGGTATTAGTACAAGATGTTTTCAACTGAGATTATTTCGAAAATCACCCAAAAAATAAAAATAAAATAACAAATTATAAAGGAAATATAAAATTAACAAAACATGAACAAGATGCTTATAAGCATATTCAATATTATTTAAAAAATCATAAAAAAATATTAATTTTTGATAATTATTTAAGGAAATTATAAAGATGAAAGAGAAAGTAAATTATGTCAAATTAACAGTAAAACTGAGTAACAGTATTGAAGCAAAATATTACGAAAAAGGTAATAAAGGATTATATTATAGTGTTCATGGACAATGAAATGGATTAAACTATGTTACTTTAATTTTTAACAATCCAAAGCTTTATAACCGAAACAAAAACGATGAAATTATAGTAACTGGTCAAATCTTTAATACTTTAAATATTCCTAAAAATCGTGCATTTTGTTCAATTAATGTTAAATGATTTAAAAAATGAAAAGAGTAAAAAATGATATTATGAAAAATTTTATTAATAGTACCAATATTAATAACAAGTATAACACTAATAATATTTTTAATATTTATTATTAAAGAATTAAAAAATGAATATAAAGTATTGAAAATATTAAGTGAAATTGCTAATCAAATTAAAAATAAGGAGAATAATTAATGATTATATTACCTACTTTGTTTGAAAATAAAGATGAAATTGAAATATTATCACCATTTCCAAAAGCAATTCATACAAGTAATGATATTAGAGCAATTATTTTAAGACAATACCCAAATGTTAAATCAAAACACATAATTGTTTCTGACCCCGAAAGTAATGTTGCATTAATAGTTGGTGATAATTACGTTTATCAAGGTTAAATTAAAGTAACAATTAAAAAATTAGAAAATTAAAGGAAAATAAAATGATTAATGATTATGAATGACTATGATATTGTGATAGTTATGGTTCTAAAAATAATAATAGTAATCAAGAAATATATGTTTGCTCAATTAAAAAAGATACAAAATTAGGATTATGTAAAACTCATTTTAATAATTACAAAAATATAACAATTGATTATGTTATTGAAATTAAAGGAGAATAAAAAAATGAAAAAGGAAAAAATTAAAATTAGAAATTATGAATTTGAATTAAATTCTTATGTAGTAGATTCTTTATTAGATGTTATAAGAGAACTGATAAAAACAAATAAAGGAGAATAAAAATGGAAACAAATAATTATACTTTAATCAAATTAATTAGAACTGGTATAAGTCCTATTTGTGCAATGATTGGTAAAAGTGCTTATTATGGTCAAGTAATAAGTAATCCATTATTAGGTTCAATTAATAGTTTATTATTTGGTAAAAAATTAGGTTTAGATATATGAAATTTAAATCAAAGACCAAATACTAAAACTAAGTTAATTAATAGTAGTAAAAAAATATTATTAGGTTTAGGAACAATTGGATTAGCAAATTATAGTAAATGAAGTGAAAATAATATTACTCCTATTATTCCAACAACACCAACTCCAATAACTACTACAACTACAACAGAAGGTCCTCCATGATTACTATTAAATAAACAAGAAAATCAGTCATTAATGGATTGAGATACTTATATTTCATTAAATGCTTATGGTATATCAAATCTTATCAGTGGATTAACTGAATTAATTCCTAATAGATTTGAAACAATAAGAACCTGTTTAAAATCTTTTAGAGAATATGATAAAATGATTATATATTTTAAAATAAGAGGTATATATGTGTAAAAATTATCCTAGTAATGTTAGCAAAGAGCAATTTGAAAATATAAAATCAATTTTAGAAAATACTAAAAAGAGAACTAAACCAAGAAGTTTAGATTTATATGAAGTATTTTGTGCAGTTTTATATGTATTAAAAAGTGGTTGCCAGTGAAGAATGTTACCAAAAAATTTTCCAAAATGACAAATTGTATATTATTATTTTCAAGCTTGAAGTAAAAATAATAATAAAGAACCTAGTGTATTACAATTAGTTTTAAAAAAAATTAGTCAAGGCATTTCGTATCAATAATGGTAGAAAAGAACAAACTAGTTTTTGTATAATTGATTCACAAAGTGTTAAAAATACAGATACTACTAAAAATAAAGGTTATGATGCTGGTAAAAAGATTTCAGGAATAAAGCGTCATATTGCTGTTGATTCTCAAGGTTTACCACATGCAATTTACATAACCACAGCAGAAAAAACAGATCGTAATAGTGCTATAATAATGATTGAAAATGAAAAAGAGAATCTTTCTGCAGTTCAAAAAATACTAGTAGATGCTGGTTATACTGGTGAAAAATTTGCTTCTAAAATTAAAACAATTATAAATGCAAATGTTGAAGTTATAAAACGTAATGAATTACATTCTTTTGTAGTATTACCAAAAAGATGAGTTGTAGAACGAAGTTTTGCATGATTAGAAAAATGCAGAAGATTATGAAAAAATTGTGAAAAAAAATTAAATACTAGCTTACAAATGGGTAATGTTTAGTAATCTGTGTAACTTACAAAAATAACTATGTTTAATTAATTCTAGTAAATATAATTAAATGACTAGAAAGAGTGAGTTACAGATGGCTAAAAAGCAAAATATTAATAATAATGATCCAATATCAAAAGCAGTAGATTTATTATTAGAAAATACTGAAGATTTAACAACAGTTTTTAAAGAGAAAGGATTGTATAAAGAATTAACAAAAAGATTAGTAGAAAAAATGTTGAATTCTGAGATGCAAAATTATTTAGGATATGATAAGAATCAACATAGTAATAGTGACAATGCTCGTAATGGTATAAGTTCAAAAAAATTAATAACTCAACAAGGTAAAATTGAGATTGATGTACCACGAGATCGCAATAGTAATTTTAATCCTGTAATAGTTGCAAAAAGACAAAGAAGATTTGATGGTTTTGATCAACAAGTTCTTTCTTTATATGCAAAAGGAATGACATTATCAGATATTAGAATGCAATTACAAGAGTTATATCATGGTGCTGATATTAGTGAAAGTGTTATTAGCCAAATTACTGATGATGTTATTGATGATGTAAAAGCATGGCAAAATCGACCATTAGAAAGTGTCTATCCGATTGTTTATTTTGATTGCATAGTAGTGAAAGTACGACAAGATAAAAGGATTATTAATAAATCAGTTTATATAGCTTTAGGAGTTGATTTAGAAGGTAAAAAAGATGTTTTAGGTTTATGAATTAGTGAAAATGAAGGTGCTAAATTTTGATTAGCAAATTTAACAGAAATGAAAAATCGTGGCTTAAATGATATTCTTATTGCCTGCAGTGATAATTTAACAGGCATGTCAGAAGCAATACAATCAGTTTATCTTAAAACAGAACATCAATTATGCATAGTTCATCAAATTAGAAATAGTTTGAAATATGTCTCATATAAGCATAGAAAATCTCTAGTTGCAGATTTAAAACCAATTTATACTGCATGTAGTGAAGAACAAGCAATGCAGGCTTTAGAATCCTTTGAAAGTAAATGAAATAAACAATATCCTCAAATTGCTAAATCTTGATATAAAAATTGAGATAATTTAATGGTTTTTATTAGTTATCCAGTAGAAATCAAAAGAGTGATTTATACTACAAATGCTATTGAATCTGTAAATAGTCAATTACGAAAAGTCATCAGAAATAAAAAAGTTTTTCCAAATGATATGGCAGTTTTCAAAATATTTTACTTAGCAATTGAAAATATAACAAAAAAATGAACAATGCCCATTCAAAATTGAAATACAGCAATTGCTCATTTTATGATAAAATTTGAAGATAGAATTAATCTAAACTAGTACTTTGTAAAACAAAGATACACAGATTACATAAAAGCCTCTACAAATGGTTGTTCTTGCCTTTATTTCAATTTTATTGAAAAGATTTTAAACAGGTTCTAATACACTAGGTTCTTTATCATTATTTTTACTTCAAGCTTGAAAATAATAATATACAATTTGTCATTTTGGAAAATTTTTTGGTAACATTCTTCACTGGCAACCACTTTTTAATACATATAAAACTGCACAAAATACTTCATATAAATCTAAACTTCTTGGTTTAGTTCTCTTTTTAGTATTTTCTAAAATTGATTTTATATTTTCAAATTGCTCTTTGCTAACATTACTAGGATAATTTTTACACATATATACCTCTTATTTTAAAATATATAATCATTTTATCCTATTCTCTAAAAGATTTTAAACAGGTTCTTAAATCGCAAATAATTATTGATATTTTAAATGGAAAAATTATTTCAACCGCTTTTTGTTTTGGAAGCATTCATGATTTTAAATTACTTTTAAAATCTAAAACTTTTATTCATCCAGAAAAACAAGTTTTTGTTGATTCAGGTTATCAAGGAATACAAAATATTCATAAAAATACATTTTTGCCATTTAAAAAAAGTAAATACAATAAATTAATACCAATTCAAAAAGAATACAATAAAACTTTAAGCAAAATTATAATTAAAATTGAACACGTATTTGCTAAACTAAAACGTTTTAAAATTTTAACTTTAAAATATCGCAATAAAATACGAAGATTTGCATTAAGATTTAATTTCATAGCAGAAATATATAATTTTGAATTACCTTAGTTTTGCACCAAATCTAATCTACTAAATAATATTTATTTTCTTTTTTATCTAAATAAGCCACTTGCCACTTGCCACTTGCCACTTAGCCCTTTTTACTAGACCATTAATTTAAAAAACCTGAATGTATTCTAAAAACAATTGTGTTATATAATTAACACTAATTTTAACCTGAAAGGATTTTTATTAATGGATAAAATTAAACAAATAGCATTAGTAATTAACAAATTAAATATCAAAGAAAAAATTAAAATTATTGATGATTGTAAAAATCAATATTCAATTAGAAACCTATGTCAATATCTTCAATTAAACAGATCAACATATTACTTTTTAAAAAATAAACAAAAACCTATTAAAAAAGAAGAAAATCATATTATTAAATGCAATCATAAATATCAAAAAATATGCCAACTTTTAATCGAATTTCATTCTACAAGAAAAGGCAGAATTTATGGATATTTAAGAATTTTTTCAGCTTTTAAAGAGTGATTAAAACAAGAAAAAAATATCATTTTAAATATAGAATTATCAATAAAACAAATGCGAAAAATTATGAAAGAACACAATATTCAAGGATTAAAACAAACTAAAAATAACTATCCTAAAAACAAAAAAAATCCAAATAAGTGAATACCTACAATGGATAAAGTAAACAAAGATTATAAAAGTACAACCTCTTCAAATCAAATTTGATCAATGGACACTAAACAAATAAATACTAAAGAAGGATGATTATATCTTTTTGTAATTATTGATTTTTATTCAAATAATGTTGTTAGTTATAATATTGCTCCTAATAAATCATATCAGGATTTAATTCTTCCTGCTCTTGAAAAAATCAACAAACAATTTTCTTGAAATCAAATAAAAAATGTTATTTTACATTCAGATAACGCCAACGAATTTTATTGTCACGATATCACAAAATGAGCAGAGGATAAACAAATAATTTTAAGCAAAAAACAACCTTATGATATTGGTGGTAATGTATTATCTGAAAACTGATTTTCTCATTTATCTCAAGAATGACTACCTAAAGGATCAAATCAATATTTATCCATCAATGAAGCTATAAATGATGTAAATCAATATGTTATGTTTTATAATTATGAAAGAATACATTCTAAATTTCTAAAACCACCAATTTTACAAATTAAAATTTAGAATTTTATATCAAAAATGGTCCAGTAATTAAGGGCCAACCACCAAGTCTAATATTGATTTTTGATTAATTAGTATACGTTATAAAACCACCAATAAAATATTTAGAAGCACCAGCAATACTAGTAATCTCTTGAGCAAAAAGTCCACCAGTAATACTTTCATAACAACTAATTCTAAAATTAAATTTATCTAATAAAACTAAAAGTTCAGTCATTTTCAAACCTTCAATCAAATAATTTACAATACAAAAAAAGAATAAAAAAATCATAAGCCACGTTCTGTTCTTGCTTCTTGCAAGTGCTAACCATTTATCTACTATTGTAAACAATAGTTCGGTTTATTATTCATTTCTAATAAACCAATGCCCCTACCTAAATTTGGGTTTCTCGCTTGTGGGGTTTATCTCGTTCCAGCTTTTAAGTTTCCTTAAAACTCGTCTCTATGACACTTTTATAGATTAGAACCTTATTTAATAAAAAACTTAGGTTTTTGTCAGCCGTCAGAATTACTGCTTAGAGTTATCGTTTTCTCTAACACAAACATTACTTTCATCACAGAAAGTGCGAGCGTGGACTTTCCTCTACATACTAATGCAGCGATTAGCTCATTTTTTATTCTTTTAGAAGAAAATTATAACATATTTATTCTTCATGTACAATACTTTCTAATTTGCTTAATCTCGTAATAATATCAACATTTTCTACACCTTTTTCTTCTAATTTTTGTTTTTCTTGTTTTAAAACTAAAATTTGTGTTTTTAAAATATCAATTTCTTTAAGTAACTTGTAATTATTATTTTCTAAAATTGCATTTTGCTTTTTTAGTTTATTTACAAATTCTTCTAGTATTTCATAATTAGTAGCTACTAAATCAAGAAATAAATCTACTTCTTTAGAATCATAGCCTTTATAATCAACAGTAAATTCTTTATCTATAATATCCTTTTTACAAATATTCATATTTATACCTCCTTTAATTAAAAGGAAAACTATTCCAAAGTTAGTAATATTCTATATGTAAGAGGGAATTAAAATAATGTTTTATGCTAACCGCGGAATGTTTCTTGAAACTATAATTAATTATACTATTGAAATTATAAATAATGAAAAACAAGCACTAATTTTTAAACAAAATCCACCAAGTTTATATCAAAACAATAAAATTTTTAAAGAAAAAAGGGTGGTTGGCCCTTAATTACTGGACCATTTTTGATATAAAATTCTAAATTTTAATTTGTAAAATTGGTGGTTTTAGAAATTTAGAATGTATTCTTTCATAATTATAAAACATAACATATTGATTTACATCATTTATAGCTTCATTGATGGATAAATATTGATTTGATCCTTTAGGTAGTCATTCTTGAGATAAATGAGAAAATCAGTTTTCAGATAATACATTACCACCAATATCATAAGGTTGTTTTTTGCTTAAAATTATTTGTTTATCCTCTGCTCATTTTGTGATATCTTGACAATAAAATTCGTTGGCGTTATCTGAATGTAAAATAACATTTTTTATTTGATTTCAAGAAAATTGTTTGTTGATTTTTTCAAGAGCAGGAAGAATTAAATCCTGATATGATTTATTAGGAGCAATATTATAACTAACAACATTATTTGAATAAAAATCAATAATTACAAAAAGATATAATCATCCTTCTTTAGTATTTATTTGTTTAGTGTCCATTGATCAAATTTGATTTGAAGAGGTTGTACTTTTATAATCTTTGTTTACTTTATCCATTGTAGGTATTCACTTATTTGGATTTTTTTTGTTTTTAGGATAGTTATTTTTAGTTTGTTTTAATCCTTGAATATTGTGTTCTTTCATAATTTTTCGCATTTGTTTTATTGATAATTCTATATTTAAAATGATATTTTTTTCTTGTTTTAATCACTCTTTAAAAGCTGAAAAAATTCTTAAATATCCATAAATTCTGCCTTTTCTTGTAGAATGAAATTCGATTAAAAGTTGGCATATTTTTTGATATTTATGATTGCATTTAATAATATGATTTTCTTCTTTTTTAATAGGTTTTTGTTTATTTTTTAAAAAGTAATATGTTGATCTGTTTAATTGAAGATATTGACATAGGTTTCTAATTGAATATTGATTTTTACAATCATCAATAATTTTAATTTTTTCTTTGATATTTAATTTGTTAATTACTAATGCTATTTGTTTAATTTTATCCATTAATAAAAATCCTTTCAGGTTAAAATTAGTGTTAATTATATAACACAATTGTTTTTAGAATACATTCAGGTTTTTTAAATTAATGGTCCAGTAATTAAGGGCCAACCACCAGTGGCAAGTGGCAAGTGGCTATTTTCAATTGCTAAATAAAATATTTTAAAAACTGCCATATCATTAGGAAAAACTTTTTTATTTCTGATAACTTTTCGTAATTGACTATTTACAGATTCAATAGCATTTGTAGTATAAATCACTCTTTTGATTTCTACTGGATAACTAATAAAAACCATTAAATTATCTCAATTTTTATATCAAGATTTAGCAATTTGAGGATATTGTTTATTTCATTTACTTTCAAAGGATTCTAAAGCCTGCATTGCTTGTTCTTCACTACATGCAGTATAAATTGGTTTTAAATCTGCAACTAGAGATTTTCTATGCTTATGAGACATATTTCAAACTATTTCTAATTTGATGAACTATGCATAATTGATGTTCTGTTTTAAGATAAACTGATTGTATTGCTTCTGACATGCCTGTTAAATTATCACTGCAGGCAATAAGAATATCATTTAAGCCACGATTTTTCATTTCTGTGAAATTAGATAATCAAAACTTAGAACCTTCATTTTCACTAATTCATAATCCTAAAACATCTTTTTTACCTTCTAAATCAACTCCTAAAGCTATATAAACTGATTTATTAATAATCCTTTTATCTTGTCGTACTTTCACTACTATGCAATCAAAATAAACAATCGGATAAATACTTTCTAATGGTCGATTTTGCCATGCTTTTACATCATCAATAACATCATCAGTAATTTGGCTAATAACACTTTCACTAATATCAGCACCATGATATAACTCTTGTAATTGCATTCTAATATCTGATAATGTCATTCCTTTTGCATATAAAGAAAGAACTTGTTGATCAAAACCATCAAATCTTCTTTGTCTTTTTGCAACTATTACAGGATTAAAATTACTATTGCGATCTCGTGGTACATCAATCTCAATTTTACCTTGTTGAGTTATTAATTTTTTTGAACTTATACCATTACGAGCATTGTCACTATTACTATGTTGATTCTTATCATATCCTAAATAATTTTGCATCTCAGAATTCAACATTTTTTCTACTAATCTTTTTGTTAATTCTTTATACAATCCTCCCTCTTTAAAAACTGTTGTTAAATCTTCAGTATTTTCTAATAATAAATCTACTGCTTTTGATATTGGATCATTATTATTAATATTTTGCTTTTTAGCCATCTGTAACTCACTCTTTCTAGTCATTTAATTATATTTACTAGAATTAATTAAACATAGTTATTTTTGTAAGTTACACAGATTACTAAACATTACCAAAAGTAATGTTGATTATAATGGAGTTTATCATGGTAAATATTTGTGTTTTGAAGCAAAAAGTACTAAGTCTTTAACATTACCATGAAATAATTTTAAAAAATATCAACTTGAATACTTAGAAAATGCTTTTTATCTTAATGCTATTAGTTTTGTTATTATTTATTTTTCACAACATAATGCCTTTTTCTTAGAACCTGTTTAAAATCTTTTCAATAAAATTGAAATAAAGGCAAGAACAACCATTTGTAAGCTAGTATTTAATTTTTTTTCACAATTTTTTCATAATCTTCTGCATTTTTCTAATCATGCAAAACTTCGTTCTACAACTCATCTTTTTGGTAATACTACAAAAGAATGTAATTCATTACGTTTTATAACTTCAACATTTGCATTTATAATTGTTTTAATTTTAGAAGCAAATTTTTCACCAGTATAACCAGCATCTACTAGTATTTTTTGAACTGCAGAAAGATTCTCTTTTTCATTTTCAATCATTATTATAGCACTATTACGATCTGTTTTTTCTGCTGTGGTTATGTAAATTGCATGTGGTAAACCTTGAGAATCAACAGCAATATGACGCTTTATTCCTGAAATCTTTTTACCAGCATCATAACCTTTATTTTTAGTAGTATCTGTATTTTTAAGACTTTGTGAATCAATTATACAAAAACTAGTTTGTTCTTTTCTACCATTATTGATACGAAATGCCTTGACTAATTTTTTTTAAAACTAATTGTAATACACTAGGTTCTTTATCATTATTTTTACTTCAAGCTTGAAAATAATAATATACAATTTGTCATTTTGGAAAATTTTTTGGTAACATTCTTCACTGGCAACCACTTTTTAATACATATAAAACTGCACAAAATACTTCATATAAATCTAAACTTCTTGGTTTAGTTCTCTTTTTAGTATTTTCTAAAATTGATTTTATATTTTCAAATTGCTCTTTGCTAACATTACTAGGATAATTTTTACACATATATACCTCTTATTTTAAAATATATAATCATTTTATCCTATTCTCTAAAAGATTTTAAACAGGTTCTTAGTTTTTTGAGAAAAATTAAAATTTTTAAAAGTTCAAAAAAAAAGCACTGACATATAAAAAAAATAGAACAAAATGGATATAAATTAGAAATTATATATCCATTTTATCTTGATTTTTTAAAATTTTTAATTTAAGAAACTAAAGTTTCTGTTTGTTGATTAGTATGTTTTTTAAATTCAGAACTAGCTTTAAATTTAGGTGCTTTAGAAGCACTAATTACAATAGATTCACCAGTTTGGGGATTACGACCTGTTCTTGCTTCACGAATAATAGTTTCAAATATTCCAAATTTTGGTATATTAATTTTACCACCATTTGCAACTTCAACTTTTATCTCTTCAAAAAATAAATCAATAATATTAGTCGCTAAGGCAATTGTGACGTCAGACTTTTGCGCCACTATCTTAATAATTTCTGTCTTTGTTTTAGAATTACTTTTTGCCATAAAAGATTTCCTCCTAATGTTTTAAGAATTATAATTATAATGTCTATTATAGATATTATTATAACTACGTTATCTTCAAACCAATTTAAAAATGTTACTGGTCTGTAATCAAATTATATAGTAACATTTTATAAAGTGAACCATAAAATGTATTTTTTTTCTAAAAAAATGATAAAATTACTTTAGTTAAGTATCATTTTTCACCGCAAGTGTAAAGTTTGATAATTTTTTATTTTCTATGATAAGATATATTAAGATTTATATTTATTTATAAATCATTAATTTTTTAATATTTAAGAAGTTCGTGGAAGAATGGTTTTAAATGAATATTTCATATAATTTTTATGTTAAAAAAATTTTTTATGCTTGTTATGTTAAAAATGTTGTTTTACCTATTGATATTTTAAAAAATGAAAGAAATAAATTAGGTATAAAGAATATTGGTAATGTTACTAAGTTAAGAAATAATAATGTTCGTACTAAATGTAAATTAGTTCAAAAAGCATTACATAATTTTTATAATGCAAGAATTTTAAGTTTTTTAACCTTAACTTATCATAAAAATGAAACTGATATTAAAAAAGCAAAACATGACTTACAATTATTTTTTAAACGTTTAAAACGTTGATGAAATGACCCTAAACGTTCTAAACATTTAGGTGAATTAAGATATTTTTATGTTTATGAATATCAAAAGCGTGGTGCAGTTCATTTTCATATATTATTTAATCGTAAAATACCTTATAGTATGATAACTACATGATGACCACATGTTGGTAATAATAAAGGTATTGATTTAAAAGTAGTACATAAAGGTACAAATGAATTTGTAGTTAAATATTTAAGTAAATATGTAACAAAAGTACAAGAGAATATTAAATCTTTGAATCAAAAAGATGTTGGTGTTCAAACATATTCTTTTAGTAGAAATTGGTGGTTGGCCCTTAATTACTGGACCATTTTTGATATAAAATTCTAAATTTTAATTTGTAAAATTGGTGGTTTTAGAAATTTAGAATGTATTCTTTCATAATTATAAAACATAACATATTGATTTACATCATTTATAGCTTCATTGATGGATAAATATTGATTTGATCCTTTAGGTAGTCATTCTTGAGATAAATGAGAAAATCAGTTTTCAGATAATACATTACCACCAATATCATAAGGTTGTTTTTTGCTTAAAATTATTTGTTTATCCTCTGCTCATTTTGTGATATCTTGACAATAAAATTCGTTGGCGTTATCTGAATGTAAAATAACATTTTTTACTTGATTTCAAGAAAATTGTTTGTTGATTTTTTCAAGAGCAGGAAGAATTAAATCCTGATATGATTTATTAGGAGCAATATTATAACTAACAACATTATTTGAATAAAAATCAATAATTACAAAAAGATATAATCATCCTTCTTTAGTATTTATTTGTTTAGTGTCCATTGATCAAATTTGGGTAATGTTTAGTAATCTGTGTAACTTACAAAAATAACTATGTTTAATTAATTCTAGTAAATATAATTAAATGACTAGAAAGAGTGAGTTACAGATGGCTAAAAAGCAAAATATTAATAATAATGATCCAATATCAAAAGCAGTAGATTTATTATTAGAAAATACTGAAGATTTAACAACAGTTTTTAAAGAGGGAGGATTGTATAAAGAATTAACAAAAAGATTAGTAGAAAAAATGTTGAATTCTGAGATGCAAAATTATTTAGGATATGATAAGAATCAACATAGTAATAGTGACAATGCTCGTAATGGTATAAGTTCAAAAAAATTAATAACTCAACAAGGTAAAATTGAGATTGATGTACCACGAGATCGCAATAGTAATTTTAATCCTGTAATAGTTGCAAAAAGACAAAGAAGATTTGATGGTTTTGATCAACAAGTTCTTTCTTTATATGCAAAAGGTATGACATTATCAGATATTAGAATGCAATTACAAGAGTTATATCATGGTGCTGATATTAGTGAAAGTGTTATTAGCCAAATTACTGATGATGTTATTGATGATGTAAAAGCATGACAAAATCGACCATTAGAAAGTGTCTATCCGATTGTTTATTTTGATTGCATAGTAGTGAAAGTACGACAAGATAAAAGGATTATTAATAAATCAGTTTATATAGCTTTAGGAGTTGATTTAGAAGGTAAAAAAGATGTTTTAGGTTTATGAATTAGTGAAAATGAAGGTGCTAAATTTTGATTAGCAAATTTAACAGAAATGAAAAATCGTGGCTTAAATGATATTCTTATTGCCTGCAGTGATAATTTAACAGGCATGTCAGAAGCAATACAATCAGTTTATCTTAAAACAGAACATCAATTATGCATAGTTCATCAAATTAGAAATAGTTTGAAATATGTCTCATATAAGCATCGAAAATCTCTAGTTGCAGATTTAAAACCAATTTATACTGCATGTAGTGAAGAACAAGCAATGCAGGCTTTAGAATCGTTTGAAAGTAAATGAAATAAACAATATCCTCAAATTGCTAAATCTTGATATAAAAATTGAGATAATTTAATGGTTTTTATTAGTTATCCAGTAGAAATCAAAAGAGTGATTTATACTACAAATGCTATTGAATCTGTAAATAGTCAATTACGAAAAGTTATCAGAAATAAAAAAGTTTTTCCTAATGATATGGCAGTTTTTAAAATATTTTATTTAGCAATTGAAAATATAACAAAAAAATGAACAATGCCCATTCAAAATTGAAATACAGCAATTGCTCATTTTATGATAAAATTTGAAGATAGAATTAATCTAAACTAGTACTTTGTAAAACAAAGATACACAGATTACATAAAAGCCTCCAAATTTGATTTGAAGAGGTTGTACTTTTATAATCTTTGTTTACTTTATCCATTGTAGGTATTCACTTATTTGGATTTTTTTTGTTTTTAGGATAGTTATTTTTAGTTTGTTTTAATCCTTGAATATTGTGTTCTTTCATAATTTTTCGCATTTGTTTTATTGATAATTCTATATTTAAAATGATATTTTTTTCTTGTTTTAATCACTCTTTAAAAGCTGAAAAAATTCTTAAATATCCATAAATTCTGCCTTTTCTTGTAGAATGAAATTCGATTAAAAGTTGGCATATTTTTTGATATTTATGATTGCATTTAATAATATGATTTTCTTCTTTTTTAATAGGTTTTTGTTTATTTTTTAAAAAGTAATATGTTGATCTGTTTAATTGAAGATATTGACATAGGTTTCTAATTGAATATTGATTTTTACAATCATCAATAATTTTAATTTTTTCTTTGATATTTAATTTGTTAATTACTAATGCTATTTGTTTAATTTTATCCATTAATAAAAATCCTTTCAGGTTAAAATTAGTGTTAATTATATAACACAATTGTTTTTAGAATACATTCAGGTTTTTTAAATTAATGGTCTAGTAAAAAGGGCTAAGTGGCAAGTGGCAAGTGGCAAGTGGCGCCAACCACCCTTGTTTGGGTAGGTGTTAAGTATGAGTGTTTTAGAAATTTACAATAAAATACATCAATGTATAGTTGATTATTGAACTATGTTTATAGGTAATCCAGTTGATGATTTTACTACTATTTTATGAAATTTAGTAGTTTATGGTACACAGTTTTTTATTGGATTTGTTTTGTTTTATGGTTCATGGTGAATTTTAAAATGTTTATTTGGTAAATAATTATGTGATTTAAGTTTGCAAAAATATTTTTTGTTGTAAATACTTCTGTTCAAACACCAACTTCTTTAATTGTTTCAAATGACCCTAATGTTGTTAATTATGATATTACAAAAGAAATGGTTAAACATGTTAAATACCATAGTTTTGATGATTGAGCCACTATTCCTTGAAATTCTGCTTATTTTGATGTTGACCAACCAGATTTAAAATTAGTAAGTGGTGAATTTATTGGTAATCAGGGTACTTATATATGTTCTTATTATAGTGATACAGTTGGTGTTCCAAAACAACAGATAAATATGGGGTCTGGCGTTTATACTTTTAATAGAAAACAATTGGATGAATTTTCACGTATTATGTTTAATCATAATTATGTTGCAGAAAAGAATACTAATCGTTTGAATTTTGTTAATAATGATAGGAGAGTGGAGAGTTATAAATTTTCAAACACAGTTAAATTTTGAAATTGATAAACCTTTAAGTTTTTATATTCAAGGTTTTATGTTTTATTTTGAATATGAATATTTTAAAACTTTTACTGCTAATTTTGTTTTTAGTTTTTTAGACAATGTTGGTGATACAAAGTATGTTTTTAAAGGTAAGGTTGATAATGATATTTATCAGCAAGATTTATATAATTTTGTTACTATGCCTATTCGTGTTCCAAATTTAAGACATTTAACAGTATTTTTTGATGTTCATGGTGATTCATTTCCATATATGTCACCACGGTTAAATTTTGGTCAAATTAATATTTTTTCAAGTGAGAAAGTAACACCAGTTCCACCAAATAGTCCTTTTAACCCTGAGTATGAGCGAGTTAGTTGATATGATGTTTTTGGTCATTTGCGTAATGCTTTTAGATGAGTACTTTATGGTGTTGTTGGTAAAGTTTTACCGGTAGAACCATTAAGAGAATTTTTTACTAAACTTGATGGATTATTGAGACGTATTTTTGATGATACTATTAGTTCTGTTTTAAATGTTGATTTTACTAGTGGTTTAGAACAAGTTTTAACTTTATGAGTATTTTTAAAAGCAGTAGGATTTTAGTTGGTCATAAATAATGCCTTGATATGGTTATTTACTTTTAGGAATTTTATTATTAATAATATTATATCCATTTTTAATAACTAGAAAAAATATAAAGATATTACAACGTGTAGGTAGTTATATTATTTCAGCACCACCACGTACTGGTAAATCTGCTCTTGCTTGTTGTTTAGCACAAAAACATAAAGGTAGGGTAGTGAGTCCTATTCCTATTAAAGTACATAATGAATATAGTTATCATTGTTCTTATGATGATTTTTTTAAATTTAATCAATTAAATAGTAATTATGCTTTTAAAGAGTGTGATATGGTTGTTTTAGATGAGTTAGGTTTGAAAATTAATAGTAATGATTTGTCGCCCGAATTTAAAGAAACACAAGAAAGTTTAGGAATGTTTTGTAAGTTAATAGGTCATAATTTTAATGGAATTATGTATATGATTGAACAACACCCCGATAGAATACCAAAACAAGCACGTGAAAAAGTAGAGTATATTGTTCAAGTTAAAAGAATGCGTATTTTGTTATTTTTAGTTAAGTTTAAACTAAATATTTATACTAATGTTGATGATTATAATAAAGTTGTATTATCTAAAAGACAAACAAAGCGAATAATTAAACGTGGTGGATTAGCACCTAGTTATAGTGGTGAAACTATGACTTTTAGTTTATGATTTCCTAAGTCTTATTTACAGAAATATAATAGTCGTGCTTTGAATTATATTCATTCGTTGAAAAGTGAATTAAGTAGTGTTAAAGACTATGAACAGTCACAAGCATTAGATTTTACTGTTGATGATATTAGAGCAGTAGGATTAGATAAGTTGGATAATATATTACAAACTCAAAAGAAAGAAACTGAAAATACTGTATGTCGTGCTTGTTATTATAGAAATAAATATTCTCAGAAAAATAAGAAAAATGTTAAAATGAAATTATAAAATTAATATAGTTTTTAACCCATTACTTTATTTTTAAGTAAATGGGTTTTTATTTTGAAAGAAAGGTTAAAAGATTATGTGAAATTGAAATAAACAAAATAATGATTCAAATAGAGAACAATGAGAAAAACAAAAAGAAAGAGAAAGAGAAGCAGAAAAACAAGCTAAGCAATTAGAAAAAATAAAAGAATGAGAAAAACAAAAAGAAAGAGAAAGACAAAAAGACCAAGAAAAAAGAAATGAATTAATGAAAAGACAAGAAGAAGAAAAAAGAAAACGAGAATATGAAAAACAAAAAGAAAGAGAAAGAGAAGCAGAAAAACAAGCAAAAGAAATAGAAAGAATTAAAAAGTACGCTGAAGAACAGCAAAGAAAAAGAGAAGCTGAAAAAGAAAGGATAATGAAAGAAGCAGAAAAACAAAAAAGAGCTGATGATTTAAAAGAAAGAGGTAGAAGAGCTGAAGCCGAAGAGCAAAGAAAAAGAGAAGCTGAATATCAAAGAAACAAAGATTTAAAGTCTGGAAAACGTTTTAATCCATTTATGTAAAAAAGAAAGAGGTAAAAAAGTTATGGATACAAAAATTAGTTAGAAAAAAATTAGAGGTAATGTTTAGTAATCTGTGTAACTTACAAAAATAACTATGTTTAATTAATTCTAGTAAATATAATTAAATGACTAGAAAGAGTGAGTTACAGATGGCTAAAAAGCAAAATATTAATAATAATGATCCAATATCAAAAGCAGTAGATTTATTATTAGAAAATACTGAAGATTTAACAACAGTTTTTAAAGAGAAAGGATTGTATAAAGAATTAACAAAAAGATTAGTAGAAAAAATGTTGAATTCTGAGATGCAAAATTATTTAGGATATGATAAGAATCAACATAGTAATAGTGACAATGCTCGTAATGGTATAAGTTCAAAAAAATTAATAACTCAACAAGGTAAAATTGAGATTGATGTACCACGAGATCGCAATAGTAATTTTAATCCTGTAATAGTTGCAAAAAGACAAAGAAGATTTGATGGTTTTGATCAACAAGTTCTTTCTTTATATGCAAAAGGAATGACATTATCAGATATTAGAATGCAATTACAAGAGTTATATCATGGTGCTGATATTAGTGAAAGTGTTATTAGCCAAATTACTGATGATGTTATTGATGATGTAAAAGGATGGCAAAATCGACCATTAGAAAGTGTCTATCCGATTGTTTATTTTGATTGCATAGTAGTGAAAGTACGACAAGATAAAAGGATTATTAACAAATCAGTTTATATAGCTTTAGGAGTTGATTTAGAAGGCAAAAAAGATGTTTTAGGTTTATGAATTAGTGAAAATGAAGGTGCTAAATTTTGATTAGCAAATTTAACAGAAATGAAAAATCGTGGCTTAAATGATATTCTTATTGCCTGCAGTGATAATTTAACAGGCATGTCAGAAGCAATACAATCAGTTTATCTTAAAACAGAACATCAATTATGCATAGTTCATCAAATTAGAAATAGTTTGAAATATGTCTCATATAAGCATAGAAAATCTCTAGTTGCAGATTTAAAACCAATTTATACTGCATGTAGTGAAGAACAAGCAATGCAGGCTTTAGAATCCTTTGAAAGTAAATGAAATAAACAATATCCTCAAATTGCTAAATCTTGATATAAAAATTGAGATAATTTAATGGTTTTTATTAGTTATCCAGTAGAAATCAAAAGAGTGATTTATACTACAAATGCTATTGAATCTGTAAATAGTCAATTACGAAAAGTCATCAGAAATAAAAAAGTTTTTCCAAATGATATGGCAGTTTTCAAAATATTTTACTTAGCAATTGAAAATATAACAAAAAAATGAACAATGCCCATTCAAAATTGAAATACAGCAATTGCTCATTTTATGATAAAATTTGAAGATAGAATTAATCTAAACTAGTACTTTGTAAAACAAAGAAACACAGTTTTTAGGAAAATCCCAATTTAAATTTTTTCCAAAAACACAGTTTTTAGGAAAATCCCAATTTTTTCACAATTTTTTCATAATCTTCTGCATTTTTCTAATCATGCAAAACTTCGTTCTACAACTCATCTTTTTGGTAATACTACAAAAGAATGTAATTCATTACGTTTTATAACTTCAACATTTGCATTTATAATTGTTTTAATTTTAGAAGCAAATTTTTCACCAGTATAACCAGCATCTACTAGTATTTTTTGAACTGCAGAAAGATTCTCTTTTTCATTTTCAATCATTATTATAGCACTATTACAATCTGTTTTTTCTGCTGTGGTTATGTAAATTGCATGTGGTAAACCTTGAGAATCAACAGCAATATGACGCTTTATTTCTGAAATCTTTTTACCAGCATCATAACCTTTATTTTTAGTAGTATCTGTATTTTTAACACTTTGTGAATCAATTATACAAAAACTAGTTTGTTCTTTTCTACCATTATTGATACGAAATGCCTTGACTAATTTTTTTTAAAACTAATTGTAATACACTAGGTTCTTTATCATTATTTTTACTTCAAGCTTGAAAATAATAATATACAATTTGTCATTTTGGAAAATTTTTTGGTAACATTCTTCACTGGCAACCACTTTTTAATACATATAAAACTGCACAAAATACTTCATATAAATCTAAACTTCTTGGTTTAGTTCTCTTTTTAGTATTTTCTAAAATTGATTTTATATTTTCAAATTGCTCTTTGCTAACATTACTAGGATAATTTTTACACATATATACCTCTTATTTTAAAATATATAATCATTTTATCCTATTCTCTAAAAGATTTTAAACAGGTTCTAAGAGGACTATCAACTTTAGAATTACGATTATGAAGATCTTGCAAAAATGCAAGAATAATTGCAGCAAGATTAAAAGAACATCCTAAGATTAAAAAAGTATTTTATCCTGGACTAACTAATTCAGCAACAGAACAAGTACTTTATGAACAACAAATGAAATTACCGGGAGCAATGATTAGTTTCGAATTAAAATGTGGATATGATGGAGGAATCAAACTATTAAATAATTTAAAATTAATAATTTTGGCAGTTTCTTTAGGTGGAGTTGAGTCATTGATTGAACATCCAGCTTCAATGACACATTCTACTTATAATGCACAAGAATTAGCAGATACAAATATTTCAGAAGGTCTTGTTCGTCTTTCAATTGGTATTGAATATGTTGAAGATTTATGAAATGATTTGGAACAAGCATTAAAAAAAACTATAATAATTATTTATTAGCAATATGCAACCATCAATAACATGTTTCCACTTAAACAAAAATCAGTATAACCATTTGGTAAAATAAATGAGTCACCTTTTTTAATACTAGTATCATCAATTATACCATTACCATCCAATACTGAGATTTGCAATCATCTAGTATTACGATAACTATAATGCTTAATTCCCTCATTAATTAATTTAATTAACTTAAAAAACTTATTATCAACTAAATAATTATCATGACCATTAGCTTCACTACTATTTAAATCAGGAGCTAAAACAATAGTTGATGCTTCTTTCAAATGCAAATTTCGTAAATTACCAAGTTCATCTTTACGACCATAATCATATAAACGATATGTAATATCTGATGATTGTTGTAGTTCAAAAACCATAGTATGTGCCAATAAGCCATGAATTTTTAGAGAAGGAACATAAATAAATTGATCTTTTTTAATTGGAATATATTTTAATAGTTTATGTCATTGTTCTTTTACCAATCATTGATTAAACTGATCTTTGGTTTTAGCATTATGACCCAAGATAACTTTACCTTTGGGTAAACATTCTAATATATACCAACATTCAGTTTTTCCTAAACATTGATGATTTTTTTCTGCGAATTTATCATCAGGGTGAATTTGAACGCTTAAACTATCATTTGCGTCTAAAATTTTTGTTAACAACGGATATTCTTTATTAATCACATTACCTGAACTATCAAGATTAGCAAATAAACTGGGTTGCTGTTTAAACAATTCTGCTAAACTTAATCCCTTATACTCGCCATTTAAAACATAACTCATTCCATTGGGATGAGCACTAACTAATCATGCTTCACCAATTGGTGTATTTTTAGGTAAATCAAAATTAAATTTGTGTGCTAATTTTTGACTACCTCATAATTTGCGAATAAAAGCAGGTTTTAAAAAAATTATTTGTGATGTGCTATTATTCATATTCATTCTCCTAAACTTTGATTATTTGTTCAATTAAACTTTATTTTTACTATTTTTAGATTTAGATTTTTTACTATTAAATATTTTCATGATTCTTTCATTCATTAATTTAAAAACCTTAATATTACGTGATTGAATAATTAATAATTGGTGGTTGGTGGTTGGCCCTTAATTACTGGACCATTTTTGATATAAAATTCTAAATTTTAATTTGTAAAATTGGTGGTTTTAGAAATTTAGAATGTATTCTTTCATAATTATAAAACATAACATATTGATTTACATCATTTATAGCTTCATTGATGGATAAATATTGATTTGATCCTTTAGGTAGTCATTCTTGAGATAAATGAGAAAATCAGTTTTCAGATAATACATTACCACCAATATCATAAGGTTGTTTTTTGCTTAAAATTATTTGTTTATCCTCTGCTCATTTTGTGATATCTTGACAATAAAATTCGTTGGCGTTATCTGAATGTAAAATAACATTTTTTACTTGATTTCAAGAAAATTGTTTGTTGATTTTTTCAAGAGCAGGAAGAATTAAATCCTGATATGATTTATTAGGAGCAATATTATAACTAACAACATTATTTGAATAAAAATCAATAATTACAAAAAGATATAATCATCCTTCTTTAGTATTTATTTGTTTAGTGTCCATTGATCAAATTTGATTTGAAGAGGTTGTACTTTTATAATCTTTGTTTACTTTATCCATTGTAGGTATTCACTTATTTGTATTTTTTTTGTTTTTAGGATAGTTATTTTTAGTTTGTTTTAATCCTTGAATATTGTGTTCTTTCATAATTTTTCGCATTTGTTTTATTGATAATTCTATATTTAAAATGATATTTTTTTCTTGTTTTAATCACTCTTTAAAAGCTGAAAAAATTCTTAAATATCCATAAATTCTGCCTTTTCTTGTAGAATGAAATTCGATTAAAAGTTGGCATATTTTTTGATATTTATGATTGCATTTAATAATATGATTTTCTTCTTTTTTAATAGGTTTTTGTTTATTTTTTAAAAAGTAATATGTTGATCTGTTTAATTGAAGATATTGACATAGGTTTCTAATTGAATATTGATTTTTACAATCATCAATAATTTTAATTTTTTCTTTGATATTTAATTTGTTAATTACTAATGCTATTTGTTTAATTTTATCCATTAATAAAAATCCTTTCAGGTTAAAATTAGTGTTAATTATATAACACAATTGTTTTTAGAATACATTCAGGTTTTTTAAATTAATGGTCTAGTAAAAAGGGCTAAGTGGCATCCACCATATACTAAACAAGTAACAATACTTCCAACAATAATGGCTAAAAAGAATAAAAGAATACTTACCCAAAGCACATAATTAACTGAACTAACTGCACCTAAGATAGCAACAATAGGACCACCATGACCCGCAGCATCAGTTAATAATAAAGTACCAGCAATACTACCAGCAACAGCACTACCAATAATATTACTAATAATAGCACGTTTTGGATCTCTTACTGCAAAAGGAATCGCACCTTCAGAAATACCAATACACCCCATTAACATAGCTGTTAAACCTAATGTACGTTCACTTTCATTAAAGAATTTACGAAAAATCAAAGTTGTTAAACCCATTCCAAGTGGTGCAACAGGAATAGCTGCAGCTACTGCTCCCATAAATAATTGTGAACTAGGATCAGCAGTTATCGTTGTTGAAGCTGCTAAAAAAAGCAACTTTGTTAATTGGACCACCCATATCAAATCCAACCATTGCTCCTAGCAACATTCCAATTGCTGCCATTGCTTCACGTGGCATGTGGGTTAACCCATTTTGAAATTGTTCCATTATTCAACCAATTGGAGCTCCAATTGCATAAATAAAAGTGAAACTAATTAAAAATGTTACTACAATAGGAATAAAGAAAATTGGCATAATTGGAGCAATAGTCTTTGGTACTTTTCAAGTAATAATTCATCTTACTAAATATCCAACACTTGGACCAATTAATAATGCTCCTAAAAATCCAGCAGAAACCTTTGGCTCTAAACCAGCAATTGGATAAACTAATCCTGCTGTATTAGCAACATATGCACTTACCATTGTCGGAACCAAGGCAGCACGTCCTGCAATTGAATTAGCGATAAAACCAGCTAAAATTGGAATCATTAATCTAAAAGCAATACTTCCGGCTTGATTCATAAAATAAAGAAAATGATTGTGTGGTAACTTGAAAATATCAAAGTCAGCACCATAAACTGCTTTAGCAATACCAATTGATAATGCTAACATAATTCCACCAAAAACAACAAATGGAACCATATAGCCAACACCAGCCATAATATGTTTCATAATTCCTTGTTTATCAGTAGTAAATAAATCATTTGATTTATTTTCTTTTTCCGCTTTTTGTCCCGATTCTGACTTGTTTATTTCATAAGGTTTTTCGTTAGCAAAAGCATCATTAACAATACTTTCAGGATTTTTAATAGCTTTGCTAATTTCTACTTTATATAATGGTTTATTATTAAAACGTTCTAATTTTAAATCTGCAACACCGGCTGATACTGCAATAATAACTAAATCAGCATTGGCAATATCAGTTGCTGTAAAAGCACCTTTAATACCAATACTACCATGAGTTTCAACTTTAATATTATAGCCTAAATTTTTTGCAGCAATTTCTAATTTATCTTGTGCAATATAAGTATGTGCTACCCCAACTGGACAAGCAGTAATTGCTATAATATTTTTAGTTTTTTTTGAAGAACCTTTCATATCTTCACTAATAGTTTTACTACTAGTTTCAACATTAGGTTTATTATTAATATTTAGTGATTGAATAATTGCTTTTTTATCTTTTGAATTAAATAATATTGATTGAAATTCCGGTTTTGTTAATCTTTGTGCCACTTTTGATAAAATTTCCAAGTGTTCATTACCAGCACTTTTTAGTGGCACAATTAAAGCAATTATTGCTTTAACGGATTGTTCATCTAGTGCTTTCCAAGGAATTGGCTGTTTAAAACGCATAATAAAAATTCCTGATTTAACAATATCTTCATTACGGGCATGCGGCACAGCAACACCATCACCAAAACCAGTAGTTCCTTCTCCTTCTCTTTGTAGAAAACTATTAACTAGTGATTTTTCACTAATATTTTTTTTCAAAAAACCTAATTTTTTAGCAGAAGTTGCTATTTCTTGAAAAGCTTCTGCTTGTGTTTTACAATCAGATTCAAGAAAAACATGTTCTACTGTCAAAATATCATCTTGTTTAGACACCATACTTCATCTCCTTACTTAATAAATATTCATGACATAATATTAAATTATTATTTTTAAAAAAACAGTTTTTTTATTTAAAAAATTAATTAAATTTTTTAATTACTTTATTAGTTTTAATTCTATTTTCTAAATATCAATCTTTATGCTTTGATTTTAATAAATATGTTGTTACTAAATCATTAAAATAAGTAATAGCAAATAATGGAGAAATAAATATTTCTTGTGCTTCATAAAGTCCTGAAGAAACAATATTAAATGTTCAATCAGCATAAGTCACTAATTCAGTTTTATCTTGTGATGTAACAACTGCAATTTTAGCATTATTCTTTTTAGCAAGTTTAGCTGTTTCAACAATAGTAGCGGTTTTACCTGATAATGAAAAAAGAATTATTACATCTTCTGGAATAATTAAAGAAGCATGCATTAAAATACTATCATCATCTTTATTTAAACAGATTGATCGTAAACCAAACCGATATAATTTATTTGATAAATCCTCCGCACCTAAACCAGAATGACCAATGCCTGCTAAATAAATACAAGCTTTACGATTATCATCTATTCAATTAATAAATCTTTGTAATTCCTCATAATTAATCGTTGAATCATTTAAATCCATCAGTTTTTTATAATGTTCTTTTAAAACACTACGATCACCAAAAAACTCACGATTTAAAGTTTTGAAAGTAGTTTCTTGCGCAGCTAAACTAATGATAAATTCACGATAACCTTTAAATCCCAACTTCTTAATTAAATTATAAACAACACTATAACCAACAGTATTTTCTTTAGCCAAAGAACTAATAGTAACTTGATCCATTTTTTGACTATTCTTATTAATATAGTTAATAAGAACTTTTTCTTTTTTTGTGAAATTATTTTCTTCCTTTGATACTCTAGATCAAAAATTATCATTGATAAGCATGTAAAAACTCCTTTTTAAACTAATGTAAAATATTTAAATATTATTATTTTTTAATTATGTGATGAAAATGGATCATTAATATAATATGGTTGCAAATCTTCCATGTTTTTTACTTCGATAAAATATGGTGACAACTTTTGAAAATTTTCCACAATATTACACTTTTCTAAATTTTCAATTATTTTATAATCTAGTAAATCACTAATAATACCAATTTTAGCATTTTCATCTACTAATTGCGGCTGAATAATTATTTTTTCATTATCACATACTGCCAAATAACTTTTATTATTGTATGCTGACAAAACACTTATTGATTTTATTAATCCTGCCTGTAATAATAAACTATTAATAGTAAAAACCGTTAAAAAACTATTCAAAACTTTAAGTGTTTTGACAAAAGTAATTGCTACTCTAATTCCAGTATAACTGCCAGGACCATTTGCAATAACTACTTTTGAAATATCTTTTAATTTTATTTTACATTTTACAAGTAAATTAGTAATAGTTGGAATTGCCAATTCTGTTTGTTTTTGTCAAGCAATAAATGATGAACTTGCTAAAATTTTATTACCTTGCAAAATCACCACTGTTAATTTGTTATTTGTTGTATCTAAATATAATTGATACATAACATCACCTTATTATTTCATTTAGTTGCTATTAATAATTTTCTAATATCTTACATACTTATTATAATATCATGTATAATGTAATTAAAATAGAAAAAATATAGAATTGTGAGTTGATCCATATGGGAATAAGAAAAAATATAGGATTTAAAAGTAAATTTTCTGATTTTTTACTTTGATCTGGGCTAATTATTGCTGTTATAGGTCTAATAATGCAATTTGCAATAGTTTTAATTGAGTATAAACCAATAACAGTTGGAACACCTAATCCTCATAATTTATGAACTCCAGATGGCCCATGAGTTGGTATTTGAACAATGATTTCTACCTTTACTATTCAATCAAATTTTTTAGTTTTTCTTTTCTTTTGTTTTGTATTAACAAATCGTTTTCATGACAATCGCGCACAATTTGTTTTTGGGCGATTTTCATTAGCAATTACTGTTTATATTACCGTAACTCTTATCGTATTTTTTGCTGTATTATTTAAACCAATGATAAATAATTTAGATAGTAGTAATAGTATTAGCATATTAAATTTTATAAATACATTTTTATTACATTTAATAGTACCAGTGATAGTGATTTTATATTTTATGTTTTCTGCTGGTAAATACTACTGAAAACTCGGAAAACAAACATATCTTTGAATACCAATTATTTCTATTTACATGTTTGCATATTTAGGTTATGCACTTGCTAAAGGAAATTTTGTTGGTTTTTTAAGAAAAGGAACGACAGAAATTGATTATTCATTTCCATATCCATTTTTAGATTTTCATAAAAGTTTAACTACTTTCTTTATTTATATCTTTGCAATTTTAATCTTATACATAATTTTGATGTTACTTTTTACTCTTTATAATAATATTCTTTATAAGAAAAATAATAAACCAATAGCAGCTTTAAGAGATACAAATTTTTAATGTAAAATAATTTATAAATAAAGTGTACTAGTTTATAAACTAGTACACTTTATTACTATTATTTATTATTTAAAAAATATTGAAAAATAATTGTAGGGAGGAATATATATTTGTGAAAAGTAAAATTTGAAATTGTATTATTTTTTTAAATATTATTTTGTTATTTTTTCCCTCCTTTTTCTTAATATATTTTATTTTAAAATTATATAAAAACTCCTTGTATAGCATATATAGCATACAAGGACTTAAAGTCAAATATAAAATTAAAACCGGCATTACTTAAATATTTTCTAAATATTTATAACTGCCATTTTTATTGTAACTCACTAAAAAGAAAAAACAAGTAATAACATTTTTTACACTTATCATTTTATATTTTTATATAATATATTGCATTTTAACAAGTACTACTTAAAAATAATAAACTTTATTTTAAATATTTCTTTTTACGAATAATAACAACAACTATTGGAATTATAGTTAAAAAACTAATAATGAAGCCACAAATGATAATAATATTTCAATTATTAACTAACATTTTAGTTGTTAATGGTATATTAACATCTCAGGGACGATCTGAATTATTACTTTG
Source organism: Spiroplasma endosymbiont of Acasis viretata (assembly GCF_964031275.1). Taxonomy (NCBI): domain Bacteria; kingdom Bacillati; phylum Mycoplasmatota; class Mollicutes; order Entomoplasmatales; family Spiroplasmataceae; genus Spiroplasma; species Spiroplasma endosymbiont of Acasis viretata. The sequence continues at coordinate 947,967 of NZ_OZ035019.1, forward strand.
TAAATAATTAACATAATTTTGTTTAGTAATATCACCTTGATATTGAATAAATCATGATAAAAAATCACCAGCAGCATTATTTTTTAAATCTTCAATTTTAATACTATTATTAGTAGTACTATTTAAATATTGTTGAAAACCTGCTAATAAATTATTAGTTTTTTCAAAAAAATCAGTACAATTTGGAAAATTAGGTATTTTTGTATTGCTTCTATAAACAGTAATATATTGTTCAGAAGCAGCTTGACGTTGTAAGTCAGATGTATCTAAACCTATACAATAAACTTGAAAATTACTTCCTTGATTAAGAGTTAAATTATCACCATCTTTAATAGGTGTTCCTGAATCATTTTTTGCTTTTTGTAAAGTTTGTGAATCAACTTTTCATTTTAGTCAATGTTGTTGTGAATCACTAATATTTACTTTAGCTTTCTCAATAGCTTTATTCATAACTATTAATGTATTTTTATTATCTTGTGAATTATTTTGAACTAAATATTGAGGTGTAATTACAGGATTTTCTTTAACTTTTTCATCACTAATAGTAATAAATTGAATATTTGAACTATTATTTGTTAACTTAATAGTTTTACTATAGCCACTATCTTTAACACTAACATTAAAACTAGTTGATTTTAAATGATCGTCTGGTTTATGATTTAATATTGCATAACTAATTGAACCATTATCAAAAACTTCATCATTTTTATCATTTATTAATAATTGTTCATTCTTATCATTTTTATTTTTTGCTAAAATAGCTAACATTGGTTGATTAGTATCATTGGGATTACCATTATTAAGTGGTAAAATTGCTAACCGATCTTGAACGCTTTTATGACTATTTAAAAAATCATCGCTTGGTTTAATCATATAAGGAATACTAAAATAATTATTAAAATCTGCCCTAGGATTTACCGTTGCAAAAATACCATTGTTAATCTGTGCTGGTAAACTATTATCATGGTAACCAACATAAACATAACCAAAACTAGCAATATCATTAAAACTTTGTTTAGCAACACTACGACCAATAACTTTATCAGTAAAATATTTAATACCATTATCTGGTAAGATATTATTAGCTTTGTTTTCGATTTGTTCCTTAAATTTCTTATTAACTTCTTTACTAATATCATCATTTGAATTATTATTAACCTTATTAATAAGGTCTGATCAATCATTAAATTGTTCTGTTATTACTTCTTTATGCAATCTAATAAAATCTTCATACTTATTATTAATTGAATTTCAAGTATTCGCTTCACTAATTAAATTTTTATTATTTTCCTTAACAGTAATATGAAACCCAGAAAGTTTGTTACTGTCATTAACAGTACTAATATTAGATTGATGATTAGTAACTATCATTAAACTACTAGTAAGAGATAATGCCAAAGCCAAACTTATTGTTTTAAAACTTTTAGTTTTTTTAAAACTAAAAGATAAGAAATTTGTCATTATGATTACTCCTTTTTTACCTATTATTTGTGTTTATAATTATAATATTAAATTAAGTATATTTAATTAAATACTTAAAATATTAGTTTTAATAAAATAAAACTAAGGATATATAATCAATTATTAAACTTTTTGTTAAATCAAATTATATAATTTTAATACTTATATAATTACTTATATATTCATTAAAATTATAAGGATAAAATTATATCCTTAACATTAATAATAAACTTTATTACCAAAAAATCAAGATTAAATAATTAATAAGTTAATTTTTTTAACTTATTAAGTGTTTTAAATAATCAGTTAGTAAATATTAATAGTGATAAGAAAAAACTTGATATACTAAATAAGTAGCATATTCAATCATAATAAAAAATTAAATTTCCTATCAAAAATTTAATTAAATTTAATTCTAATATAAATAGGAGAAAAAATATGAATTGAAAAAATAGTAGTGAATACCGATTAAAAAAAAGAAATCTTATTAAATTTATTTGACGTTTATTTGGTCTACTTACTATTTCTTTATTCTTAATTTTTGATTTAATAATTACTATTAATTATCCCAATGCTTTCATTGTTCCTAATGTTGATAAACCAACTGAAAGATTGGCAATTTATTATTTTTATTTTACAACTCAAACTAATTATTTAGTACTCATTTATTTATTTGCTTTTTTATTTGAAAGTAAATTTAAAGAAAATTTAAAACCAAGTTTTTATATTTTATTAAGCATTACTATTTATATTACAATTACAATGTTAGTATTTTGAATAGGTATCATTAGTAATAGCCAAGAAAGAAGTAAATATGGAACTGATATTTATTTATGATTTAAAACAATAATTCTAAATCTAATTATGCCAATTGTTATGATTTTAAATTTTGCTTTATCATGTGGACGTGATTTTTATTCACTAAAAAATCATCATAAACTTTATATGTGATTTATTTTATTTTATCCTTGTTTTTATGTAGTAATGGTAATGGTTCGTGGTGTACTACGTGTTAAACAAGGAGAAAATATTAATACTTGTTATCCTTACTTTTTTTTCAACTACCAAAAATATGGTGTAGGAGTATTAGTTACTGCTATTATTTTTCTGTTAATTATTAGTATTGGTTTACAATACCTTTATTTATGAATTAATAACATACAATATAAAAAAAAGCATGATGATGATAAACCAAATTTTCCAATCATTACTTATCCTTATGGTTTTAAATTATAAAAAATAAAATAAGGCTTTTAATTTCTAAAGCCTTATTTATACAATTTATTAAATATTTTTAATTATTCATTTACCATAGAAACTACTTCTTCTGGTTTATTAGTAACTGGAAGATATTTACCAATAATTAATAATACACCTGAAGCAATATTAAGTCCTAAAAAAATAATATTAATACCACTAATAAAATTAAAATTTGATGAAAACATAACTATTAAAGAAAAACCTGCTAAAACCAAAGTTACAATTCCAACAGCTAAACCACTATTAGTATTTCCTTTTAAAATATTATTGCACATAATAATTATTGCAATTGAAAATCCAATAGTAATTAAAAGTCCAAAAATCAATCCAACAATAAATATTGTACTAACTCCTGATGTTAATGAAGTGTGATCATATTTTGTAAAACTTTTAAAAATAACACTACTTGCTGTTGCTAAAATAATTGTAATAATTACACTTCAAATAATATTTATAATATTTGTTATGAATCCAATTTTAGCTCCAATATATAATTTTTTATCTAATTTCTTTTCAACCTTATCCATTTTTTCTCCTTTTTTCTTAAAATCTTTTTTACATTTTAATACTCTCAATCTTAACATAAAAAAAAATTTAAATTTTAAATTAAATACTAACACAAACAAAAAAATTTGGCATCGTGCTATTTTCCCATTGCTGGTATTTTCGCCGCTGAAGTGCTTAACTGCTGTGTTCGAAATGGGAACAGGTGTGACCACTCCGCCATGGACACCAAATAGTTTAGCAATTGCTCCCTAAAAACTAGAAACAGACATCTTTAAATTTGATTACTTTTGATTTGCAATAGAGAATATATTCTTCAATAAATCCTCGATCTATTAGTATCAGTAAGCTGAACATATCACTATGCTTACACACCTGACCTATCAACCTTGTAGTATTCAAGGGATCTTACTTCTTTCGAATGAGAAATCTCATCTTGGAACTGACTTCGCGCTTAGATGCTTTCAGCGCTTATTCATGCCCTACATAGCTACCCAGCTGTGCCACTGGCGTGACAACTGGTGCACCAGAGGTAGGTCCATTCCGGTCCTCTCGTACTAGGAACAGCTTTCCTCAAATTTCTTGCGCCCACGACAGATAGGGACCAAACTGTCTCACGACGTTCTGAACCCAGCTCGCGTACCGCTTTAATGGGCGAACAGCCCAACCCTTGGAAGCGACTACACCTCCAGGATGCGATGAGCCGACATCGAGGTGCCAAACCTCCCCGTCTATATGAACTATTGGGAGAGATTAGCCTGTTATCCCCGGGGTAACTTTTATCCGTTGAGCGACGGCCTTTCCACACAGCACCGCCGGATCACTAAGCCCAACTTTCGTTCCTGCTCGACTTGTATGTCTCGCAGTCAAGCACCCTTTTACCTTTGCGCTCTACATATGATTTCCATTCATATTGAGGGTACCTTTGGGCGCCTCCGTTACTTTTTAGGAGGCGACCGCCCCAGTCAAACTACCCACCAGACACTGTCCTTAGACCAGATTATGGTCTCAAGTTAGAATTTCAATATAGCAAGGGTGGTATCCCAATGGTGACTCCATGCCTACTAGCGTCTGCATATCAACGTCTCCCACCTATGCTGTACAAACTACACCAAAATTCAATATCAAGTTGTAGTAAAGCTCCACGGGGTCTTTCCGTCTAATCGCGGGTAACCTGCATCTTCACAGGTACTAAGATTTCACCGAGTCTATAGCCGAGACAGCGTCCGGATCGTTACGCCTTTCGTGCGGGTCAGAACTTACCTGACAAGGAATTTCGCTACCTTAGGACCGTTATAGTTACGGCCGCCGTTCACTGGGGCTTCAGTTCAAAGCTTCGCTTACGCTAACAAATCTCTTTAACCTTCCAGCACTGGGCAGGCGTCACCCCCTATACATCGTCTTACGACTTAGCAGAGAGCTGTGTTTTTGCTAAACAGTCGCCCGGACCTCTTCACTGCGACTCATATTGCTATGAGCTCCCCTTCTCGCTAACTTACGGGGTTATTTTGCAGAGTTCCTTAGCTATAGTTATCTCGCTTGCCTTAGGATATTCTCCTTGACCACGTGTGTCCGTTCTCGGTACAGGCACCATGGTGATGTCTTTAGAAACTTTTCTTGGAAGTATGGCATCAAATGCTTCGTTACTAAGCGAACCGTTCACTCCCCATCGTAATTCAAGGTTAACGCTGTGCGGATTTGCCTACACAACCCTCTTTGTACTTAGCCCAGCACTACCAACCACTGGGACATTTTAGCCTTCTCCGTCATTCCATCAGTCACCATGGTGGTACAGGAATATCAACCTGTTATCCATCGACTACGCCTTTCGGCCTCGCCTTAGGTCCTGACTAACCCTGGTTGGACGAACCTAGCCCAGGAAACCTTGGTCAATCGGCATGAAGGATTCTCACCTTCAATCGTTACTCACGCCGGCATTCTCACTTCTAAACGCTCCACTAGTCCTTCCGGTCTAACTTCGTCGCAGATTAGAACGCTCCCCTACCGCCCACAATATATGTAAACATATATATAGACCCATAGCTTCGGTACAATGCTTAGCCCCGGTACATTTTCCGCGCAGAATCATTCGACTAGTGAGCTGTTACGCACTCTTTAAAGGATGGCTGCTTCTAAGCCAACCTCCTAGCTGTCTGAACAATTCCACATCGTTTTCCACTTAGCATTGATTTGGGGACCTTAGCTGATGATCTGGGCTGTTTCCCTCACGTCCATGGACCTTATCACCCATAGACTGACTGCCAGATATGTAACAATGGCATTCGCAGTTTAATTGCATTCAGTACCCCGAGGTGGGGCCATCATACATTCAGAGCTTTACCTCCATTGCACTAATTCTGACGCTAGTCCTAAAACTATATCGGGGAGAACCAGCTATCTCTAGGTTCGATTGGAATTTCACCGCTAGCCACAAGTCATCCACGGTCTTTTCAACGAACGTTGGTTCGGTCCTCCATTAACTGTTACATTAACTTCAACCTGCTCATGGCTAGATCACCTAGTTTCGGGTCTACGACCACATACTAAACGCCCTATTCAGGCTCGCTTTCACTTCGGCTCCGTCTTTTCAACTTAACCTTGCATGTAATCGTAACTCGCCGGCTCATTCTACAAAAGGCACGCCGTCACCCATTAACGGGCTCCGACTTGTTGTAAGCATATGGTTTCAGAAACTATTTCACTCCCCTCTCGGGGTACTTTTCACCTTTCCCTCACGGTACTGGTTCACTATCGGTAATTGGTTAGTATTTAGCCTTACGCAGTGGTCTGCGCAAATTCCGACAAGGTTTCACGTGCCTCGCCGTACTCAGGATACTGTCAAGAGATTTATACATTTCGCATACTGGGCTTTCACCATCTATGGCGTTGCTTCCCAACAACTTCTGCTATATATAAATTTTGTAACTCTTCATAGGTCGAACCTAATAGACAGTCCTATAACCCCATTCTGACGACTGGTTTAGGCTGCTCCCTTTTCGCTCGCCGCTACTAAGGGAATCGCATTCGCTTTCTTTTCCTCTAGGTACTAAGATGTTTCAATTCTCTAGGTATCACTCTGCACAACTATGAATTCATTGTACAGTACTATCTGATTAAAGATAGTGGGTTTCCCCATTCGGACATCTCCGGATCAAAGCTTATTTCCAGCTCCCCGAAGCTTATCGCAGGTAATCGCGTCCTTCATCGTCTTCCAATTCCAAGGCATCCACCATACGCTCTTAATAATTTATTTTTAGAATATCCTATTGCAAGATAAAAATTATCTTATTTTTTTAAAAGATGTCTATTATCCAGTTTTTAAAGAACAATTGTTCAGAGAAAACAATCCCTGAAAACTAAACAGAACAAAAGAAGTAATCCAATAAATCATCCATCTAATTTTTCTTGTTGTCTTGGTTTCTTATTACAAACTAAACTCCATAGAAAGGAGGTGATCCATCCCCACCTTCCGGTAGGGATACCTTGTTACGACTTAACCCCAATCATCAACCCTGCCTTTGGCAGCTCCCTCCTTGCGGTTAGGACACCGACTTCTGGCATTGCCAACTCTCGTGGTTTGACGGGCGGTGTGTACAAGACCCGAGAACGTATTCACCGCGACATTGCTGATTCGCGATTACTAGCGATTCCGACTTCATGAAGTCGAGTTGCAAACTTCAATCCGGACTGAGACTGACTTTTTGAGATTTGCTTGACCTCGCGGTTTAGCGACTCTTTGTATCAGCCATTGTAGCACGTGTGTAGCCCAGGTCATAAGGGGCATGATGATTTGACGTCGTCCCCACCTTCCTCTAGCTTACACTAGCAGTCTCCTTAGAGTCCCCAACTTAATGCTGGCAACTAAGGACAAGGGTTGCGTTCGTTGCTGAACTTAACCAAACATCTCACGACACGAACTGACGACAACCATGCACCACCTGTATCCTTGTTAACCTCTACTATATCTCTATAGCTTCGCAAGGTATGTCAAGACCTGGTAAGGTTCTTCGCGTTGCTTCGAATTAAACCACATGCTCCACCGCTTGTGCGGGTCCCCGTCAATTCCTTTGAGTTTCACTCTTGCGAGCATACTACTCAGGCGGAGTACTTAATGCGTTAGCTACAGCACTGCCTCATGGCAACACTTAGTACTCATCGTTTACGGCGTGGACTACTAGGGTATCTAATCCTATTTGCTCCCCACGCTTTCGTGCCACAACGTCAGTAATAGGCCAGTTAGCCGCCTTCGCCACTGGTGTTCCTTCATATATCTACGCATTCCACCGCTACACATGAAATTCCACTAACCTCTCCTATACTCTAGTAATGTAGTTTCCAAGGCGGTTAGGGGTTGAGCCCCTAAATTTAACCTCAGACTTGCAAAACCGTCTACGCACGCTTTACGCCCAATAAATCCGGATAACGCTTGCCACCTATGTATTACCGCGGCTGCTGGCACATAGTTAGCCGTGGCTTTCTGGTAAGGTATGGTCGATACTAAAATCATTTCCTATTCTAGCACTTCTTCCTTTACAACAGACCTTTACAATCCGAAGACCTTCATCAGTCACGCGGCATTGCTCCATCAGGCTTTCGCCCATTGTGAAAAATTCCCTACTGCTGCCTTCCGTAGAAGTTTGGGCCGTGTCTCAGTCCCAATGTGGCCGTTCATCCTCTCAGATCGGCTACGCATCGTTACCTTGGTAAGCCATTACCTTACCAACTAGTTAATGCGCCGCATCCCCATCAATTAGCGAAGCAAATGCTCCTTTCATTATTTATCATTGCAAATAAATAACATATGCGGTATTAGCTGTCGTTTCCAACAGTTATTCCCCACTAAATGGTAGGTTAGATACGTGTTACTCACCCGTTCGCCACTAAAGTATTGCTACTTTCGTTCGACTTGCATGTATTAGGCATGCCGCCAGCGTTAATCCTGAGCCAGGATCAAACTCTCAATAAAATTGTTTTTGTTAAAAGATGATGTCTGACTTATTTAATTTTTAATAAAAAATTGACGGATTAATTCTTGTTCTATTTAGTTTTCAAAGATCGTTTTTTCTAGTTTGTAACCCATTTATTTTTGGGACAATAATAATTTTACAACATGCCATAATTATTGTCAACCTAATTATCATAAAAAAACATTATTTTTTTAAAATTAAAATCATTAAAATTTTTTATAAAATTAAAAAAATAAAATATTATTTATTAGACTTGGTGCAAAACTAAGGTAATTCAAAATTATATATTTCTGCTATTAAATTAAATCTTAATGCAAATCTTCGTATTTTATTGCGATATTTTAAAGTTAAAATTTTAAAACGTTTTAGTTTAGCAAATACGTGTTCAATTTTAATTCTAATTTTGCTTAAAGTTTTATTGTATTCTTTTTGAATTGGTATTAATTTATTGTATTTACTTTTTTTAAATGGCAAAAATGTATTTTTATGAATATTTTGTATTCCTTGATAACCTGAATCAACAAAAACTTGTTTTTCTGGATGAATAAAAGTTTTAGATTTTAAAAGTAATTTAAAATCATGAATGCTTCCAAAACAAAAAGCGGTTGAAATAATTTTTCCATTTAAAATATCAATAATTATTTGCGATTTAAGAGTATGATGTTTGTTTTTACCCGAAAAAAGTAATTTTAGTTTTTTTTAATTCTTTCAATTGGAGTTTCAGTAGCATCAATAGCTAGTAAATTATTATTGATTCCTTTATTTTTGATTAAATCTTTTTTGCCAGATAAATTAAAAATTCCACTTTTTATTAAAGTATTTTCAATTCAAAAAATATTACGAATGCAGCTAGTATGACTAATATTATATCTTTTTGCAATAACTCTATAACTACTATACTCTTTTCAGTATTCTAATGTCATTAATAAACGATTTTCTATTGATAATTTATTAGGTTTACCACCAACTGCTTTTTTAATTGCTTCAGCTTTTTTTAAAATTTCAACCATTTTTTGAAATGTTTGTAGTTTTATTCCCACTAAACTATAAAATTCTTGTTCATCTTTGTATTTTTTTAACATAATAATTATCACCTTTGATATTAATAATAACCGTTAAATTATTAAAATTAAAGGTTTTGCACCAAGTCTATTCTACTAAAAATTTAATAGTAATATAATCACTCTTAATTGTTAATTGATATTGACCAATACCAATAAAGTCATACAACTTTAAAGCAAGATTTTTAAATTTTTTATTACAATCATTATTTAAAAATAATATTTTTTCAATATTATTATTTTGTAAATCTTTCACTAATTTTGAATTAATCGTTTTATTTTCTGGTATTGATCAGTAATATTCTTTTGTTAATTTATTATAACTAGTTAATTTACCATAATTTGTTCCATCAATATCTGCAAAAATTACTGATTTATTTTCATTAAATGTCAAATGACCCGCTTGAAAGGCAATAATTTTTAAAGGTCCAAGTTTTTTATTAAAATTAACACGATTAATTGTACATAGTGCCTGATGCACAGTAAATGTTGAATGATAAGATAATAAAGGATAATCTTGATTAAAATGTTCATTAAGTAACAATGTTTCATAATCTAGTTTATATTTAAGAATAATTTTTAGTTCATTAACAACCAATTTGTTATTTTCAATGAAATTTGTAACTAAACATGGTATTTCATTAAAATTTGGAAAAATATGATTAAATACTTTATTACTTGTAACCTCATATAATAATGATGCTATTAATAAATTGTCATAATGATAATTAATTAATTCAGTATCTAATTCTTGACTTAATCTTAAATAAAAATAATTAACTATTTGATAATCATTTAAAAATAAGAATTGTTTTAAGATATTTTGATTACGATTAGTATCATTATCATGGGTTTGATAATTTTTTATTTTTTTTGCTATTCGTAAATAAAAATCATTTAAAAAATTATAAAATTCTTGAATTGTCAAATCATAATCAATTAATATTTTAAAAATAGCATTATCATTATAAAGTTGATAATATGATTGAATTACCAAATAAATTTTTTTTCGTGATTGATATCATTGCTTTAAATTAGTTAAAATGACGTTTTGACTTCTTGGTTCTAAAGTAATAGTACATCCATAAGGTAAATTAAAACTATTAGTTAATTGTTTATTAATATTTATAATATGTGAGTTAGAAAGATTTTTAATACCAATGGTTATGTCATATTTTTTATCAATATTAGCAATTAAATCATAAACCTCTAAACAATGTTTAGTTTCTGTTTTTCTCAATCCTCTTCCTAATTGCTGTAAATATACTGTTTTTGAATTAGTTGGTCGTAATAAAATAATAGTATCAATTTCAGGAATATCAATTCCCTCATTAAAAATATTTACTACACATAAATAATTAATAATTCTATTTTTAAAATCATTAATTATTTTACTACGATTAGTTTGATTTTTACTTGTTAAAAAATCTGCTTTTAAGCCCTGATTTTGCAAAAATCTAGCAACAATTTGTGCATGAGTAATGTTAATACAAAAAATTAAACAAATCCGATTACTATAAAATCCAATATAGTCATTAATTACATCTAATAATAACTTATTTCTTGCTTCAGTATTTAATTTTTTAAATAATTGTTGATCATTATTTAAATCAATACCAGTTAAATCAGCAGTAATGTCATCAATACAATAATAATCAAATGGTGATAAAAGTTTTTCATTAATTGCATCTCACAATCGTAATTCATGTGCAAACTCATTATCAAAATAATTAATAATGTTTTTATTATCTTCTCGTTCTGGTGTTGCTGTTAAACCAATAATTTGTTTAGGATAAAAATAATTTAAAATTGTCTGAAAAGTTTTGGCAGCCAAATGATGAGCTTCATCAAAAATAATAATATCAAATTGTTGACGTTTAAACTTATTTAGATGTCTATGTACAGTTTGTACTGTTGCAAATAAATATTGTTCTTGAAAATTATTTTGTTTACTATTTAAAATAGTTGCAAATTTTTTATCATTTATTACTTTTCGAAAAGTAATAATTGCTTGTTCAATAATTTCTCTTTGATGTGCTAAAAATAAAATTGAAGGTTTTTGATTATTATTTTCTTTGATTTGATTTAAATAGTCAAAAGCAGATACTACTGTTTTACCAACACCTGTTGCCATGACAATTAAATGTTTTGTTTTTTTAAGTTTTCTTCTTAACTTTAATTTATTAATTAAGGCAATTTGAAAATCATAAAGAAAATAATTAGTTGCTAATCATTGTTCATCTTTTTTATTTACAAGCAATCGATTATATTCAATTCGTGATAGTAATTGTAATCGTTGTTGTTCATCATTTAAATCAACTAAATTATCATTTCATAATTTATAATACTGATTTAAAATGTTTTGATATAGTTGCTTATTATCAAATTCATTAATTTTAATATTTCATTCACGACCACTAGCTAAACCTTTTTGCGTTAAATTTGATGAACCAATTATTGCTGAAGAAAAACCTGAATTTCGTTTAAAGATAGCAGCTTTAATATGAATTCTTTCACTACGTTTTTCTAAATTATTTTCAACTTTAACTTTAATATTAGGATACTTTTTTATTATTTTAACTAATGCATATAAATTAACAAATAAAGCCATATCATCAAAAGTAGTAGTAATAAAATTAATAGTAATATTATGATTTAAAGCGTAAGTAAATGATGAACGTAACTTATTAATAATTGAATTTGATATAAAAGGATAAATGAAGTATACTTCATCACAAGTTCTAATTTCCTGATTTAAATGATTAATTAATACTTGTTGGTTTTCATTAGTAAATAGATAATTATCACTTAATCTAATATTAGAAGTTAAAGGATTATCTATGATATTATCATTTACTTGTAATAAAATGTTATTACTAAATTTATTAGTAGTAAAATTACTTATGATTTGATTTAAAAAATCAATTTTTGCTTCTGGTGATTTAATCGTTTTTAATTTTTCAATTAAAGTATTATTTAGTTGTTTAACTAAATAATGATCAATGTCTTTAATTAATTGTTTTTCATCATTAATATGTGATATTTGGAAGTTATTGCTAATATCATCACTAATCTTTAATAATAAATCATAATAACCCTTATTTTTCATACTCTACACTTCCTAATAAATAGTGTCTATTTTAATAAATTATAATCTATATTTTAATATATTATTAACTATTATAAAATAATTTTGTAAAGTAAAAAACCTCTAATATTTAAAATAATATTTTAAATAAATAATGAGGAAGGTAATCTAAGATAAGATATATTCATATTTTATTTTTTTTCTGTTGATGATGTTTTTTCTGCTTGTAATGGATTAGTAATACTTACACCTTTGTATGTCTTGCATTTCATACAGGCATGATGTGGTTTAGTAATTGCTCCACAATTTAAACAGTTAGTTGTAGTTGTTGCAGATAAACTATCATGGGCACGACGTGTATTTTTACGCATTTTTGACGTTCTTCTTGCTGGTACTGCCATAGTCTGTTGCCTCCTTACTTTCGTATCTCATAAATTATATATTGATTTATCAGAAAAATCTATTTTTTTTTGATAAGTTTTTCAAATTTTTGGAAATAAAATACTAATAAATCAAATATTTTATTTGGAATGATAAAAAGATTGGTGAAATATTTAAAAATAAGACTTGGTGCAAAACTAAGGTAATTCAAAATTATATATTCCTGCTATTAAATTAAATCTTAATGCAAATCTTCGTATTTTATTGCGATATTTTAAAGTTAAAATTTTAAAACGTTTTAGTTTAGCAAATACGTGTTCAATTTTAATTCTAATTTTGCTTAAAGTTTTATTGTATTCTTTTTGAATTGGTATTAATTTATTGTATTTACTTTTTTTAAATGGCAAAAATGTATTTTTATGAATATTTTGTATTCCTTGATAACCTGAATCAACAAAAACTTGTTTTTCTAGATGAATAAAAGTTTTAGATTTTAAAAGTAATTTAAAATCATGAATGCTTCCAAAACAAAAAGCGGTTGAAATAATTTTTTTATTTAAAATATCAATAATTATTTGCGATTTAATAGTATGATGTTTGTTTTTACCCGAAAAAAGTAATTTTAGTTTTTTTTAATTCTTTCAATTGGAGTTTCAGTAGCATCAATAGCTAGTAAAGTATTATTGATTCCTTTATTTTTGATTAAATCTTTTTTGCCAGATAAATTAAAAATTCCACTTTTTATTAAAGTATTTTCAATTCAAAAAATATTACGAATGCAGCTAGTATGACTAATATTATATCTTTTTGCAATAACTCTATAACTACTATACTCTTTTCAGTATTCTAATGTCATTAATAAACGATTTTCTATTGATAATTTATTAGGTTTACCACCAACTGCTTTTTTAATTGCTTCAGCTTTTTTTAAAATTTCAACCATTTTTTGAAATGTTTGTAGTTTTATTCCCACTAAACTATAAAATTCTTGTTCATCTTTGTATTTTTTTAACATAATAATTATCACCTTTGATATTAATAATAACCGTTAAATTATTAAAATTAAAGGTTTTGCACCAAGTCTATAGAATGTAATTATGAGAAACTGCTTATTTTTTACTATAAAAAATTACCATTTTAAACAATTTTTTCTAAAAATTTTCTATTTCTAAAATTTTTATTAATTCAATAATTTCTTTACCTTGAATTAATATTCTTCCATTTTTATAGTGCGTTAATGTTCAAAAATTCACCTTTTGATATATATTTTCTATCAAAACATTATTATTTACTTTTTTAAACTCTTTAATTTTATCTATTTTTTTAACATTTACTAGATTTACATGTGTAACATGTGTATTCTTTGTTGTTTTTACTTCATCTTTTTCAATTATTTTTTTATTATGATAATCTTCATAATCTCATATTAGTTTATTATTTAATTCCCAGTCATTAATAAAATTTATAGGTTGTGAATGTTCAGGATAATTTTTTTTTACAAAAATTATATTAGCAATATAATCTGCCATTTGAATATCTAAATTTGTTTTAGAATCTAAATATTTTACATTTAATTTTATATTTTCATTAATATTACATAGTTTTCAATTTTGTTTTAAATATTGTTCTAAACCATTTGGAAATAATCCTTTATCTTGTCTTTCATCAATCCTAAAATTAATTTCACTTTCATCTTCAAAATATTCTTTAATATTTTCAAAAATTTTATTTAACATAACTTTAGTTAAAAAATTATATTTATCTGCAATATGTTTTATATTTTTTAAAAGTTTTGGATTTTTTGCATTAATATAAATTCCTATTAATTTAACATCATTTAAGGTTAATAATTGATTTATAAAAATTGCTTTTTCTGTAACATTTAAATCTGTAGCTTTTATTTCAATTTTATTTTTTAAACTTTCTTTTAAATTATTTTTTACTTTGTTATATATAAATTTTACTTTTCTTATATCTTTACATATATAGCCTGCTATGACAAAATATTTATGTCTATTATTTATTGATAAAGTCCCGGATTCATCTAATATTATAAATACCATTATATACTACACTTTCATAAGTTATCAAATTTATTATACTTGAATCATATATAAAAGTATAGTAAAATATAATAAAGTCCTTTAAGATAAACCGTGTACCACTTGATTACTAAGCGTATGTTAAGTACGTGGTTTCTTAGAACCTGTTTAAAATCTTTTCAATAAAATTGAAATAAAGGCAAGAACAACCATTTGTAAGCTAGTATTTAATTTTTTTTCACAATTTTTTCATAATCTTCTGCATTTTTCTAATCATGCAAAACTTCGTTCTACAACTCATCTTTTTGGTAATACTACAAAAGAATGTAGTTCATTATGTTTTACAACTTCAACATTTGCATTTATAATTGTTTTAATTTTAGAAGCAAATTTTTCACCAGTATAACCAGCATCTACTAGTATTTTTTGAACTGCAGAAAGATTCTCTTTTTCATTTTCAATCATTATTATAGCACTATTACGATCTGTTTTTTCTGCTGTGGTTATGTAAATTGCATGTGGTAAACCTTGAGAATCAACAGCAATATGACGCTTTATTCCTGAAATCTTTTTACCAGCATCATAACCTTTATTTTTAGTAGTATCTGTATTTTTAACACTTTGTGAATCAATTATACAAAAACTAGTTTGTTCTTTTCTACCATTATTGATACGAAATGCCTTGACTAATTTTTTTTAAAACTAATTGTAATACACTAGGTTCTTTATCATTATTTTTACTTCAAGCTTGAAAATAATAATATACAATTTGTCATTTTGGAAAATTTTTTGGTAACATTCTTCACTGGCAACCACTTTTTAATACATATAAAACTGCACAAAATACTTCATATAAATCTAAACTTCTTGGTTTAGTTCTCTTTTTAGTATTTTCTAAAATTGATTTTATATTTTCAAATTGCTCTTTGCTAACATTACTAGGATAATTTTTACACATATATACCTCTTATTTTAAAATATATAATCATTTTATCCTATTCTCTAAAAGATTTTAAACAGGTTCTTAGGCAAAATCCCTTTAATTAGGGATTTTTTATTAATAAAAGTTACCTAGGTAACTTTTATTTTTTACATATAATTAATATTTTTAAATATCTTAATTTCTTTTTTTTATTTATTATAATTATCAATATATCTATTTAATCTATTTAATAACCACCCTTAGCTTCATGCCCTGAAATAATAGCAACACCATTACTAGTACCAATTCTAGTAGCACCAGCATTAATCATCGCCATTGCATCATCTTCATTTTTAATACCACCAGAAGCTTTAATTGCAACATGAGGACCAATATTTGCTTTCATTAATTTAATATCAGCAACCGTTGCACCACCATTAGCAAAACCAGTTGAAGTTTTAATAAAATCTGCTTTTACTTTAGTTACTAACTGACAAGCAATAATTTTTTGTTCTGTTGTTAATAAACTACACTCAATTATTACTTTTAAAATAATATTTGACGGACATGCATTACGAACTGCTTGTAGATCTTGCAATACAAGTTTTTGATCATTATCCTTTAGTGCCCCAATGTTAATAACAACGTCAATTTCTTGAGCACCATCTTTAATCGCATTAATTGTTTCTGCTACTTTAGTTTGTGTAGTATTGGCACCCAATGGAAAACCAACCACTGTACATACTTTAACATTACTATTTTTTAATAAAGTAACAGCACGATTAACATAAAATGGATTAATACAAACTGCTTTAAAATAATAAGTTTTAGCTTCTTTACATAATGTATCAATCATTGATAATGTTGCTTCTGGTTTTAATAATGTATGATCAATATATTCATTTAAATTAATATTACTTTTCATAAACTTCAACTCCTAATTCATTTTCACTTTTAATAATTGCTTCAATAACTTCAAGATTCATTAAACTATGATTTAATCAATAATCTCGACTTAAATAATCTTTATTTTTAATCATTTTTACAAAGTCATTTAATTCATATGTCATTAAACTTTCTTCATTGGTATTATCTGCGATTTCTTTTATTCCGTTTTTAGTATAAACCTTAATTCTACTTAATGGATGAACTTGTGATAAAACAAGACTACTATTATGACCTATAAATTCACTTTGTGCATAAGAGGTTACTCCTTTACTACAAGTAATAGTAGTAATAGTTCCATTTTCATGCTTCAAAATAACATGATTACTTAAATTAACACCATTAGGTAATTTAATTGCCATCGCTTTAACTGTTTTTACTTTACCTAATAAATACAATACTAATTGTAATGAATATACTAAACTATCATAAGTTGAACCTTTACCAAAATCTTTATCAAAAACAGAATCATATATTCCTTTTTCAACTGATGGCATTCTTGAAGAAATACGATTAAAATTAAGGTTAACTACTTCTGGATTTATTTCATGCACTAATTTTTTTAATTTAGAAAAAATAGGTAAATGAACAGTAACATAAGCTTCTAATAAAATTATTTTTTTACTTCTTGCTAAAGAAATTAGGTTTTTAACTTCTTCAACTGTAAAAGTAATAGTTTTTTCTACCAAAACATGAATATTATTTTTTAAAAATAATTTACTTTGTTTGTAATGCAAACGATTTGGTGAAGCAATATAAATAGCATCAATATGTTCTATCATTTTATTTAAATCATCAGTACTATGGGCAATATTATATTTTTTTGATCATGTTTCTGCTTTATCTAAACTTCTTGAATATATACAAGTTATTTTAACTTTTTTATTAGTTAACGCTTGCTTTATAAATCTTTGAACAATTTTTCCAGTTCCAATAATACCAATTCTAATCATCTTGTACTCCTCTAACTTTTTAAACTTGTTTCATAATTAATGATTGACATTAAAAATAAAGGTGCAGTTTCAGCACGTAAAATTAATTTTCCTAAACTAATATTACTAAAATTAAGTTGTGTTAAAGTTGCAATTTCTTCTTTAGTGATTCCTCCTTCGGGTCCAACTATAATTGTTATTGATGATAATTTATTATTTATTTGACTAATTCAACTAGTTTCTAATGAATTTTCATATGCAACCAAATTAAGATGAGACCGATATCGCTCTAATTGTTTTAAATCAAAAACAACGGGTGTAACAATCGGAATTAAATTGCGATTTGATTGTTTGGCAGCAGCTTTTGCAATATTTTGTCAACGTAAAACTTTCTGTTCTGCTTTTGTTCTTGTTAAAACACTAACACATCGTTTTAACTGCAATGGCACAATTTGATAAACTCCCAATTCTACTGCTTTTTGAATGACTAAATCAAATTTTTGTTCTTTTAATAAAGATATTACTAATGTGATTTTACATCTTAATTCTGAATTACTATTTGGCACTGTTTTTATAATTTCGCATTTAATAACTGATGTAATTTCAATAATTTTTGTTAAATATTTTTGTTCTTGATGAATAATAACTATTTCATCATTAATTTTATGACGTAATACTTTAATTAGATGTTTACTATCTTCTTCATCCAATATTAAAATATTATTAGTTTTATGGTTAGTAAAGTAGCATTCCATAGTCCACCTCTAATTTGATTATAACATAAGGTAAAACTCAAATTAACAAGTTTTAACTATCATCTTTAATTTATAAAATATAAAATTTCTTTTTTCTTTTATCATGAAACTGGTCGTTGGCCCTTAATTACTGGACCATTTTTGATATAAAATTCTAAATTTTAATTTGTAAAATTGGTGGTTTTAGAAATTTAGAATGGGTGGTTGGCCCTTAATTACTGGACCATTTTTGATATAAAATTCTAAATTTTAATTTGTAAAATTGGTGGTTTTAGAAATTTAGAATGTATTCTTTCATAATTATAAAACATAACATATTGATTTACATCATTTATAGCTTCATTGATGGATAAATATTGATTTGATCCTTTAGGTAGTCATTCTTGAGATAAATGAGAAAATCAGTTTTCAGATAATACATTACCACCAATATCATAAGGTTGTTTTTTGCTTAAAATTATTTGTTTATCCTCTGCTCATTTTGTGATATCTTGACAATAAAATTCGTTGGCGTTATCTGAATGTAAAATAACATTTTTTATTTGATTTCAAGAAAATTGTTTGTTGATTTTTTCAAGAGCAGGAAGAATTAAATCCTGATATGATTTATTAGGAGCAATATTATAACTAACAACATTATTTGAATAAAAATCAATAATTACAAAAAGATATAATCATCCTTTTTTAGTATTTATTTGTTTAGTATCCATTGATCAAATTTGATTTGAAGAGGTTGTACTTTTATAATCTTTGTTTACTTTATCCATTGTAGGTATTCACTTATTTGGATTTTTTTTGTTTTTAGGATAGTTATTTTTAGTTTGTTTTAATCCTTGAATATTGTGTTCTTTCATAATTTTTCGCATTTGTTTTATTGATAATTCTATATTTAAAATGATATTTTTTTCTTGTTTTAATCACTCTTTAAAAGCTGAAAAAATTCTTAAATATCCATAAATTCTGCCTTTTCTTGTAGAATGAAATTCGATTAAAAGTTGGCATATTTTTTGATATTTATGATTGCATTTAATAATATGATTTTCTTCTTTTTTAATAGGTTTTTGTTTATTTTTTAAAAAGTAATATGTTGATCTGTTTAATTGAAGATATTGACATAGGTTTCTAATTGAATATTGATTTTTACAATCATCAATAATTTTAATTTTTTCTTTGATATTTAATTTGTTAATTACTAATGCTATTTGTTTAATTTTATCCATTAATAAAAATCCTTTCAGGTTAAAATTAGTGTTAATTATATAACACAATTGTTTTTAGAATACATTCAGGTTTTTTAAATTAATGGTCTAGTAAAAAGGGCTAAGTGGCAAGTGGCAAGTGGCCATAACAAATCGCTTTACTATTTTTATCTCTTAAAAAATATTTTCTTGTTTTTATATCATTAGTATTAAAGAATAAATAATCTAATTTATTTTGTTTACATGTTCAACAAAAATACTTTTTCATTATGAGTTGAAATTTCCTTATAAGAAGTAACTATATAATTAATTGGTAAATCATCATGTTTATATTGATTATTTATTTTAAAACCTTTTCTGTTTTCTTCTCACGTAATGTTATATTTAAAACAAGGATTAGTAATTTTTGTTTTGTTATCTGTTATTTCACCCATAAATCAACTATTATGCTGTTCATAAAATGTTAATGGTTCAAGTTTTATATCATTAAGATAATATTCTTTTGGAGCAGTTGGTTTATTAACAGTTATTTTCTGTTCAGAAATATATGGTTCTAATAATTTTGTTAATTCATCACCATTTAATTCTCTTTTAATATTTTTAGAATTAAAAACTCAATATGTGTAATTATTATCAACAATAAAAGAATTATTTTTAATCATTCATTTTGGAAGTGATAATTTATATTCAACATAATCAATAAGAATAGATTGTGGTTTATCTTTAAGAACCTGTTTAAAATCTTTTCAATAAAATTGAAATAAAGGCAAGAACAACCATTTGTAAGCTAGTATTTAATTTTTTTTCACAATTTTTTCATAATCTTCTGCATTTTTCTAATCATGCAAAACTTCGTTCTACAACTCATCTTTTTGGTAATACTACAAAAGAATGTAATTCATTACGTTTTATAACTTCAACATTTGCATTTATAATTGTTTTAATTTTTTCTGCTGTGGTTATGTAAATTGCATGTGGTAAACCTTGAGAATCAACAGCAATATGACGCTTTATTCCTGAAATCTTTTTACCAGCATCATAACCTTTATTTTTAGTAGTATCTGTATTTTTAACACTTTGTGAATCAATTATACAAAAACTAGTTTGTTCTTTTCTACCATTATTGATACGAAATGCCTTGACTAATTTTTTTTAAAACTAATTGTAATACACTAGGTTCTTTATCATTATTTTTACTTCAAGCTTGAAAATAATAATATACAATTTGTCATTTTGGAAAATTTTTTTGGTAACATTCTTCACTGGCAACCACTTTTTAATACATATAAAACTGCACAAAATACTTCATATAAATCTAAACTTCTTGGTTTAGTTCTCTTTTTAGTATTTTCTAAAATTGATTTTATATTTTCAAATTGCTCTTTTCTAACATTACTAGGATAATTTTTACACATATATACCTCTTATTTTAAAATATATAATCATTTTATCCTATTCTCTAAAAGATTTTAAACAGGTTCTTATGTTTTCAAATTGCTCTTTACTAACATTACTTGGATAATTTTTAATCATATACACCTCTTACTTTTAAAGTATATAATGATTTTACTTTATTTTCTAAAAGATTTTAAACAGGTTCTTAGAACCTGTTTAAAATCTTTTCAATAAAATTGAAATAAAGGCAAGAACAACCATTTGTAAGCTAGTATTTAATTTTTTTTCACAATTTTTTCATAATCTTCTGCATTTTTCTAATCATGCAAAACTTCGTTCTACAACTCATCTTTTTGGTAATACTACAAAAGAATGTAATTCATTACGTTTTATAACTTCAACATTTGCATTTGTAATTGTTTTAATTTTAGAAGCAAATTTTTCACCAGTATAACCAGCATCTACTAGTATTTTTTGAACTGCAGAAAGATTCTCTTTTTCATTTTCAATCATTATTATAGCACTATTACGATCTGTTTTTTCTGCTGTGGTTATGTAAATTGCATGTGGTAAACCTTGAGAATCAACAGCAATATGACGCTTTATTCCTGAAATCTTTTTACCAGCATCATAACCTTTATTTTTAGTAGTATCTGTATTTTTAACACTTTGTGAATCAATTATACAAAAACTAGTTTGTTCTTTTCTACCATTATTGATACGAAATGCCTTGACTAATTTTTTTTAAAACTAATTGTAATACACTAGGTTCTTTATCATTATTTTTACTTCAAGCTTGAAAATAATAATATACAATTTGTCATTTTGGAAAATTTTTTGGTAACATTCTTCACTGGCAACCACTTTTTAATACATATAAAACTGCACAAAATACTTCATATAAATCTAAACTTCTTGGTTTAGTTCTCTTTTTAGTATTTTCTAAAATTGATTTTATATTTTCAAATTGCTCTTTGCTAACATTACTAGGATAATTTTTACACATATATACCTCTTATTTTAAAATATATAATCATTTTATCCTATTCTCTAAAAGATTTTAAACAGGTTCTAACAATTTGTTCTTTTTTAAATTCTATTTGCATAATAATCCTTTCCTAATATGTTCTGTTGCTTCTAGCATAAAGAACATATATTTTGATTTTTAGATTATTAATAATACTACTATTCGTTTTATTAATTCCAGCAATTCTGGGCTCAAAAATAAATTAGACTTGGTGCAAAACCTTTAATTTTAATAATTTAACGGTTATTATTAATATCAAAGGTGATAATTATTATGTTAAAAAATACAAAGATGAACAAGAATTTTATAGTTTAGTGGGAATAAAACTACAAACATTTCAAAAAATGGTTGAAATTTTAAAAAAAGCTGAAGCAATTAAAAAAGCAGTTGGTGGTAAACCTAATAAATTATCAATAGAAAATCGTTTATTAATGACATTAGAATACTGAAAAGAGTATAGTAGTTATAGAGTTATTGCAAAAAGATATAATATTAGTCATACTAGCTGCATTCGTAATATTTTTTGAATTGAAAATACTTTAATAAAAAGTGGAATTTTTAATTTATCTGGCAAAAAAGATTTAATCAAAAATAAAGGAATCAATAATACTTTACTAGCTATTGATGCTACTGAAACTCCAATTGAAAGAATTAAAAAAAACTAAAATTACTTTTTTCGGGTAAAAACAAACATCATACTCTTAAATCGCAAATAATTATTGATATTTTAAATGGAAAAATTATTTCAACCGCTTTTTGTTTTGGAAGCATTCATGATTTTAAATTACTTTTAAAATCTAAAACTTTTATTCATCCAGAAAAACAAGTTTTTGTTGATTCAGGTTATCAAGGAATACAAAATATTCATAAAAATACATTTTTGCCATTTAAAAAAAGTAAATACAATAAATTAATACCAATTCAAAAAGAATACAATAAAACTTTAAGCAAAATTAGAATTAAAATTAAACACGTATTTGCTAAACTAAAACGTTTTAAAATTTTAACTTTAAAATATCGCAATAAAATACGAAGATTTGCATTAAGATTTAATTTAATAGCAGAAATATATAATTTTGAATTACCTTAGTTTTGCACCAAGTCTATTGTGAAATTTTAAAAAACATTGAGGCATTCGATTCAATATTTATTTAATTTGTGTTAAACAAATTAATATTTTAATTGAACCGGCCCCGCTCAATTTTTTTTACAAGTTTGAAATTTATTTTCTCGCCCAAAAAAATTTTTCAAAAAAAAATAAAAAATAAAACCAACACTTGCTCACTGGGGAGTGGCAAGGTTGGTTAAATAAAGAATAGAATTAATACAATAGGTCCCTACAACAGGTCTATATATACTAGTTTCCAATTCGCTCCCACCCCAAGAATTACCATTAATGGTTAGTATATTTTATTAGGTATCACTCCACTTATTATTTATCCATGCAAGTCCACATGCTCTGGCTACTATTTTTAACAACTGTGTTGTAGTTCACTTTTTTAGTTCCCTAACACGTGTTGATAATAGCGTTAAAGACGGTTATTAAAAATTTTAAAATTTTACAATTACAAAAAAAAGACAATATTATTTCTTGTCTTTTTCCTTAATAAGTTTGAGAATAATTTTTTTTAAATGTATATTTTTTAAAATACGTCGAATATAAATTTAAATTTAAGGGTTAAAGAGAGTAATTTTGTCTAATTTTCATTATTTTTCAAATAATTCATTTTTGGAAATAAGTTACTAATATAATAATTAATTATTTCGTAAATTTGACAAGGACGTATAAGTTTAACTCATAGAATTCAATAACATTTACAATATAACTTGAAAATTCTATGATTGCCACTTGCCACTTGCCACTTAGCCCTTTTTACTAGACCATTAATTTAAAAAACCTGAATGTATTCTAAAAACAATTGTGTTATATAATTAACACTAATTTTAACCTGAAAGGATTTTTATTAATGGATAAAATTAAACAAATAGCATTAGTAATTAACAAATTAAATATCAAAGAAAAAATTAAAATTATTGATGATTGTAAAAATCAATATTCAATTAGAAACCTATGTCAATATCTTCAATTAAACAGATCAACATATTACTTTTTAAAAAATAAACAAAAACCTATTAAAAAAGAAGAAAATCATATTATTAAATGCAATCATAAATATCAAAAAATATGCCAACTTTTAATCGAATTTCATTCTACAAGAAAAGGCAGAATTTATGGATATTTAAGAATTTTTTCAGCTTTTAAAGAGTGATTAAAACAAGAAAAAAATATCATTTTAAATATAGAATTATCAATAAAACAAATGCGAAAAATTATGAAAGAACACAATATTCAAGGATTAAAACAAACTAAAAATAACTATCCTAAAAACAAAAAAAATCCAAATAAGTGAATACCTACAATGGATAAAGTAAACAAAGATTATAAAAGTACAACCTCTTCAAATCAAATTTGATCAATGGACACTAAACAAATAAATACTAAAGAAGGATGATTATATCTTTTTGTAATTATTGATTTTTATTCAAATAATGTTGTTAGTTATAATATTGCTCCTAATAAATCATATCAGGATTTAATTCTTCCTGCTCTTGAAAAAATCAACAAACAATTTTCTTGAAATCAAATAAAAAATGTTATTTTACATTCAGATAACGCCAACGAATTTTATTGTCAAGATATCACAAAATGAGCAGAGGATAAACAAATAATTTTAAGCAAAAAACAACCTTATGATATTGGTGGTAATGTATTATCTGAAAACTGATTTTCTCATTTATCTCAAGAATGACTACCTAAAGGATCAAATCAATATTTATCCATCAATGAAGCTATAAATGATGTAAATCAATATGTTATGTTTTATAATTATGAAAGAATACATTCTAAATTTCTAAAACCACCAATTTTACAAATTAAAATTTAGAATTTTATATCAAAAATGGTCCAGTAATTAAGGGCCAACCACCCTAAATCTATCTATTAAATTAATGCGCCCTTAATTTTTTTAAAACAAAAATAGTTATAAAAGTAATTTTTATGTTTTCAAAAAGGAACTAAAAATTTATTAATTAACTATTAGTAGTAAAAATAAAAGTTAAACCTTCATATTTATTACCAAAAGCAATATCCTTTGAATTTTTACCCTCTAATCCAATTTTTATATAATCATAATATTTATCACCAAATTTTTTATTACCAGTAATAGCAATAACATTATTATATCCACCAGCATTTAACAAATATGGTTTAAAATTATCAAAAGTTAACCAAGTAACGGGTTTTTTTGGAATAAAATTTAACAATGGAACTAAAATATTACCAAGTAAAGGGTTTTTCACTTCTTCAGAAGGAATTCACTCTTGAAATGATTTTCAAAAATTTTCAGCTGCATCTGAATTATTTCTTAAATATTGTTCTTTTTGATTTTTTTCTTCTCTTTTAAAAGTAGCACCAGCAGTAACTAAATCATTATAAAATCGACCACTATCCTTTTTATTAATTGATAAATATTGTGTTCCATTAACTAATGGTTCTAATTTTTCATTTATATAATCTTGTAATGGACTAAAATTAGCATTAAAACTACAATCTTTTACTGCAGAATTATTATAAATAGTTAAATGAATTTTAATGTTAGTACTATTAATTTTTTTTATTTCATCTTGACCATTAGTAATTTCATAAGTAATATTACTAAAATCTTCTGGAGCAGTATTAAACAAGTTCCAAATATTGTCTTCAATTAATTTTTTAAAATCAGAAACATGAGTTTTATTTTCGGGTTTTAAAAAATTAGTAAAATTGGGATAAGTATTATTAGCAATTAAATTTGCAGCATCTTCTAATAATTGCTGATAATCAACTGATGAATTGTGAAAAACATCACATGCGCTAATATTAATACTAGTAAATGCAAAAACACTTATAATTTTTAATATTTTTTTCATAATAAACTTCCTTAGAACCTGTTTAAAATCTTTTCAATAAAATTGAAATAAAGGCAAGAACAACCATTTGTAAGCTAGTATTTAATTTTTTTTCACAATTTTTTCATAATCTTCTGCATTTTTCTAATCATGCAAAACTTCGTTCTACAACTCATCTTTTTGGTAATACTACAAAAGAATGTAATTCATTACGTTTTATAACTTCAACATTTGCATTTATAATTGTTTTAATTTTAGAAGCAAATTTTTCACCAGTATAACCAGCATCTACTAGTATTTTTTGAACTGCAGAAAGATTCTCTTTTTCATTTTCAATCATTATTATAGCACTATTACGATCTGTTTTTTCTGCTGTGGTTATGTAAATTGCATGTGGTAAACCTTGAGAATCAACAGCAATATGACGCTTTATTCCTGAAATCTTTTTACCAGCATCATAACCTTTATTTTTAGTAGTATCTGTATTTTTAACACTTTGTGAATCAATTATACAAAAACTAGTTTGTTCTTTTCTACCATTATTGATACGAAATGCCTTGACTAATTTTTTTTTAAAACTAATTGTAATACACTAGGTTCTTTATCATTATTTTTACTTCAAGCTTGAAAATAATAATATACAATTTGTCATTTTGGAAAATTTTTTGGTAACATTCTTCACTGGCAACCACTTTTTAATACATATAAAACTGCACAAAATACTTCATATAAATCTAAACTTCTTGGTTTAGTTCTCTTTTTAGTATTTTCTAAAAGATTTTAAACAGGTTCTTAGATAATCACTACTTTTTTAGTATTATCTTCAAATTTTTCTTTTTTGTATTAATAATTCTATTTTTAATTTGTGAAATTTCAGCGTGATCTGTTATTTCATAAAATAAATGATAATAAATATATTTCAACTCACTAACTTTAATATTTTGTTTTTCAACAAATATTAGAAATTGATAAATTTCATGTAAAAGTTCAAATATTTTATTTTTTTCTTCATTAGTTAATACTTTTTGTTTTAATTCATTTCGAATAATTATTGGTGCTTCTTTAACAAATAGAAAATCACTAATGATATTTTTATAATCTCAATTATAAAATATTTTAAAATCATCAACTTTGGTTTTAACATCTTTAATATTTTTTAAAATAGTTTTAACATCGTTTTTAACTAAACTTTGAATAAAGACTGCTAATATTAATGCTAAAGAACTAGCGGGAATAAAGTACTTTAAAACTTGATCAATGTTAATAGCACCCTTAGTAAAATTCAAAATTGAATTTTTTACAATTAAATATAAAACTTCAAAACCTAAAATAATAAATAATGATCGTTTTTCTATATCTTTTCATCAAGGATTACCAAGAATCTGATTTTTTTCTTCTAATATTTTTTCTAAAATAATATAAATAATAAAATAACAAAATCAATAAGTTAAAACAAATAATGTGGTAAAAACATTAGTAAAACAAAAAATATAAGTAATGTTTCTAGCAACATTTAATACTAATAAAGCTTTAAAAATAAAGAAATTATTTTCAAAATTTGAAATTACCTTATATTTATTTTCAATATATTTTTTCATTCAACATCTGATTTGAATAAATATTAAAGTATTACTTGCAATACAACTACTAAAAATAGCAATATATAAATAAGTTTTTAAAGTAATAATAGTTTCATCAGTAATACTAGCATTATTAAAAAAATCAAATGTTAAAATTTTATTAAAAATACTACTTTTAACTTCTCATAAAATTGCACAAATAATCAAACAAATTGTTAACAATATTCATAAGATCGTCTGCATCAAATATTTATTGTTAAATCATTTTCAACTTGATTTTAATAATTGATAGTTATTCATAATTTTATCTACCTTATTTTTAAATTATTGTAAAGTAATTTATATAAATTATTATTATAATTGTAAGCTATTAACTCACATTTGTGCTTGCGTTAAATTTAAAATATCTTTACTAATCATTGCTAATAATTTATTAATAAACTTTTCAAGATTAGTAGTAGTGGGTAAAACCATCAATTTTCCTTTTCCATCATTATATGGATTTTTTCCTAATTCATATTTTCAACTTAATGTTAATTGTTCATTTTCTATGTGAATAACTGGTAAATCCTTATTTCCTAAACTATAAGCAAATTCATTAAGTAAATTCATTACTTTTGGTTCTAAAATTAATCTTAATTTAATTTGATTATCACATTTTACTTCAAATAAATCTTCAAATAAATGTGATTCTAATTGAACTTTCTTTTTACTACGAAATTTTTTTGAAAATATATTACGTGGTGTTAATGTCATTGTAAAATTATTATTCCTAATAATAGTTGTGTAATAAACAAAACGTGTATAATAACAAGTAATTTTTTCTGTTTCAATAACTTGAGCAGCACTATTATATCCAGAACTTGTTTCATACATAACTTTTTGGTTAATGATACTTCCATAGTTAAAATTTTGACCATTAATACTTCCTATCATTACTTGTTCGCAATAATTATAATAATAATTAGGTTGTTCATCTAAAGGTAAATTACCTTGTGGTTCAATTGTTCAATAATTACTAATAGTTGTTAAATTCATTTGTGAATTATTATCTTTAATAACTCATTGATAATAGTTAATAATTGGTAATTCTTCTATTAATTTTTCATGAATTTTAGTTTTTAATACAAAACTCTGTACTAATAAAAAACATCCAACAATAAATCCAATAATACTAATAATGGTAAATGGTTTTTTAATAAATGATGATTTGTTAATACCAATACTAGCACCAATAGCAATTAGAGCAATAATGGTAGTAATAATTCATAAACGATTATTTATTAATTTAATTCATCAATGATTACTACTATTATTATAGTCAGTATGAATATTATTAAGAATCTCATTTACAACCTTTGGTGATAAATTATGTTTCATAATTATTCCATTCTTTTTTAATTCTTAATATAGTTTATAACTAATTTTGTTTTATAAAAAATAGAAAAAGACTAACTATAGATGTAATAATCTATTTAGAAGTCTAAAAACCTATTATTATAAAACTAATTACATTATAACATATATATTATTAGTTTTTTTCTAAAAAATCATTAATTTCAGTAATATTAACAGGTGCATTTTGTGGAGGTTTACCTGCATTACCACCATGCATATATTTTGCAAGAACTGCTACCATAAAAACTTTAGGATCGATTCGAACTATTTTTGTTTTAAAAAAATTATATTCTAATAATGACATTGTTGTCATCATCATTTTATATTCATTACCTGAATACAAACCTTTCACATTTCAAACATTACCACCACGTAAATAATTATTTCGATAAATATCATTACGGATTTGCTCTAATTCATTAGAAATAATAAAGACACTCATCAACATATATTTTGGATAAACTCTATTCATAACAAAAGCTGCTACATAAATATAAACAAGCGTTGACATAAAATAAGGTCTAACTAAAAAATTATCAACAAGACTAGTTTTCTGTAAAAAAGTTCCATCAAGAATTAAAACAATAACAACAATAATAATATTAGTATTTCTAATAATAGTAGCAATTGAATATTTACGTTTCATAGAAATATAAGTACTAATAAAATCCATACCACCACTAGATCCACCAGTTTTAAATAAAATACCAATACCAGCACCATAAATTAATCCACCTAAAGCAGCAAAAATAAAAGTACGTGGTAAAACTAAGTGCCAATAATCTGTAGTACCTTTTAATGGCTCATTACCTAAAACTTGAAAATTTTTAAGAACATCAATTGATGTTAACAAAAAGTTAATTCCGTTTTGAAATAACAAATAAATAATAGTATAAAGAGTAAAACGAAATCCAACCTTGAATAATCCTCAAATAATGATAGGACCATTAATAAGAAAATATACTGGATAAAATCAAAATGCTTGGGTTGTTTCTTGTTCAGTAATACTGCCATTATAAGATAAGGCAATAAATTTAGCTATTAATTGTGCAAAAGCTGATAAACCATTAGTATATAAACCAGCACGATTAATAAAATAAAAAAAGGAAACAGTTGTTAAAAAAGCACCAATAAAAATTAATAATAAATTTTTGGAAGTTATTTTTCAATTAAAGTTTTTTCATGAAG
Source organism: Spiroplasma endosymbiont of Acasis viretata (assembly GCF_964031275.1). Taxonomy (NCBI): domain Bacteria; kingdom Bacillati; phylum Mycoplasmatota; class Mollicutes; order Entomoplasmatales; family Spiroplasmataceae; genus Spiroplasma; species Spiroplasma endosymbiont of Acasis viretata. The sequence goes on from NZ_OZ035019.1 coordinate 978,020, forward strand.
AATGGATCTCTTGCTTAACACCAATATTTTTAAAAGTAAAGGCATCAACAATTAACGCTGGCTCTTTATCTTTATTTTTTGCTTCTGAATTATTGGACATATTAAACTCCTTTTTAACTATTAAATTGAAGTATTGTTGGAACATAATTACTATCATCATAAGGCGAAGGTAAAGACATGTCAATTAATGAATCTTGAAAACTAATCACAAAATTAACTTTAAGTTCTAATTTATTAGGACCAGAACTTGTAACTTTTTGACCATCAATTCCTTTGATATTAATATTAACAGAATTAACATGAGGATTATTATTTAATGCTAAACTTATTCCTTCTTGAACTAAAGTTTTAGTTTTTTGAGAAAAATCAGCATATGTTTTATCAATATCAGGTTTAGTTTTTTCATCAACACTAATTGGTACTATTTGTTCTGATAATTTAGTAACATCACTAACACAACTATAAACTATGTAATCGCTTTGTGTATAAGAACATTTTATATTAAAATTTTTTTTATGTATTGTTCAACTTTAAAACTTTTATCATTATTTACTACTCCAACTTGATAAGTAATATTAATACTAATTCTACCAGTTGAAGCATCAACATCTCAAGTTCTTGATTTTGTTAATTCATCTATTTTACCATTATCAATCGTAAAATAATAACATTTAGTACCCACTTCTAATTCACTATCAAATCAAGTTGGTTCTTTAATATTTGCTTTATCTAAAATTAATTTGGCAAGTGATTGTGCAAGACTGTTTTCTAATGCTTCATTTTTAATAACTTGTTCTTTTTCAGGTCTTTGACCATCAATAGGAACATCCACTGGTTTTTTAATACCAACTTTTGACAAAGTTGCTTCTCAACCATTATAATTACCATTACCATTAGTAATTGCTTTTAAAATACTATCTTGTTGTTGATCAGAACAAGCTAAAACTGGCGTTACTATTCCACTACCAAAAGCAATAGTACCCATTAATGTTAAAATTTTTTTCATAATTATAATCATTCCTTAATTTATAAAATATCATATATAAATTGTAACTTATTTTTATTATTTTGCTATACACTATCTTCAAAATCTTTATAATTAATATTAGTTTATATTAAAGGAATTGATAATATGTTTAAAATTTTATATACACTAGTTACTATTTCACTAGTCACTTTTACTAATTTAAGCCAAGTGAAAATAAATAATTATCATCATAAAGAAATAAAATCAGAAAATACTATCCTAAACGAACAAAGTTTAACCTTAGCTTTTGAAAGTGGAAATTTTTATAATTGAAATGAAAATGATTCAACTAATTCTATTGCTGGTATTTTTACAAATTCACAAGCGGTGGTTGGCCCTTAATTACTGGACCATTTTTGATATAAAATTCTAAATTTTAATTTGTAAAATTGGTGGTTTTAGAAATTTAGAATGTATTCTTTCATAATTATAAAACATAACATATTGATTTACATCATTTATAGCTTCATTGATGGATAAATATTGATTTGATCCTTTAGGTAGTCATTCTTGAGATAAATGAGAAAATCAGTTTTCAGATAATACATTACCACCAATATCATAAGGTTGTTTTTTGCTTAAAATTATTTGTTTATCCTCTGCTCATTTTGTGATATCGTGACAATAAAATTCGTTGGCGTTATCTGAATGTAAAATAACATTTTTTACTTGATTTCAAGAAAATTGTTTGTTGATTTTTTCAAGAGCAGGAAGAATTAAATCCTGATATGATTTATTAGGAGCAATATTATAACTAACAACATTATTTGAATAAAAATCAATAATTACAAAAAGATATAATCATCCTTCTTTAGTATTTATTTGTTTAGTGTCCATTGATCAAATTTGATTTGAAGAGGTTGTACTTTTATAATCTTTGGGTGGTTGGCCCTTAATTACTGGACCATTTTTGATATAAAATTCTAAATTTTAATTTGTAAAATTGGTGGTTTTAGAAATTTAGAATGTATTCTTTCATAATTATAAAACATAACATATTGATTTACATCATTTATAGCTTCATTGATGGATAAATATTGATTTGATCCTTTAGGTAGTCATTCTTGAGATAAATGAGAAAATCAGTTTTCAGATAATACATTACCACCAATATCATAAGGTTGTTTTTTGCTTAAAATTATTTGTTTATCCTCTGCTCATTTTGTGATATCGTGACAATAAAATTCGTTGGCGTTATCTGAATGTAAAATAACATTTTTTACTTGATTTCAAGAAAATTGTTTGTTGATTTTTTCAAGAGCAGGAAGAATTAAATCCTGATATGATTTATTAGGAGCAATATTATAACGGTGGTTGGCCCTTAATTACTGGACCATTTTTGATATAAAATTCTAAATTTTAATTTGTAAAATTGGTGGTTTTAGAAATTTAGAATGTATTCTTTCATAATTATAAAACATAACATATTGATTTACATCATTTATAGCTTCATTGATGGATAAATATTGATTTGATCCTTTAGGTAGTCATTCTTGAGATAAATGAGAAAATCAGTTTTCAGATAATACATTACCACCAATATCATAAGGTTGTTTTTTGCTTAAAATTATTTGTTTATCCTCTGCTCATTTTGTGATATCTTGACAATAAAATTCGTTGGCGTTATCTGAATGTAAAATAACATTTTTTATTTGATTTCAAGAAAATTGTTTGTTGATTTTTTCAAGAGCAGGAAGAATTAAATCCTGATATGATTTATTAGAAGCAATATTATAACTAACAACATTATTTGAATAAAAATCAATAATTACAAAAAGATATAATCATCCTTCTTTAGTATTTATTTGTTTAGTGTCCATTGATCAAATTTGATTTGAAGAGGTTGTACTTTTATAATCTTTGTTTACTTTATCCATTGTAGGTATTCACTTATTTGGATTTTTTTTGTTTTTAGGATAGTTATTTTTAGTTTGTTTTAATCCTTGAATATTGTGTTCTTTCATAATTTTTCGCATTTGTTTTATTGATAATTCTATATTTAAAATGATATTTTTTTCTTGTTTTAATCACTCTTTAAAAGCTGAAAAAATTCTTAAATATCCATAAATTCTGCCTTTTCTTGTAGAATGAAATTCGATTAAAAGTTGGCATATTTTTTGATATTTATGATTGCATTTAATAATATGATTTTCTTCTTTTTTAATAGGTTTTTGTTTATTTTTTAAAAAGTAATATGTTGATCTGTTTAATTGAAGATATTGACATAGGTTTCTAATTGAATATTGATTTTTACAATCATCAATAATTTTAATTTTTTCTTTGATATTTAATTTGTTAATTACTAATGCTATTTGTTTAATTTTATCCATTAATAAAAATCCTTTCAGGTTAAAATTAGTGTTAATTATATAACACAATTGTTTTTAGAATACATTCAGGTTTTTTAAATTAATGGTCTAGTAAAAAGGGCTAAGTGGCAAGTGGCAAGTGGCAAGTGGCAATAAACAAAATAATAATTTTGATGCAAGAAAATATATGATTTCATCATTAGCAAAAGGAACTAAGATTAATAATAAATCTTATCAAAAACTTTTAAGTTATGGTATTGTTAGAACCTGTTTAAAATCTTTTAGAAAATAAAGTAAAATCATTATATACTTTAAAAGTAAGAGGTGTATATGATTAAAAATTATCCAAGTAATGTTAGTAAAGAGCAATTTGAAAACATAAGATTAATTTTAGAAAATAGCAAAAAGAAAACAAAACCAAGAAGTTTAGATTTATATGAAGTGTTTTGTGCGGTTTTATATGTATTAAAAAGTGGTTGTCAATGAAGAATGTTACCAAAAGATTTTCCAAAATGACAAATTGTATATTATTATTTTCAAGTTTGAAGTAAAAATAATGGTAAAGAAACTAGTGTATTGCAACTAATTTTTAAAAAAAATCAGTTATAAAAATTCAAGTCAATAATGGTAGAAAAGAACAAACTAGTTTTTGCATAATTGATTCACAAAGTGTTAAAAATACAGATACTACTAAAAATAAAGGTTATGATGCTGGTAAAAAGATTTCAGGAATAAAACGTCATATTGCTGTTGATTCTCAAGGTTTACCACATGCAATTTACATAACTACGGCAGAAAAAACAGATCGTAATAGCGCTATAATAATGATTCAAAATGAAAAAGAGAATCTTTCTGCAGTTCAAAAAATAATAGTAGATTATCGTTATAGTGGTGAAAAATTTGCTTCTAAAATAAAAGAAATTATAAACGCAAATGTTGAAGTTGTAAAACGTAATGAACTACATACTTTTGTATTATTACCAAAAAGATGAGTTGTAGAACGAAGTTTTGCATGATTAGAAAAATGTAGAAGATTATCAAAAAATTCTGAAAGAAAATTAAATACTAGTTTACAAATGGTTATTCTTTCATTTATTTCAATTTTATTAAAAAGATTTTAAACAGGTTCTTAGAAGTTGATATGGAAGAACATCATATATTGACTTATTTCCAGAAGCTTTTGGTCGTTGAATAATGACTCTTGAACAAAATCGTGATCTTGGATGAGAAAAATTAGATAAATTTTTTCGAATAGATTTACTTAAATTATTATAATAATAAAAAATATATCTTTATAATCATAATAAGGACAAAATAAACTTTGTCCTTATTATTAATTTTGTTTATTAATTAAAAATTGTAAATAAAGTTATTAATTGTTCATTATGTTATCAAAATTTATGTTGTTTAATGCAATGTTAACATATGTCATACGACCAAATGAAGAATTTAAAAAACAATACCATTGAAAGTAAATATTATCATTATCATGTCAAAGATCTAAGTTAAGAGCAATTTCTGTTCCTCATCCTCCACCATCTTTAGTATTAATATAAGCAATAAAAAGAACATTAGCATTACCGGGGTTTTTATATTGTTCAATTTTTGCAGTATTAGTTGATAGTGTTGGACTACTTTCAATTCCTGTTGAAGTTGATACTTTGAAATATGAATTAATAAAACAAAAAGTTGGATACATATTACTGAAGGTATTTCAGTCTCTCGCATAATTGCTTCACTTAAGAATATTATAAATATTAGAATTATCAGTAGCGATTGATGTTCCATTATGTGAATCTGAAAAAGAATAATTTATTTTATCATTAATAATATTATTAGTGTTTTTTCAATTATTATAATAAATAGCAACTAGATTATTACTTTTATCAAAAATTCAATTTAATGAATAGTTTTTAGTAGTTAATGTTAGTGGTGATTTATTCAAAAAATTATAAACATTTTGATTATCAATAATTAAATTAATAATGTTACTAGTTAATTGATTGTTAATTTGCCCTTTTAAACTAGTTTGATTAATAAAATACATTGCTAAGTTATTAGCTATTGTCTTACTAATTTTATTATCATGTGTTGCTTTAGCAATATAATATAAACCTAGTGTTTCATTTAGATTATTGCTATGTTCAACTTTATCAGCACCTGCTTGATTAGAAATATCAATATGTTTTTCAATATCACCTTGTTGAATATATTTTCAATTATTATAACCATTAAAGTATGAATCATAATATTCACTTTTACTATATGGATTATAATCATCTTTAATAATAGTTACTTTTTTGTGGCTGTTCATTTCTTGTTTTGTATTTTCAATATTTACTTTATCTTTATCAGGAATATTTATATTAGGGTTATAAACTAGGTTACCATAGTTATCTACTAAAAAAGTATTCCTTGCTTTAGGAAAAGTGTATTTTGCTAAAGATAATGTATCATAACTATAAAATTTATGATCTGTTATTGATTGATTAGTAATTCACTCACTATTGCTTAAATAGTTAAATTGGTTATTGAATGAAGCATTATTTTCTTCTAATTGATTTATTAGTACAGTATTTTCAATATTTATATTATTAATATTGTTTCCTAAAAAAGTTAAAGGTGGTATCACACTTAAAAAAATTAAATATTTATTCATAATTTTATACCTCTATTTTTTAAATAATTATTTAAAAAATTAATAAATATATATTTTATAACACTTTAGTCATTAAAAAGTGTTGATTTAATTATAAACATTTTATTTGAAATTAGCAAAAACTAAAAAATTTAAATAAATAATGTGTATTAAACGTACTTTACAATATGTTTCAATATTAATAATTTGCATATTAAATAAGTCCTTTTTTAAGTTATAATATTTATTTATAACTCAATAGACTTGGTGCAAAACCTTTAATTTTAATAATTTAACGGTTATTATTAATATCAAAGGTGATAATTATTATGTTAAAAAAATACAAAGATGAACAAGAATTTTATAGTTTAGTGGGAATAAAACTACAAACATTTCAAAAAATGGTTGAAATTTTAAAAAAAGCTGAAGCAATTAAAAAAGCAGTTGGTGGTAAACCTAATAAATTATCAATAGAAAATCGTTTATTAATGACATTAGAATACTGAAAAGAGTATAGTAGTTATAGAGTTATTGCAAAAAGATATAATATTAGTCATACTAGCTGCATTCGTAATATTTTTTGAATTGAAAATACTTTAATAAAAAGTGGAATTTTTAATTTATCTGTCAAAAAAGATTTAATCAAAAATAAAGGAATCAATAATACTTTACTAGCTATTGATGCTACTGAAACTCCAATTGAAAGAATTAAAAAAAACTAAAATTACTTTTTTCGGGTAAAAACAAACATCATACTCTTAAATCGCAAATAATTATTGATATTTTAAATGGAAAAATTATTTCAACCGCTTTTTGTTTTGGAAGCATTCATGATTTTAAATTACTTTTAAAATCTAAAACTTTTATTCATCCAGAAAAACAAGTTTTTGTTGATTCAGGTTATCAAGGAATACAAAATATTCATAAAAATACATTTTTGCCATTTAAAAAAAGTAAATACAATAAATTAATACCAATTCAAAAAGAATACAATAAAACTTTAAGCAAAATTAGAATTAAAATTGAACACGTATTTGCTAAACTAAAACGTTTTAAAATTTTAACTTTAAAATATCGCAATAAAATACGAAGATTTGCATTAAGATTTAATTTAATAGCAGGAATATATAATTTTGAATTACCTTAGTTTTGCACCAAGTCTAATGAAAAAAAATAATACGAATTTATTGGAAAAATATTATTATTATGATAATATTCTACAAAAGAATATAAAGTTTTTTAATCCTCTTATTTTAATTTTAAAATAAATGGGTTTTTTTATTTTTAGAAAGGAAGAAGAAATAATGGCAGCTGAAACTTATATTAGAAAATTAAAATTATCGCCAACATTTGCATTCACAACACAACAAATCCGTTCATTGACAAAAGAGCAAAGAGAAGCGATTGATAAAAAACAAACACCAGTATTTACAATGGAACAAATGAGAACATTCACACTTGAACAAATGGAACAACTTGCAATTGATCCAGGTCTTATTGATGAAATCATGAGATTATCAGAAGAAGAAGAACAAGTGGAACTGGCAAAAAAATTATCGTTAGAAAAAGAAAAACAATCTGACATAATAGTAAAAGAATTTAAAGAAACATCAATTCCCTCATCACAAAAATTTAAAGTAGAGACAGAAGTAAAATTAGTTACTGAAGAGGAAATACTAAAACAAGGAGTAAGACCCAAAGGAAGTAAGATTGTTCAACGTCAAATTCAACATACAAATAATAATCATCAAGAAAAGGCAATAATTTCCGAACCAACCATTTCACCATCTCTTTATGAAAGTAGTTTAGATTTACAAGCAACCAATGAAGATGATGAATTTGGTTTTGTAGTTGTTGATGAACCTTATAAAACATTACAATCAGAAGAAGTATCTGAGAAAGAAAGAGAAGATATTGATAGAGCGATTGCATTAGAAGCTTTATCATTAAAAAGACAAGAAAGAAATAATAAAGCAATTGGTTTATATTTAGAAGAACAAGAAGAACTTGAAAAATCAGCAAAAAGACAATCAAATTTAATTCAAGTAATCAAAAAATCTGAAATAGAAGAAATTAAAGTTTTAGAACAACAAAAAATAAATAAATTTTTAAATTTATTTATTAAATTAGTAACTTTTGGAAAAATTAATAAAAATAAGAAAATTGAATTAGAAATTAGTAAAAAATGAAAAAAAATATCAGAATCATGTAGTAAAAAGCCAAAAACAAATCCAACATTATTTTCAAAATCATCTGGAAAAGCTTTTAATAAACAATAAGTAAACAATGACTCAACAAACGCACCATTAACAAATTTAAATAAACCAAGAACATCACAAATGTAAAATATTAAGAAAAGAGTTATCTTATTTAAGATGAAATATTATTTTTTTTTTTATCTTGGGGTGATCTTTTCTTGAGGCTTTTTAATAATCTGTGTATCTTTGTTTTACAAAGTTACTAATTTAGATTAATTCTGTCTTCAAATTTTATCATAAAATGAGCAATTGCTGTATTTCAATTTTGAATAGGCAATGTTCATTTTTTTTGTTATATTTTCAATTGCCAAGTAAAATATTTTGAAAACTGCCATATCATTAGGAAAAACTTTTTTATTTCTGATAACTTTTCGTAATTGACTATTTACAGATTCAATAGCATTTGTAGTATAAATCACTCTTTTGATTTCTACTGGATAACTAATAAAAACCATTAAATTATCTCAATTTTTATATCAAGATTTAGTAATTTGAGGATATTGTTTATTTCATTTACTTTCAACGATTCTAAAGCTTGCATTGCTTGTTCTTCACTACATGCACTATAAATTGGTTTTAAATCTGCAACTAGACCTTTTCGATGTTTGTATGAAACATATTTTAAACTATTTCTAATTTGATGAACAATGCATAATTGATGTTCTGTTTTAGGATAAACTGATTGTATTGCTTCTGACATGCCTGTTAAATTATCACTACAAGCAATAAGAATATCATTTAAGCCACGATTTTTCATTTCTGTTAAATTTGCTAATCAAAATTTAGCACCTTCATTTTCACTAATTCATAATCCTAAAACATTTTTTTTGCCTTCTAAATCAACTCCTAATGCTATATAAACTGATTTGTTAATAATCCGTTTATTTTGTCGTACTTTAACTACTATACAATCAAAATAAACAATAGGATAAATACTTTCTAATGGTCGATTTTGTCATGCTTTAAGAACCTGTTTAAAATCTTTTCAATAAAATTGAAATAAAGGCAAGAACAACCATTTGTAAGCTAGTATTTAATTTTTTTTCACAATTTTTTCATAATCTTCTGCATTTTTCTAATCATGCAAAACTTCGTTCTACAACTCATCTTTTTGGTAATACTACAAAAGAATGTAATTCATTACGTTTTATAACTTCAACATTTGCATTTATAATTGTTTTAATTTTAGAAGCAAATTTTTCACCAGTATAACCAGCATCTACTAGTATTTTTTGAACTGCAGAAAGATTCTCTTTTTCATTTTCAATCATTATTATAGCACTATTACGATCTGTTTTTTCTGCTGTGGTTATGTAAATTGCATGTGGTAAACGTTGAGAATCAACAGCAATATGACGCTTTATTCCTGAAATCTTTTTACCAGCATCATAACCTTTATTTTTAGTAGTATCTGTATTTTTAACACTTTGTGAATCAATTATACAAAAACTAGTTTGTTATTTTCTACCATTATTGATACGAAATGCCTTGACTAATTTTTTTTAAAACTAATTGTAATACACTAGGTTCTTTATCATTATTTTTACTTCAAGCTTGAAAATAATAATATACAATTTGTCATTTTGGAAAATTTTTTGGTAACATTCTTCACTGGCAACCACTTTTTAATACATATAAAACTGCACAAAATACTTCATATAAATCTAAACTTCTTGGTTTAGTTCTCTTTTTAGTATTTTCTAAAATTGATTTTATATTTTCAAATTGCTCTTTGCTAACATTACTAGGATAATTTTTACACATATATACCTCTTATTTTAAAATATATAATCATTTTATACTATTCTCTAAAAGATTTTAAACAGGTTCTAACATCATCAATAACATCATCAGTAATTTGAATAATAACACTTTCACTAATATCAGCACCATGATATAACTCTTGCAACTGCATTCTAATATCTGATAATGTCATACCTTTTGCATATAAAGAAAGAACTTGTTGATCAAAACCATCAAATCTTCTTTGTCTTTTTGCAACTATTACAGGATTAAAATTACTATTGCGATCTCTTGGTACATCAATTTCAATTTTACCTTGTTGAGTTATTAATTTTTTTGAACTTGTACCATTACGAGCATTTTCAGTAGTACTATGTTGATTTTTTTCATATCCTAAATAATTTTGCATCTCAGAATTCAACATTTTTTCTACTAATCTTTTTGTTAATTATTTATATAAACCGCCAGGTTTAAAAACTGTTGTTAAATCTTCAGTATTTTCTAGTAATAAATCTACTGCTTTTGATATTGGATCATTATTATTAAAGTTATCTTTTTTAGCCATCTGTAACTCACTCTTTCTAGTCATTTAATTATATTTACTAGAATTAATTAAACATAGTTATTTTTATAAGTGCCACTTGCCACTTGCCACTTAGCCCTTTTTACTAGACCATTAATTTAAAAAACCTGAATGTATTCTAAAAACAATTGTGTTATATAATTAACACTAATTTTAACCTGAAAGGATTTTTATTAATGGATAAAATTAAACAAATAGCATTAGTAATTAACAAATTAAATATCAAAGAAAAAATTAAAATTATTGATGATTGTAAAAATCAATATTCAATTAGAAACCTATGTCAATATCTTCAATTAAACAGATCAACATATTACTTTTTAAAAAATAAACAAAAACCTATTAAAAAAGAAGAAAATCATATTATTAAATGCAATCATAAATATCAAAAAATATGCCAACTTTTAATCGAATTTCATTCTACAAGAAAAGGCAGAATTTATGGATATTTAAGAATTTTTTCAGCTTTTAAAGAGTGATTAAAACAAGAAAAAAATATCATTTTAAATATAGAATTATCAATAAAACAAATGCGAAAAATTATGAAAGAACACAATATTCAAGGATTAAAACAAACTAAAAATAACTATCCTAAAAACAAAAAAAATCCAAATAAGTGAATACCTACAATGGATAAAGTAAACAAAGATTATAAAAGTACAACCTCTTCAAATCAAATTTGATCAATGGACACTAAACAAATAAATACTAAAGAAGGATGATTATATCTTTTTGTAATTATTGATTTTTATTCAAATAATGTTGTTAGTTATAATATTGCTCCTAATAAATCATATCAGGATTTAATTCTTCCTGCTCTTGAAAAAATCAACAAACAATTTTCTTGAAATCAAGTAAAAAATGTTATTTTACATTCAGATAACGCCAACGAATTTTATTGTCACGATATCACAAAATGAGCAGAGGATAAACAAATAATTTTAAGCAAAAAACAACCTTATGATATTGGTGGTAATGTATTATCTGAAAACTGATTTTCTCATTTATCTCAAGAATGACTACCTAAAGGATCAAATCAATATTTATCCATCAATGAAGCTATAAATGATGTAAATCAATATGTTATGTTTTATAATTATGAAAGAATACATTCTAAATTTCTAAAACCACCAATTTTACAAATTAAAATTTAGAATTTTATATCAAAAATGGTCCAGTAATTAAGGGCCAACCACCGTATTTTCAATTCAAAAAATATTACGAATGCAGCTAGTATGACTAATATTATATCTTTTTGCAATAACTCTATAACTACTATACTCTTTTCAGTATTCTAATGTCATTAATAAACGATTTTCTATTGATAATTTATTAGGTTTACCACCAACTGCTTTTTTAATTGCTTCAGCTTTTTTTAAAATTTCAACCATTTTTTGAAATGTTTGTAGTTTTATTCCCACTAAACTATAAAATTCTTGTTCATCTTTGTATTTTTTTAACATAATAATTATCACCTTTGATATTAATAATAACCGTTAAATTATTAAAATTAAAGGTTTTGCACCAAGTCTAATGGATAAAGTAAACAAAGATTATAAAAGTACAACCTCTTCAAATCAAATTTGATCAATGGACACTAAACAAATAAATACTAAAGAAGGATGATTATATCTTTTTGTAATTATTGATTTTTATTCAAATAATGTTGTTAGTTATAATATTGCTCCTAATAAATCATATCAGGATTTAATTCTTCCTGCTCTTGAAAAATCAACAAACAATTTTCTTGAAATCAAATAAAAAATGTTATTTTACATTCAGATAACGCCAACGAATTTTATTGTCAAGATATCACAAAATGAGCAGAGGATAAACAAATAATTTTAAGCAAAAAACAACCTTATGATATTGGTGGTAATGTATTATCTGAAAACTGATTTTCTCATTTATCTCAAGAATGACTACCTAAAGGATCAAATCAATATTTATCCATCAATGAAGCTATAAATGATGTAAATCAATATGTTATGTTTTATAATTATGAAAGAATACATTCTAAATTTCTAAAACCACCAATTTTACAAATTAAAATTTAGAATTTTATATCAAAAATGGTCCAGTAATTAAGGGCCAACCACCTTATTATTTATACTTTTTTAATTATTTTTAAAAAATTACTTATTTTATTAAGAATATTGTTAATATTATATTAAATAATAACTATTAAAAATTTAAGGAGAAATTATGGAAAATAAAATTAATTTAGATAAATTAACTATTAATTCAATTCGTATGTTAGGAGTACAAGCAGTTAATGCTGCTAAAAGTGGCCATCCTGGTATTGTTTTAGGTGCTTCACCAATGACTTTTTCTTTATTCAAAAATCATTTATCTTTTAATCCAAAAAATCCAAAATGATTTAATCGTGATCGATTTGTTTTATCAGCAGGTCATGGTAGTGCTTTATTATATTCAATATTACATCATGCTGGTTATAAATATACAATCAATGATATAAAACAATTCCGTCAATTAAATAGTAATACACCCGGTCATCCCGAATATCATTTAGACTATGGAGTAGAGACGGCTACTGGGCCATTAGGTCAGGGTATCGCTAATGCTGTTGGAATGGCGCTTACTGAGAGTTTTCTTGGTGCTAAATATAATCAAAAAGATCTTAATATTATTGATCATTATACATATGCAATTTGTGGTGATGGTGATTTACAAGAAGGTATTGCGCAAGAAGCACTTAGTTTTGCTGGACATTTTAAATTAAATAAACTAATTATTTTATATGATTCAAATGATGTTCAATTAGATTCATCTGTTAAATTAGTGTATTCAGAAAATTTAAAAATGCGTCTTCAAGCATTAGAGTGAAATTATTTAAAAGTTGAAGATGGTGAAGATGATAAACTTATTTCTGAAGCTATTAAAAAAGCAAAACTTAGTGATAAACCAACTTTAATTGAAATTAAAACTATAATTGGTTATGGGGCTAGTAAACAAGGAACACCCAGTGTTCATGGCTCTCCTTTAATGGAAGATATTAAAACAGTTGCTAAAAATTTAAACTGAGAATATCCTGAATTTACTGTTCCAAAAGAAGTAAGTACTTACTTCACACAAACAGCACTTAATCATGGTTCTAAAATAGAATTAATTTGAAATCAAAAAGTTGAAAAATATGCAAAATTATATCCAAAATTGTATAATGAAATTAAATCAGCATTGAAAAATGAAATTTTTAATGAAGATTATCAATTAAATAAAATTGATTGAACTTCAATTATTGGAGTAAATCCACAAGCAACAAGAGTAGACTCTGGTAATATTTTAAAACTTTTATCAGCTCATTGTCCAACATTAATTGGTGGTAGTGCTGATTTAGCTGGCTCAACTAAAGCATTAGTAACAGATAAAGACTTTTTACCTCTTGATCATTCAGGAAGACATATTCATTATGGAGTAAGAGAATTTGCAATGGGCGCTATTGTTAACGGTATGACGTTACATCAAGGCACAATTCCTTTTGGTTCTACTTTTCTTGTGTTTAGTGATTATCTAAAGCCTGCATTACGATTAGCAGCTTTAATGTCAATTCCATCTTTGTTTATTTTTAGTCATGATAGTATCGCAGTTGGCGAAGATGGTCCTACCCATGAACCAGTTGAACAACTAACAATGTTAAGAACTATTCCTAATTTTAATGTAATTCGCCCCGCTGATACAAAAGAAACAATTGGTGCATATTTAATCGCATTATCTAGCAAAACTAACCCTAGTGCTATTATTATTACTAGACAAAATTTACCACAACTTGCAAATAGTAATATTGAGGCAGTTCAAAAAGGTGCTTATATTATTATTAAAGAGAAGAGTAGTAAAGCTTTAGATTTAATTATTATTGCTACCGGTAGTGAAGTTTCGTTGGCTATTGCTAGTCAAGAACAACTATGAAACGATCAAAAACTTAATGTTCGTGTAGTTTCAATGCCTTCTATTTTTATTTTTGATAAACAAGATAAAACATATCAAAATAAAATTTTACCTAATGATATTATAAAAGTTGCTATTGAAATGGGTTCTAAAGATAGTTGATATAAATATGTTGCAGGTAATGGCTTTGTTATTGGCGTAAGTACTTTTGGTATTTCTGCTCCTGATAAGGTAGTACTAGAAAAATATGGCTTTACATCAAATCAAGTGTGTGATAAAATTAATAAGTTTTTAAACAGTAAGTAAGGAGAAATTAATAATGATGGTTTGGTGAGCAGTATTAATCATTGGCATTGCTAGTGCGTTAATTGGTGGATTAGTTGGTTTTATTGTTACTAAGAAGATTTTCGAAAAACAATTACAGAAAAATCCTCCTATTAATGAAAATATGATTCGTGCAATGTATTTACAAATGGGGCGTAAACCTACTGAATCTCAAATTAAATCAGTAATGCAAGCAATGAAACTTCAACAAAGTACTATTAAAAAACGATAATTTTTATTAAATATAAATTGTAAAATAGTTACCATAATGGTAACTATTTTTATTCATTATATTTGTGATAAATTTAATGTTTTATATATATCCGCTTGTTGATGGCTTATTTTGTGGATAATTTTCTTCTTTTAATTCTTGTTTAATTTTTTTCTGTCATTTTTTTTCTTTTTCTTGATTAGTATTTAATTTATTAATGTTACATTTAAATATTTTCTTTATTCTTTGTTCAATTTTTAAAATTTTTTTCTTATTGATTTTTAATCCAATTAATATTAAATTTTCTTTTATATTTTTTACTGAATTATTTGTATTTAAATGTATTAATATATTATCTTTAATATCATGAAATAATGAGTTATTTGAAAATTCTGGCCTATATTTAATAATTTCTACTTTCGCCTTATTTGTAATATATTCTTCATATTCTTGATAAAATATGTTTTCTAATATATTTTTTATGTTTTTATCATAAAATAAACTATTATTAATAATGATTGTCAAAGCCGTATCACCATTTTGATTTATGAAATGAATATTTGCATTATTTATTAGTAAAGTATTAACTATTTGTGCTAGTCCATTTTTAGCAGCTAAATGCAAGGCTGTATCACCATTTTGGTTTGCGTGGTTGATATTAGCGCCATTTTCTATTAAAACATTAATTATACTTAAATAACCTTTTTTAGTAGATATTATTAGTGCTGTATCACCATTTTGGTTTGCGTGGTTGATATTAGCGCCATTTTCTATTAAAATTTTAATGGAATCTATAAGTTGATAATAGTGACTTGATAAGTTGATAATAGTGACTTGCTACTATTAAAGGACTATCACCATTTTCGTTTGTATAATTTAGATTAGCATTTTTTCTATTAAATTATTGATCTCTTTTTTTATTTCAGAACTAATTTTTTCTTCTTTAATTATATAATCCCAATAATTAAAATATGTAATATTTTGATATGAAGTGACAGAATTTAAAATAACTGATATTATTTTTTTATGGTTTAAATCATTTGTAAATTTATTTCTATGTTTAATATTATTTAGATGTATATAAAAAAAATCAGTATTAATAAGTAAATACTGATTTAATATTAGTTATCTTTTAGTGATAGTGCTGTTAATAATTTATTGTATGTAGCAACATCTTGTTTTTTAAAGTATTTTAAGAAGCGTTTTCTGCTTGCTACCATTTTTAACAAACTTCGTTTTGCAGTAATATCTTTTTTTTGTACTTGTAGATGGGCTGTTAATTCTAAAATTCTTTTTGTTAAATTAATAATTTGAACTGCAGAAGAACCAGTATCTTTGGCATTTAAGCGAAATTTTTTAATCAATTCATCTTGTTTAATTTGTTCCATATTTGACAACTCTCCTTTAAATATAATTCGGCTTAAGCAAAGCTAATATCGGAGAGAATATTAACAATGTTAAGTCAACACGCTTATAATATTACATTAATTTTAAAAATAAAACAAGCATTTTTTAAAAAAATATTTTTATTAATTTTGTATAAAGAGATGATTTTTTATTTTTTTTCTTCATTTGCTTTTTTATTTTTTTTATCAAAAATAGTCACTTTACGTTCAGTATGATTAAGAATTCTTTTACAATTATCTCAATGACGAATAATAATTAATATTCAAATTAGAGCCATAATTATATTAACAATATAGTATTGAGTGTCTTGTTGGGAAAGAAAAGCATGCAGTGGCATATTCGGTATTCATGATAAGATAAAAGCAAGTATCATCATTAACATTGAAGATAAAGATGATATTCTACTTAAATATAAAATAAATCATCAACTAGCAATTGTGATAACGCAATAAATAGGATTAATCATTAATAGTACTCCTAATGAAGATGCAGCTCCTTTACCACCACGAAAACCATAAAATAGTGGTCAACAGTGACCAATAATTGCAGCAAGACCAGTTGGATAAATATATGCTTGTTTAAACATTGTTTCATAATTAGGATTAGTAATATTGATAAAGGTTAAACCGTATGCAATTAAAATAGGAATAGCGGGCTTAAAACCGTCAATAATTAAAATAATAGCTCCTCATTTACCACCCATAACTCGTGTTGAATTAGTAGCACCAGCATTTTTAGAGTAATAATCTCTAACATCGGTTTTAAATTTTATTTTACTAATAATAATTGAAGGTGAGATTGAGCCAATTAAATAACCAATGATAATAAAAATAAAAGTTCCTAATAGATTAATATGTTCCATTTTTTTCTCCATTCTTGTGCAAGTATTATGTTAATAAAAATTTTATTTTTTGGAAGTTAAATTGTTCTTTTTATCTTTATTATTATAATATAAATTATAAATTATTAATGTTAATAATATGATATTAATAACTGTGCCAAAGGCATTTGCTGCTAGTAAGGGAATGTTTTTAATTAAACTAGCATAAATTATGAATGAAGTTAATCCTATTTGATATATGCTATAAGAAATTAACGATAAACCTTTTGTGTTTTTAGTTTTAATTAGTTTAATAGTTTGTGGTAAAAAGGCAACCGAAATAAAAAAGGCACCTATATATCCA
This sequence comes from Spiroplasma endosymbiont of Acasis viretata, assembly GCF_964031275.1. Classification (NCBI taxonomy): domain Bacteria; kingdom Bacillati; phylum Mycoplasmatota; class Mollicutes; order Entomoplasmatales; family Spiroplasmataceae; genus Spiroplasma; species Spiroplasma endosymbiont of Acasis viretata. The sequence goes on from NZ_OZ035019.1 coordinate 995,610, forward strand.
ATAATATCAATTGCAATATTAGACATTTTTTTCCTCCTTATTTTTTTGTTTAATTAAATTGTTAACAATAATCCCAATTATTATGAAATTTAGTATAGCAGTAATAGTTTGACAAGTAATCATGGGAATATCATTACGAAGTATGCCAAATATTAAAAAAGTAAGACCTCCCAGTTGATAGATACTATATGAAAAAATAGAAAGACCTGAAGTATTTCTTGTTTTAATTAGTTTAATAGTTTGTGGTAAGAATGCCAAAGGAATACAAATGGCTGCAAGATACCCCAATATTTCTATAAAAATGTTCATTTTTTCTCCTTTTAATTAATTTAATTTATCATAGTAATTATAATAAAATATTGTGAAAATAGTTATTTATTTTATTTTAAATAATAAAAAATGTGTTTTGCTAAACACATCATTAATTTATTTTTCTTCTTCTTTAATGAAACATTTTTTACATAAAGATTTCCCTTCTTTTGTATCAAGAATGTCAAAAGGTTCAAACATCATTTCGCAATCAAAACATTTTACGGTTTTTGTTAAAGGTTCATCATCAGTTTTTTTGTTTTTTTTATTGAATCATTTCATTATATCCTTCCTTTCTAAATATATTAAATAAGTGTGTTAATGACACACTTATTTAATATATTTATTTAGCACAATCTTTACACAAACATTTACCATCTGCTGCTTTAGTACATTCAGATGAACTTTTCATTTTCCCACAACCATCACATTTTTTTTGATCTTTTGCTTCTCCGATTTTATCCCTTTTTTTAAATGGTCACATGTATATAACTTCCTTTCCTCATATCATAATTACTCTACTCAATTATAACAAATTTTATTATTTTCTATGGTATTAACTATTTTTAAAACTTTTTTGTTAAATTTTGATTAATTATTTTTTTCTATTTTAAGAATATTATTTTTGATTTCTTCAATTTCTTCAATATCAGTTATTCTATTAAATAAGTGAAAAAGCATATAGTTTAATTCTTTTGGTTTATGAAAGTGTTTTTTAAAAAATATTATTGTTTCATCAATAGTTGCCATTAGCATTACTGCTTGTTTGGTGTTAATGCTATTATTTTGTAATGGTATACGAACAAGTGTTGGCAACTGACTAACAAACATGTAGTCTTCTAAAGATTTTTCTTTTTGTGTATAATAGAAAATTTGAAAAGCACTAATTTTAGCACCAATTGTTTTAATAGCATTTTTTACTGCTGTAACTTGTGAATTAAGCATATTTTTGATTAATAAGGTAATAAAGATGGTAATTGTTCCAATTGGTAAAATAATTGATAAAATTAAGTCTAAGTTAACATTAAACTTTTGAGCAAATATTGATTTTAATAAAGTATAACCATTTTGGAATAAAATAACAGATAAAAATAAAGCAAAGTTTGGTGTTTTTCATCATTTATGCATAATTAATATTTCTGTTTTAATTTTTAAAATATATCAAAAGAAATAAGAAGTTAATACCAAGATAATACCATAAATTAATACAATGATAGTTGTTAGAAAATTGAAAAAACTAAAAACAATAGCTAAATTAACTGTAAAACCTAGATACATTTTAATATCATAAATTGGATAATCATTTGCAAATTGAGTTGTTAAACCATATTTTCTTTGAAATGCTCGACGACGATAAAGTTTAATGATTATAATAATATAAAAAAGTAAAGCAATTAAAGCGATTAAAATTGTAATAAAGATATATGAATAAGCAGTATTAATACTATTTAAACGTTGTGTTCATGCACTTCCTCAGTCACTTATTGGTGCATCATCATGTTGAGTAAAAATAAATGACATTAATGAAAAATCAATTAATGGATAATAAATAGCCATTAATTTTTTATAGAAAGGAGTTTTGTCACTTTCTTGTTTTGCGTTAGCAATTTGTTCTAGTAGTTCTTTAACATTATTTTCTTTATCAATTCTTGTTCTTTCATTTAAAAATAAGACTAATGCAGTAATTAGTAATGTAATAAATATTATTCAAAAAAATAATAAAACAAAATATTGCCCTCCCAAAAAATTATGCGGTCGTAATTTTTTAAATTGAATTTTTTGTACTTCCAAAATTTATTCCCTCCCCCAAAAAAATATTTTTTAAAATCGCTTACTTAAATTATAGCACTAATTAAAAATTCACTTATTAATTGGTAAAATTTACTAATTGTTAAATTAAATTTAAAAGGAGAAAACATGAAAATTGAAATAGTTAATAATATTGAAATGTTAGAACCTGTTTAAAATCTTTTAGAGAATAGTATAAAATGATTATATATTTTAAAATAAGAGGTATATATGTGTAAAAATTATCCTAGTAATGTTAGCAAAGAGCAATTTGAAAATATAAAATCAATTTTAGAAAATACTAAAAAGAGAACTAAACCAAGAAGTTTAGATTTATATGAAGTATTTTGTGCAGTTTTATATGTATTAAAAAGTGGTTGCCAGTGAAGAATGTTACCAAAAAATTTTCCAAAATGACAAATTGTATATTATTATTTTCAAGCTTGAAGTAAAAATAATGATAAAGAACCTAGTGTATTACAATTAGTTTTAAAAAAAATTAGTCAAGGCATTTCGTATCAATAATGGTAGAAAAGAACAAACTAGTTTTTGTATAATTGATTCACAAAGTGTTAAAAATACAGATACTACTAAAAATAAAGGTTATGATGCTGGTAAAAAGATTTCAGGAATAAAGCGTCATATTGCTGTTGATTCTCAAGGTTTACCACGCCACTTAGCCCTTTTTACTAGACCATTAATTTAAAAAACCTGAATGTATTCTAAAAACAATTGTGTTATATAATTAACACTAATTTTAACCTGAAAGGATTTTTATTAATGGATAAAATTAAACAAATAGCATTAGTAATTAACAAATTAAATATCAAAGAAAAAATTAAAATTATTGATGATTGTAAAAATCAATATTCAATTAGAAACCTATGTCAATATCTTCAATTAAACAGATCAACATATTACTTTTTAAAAAATAAACAAAAACCTATTAAAAAAGAAGAAAATCATATTATTAAATGCAATCATAAATATCAAAAAATATGCCAACTTTTAATCGAATTTCATTCTACAAGAAAAGGCAGAATTTATGGATATTTAAGAATTTTTTCAGCTTTTAAAGAGTGATTAAAACAAGAAAAAAATATCATTTTAAATATAGAATTATCAATAAAACAAATGCGAAAAATTATGAAAGAACACAATATTCAAGGATTAAAACAAACTAAAAATAACTATCCTAAAAACAAAAAAAATCCAAATAAGTGAATACCTACAATGGATAAAGTAAACAAAGATTATAAAAGTACAACCTCTTCAAATCAAATTTGATCAATGGACACTAAACAAATAAATACTAAAGAAGGATGATTATATCTTTTTGTAATTATTGATTTTTATTCAAATAATGTTGTTAGTTATAATATTGCTCCTAATAAATCATATCAGGATTTAATTCTTCCTGCTCTTGAAAAAATCAACAAACAATTTTCTTGAAATCAAATAAAAAATGTTATTTTACATTCAGATAACGCCAACGAATTTTATTGTCACGATATCACAAAATGAGCAGAGGAAAAACAAATAATTTTAAGCAAAAAACAACCTTATGATATTGGTGGTAATGTATTATCTGAAAACTGATTTTCTCATTTATCTCAAGAATGACTACCTAAAGGATCAAATCAATATTTATCCATCAATGAAGCTATAAATGATGTAAATCAATATGTTATGTTTTATAATTATGAAAGAATACATTCTAAATTTCTAAAACCACCAATTTTACAAATTAAAATTTAGAATTTTATATCAAAAATGGTCCAGTAATTAAGGGCCAACCACCCACATGCAATTTACATAACCACAGCAGAAAAAACAGATCGTAATAGTGCTATAATAATGATTGAAAATGAAAAAGAGAATCTTTCTGCAGTTCAAAAAATACTAGTAGATGCTGGTTATACTGGTGAAAAATTTGCTTCTAAAATTAAAACAATTATAAATGCAAATGTTGAAGTTATAAAACGTAATGAATTACATTCTTTTGTAGTATTACCAAAAAGATGAGTTGTAGAACGAAGTTTTGCATGATTAGAAAAATGCAGAAGATTATGAAAAAATTGTGAAAAAAAATTAAATACTAGCTTACAAATGGTTGTTCTTGCCTTTATTTCAATTTTATTGAAAAGATTTTAAACAGGTTCTTAGAACAAGCATTTTTGATTAGAAAAAAAGTGGGAGCGTGTCGAAGATGTCGATAACTAAAAAGTTTTAAAAATAGCTCCTTTCTTTTTTTACCCTTGAATTAAAAATAAATGACAAAAGACGAGAATAAAAATCTTGTCTTTTTTTGTGTAATTGTAAAATTTTAAAATTTTTATTATTAACACTCTTTAAATATCTACTACACGCAGTGACCAAGTAGGAGAAAGTTAATAATTAATAATCTTCTTTAACGCTATTATCAACACGTGTTAGGGAACTAAAAAAGTGAACTACAACACAGTTGTTAAAAATAGTAGCTAGAACATGTGGACTTGCATGTATAAATAAAAAGTGGAGTGATACCTAATAAAATATACTAACCATTTAATGGTAATTCTTGGGGTGGGAGCGAATTGGAAACTAGTATATATAGACCTGTTGTAGGGACCTATTGTATTAATTCTATTCTTTATTTAACCAACCTTGCCACCCCCCAGTGAGCAAGTGTTGGTTTTATTTTTTATTTTTTTGAAAATTTTTTTGGGCGAGAAAATAAATTTCAAACTTTTAAAAAAAATTGAGCGGTGCCGGTTCAATTAAAATATTAATTTATTAAACATAAATTAAATAAATATTGAATCGAATGCCTCGATTTCTTTTTAAAATTTCACAATTTATTTTTGAGCCCAGTTTTCATGGAATGAATAAAACTAATAGTATTAATAATATAAAAATAAAAATATATGTTCTTTATGCTAGAAGCAACAGAACATATTAGAAAGAACTATTATGAAAAAGTATTTTTGTTGAACATGTAAACAGCATAAATTAGATTATTTATTCTTTAATACTAATGATATAAAAACAAGAAAATATTTTTTAAGAGATAAAAATAGTAAAGCGATTTGTTATGATTGTATTTTAAATATTAGGTTAAGTAGGAGGTATAAATATGGATAAAGAATATTTAACTAAAAGAGGAACGATTTGCATACCAGACAGTGATGATATTGAATTTAAAATAGGACTAATTAAACTGATTGATGATTTAAAAAAAGATAATTTAGTTTGTGGTCATAAAGAATTTATTGAAGAATGTAAATATTGTTGATGTAATTGTAATTTAGAAATTATTAAAACAGTTATTAGAGGTTAACTTAATTAATGCAATATGACTTAATTATTGGAATTGACCCCGCTGGAATTGGTAATAATGGAATTGTTATATATTCAAATGAAACTAATAATATTATTTTTAATGAAACATTCAATACATTAACTGTTTTATGAACTAAAAATATGTATAAAGAAAAATTTCAATTAATTAAAGAAAAATTTATTGATAAAAAAATATTAGTTATTGTAGAAAATTTCTTTTTAAATTCAAAACAATTACTAACTAATCCATTATCAACGCCTAAAATCATTGGTGCATTAATGGTATTAGTTCAAGATGTTTTCAACTGAGATTATCTAGAAAACCACCCAAAAAATAAAAATAAAATAACAAATTATAAAGGAAATATAAAATTAACAAAACATGAACAAGATGCTTATAAGCATATTCAATATTATTTAAAAAATCATAAAAAAATATTAATTTTTGATAATTATTTAAGGAAATTATAAACATGAAAGATAAAGCAAATTATGTCAAATTAACAGTAAAACTTAGTAACACTATTGAAGCAAAATATTACGAAAAAGGTAATAAGGAATTATATTATAGTGTTCGAGGTCAGTGAAATGGTTTAAACTATGTTACTTTAATTTTTAACAACCCAAAATTTTATAGACGCTGTATTTTATTAAACAAAAACGATGAAATTATAGTAACTGATCAAATTTTTAATACTTTAAATATTCCTAAAAATCGTGCATTTTGTTCAATTAATGTTAAATGATTTAAAAAATGAAAAGAGTAAAAAATGATATTATGAAAAATTTTATTAATAGTACCAATATTAATAACAAGCATAACACTAATAATATTTTTAATATTTATTATTAAAGAATTAAAAAATGAATATAAAGTATTAAAAATATTAAATGAAATTGCTAATCAAATTGAAAATAAGGAGAAATAATATGAAATATGAAGATAAATGTTCTATGTGCAATAAAGTAAAAGAAAACTTTTTATCCAATACCTGTAATAGTTGTTGATTAGAATCAGTTAATAAATGAAATAGAAGAAGTTGAAGAAATTTAGGAGATATTGATAATGAATAAAGAAAAATTACTTAAATATATGAAAGATATAATTAAATGAACTAAAAAAATTAATTATACAAACTCTGATTTTGACAAAAATATTTTAAATTTATTAATTGAAAAAATAGAAAAAGGTGAATTTGACTAATGATAATATTACCTACTTTGTTTGAAAATAAAGATGAAATTGAAATATTATCACCATTTCCAAAAGCAATTCATACAAGTAATGATATTAGAGCAATTATTTTAAGACAATACCCAAATGTTAAATCCAAACACATAATTGTTTCGGACCCAGAAAGTAATGTTGCATTAATAGTTGGTGATAATGATGTTTATCAAGGTTGAATTAAAGTAACAATTAAAAAATTAGAAAATTAAAGGAGAATAAAATGCCAAATATAGAAAATCAATCAAATTATACTTTAATTAAATTAATTAGAACTGGAATAAGTCCAATTTGTGCAATGATTGGTACAAGTGCTTATTATGGTCAAGTAATTGTAAATCCAGTATTAGGTTCAATTAATAGTTTATTATTTGGTAAAAAATTAGGTTTAGATATTTGAAATTTAAATCAAAGACCAAATACTAAAACTAAATTAATTAATAGTTCTAAAAAAATATTATTAGGTTTAGGAACAATTGGATTAGCAAATTATAGTAAATGAAGTGAAAATAATATTACTCCTATTATTCCAACAACACCAACTCCAATAACTACTACAACTACAACTGAGGGTCCTCCATGATTATTATTAAATAAACAAGAACATCAGTCATTAATGGATTGAGATACTTATATTTCATTAAATGCTTATGGTATTTCAAATCTTATTAGTGGATTAACTGAGTTAATACCTAATAAATTTGAAGCGATAAGAAAGATTTGTAATATGGCTACTGGTGGATGTTTAATATCAAGTGGTGTTGCAATGGGTATTAATAATGATTTTAATAATGCTTATTCAGTACCTACCATAATTGCTGGTGCAAGTGAAATAATCCATAATTTACTACCTATGGAAACTACAAATCATATTCAAGAAATGCAAGAAACATCATTTAATGATGAAACTGCAAGATTAGTAAATGATAATAGATTCACAATTAATAGTGAAACAACTAGTCAATACGGTAGTGATAATATGAGCGAAGTAGCATTAAATCACGATAATGCTTCATTAAATTGAGATTATAATCACATGAGTTTATAAAGGAGGTGAATAATTTATGAATAAAGAAAAAATACTTGAATATTATAATAATGAAATAAAAACATATAACGAACAAATAGAAGAATTAGAAAGAAAACTATCTTTATTAGTAGAAGTTGTAAGTAATTCACAATCAATGATTGAAAGAATTAATGGTGGTCAATTTGATGAATAATTAAAAAATAAACAATTGAAAGGAAAATATTGAGATGAAAGAATTTTTACATGAATTAATAATTATTGGAACAAGTGTTGGAACATTAATTTGCAGAGAAATTATTGTTTTATTAAAAAGATTTATCACAACTCCAAAACATGTTAGAGCAAATAACAAAATTATCAAACATCAAAAAAAATTAGCAAAATTAAATGAAAAAATTAATAAAGAAAATAAATAATAAAGAGGTGATGTAAATGTTAGAAAATGAAAATAATGTTCAACAAACAACTGAACCTTTAACTGAAAACAATGCTTCTTCACAAGAAATAGAAAATAAAGTTAATGAAGCAGAAAATAAGTTAAATAAACTTAATCAAGAAATTAAAGAAAAAGAAATAATTAATATATTTAAAAAATATCAAGTTAAAACTGAATTTTATGATTTTTTAAAATTTAAAACTAATAATTTAGAAAATTCAAAAATTGAAGAAACTATTAAAAAAATTATTAAAGAACAACCAGTATTTAAAGAAATAATTAATACAGGTGGTAAACCACAAACAATACTAACAAATGAGCCAATTTCAATAAAAAGTACTTTATTGGATTATAAAAAGAAAAATAATTTATAACAGAAAGGAAATAAAAAAAATGTCAGTACCATTCAAACAAAATTTAGATAATACCGAAAAATTAGTAGAAGCACCAGAATTTATAGAATTTTTTAAACAATCAAATAGTCCATGGGCAAGTTTTTTTCCTATCGAAATGGTTAATTCAACAAGAATTGAATTTATAGTTAAAAAACCAAAAGACCCAAAAGTTAAAGTTCTTCAATGAAATGATAAGAGTAAAAGAATAGATGTCGGATATGCTGATACAGATAAAATTATTAAAGAAATTACAGAAGAAGCTGTTGCTGGCGAAACAATTGCAGCAAAAGATTTATTAGCAGAAAATGGACAAAATTTATTACAAAGTATGCAATATGAAGTTGCTAATGATTTAGCAGATTATTTAGCTAATAACAATACTAATGTAATTGCAAAATATGCAATTAAATTTATGATTGAAAAATCAACAGAACCAAAATCACAAGCAATTAAATATGTAGAAGCAATGTTGGGGGCATGAAATACATTATTTCAATATAGAAATATTGCAAATTGTAGATTCTTTATTACTAATGCTCTTTATGATAGTATAGTTTACTTGGCAGATAATAAAGGTTTAATTACTGATAATGAAATTGCACAACAATTAAGATTAAATGGTAATGATTTATATATTAAAGGTGTATTATGTCAAATTGTAATGGATGACTATATGACTTTTAAAAATGATAAAAATGATGATGAAATTATGTCATTTGTTTTAGCAACGCCAAGAGCAATGAAAAGATATATGTTGCAAGATACAATTATTTATGTTCAAGAAGTGGCAGATGGTAAAGTTGGAAGAATGTATTTAGTTGGTGGAGAAGTTACAGGTCAAGCAATACCTTATATTTCTAATAATGAAACAACATCACGTTGAATGGCATGTGGAATTATTAATACTGATAAAACTGATTTAAAAACTAAAATTACAAGTTTAACAACTGATATTACTGCAAATGTTAATAACAATAATAGTGAATTAAATACACAAATAAAAAGTACTAATGAACTTAAATCATTAAATCCTAATTTAACAAATCCAACTATTAAATATTTTAGTGATGCACAAGGAAAAACTAATGTAAGTAATCAAAAACAAAAAGCAGGTGACTTATACATAACTATTACTGCTAATGTTAATGACTTAAATTATAAAGGAACAACAAATCTGATTAAAATAACTCTTAAATAAAGGAAATTAATATCATGCCAATCGGTACAACTAGTACAGCAATACTTTTAAACATAAATAAACCAAAACATACTAGAATAAGTAAACAACAAGAAAATAAAAGTTTTTGATGAGAAATTTTAGAAATGATTGGTGTACAAGTTATAGCAGTAGCACTTGCTCCTTTTACTGGTGGATTAAGTGAAAGTGTAGCCCTTGGATTAGGTGCAAGTGATTTTATTGCAAGTACTATTAATTTTGGTATTTATGCTACAACTGATTTTACTATTAATCAAGTTTATGATTATTTAAAAGGAAATGTAACAAAATTAAATACTTTTTTAAATTTATTACCTGCATTTGCTGGACTTAATAAAATTAGTCGTGGTTATCGCACAACTAAATTTATTAAACTAGCACAAGAAACTAAAACATTAGAACAAGTTGGTATTAAAGAAGCAAAAAATTTACAAGAAATTATTAGTCAAGTAAGTGGAAAAGAAATTTTAACAGATAAAATTATTGGTAATAAACGTTATTTAATGAATTATAGTTTTACTCCTAATCGTGAAACAGTATTACGAGATTTAGGTTATGTTGCTGAAAGAGAATATAAAAATAATTTTCAAAAATTAGAAATAAAAAAGTTAAAAGAACACTTATTATTACAAAATACATTAATAAAATTAAGTCCACAATTAACTCCTAAATTTAAAATTAAAGATATTGAAAAAGCAAATAACTTTTTTAAAAAATTTAATACTGATTTAAAAAAAGTACTATCTATGAACCAACATGATTGATTAAATTTAGTTCATACAATACATTCAGAAAGTAGATATGGAAAAACTTTAATTTTAGATTTACAAAAAATTCGTGCTAATTCTATTAAATTTAATTTTAAAAATAATGTTATTCATCAACTTGTTTTAAAAGCAAATCAAAGTTTTAAATATTTTGATATTAGATTTTACTTAAAAAAAGGTTTTAATAAATTTTGAAAAGAAACACCATATTTTGAAAAATTACGAGAAAGTATATATAAATTACAAGAAAAATTTGAAAAATTAGAAAAACAAGCATTTGAAAAAATTAATAAATTAAAAGAAAAAGCAACAGATTTATTTACTAGTGCAGAGAAAAAAGCAATTAAACATGCACAATTAATTCCATTAAATTCCCCAGTATTTATGGGTTGTAAAATTCAACCTTTGTCATTAGATAAAAGTGCAATTACTATTTATCATCGCAATCCTAAATATAAACCAATTACAGTTGTTGATAGTATTCTTAAAGCAAAAACTTTTGTTACTCAAATACATCCATTCCATTGATATCGTTGATATAGTGGTTGATACATTGGTTATGGTGTTAATCGTAATAAATGATTAAAAGCAATAGCATTTGCTCCACCAGTTTTACAACAAGTAATTAGAGATAGTTTTAAAGTATATAGAGAAATATTTAGAATAATAAGAACTTATCATAAAGTAGTAAATGTTATTAATAATCCTATTGAAAATATTAACAAATCATTTAAAAATGTTGGTTTAAAGTTTTCAGTTAATACTTTATTTGGTACTGGATTATTACATCATTTAGAAAAGTTTGCATATAGTCAAGTTGTAACAAAAAGTAAGAAAAAATTAAAAAAAAGTAAAAATAAAATACAAAAAGAAATTGAGCATATAACACATAAAAAAACAAAAAAACATACTCATCATTATAAACAAGCATTTTTTAAGGAATGATAAATTATGATTAATAAACTTTGAACTGATGTCAGTCTTGAAAATTATAATAACTGATATCCATTAACTGGAAAAATTACAGAAACTCCACAGCAATATATACAAACATGATCTAATGTTAATGATTGATTTAAAACTTTTGCTATTCGTGCTCAAAATGATATTAATGCTTATCTTGATTTTATTTTATCTAAATTTCCTTTCGATAGTTTTAAAGATGAATTAATTAAAGAAACATTAAGAGATATGGTTTATGTTATGGTTGAACATTGAGTATTTAATCGTACACCAATTGAATTTAATGTTGATGCTACTATTCAATTTAATAATGGTACTCAATTTAGTGCAAATAGTACTCCTACAATTAATGTTTGAGATTTAGCACCTAGTAGAATGAAAATATGAGCAAGATTAACAGAATTAAAACAAATATTTTCAAGTTATAATGATGATGAAATAGATGTTGAAAAAATTGACTTAAAAGCATTTTATACTAGAAATCAAGTTGATGAATTAATTCAACAACAAAAAGAATTTACATTATCAAAACAAATTAAATTATATGATGATTTAGTTGATGATAATGAAAATGAAATATATAGAGGTCCTGTTAGTAAATTTATTAATAAAGGTTATGTTGCAACAGATTATGACCCAAAAACTGAAACAATGATTTTAGATTGACCTGATGAAATTGGTACATTACCACCCGAAGCATTACAAAATAATCCACAAATTGGTGATTATACGCATGCACCAACTTGTGATTTTTCTGCTAAACAACAAAAACGAATTACTACAAATGAAAATGAAATTACCAAATTAAATACTGAATTAATTAAAGCAAATGAAAATATTAATGATGTTAAAAATAATTGATTTAATATTGAAACTAGTCCTTTATGAAAAAAAATGAATTCTTTTATCCCTAGTAATCAATTTGGTAAAACATATTTAGCAATATGAGGTTACATTTATCAATCTTCTAGTGATCCTACTGATAATTATATATATGGGGATAAAAAAACTATATTTAATCTACGTGGTGAAATTCAAAGAACAACACAAAAAACTATTAAATTAGATGAGTTAAATGTAAATGATAATGTAAAAATACAATTATTATTTACTAAGAAAGGAAATGATATTACTGTTGTCTCTAATAATGATAATTACACATCTGCTTCTATTCTTTTATATCAATATATTGGAAAAGGAACACCAACTGAATTTATAGCAGAAGAAGGTACTGAACGTGATTATTATACAAAAATAGAAACTAATAATTTATTAGATAAAAAACAAAATAAATTAATTGCTGGTGAAAATATTACTATTGATAAAAATAATAAAATTAGTGCTATTGGTGGTTCTACTGATTTATCTGATTATTATAAAAAAGAAGAAGTAGATAAAAAAATAGAAGATAAAATGGATAAAGACCAATTTCAATATGCTTTTGGTATCAATACTATTGGTACTAAAATTCCTAGTTTAGAAACTACTAATAAAACAGTTGTTGGTGCTATTAATGAAAATAAAACTAATATTGATAAAAAACAAGATAAAGAAAATTGAAAAATAATAGGTAAAAGTCTTGATAATCGTACATGAGAAGATTTTGCTCTTAGTTTTAATAAATATTATAGAGTATTTATAACATGAGATAAACCACCTTTTAATCAAACAAGTGTAAAACTAAAAATAGAATTTAAATCTAGTTCTACTCATATAGGTGGAGATTATATGCTTGTTAAAGGTAAAATTGATAATGAAGATGCTTCATTAATTATTAAATTAGGAACTGTTAATAGAAAAAGTCAATTAATTATTATTGGAGGAAATAAACAATATGGAAATATATTTTCATTAGAAGAATTACAAGATACTATTAAAATAGATATTACACCAAAATTAAAAATTAATTCAAGAAGTTTAGAAACTAATGAAATTGAAGAAAATATTTGAGATATTGAATTAAAAGATATTCCTCCAACACCAAGTCCAAGTGGTTCAAATTGAAAAGAAGTAGGAACAAGAGAAAAAAATAAATGAGATAATTGACAAATTACTTATAATTTTATAGTTAATAAACGATACAGAGTTTATTATTCTTGAAATATATATAATCCAGTTTTTGCAATTCAAGAATTTATTATAACTGATAATAAAATAGCAGGTGTAGAAATAGAAGTCTTTAACAATAATAGTAATGTATTAGTTTTATCAGTTAATCATGCAAAATTTATTACTATTTATTCTTTAAAAGGTAATGATAAAGGAAATACATGAAAATTAGAAGAATTACAGGAATAAGATTATGTTTTTTAAAATTATAAAAATTATTTTAGGTTTAATTGGAGTTTTATTATCTTCAGCTGTTGCTGGCTTAATAATATTTATTATTGTAAAAATTGTATTAAAAATTAATCAAATATTTTAAAAAAAGGTGGTGAATATTATGTTAAGTCTATTTAAAAGAAAAGAAAAAAGTAATATTAGTGATAATCAAAATGAAAAAGTAAAATTTTTAACTAATAAAAATAAAAGTACACATGCTTCAATTTTAAATTATTTTGGTTTTAATGATTTTAATCATGAAACTTATTTTACTGATTTTGTAGCAGAAAATAATGCTAATTTATATAATGCTCCATTAGACATTAATAATGAAACTATTAAACAATATTTAATTCAACAAGAATTTTATAGAAAAAATTGAAATTCAATTTTTAAATTAAGTAAATTAGGAATTAGTGCTTATTTAATTTATATTGCTAATGATGACTTATATTTTCAAGTAGTAGATATACAACAAAGAGTTTATGACATTACTGGTAAATTAATTCAATGTACTATTTTTTATGACAGTTATCAACAAAATGCACAAACTGTAAGATTATTTGAAATTTATACACTAAATAATGAACAAGTAATAATTAACCGTGCAATTTATAGTATTAATGATAGTAAAAACCAATTTCCATTAGATTTTAACTCATTTATTAATAATCCTAATCTATTACAAGAACAAACACTAAATATTAATTATATACCAATAGCAATTATGCGAAATAAAGCAAATGAATTAGCAGATTGTGATAAAGTAATGGATAAAATTAAAGCATTAGATGTTATTTATGAACAAATTGTTTTAGATACCATTTTAAATTCACCTAAATTTATATTTAGTCAAACTTATGGTAATGTTCAATCAGCATTAGAAGAAGCAGTAAGAACTTTGGTTACTAAAAACTACATATTTAAAAGTGGCGGAGATAATAATGAACAAAATGAAAATATCAATATGACAAATAGCAATTTTAAAGGTAAAAATTTAACTGATATATACGATTGAAATGTTAATGAAATATTTAAACGTTGTGGTATTCATATACCAAGTCAAAAGAAATCTGCACAACAATCAGTTCCCGAAAGTACAGCAGTAAATATTTCAACTATTAATTATATTGAACAAAAATTATGACAATTTAACATTGATATTCTTAAATTTATTCAAATATTAGTACATTTAGATAAAGACTTATTAAATAGTAAAACATTTAATATTAATGATGAACAAGAAATTAATAATTTAACAGTTAAATTAAAATTATTTAATCCCGAAAATAACCAATTAATAGGAGAGAACAATGGAAAACAACAACAAACCACAAACGAAGTTTCCACAGAAACAGAAACAAACTAAACTTAATCAAGCAGAAGTAGAAAATGATTATTTAATTGATAATATTCCTTATGACTTTACTAATATGATGGGTGCTACTAGTGACCCAGATATTAATAGAGCATACGATGAATTTAAAAAAAGAACAATTTATATTTATGAAATTGAACGTTTATTTAAAAATAATGAAAATAATAGTTTAAGATTTTCAGCAAATACTATTAAACTAGGTTTTATTGATATTGATAAAGTATTAAAAACCACTGCTGTTGAAACATCTGACTTTACTATGCAATTAAATCAAAGAGCAAGTACAAATATTAATGATAATACAATTGAATATAGTATGACTGATATTAAAAATTTAATATTTCAAGAAATAAATTTATTAAATCAATTTAAGTTATATGCAGTTAGTATAAATGAACCATTAACTGAAAATAATATTGATAATTTATATATCATTAATAATTATTCACAACCTTATCAAAATCCAAAAACAAGAAGTACTAAAAATATTACTATTATTAAAATTAAAGATTTTAAAACAAGAGATGGTTATCCAATCATTATTAAATTACAAAAACCATTAGATAAAGATACAAAAGTTACTGGTTTAAAAATTAAAGCCCCTAGAAGCATGATTTTCGGCAATATAAAGGTACTTGGTGAAGTTGACAATATGGAAGTATACCCAAAGTTATTTGTCAAAGATAAGATAGCATTTCCGCTATTATCAATGCCTATTGAAACTCAACCAAAAGTTAGAATTTTACAACAATGATTTAGTGAACAAATATTACCTTGAAATTTAGCAAAACAATTTATAGGACAAGAAAAATCAGTTTTAGATTTAATTGCTATTAGTGAGGGTAAAGAAACAAGAAAAGAAATTATAAAAAACGCAAGAGTTACACATGCTTGATTAGGATATGAGTTTAGTAATGTTTTAGGTGGTAAATGACCATTAAAAAGCCAAAAAGAATTAAAGGATAAAGAAGTTTGAGATTTTGTAGGTGAAAGTCAATTTTATCAATATGTTGCAACTAATAATAAATTTGATGACATTGAAATAGAAATTAAAGATGCACCAACTATTGATAGTTTACAACAACTATTATTAGATATGCTAAATTATACATATAACTATAATAGAAATTTTGAAGGTGCTACATATGATGATAAAAATGGTAAACCATTAAATGATATTGCTAAATTACGTGCAAAATTTGAAGGACAAAAACCTGATGAAGTAATTATGAATTTATTTAAACAATGAGAATTAGATTATCCAAATTATGTAAATTTACCACAAATGCAAATATTTAAGCAAGTATTTATAATGTTATCAAAATATATTTATTCATCATTAGCAATTAATAAAGGTTTAAATGATGATAATAAAATTCTGTTACCCTATTATTTTGAATTAAAATCGAGTCCAATACATCCTAATGAAAATAAAATTTGAAAATATAAAGATGTAAAAGTTATATTAAAATCTCAATATTTTGATTTTACAGATATTAATAATATTAAATTAAAAAATAATGATATTAGTCAAAATAAATTATTTAAACTAGATGATAATCAATTTAACTGATTATCTATAACTAATGAATTAGAAAGTAATAATATTCCATCATTAATCCCAGCAGATTGAACATTAGCAAATGGTGAATATGGTAAGTATTTTACAAGAGCAATTATTAGTAATAATAAAATTGAAAATGCTTTAAATTTATATGGTTCAAATAAATCACAATTATTTTCTAAACTGGAATTTTATAAAGAAATTTTAAAAATTGATAATAATAGTGAATTTGAATTACAAATAGAAAATCCTATTAATAACTTAAATAGGATTGAAATTAGTGGAATATTTGGTGCTGGTAATTATGACTTAATTTTAATAACTGATAAACAAGAAATAAGTTTAAATAATATTAATTTATTTGATAAATATAATGAAAATATTTCTTATATAAATCTAGAAATTTAATTATTTAATAAAATATCCATCAGGATATCTACCATCTCATTTTATATCTGTGCTATAGTATCAATTTTGATAAGATGTATCAAATTGTCTAGTTTTTGGTTTATCTGCAAAATATAACTCAAATTTATAATCTTTTTTTAAAGTATCATTAGGATTAGTTGTCCAAATAGTTTGAACACCTCATTCAACTTGTTTATGTGGAGTTAAAAAATACTTAACTCCACTAACATTATGGGTAAGCAGCCCCCCCATGATTAAACCAATTGTTCCCGTTGTAGCACCAGTTAGTGCTAATGCTAATGTTATTTTACTTAAATTTGTTTTTATTCATGTTTTCATATTAAATTACTCCTTTTTTCCTTGATTTTACTTATAAATTGTACTATTTTTGATTATTTTTACAAGTATGCTTTTAAATGCAAAATAACGCCTAAATTAAAGGCCTTTATTTTATGAGACCTATACTATTAATTATATTGAAATTGTTTATTATATAGCAAATGTGAAGATACTTTTTTTCACAGTAGCATTATTTTTACCCCTAATTACATTTTTGTATGGATATACTGCATAAAACAAAGCATCATATGGGTCTTGATACATACTCTTGTCAGGAATGTTAGTTTTTGTTTCATCATAACGCAATTCTTCTAAACATTGAGTAGTTTTTGGTAAATCATCTTTATTTGCATAAAAGTTTCCATAACTCATAATATTTCTCATTCATACTACTCTATTAGTTAATCCGGCTTCTTGATTTAAATTTGAAGCATGTTTAATAGCAGTTTGTGTTATTAGAATAGTATTATGTTCATCTATTAATTTTTGATTTAATCAATCCATGGCTGTTCTTGCTTTATCATCATAAAAATAAATTGTTTGGTCAAAATTTTCAAAATTATCGATTAATCCTAAAATTTCATTAACATAAGCATTAATTTTTTCATTTTCATTTATAAAGTCATTTGGAGTAACTACTAATTCACAAATAATATAAGCATCATAATAACCAGTATTATTATATTCTTTAAATCCAACTACTATAAATACAGTATGGTCTTTTGGTCCCGTAGCTCAATCAATACCAACACTATAAAAATCAAATTTATACATATCTTTTTCTTGATTATAAAATTGTTTTAAATCGTATAATTGTCAATATTTTACAGTTTTTTGAAATGGAAAAATTGTTGCATCACTATCTAAAAATTCAAAACCATAAAAAACAGTATTAAATTCATCAGGATTACTTTTTTTCATTTCTAATAATGTTCTTTTTTGAATGTCTGGTAATCTATTTCAAAATGGTTGAATAGTAAATCTTAAAACAAATAAACCTAAACCACTAAACATATCTTTATTTTCATAATAAACTTTACCAACTTTTTTAAGATTTTTCATGACTTCATCATTTAATGGTAAAAATGGTGTACAGTATTTTAAATAAAATGGATGATATTTATCATAAGGATTACATGTAAAAGTAATGAAAAAACTTTTATAAAAATAACGAGTAATCAATTTTCCAAAAGTAGGACTATATATATTATTATCAATAAAAGTTCAACTTCATTCTTTAATAGGTTCTTTGGATACTTTAATACGATTACTTCTAAACATAGAGTTTTGTAAACGTTCATATCGATATGTTAATTGCTTTTCTGTTAACGTTTCTTTTTCTTCTGCCATGATTATTTCATCTGTTCTTGAACCTAAAAAACTTGACCCACCCGCTTCTTTTCCAAAAATTTTATTACCATTAGCATAACCAATAAAGTCAATTTGTTGATTATTAGGAAAAATAATACAACCACCATCCTTAGTAATTTTTCATTTAATTCCATGTGGATTATTAGGTAGTAAATTAATATTATATGTATCTAATAAAACTTGACAAACATTCATTAAAGCACCAATTGTAGTTTCACTATGAGTATTTTCATATCTTCTTACTTCTTGAACACTACTATCACTAAAATTACAACATATAAATAAATCAAATGCTAAGCAATTTCAAGTTTTTCTTGTTCCACGTGCTGTTGGTATAAAACGATAAAAACAATTAGTAGTAAAATATTCGGCTCATTCATCACCAACAAATTTTTTAAAAATATCTCAACTAAAATCATAATTATTATCACTAAAATTAAGATTATATTTTTTATTTAATTGTGCATAACTAGTGATAAAAGCCATATTTACTCCTTATTAACATATATAAGTTAAAATTAAATTATTTAAAAGAAAGGAACATTAAAAATGTTAACACTACCATTCCCTAATCATTTTGATTGAGACAAACACTATTTTAATCAAGATGAATTAAATTTACAACAAACAGAAGAATTATTTAAAAAAATAGATGATTATTTATGAAATACATGTAATAAATCTTTATATAAATCATATAGATTTAGAAAAAGAAAATTAAAAACAAAAAAAGGTTTATTAAATTATAAACGACGTATTTGTACATATTATAACCCAAAAACACAAAAAAAGGAATTTGTTTCATTATTAGATATATATCTTGGTGTTAAAAAGTATAGTAAATTAGCACCAGATGTTATTAAACAAATTTTAAAATATTTTGCTGATGGTAAAAAATACCGTGATGTTTGTGATACTTTTATTGAAGATTTAATAGGTACTAGTACAGTTTGTAGAAGATATCAAAAATTTGAATTACCAAAAGCAAATATTCCCAAAATACCATTACAACCAAATCAAAATTTATATGTAAATATTGATGATGGTCATCGAAAATTTAAGTTTAATGAAAAACACAATACTAAAAATTGTAAAAAATGTTCGATGAGATTAATAGTAATGTGTACTGGTAAAAAGAAAAATGGAAAATTAATTAATAAAAGAGCTGTATGTAAAATAAGAGTTTCAAAAACAGAAATTGGTGCTGAAAAAACCGCAAAATTAATAGAAAAATATGGTAATTTATTTTTTGAAAACTTTTACCAAGCAAATTTAATAGTTTGTGGAGACAGTGCAAAATGAATTAGAAAAACTGCTACAATTTTAAATGCCAAATTTATTTTAGATAAATTTCATGCTTTTCATGTTTTATTTCTTGGTATCATGGCTGGAAGAAGAAAAAATCAAATTGCTAAATTACACTATCAAAATGCAATAAATTTATTTGCCAAAGGTGAATATTATGAATTAATTGATTTTTTACAATCATTAACTTTACAATATAAAAAATTAAAAGTTGGTTATTTTATTAATGCAAAAGATGGTGTATTAAACCAAGCATTAGTTGAAAACATTGGTTGCTTTACTGAAACTAATATTAAACAAATTTTAAAGCATATGATTGGTGATAGAACTTATAACATTGATATGTATACAAAAATGGTTAATTTTAAATGCTATCAAATAAACACAGCAGTATAATTATTATAAAATAAAAATCCCTAATTAAGGGATTTGCCTAAGAGACCACGTACTTTACATACGCTTAGTAATCATAACGGTATACGGTTTATCTTAAAGGACTTTATTACATTATAACATATTAAAAACTTATTAAAGTAAACTTTAATAAGAATTTTTGACTTATAAAAGTAAGTATTATTATTGACTAATATTTTTCAAGTGTTAAGATTAACATACAATTGCATATTGAAGTCAAAATTATTCTCGTCTAACTTTATAATTTTAAGACAAATTTGAATATTATTGACAACATCGGTACGCTCCCAAAAAAGTTTTTGTTAATGAGCAAAAGGTTCCTTTTGAAGAAGAAATTGATCAATTTGAAGATGTATCGATTCACTTTTTAGTTTTTGATGATCATAATAAACCAATAGCTACTAGTAGAATGCGAAAAGTTGAAGATATTGTAAAGATTGAAAGAGTGTGTATATTGCAAGAATATCGTAAATTGGGTATTGGTAAAAAATTAATGGAATTTATGGAAAAAGTTGCAATTAAAAATCAATTTAAAGTTATATCTCTTTATGCCCAAATTCAAGCACTAAATTTTTATAAAAATTTGGGTTATAAAGTTTGTTCTGAAATATTTTTGGACGCTGGTATTAAACATTGTAAAATGGAGAAAAAAATATATAATGAAGGTAAATTTTAAAAAATAATATTTTAAATACATTGTTTTTAAAAAACAATGAAAGGAAAAGAATATGTTTGAGTGAGTTAGAGAAATATTTGGAATAAATATAAATATTAATAACAAAGAAGCAAAAATGATAGATGCTATTAAAAATAAAAAGTTAGATGTAGTTAATAAAATATTAAAATATGATATTAATATTGATTATATTGATAGAACTGGTTATACGCCTTTAATGTGGGCCGCTGAAAAAGGTTATCTAGAAATAGTTAATGTTTTATTAGAACATAATGCTAATATTAATTACATATCTGTAAATGGTAATACTGCTTTAATCTTAGCTGCTAAAAAAAAAATATACAAAAATAGTTAATCTGTTATTAGAACATAATGCTAATGTTAGTTGTGAGGATCAATTTGGTAATACTGCTTTAATTTTAAGTACTGAAAATGGAAATTTGGAAATAGTTAAAACTTTATTAACACTTAATGTTAATGTTAATCATGAAAATCGATATGGCGAAACTGCTTTGTTAGTGGCTGCTAAAAATGGATATACAGAAATAGTTAATGATTTACTAGCAAATGGCGCTAATATTAATCATGTCTCTATAAATGGTAATACTGCTTTAATATTAGCAATTAAATCTAATTATTTAGAAATAGCTAATGCCTTATTAACAAATTATCCTAATGTTAATAGAAAAAATATGTTTGGTTATACGCCTTTAATGTGGGCTGCGAGGAATGGTCATTTAGAAATAGTCAGAACTTTATTAGAATTGGGAGCTAATGTTAATTGTATAAATGAAAATGGTCATACGCCTTTAATGTGGGCTGCGAGGAATGGTCATTTAGAAGTAGTTAATTTGTTATTAAATAAAGGTGCAAATGTTTATTCTATAACAAAAATTTGTGGTTATACTGCTTTAATTGCTGCAGCTGGTAGAGGTCATTTAGATGTAGTTAATACTTTAATCAAAAATGGCGCTAATGTTAATCATGTAACTATTGATGGTTTGAGTGCTTTAATGTGAGCTGCTGAAAAAGGTCATTTAGAAATAGTTAATACTTTAATCAAAAATGGCGCTAATGTTAATCATGAAAATATAATTGAAGAAACCGCTTTAATTGTTGCTGCTAAAAATGGACATTTGGATATAGTTAAAACTTTATTAATAAATAGTGCAAATGTTAATTTTATAAACGAAAAAGGTTGCAATGCTTTAATATGAGCTGCTAAAAATGGACATTTGGATATAGTTAAAACTTTATTAGCACATAATGCTAATATTGATGATGTAGATGTAAATGGCAATACTGCTTTATTATTTGCAACCAAATATAATCATTGACAGATAAAAAAGATAATTATTGAAGTAAATAGTTTAAAAAGAGAAAATTTATTAAATGTTAAAAAAATGATAAATAAAATGAATATTATTTTTATTAAAAATAAAGAAAGAATTTATTCAAAAAAAATAGAAAGAAAATTTATTAAAATATTGCAAAATTATGAAGATTATATTAATAAAAAAACCAAAAATATTGATGGACAACTAAATCTTTTTTTTAAAAAAGAATTTATTAATAGTCTAAAATTTGAAGAGGAAAATTATTCATTATTGCATATAGCAGTATTAAATGATTGACAAAAATTAGTAACTTATTTAGTAACAAAATGACCGGTTGATATTGATTATAAAGATAGTTCGGGGAATTCGGCATGAAATCATGCTTGTATGTTACTAAAAAAAGAAAATGCTTTAGCAATTAAATCAAAAGTTCAAATAAATGAAGAAGATAAAATATTTTTAGAAAAAAATATTGATTTATTATCAAGAAAAGAATCTTGTTTTATTAAACCTTTAAATAAAAAAGATAAAAATGCTAATAAAAATAGATTTAACATTATAAATTATTATTATGATGTAGATGAAGTTGCTATTGATGCTTTTGATTATTTTAAAAATAACATAAATTTAATTGAAGATGATAATACTTTTTTAACAATTAATAATAAACAAACTTTACAAATATAAAGGTAATTTTCATTTAATTATACAGATTAAATTTTAAGTAAACACTCAAATCATAATAAAATAATAATTAATGTAATATAACAAAAATTATATATAATAGGTATAGTAAAAAAGATTTAAAGATTGAGGAGAAAAATATGAATATTATAAAATCGGTATTAAGATTAATGTCGGCAGTTGCTTTAACTACAGTTAGCACAAGCTCAGTTATTGCATGTGATAATCAAGATTTCGAAGAAAATTTATTAAATGCAAAAGTTTCACAAGGTTTAAAATTGACTAATGCTACTGGTGAAGGATTATTAATGCCTACTATTAATATTGATGAAAATGATAAATCACAAGTAACTTGAAAAATCAATACAACTAATATTAAGGTAATAAATTTGATTAAAAATGATAAAAAAGCTAAAGATGAAGAAAGTTTTCAATTTTTAAAAATTTTTTAAATATTAAAATTGATAGTGGCACAAAATTAGAAGATGCTATTTTTAATGAAACAGAATTAAATAATGTAACTACTATTATTTCAAATATTAATGTTGATTTAAATACAGTAACACAGAAAAATGATTTTTATTTAAAAAACAGATTTTAATAGTAATTTTCAAAGTGAATTTAAAATAGGCCAATCAGTAAGTAAATTTCAAATTAAGAGTGATTTGACTTCAATGTTAGATAATTCTAAAGATAATGTTAAAACAATCTTTGGAATCCAAAAATTATTAAATAAAGGTTCACTAAAATTATTAGTAACAAAAAATGATAAATCAACAGGTAATTTTATAGCCACTGATAAAATTACAGTTAGATTTAAAATCGGTGAAGTTATGATTTTTGTAGGAGAAGAATTAATAATTAACCCTTAATAATAACATCATACTCAATGCTAATTATTTTAATAAAATATATCAAAAAAATAAAAAATAGTTTTAAAAACTATTTTTTATTTAATATAACAGGAATAATTAAAGGGTTTCTTCTTTTCTTTTTAAATATATAAGGTGCTAATGTTGATTTGATAGCATTTTTTATTGTGGCAAAAGTAGGTCTTTCGCTTTTTAATACTTCATTAATAGATTTTGTTAATAATGATATTGCTTCAGATACTAAAGGTGCTGCATCGCGAACATAGAAAGAACCGCGAGAAATAAACGTTGGTGGTGCTAATAATTTATTATTTTGTGAATCAATAGAAATAACAATTGCAATTAAACCATCTTTAGAAAGAATTTCTCTATCACGGATTACTGCAGCAGTTGTTACTCCTGACATATCTTTACCACCATCAACATAAATAGGATCAGCAGCAATGCGTTTATCACTTAAAGAACATTTACCATTATCCATAATAATTGGATCACCGTTAGCACAAATAAATATATTTTCTTCAGGGATTCCAATTGATACAGCTGTTTCTTTATGAACTTTTAACATTCTATAATCACCATGCATTGGCATAAAGTATGATGGTTTAATTAAATTTAACATTAGTTTTTGTTCTTCTTGTGAAGCATGACCAGAAGTATGTAATCAATTTAATGGTGAATTTTCTTCAACAATCGCACTAAGTCGTGTTAGTTTATTAACTACTCTTTCAACGTCAGCACGGTTACCAGGAATTGCCGATGAAGAGAATATTACTGTATCACCGGGTATAATTTTTATTTGACGATGTTCGCGATTAGCAATTCTTGATAATGCTGCCATTGGTTCACCTTGGGAACCCGTACAAATAATAACAATTTGATTATTATCATATTTTTTAGCTTCTTCTGCTTTAATAAATGAACTATCGCGAACTTTTAAATGTCCCATTTGACGAATAACATTAACTATTCTTTCTAAACTTCTTCCAACAACAATAACTTTTCTATTATGTTTTGTTGCAACTTCAATAATTTGTTGTAAACGGTGTACATTAGAAGCAAAAGTAGAAATTAAAATTCTGCCCTTCGCTTTAGCAAATATTTCACTAATTCTTTTAACAACAAGCATTTCTGTCATTGTATAACCGGGTACTTCAGCATTGGTTGAATCTGCTAAAAATAATGTTACTCCTTTTTGACCCATTTGTGCCATTTTATCAATATCTGCTTTATGACCTAAAGGTGTTCAATCGAATTTATAATCACCTGTTGTTACAACAGTTCCATTTGAATTTTCTACACAAATTCCATATGCATCAGGAATTGAATGATTAACAGCAAAGAAACTAATAATAAATCTGTTAGTTTTAATTTTACTATTACCATCAACAATATTTATTTTTATTTTTGATTTTATCCCTTTGTCTTTAATTTTATGACGAATTAAAGCTGCTGCTAAATTAGGAGCGTAGATAGCCGGAATATCACTAATTTCTTTTAATAAGTATGGTATACCACCAATATGATCTTCATGACCATGAGTAATAAATATTCCTTTAATTTTATGTTTATTTTCTTTTAGGTAGCTATAATCAGGAATTACTGCTTCAATTCCTGGCATAGAAGCATCAGCAAATTTTACTCCAGCATCAATAATAATAATTTCATTATCTTGTTCAATTACATAAGTATTTTTTCCAACTTCTTCTAGCCCACCAAGCGCAAAGATTTTCGTGACGAACTTTTTAACTGGTATAGTATTTTTTGTCGATGTATCACTCATATTTTTTCTCCTTCATTCATTAAAATTATAAGAAAATAACATAAAACATAACATAAAAAAATGTAATGAATTTAATCATGTTTTTACTTATTACTTATTTGGTATATTATATTTAACTATAATAAAACAATTTAAAAACTTAAGTTTATCATTCTACTTTATATCATAATCCATTTATCATCATTAAGTCAAGGATTATCCTTATTAATGTGATGATAAAAGAGTTTTCCTTCTAAATGGTCTTGCTCATGTTGAAAAACAATTGCTTCATAACCTCTAACAATTAAAGTTACTTTTTTCTTTTTTAAATAGTCATAACCTGTAACGTTGATTTTATAACTACGTGGAACTAAACCTTCATGAGGGTGATTAGTTACACTTAAACAACCTTCACCTTTTTTTAAATAAGCTATTTGTTCGCTTTTACCAATGATTTTTGGATTTATTAATGCATGTTCATAGTAAATAATCTTTTCATTTTTATCAGGAATTGGTAATAAAATATAATACATTTTTATATTTTCTCCAATTTGTGGTGCAGCAATACCAATAGCTTCGGTTAAAATGTTGTTAGCATTAAATTCTTTATCTTGTGATGCTTTTACTCAATCAATCATACGTTTCATAATATTTTCATCTTTAGGTGTTAAGGGTAAAATAACATCAGCACAAGGTTTTAATAAACTAGCTTTTGTATCTTCAGTAATTCAAGATGCTGATGGTACTTCGTTTTGTAATTTGTTTAACATTGCAGATCCTTTCATCAGTTTGTAATAAATAATAAATTAAACTAATTTGCTTTTATCAAATTTAATGATAAAGTTATTATAAACTAAATTTTGGAGAAAACATGAAAATTATTGCTGGAAAATTAAAAGGAAAAAAAATAATTACTTTAGATGGTTTATCAACACGGCCAACATTAAATCGAATTAAAGAAAATATTTTTAATATTATGTTAAATTATTGTAGTTTTGAAGATAAAATTGTTGTTGATTTATTTGCTGGAAGTGGTAATTTAATTCTTGAAAGTTTATCACGAGGGGCAAAATTTGCTTTTGCAAATGATATTAACAAAGCTGCTTGTAATATTATTAATCAAAATTGTTTTGCTTGTAATTTACAAGAACAAGTTAAATTAAGTAATTTGGATTATCAAATTTTTAGTAAAACACTAGTACAACAGTGTGATATTGTTTTTATTGATCCACCGTTTGTAAATATTACTTGTCAACAGTGAATTATTGATTTCTTTTATAAAAATAATTTACTTGCTAATAATGCTTTAATTGTTTTAGAAACAAATGTACCACTTGAAAATTTACAATTAAATTTCCATTTTAAAGTAGTATCTAATAAAAAATACGGTAAAATATATATTAAAATAATTCAATTTTATGAAAAGTAGAAAGTAGAATCTAAATGGCACAAAAAAAAGGAAAATTAATTATTCTTTCTGGACCAAGTGGTGTTGGTAAGGGTGCAATTATTGCTAAATTATTTGCTGATAAATCATTAAATTTAGCATATTCAGTTTCGATGACAACAAGAAAACCACGTAATAAAGAACAAGATGGCATTAATTATTTTTTTGTTGATGTATCAACTTTTTTAAATCATGTTAAAGGTAATGATTTTTTAGAATATACAAATTTTATTGGTAATTACTATGGTACTAGTAAGAGTTATGTTTTAAATTTGCAAAATCAAGGTTATAATGTTATTTTAGAAATTGAGGTTGATGGTGCTAGTCAAGTTTTAAAAAATTATGAATATCGCAATGATATTATGAGTATTTTTATTATGCCTCCTTCTTATCAAGAATTAGAACAAAGAATTCGTATGCGTGCTAGTGAGTCAGAAGCAATTATTGAGAAAAGGTTAAATAAAGCAAAAGAAGAATTTAAAGTTCAACATGAATATGATTATATTGTTATTAACGATGACTTAGATATTGCTGTTAAAGAAATAACAGATATTATTAAAAATAATATTAATTAGTTTTTGATTTGATAGTTTAGAATTAAATATTAAAAACATTTAACGATGTTAATTTGTATAAAAATATAATGGTATAGAAAACTATATTACAATAATTTTATAAACTTAATATCAAGTTTATTTTAAATCCTATTTCTTTAATTTTAAAGCAATAGATTTTTTGTAAACTTTTTAAATGTTAAAAATTTTTTTTATGATTTTTTTGTAATTTTGGTAACCAGAATCAGCCAAAATTTGTATTTTTGGATTAATAAAAAGTAAAAATTATAAGTAGTGCTAAAAGAAAAAAAGTGTTGAAATAAGTTTTGGTATTAAAAATTATTAAAAACTAATAAGTGTTACAATTAAACAAAGGGGGAAGTATATTATGGATTTAAGTTGATATGATTGTATTAAGGATTGAAAATTTTATTTTAAATTAGGTTTTGGTTTATTTTTTCTAGCAGTTTTATTATATGGATTATTATCACCTTTAATTAATGGAATTACTGTAACTGATCAACAAAAAAAAGATGCTAGAAATTGAATGTGATTTACTGAAGATAAAGGAGATTTTATTTTAAATTATTTTTCTTTTTTTACAATTCAAACTAATGTTTTTGTTATTATTTGATTAATATCATCTGCTATTTTTTGAGAACAAGAAGGTAGAATTAATAGTAAATGATTTGGCCAATATATGACTTTAGCAGTAACAACTTTTATTACTATTACAGGTATTGTTTTTA
Organism: Spiroplasma endosymbiont of Acasis viretata; assembly: GCF_964031275.1. NCBI lineage: Bacteria > Bacillati > Mycoplasmatota > Mollicutes > Entomoplasmatales > Spiroplasmataceae > Spiroplasma > Spiroplasma endosymbiont of Acasis viretata. Next base: position 1,024,245 of record NZ_OZ035019.1, read on the forward strand.
ATGTTATGTTATTACCAACTTTAGTAAATCAACTACAAACCTTTTATGCATGATTTACTAATATTGTCCAACATATCGTAGTTCCAATTATAATGATTATTTACTTTTTTATTATGCCAAGAGAACAAGGTAGTGTTTTCACAACTAAAGAATTTTGAAAAAAGCGTATGTGAATGTACTATATTTATCCAGTTATTTGAGCAGTTATAATGTTAATTCGTGGTGAATTTCGTTGACAAGCAGGAAAGGTTTGAGCTTATCAATATTTCTTTTAAACATTCACAAATCTTTTTATGGTATTCCAGGGGCTATATGATTATTAATAACTGCATTATTAATTATTTTGATTATTTTTAGTATTTCAACTTTATTTAATTTAAAACAATTAAAACGAAAATATCATACATATTATTTAAATGATACGACAAAATAAAAAAACAAATCTTGCTATGATCGTGTTTCGTTTGGTTTATAGTTTTATGAAAAGAGATTACAATTATTATATTTGTTAATTTTAATTATAGAATACTTTAATATACTAATATTATTAATTTATAATAAAGGTTAACAATTAAGGTAGGTTTAGAATAATCTTTAAGTGTGTATTCATTTTTAAAAACAAAACAGGCATAATTGTGTTAGTCATAAATTTAAATAAAAATAATAAAGTTAAATCAAAGAATATAACAAAATAATTTGCTAAAAGTACTATTTATAATTAAAAAGTAGATTATAACGTAAAGTATTTTTACGTTATGAAAAGAGAATTTAAAAAATATTAGATAAAAACTAAATAAAAAAATATAGAAAAGAAATGATTAAAGATAATGAATGTATAGTATTTTTATTGATAAAGATTAATAAATTTCATTTCTTAAAAAATATTGTAAGAAGTATTTTTATCTTTAAAGGAATTAGCAAAACTATCAAATGCATTAAAAATGATAATACAATTAAAACAAAAATTATCTTCAAGAGAAAATAGTAAAGATAGTGATAATGATTTTTTAATAAAAGCAGAAGTAAATGAGAATTTACCAACATTATCGGTAGTAAATAAAAATAATGTTCATAACACTGTACCAAATTTATAGTAAATAAAGATAATTAACAAATAATAATTTTATAAACTTATATAAGGTAAAATCTAAAATTATTAGTAATATTAATACTCCTTTTAAAAATAAATTTAAAAGGAGTATTTTGTAAATTATGATAAGTTGTTATACTAATAATATCAAAAATAATTTTTTTACTTTATAATTAAAGTAGTGGAATCAAAAAATAAAGGAATGGTGGTATTTAATATGAGTGTATTACCGTTAAATATTATTTCGACTGTAATTTCAGCAGATATTGGAACAGTTATTGCTGAAATAGCGGTTTTATTTGGAATAACCATTTCTTTATTAATGACAATTCTTATTTTAATAGTTATGAATACTTTTATTCGTGGTAAAAAAGTTTGATGAACAACAAGAAATAAATCTCATATGAAACTACTAGCAACTTCAGAAAAGAGAATGTTAGCAAGTGTTTTAGCAGAAGCAGTGATTAAATTAGCAGAAGAAAAAATTGGAGCACTAATTACTATTGAAAGGAATGTTTCATTAAATGAATATACTGATTTGGGAGTAAAAATTGATGGTGAAGTTACTTCACAACTATTACAGTCTATTTTTATTAAAGGTTCACCATTGCATGATGGTGCAGTTATTATTCGTTTAGGTCGTATTGAATGTGCCTCTACTTATTTTCCACTAACTAATAAAAAAATATCTAGTCAATTTGGTTCACGTCATCGTGCTGCTATTGGAATATCAGAGCAAACCGATGCAGTATCAGTTATTGTCAGTGAAACTAATGGTTCTGTTTCAATAGCTCGTAGTGGTAAGTTTTTACAAGTTGAAAACTTAAATAATCTTGTTCGTACACTATATGATGAATTAGCTTCAACTAAAGAAATGGTTCAACAAGTATAATAATGAAAAGTTTGTTATTAGTAGATATTGGTAATACATTAATTAAGATTGCTATGATTTATGATAGTGAAATTATTGAACAATGAGCAGTAATAGAAACCAAAAGTAAAACTGCAATTGATCAATTGAAAAAAGCATTTAAATTAAATAAAAAATTACATTTTGAAGAAGCTGTTATTAGTTGTGTTGTTCCAAATTTTTTAATAATAATAGAAAAATTAATTGTTTTTACATATAATTTAAAACCGTTAATTGTTGATTTTAATTTGCTAAGTTCTTTACCTTTAAAACTTAATTTAGAAAATCGCCAATTAGGTAGTGATTTGATAGCATTATCATATGCTGCTTATACTAAGTATCACAATGCGATAGTTGTTAGTTTGGGAACTGCTACTACCTATAGTATTGTTGTTAATGATGTTTTGGTTGGCGTTATTATTGGACCTGGATTTAGTACAAGTAAAGATGCATTGATTGATAATGCTGCTTTACTTGTCGATTTTGAAATGCAACATTATCAATCAATGTTAGGTAAAAATACTAATCATGCTTTATCAATTGGTTATGGTTATGGTTTTAGTGCAATGATTAATAGTATAGTTGTTAGGATTCAAAATGAAACAAATATTAGTTTACCTGTAATTTTAACAGGAGGTAGTGTACCAATTTTAAAATCTTATTTTGATTTTTGTTATATTTATGAACCACAAATGTTATTTTTAGGTTTAGTTGATATTATTAAATATTTTAGAAGTAATAATAAAATAAAAGATTAATATCTTTTAATATATTTAAAATATAAGGAAAGGAGAAAAAAACTATGTTAATGTTAATAAAAATTTATAAATTAACTAGTGCACAAATTATTATAATAACTATTATTAGTTTATTAATTTTTACTATTATCGTTTTAACAAGTTTATTAGTAATTTTTAGTTCGTATAAAAATAAACAATTTATGGTTTATAAAAATTTGCAATATATTCAAAATATTAATATTAAAGAAAGATTAAATCGTATTAATCAAATGGTACAAGCAAATGAACAATATAGTTCTATTTTAGGAATTTGAATTAGTCGTTATAATCTTTTTTTAAAAAAAGATTTAAATAAGGTTTTTAAAAATTATATTCAAATTTTAAAATTACAAAATAATAAAGAATTATGAAAAAGATATAAATTAATGTATAGAATGCATAATAAGAGTAATAATTTAAAAAATCAGTTGCAGTTATTAACAATTGAAATAGATTATTTTATTAGTATTGATCAATTATTACGAGAATATCAATTATTTTTTAAACAAAATTTTAATTATTTACAAGATCAAATGATCAAAATTAATTTACAAAACGATCTTAATCGAGAACAATTAGATGAAGTTATTAAGATAATTAATGATATGTTTAAAGAATTAGAAACAAATATTAATGCTATTAATGTTAGTCAAATTATTACTATTTTAAGTGAGATTGCGATTGCTGTTGTAACATTGGCAGAAATTTTAGATAATTTACCAACACTTCGTTATATTATAACATATGAAATTAAACAGAAAATGGCTGCCTTAAAAAATAAATATCAAATGATAAAAATAAATAATACTTTACTTTTACAATACGAACAATTAGTAGCAAACGTTGAAGAAAAGTTAAGTTTTATTAATAAACAAATTAATAATTTACAATACAAAAAAGCTAAGGTTAACACTCAAGAAATATTAAAATTAATTGCCACTTTTAGTAATAAAATTGATAAAGAACAAATATTTTATAATATTTTTAAACAAAATTATGAAAAATTTTTAGTTATGAGTTTTAATTTTAATGAAATATTTGAAACTATTAAAAATGAAATTGCTCTTTCAAATAAAATTAATTCTAAAATGATAGAAAATAGCAAAATAACTAACTTAGAAACTATTATTAATAAACAACTTGCTACTGTTAATCATTTTGATAATTTATTAATCATAGAACATCAAAAATCAATAAAAAATACTAGTTATGAAACATTAGTGATGTTATTAGCGGCGTTATTTGAAAATAGTATTGTTGTTTTTAATAGTTTAAAAGAGTATAATAAATTGTTGAATGAACAAAATAAAGCAAAAATTAAATTTAAAACTTATGTTGATAAAATCAATTCAATGATGTTACAAATTGATAATATTTTAAATAATATTAATTTTTATTATTTAAATGAAATTTATAAAGAAAAGTTTAGTGATTTACAATATTTAATAAATGATACTATTTTAAATTTTAAAAATGGAAATTATGATAATTCTTCTTTTAGTAAATTTAATGATTTACAAAATAAAATTTTTCATCTTTATACTGAATTAAAAATGGAAATTACTATTCATAAATTATCACATTTAACTCTTGTTTATGCTAATCGTCATCGTTCAATTAATCAGCAACTTAATAGTAAATTTAATGAAATTGAAAATAATATCACTAATAATCATAATCAAAAAGCATTAACATTATTATTGGAATTAATGGAATAAATTTTAAAAAAGAGGAAAATTAAATGGTACCAATTATTATTATTCGTTATGGTGAATTAACAACTAAAAGTAAAAATCGGATTGATTTTATTAAACAATTAAAAATAAATATTAAGTATGCTATTAGTGATTATAAACAAATAAATATTATTCATTTTCATGATCGGATGGAACTAACCAATTTATCTCTTGATGTAATGAATGATGTTATTAATATTTTGGTGAAAATATTTGGTATTAGTTCATTATCACCTACTTTTAGAATTGCTAAAAATATGGAAATATTATCAGAAAAAGTAATATCATTAATTTTAAGTCAAGATCTAACAAATTTTAAAACATTTAAACTTTTTGTTAGTCGTAGTGATAAGAGTTTTTCATTAAATTCAGAACAAATAGTTAAAATTATAGCTTCTATAATTTTAAAGAAAACAGATTTAAAAGTTAATGTTACTAATCCTGATTTAAAAATAAATATCAAAGTTAATAACGATGATATTTATTTATTTGCAAATAAAATTATTGGTGCTGGTGGATTTCCAGTAGGTAGTTCAGGGAAAGTGTTATTATTATTGAGCGGTGGTATTGATTCCCCTGTAGCAGCATATAAATTAATGAAACGAGGATTACAAGTTCAATATTTACATTTTGCTAATCCACCTTTTACTTTACCAACAGCATTAAAAAAAGTAGAAACTTTAGTTGAAATTTTAGCACCTTATAATGCTGGTAGTAAAAATTTATATATTTGCAATTTTACTAACTTGCAAAATGAATTAAGTCATATTAAGAAAGAAAGTTATCGTATTACTTTAATGCGTAGAATGTTTATTAGAATTGCTAGTTTATTTGCAGAAAAATATAAAATTCAAGCATTAGCAACTGGTGAATCAATTGGTCAGGTTGCTTCACAAACATTAGCAAGTATTAATGCTATTAATATTGTTAGCAATTTACCAATTTTGCGTAGTTTAATTGCCGAAGATAAAGTTGATATTATTAATCTTGCTAAAAAAATTGGTACTTATGAAACATCAATTTTACCATTCGCTGATTGTTGTTCATTATTTGTTCCCAAAAACCCTGTTACACAACCAAAGATTAAAGAATGTGAACTTTTAGAAAATGATTTAAAGCAAATAATTGATTGAGAACAAATTTTAATAAATAGTTTTAAAGATATTGAAAAAATATAAATAAATTTATTAATAATTTAATAGTTTTAATAAATTGTAGTTTATTTACTTTAAAAAGAGGCTTTTATGTAATCTGTGTATCTTTGTTTTACAAAGTACTAGTTTAGATTAATTCTATCTTCAAATTTTATCATAAAATGAGCAATTGCTGTATTTCAATTTTGAATGGGCATTGTTCATTTTTTTGTTATATTTTCAATTGCTAAGTAAAATATTTTGAAAACTGCCATATCATTTGGAAAAACTTTTTTATTTCTGATGACTTTTCGTAATTGACTATTTACAGATTCAATAGCATTTGTAGTATAAATCACTCTTTTGATTTCTACTGGATAACTAATAAAAACCATTAAATTATCTCAATTTTTATATCAAGATTTAGCAATTTGAGGATATTGTTTATTTCATTTACTTTCAAAGGATTCTAAAGCCTGCATTGCTTGTTCTTCACTACATGCAGTATAAATTGGTTTTAAATCTGCAACTAGAGATTTTCTATGCTTATATGAGACATATTTCAAACTATTTCTAATTTGATGAACTATGCATAATTGATGTTCTGTTTTAAGATAAACTGATTGTATTGCTTCTGACATGCCTGTTAAATTATCACTGCAGGCAATAAGAATATCATTTAAGCCACGATTTTTCATTTCTGTTAAATTTGCTAATCAAAATTTAGCACCTTCATTTTCACTAATTCATAAACCTAAAACATCTTTTTTACCTTCTAAATCAACTCCTAAAGCTATATAAACTGATTTATTAATAATCCTTTTATCTTGTCGTACTTTCACTATTATGCAATCAAAATAAACAATCGGATAGACACTTTCTAATGGTCGATTTTGCCATGCTTTTACATCATCAATAACATCATCAGTAATTTGGCTAATAACACTTTCACTAATATCAGCACCATGATATAACTCTTGTAATTGCATTCTAATATCTGATAATGTCATTCCTTTTGCATATAAAGAAAGAACTTGTTGATCAAAACCATCAAATCTTCTTTGTCTTTTTGCAACTATTACAGGATTAAAATTACTATTGCGATCTCGTGGTACATCAATCTCAATTTTACCTTGTTGAGTTATTAATTTTTTTGAACTTATACCATTACGAGCATTATCACTATTACTATGTTGATTCTTATCATATCCTAAATAATTTTGCATCTCAGAATTCAACATTTTTTCTACTAATCTTTTTGTTAATTCTTTATACAATCCTCCCTCTTTAAAAACTGTTGTTAAATCTTCAGTATTTTCTAATAATAAATCTACTGCTTTTGATATTGGATCATTATTATTAATATTTTGCTTTTTAGCCATCTGTAACTCACTCTTTCTAGTCATTTAATTATATTTACTAGAATTAATTAAACATAGTTATTTTTGTAAGTTACACAGATTACTAAACATTACCTTTAAAAATAACAAAAAGAGTGAAACTTCACTCTTTTTGTTATTTTTTAATAGTAAACTATAAAATATTACAATAAGTATTTTGATTACTTGTTGAAGCTTGATTTTGTAAATCGATTGCATTTATTTCATTTACTAATAATTTTGTTTTTTCAATTCTTTTATTGATTTCATTTATTTTTTTCTTATCAATTTCTAATTGAGCAAGTTTTAAATTTATTTGTAATTTTTGATATGGATTTGGTTCTCTAAAATCAATATTGGTTTTTATTTTTTGTACTTCATTTGCTAATTCTTGAAGAGATTTAACTTCAAAATTATTTTTATTGGTTGTAACATTAAGAATAGTAGGTAATCCAAATTTATATCGTTGCTTTATTTCTTGTTCATAAATTTCATAGGCTAATCTTTCAACTATTTTTGGGTGTTTGTTTTTAGCAGCTATTGTTAAAGCTGTATCACCATTTTCAATAGTATCTAGTAGTTATAATAACCATTTGTTTTTAAATATTTGGCTATAATTATTTGTCCATTAATATTATTTAATATTCAAGGATCAGGTCTATTTTTAACTACATGATAAATATTAACATCATTATCTATTAAAATATTAACTACATCTAAATGACCATTTTGCGCTGCTCATATTAAAGCGGTTATATCATCGCATATATAATTAACATTGCCACCATTTTTAATTATTTTTTTAATTACTTGTAGATCACCACTTTTAGCAGCTTTTATTAAATTAATATTTTGAATGTCCATTTTTTTCTCCTTATTTGATTAAAAATAACAAACTCACTTACTTTAAAATGAAGTAATAAGTTGAAAACTTATATTAAGTTTATGCAGATTTTATCATATTATTGGTTTTAATATGCAAAAAATATATTATAATTTTTCCAAGTTATTTATTATTAATTATTGAAAAAAATAATGTTTATTTTTTCTTTTTTAATATAAATTTTAGAAATAAAATAAAAATATAAATTTTATTTCTAAAAAAGTTTATTTTAAGTGTTTTAAATAGTTTTGTATTGAAAACAATAACTTAAGAATAACCTAGCAAGATAAAATGATGTTAAAATTAACTTGTAATATAAGTCATTCAAGAATTGTAGGGGATAGTATGAAATATATAGTTAATTTAAATGTTCGTTCTAATTATTCATTTCTTTCATCAACTATTAAAATAAGTGATTATATTGAATTTGCTAAAAAAAATAATTTAAAAGTTCTATCTTTAGTAGATAAAAATATAATGTATGGTGCTTATGAATTTTGTAATTTATGTATAGAGAATGAAATTAAACCATTAATTGGTTTAAATTGCGTTTGAGAAAGTGCTAGTGATAAAGTTGAATTAACTATTATGGCAACTTCATATGCTGGTTATCAAAGATTAATAGAACTTTCTACTATTATTAGTACTAATAATAATATTGTTACTACTAATGATGTAAAAAAATATCTTAATCAAACACGTGAAGTTTTAGTTATTATTCATGCTAATAACAAAAATATTAGATATATTAAAAATAATTATGATATTTTAAATTCAACAGGTCATGAACTAGTTTATTTTGGTTTAGTACCTAGTGATATGGATAATATTACTTTATTAAAATCGATTACATCTAATATTATTCCAATTGATTTGGTTTTATATTTAGATGAAAAACAACATCGTATTTATCAAATTTTACAAGCTATTAAAGAACAAAAAACATTAAAATCAGAAGATTTATCAAAAAGTAATCAGTTTTTATATAAAACTAAACAAGATTTAATGCAACATTATCCAAATGAAATTATTGAAAACATTGAAAAGGTTATTTGATTATGTAATTTAAAATTTCCTAAAAATAAGCCAAATAGTGCAGAATTAAGTTTACCAAAATTTACTTGCCCTAATAATCTTATTAGTAATTTATATTTGCAAGAATTATGTAAGCAGGGATTAGAAGCGCATTTTCAAAGTCGTGAAATTCCTGAAACATACGTTAAAAGAGTTTTATATGAATTACAAGTAATTAATGAAATGGGTTTTGCTGATTATTTTTTAATTGTTAATGATTATGTTAAATTTGCAAAAAGCAAGAATATAATGGTTGGACCAGGTAGAGGAAGTGTTGCTGGTAGTTTAGTGGCATATGTTTTAGGAATTACTGGTGTTGATCCTATTGCTTATAATTTAATTTTTGAAAGATTTTTAAATCCAGAACGAATATCATTACCAGACATTGATATCGATTTTGAAGATACAAGAAGAGATGAAGTTATTAAATATATTCATCAAAAATATGGCAAAGAACATGTTGCATATATTGTTACTTTTCAAACAATTGCTAGTAAAATGGCAATTCGTGATTTGGGAAGAGTTTTTCAAGTTAATATTGAAGATATTAATGAAATGACAAAATTAATACCAATTCAATATAATTTTGAAATAGATATGGCTATTAAACAATCACCAAAATTAGCATGATATGCAAATAAGTATCCTTTATTGTTTACTTTAACCAAAGAAATTCTTGGTTTTCCACGACAAACTAGTACTCATGCAGCAGGAATCGTTATTACAAGTGCACCATTAGTTACTGCTATTCCATTACAATTAGGATTTCAAGGTATTTATCAAACGCAATTTCCAATGCAAACCCTAGAAGCTCTTGGTTTGATAAAAATGGATATTTTAGGATTACGTAATTTAACTATTTTGCAAAATATTTTACAACAAGTAAGTAAACATTATTTTTTAAATTTAAAATTATCTCAAATTCCTTTAAATGATGAAAAAAGTTTTAGCATTATTAAAAATGGTGATACAACCGGTATTTTTCAATTGGAATCTTCAGGAATGCGTCAAATTTTAATTAAAATGAAAGTTGATAGCTTAGAAGATATTATTGCTAGTTCTTCTTTATTTCGTCCTGGACCACAAGAGTACATTCAAGATTATATTAATCGTAAATTAGGAAAACAAAAAGTTACGTATATTCATGAAGATTTAAAACCTTATTTAGCATCAACTTATGGTATTATTATTTATCAAGAACAAATATTATTAATTTTACAGAAAGTTGCTGGTTATTCATTAGGAAAAGCTGATTTAATTCGTCGTGCAATTAGTAAAAAAGATACTACAGTTATGAAAGAACAAGCAAACTCATTTATTAAAAGTGCTGTTAATAGAGGTTATTCATCAAGAGTTGTTAAGAAAATATGAGAAGATATTGAAAAATTTGCTAGTTATGGATTTAATCGATCTCATGCTGTTGCTTATTCATTAATTAGTTATTATTTAATTTATTTAAAAGCAAATTATCCATTGGCATTTATGGTATCGTTATTAAGTAGTGTTATTGGTAATGATCAAAAAATGTTACAATATTTGAATGAATCTCAAAAATATCAAATTAAAGTTTTACCACCATCAATTCAATTTTCTGGCATTGATTTTTTAATTGATGATGCTAAAAAAGCTATTCGTTATAGTTTACAAGCAATTAAGCAAATGAGTCAAGGTAGTTGTAGTAATCTTATTAAAGAACGTACTAGTAATGGATTTTTTCAAGATTTTTTTAATTTTTGTGCTCGAGCAATATTTATTGGTTTGAATCGTAAAAACATTCAACATTTAATTGCCGCTGGTGCTTTAGATGATATTCAATCAAATCGAACAATGTTATTATTAAACTTGGATGCTGCATTAGAATATGCCAATATGGTGCAGGTAAAAGATGAAACTAGTGGCGAATTATCATTAAATTTTAATTTAATTGCTAAACCAATTATGTTACAAAGAGAAGATGATTGAAATAATAATAGTATTAATGAACATCGTGCATTAGGACTTTATTTAAAATATAATCCTAAATTACTATGAAAAGAACAATTAGATCCTCATAATAAAGCTATTGATTTAGCATATATTAATAATTATGTTGATCAACATGTTAGAGTATATGGAGTTATCAATAATATTAGAGTAATTAAAACTAAAACTAAAAAATTAATGGCTTTCTTTGAAATGCAAAATGATACTAATGTTATTGAAGTAACGGTTTTTGAAAAGTTATATCAAATATACCAAGAATATTTACAAGTTAATAAAGTAATTTTAATGGAAGGAAAGGTAGAAATTTATAATGATAATATTCAGTTAATTTTATCAAGAGTAATTAAAAATTTATAGTAAGCATAGATAAAATTATATGCTTACTATATTAAATAATAAATATAATCAATAGTTTTTAAATTTCTTACTTTAATTTCTAATAATAAATAAAAAATTAATGAACATAATAATTATTAATAATTTCACAATTTTCAATAGCATCTCAAAAGTTATTATCTACTTTTTTTATTTTTAAATAAATATTTAAAAAAATTAGTAATATAGTTATAAATAATAAAATTGGACTTAAAATTATAGCAAAAACAATTCCAATTTTTAGTTGTACTAATGATTTAAGATTATAGTTTTCAACAATATTTTGGAAGAGGTAATGTTTACAAAAATATAATTTATTATTAGTTGCCACTTGCCACTGGTGGTTGGTGGTTGGCCCTTAATTACTGGACCATTTTTGATATAAAATTCTAAATTTTAATTTGTAAAATTGGTGGTTTTAGAAATTTAGAATGTATTCTTTCATAATTATAAAACATAACATATTGATTTACATCATTTATAGCTTCATTGATGGATAAATATTGATTTGATCCTTTAGGTAGTCATTCTTGAGATAAATGAGAAAATCAGTTTTCAGATAATACATTACCACCAATATCATAAGGTTGTTTTTTGCTTAAAATTATTTGTTTATCCTCTGCTCATTTTGTGATATCTTGACAATAAAATTCGTTGGCGTTATCTGAATGTAAAATAACATTTTTTACTTGATTTCAAGAAAATTGTTTGTTGATTTTTTCAAGAGCAGGAAGAATTAAATCCTGATATGATTTATTAGGAGCAATATTATAACTAACAACATTATTTGAATAAAAATCAATAATTACAAAAAGATATAATCATCCTTCTTTAGTATTTATTTGTTTAGTGTCCATTGATCAAATTTGATTTGAAGAGGTTGTACTTTTATAATCTTTGTTTACTTTATCCATTGTAGGTATTCACTTATTTGGATTTTTTTTGTTTTTAGGATAGTTATTTTTAGTTTGTTTTAATCCTTGAATATTGTGTTCTTTCATAATTTTTCGCATTTGTTTTATTGATAATTCTATATTTAAAATGATATTTTTTTCTTGTTTTAATCACTCTTTAAAAGCTGAAAAAATTCTTAAATATCCATAAATTCTGCCTTTTCTTGTAGAATGAAATTCGATTAAAAGTTGGCATATTTTTTGATATTTATGATTGCATTTAATAATATGATTTTCTTCTTTTTTAATAGGTTTTTGTTTATTTTTTAAAAAGTAATATGTTGATCTGTTTAATTGAAGATATTGACATAGGTTTCTAATTGAATATTGATTTTTACAATCATCAATAATTTTAATTTTTTCTTTGATATTTAATTTGTTAATTACTAATGCTATTTGTTTAATTTTATCCATTAATAAAAATCCTTTCAGGTTAAAATTAGTGTTAATTATATAACACAATTGTTTTTAGAATACATTCAGGTTTTTTAAATTAATGGTCTAGTAAAAAGGGCTAAGTGGCAAGTGGCAAGGGTGGTAATGTATTATCTGAAAACTGATTTTCTCATTTATCTCAAGAATGACTACCTAAAGGATCAAATCAATATTTATCCATCAATGAAGCTATAAATGATGTAAATCAATATGTTATGTTTTATAATTATGAAAGAATACATTCTAAATTTCTAAAACCACCAATTTTACAAATTAAAATTTAGAATTTTATATCAAAAATGGTCCAGTAATTAAGGGCCAACCACCAAATCAATAGTGATAGTGTTATTAAATTTATTTTTTTAAGTTTCTGAATTTTCATTTTTAAAAATCTCCTTATATTTTATTTATAGGTTAATTTTATTTGTTAGGAAAGTATTATAATATATTTTTTATTAGACTTGGTGCAAAACCTTTAATTTTAATAATTTAACGGTTATTATTAATATCAAAGGTGATAATTATTATGTTAAAAAAATACAAAGATGAACAAGAATTTTATAGTTTAGTGGGAATAAAACTACAAACATTTCAAAAAATGGTTGAAATTTTAAAAAAAGCTGAAGCAATTAAAAAATTGGTGGTAAACCTAATAAATTATCAATAGAAAATCGTTTATTAATGACATTAGAATACTGAAAAGAGTATAGTAGTTATAGAGTTATTGCAAAAAGATATAATATTAGTCATACTAGCTGCATTCGTAATATTTTTTGAATTGAAAATACTTTAATAAAAAGTGGAATTTTTAATTTATCTGGCAAAAAAGATTTAATCAAAAATAAAGGAATCAATAATACTTTACTAGCTATTGATGCTACTGAAACTCCAATTGAAAGAATTAAAAAAAACTAAAATTACTTTTTTCGGGTAAAAACAAACATCATACTCTTAAATCGCAAATAATTATTGATATTTTAAATGGAAAAATATTTCAACCGCTTTTTGTTTTGGAAGCATTCATGATTTTAAATTACTTTTAAAATCTAAAACTTTTATTCATCCAGAAAAACAAGTTTTTTTTGATTCAGGTTATCAAGGAATACAAAATATTCATAAAAATACATTTTTGCCATTTAAAAAAAGTAAATACAATAAATTAATACCAATTCAAAAAGAATACAATAAAACTTTAAGCAAAATTAGAATTAAAATTGAACACGTATTTGCTAAACTAAAACGTTTTAAAATTTTAACTTTAAAATATCGCAATAAAATACGAAGATTTGCATTAAGATTTAATTTAATAGCAGGAATATATAATTTTGAATTACCTTAGTTTTGCACCAAGTCTATTAAATAAAATTAAATTATAAAATATTTATATATAATATTTTAATAATGATTTGCTATTATTTTTTTGTTTTTTTGTTATATTATAAGTAGTAATATTTATTACCAATTTTGCGATGAATTGCAAAGCAACGAGCATTAAAATCCCAATATATTTATTTAAAATTTTAGTTTATTATTTTATTTTAAAGTAACTATTTTTCTTTTAAAGGAGCACACATTACCATGGCAATTAAAGATGTACAAAGAGATGGCAATTGTTTATTATGAGCAGTAATTGTTTCATATTTAGAACAAGTTAAAACCAATAAAAACCAATTTAAAAAAAGATATAAATCACTTTTTGGTATAGAAATCGGTTGAGAACGAATTTTTAATTTTGCTGATTTTAATTTTACTGATAAAGAAAATGAAAAATTAGTTAAAGTCTTTCGTAATCGTATTTGTGATTATATTGAAACAAATTTAGATACAAAACGGCCAGATAATAAAGCTAACTTTAGATCAATGTTATTAGAAAGTGAAATCAATAAAAAAAATAAAGAATTGTATCCTAACAATAGTGAAGATACACAAATAAGAAAAACTTTAGAACAAATGAGAAAAAATGGCGAAATAACAGGTTCTGTTGAAATTGAAGCAATTTGTAATATTTTAAATTGTAATATTATTAGAATTAATGAAGATTTTGATGTTACAAGTAGGGAAAGATTTGAACCAGATAATAATGTAATTGCTAATAATGAGGTGAAGTTATACTATCAAGCTCGACATTATCAATATTTTTCAAATGTTACTAATCAAACACCAACAAAAAGGAATGAGGAAGAAACTACAAAAGTAGTGACGCCTTCATTTGAAGTTAATTCAAGTAATAATAGTTTTCAAGAAAGTATTTTATTTCCAAGAGAGGAAAGTGCTGATTTTTTAATTAATGCTAGATTGAAACTTAAAAATCAGTTGTCTGATAAAGAAATTAATGAAGAAACACAAAATGCTATAATTGATATTTTTATTGAAGATATAATTAAAGTACCAGCACATCAAAAAAATGAAATATTAGAAAAATCTATTTTTGAATTAAATAATCAAGATCAATTATTTACAAATCCTAATCTGGTTTTTGAATCATTTATTAAACAAATAATTAATAGTTCAAAAACAGGAGATCAACAATTATTAAAAGAAAGTACTAATGCAAATACTAATTAATTAGTATTATCAATTTTATATTTATTGATTTGTTATATTAATAAAAAATAACCAAATATTTGGTTATTTTTAGTATATTTTAAATTTATTTTACTTGGTATTTAATAGTTGTATTTATATTAAAAAAAGAATTTGGTAAATGTTTGTTTTCATCATAATTATGTAAAAATACTCACAAATTATTAAGTTTTAATTCTTGATTATCAGTAATTATCATTTGTTCTGGTTTAAAATGAAAATAAATTCCTTGTTCCATTAATCCAATTTTATAATGTGATATTCTAATTTGTCTAAGAACCTGTTTAAAATCTTTTCAATAAAATTGAAATAAAGGCAAGAACAACCATTTGTAAGCTAGTATTTAATTTTTTTTCACAATTTTTTCATAATCTTCTGCATTTTTCTAATCATGCAAAACTTCGTTCTACAACTCATCTTTTTGGTAATACTACAAAAGAATGTAATTCATTACGTTTTATAACTTCAACATTTGCATTTATAATTGTTTTAATTTTAGAAGCAAATTTTTCACCAGTATAACCAGCATCTACTAGTATTTTTTGAACTGCAGAAAGATTCTCTTTTTCATTTTCAATCATTATTATAGCACTATTACGATCTGTTTTTTCTCCTGTGGTTATGTAAATTGCATGTGGTAAACCTTGAGAATCAACAGCAATATGACGCTTTATTCCTGAAATCTTTTTACCAGCATCATAACCTTTATTTTTAGTAGTATCTGTATTTTTAACACTTTGTGAATCAATTATACAAAAACTAGTTTGTTCTTTTCTACCATTATTGATACGAAATGCCTTGACTAATTTTTTTTAAAACTAATTGTAATACACTAGGTTCTTTATCATTATTTTTACTTCAAGCTTGAAAATAATAATATACAATTTGTCATTTTGGAAAATTTTTTGGTAACATTCTTCACTGGCAACCACTTTTTAATACATATAAAACTGCACAAAATACTTCATATAAATCTAAACTTCTTGGTTTAGTTCTCTTTTTAGTATTTTCTAAAATTGATTTTATATTTTCAAATTGCTCTTTGCTAACATTACTAGGATAATTTTTACACATATATACCTCTTATTTTAAAATATATAATCATTTTATCCTATTCTCTAAAAGATTTTAAACAGGTTCTAATATAATTTTCTAATTTTGTAAAAATTTCTTCTTTATTTATTTCTGTAGGTTTTACATCTATAATTCAAGGATCTATTTTAAATTTTGCTTCGATAGATTTTTGAAGAAATGCAAAATATTCCTTATATGCCTCAACATATTCCTTGCCATATTTTTCTTTATCAGCGGCTGTTTTTATTTTTTTAATAATTTTTTCTAATTTTTCTTCTTCAGTATCAATTTTTGTAATTGTAATGTTAACTTTTCCTGTATATTTACTGTCGGCTTTAGCATGTAGTTCTGCTGAACCAGCAGTTCCTTCTGATGCTGCTTTGAAGTTTTTAATTTCAACATCATTAGCAGTTAGATCTTTGTTTTGTTTAATGATTTCATCAAGAACTGTTTTTTCGGTATTAAATTTGTTACCGTCAACTTCTTTGTTAGTAATTTTACTATCTAAAGCGATTTTGTCTTTTGCAGTAATTGTAATGTTAACTTTTCCTGTATATTTACTGTCGGCTTTAGCAGCCACTTGCCACTTGCCACTTAGCCCTTTTTACTAGACCATTAATTTAAAAAACCTGAATGTATTCTAAAAACAATTGTGTTATATAATTAACACTAATTTTAATCTGAAAGGATTTTTATTAATGGATAAAATTAAACAAATAGCATTAGTAATTAACAAATTAAATATCAAAGAAAAAATTAAAATTATTGATGATTGTAAAAATCAATATTCAATTAGAAACCTATGTCAATATCTTCAATTAAACAGATCAACATATTACTTTTTAAAAAATAAACAAAAACCTATTAAAAAAGAAGAAAATCATATTATTAAATGCAATCATAAATATCAAAAAATATGCCAACTTTTAATCGAATTTCATTCTACAAGAAAAGGCAGAATTTATGGATATTTAAGAATTTTTTCAGCTTTTAAAGAGTGATTAAAACAAGAAAAAAATATCATTTTAAATATAGAATTATCAATAAAACAAATGCGAAAAATTATGAAAGAACACAATATTCAAGGATTAAAACAAACTAAAAATAACTATCCTAAAAACAAAAAAAATCCAAATAAGTGAATACCTACAATGGATAAAGTAAACAAAGATTATAAAAGTACAACCTCTTCAAATCAAATTTGATCAATGGACACTAAACAAATAAATACTAAAGAAGGATGATTATATCTTTTTGTAATTATTGATTTTTATTCAAATAATGTTGTTAGTTATAATATTGCTCCTAATAAATCATATCAGGATTTAATTCTTCCTGCTCTTGAAAAAATCAACAAACAATTTTCTTGAAATCAAATAAAAAATGTTATTTTACATTCAGATAACGCCAACGAATTTTATTGTCAAGATATCACAAAATGAGCAGAGGATAAACAAATAATTTTAAGTAAAAAACAACCTTATGATATTGGTGGTAATGTATTATCTGAAAACTGATTTTCTCATTTATCTCAAGAATGACTACCTAAAGGATCAAATCAATATTTATCCATCAATGAAGCTATAAATGATGTAAATCAATATGTTATGTTTTATAATTATGAAAGAATACATTCTAAATTTCTAAAACCACCAATTTTACAAATTAAAATTTAGAATTTTATATCAAAAATGGTCCAGTAATTAAGGGCCAACCACCGTTTTTTGATAAATGCCAACAATCAAGGTTTTATTCATCAAGGATCTTCCTTGTTTTTTAAAACCCATATGTGAAAGATACATTTCATCAATTTGCACTGTACCTTCAACAATAAATTGAGGTTTTTGTGCAATACGTGTTCTGATTTTATGAGTCATTCTTCAAGCAGTTTTCAAAGTCACTCCCAATTCTTTTGCAATGTCTGTTGATGGAATTCCATATTTGGTGTTTATTCATCTAAAGATAAGATAAAACCAAGATGTTAAAGATGTTTGTGACCTTGAAAATATGGTGCCTGTGAGAATGCTAAATGTTTGATTACATTTTAAACATCTCATTCTTTTTAAATCAGAAGTATTCAAATTAAAACTAAAACACCTAATACATTTGTTTTCTTTCAAATTTGCTATATA
Organism: Spiroplasma endosymbiont of Acasis viretata; assembly: GCF_964031275.1. Classification (NCBI taxonomy): domain Bacteria; kingdom Bacillati; phylum Mycoplasmatota; class Mollicutes; order Entomoplasmatales; family Spiroplasmataceae; genus Spiroplasma; species Spiroplasma endosymbiont of Acasis viretata. The sequence continues at coordinate 1,042,764 of NZ_OZ035019.1, forward strand.
TGCAAGACATTGCTGTTCAGTTTGAAAAGCATTGTTGAATTCATTCAGTTTCATTATTCCCTCCACAAGTACATGTGGGGAGAAGTCCGTAATTTTTATTAATAGTAATTTCATCTAAAATTTCATTATTTCTTTCATATAATTTTATTGTATTTAAAATTTTTTCTTCAATAATATTTAAATTTTCTAAAATCATTTTTTTCTCCATATCTAAATAATTTTTATACTTATAATGACTGAATATGAATTTTTAAATCATTTTTATCATTATTATTTTGTGAATTTCTATTTATATTAATTATTTCTTTTTTTCAATGAATTGGTTTTAAATTTTCAACATTTATCTTCTGTTGTTGACATGCAATATCTGCTAATAGTTCTAAATTTTCTAAATTTTCTTGTTTATTTAACCATTTTTTTACCTTATCAAAAGAATTTAATTTTCGTTGTTCTTTTTCAATAAAATAAATTAATTTATTAAACTTTTTATTAAGAATTTTTTTTCAAATTATATTTTTCTTTTTATCTTTCATCCAAACTATCCTTTCAAAATAAGAAACCTATTTTTAAAAAATAAAAAAATAGGTTTAAAACTATGTTAAGTTCATATATATTATATAAATTAAAAGTTAATTTGTAAATAAAAAAGTTTCTAATTTTATTTAGAAACTAAATTTTAAGGATTTGGAATGGCAACCCTTTTTAGGACTATTTGTTTTTTAAATTCATCTGAATATGAGTTAATAGTGACCATAATTATAATTCCTTTCTTTTAACTAATTTGTTCACTTGTCTATGTAATTAGTGTCCAATAAAGTGGGTGGTTGGCCCTTAATTACTGGACCATTTTTGATATAAAATTCTAAATTTTAATTTGTAAAATTGGTGGTTTTAGAAATTTAGAATGTATTCTTTCATAATTATAAAACATAACATATTGATTTACATCATTTATAGCTTCATTGATGGATAAATATTGATTTGATCCTTTAGGTAGTCATTCTTGAGATAAATGAGAAAATCAGTTTTCAGATAATACATTACCACCAATATCATAAGGTTGTTTTTTGCTTAAAATTATTTGTTTATCCTCTGCTCATTTTGTGATATCTTGACAATAAAATTCGTTGGCGTTATCTGAATGTAAAATAACATTTTTTATTTGATTTCAAGAAAATTGTTTGTTGATTTTTTCAAGAGCAGGAAGAATTAAATCCTGATATGATTTATTAGGAGCAATATTATAACTAACAACATTATTTGAATAAAAATCAATAATTACAAAAAGATATAATCATCCTTCTTTAGTATTTATTTGTTTAGTGTCCATTGATCAAATTTGATTTGAAGAGGTTGTACTTTTATAATCTTTGTTTACTTTATCCATTGTAGGTATTCACTTATTTGGATTTTTTTTGTTTTTAGGATAGTTATTTTTAGTTTGTTTTAATCCTTGAATATTGTGTTCTTTCATAATTTTTCGCATTTGTTTTATTGATAATTCTATATTTAAAATGATATTTTTTTCTTGTTTTAATCACTCTTTAAAAGCTGAAAAAATTCTTAAATATCCATAAATTCTGCCTTTTCTTGTAGAATGAAATTCGATTAAAAGTTGGCATATTTTTTGATATTTATGATTGCATTTAATAATATGATTTTCTTCTTTTTTAATAGGTTTTTGTTTATTTTTTAAAAAGTAATATGTTGATCTGTTTAATTGAAGATATTGACATAGGTTTCTAATTGAATATTGATTTTTACAATCATCAATAATTTTAATTTTTTCTTTGATATTTAATTTGTTAATTACTAATGCTATTTGTTTAATTTTATCCATTAATAAAAATCCTTTCAGGTTAAAATTAGTGTTAATTATATAAGAACCTGTTTAAAATCTTTTCAATAAAATTGAAATAAAGGCAAGAACAACCATTTGTAAGCTAGTATTTAATTTTTTTTCACAATTTTTTCATAATCTTCTGCATTTTTCTAATCATGCAAAACTTCGTTCTACAACTCATCTTTTTGGTAATACTACAAAAGAATGTAATTCATTACGTTTTATAACTTCAACATTTGCATTTATAATTGTTTTAATTTTAGAAGCAAATTTTTCACCAGTATAACCAGCATCTACTAGTATTTTTTGAACTGCAGAAAGATTCTCTTTTTCATTTTCAATCATTATTATAGCACTATTACGATCTGTTTTTTCTGCTGTGGTTATGTAAATTGCATGTGGTAAACCTTTAGAATCAACAGCAATATGACGCTTTATTCCTGAAATCTTTTTACCAGCATCATAACCTTTTTTTTAGTAGTATCTGTATTTTTAACACTTTGTGAATCAATTATACAAAAACTAGTTTGTTCTTTTCTACCATTATTGATACGAAATGCCTTGACTAATTTTTTTTAAAACTAATTGTAATACACTAGGTTCTTTATCATTATTTTTACTTCAAGCTTGAAAATAATAATATACAATTTGTCATTTTGGAAAATTTTTTGGTAACATTCTTCACTGGCAACCACTTTTTAATACATATAAAACTGCACAAAATACTTCATATAAATCTAAACTTCTTGGTTTAGTTCTCTTTTTAGTATTTTCTAAAATTGATTTTATATTTTCAAATTGCTCTTTGCTAACATTACTAGGATAATTTTTACACATATATACCTCTTATTTTAAAATATATAATCATTTTATCCTATTCTCTAAAAGATTTTAAACAGGTTCTAAAAACAATTGTGTTATATAATTAACACTAATTTTAACCTGAAAGGATTTTTATTAATGGATAAAATTAAACAAATAGCATTAGTAATTAACAAATTAAATATCAAAGAAAAAATTAAAATTATTGATGATTGTAAAAATCAATATTCAATTAGAAACCTATGTCAATATCTTCAATTAAACAGATCAACATATTACCTTTTAAAAAATAAACAAAAACCTATTAAAAAAGAAGAAAATCATATTATTAAATGCAATCATAAATATCAAAAAATATGCCAACTTTTAATCGAATTTCATTCTACAAGAAAAGGCAGAATTTATGGATATTTAAGAATTTTTTCAGCTTTTAAAGAGTGATTAAAACAAGAAAAAAATATCATTTTAAATATAGAATTATCAATAAAACAAATGCGAAAAATTATGAAAGAACACAATATTCAAGGATTAAAACAAACTAAAAATAACTATCCTAAAAACAAAAAAAATCCAAATAAGTGAATACCTACAATGGATAAAGTAAACAAAGATTATAAAAGTACAACCTCTTCAAATCAAATTTGATCAATGGACACTAAACAAATAAATACTAAAGAAGGATGATTATATCTTTTTGTAATTATTGATTTTTATTCAAATAATGTTGTTAGTTATAATATTGCTCCTAATAAATCATATCAGGATTTAATTCTTCCTGCTCTTGAAAAAATCAACAAACAATTTTCTTGAAATCAAATAAAAAATGTTATTTTACATTCAGATAACGCCAACGAATTTTATTGTCACGATATCACAAAATGAGCAGAGGATAAACAAATAATTTTAAGCAAAAAACAACCTTATGATATTGGTGGTAATGTATTATCTGAAAACTGATTTTCTCATTTATCTCAAGAATGACTACCTAAAGGATCAAATCAATATTTATCCATCAATGAAGCTATAAATGATGTAAATCAATATGTTATGTTTTATAATTATGAAAGAATACATTCTAAATTTCTAAAACCACCAATTTTACAAATTAAAATTTAGAATTTTATATCAAAAATGGTCCAGTAATTAAGGGCCAACCACCGATTTATCAATTAATGTTCAAACATTATTTAATTTAAATAATGAACTTGGTTTAGTAACACATGAAAATGGAAATACAGTAATTGAAGTTTTAAATATTGATAGTATAGAAAAAAAATATGAAATAAAAAATAGTGTTTATGAGCAAGTAATGCAAATACAAAAATTTAATATTTTATCTCTTCTAAATGAAGACAAAATTGATTATTTAAGTTGATAATCTTCTTGTTAACTTAAAAAACAATAAAAAACAATTTAAAAATGCATCTTAGAACCTGTTTAAAATCTTTTCAATAAAATTGAAATAAATGCAAGAACAACCATTTGTAAGCTAGTATTTAATTTTTTTTCACAATTTTTTCATAATCTTCTGCATTTTTCTAATCATGCAAAACTTCGTTCTACAACTCATCTTTTTGGTAATACTACAAAAGAATGTAATTCATTACGTTTTATAACTTCAACATTTGCATTTATAATTGTTTTAATTTTAGAAGCAAATTTTTCACCAGTATAACCAGCATCTACTAGTATTTTTTGAACTGCAGAAAGATTCTCTTTTTCATTTTCAATCATTATTATAGCACTATTACGATCTGTTTTTTCTGCTGTGGTTATGTAAATTGCATGTGGTAAACCTTGAGAATCAACAGCAATATGACGCTTTATTCCTGAAATCTTTTTACCAGCATCATAACCTTTATTTTTAGTAGTATCTGTATTTTTAACACTTTGTGAATCAATTATACAAAAACTAGTTTGTTCTTTTCTACCATTATTGATACGAAATGCCTTGACTAATTTTTTTTAAAACTAATTGTAATACACTAGGTTCTTTATCATTATTTTTACTTCAAGCTTGAAAATAATAATATACAATTTGTCATTTTGGAAAATTTTTTGGTAACATTCTTCACTGGCAACCACTTTTTAATACATATAAAACTGCACAAAATACTTCATATAAATCTAAACTTCTTGGTTTAGTTCTCTTTTTAGTATTTTCTAAAATTGATTTTATATTTTCAAATTGCTCTTTGCTAACATTACTAGGATAATTTTTACACATATATACCTCTTATTTTAAAATATATAATCATTTTATCCTATTCTCTAAAAGATTTTAAACAGGTTCTTAAAGATGCATTTTATTGTTATTTTAAAAATTAAAGCTTAAAGCAATTATTAAATAATTGCTTTAATTTTAGTAGCAATAATATCAATAGCTACAGTATTATGAAAATCAAAAGGAATAATAATATCAGCATAACGTTTAGTTGGCTCAACAAAAGCATCATGCATAGGTTTAACAGTTAATGCATATTGTTGTAAAACACTGTCAAGAGTACGATTTCTAAAACTAACATCTCGTTTAATTCTTCTTAGTAGTCTAGTATCACTATCAGTATCAACAAAAATTTTGATAGTAGATAATTCACGAATAATAGGATTTTCTAAAGCAAAAATACCATCCAGAATGATAACGTCACCCGGATCAATAATCTCAGTGTTTTTACTGCGACTATTCATTTTAAAATCATAAATAGGCTCTTCAATAGCATTGCCGAGTAATAATTGTTCTAAATCATGAATTAATAATTTCATATCAATAGCATTAGGGTGATCAAAATTAGTTTTTTTTCTTTCTTCAACTTTTAAATTACTAAGGTCATGATAATAATTATCCATTTGTACAAAAATGACATTTTTTTTATTACAAGCTTCAGCAATTTTTTCTGCTACTGTTGTTTTTCCTGAAGCACTGCCGCCAGCGATAGCGATTAAATTAATTTTTTTATATTTCACATTTATCTCCTAAAATTTAAGATTGAGTTATTTTATCAAAGTATGATTGTAAAATAATAGCAGCAGCCAATTGATCTTTAACTTGTTTTCTTTTATTTGAAGAAACATTAGATTTAATTAATATTTGCTGCGAAGAATAGGTAGTTCTTCTTTCATCTTGTAAAACAATATTTAGTTTATCATTATTTTGTGTTAATTTAAATTTATCAATAAAATTTAAAACAATTTTTGCGCTGGGGCCGACTGTGCTATCCATGTTTAAAGGGTAACCAAAAACAAGAATATCAGCATCATATTCTTTAATAACATTTTGGAGTTGGATAATAGCATTATTAAAATCATGCTCTGGGAAACGAATAGTTTTTCAAGAAAAAGCAATTTTTCCTTCACCACGAGCAAGTCCTAATGTTTTACTACCTAAATCAATGCCTAAATATTTCATAAATTTATTATACTTAATATTTTTTTTAATTTTAATAATAGACTTGGTGCAAAACTAAGGTAATTCAAAATTATATATTCCTGCTATTAAATTAAATCTTAATGCAAATCTTCGTATTTTATTGCGATATTTTAAAGTTAAAATTTTAAAACGTTTTAGTTTAGCAAATACGTGTTCAATTTTAATTCTAATTTTGCTTAAAGTTTTATTGTATTCTTTTTGAATTGGTATTAATTTATTGTATAGACTTGGTGCAAAACTAAGGTAATTCAAAATTATATATTCCTGCTATTAAATTAAATCTTAATGCAAATCTTCGTATTTTATTGCGATATTTTAAAGTTAAAATTTTAAAACGTTTTAGTTTAGCAAATACGTGTTCAATTTTAATTCTAATTTTGCTTAAAGTTTTATTGTATTCTTTTTGAATTGGTATTAATTTATTGTATTTACTTTTTTTAAATGGCAAAAATGTATTTTTATGAATATTTTGTATTCCTTGATAACCTGAATCAACAAAAACTTATTTTTCTGGATGAATAAAAGTTTTAGAACCTGTTTAAAATCTTTTAGAGAATAGGATAAAATGATTATATATTTTAAAATAAGAGGTATATATGTGTAAAAATTATCCTAGTAATGTTAGCAAAGAGCAATTTGAAAATATAAAATCAATTTTAGAAAATACTAAAAAGAGAACTAAACCAAGAAGTTTAGATTTATATGAAGTATTTTGTGCAGTTTTATATGTATTAAAAAGTGGTTGCCAGTGAAGAATGTTACCAAAAAATTTTCCAAAATGACAAATTGTATATTATTATTTTCAAGCTTGAAGTAAAAATAATGATAAAGAACCTAGTGTATTACAATTAGTTTTAAAAAAAATTAGTCAAGGCATTTCGTATCAATAATGGTAGAAAAGAACAAACTAGTTTTTGTATAATTGATTCACAAAGTGTTAAAAATACAGATACTACTAAAAATAAAGGTTATGATGCTGGTAAAAAGATTTCAGGAATAAAGCGTCATATTGCTGTTGATTCTCAAGGTTTACCACATGCAATTTACATAACCACAGCAGAAAAAACAGATCGTAATAGTGCTATAATAATGATTGAAAATGAAAAAGAGAATCTTTCTGCAGTTCAAAAAATACTAGTAGATGCTGGTTATACTGGTGAAAAATTTGCTTCTAAAATTAAAACAATTATAAATGCAAATGTTGAAGTTATAAAACGTAATGAATTACATTCTTTTGTAGTATTACCAAAAAGATGAGTTGTAGAACGAAGTTTTGCATGATTAGAAAAATGCAGAAGATTATGAAAAAATTGTGAAAAAAAATTAAATACTAGCTTACAAATGGTTGTTCTTGCCTTTATTTCAATTTTATTGAAAAGATTTTAAACAGGTTCTTATATAATTAACACTAATTTTAACCTGAAAGGATTTTTATTAATGGATAAAATTAAACAAATAGCATTAGTAATTAACAAATTAAATATCAAAGAAAAAATTAAAATTATTGATGATTGTAAAAATCAATATTCAATTAGAAACCTATGTCAATATCTTCAATTAAACAGATCAACATATTACTTTTTAAAAAATAAACAAAAACCTATTAAAAAAGAAGAAAATCATATTATTAAATGCAATCATAAATATCAAAAAATATGCCAACTTTTAATCGAATTTCATTCTACAAGAAAAGGCAGAATTTATGGATATTTAAGAATTTTTTCAGCTTTTAAAGAGTGATTAAAACAAGAAAAAAATATCATTTTAAATATAGAATTATCAATAAAACAAATGCGAAAAATTATGAAAGAACACAATATTCAAGGATTAAAACAAACTAAAAATAACTATCCTAAAAACAAAAAAAATCCAAATAAGTGAATACCTACAATGGATAAAGTAAACAAAGATTATAAAAGTACAACCTCTTCAAATCAAATTTGATCAATGGACACTAAACAAATAAATACTAAAGAAGGATGATTATATCTTTTTGTAATTATTGATTTTTATTCAAATAATGTTGTTAGTTATAATATTGCTCCTAATAAATCATATCAGGATTTAATTCTTCCTGCTCTTGAAAAAATCAACAAACAATTTTCTTGAAATCAAATAAAAAATGTTATTTTACATTCAGATAACGCCAACGAATTTTATTGTCACGATATCACAAAATGAGCAGAGGATAAACAAATAATTTTAAGCAAAAAACAACCTTAGCCCTTTTTACTAGACCATTAATTTAAAAAACCTGAATGTATTCTAAAAACAATTGTGTTATATAATTAACACTAATTTTAACCTGAAAGGATTTTTATTAATGGATAAAATTAAACAAATAGCATTAGTAATTAACAAATTAAATATCAAAGAAAAAATTAAAATTATTGATGATTGTAAAAATCAATATTCAATTAGAAACCTATGTCAATATCTTCAATTAAACAGATCAACATATTACTTTTTAAAAAATAAACAAAAACCTATTAAAAAAGAAGAAAATCATATTATTAAATGCAATCATAAATATCAAAAAATATGCCAACTTTTAATCGAATTTCATTCTACAAGAAAAGGCAGAATTTATGGATATTTAAGAATTTTTTCAGCTTTTAAAGAGTGATTAAAACAAGAAAAAAATATCATTTTAAATATAGAATTATCAATAAAACAAATGCGAAAAATTATGAAAGAACACAATATTCAAGGATTAAAACAAACTAAAAATAACTATCCTAAAAACAAAAAAAATCCAAATAAGTGAATACCTACAATGGATAAAGTAAACAAAGATTATAAAAGTACAACCTCTTCAAATCAAATTTGATCAATGGACACTAAACAAATAAATACTAAAGAAGGATGATTATATCTTTTTGTAATTATTGATTTTTATTCAAATAATATTGTTAGTTATAATATTGCTCCTAATAAATCATATCAGGATTTAATTCTTCCTGCTCTTGAAAAAATCAACAAACAATTTTCTTGAAATCAAGTAAAAAATGTTATTTTACATTCAGATAACGCCAACGAATTTTATTGTCAAGATATCACAAAATGAGCAGAGGATAAACAAATAATTTTAAGCAAAAAACAACCTTATGATATTGGTGGTAATGTATTATCTGAAAACTGATTTTCTCATTTATCTCAAGAATGACTACCTAAAGGATCAAATCAATATTTATCCATCAATGAAGCTATAAATGATGTAAATCAATATGTTATGTTTTATAATTATGAAAGAATACATTCTAAATTTCTAAAACCACCAATTTTACAAATTAAAATTTAGAATTTTATATCAAAAATGGTCCAGTAATTAAGGGCCAACCACCGAATTTAAGAGAGGTTTTTTATGTCTGAAAAAGTAAAAAAAAAGAAAATTATTACTGCCATTGTTGGTGGTACTACTTTAGTTGGTGGAGCCACTGCTGGTATTTTGTATACTTCTGATATAGAAGCAAAAAACGAGGAAGAAAATGAAAAAGAAAAAAAATAAAATCACAATTTAATCCAAAGATTTTATTACCTAAACCACCAAATTCAAATAGACAATCAAATCGTTATAAATATACAATAGTACAACAACAAGATACAATTTACGTTGATAGTAATGGAGAAGAGCAAACAACTAGTAAAATAGACTTATCAGATATAAAAACTACTGAAATCATTCAAATTGGATTTTATAAAAATGAGAAAGAAGAAATTCAAGTTGTCAGAATGCCAAAAACAATTCAAAAAGTACCAGATCAGTTACCATCAGAAATAACAAGTACAAAACAGATGTTTCAAAGTGCTTCATCATTTAATCAAGATATTTCGGGTTGAGATGTTTCAAATGTAATAACTATGCATCATTCTATGTTTGCTGGTGCAATAACGTTTGATCAAAATTTATCACAATGAAATGTTTCAAAAGTAATAATTCATGATAATTTTGCTATTAATTCTCGAATTAGTAATAGCATTGATAAATTGCCAAATTTTAATTTTTAGATTTTATAATTTATGATGAAAATTTGAAAGAATTATTAGTAATTTTTAAGAAAACCAAAAATTGCTTTATATTAGAAAGTAATGTATAATATTAACGGGGATGTTCTGGTTTCGACAGGAGTGAACAACTAATTGTGGCAGTGGTTTGGTAGACCATAATACTACGAGGTTTCATAACCGGAAAACAAACTAAAACCGTAGTACCTAACTGATTCACAACAAAGTTAAACAACTTTGGATTTGGTTTAGGAAATCAAGCAGTTTTACCTGCTTAATTACTTAAGAAGTAAATACTACCGTTGCTAATAGCAAGTTTATCAATATTAGTAACGTATCATAAGGATAAACTAGAAAAAATGATGTTAATAAATTTTTTCGAATTTCCATTAACTAGCTATTCATAATTTCGTATAATTTATTATTAAATAGTGATTTTTCTAAATTATACTAAACTGTAGATACAGTTAGTCAGTTAACTTTTGGACGCGGGTTCGATCCCCGCCATCTCCACCATAAATTAAATGCACAATTGTGCTTTTTTTATTAGACTTGGTGCAAAACTAAGGTAATTCAAAATTATATATTCCTGCTATTAAATTAAATCTTAATGCAAATCTTCGTATTTTATTGCGATATTTTAAAGTTAAAATTTTAAAACGTTTTAGTTTAGCAAATACGTGTTCAATTTTAATTCTAATTTTGCTTAAAGTTTTATTGTATTCTTTTTGAATTGGTATTAATTTATTGTATTTACTTTTTTTAAATGGCAAAAATGTATTTTTATGAATATTTTGTATTCCTTGATAACCTGAATCAACAAAAACTTGTTTTTCTAGATGAATAAAAGTTTTAGATTTTAAAAGTAATTTAAAATCATGAATGCTTCCAAAACAAAAAGCGGTTGAAATAATTTTTCCATTTAAAATATCAATAATTATTTGCGATTTAAGAATATGATGTTTGTTTTTACCCGAAAAAAGTAATTTTAGTTTTTTTTAATTCTTTCAATTGGAGTTTCAGTAGCATCAATAGCTAGTAAAGTATTATTGATTCCTTTATTTTTGATTAAATCTTTTTTGCCAGATAAATTAAAAATTCCACTTTTTATTAAAGTATTTTCAATTCAAAAAATATTACGAATGCAGCTAGTATGACTAATATTATATCTTTTTGCAATAACTCTATAACTACTATACTCTTTTCAGTATTCTAATGTCATTAATAAACGATTTTCTATTGATAATTTATTAGGTTTACCACCAACTGCTTTTTTAATTGCTTCAGCTTTTTTTAAAATTTCAACCATTTTTTGAAATGTTTGTAGTTTTATTCCCACTAAACTATAAAATTCTTGTTCATCTTTGTATTTTTTTAACATAATAATTATCACCTTTGATATTAATAATAACCGTTAAATTATTAAAATTAAAGGTTTTGCACCAAGTCTATTATTTAATTTAATAATTAATTATAAATAACTTTATAAGATTTTAATTAGTGAAATAAATAATAAAAAAATATTTAATATTTTATGAATAATATTGTAAAACAAGTTGCAAATAGTAACTAGTCTTGGTAATATTGAAAAGTCTTTAAATTTTTTTAATTATATTTGGAGCCGTGGCCAAGTGGTTTAAGGCATAAGTCTGCAAAACTTTGATCGTCGGTTCGAATCCGATCGGCTCCTCCAAAATATTAATAATATTTGCAAATATACTTGTAAATATTACTTTTAATAAGTTATAATTGATTAGGTTTAATGATTTAATGAGTTACTATAAATTTTAGTAATTAAATGCGCCTGTAGATCAATTGGATAGATCGTTTGACTACGGATCAAAAGGTTGTGGGTTCAAGTCCTGCCAGGCGCACCATCGGGATGTGGCTCAGCTTGGTAGAGCGCTCGGTTTGGGACCGAGAGGTCGCAGGTTCGAATCCTGTCTTCCCGACCATTATTAAAAACAAGGGCCCTTAGCTCATTTGGTAGAGCGCCTGCCTTGCACGCAGGAGGTGGTCGGTTCGATCCCGATAGGGTCCACCATTTATATATCGGTTTAAACATTTAAACTAAAACTGGCGAGGTAGCTCAGTTGATTAGAGCGTTCGGTTCATACCCGAGAGGCCATGGGTTTGAGTCCCATCCCCGCTACCATAGTCTAGGACCCTTAGCTTAGTTGGTTAAAGCTCCCGGCTCATAACCGGGCGAGCATTGGTTCGAATCCGATAGGGTCCACCATACTTAAATACTCGGAGGCTTACCCAAGTCCGGTTGAAGGGAACAGTCTTGAAAACTGTCAGTGCGCAAGTGCTCGAGGGTTCGAATCCCTCAGCCTCCTCCATTATTATTAAATTTTATACATCGCGGAGTGGGGAAGTGGTATCCCGTCGGGCTCATAATCCGAAGATCATTGGTTCAAATCCAGTCTCCGCAACCACGGTCTTGTGGTAAAGTGGTTAATACGCCTCCCTGTCACGGAGGAGATCGCGGGTTCGATCCCCGTCAAGACCGCCATTTAGAAAATAAAACATAAGCAGTATTAATTTAGAGAGTAAGTAAAAGGTCTTACTCTTTTTTTATTGTTGTAATTAATAATTATTTTATTCATTATGGAAGAAAGTTTTTGATTTTAAGTAAATTAAAAATATTAAAATACACTTATAATTTAAATAATCAATATAATTTTATTTAAATTTAACTATTACTTTATAATAGTTTTTAATTTTTAAAAGGGAGCAAAAATATGCCAAACAATTTATTAAACTTTAATAACTCATCTTCAAGTATCATAAGTAGCAATAATGTTGAGACATTGATACGAGTGAATAATGCATTAACATTAGAAAATGGTATCAATGAACCAATTTTAAAAAATATATTATCATTAAATTTTTTATACAATAGACTTGGTGCAAAACTAAGGTAATTCAAAATTATATATTTCTGCTATTAAATTAAATCTTAATGCAAATCTTCGTATTTTATTGCGATATTTTAAAGTTAAAATTTTAAAACGTTTTAGTTTAGCAAATACGTGTTCAATTTTAATTCTAATTTTGCTTAAAGTTTTATTGTATTCTTTTTTAATAGGTATTAATTTATTGTATTTACTTTTTTTAAATGGCAAAAATGTATTTTTATGAATATTTTGTATTCCTTGATAACCTGAATCAACAAAAAGTTGTTTTTCTGGATGAATAAAAGTTTTAGAACCTGTTTAAAATCTTTTAGAAAATAAAGTAAAATCATTATATACTTTAAAAGTAAGAGGTGTATATGATTAAAAATTATCCAAGTAATGTTAGTAAAGAGCAATTTGAAAACATAAGATTAATTTTAGAAAATAGCAAAAAAAACAAAACCAAGAAATTTAGATTTATATGAAGTGTTTTGTGCGGTTTTATATGTATTAAAAAGTGGTTGCCAGTGAAGAATGTTACCAAAAAATTTTCCAAAATGACAAATTGTATATTATTATTTTCAAGCTTGAAGTAAAAATAATGGCAAAGAACTTATTGTATTGCAACTAATTTTAAAAAAAATAAGTTATAAAAATTCGAGTCAATAATGGTAGAAAAGAACAAAATAGTTTTTGCATAATTGATTCACAAAGTGTTAAAAATACAGATACTACTAAAAATAAAGGTTATGATGCTGGTAAAAAGATTTCAGGAATAAAACGTCATATTGCTGTTGATTCTCAAGGTTTACCACATGCAATTTACATAACTACGGCAGAAAAAACAGATCGTAATAGCGCTATAATAATGATTCAAAATAAAAAAGAAAATCTTTCTGCATTTCAAAAAATAATAGTAGATGCTGGTTATAGTGGTGAAAAATTTGCTTCTAAAATAAAAGAAATTATAAACGCAAATGTTGAAGTTGTAAAACATAATGAACTACATACTTTTGTAGTATTACCAAAAAGATGAGTTGTAGAACGAAGTTTTGCATGATTAGAAAAATGTAGAAGATTATGAAAAAATTGTGAAAGAAAATTAAATACTAGCTTACAAATTATTATTCTTTCATTTATTTCAATTTTATTAAAAAGATTTTAAACAGGTTCTTAGATTTTAAAAGTAATTTAAAATCATGAATGCTTCCAAAACAAAAAGCGGTTGAAATAATTTTTCCATTTAAAATATCAATAATTATTTGCGATTTAAGAGTATGATGTTTGTTTTTACCCGAAAAAAGTAATTTTAGTTTTTTTTAATTCTTTCAATTGGAGTTTCAGTAGCATCAATAGCTAGTAAAGTATTATTGATTCCTTTATTTTTGATTAAATCTTTTTTGCCAGATAAATTAAAAATTCCACTTTTTATTAAAGTATTTTCAATTCAAAAAATATTACGAATGCAGCTAGTATGACTAATATTATATCTTTTTGCAATAACTCTATAACTACTATACTCTTTTCAGTATTCTAATGTCATTAATAAACGATTTTCTATTGATAATTTATTAGGTTTACCACCAACTGCTTTTTAATTGCTTAAGCTTTTTTTAAAATTTCAACCATTTTTTGAAATGTTTGTAGTTTTATTCCCACTAAACTATAAAATTCTTGTTCATCTTTGTATTTTTTTAACATAATAATTATCACCTTTGATATTAATAATAACCGTTAAATTATTAAAATTAAAGGTTTTGCACCAAGTCTAATATTGAAATGGGTTCTAAAGAACAACTGCAGTTACTAACGGCAGAACAAATACAAGAATTTACCCAAAAACATATTAAAATGTTTAATAAAAAACAAATTCAAGCATTTACAGCCAAACAAATACCACATTTCACAAAAGCACAAATTCAAGCATTTACTTTACAACAAATTTCATGATTTACTAAAGAGCAGAATTCATGATTTACTAAAAAACAACTTGCAACCTTTACACCAGCACAAGTTTTAAAGTTTAAGAATAAAAAAATCAAAAAAATAATTCAAAGAGAACAATTTCAAACATTTACATTAAAACCGATAAAAGTAACTTCATTAAGTTTAAATAGAAAAAAACGTTCGACTCGTTCGAACTTAGAAATGTATACTAGTCACCAAATTCAATTATTAACAAAAAAACAAATTTCAGAATTTACACCAGAACAAATTCAATCATTTACAGAAAAACAAATTCAAGCACTAACACTAAAACAAATTCAATCATTTACAGAAGAACAAATTCAAGCATTTAGTCCAAAACAAATTTTATGATTTGCACCATGACAGATTAGATTATTTACATCTGATCAAATTTCATGATTTAGATCAAGTCAGATTGTAGAATTTACTAAAAACCAAATTCAAGCATTTAGCGCAAAACAAATTTCATGATTTAGACCAAGTCAGATTACAGATTTTACTAAAAAACAATTTTTATGATTTACACCAAGTCAGATTACAGATTTTACTAAACTACAAATTCAATTATTAACAAAAAAACAAATTTCAGAATTTACACCAGAACAAATTCAATCATTTACACCAGAACAAATTCAAGCACTAACACTAAAACAAATTCGAGAATTTACAGAAAAACAAATTCAATCATTATCATTAGAACAAATACAAATATTCAGTCGTGCAGACATTGATTCTTTTACATCTGATCAAATTTTATGATTTAATCAAGAACAAATTTTAAATTTTACAGAAAAACAAATTCATTTTTTGACAGCAGAACAACGAAAAATTTTTGAGGGAAAAATAAATAAGTATTTTAATAGCACAACAGTTGCTTCAACAACAGTAAAACAAGTTGAAGAATTTAATTCAAAACCAATGCAATTATTATCAAAATCAGAAATTCAATCATTATCATTAGAACAAATTTTGTTATTAACTCCAATACAAAAAGCAGAACTGTCAGAAGAACAAATTTCATGATTTAATCAAGAACAATTGGCAACATTTAAATTAGAGTCAGAGCAAGTTGAAAACAATAAATTAGTTTCAATGTCTTTTTGAATTTTACCTATTTTACCTCTTTGTTTAGTTGGAGGCTTAATAGGTTTTATTTTAAAAAAATTAGAACTAATTTTAAATCAAATAATAACTTAGAAAGAAATAATGCAAATAAATCACAAGAATTAATAAATATAAATAATGAAGAAGAAATATTAATTATGGATAATATTGAATTACAATCTGTATGTGATGAAAATATAGAAAGTCTAAATAATGAAGTTGATAAGTGAAAACAAATAAATTCAATAGATTTATCAGATTCTCATTCACACTTAGCAAGTGTAAGTATTTCTGGAAACTCCATATAATCAAAAAAATATTTAAACAATACTATATTATTAAAATAAACAATAACTATTGAAAATTATTGTTTATTTTTCATATTACTTGTAGTTAAAATAGATGTTGTTAATTATGTTTGTATTTATTTTAAAATAATAATTTAATTATTTTATAGATTTAAAATTTGGATATAAGTTAACTATATAGTTTTTAAATAAAATGCATTATAATTATTTTATAGGATGGGTGAAAGATATGGATAAATCATTAGATAAACAATTTTTAATTACAAGTAATCTTATTGGTCAAAAAGAGTTAAAGAAATTAAAGGAAACTCCTTTACCTTCATTATTAGATTTAAATTTAACAAGAGTTTATTTTACTAGTCTTGGTGATGGTTTTTCGCGAATATTTATTTTAATTATTCAAATTTTTTGAATTGGTTTCATTTTTTTTAATGGCATTGGTTTTGGTCAATTGGTTGCTAATCTTCCTGGTATACCATCAGCACCAGTTTTTCAAAGTGCAATATTAAAAGTAGTAGCAATGTTAGTTACTGTTTTATTTGCTTTTATAATTTTAATTATGATTTTACCCGTTTTTTTATCTAAAACTATTAGAGGTATTGGTTTAAGTTGTTTATTTTTTTTAATATTTGGTTCTATTGTTAATTTAATAATTATTGGTATTAGTTTTTTTATGTTTTCTTATAGTGACAGTCCTTATCGAATGACAGTATTGATTTTCGCGGTTATAGCACTCTTATTATGATGAATTGCTATTTTACATTGATGATTAAATACTATTGAAAATAAAAAATATTTAATTAAAAGTATTATTAAAATGTATGAATTAAGTTTTAGATAATGAAAATTTAGGTGAATAATATATGGCTAAAAAGAAAGATAATGATGATTGAAGAAAACTAAATAATATTACTAAATACGTTACTGGTAAAGTAGAACCAGTAAAAGTAAAAAAAACTTTTCTGACAATAACTATTTCTTTAATTATGATAATTGGTTTAGCAATTAGTACTTTTTTTATTGCTCTTGCTATGCAGAGTGCTTTTAATATTGGTTATTTTAAACAAAATATTCCAGAAGAATCAATTGTTGTTGATATGAATGATGTTCCAATTGATAGTAGTAATAAAAATTTACGTTTGCCATTTTTTGAAGAAGAATCAAAAAAACAAGTTTTTGATTTATTAATAAAAGAATCTTGATGAGATAGTTTTTTTCCAACTAATATTACTAATTATGATTTCACTTTTTATAAACCTAATAGTAATGATGAATTAGATAAGAGTTTAATTCAAACTGATGGTGTTAATAAATTTGATTTAAAATTAAAGTTACAATCTTCATTTATTGAATTTAAAATACCAGTAATTGCATTAATTAAAAATACTGCTAAATTTTATGAAAAATTTATGATGTTTAATCAATTTGAAGGAAAATTTAGTAAACATATTTCAGGAAAATTTCCAAATGGTAGTGATTATTTGCAAGAACAATGAACACATGGTTATTTACCAACTAATTTTTATTATGCGGATAAAATTGATAATACTGTTGTTTATAAAACAATCGAAGATGAAATTAATAAATTTATTAATGATTATAAAGAAGAATTTGCTAGTGATACTCATCTTTATCCAATAATATCAACAATTCCTTTAGCAGATATTGATTTTAATGATGTAGCTACTATTGAACCATATTTCGAATTAGTTCATCATCCCGAATTAAATTATGTTGGTAATGCTGTGAATAGTTCCAAAGAATATGTTAATCTTTATTCATATTCTTCAAATTTTCCATTAAAACCTTTTTATATAACATATGTTTCTAATCCAAATGTTGTTTATGATTTCATTGATTTAAAACCAACAAGTATTGAAGAGGTTATTGATTATCTTAAAGTTAATCCTATTGATTTTGTTCCTTTTAGTATGGTACAAGAAGCAGTAGATAGTGATGAATCATTAATAAAATATAGTCCTCCACATGTATTATTGACTAGTGATAATAGTGGTAATCATTTTAAATATAAGGAATTGAGTTATTATTTTGGTTTTTCAAATTCAATAAATAATAGTATTGAAAATATTAATGTTAATGATTATGTTAATATTGGTGATCTAGAAACTTTTTTAGAAAATAAATATTGACAAGAAATGTATCAATTTGCAAAAAATAATTCTACTTTTTTCTTATTAGATTATCCTGATTCGACGGTTGATCCAAATATTAATTGAAATCTTGTTATTAAATCACTTGCTACTTTTAAAGGATATTTTGTTAAAGCTTTAAAGATGCAAATTAATGAGTTAAGTGCTTTTAGTTTTTTAGATATTGATGGTAATAATTTATCATTAAAGGCAACTGATATTATTAAGACTAATGATATTAAAAAAATTAGATTTCATATTGGAAAAGATTTGATAAGCAGTGACTATGTTCCCAAGCCCCATAGTTTTAATTTTACTTTTAAAGTAAAGTGAATTTAAATACTTAA
The DNA here is from genome assembly GCF_964031275.1 of Spiroplasma endosymbiont of Acasis viretata. NCBI lineage: Bacteria > Bacillati > Mycoplasmatota > Mollicutes > Entomoplasmatales > Spiroplasmataceae > Spiroplasma > Spiroplasma endosymbiont of Acasis viretata. The sequence goes on from NZ_OZ035019.1 coordinate 1,061,638, forward strand.
AAATAAGTGTTGATTTTATGAAAATGGGTTAAATTTTGATAACTATAATTTAATATTCATACTACTTATATAAAATAGTTTTAATTATATAGGTTATTAATTGTAAAATTAATATAAATTTGTTATTATTCTTATGTATAAAAAATATAAATAATATAGTAGTTTTTAACCCATTGTTTGTTGAGATAAAAGCAAATGGGTTTTTATTTTGAAAGGAAAATTATAAATGATATTGCAAAAATATAAAAAATTAAAATTAGCAACCTTATTTTTATTTATTTTAACTATTTTAATTATGGTAATTGGTTTAATGTTAATTGGTTTTTCAAGTTTTGATAAAAGTTTTTTTGAAAATCTTAAATTATATAAAGAAAAAAGACTTATTATAGAAATAACACTAGAAATAACAAATGGATTTAGTTTATTAAATTATATGAGTGTAAATTATATTTTAAATCATTCTGCAGAAAATATATGTTCATCAGTAATTCATAATTATGATGGTTATTATGATTGAGTTCAGTTACAAATTGGAGTTATTTTTTGTATAATTTTAACTCCAATTTTTGGATTTTTTACTATTGCATTAACTTTTTTAATTATTGGTTTAAAAGTAAAAATAAAAAATAATAATTTTTGAGATGCAATCCAAAAATGTGAAATAATTAACAGTTATTATGTTCATTAGGTATTTTGTTTTTAAAATATATTAAGTATTATCTTTAGTGAATCAACAAAATATTTTATTTTATATATTGATTTATAATTTCTTATTTATTTAAAAAATATTTTTAATAATTATTTAATTTTGGATGGTCAAAGTTAAATAATTATTTTTTTGTTTTTTTAATTTTGTCATATTATATCTTAAAAAAATAAATTTAAATTTGATAATATGTTTATTTAATAATTTTGTAAAATTAAACGTTTATAATTTTGATTTATATCAGATACTATTATTAAGTTTTAATACCTAAAATAAGTTATAATATAAATAAAAAATAAGGGGTGTTAGATATATGGAAGAAAAAAAAGATGACTTAAAAAATACTCCATTGTCAAATGTTGATAATAGTATTATCAAATCAAATAATGATAATCAATCATTTAAAGATATTGAAGAACAACGTTTTACTACTTATAATCCGTTATTAAGTGATAGTATTAAATTTAAAAGAATGTATTGAAGTTCAAAAATGGAAAATATTGCTCGTATTTTGTTACTTACAGTTTCATGTTTTCATTTAATTTTTTCTTATTTTTTAGCTAACAATTTGGTTAATCAAATTTTGAGTAATAAAGGTAGTAACATGAACCCAACTTATATAATTTATATATTTTTAATTATAACTCTGGGATTTAATTTTATATTTTATTTACCAGTAGCGATTGGTCGCACTGCTAGTGCTATGTTTGGATGATCAATTGTTTATATTATTTTAGCAATTGCTTATTTTATAGTTTTAGAAGTATTTTGTACAATTTTGTTAGTGGTTAATGGATTAGTAAATGAAACTGTTTCTGCAGAAGTTCCAATATTTATGATTATTGTTTTATTAATAACTGTTTTATGATTAATTGCTGCTTGTTTATTAATTGTTAAAAGTGATGATGTAAGAAGAGAATTAAGTGTCGAATAAATAATAAGTAAAGGAGAATATAATGAATACAGATAGTTTACTTTCTAAGCGAATTGAACAATTAATTAAAGTAATTAGCGCTGATGTTTATGAAAAAGAAACTGTTTTTAAACTTGCTATTTTGGCGTTATTATCAGGAGAATCAATATTTTTATTAGGATTACCAGGAATTGCTAAATCATTAATTTCACGACGAATTAAATATGCGCTTCATGATGGACGAAATTTTGAATATTTAATGAATCGTTTTTCTACTCCAGAAGAAATTTTTGGACCAATCTCAATCAAAGATTTATTAAAAGGTAACTATGTAAGAATTATTGATCAATATTTACCTGCTGTTGATATTGCTTTTTTTGATGAAATTTGAAAAGCAGGCCCTTCAATTCAAAATACTTTACTAACTATTATTAATGAAAAAATCTTTCGTAATGGTGGTGTTGATATCAAAGTACCATTAAAACTATTAATTTCAGCTTCCAATGAATTACCAGAAAGCGGTAAAGGTTTAGAAGCTTTATTTGATCGTTTTATTATTAGAATGATAGTTTATGGTTTAACTAATGAAGAAAATTTTAATGATATGCTAGAAAGTATTACTAGTTTAGAAGTAAAAGTTCCGCTTGAATTACAAATTAAAACATCTGAATATGAAAAGTGATTAAAAGAATTGGAAACTACTGTTACTTTAAGCAAAGAAACATTAAGTTTTATTTCTCGTTTTCGTAAAATTTTAACAGAAGCAACTAATGGTAAAGCTTACATTTCTGATCGAAGATGAAAAAAAATTGCAAAATTAATAAAAGCTTCAGCTTATTATAATGGCAGAACAACTACTGATAAGCCTGATTTATTGATTATTCCTTACTGTATTTGAGATAATGAAGTTCAAGAAAAAGAATATACAAAACTTTTCAATGAAGCATATTGTGAAGATTTAACTTACACATTAAAACAAAATCAGATTGAACTGGAAAGTGAGTTGGAAACATTAAGTAATAATGCCGAAAACATTAAAGATAGTCAAAATCAACCATCTATTTACTCCAATCCATTTTCTGAAGAAATTAAAGGTATATATTATCGTTTATTATGACATAGTGATGAATTTCCAATTTGTTTTATTAGTAGAAAGGATTTTCAGTTATTATTACGACGTAATAAAAAAAGTCATAATATTCAATTATTTTATGGTAAAAGTTTAAGTAAAATGGAAGGTAATCAGAAGTTTGAACTACAATTAAAGAATTCTAGTGAATTAATAAATATTACAAATAATTCTATAATTCAAGTTGAATTAACTAATACTGATAGTAAATCACAATTTGGAAATATTAATAGTCAAATTAAAGATTTAAAGCAACAAATTAATGAATTAAAAGTACATTTTGAACAAGAATATCATCGTTTAAGTAAAACCAATTCTATATTTTTTGATGAACAATTTAAATCACTATTAGAAATGGCATTTTTTGATAAAATTTCACAAATACCTGAGGCAGAAACCGAAAAGACTCTTTCATCAGAATCACTAACTGAAGATTCACCAATAACTATCCCAAATGTTAATGACACTAATAATAATTCTGATGTTAATTAAAATAGGTGATTAGTATGGAAGAATTAATTGAATCCTATGTTTCACAAATTTTAGAAACCAAATTAAAAAAAATGTCTTTATCAGAAACAAATTTAAGTATTTTTGCTTGATTTAAAAGAAATTTTGCTTGATTAGCTCCGGAATTTGATCAACAAATTAGTCATTTTTATTTAAATGAAGTTTTAGAAAAAAGTAAAAATATTGTTATTAGTCCCATCATTAAAAGAGAATTACGATTATATTTCTGAGTTATGATTAATGGTATTGATAGATTAAAAAATAATTGACAAGAAATTTACACTAGGGCAAAAACTCTTGATTCACTAATGATTAATTATTTTAATTATTTTCAAGAAAAATTTAAGGATCGTAAACTTAATAGTAAATTAACTTTTGATAATTTTACAAGACATTGAGAAAGTTTAATTGTTCAAAGAATTGTAAATTATAAGTTATTTGAAACTATGCAAATGCGTCAAAAGTATTTAACAATGTGAAGTAATAATATTAAAATTATTAATGAAGTAAGGCATATTATTGGTTTTGCTTGAAATTTTTTTGGACGATTTTGAGAAGGAGATTTAAATGATTTTAAAAAAATTAATTTAAATACTATTATACAATATGGTGAAATTTTAAATAAGAATCCAGCTATTATTGAAATTGCTAGACTACTTGGTCGTTGAAAAGGAATTTCAGGTTTAACAGAAAAGCAGATTCATCAAAAAGTACAAATTGAATATGAATTAAAGCCATTAGGAAAATGGCCTGAAGAAATAGTAGGAATTACCGAGGGTAAAGATTTAGAACATTTATTACCATTAGAATTAGTTAATCTTGCTATTCCAGAGTTAAATGCCATTTTTTATAAAAAATTTGTTGAAGAAAAGTTAGCAATTACAGAGTTTGAATCAATGGATTTAGTTGCCACTGAACATCTTGTTGAAGAAGTTGTAGAAGTACCAATTCCCGAAAGTGAAGGCCCTTTTATCTTATGCATTGATACATCTAAATCAATGAGTCATAGTCCAGAAATTATTGCAAAATCAATTGCGCTGGCTATTAGTAAAATTGCTTTACAAGAAAAAAGACCGTGCTATATGATTAATTTTTCTGGTAAATTTGAAACTTATGACTTATCTAATTTAGTTTCATCAATTCCCAATCTAATTCATTTTTTAGGTCATAGTTTTAAAGGACATACTAATATTAATGCAGCTATTAGTCATGCTTTAACAATTATGCAATCTAAGACATATCATAATGCAGACTTATTGGTAGTTTCTGATTTTTTATCTGCTAATATTACTAAAAATAATATTAATTTAATGTTACAACTAAAAGCAAAAGCTAATCGTTTTCATGCTATTAATATTGCTTCTTCAACATTACCTAATAATTTTAAAAAATATTTTACTAATTATTGACATTATGATCCTCGTGATCCATTTGCTGCGCGAAAAATTGCATTAAATTTAGCTAAAACTAAAAAAATAAAATAATGCATTTCGTTTAAAAATAATTTTTATATAAAATATAAATATTAGACTTGGTGCAAAACTAAGGTAATTCAAAATTATATATTCCTGCTATTAAATTAAATCTTAATGCAAATCTTCGTATTTTATTGCGATATTTTAAAGTTAAAATTTTAAAACGTTTTAGTTTAGCAAATACGTGTTCAATTTTAATTCTAATTTTGCTTAAAGTTTTATTGTATTCTTTTTGAATTGGTATTAATTTATTGTATTTACTTTTTTTAAATGGCAAAAATGTATTTTTATGAATATTTTGTATTCCTTGATAACCTGAATCAACAAAAACTTGTTTTTCTGGATGAATAAAAGTTTTAGATTTTAAAAGTAATTTAAAATCATGAATGCTTCCAAAACAAAAAGCGGTTGAAATAATTTTTCCATTTAAAATATCAATAATTATTTGCGATTTAAGAGTATGATGTTTGTTTTTACCCGAAAAAAGTAATTTTAGTTTTTTTTAATTCTTTCAATTGGAGTTTCAGTAGCATCAATAGCTAGTAAAGTATTATTGATTCCTTTATTTTTGATTAAATCTTTTTTGCCAGATAAATTAAAAATTCCACTTTTTATTAAAGTATTTTCAATTCAAAAAATATTACGAATGCAGCTAGTATGACTAATATTATATCTTTTTGCAATAACTCTATAACTACTATACTCTTTTCAGTATTCTAATGTCATTAATAAACGATTTTCTATTGATAATTTATTAGGTTTACCACCAACTGCTTTTTTAATTGCTTCAGCTTTTTTTAAAATTTCAACCATTTTTTGAAATGTTTGTAGTTTTATTCCCACTAAACTATAAAATTCTTGTTCATCTTTGTATTTTTTTAACATAATAATTATCACCTTTGATATTAATAATAACCGTTAAATTATTAAAATTAAAGGTTTTGCACCAAGTCTTATGTTTAATTAATTCTAGTAAATATAATTAAATGACTAGAAAGAGTGAGTTACAGATGGCTAAAAAGCAAAATATTAATAATAATGATCCAATATCAAAAGCAGTAGATTTATTATTAGAAAATACTGAATATTTAACAACAGTTTTTAAAGAGGGAGGATTGTATAAAGAATTAACAAAAAGATTAGTTGAAAAAATGTTGAATTCTGAGATTCAAAATTATTTAGGATATGATAAGAATCAACATAGTAATAGTGACAATGCTCGTAATGGTATAAGTTCAAAAAAATTAATAACTCAACAAGGTAAAATTGAGATTGATGTACCACGAGATCGCAATAGTAATTTTAATCCTGTAATAGTTGCAAAAAGACAAAGAAGATTTCATTGTTTTGATCAACAAGTTCTTTCTTTATATGCAAAAGGTATGACATTATCAGATATTAGAATGCAATTACAAGAGTTATATCATGGTGCTGATATTAGTGAAAGTGTTATTAGCCAAATTACTGATGATGTTATTGATGATGTAAAAGCATGGCAAAATCGACCATTAGAAAGTGTCTATCCGATTGTTTATTTGGTGGTTGGCCCTTAATTACTGGACCATTTTTGATATAAAATTCTAAATTTTAATTTGTAAAATTGGTGGTTTTAGAAATTTAGAATGTATTCTTTCATAATTATAAAACATAACATATTGATTTACATCATTTATAGCTTCATTGATGGATAAATATTGATTTGATCCTTTAGGTAGTCATTCTTGAGATAAATGAGAAAATCAGTTTTCAGATAATACATTACCACCAATATCATAAGGTTGTTTTTTGCTTAAAATTATTTGTTTATCCTCTGCTCATTTTGTGATATCGTGACAATAAAATTCGTTGGCGTTATCTGAATGTAAAATAACATTTTTTACTTGATTTCAAGAAAATTGTTTGTTGATTTTTTCAAGAGCAGGAAGAATTAAATCCTGATATGATTTATTAGGAGCAATATTATAACTAACAACATTATTTGAATAAAAATCAATAATTACAAAAAGATATAATCATCCTTCTTTAGTATTTATTTGTTTAGTGTCCATTGATCAAATTTGATTTGAAGAGGTTGTACTTTTATAATCTTTGTTTACTTTATCCATTGTAGGTATTCACTTATTTGGATTTTTTTTGTTTTTAGGATAGTTATTTTTAGTTTGTTTTAATCCTTGAATATTGTGTTCTTTCATAATTTTTCGCATTTGTTTTATTGATAATTCTATATTTAAAATGATATTTTTTTCTTGTTTTAATCACTCTTTAAAAGCTGAAAAAATTCTTAAATATCCATAAATTCTGCCTTTTCTTGTAGAATGAAATTCGATTAAAAGTTGGCATATTTTTTGATATTTATGATTGCATTTAATAATATGATTTTCTTCTTTTTTAATAGGTTTTTGTTTATTTTTTAAAAAGTAATATGTTGATCTGTTTAATTGAAGATATTGACATAGGTTTCTAATTGAATATTGATTTTTACAATCATCAATAATTTTAATTTTTTCTTTGATATTTAATTTGTTAATTACTAATGCTATTTGTTTAATTTTATCCATTAATAAAAATCCTTTCAGGTTAAAATTAGTGTTAATTATATAACACAATTGTTTTTAGAATACATTCAGGTTTTTTAAATTAATGGTCTAGTAAAAAGGGCTAAGTGGCTTTTGATTGCATAATAGTGAAAGTACGACAAGATAAAAGGATTATTAATAAATCAGTTTATATAGCTTTAGGAGTTGATTTAGAAGGCAAAAAAGATGTTTTAGGTTTATGAATTAGTGAAAATGAAGGTGCTAAATTTTGATTAGCAAATTTAACAGAAATGAAAAATCGTGGCTTAAATGATATTCTTATTGCCTGCAGTGATAATTTAACAGGCATGTCAGAAGCAATACAATCAGTTTATCTTAAAACAGAACATCAATTATGCATAGTTCATCAAATTAGAAATAGTTTGAAATATGTCTCATATAAGCATAGAAAATCTCTAGTTGCAGATTTAAAACCAATTTATACTGCATGTAGTGAAGAACAAGCAATGCAAGCTTTAGAACCTGTTTAAAATCTTTTCAATAAAATTGAAATAAAGGCAAGAACAACCATTTGTAAGCTAGTATTTAATTTTTTTTCGGTAATGTTTAGTAATCTGTGTAACTTACAAAAATAACTATGTTTAATTAATTCTAGTAAATATAATTAAATGACTAGAAAGAGTGAGTTACAGATGGCTAAAAAGCAAAATATTAATAATAATGATCCAATATCAAAAGCAGTAGATTTATTATTAGAAAATACTGAATATTTAACAACAGTTTTTAAAGAGGGAGGATTGTATAAAGAATTAACAAAAAGATTAGTTGAAAAAATGTTGAATTCTGAGATTCAAAATTATTTAGGATATGATAAGAATCAACATAGTAATAGTGACAATGCTCGTAATGGTATAAGTTCAAAAAAATTAATAACTCAACAAGGTAAAATTGAGATTGATGTACCACGAGATCGCAATAGTAATTTTAATCCTGTAATAGTTGCAAAAAGACAAAGAAGATTTCATTGTTTTGATCAACAAGTTCTTTCTTTATATGCAAAAGGTATGACATTATCAGATATTAGAATGCAATTACAAGAGTTATATCATGGTGCTGATATTAGTGAAAGTGTTATTAGCCAAATTACTGATGATGTTATTGATGATGTAAAAGCATGACAAAATCGACCATTAGAAAGTGTCTATCCGATTGTTTATTTTGATTGCATAGTAGTGAAAGTACGACAAGATAAAAGGATTATTAATAAATCAGTTTATATAGCATTAGGAGTTGATTTAGAAGGCAAAAAAGATGTTTTAGGATTATGAATTAGTGAAAATGAAGGTGCTAAATTTTGATTAGCAAATTTAACAGAAATGAAAAATCGTGGCTTAAATGATATTCTTATTGCCTGCAGTGATAATTTAACAGGCATGTCAGAAGCAATACAATCAGTTTATCTTAAAACAGAACATCAATTATGCATAGTTCATCAAATTAGAAATAGTTTGAAATATGTCTCATATAAGCATAGAAAATCTCTAGTTGCAGATTTAAAACCAATTTATACTGCATGTAGTGAAGAACAAGCAATGCAGGCTTTAGAATCGTTTGAAAGTAAATGAAATAAACAATATCCTCAAATTGCTAAATCTTGATATAAAAATTGAGATAATTTAATGGTTTTTATTAGTTATCCAGTAGAAATCAAAAGAGTGATTTATACTACAAATGCTATTGAATCTGTAAATAGTCAATTACGAAAAGTTATCAGAAATAAAAAAGTTTTTCCTAATGATATGGCAGTTTTTAAAATATTTTATTTAGCAATTGAAAATATAACAAAAAAATGAACAATGCCCATTCAAAATTGAAATACAGCAATTGCTCATTTTATGATAAAATTTGAAGATAGAATTAATCTAAACTAGTACTTTGTAAAACAAAGATACACAGATTACATAAAAGCCTCTTTTTTTCACAATTTTTTCATAATCTTCTGCATTTTTCTAATCATGCAAAACTTCGTTCTACAACTCATCTTTTTGGTAATACTACAAAAGAATGTAATTCATTACGTTTTATAACTTCAACATTTGCATTTATAATTGTTTTAATTTTAGAAGCAAATTTTTCACCAGTATAACCAGCATCTACTAGTATTTTTTGAACTGCAGAAAGATTCTCTTTTTCATTTTCAATCATTATTATAGCACTATTACGATCTGTTTTTTCTGCTGTGGTTATGTAAATTGCATGTGGTAAACCTTGAGAATCAACAGCAATATGACGCTTTATTTCTGAAATCTTTTTACCAGCATCATAACCTTTATTTTTAGTAGTATCTGTATTTTTAACACTTTGTGAATCAATTATACAAAAACTAGTTTGTTCTTTTCTACCATTATTGATACGAAATGCCTTGACTAATTTTTTTTAAAACTAATTGTAATACACTAGGTTCTTTATCATTATTTTTACTTCAAGCTTGAAAATAATAATATACAATTTGTCATTTTGGAAAATTTTTTGGTAACATTCTTCACTGGCAACCACTTTTTAATACATATAAAACTGCACAAAATACTTCATATAAATCTAAACTTCTTGGTTTAGTTCTCTTTTTAGTATTTTCTAAAATTGATTTTATATTTTCAAATTGCTCTTTGCTAACATTACTAGGATAATTTTTACACATATATACCTCTTATTTTAAAATATATAATCATTTTATCCTATTCTCTAAAAGATTTTAAACAGGTTCTTAGAATCCTTTGAAAATAAGTGAAATAAACAATATCCTCAAATTGCTAAATCTTGATATAAAAATTGAGATAATTTAATGGTTTTTATTAGTTATCCAGTAGAAATCAAAAGAGTGATTTATACTACAAATGCTATTGAATCTGTAAATAGTCAATTACGAAAAGTTATCAGAAATAAAAAAGTTTTTCCTAATGATATGGCAGTTTTTAAAATATTTTATTTAGCAATTGAAAATATAACAAAAAAATGAACAATGCCCATTCAAAATTGAAATACAGCAATTGCTCATTTTATGATAAAATTTGAAGATAGAATTAATCTAAACTAGTACTTTGTAAAACAAAGATACACAGATTACATAAAAGCCTCTTTTTTCACAATTTTTTCATAATCTTCTGCATTTTTCTAATCATGCAAAACTTCGTTCTACAACTCATCTTTTTGGTAATACTACAAAAGAATGTAATTCATTACGTTTTATAACTTCAACATTTGCATTTATAATTGTTTTAATTTTAGAAGCAAATTTTTCACCAGTATAACCAGCATCTACTAGTATTTTTTGAACTGCAGAAAGATTCTCTTTTTCATTTTCAATCATTATTATAGCACTATTACGATCTGTTTTTTCTGCTGTGGTTATGTAAATTGCATGTGGTAAACCTTGAGAATCAACAGCAATATGACGCTTTATTTCTGAAATCTTTTTACCAGCATCATAACCTTTATTTTTAGTAGTATCTGTATTTTTAACACTTTGTGAATCAATTATACAAAAACTAGTTTGTTCTTTTCTACCATTATTGATACGAAATGCCTTGACTAATTTTTTTTAAAACTAATTGTAATACACTAGGTTCTTTATCATTATTTTTACTTCAAGCTTGAAAATAATAATATACAATTTGTCATTTTGGAAAATTTTTTGGTAACATTCTTCACTGGCAACCACTTTTTAATACATATAAAACTGCACAAAATACTTCATATAAATCTAAACTTCTTGGTTTAGTTCTCTTTTTAGTATTTTCTAAAATTGATTTTATATTTTCAAATTGCTCTTTGCTAACATTACTAGGATAATTTTTACACATATATACCTCTTATTTTAAAATATATAATCATTTTATCCTATTCTCTAAAAGATTTTAAACAGGTTCTTAGAATCCTTTGAAAATAAGTGAAATAAACAATATCCTCAAATTGCTAAATCTTGATATAAAAATTGAGATAATTTAATGGTTTTTATTAGTTATCCTGCAGAAATCAAAAGAGTGATTTATACAACAAATGCTATTGAATCTGTAAATAGTCAATTACGAAAAGTTATCAGAAATAAAAAAGTTTTTCCTAATGATATGGCAGTTTTTAAAATATTTTATTTAGCAATTGAAAATATAACAAAAAAATGAACAATGCCCATTCAAAATTGAAATACAGCAATTGCTCATTTTATGATAAAATTTGAAGATAGAATTAATCTAAACTAGTACTTTGTAAAACAAAGATACACAGATTACATAAAAGCCTCCCTGCTCTTGAAAAAATCAACAAACAATTTTCTTGAAATCAAATAAAAAATGTTATTTTACATTCAGATAACGCCAACGAATTTTATTGTCAAGATATCACAAAATGAGCAGAGGATAAACAAATAATTTTAAGCAAAAAACAACCTTATGATATTGGTGGTAATGTATTATCTGAAAACTGATTTTCTCATTTATCTCAAGAATTACTACCTAAAGGATCAAATCAATATTTATCCATCAATGAAGCTATAAATGATGTAAATCAATATTTTATGTTTTATAATTATGAAAGAATACATTCTAAATTTCTAAAACCACCAATTTTACAAATTAAAATTTAGAATTTTATATCAAAAATGGTCCAGTAATTAAGGGCCAACCACCAAAAATGAACAATGCCCATTCAAAATTGAAATACAGCAATTGCTCATTTAATGATAAAATTTGAAGATAGAATTAATCTAAACTAGTACTTTGTAAAACAAAGATACACAGATTACATAAAAGCCTCGTTTTTTCTGAAGAGAAAGAAAAAATAGATTTAAATAATGTTTTATTACTTAGTGCTATATTTGATAAACTTTTTGATCGCGGATTAATTACATTTGATATTAATGGCTATATTAGACTTGGTACAAAACTAAGGTAATTCAAAATTATATATTTCTGCTATTAAATTAAATCTTAATGCAAATCTTCGTATTTTATTGCGATATTTTAAAGTTAAAATTTTAAAACGTTTTAGTTTAGCAAATACGTGTTCAATTTTAATTCTAATTTTGCTTAAAGTTTTATTGTATTCTTTTTGAATTGGTATTAATTTATTGTATTTACTTTTTTTAAATGGCAAAAATGTATTTTTATGAATATTTTGTATTCCTTGATAACCTGAATCAACAAAAACTTGTTTTTCTGGATGAATAAAAGTTTTAGATTTTAAAAGTAATTTAAAATCATGAATGCTTCCAAAACAAAAAGCGGTTGAAATAATTTTTCCATTTAAAATATCAATAATTATTTGCGATTTAAGAGTATGATGTTTGTTTTTACCCGAAAAAAGTAATTTTAGTTTTTTTTTAATTCTTTCAATTGGAGTTTCAGTAGCATCAATAGCTAGTAAAGTATTATTGATTCCTTTATTTTTGATTAAATCTTTTTTGCCAGATAAATTAAAAATTCCACTTTTTATTAAAGTATTTTCAATTCAAAAAATATTACGAATGCAGCTAGTATGACTAATATTATATCTTTTTGCAATAACTCTATAACTACTATACTCTTTTCAGTATTCTAATGTCATTAATAAACGATTTTCTATTGATAATTTATTAGGTTTACCACCAACTGCTTTTTTAATTGCTTCAGCTTTTTTTAAAATTTCAACCATTTTTTGAAATGTTTGTAGTTTTATTCCCACTAAACTATAAAATTCTTGTTCATCTTTGTATTTTTTTAACATAATAATTATCACCTTTGATATTAATAATAACCGTTAAATTATTAAAATTAAAGGTTTTGCACCAAGTCTATTATATTTTCTGATTTATTACCAAATAATGATGTGTATAAGCTTAAAAAAATTATTAAAAATAAACAGTTAAGATTTAATAATGAACAAAAAGAATATATAAAATATCATAGGGAAAAAATATTTAGGTATATTAATGGATTTTTATTATTAGGCTAAATATATTTGTTAGAACTTTTTTATGTTATGAATTTTAATAGGGATTTGTTTATAATTTTTTTATGATAAATTTAGCTAAAACTAAAAATAAATCTTAATCTTAATTTTTGATAGTTATTTTTTTGCTTTAATAATGATAAAATATTATTAGAGGGAAAAATAAACTGATAATGAGAGATGGATAATATGAAAAAAAATAATTTAATTTTAAGTAAAACATTAGTTATTATTAGTGTTTTAACAGTAACAATTAGTTTATCAATTTTTCCATTATTTAATTGGGGTGTTCCATTAAAAAACAATATTGCTATTATTATTACTTTAATCGTTAATAAAGAACCAATCACTAGTAGTTTTTATAAACAATTAATGACTAGTGATAGTATAGTTTCTTTATATACTTTTGGAACATTATTGATTTTTAATTTAACTTATTTAATACCATTAATTTTTATTAAAAAACCTTTTTCAAGATCAGTTTTTGCTATACACATGTTATTAATAATCTTAGTATTGATACTTTTTGTATTAGTACTTTTTAATTACTTTAATATTAGAAATTTTCAAACTATTCCTTTTAAAGATTTATGAACAATTCCTTGAGCAGGTATTGGTTTAAGTTTACTTACTATTTTTTGATATGGCTTAAAAAATTTATGAGTTAATCCTCCACAATTATCAAAAAAAACTAATGATTATAGTAAAAACAAAAAAGAAGAAATTAAAAGTGATGATTTACCATCATATGAAGATTTACAATTGCAATTAAAAACGTTAAAAAAACAATTAAAAGAAGTTAGAAATATTAAAACTAAGAAATAATAAAAGTTATTTTAGAACCTGTTTAAAATCTTTTAGAGAATAGGATAAAATGATTATATATTTTAAAATAAGAGGTATATATGTGTAAAAATTATCCTAGTAATGTTAGCAAAGAGCAATTTGAAAATATAAAATCAATTTTAGAAAATACTAAAAAGAGAACTAAACCAAGAAGTTTAGATTTATATGAAGTATTTTGTGCAGTTTTATATGTATTAAAAAGTGGTTGCCAGTGAAGAATGTTACCAAAAAATTTTCCAAAATGACAAATTGTATATTATTATTTTCAAGCTTGAAGTAAAAATAATGATAAAGAACCTAGTGTATTACAATTAGTTTTAAAAAAAATTAGTCAAGGCATTTCGTATCAATAATGGTAGAAAAGAACAAACTAGTTTTTGTATAATTGATTCACAAAGTGTTAAAAATACAGATACTACTAAAAATAAAGATTATGATGCTGGTAAAAAGATTTCAGGAATAAAACGTCATATTGCTGTTGATTCTCAAGGTTTACCACATGCAATTTACATAACCACAGCAGAAAAAACAGATCGTAATAGTGCTATAATAATGATTGAAAATGAAAAAGAGAATCTTTCTGCAGTTCAAAAAATACTAGTAGATGCTGGTTATACTGGTGAAAAATTTGCTTCTAAAATTAAAACAATTATAAATGCAAATGTTGAAGTTATAAAACGTAATGAATTACATTCTTTTGTAGTATTACCAAAAAGATGAGTTGTAGAACGAAGTTTTGCATGATTAGAAAAATGCAGAAGATTATGAAAAAATTGTGAAAAAAAATTAAATACTAGCTTACAAATGGTTGTTCTTGCCTTTATTTCAATTTTATTGAAAAGATTTTAAACAGGTTCTAAAATTAAAATAATTATAAATTCAAATGTTGAAGTTATAAAACGTAATGAATTACATTCTTTTGTAGTATTACCAAAAAGATGAGTTGTAGAACGAAGTTTTGCATGATTAGAAAAATGCAGAAGATTATGAAAAAATTGTGAAAAAAAATTAAATACTAGCTTACAAATGGTTGTTCTTGCCTTTATTTCAATTTTATTGAAAAGATTTTAAACAGGTTCTTAGAATTTTAATTTGTAAAATTGGTGGTTTTAGAAATTTAGAATGTATTCTTTCATAATTATAAAACATAACATATTGATTTACATCATTTATAGCTTCATTGATGGATAAATATTGATTTGATCCTTTAGGTAGTCATTCTTGAGATAAATGAGAAAATCAGTTTTCAGATAATACATTACCACCAATATCATAAGGTTGTTTTTTGCTTAAAATTATTTGTTTATCCTCTGCTCATTTTGTGATATCGTGACAATAAAATTCGTTGGCGTTATCTGAATGTAAAATAACATTTTTTACTTGATTTCAAGAAAATTGTTTGTTGATTTTTTCAAGAGCAGGAAGAATTAAATCCTGATATGATTTATTAGGAGCAATATTATAACTAACAACATTATTTGAATAAAAATCAATAATTACAAAAAGATATAATCATCCTTCTTTAGTATTTATTTGTTTAGTGTCCATTGATCAAATTTGATTTGAAGAGGTTGTACTTTTATAATCTTTGTTTACTTTATCCATTGTAGGTATTCACTTATTTGGATTTTTTTTGTTTTTAGGATAGTTATTTTTAGTTTGTTTTAATCCTTGAATATTGTGTTCTTTCATAATTTTTCGCATTTGTTTTATTGATAATTCTATATTTAAAATGATATTTTTTTCTTGTTTTAATCACTCTTTAAAAGCTGAAAAAATTCTTAAATATCCATAAATTCTGCCTTTTCTTGTAGAATGAAATTCGATTAAAAGTTGGCATATTTTTTGATATTTATGATTGCATTTAATAATATGATTTTCTTCTTTTTTAATAGGTTTTTGTTTATTTTTTAAAAAGTAATATGTTGATCTGTTTAATTGAAGATATTGACATAGGTTTCTAATTGAATATTGATTTTTACAATCATCAATAATTTTAATTTTTTCTTTGATATTTAATTTGTTAATTACTAATGCTATTTGTTTAATTTTATCCATTAATAAAAATCCTTTCAGGTTAAAATTAGTGTTAATTATATAACACAATTGTTTTTAGAATACATTCAGGTTTTTTAAATTAATGGTCTAGTAAAAAGGGCTAAGTGGCGCCAACCACCTAGTTTGCCAAATGAAGATAAAGCAGAAGAAAAATTAAGTTCTTCTTTGAGATTAATAAATTCTTTATAAGAAAAAAAGATTTTAGTTAAGAATGGATTTAAAAAGTTATTATTTAAAATAACTTTTTAAATTTATATATTAAATATAATTAATTATCAATGATATTATTGGCAATTAAATATAATAAATAAGTAACATTATGTACTTATTTATTTCAATGTTATAATTATTTTAAGATTAAATTTAAAAATATATAATTAGATTGGAAGTAAAAAAAATGATTCCCGAATATCGATTATTTAACCATCTTTTGCTTTTAAAAAGTAATTATTTTTTTAAGCGCGAAATTAAAAAAAAAATAGGTCATTTAAAAGCAAAAGATTATCGTAATACTTATAACTTAATATTTAATAGTAATCAAAATTTAATGTTTATGAAAATAATAAGTGTTTATTTATATTTCAATAAAATTTCTTATAAAGAATATTTAAGATTAGTTGCAAATTTTATATTAACTATTTCTGCTTTAATTCCTACTTTTAAGCGTCAAGAAAAACAGTTAGATGATTATCAAAATGCCAAGGAACTTTTATTATTACTTGGATGTAAAGATCAAATAAAAGTTTGGTTTGATGATACTTCAAAAGTAATATTACCTAATTTTTTGATAAATAATTCTAATTTGAAAAAAGAAAGTTTGCTAATAATTAAAAGATTGGTAAATATTAGTGGTAATATTTTTATTAATTTAACTAAGAATGAAACAAACATAAAAAATAATTATGAGTTTGGAAGTTTATTAATGTTATTTTATTTGTTGGATTTAGAAACCAGAAAAACATTGCTGACAAAAGATAGTACTGATTTAAATTTAAAAGCTTTTTTTTCATATGAAACTTTATTTACTAATAAGTTGATAATTTTAGATGAATTGGTTAAATGCGCTATGCGCTTAGAACAAACTAATTTTAATTTTTATATTAGAATAATGAATTATTCTTTGTTAGGAAATTATCAATAAATTAAGGATAAAAAATATGAATAATTATGATGTAAAAGTTGATAATATTAAAAGTAAATTTTTAAATATTAATAAAGATATTATTATTGCTTTACCTTCTATTTATGATCAAAATATTGCTTATGAAGTTTATTTAGTTTTTGATGGTAAAGATATGTTACTTAATAGTAATAGTAATATTTTATTTGAAAATAATAGTAATTGTATTTTTATTGGTATTGGTAGTACCAATAATATGACTCGTTTTAATGATTTAGCAACTTATACCAATGATGATGTAAAAATATTAATGACAAAATATTTTCCTGAATTAAAAAAAAGTAACATTGATTTTCTTGGTGGTAATGGTAAAAATTACTTAGAATTTATTATTAATGAGGTTATACCATTTGTTATTAAAAAGTTTAATTTAAAAATTAAAAATTTAAATGCCATTGGTTGTTCTTTGGGGGCATATTTTTGTTTACAAATGTTATATTTATCAAAATTACAATTTACAAAATTATTATTATTTTCGCCAGCAATTTGATTTAATTCACAAATTATTGAAGATTTAAAAACTAAATTTTTAAATAATAATCAACCTTTAATAGTTGAACTATGGGTAGGAAAAAAAGAACCAAAGTTTTTTGAAGGCAAATTAGTAACAAATTATGAAAGTAATACTATTGAATTAAAAAAAATATTAACTAATAGAAAAATTACTACTAATCTAGTAATTGATGAAAATGGTGCTCATGGTTTTAAATGATGAATTAAATATATTAATGAAAATCCTTTAATTCTTATTAGCTAATTGAAACTATGGTTTTTCTTTTTTTCTAAGGTGGTTGGCCCTTAATTACTGGACCATTTTTGATATAAAATTCTAAATTTTAATTTGTAAAATTGGTGGTTTTAGAAATTTAGAATGTATTCTTTCATAATTATAAAACATAACATATTGATTTACATCATTTATAGCTTCATTGATGGATAAATATTGATTTGATCCTTTAGGTAGTCATTCTTGAGATAAATGAGAAAATCAGTTTTCAGATAATACATTACCACCAATATCATAAGGTTGTTTTTTGCTTAAAATTATTTGTTTATCCTCTGCTCATTTTGTGATATCTTGACAATAAAATTCGTTGGCGTTATCTGAATGTAAAATAACATTTTTTACTTGATTTCAAGAAAATTGTTTGTTGATTTTTTCAAGAGCAGGAAGAATTAAATCCTGATATGATTTATTAGGAGCAATATTATAACTAACAACATTATTTGAATAAAAATCAATAATTACAAAAAGATATAATCATCCTTCTTTAGTATTTATTTGTTTAGTGTCCATTGATCAAATTTGATTTGAAGAGGTTGTACTTTTATAATCTTTGTTTACTTTATCCATTGTAGGTATTCACTTATTTGGATTTTTTTTGTTTTTAGGATAGTTATTTTTAGTTTGTTTTAATCCTTGAATATTGTGTTCTTTCATAATTTTTCGCATTTGTTTTATTGATAATTCTATATTTAAAATGATATTTTTTTCTTGTTTTAATCACTCTTTAAAAGCTGAAAAAATTCTTAAATATCCATAAATTCTGCCTTTTCTTGTAGAATGAAATTCGATTAAAAGTTGGCATATTTTTTGATATTTATGATTGCATTTAATAATATGATTTTCTTCTTTTTTAATAGGTTTTTGTTTATTTTTTAAAAAGTAATATGTTGATCTGTTTAATTGAAGATATTGACATAGGTTTCTAATTGAATATTGATTTTTACAATCATCAATAATTTTAATTTTTTCTTTGATATTTAATTTGTTAATTACTAATGCTATTTGTTTAATTTTATCCATTAATAAAAATCCTTTCAGGTTAAAATTAGTGTTAATTATATAACACAATTGTTTTTAGAATACATTCAGGTTTTTTAAATTAATGGTCTAGTAAAAAGGGCTAAGTGGCCTACAAGAATTAGTACAAGCATGTGAAAAAGCAAAAGAATTTTATTTATTTAAAACAAAACCAAATGAACAAGGTATTACTAATTTAATTGTTGGAAGTTATGATTATGTTGCTAATACTGATTATTTTAAAGATTTTCAATATTATGTAAGTTTAGAAAGTTTGAGATTTAGATATTGATTAAAAAATAAATTTAATAAAAATGATGTTTTAGAACCTGTTTAAAATCTTTTCAATAAAATTGAAATAAAGGCAATAACAACCATTTGTAAGCTAGTATTTAATTTTTTTTCACAATTTTTTCATAATCTTCTGCATTTTTCTAATCATGCAAAACTTCGTTCTACAACTCATCTTTTTGGTAATACTACAAAAGAATGTAATTCATTACGTTTTATAACTTCAACATTTGCATTTATAATTGTTTTAATTTTAGAAGCAAATTTTTCACCAGTATAACCAGCATCTACTAGTATTTTTTGAACTGCAGAAAGATTCTCTTTTTCATTTTCAATCATTATTATAGCACTATTACGATCTGTTTTTTCTGCTGTGGTTATGTAAATTGCATGTGGTAAACCTTGAGAATCAACAGCAATATGACGCTTTATTTCTGAAATCTTTTTACCAGCATCATAACCTTTATTTTTAGTAGTATCTGTATTTTTAACACTTTGTGAATCAATTATACAAAAACTAGTTTGTTCTTTTCTACCATTATTGATACGAAATGCCTTGACTAATTTTTTTTAAAACTAATTGTAATACACTAGGTTCTTTATCATTATTTTTACTTCAAGCTTGAAAATAATAATATACAATTTGTCATTTTGGAAAATTTTTTGGTAACATTCTTCACTGGCAACCACTTTTTAATACATATAAAACTGCACAAAATACTTCATATAAATCTAAACTTCTTGGTTTAGTTCTCTTTTTAGTATTTTCTAAAATTGATTTTATATTTTCAAATTGCTCTTTGCTAACATTACTAGGATAATTTTTACACATATATACCTCTTATTTTAAAATATATAATCATTTTATCCTATTCTCTAAAAGATTTTAAACAGGTTCTTAGATTTTCTTTATAAAGTTTTTGATAAAAGTAAAATTGAAAAAATATTTTTAAATAAACGAATTTTACATTAGTTTTTTTAATATTTGTATTTTTTTGTTGTTTTGTTATACTTTAATTGTAGTAAGTATTTTAAGTTGTTCTTCCACGAAGCTTAGAATGCTTACTTATTTTTTATATTTGTTGAAAATATTATTAATTATGTTATATTTTTAGTATAAGTTTATATTAATTTGAAATTAGTTTTTAAGTTAATGTTTAACTTATTTAAATTGGTTAACAATTTCGTGGAAGAAATAGTTAAATATTAATATTAAGAACTTTTTATTTATTAAATTAATTTTATAGTTTTGTATTTTTAATTTAATTATTTATAATTGTTTGCCAATTTAATCTATTTTTAAAATTATAGAAAGGGTTGGCAATTTTTATGTTTAAAGTTCAATTGGTTAATATTGATAAAAATAGAATGATACCAAATAAAAATAATCATGGTCAAAATTTGAAATTTGATGTTTTAACTTTTTTAGAAATTAATAAACAAACTAATATACCTACCGGTAAAGTACGGGATAAATGATATAACCCGTTAGTAGTTAATGATTTTACACAATATTTACATAAACTTAGTTTTAAAGTTGGTAATTATTATGATTTAAAATTAGATTTATCCGCTACTATTGTAGATATTACTGAATGAAAATAATAATAGACTTGGTGCAAAACCTTTAATTTTAATAATTTAACGGTTATTATTAATATCAAAGGTGATAATTATTATGTTAAAAAAATACAAAGATGAACAAGAATTTTATAGTTTAGTGGGAATAAAACTACAAACATTTCAAAAAATGGTTGAAATTTTAAAAAAAGCTGAAGCAATTAAAAAAGCAGTTGGTGGTAAACCTAATAAATTATCAATAGAAAATCGTTTATTAATGACATTAGAATACTGAAAAGAGTATAGTAGTTATAGAGTTATTGCAAAAAGATATAATATTAGTCATACTAGCTGCATTCGTAATATTTTTTGAATTGAAAATACTTTAATAAAAAGTGGAATTTTTAATTTATCTGGCAAAAAAGATTTAATCAAAAATAAAGGAATCAATAATACTTTACTAGCTATTGATGCTACTGAAACTCCAATTGAAAGAATTAAAAAAAACTAAAATTACTTTTTTCGGGTAAAAACAAACATCATACTCTTAAATCGCAAATAATTATTGATATTTTAAATGGAAAAATTATTTCAACCGCTTTTTGTTTTGGAAGCATTCATGATTTTAAATTACTTTTAAAATCTAAAACTTTTATTCATCCAGAAAAACAAGTTTTTTTTGATTCAGGTTATCAAGGAATACAAAATATTCATAAAAATACATTTTTGCCATTTAAAAAAAGTAAATACAATAAATTAATACCAATTCAAAAAGAATACAATAAAACTTTAAGCAAAATTAGAATTAAAATTGAACACGTATTTGCTAAACTAAAACGTTTTAAAATTTTAACTTTAAAATATCGCAATAAAATACGAAGATTTGCATTAAGATTTAATTTAATAGCAGGAATATATAATTTTGAATTACCTTAGTTTTGCACCAAGTCTAATGTATAAATTAAAAATTAAATAAGGGGCTTATATATGGATTATATATTTTTCGTTAAGCCCCAATGGATTAGATTATAATTCATATACAAGCTCCTTATTAGTATATAAAGTAAGGAGTTTTATTTATGCCTAATGAGTTAGAACAAACTAGTAATTATACTTTGACTAAAATATTAAGAACTGGATTAAGTCCTTTAAGTGCTATGGTAGGAATTAGTGCTTATTATGGTCAATATTTAAAAGACCCAGTATTAGGTTCTATTAATTCTTTGTTATTTAGTAAAAAGTTAGGAATTGATATATGGAATATTAACCAAAGACGCCACTTGCCACTTGCCACTTAGCCCTTTTTACTAGACCATTAATTTAAAAAACCTGAATGTATTCTAAAAACAATTGTGTTATATAATTAACACTAATTTTAACCTGAAAGGATTTTTATTAATGGATAAAATTAAACAAATAGCATTAGTAATTAACAAATTAAATATCAAAGAAAAAATTAAAATTATTGATGATTGTAAAAATCAATATTCAATTAGAAACCTATGTCAATATCTTCAATTAAACAGATCAACATATTACTTTTTAAAAAATAAACAAAAACCTATTAAAAAAGAAGAAAATCATATTATTAAATGCAATCATAAATATCAAAAAATATGCCAACTTTTAATCGAATTTCATTCTACAAGAAAAGGCAGAATTTATGGATATTTAAGAATTTTTTCAGCTTTTAAAGAGTGATTAAAACAAGAAAAAAATATCATTTTAAATATAGAATTATCAATAAAACAAATGCGAAAAATTATGAAAGAACACAATATTCAAGGATTAAAACAAACTAAAAATAACTATCCTAAAAACAAAAAAAATCCAAATAAGTGAATACCTACAATGGATAAAGTAAACAAAGATTATAAAAGTACAACCTCTTCAAATCAAATTTGATCAATGGACACTAAACAAATAAATACTAAAGAAGGATGATTATATCTTTTTGTAATTATTGATTTTTATTCAAATAATGTTGTTAGTTATAATATTGCTCCTAATAAATCATATCAGGATTTAATTCTTCCTGCTCTTGAAAAAATCAACAAACAATTTTCTTGAAATCAAATAAAAAATGTTATTTTACATTCAGATAACGCCAACGAATTTTATTGTCAAGATATCACAAAATGAGCAGAGGATAAACAAATAATTTTAAGCAAAAAACAACCTTATGATATTGGTGGTAATGTATTATCTGAAAACTGATTTTCTCATTTATCTCAAGAATGACTACCTAAAGGATCAAATCAATATTTATCCATCAATGAAGCTATAAATGATGTAAATCAATATGTTATGTTTTATAATTATGAAAGAATACATTCTAAATTTCTAAAACCACCAATTTTACAAATTAAAATTTAGAATTTTATATCAAAAATGGTCCAGTAATTAAGGGCCAACCACCAAAAATCAACAAACAATTTTCTTGAAATCAAATAAAAAATGTTATTTTACATTCAGATAACGCCAACGAATTTTATTGTCACGATATCACAAAATGAGCAGAGGATAAACAAATAATTTTAAGCAAAAAACAACCTTATGATATTGGTGGTAATGTATTATCTGAAAACTGATTTTCTCATTTATCTCAAGAATGACTACCTAAAGGATCAAATCAATATTTATCCATCAATGAAGAGACTTGGTGCAAAACATTTAATTTTAATAATTTAACGGTTATTATTAATATCAAAGGTGATAATTATTATGTTAAAAAAATACAAAGATGAACAAGAATTTTATAGTTTAGTGGGAATAAAACTACAAACATTTCAAAAAATGGTTGAAATTTTAAAAAAAGCTGAAGCAATTAAAAAAGCAGTTGGTGGTAAACCTAATAAATTATCAATAGAAAATCGTTTATTAATGACATTAGAATACTGAAAAGAGTATAGTAGTTATAGAGTTATTGCAAAAAGATATAATATTAGTCATACTAGCTGCATTCGTAATATTTTTTGAATTGAAAATACTTTAATAAAAAGTGGAATTTTTAATTTATCTGGCAAAAAAGATTTAATCAAAAATAAAGGAATCAATAATACTTTACTAGCTATTGATGCTACTGAAACTCCAATTGAAAGAATTAAAAAAAAACTAAAATTACTTTTTTCGGGTAAAAACAAACATCATACTCTTAAATCGCAAATAATTATTGATATTTTAAATGGAAAAATTATTTCAACCGCTTTTTGTTTTGGAAGCATTCATGATTTTAAATTACTTTTAAAATCTAAAACTTTTATTCATCCAGAAAAACAAGTTTTTGTTGATTCAGGTTATCAAGGAATACAAAATATTCATAAAAATACATTTTTGCCATTTAAAAAAAGTAAATACAATAAATTAATACCAATTCAAAAAGAATACAATAAAACTTTAAGCAAAATTAGAATTAAAATTGAACACGTATTTGCTAAACTAAAACGTTTTAAAATTTTAACTTTAAAATATCGCAATAAAATACGAAGATTTGCATTAAGATTTAATTTAATAGCAGAAATATATAATTTTGAATTACCTTAGTTTTGCACCAAGTCTAAGCTATAAATGATGTAAATCAATATGTTATGTTTTATAATTATGAAAGAATACATTCTAAATTTCTAAAACCACCAATTTTACAAATTAAAATTTAGAATTTTATATCAAAAATGGTCCAGTAATTAAGGGCCAACCACCGCCAACCACCGGCCAACCACCGGCCAACCACCGTACATCAATCTCAATTTTACCTTGTTGAGTTATTAATTTTTTTGAACTTGTACCATTACGAGCATTTTCAGTAGTACTATGTTGATTTTTTTCATATCCTAAATAATTTTGCATTTCAGAATTCAACATTTTTTCAACTAATCTTTTTGTTAATTCTTTATATAAACCGCCAGGTTTAAAAACTGTTGTTAAATCTTCAGTATTTTCTAGTAATAAATCTACTGCTTTTGATATTGGATCATTATTATTAAAGTTATCTTTTTTAGCCATCTATAACTTACTCTTTCTAGTCATTTAATTATATTTACTAGAATTAATTAAACATAGTTATTTTTGTAAGTTACACAGATTACTAAACATTTCCGTAAAGAATTTATTGATTTTTCAGTAGGTATTGATGATATTAAATTGGAAAATAATGAAATTTTTCAACTTGAATTAAAATAAAAGTTTTTTATAATTCTTTAATCTTGGCATTGATTAATTTTTTTTGATTTTGATACTTTTCTAATTTCTGCTTTTCTATTTCAACTTTTGTTGGTGGTGCCTTTGCTAAAAATTGTTGGTTATTTAAAATATCTTTACTACGTTTTATTTCATTTTCAATATAAACTAATTCCCCTTTTAATTTTGCTAATTGTTCTTCTTTATTAAATAAATTTGAAACATTAATTTCTATTACTGCTGAATTAATAATTTTAATTATTTTATTATTAACAGACAACGGACTATCACTAATAGTAACAATTTGACTATTAGTTAATTGTAATAAATAAGGATTTAAAGTATTTTTTTCTACTTCAAAAAAAGAATTAGTCGTATTGATATGAATAGTTAACGGTAATTTTAAAGATAAATTAAGTTCTTTACGAATTTCTCGAATATTACCAATAATTTCAATTAATATTTCAACAAATTGTGTTACAACTTTTGTTTTTTCCATAACTTTAACTTTAGGAAACTTATTTGTTAAAATGCTATTTTTATACCCCATTTCTTCATAAATTGCTTCTGTAATAAAGGGAATAAAGGGATGAACCATAATAATAATTTGCTGTAAAACATAATATAATGTTTGTAATGAGTTACTTTGTTGCTCTTGATTTTGTAAATTAACTTTATTTAATTCAATATATCAAGAACAATATTTATTTCATATAAAATTTGATAGTGCTTTAACTACTAAAACAAATTCATATTTTTCCATATATTGCTCTACATAAATAATCAATTGATTAAGTTCTTGTAAAATTCATTGATCAATAAATGATAACGAATTATTATAGACAATATTTTCATCCAATTGAAACTTATCATCAATATTCATTAGCACATAACGTGCAGCGTTTCATAACTTATTATTGAAATTTCAAGCTGACTCAACTTTAGTAATACTAAATCTTAAATCTTGACCGGGAGCACAATTGCTAACTAAAAAGTAACGTAAAGCATCCGCACCATACTTTTTAATAACTTCCATTGGATCAATTCCATTATTTAATGATTTTGACATTTTTCTACCTTGTTCATCACGAATTAAACCATGAATTAAAACATTAGTAAATGGTTTTTGATTAGTAAATTTTCAACCCATAAACATCATTCGTGCAACTCAAAAAAATAAAATATCATAAGCAGTAACTAATACTGATATTGGATAATATTTTTGCAAATCAACATATTTTTGTGGTCAACCCAAGGTTACAAAAGGTCATAAACCGCTAGAAAATCATGTATCTAATACGTCTGATTCTTGAATATAATCGTTAATTGGTGATGGTGGGTTAGTATCAACATAAATTTTCTTAGTTTTTTTATGATATCAAACCGGAAGCGAATGACCCCATCACAATTGACGGGAAATACATCAATCTTGAATATTATTTAATCACTGCAAAAGTTGTTGTTCAAATAATATTGGATGAAAATCAATCTTT
Source organism: Spiroplasma endosymbiont of Acasis viretata (assembly GCF_964031275.1). Taxonomy (NCBI): domain Bacteria; kingdom Bacillati; phylum Mycoplasmatota; class Mollicutes; order Entomoplasmatales; family Spiroplasmataceae; genus Spiroplasma; species Spiroplasma endosymbiont of Acasis viretata. The sequence continues at coordinate 1,088,298 of NZ_OZ035019.1, forward strand.
GTTTTCTTATTTTTTTGTTTATCAATAATCATTTCAACTAATGGTTTCATTTTTATGAATCATTGTTGTGATAAATATGGTTCAATAATAGCGTTACTTCTTTCTGAATAACCAACTTGATGAAGATGGTCTTCAACCTTTACAACTAAATTTTCTTTTCTTAATTGTTCAACTAATTGTTTACGACATACCATTCGATCTTGATTAATATATGATTGTGCTAATTCATTCATAGTTCCATCAACATTCATACAAATAGGCATTGCTAAATTGTGACGTAATGCAATTTCATAGTCATTAGCATCATGAGCCGGTGTACATTTCATAGCACCCGTTCCAAAATTCATATCAACATAATCATCAGCAATGACTTTAATTAACATTTTATTAGCCGGATTAATAACCATTTTACCAATAAATTGTAAATAACGTTTATCTTTACTATTTACAACTATACACTGATCAGCAAACATTGTTTCTGGTCTGGTAGTAGCAATAGTAATAAATTCACTACTATTTTCTATAAAATATTTTAAATAATACATTTTTCCTTTTGTTTCATGATAATTTACTTCAATATTAGAAATAGCGGTTTTTAATTCTGGATCTCAATTTACTATCTTTTTTCCTCTATAAACTAAACCTTCTTTATATAACTTTACAAATACTTCATTAACTGCTTGTTTAACATTTTCATCTAAAGTAAATACTTCATGCGAATAATCTAATGCTAAACCAAGTTTTGCTCACTGTTTTCTTATGTTTTGTGCATATTCTGTTTTTCATTTTCATGCTTGTTGTAAAAATTTATCTTTACCTAATTCTTGCAAATTAAGTTTTTGTTCTTCTTTAATACGTTGTGCAACTTTAACTTGTGTGGCAATGCCAGCATGATCCATACCGGGTATAAATAAAGTATTAAATCCTTGTAAACGTTTATAACGAATTAATAAATCTTGGATAGTACTATCTCAAGCATGACCTAAATGTAAAAGTCCGGTTACATTGGGTGGTGGTAAGATAATAGAAAATGTAGGATTAATAGAACTAACATTTGCCTTAAATAATCCAGATTTTACTCATTGTTGATAACGATCCTTTTCAATTTCAATATGATTATATTTTTTGTTTAAATTTCTATTCATTTGTTATACTCCTTTTTAAAATAAAAAAACATTCCACAAATAGGAACGTTTTTTAACGCGGTACCATCCTAATTCATTTACAAAGTAAATGCACTTAATTATTATTTAAATTACTAATAATATAAGTTACCTTCAAATTAAACTTGCTTAGTTTACAGCAACCACTAAGTCTCTAAATTACCATTTAATTTTACTCTTTTATATTTTAAATTAATTATGTATTTTATTTTACATTGTTAATTTTAAAAAACAAGACATTTGAGAAAAGAAAAAAGGTGGTTGGTGGTTGGCCCTTAATTACTGGACCATTTTTGATATAAAATTCTAAATTTTAATTTGTAAAATTGGTGGTTTTAGAAATTTAGAATGTATTCTTTCATAATTATAAAACATAACATATTGATTTACATCATTTATAGCTTCATTGATGGATAAATATTGATTTGATCCTTTAGGTAGTCATTCTTGAGATAAATGAGAAAATCAGTTTTCAGATAATACATTACCACCAATATCATAAGGTTGTTTTTTGCTTAAAATTATTTGTTTATCCTCTGCTCATTTTGTGATATCTTGACAATAAAATTCGTTGGCGTTATCTGAATGTAAAATAACATTTTTTACTTGATTTCAAGAAAATTGTTTGTTGATTTTTTCAAGAGCAGGAAGAATTAAATCCTGATATGATTTATTAGGAGCAATATTATAACTAACAACATTATTTGAATAAAAATCAATAATTACAAAAAGATATAATCATCCTTCTTTAGTATTTATTTGTTTAGTGTCCATTGATCAAATTTGATTTGAAGAGGTTGTACTTTTATAATCTTTGTTTACTTTATCCATTGTAGGTATTCACTTATTTGGATTTTTTTTGTTTTTAGGATAGTTATTTTTAGTTTGTTTTAATCCTTGAATATTGTGTTCTTTCATAATTTTTCGCATTTGTTTTATTGATAATTCTATATTTAAAATGATATTTTTTTCTTGTTTTAATCACTCTTTAAAAGCTGAAAAAATTCTTAAATATCCATAAATTCTGCCTTTTCTTGTAGAATGAAATTCGATTAAAAGTTGGCATATTTTTTGATATTTATGATTGCATTTAATAATATGATTTTCTTCTTTTTTAATAGGTTTTTGTTTATTTTTTAAAAAGTAATATGTTGATCTGTTTAATTGAAGATATTGACATAGGTTTCTAATTGAATATTGATTTTTACAATCATCAATAATTTTAATTTTTTCTTTGATATTTAATTTGTTAATTACTAATGCTATTTGTTTAATTTTATCCAGGTGGTTGGCCCTTAATTACTGGACCATTTTTGATATAAAATTCTAAATTTTAATTTGTAAAATTGGTGGTTTTAGAAATTTAGAATGTATTCTTTCATAATTATAAAACATAACATATTGATTTACATCATTTATAGCTTCATTGATGGATAAATATTGATTTGATCCTTTAGGTAGTCATTCTTGAGATAAATGAGAAAATCAGTTTTCAGATAATACATTACCACCAATATCATAAGGTTGTTTTTTGCTTAAAATTATTTGTTTATCCTCTGCTCATTTTGTGATATCTTGACAATAAAATTCGTTGGCGTTATCTGAATGTAAAATAACATTTTTTATTTGATTTCAAGAAAATTGTTTGTTGATTTTTTCAAGAGCAGGAAGAATTAAATCCTGATATGATTTATTAGAAGCAATATTATAACTAACAACATTATTTGAATAAAAATCAATAATTACAAAAAGATATAATCATCCTTCTTTAGTATTTATTTGTTTAGTGTCCATTGATCAAATTTGATTTGAAGAGGTTGTACTTTTATAATCTTTGTTTACTTTATCCATTGTAGGTATTCACTTATTTGGATTTTTTTTGTTTTTAGGATAGTTATTTTTAGTTTGTTTTAATCCTTGAATATTGTGTTCTTTCATAATTTTTCGCATTTGTTTTATTGATAATTCTATATTTAAAATGATATTTTTTTCTTGTTTTAATCACTCTTTAAAAGCTGAAAAAATTCTTAAATATCCATAAATTCTGCCTTTTCTTGTAGAATGAAATTCGATTAAAAGTTGGCATATTTTTTGATATTTATGATTGCATTTAATAATATGATTTTCTTCTTTTTTAATAGGTTTTTGTTTATTTTTTAAAAAGTAATATGTTGATCTGTTTAATTGAAGATATTGACATAGGTTTCTAATTGAATATTGATTTTTACAATCATCAATAATTTTAATTTTTTCTTTGATATTTAATTTGTTAATTACTAATGCTATTTGTTTAATTTTATCCATTAATAAAAATCCTTTCAGGTTAAAATTAGTGTTAATTATATAACACAATTGTTTTTAGAATACATTCAGGTTTTTTAAATTAATGGTCTAGTAAAAAGGGCTAAGTGGCAAGTGGCAAGTGGCAAGTGGCATTTAACTTATCCTTTTCTAAAATAAGTGTAGAATCATAATTTAAATTACCATCATTATCAACAAAAAAACTTCTCTAGCATTAATATCATTGCTCAACTTATAATTAGCATGATTTGTATCATAACTGTAAAATTTTTGATCTAAATCTGATTGATTAGTAATTCAATTACTATTTGTTAAATAATTATATTGATTATTAAATAAATGAGTTAAGGGCTCATTTGTTGATTCTTTTTTTGGTAGTAAGGAATTTTTATTAACAACATTATTATCCGTTTTATTACTATCAATATTAATAATGTTACTTGTGAAAAGTAATGATGCTAAAATACTTATTGTAAATATACTTAATATTTTTTTCATAATTTTGCCCTCCTAAGAACCTGTTTAAAATCTTTTCAATAAAATTGAAATAAAGGCAAGAACAACCATTTGTAAGCTAGTATTTATTTTTTTTTCACAATTTTTTCATAATCTTCTGCATTTTTCTAATCATGCAAAACTTCGTTCTACAACTCATCTTTTTGGTAATACTACAAAAGAATGTAATTCATTACGTTTTATAACTTCAACATTTGCATTTATAATTGTTTTAATTTTAGAAGCAAATTTTTCACCAGTATAACCAGCATCTACTAGTATTTTTTGAACTGCAGAAAGATTCTCTTTTTCATTTTCAATCATTATTATAGCACTATTACGATCTGTTTTTTCTGCTGTGGTTATGTAAATTGCATGTGGTAAACCTTGAGAATCAACAGCAATATGACGTTTTATTCCTGAAATCTTTTTACCAGCATCATAACCTTTATTTTTAGTAGTATCTGTATTTTTAAGACTTTGTGAATCAATTATACAAAAACTAGTTTGTTCTTTTCTACCATTATTGATACGAAATGCCTTGACTAATTTTTTTTAAAACTAATTGTAATACACTAGGTTCTTTATCATTATTTTTACTTCAAGCTTGAAAATAATAATATACAATTTGTCATTTTGGAAAATTTTTTGGTAACATTCTTCACTGGCAACCACTTTTTAATACATATAAAACTGCACAAAATACTTCATATAAATCTAAACTTCTTGGTTTAGTTCTCTTTTTAGTATTTTCTAAAATTGATTTTATATTTTCAAATTGCTCTTTGCTAACATTACTAGGATAATTTTTACACATATATACCTCTTATTTTAAAATATATAATCATTTTATCCTATTCTCTAAAAGATTTTAAACAGGTTCTAAAAGATTTTAAACAGGTTCTAAGAAATAGAATGACAAAATGGTTTAATATTTGATTTAACTTCATCATAAATTGAATCGGTATTTATTTTTTCATATATAGGTTGTTCTTCTACTTTTTTTGTAATATTTGATAGTTTAATTTCATTAATTTCTTCCGTCGTTACTTTCATATTATTTTCACTTGTTTTATTTCTTGGTGGTAATTGTGGAGGAACATTATTACCAACTGAACTCAATGAAGTTGTTTCATCTTTTACATTTTCATAAATAAATTTTTCAAAAATAGCTTTTTCTTTTATTTCTTCATAAATATGATCATCTTGATTAAAATATAAAGGATTATCAATTGAACTATTTTGATAATTTAATAACATTTTAATAGTATTAAATAAAAAAATTTTATCTTCTTCTTATAAAAAAATAAAAAAATTTTAAAACAATCATGCTTTTTTTATTTTTTTATTATTTCTTAATTTCTTTTTTAATTCCAAAATGATTTTATTAGTTCTGGTGTTATTACTATTTTTATATATTTACTTAAACTTATTTTTTAAAATTCTTTCAAAAAATAAAAATTTCTTATAATAAAGGTATGTCAAAATTTTTAATGTCCGTATTTATTTAGTTATTTAAAATTTAATTATTATAAAAGTTTAATTATAACTAAAAATAAAAAAATCATTACTTTTACCATCCTCTAAAATCACACCAGTAATTATAATAATTGTATATTAAATACAATAAAAATAAAACGATAAATATGAATTTATTTTCTAAAATATAATAGAATTTTTTTAAAATTTTTTAAACAGAGTTATTAAAATAAATCTATTATTAAAAAGGGATTTTTATATTATCCATGTGGTTCAAATGTCGGATGAGGTACACTTTCTACTTTAGAATTAATAATATTTTTATTTCAAGGAATTATTTTATAAAATACATAAGCACAAATAAAATCAGCTGATTTACTTAAACACGAAATCATAATTACCATTTTAATACTTAAGTCAGTTCACTGCAATAAAGCAAAAGTAATAAAAATATCAATAAATCAAATTAAAAATAGATCAGCAATACTAATAATTAAAATATAGCCACCAGCATAAAGAAAACTAAATAATGGTTGCATCATATTAATGAAAAAATAAGTTACTGCTGAAAAAGCCATATATCAAACTGCAAGTTTCATAGCATTATTAGATAAATTTGGAAATAATACTTTTGGAACTCAAAAAGCACTACCCAAAATAATTAAAGCAATAACAGTTGAAATAGCAAAACTCAATTTTAATATCTTCTTAGCATTTTCTTTAGCCAGTACTAGTTCTCCTAAACCTAACTTGCTACCAACAGCATAGCCAACTAAAGCATTATATCCCCTAAAAGTAGAATAAAAAATAGCAACAACACTACCAACAATTTGCACAGCGGCAACAACTTCAGTATCACCAAAATGAGAATATAAAGCTGTTAACATTACTACTGAAACACCAAATAATACTTGACTAGCAAATAAAGGAATAAAAGTAATAATATATTTTTTATGTAAATCTTTTGTAAATTTAAAAATATTTCAATTAGGAGCATAAATTGGTTTTTTATAAATTAAATAACCTAACAATATAAAACATTCTACTGCTCTTGAAATAATTAAACTTATTGCTAATCCTTCAATGCCTAATTGTGGTCCCCCATTATATGGTAATGATAAAATACAAACTAAAAATGTATTTAAGAGTAATGAACAAATAGAAGTTATCAATGGTGTTTTAACGTTACCACATGTATTCATAGTAATTGACATAATAAAAGCAAAACCTAATAATGGGTAATTTCAAGCAATTAATTTACTATATTCTTCAGCAATACCAATAGCATTTTGATCAGAATTATCTTCAGCACCAAGAATTATTCCCATAATTTGTTTACTAAATAATTCTAATATTACAACAAAAAATATTGAAAAAATTAAAGTATAAAATAATTTTATATTAGTAGTTTCTTGAATTTTCTTCTTATCTTTAATACCTAAATATTGAGCAGTAAAAATATTACCAGTAGCAACAATAGCAAAAAAGATATATCAAACCATATCATAAATATTACTTGATGATGCAACTCCGGCAATAGCATCATCATTTCCAAATTGACCAACCACAAAATTATTCATTAAGTTTATTAATGTTTCAATTAAAGATTGTGCACAAATTGGAATCATAAATAATAATGCCATTTTATAAAAGCTTAAATTATCTTTGTTTAACATTTTCATATCATCTCACCCAATTTAAAATTTAATATAATAAAAAAATATATTAATGTTATTATTTAATATTTTGTTATATTTTTAACGAATAATTGCTTGAAATTTTTTCTTTAATATTTCTTGAATATTACTTATTTGTCCACTTACTTTTGTTTCATCTAATTGTTCTTCTTGACTATTAAATTTCAAATTAAAAGTTAATGAGTGTTGATGTTGTGATTTTAATTTTTCATCATTATAAAAATCTACCAAAGATATTTGTTCTAAAAAATCAATATTTGCAAACATTATAGCATTTTTTACATCAGAAAATTGAATATCGCTATTAACAATAATTGATATATCACGACTTAAAGTATTAAATTTTGATCAAAGCTTAAATTTAGAAACTACTTTTTGTTGTTCTTCTATGATTTTAACTAACTTACTACAATTAATTTCTGCTAAGAATATTTTTTCAACATTCATTATTTTTTCAGTTTGTGGATGCAGTGCGCCAATAGTAGCAATATGTTCTTGCTCATAAAAAATATCTGCGCTTAAATACGGATGCATTAAAGAATTATTATTATTTTTATAAACAATAGAGTTAAATAAATTTGGCATAACTTTTGCTAAAAAACCATCTAAAAAACCTTTAATAAAATAATAAGTACTATTAGTAATTTTATTAGCATTAATTTTTGGTCAAAAATTATCCATAATCATAAAAGCTAAATGATGATTATCATCAGTTTCATCACCTGTATAAACAGTTTCATCAGTAAAAATTTTTAATTGTGTTTCTTTACGTGCATAATTATATTGACAAATTCTTAATAAACTATCTGTCAAACTAAAACGCATAACTTCTCTTGTTAATGTCAACGGTGCTTCTAATTTTACAGGTATTTTATATTTAAAAAAATTAAAATCATTTAATCTCTGCATACTTGTTAAACTATATGTTTTTACTTGATTAAAACCATAACTTGTTAAATGTTGTCTTCATTTCATCATTAAATTTTCCAATGCTGTTGGTGACTTAAATGATACATTAAATTGTGGTTTAATAACTGGTAATTTATCATATCCAAATACTCTGGCAACTTCTTCACTAAAATCATTAGCGTTATTTAAATCACTACGATGATTAGGAACTGTTACTTTTAAAATTTCTTGATTTTTTGCATCAATTTCAATTTGACAACCAATAATAGTCAAATAATTAATTATTTCATTAACCTCAAATTTTGTACCTAAAATTTTATTAATAAAATTAAAATTAAAGTTAATCACTTTTGTTTTAACTTGATAAGGAACATCATTACTAAAACCGGTAATTTCATATTTAACTTGCAATTGTCCTAAAATAAACAAATAACGTTGTAAAGCAATTAAATAATAGTCAGGAACAACTGGTCTTGTTAAACGTTCTAATAATGTATTAATAAGAGCACCATGTCGTTTTGCTTGTTTACTCATTAAGGTAACATCAGGATTAATTGAAAATATAAAAACTTCTTTGGAACTTGGTTTAACTTCATATTCAATATTATGACTAACTCCTAAAACACTAAAAGCCAAATATTTATCGTGTAATAAAATATCGCCCTCTTTAATTTGCAAATTACCTTCTGGGTATGATTTAGGCGAAATATTTAAAGATGGTTTTTTTAAAACATCAGCACTAAAAGTAATTAAGGGTTGACCCAATTCTAACATTACTAAATGAATAATATCTTCTGATAAAGTTTTGGGTACAATATTTGCAAGTTGTAGTGTTCTTCTAATTCAAATTGGTGTTATTACAGATTTATCATCAAATTCAATCTTTAATGTTGCTAAAGCTTGAATTTTACCATTAAGAACGCTAACTTGACTTTTATTATCAAATTTTCCTATACTACTAACTTCCATGTTTTTTAAAGGAATTTTAAAATACCCGCTTAATTCTCTAGCAATACTATAAATCCCCAAACAATCACTACGATTTACTGTTAAATCAATAAAAAAAATTGTATCATCTAAATTTAAATATTGTAACGGATTAATATTACCAATCATTGCATCATCTGGTAAATGAATAATACCACTTAATTCTTCTTTATTCTGAACAATACCGCTTAATCCTAATTCTGTTAATGAACAAAGCATTCCTGAAGAAACAACATCTTGAATTGTTCTTTCAACAATAGTAAGACCATTACCTAAAACACTTCCTATCCTTGCTACAACAACTTTAATACCAATAACTACATTTGGTGCACCAGAAACTATAGTTAACATTTCAGTACCTACTGTTACTTCACAAATATTTAATTTATTCGATTTAGGATGTTTGGTAATTTTAGTAATTTGACCAACAACTAAGTTTGTATTACTAAACATTAAATTTTTTACTTGATCAACCTCAAAACCTAAACTATTTAAAGCATCAACGATTTCATAATCTTTAATGCTATTAATATTCAATCACTGCGAAATGATTTTACGTGAAACTATCATTTTATTTTATACTCCTTTTAATTTTTAAAATTGTTTTAAGAATCGAAAATCATTATTATAAAATAATCTGATATCGTCAATGCCATATTTAATCATAGTAATTCTTTCAATGCCTACACCAAAGGCAAAACCTGCTGTTGTTTCATCTAAACCAGCAGCAATAAAAACATTTGGATGAATCATACCAGCACCCAAAACTTCAATTCAACCAGTATACTTACATAATGAACAACCTTCTGTATTACATTTTGGGCAACTTACATCTACTTCAACTGAAGGCTCCGTAAATGGGAAATAACTAGGACGTAATCTTGTTTTAGTTTCCATACCAAAAAATTGCTGACAAAAATAATTTAATGTTCATTTTAAATTTGCAAAAGTAATGTTAGAACCAACTAAAAACCCATCAACTTGCATAAATTGATGAGAATGAGTAACATCATCATCATCTTTTCGATAAACATTTCCTAAACTAATAATAGCCGTGGTTTCTTTTGAATTTTTATCTTGCTCGCTAAGAATGCGTGCAGTCATATTTGTAGCGTGTGTTCTTAATAATCAACGATTAAGTTTGTCATTATTATTTTCAAGATAAAAAGTATCTTGCATATCTCTTGCTGGATGATCAAATGGTAAATTTAAGCGATTAAAATTATATTCTTCATTTTCTACTTCATTACCACTAATGATTTGATAACCCAAATTTTTAAAAATTTCAGATATTTCGGTAACAGTTTTTAATAGAGGATTGATGTGACCAATATTAAAATCAATACCCGGTAGTGTTAAATCAATTTCTGAAGATTTAAGACGCTTATTAATGTTATCTTTCTCAATTTCATTAAATTTTTTTATTATATATTCATTAATTTCTTTTTTTAATTTATTAGCTGCTTGACCAATTTCAATTCTAAAATTATGAGGAAACTTTTCTAAAGATTTTAATATATTATTAATATCCGAATTTTTACCTAAATATTGTGATTTTAAAACTTGCAATTTATGTAAATCAGCAACTTCATCAATATTATTAAATGCTTGCTGTCTAATAATTTCTAATCTTTTTTTTAAATCGTTAACCGCTAACATTCTATTCCTCCATTAATTTGTTAATATGTATAATTAAATTTTTATAATTCAAAATAAGTATAATTTATTTTAATATATTACTAGATATATTACTAGTAAATAAGCAATACGTTACTATTGCTATACTTGTTGCTAAATTTAATGATTCAACATTAAAAGAAGTTGGAATAAAAATATTACTATTAATTTTATCTTTATACTTTTTATTAATGCCTTGTCCTTCATTGCCAAATAAAAAAGCATTCTTTTGCTTAAAGGTAATTTCAGATAAATTAGTACTATTATCTTCATGTAGAAATGTACCATAAATCATATAATTTGCATTTTTTACTTTTAATAAAAATTGATCAAAATTTTCATAATACACATTAGTATAAAAAATAGCTCCTTGACTTGCACTAATTACTTTGTGATTATATAAATCAACGCTTTCATTCGATAAATATACTTCAGAAATATTAAAAGCAGTAACACTGCGTAAAATATTTCCTAAATTACCTGGATCTTGAATTGTATCAATTAGAATAATATGAGAAGAATAAAAATAATTTAAAGGTTTAACAATATTACAAACGCCAATTATTGGTTGTGGTGTTTTTTGTTGTGAAATTTTTTTAATAATCATACTATTTACAACAATAACTTCAATATTATTACAATCTTTTAATAAATTTGCATATTTGTCTAAATACTTCTCATCAACATATACTGCAAGTAATCTTTTTTTTAATAATGCAATACTAATTAAATGTTCTCCTTCAATTAAAAACTTTTTTTTAACATTGCGATGTTTTCTTTCATGTAATAAAACTAATTCTTGAATTATTGGATTTTTAAGTGAGGTTATTTGTTTCATCCATAACTCCTTGTTTTAATATTTTTTGACAATCTTGAAAATCTGGACAATATTGAGCAACAAAATTTCAAAATGTTTTTTTATGATGAGCATGAATTATATGCGTTAACTCATGAATTATAACATAATCAATTACAGCATAATCAAAATGAATTAATTTATAATTAAGTGTAATGATTTTAGTATTTGGTTGACAAACACCTCATTTATTTAACATCGAACGAATTTTTAGTACTGAAAACTCAATATTCATAATTTCTGATCAATATTGTAAACGACTCATAAAAATATTTTTTGACTCTTCTTTTAAAAATTTTTGAATTTTAATTAATATTTGCTTATCATCTTGAATATTTGTGCATACTACCAAATTATTAAATTCAAAATAAATAATGGTTTTTTTTGAATGATACTTAGTAATTAATTTATATTTTTTACTTAAAAAATAAAGATAACTGTCATTATTATTAATAACAATATTAGGTTTTAATATAATTTTCTTTTTTAAAATTTTAGGTAAACTTTTTAAAATGAAATCTTCAATTAATTTTTCTTGCATAAAAAATGGAGCACTAATAATAATTTGATCATTGCGCACTTTTAAATACATATGTTTTTGTTGTTTATATGTAATAATGTACTCTCATTTTGTATTATTATAATTGAAAATTTTAACATTAGTCATTTTAATCTCCTAAATAAAACGATCACTTATTTCCATTAATAATTTTGTGATTGTCGTAAATGATTTATTTCATTTTTATAAATATAACAAGAAATAATGTCTTCACTATTAAAGTTACATTTTTTACCAATTGTAAAATAAATATTTAATAATTCAAAAAAATCATTACTTGATTTTGATTTAAAAAAAGTTGTAACAAAAGCAAATAAATCAATGAATGCAAGATTAAGATCTTGATAATTTGTTTTTTCTGAAAAACTAAAATTTTGAAAATCAATATTAAGGCTATTACCGATACTAAGAATAAAATGAAGACTATCAATATATTCTTCAAGCATTACTGATTTTTCACTACTTGGTTTTGAACTTCAATATTTAAAACATCTTTGTTCATTTGCAAATTCACCTAATTCAACTAAAAGTGCTAAAAATCTAGAATTTAATGTTTTAATATCGCTAACACCGCGATTAATAATTATTTTTTTATCTAACTCATTTTGAAGTTGGATAATTGTTGAAAATTGTTTTGAATTTAACATAATTAACTCACTTTCTTTTTTTAATTATTAATTAAGATTTCATTATTTTTTTATCTTTTAAATTTAATTTTTTATAAAATTTTGTAATTAATGATTTTTTATCTTTGTAAATAGCATTAATTTTTGTTCCTTTTTCTAAATAAAAAGGAGATAAAGTTTTTATAATAAAAATATATGTTAAAACTAGTAATGAAATACCAACAACAGACATAAATGTAAAACGTAAAATTGGTAACCACACTGAAGTGTTTAATACTTTTTTACCAAAACTTGCTGTATAACCGGCATTTCCAATAAATAAGTAATTAGTACCAAAGGAAGTATTAAAAATAAAAACACCACCACCAAATAAAGTTAAATATAATATACTTTTTTTGATATATATTTTGTCATATTCAATATGACCATATAAATATAAAAGTAAATAAGAAAAAAGAATAATAATATGAATAAAATAATAATTTCAATAAAGAAAATGCTGTGGACCAAAAACTCATTTTGTTTTATCTGGTAATAAAAATGCCAAAATAACAAGACCAATTAAAGGAAAAGTAATATTAAATAAACTTTTATTAGGAATAATTAATAATATACCACTAGTAATATTTAATACCGAACATAATTGAAAAGGAAAATAATCATACCATTGATAATTATCTCCATTCAATCCATGAACAATATAAAAACTAATATATAAAAGTATTTGAAAAATACCTAAACTATATTTAAAACTATAGCACTTACTTAAATTAGCATAAAACCTTTTAAAAATAAATAAACTAATTATCAAGAATAATGATATAGATAACCCAATTCAATAATACATACCAAATAAAGGATTAATAACTGCTTGTGGATTACCATCAAAAAATCCAAGAAAAACAAATTGCATAATGGCCCCCCTCTTTTTTAAATTTCTTTCTTATTTTTATACTAAGAAGCGAATTTATTTTTTAATTTTACCATTAAATATATTATAAAACAAAGTTTGTGATAAAAAAATATTCTTTGAAATTTATATTAAATACATTTCCAAAACTTATCATAATTTTATAAATTAAAAACACTTGAAATAAATTAAATTTATTATAAGTGTTTTTAATTTATATAAAATTTGCAATTAATTATTTTGCTAAAGCAGATTTTGATGCCAAAACTAATTTCTCAAATTCTTCTGGTTGATTAATTGATAACTCAGACAATATTTTACGATTAAGATTAATATTAGATTTATTTAAGCCATCAATAAAACGTGAATATGATAAATCATAATTACGAACAGCTGCATTAATTCTTTGAATTCATAACTTGCGAAACTCACGTTTACAATTTTTACGATCACGATAAGCATATGCTAATGAGTTCATTACTTGTTCATTTGCTGTACGATATAAACTATGTTTTGCTCCATAATATCCTTTTGCTGCTTTTAGTATTTTTTTACGACGATGATTAGTTGTATAACTGCCTTTAACTCTAGCCATTTATTTTGTCACCTTCCTAAATTAAATCTTTTAAACGCTTATAGTCAGAAGCAGATACTTCACTTCACCCACGTAATTGACGTTTTTGTTTTGTTGTTTTATTTTGAGCTAAGTGAGAAACAAAAGCACCACTACGCATTCATTTACCACTTCCTGTTACTTTAATTCTTTTTTTTAAAGCTTTTTTTGTTTTCATTTTTGGCATATTTTACCTCCTATTGTTAATTTTCTTGATTTTTCTTTTTTGGAAAAAGATAAATAGTTTGTATATTTTTTTCTTTTTTATCAAAGTTTTTATCATAAATACAAATATCTTCTAATTCTTTATAAAATTTTGTAATTACTTCAAATCCTGCTTCAGGATTATGTAATTCACGACCACGATATTTTAATGTAACTTTTACTTTGTTACCATTACTTAGAAATTTACGAGCCTTATTTGCCTTTGTTTTAATGTCATTGTTATCAATAACAACACTTAGTCGAATTTCTTTTTCTTCAACAATTGTTAATTTTTGTGCTTTTTTAACTTCTTTTTCCTTTTTTTGTTGTTCAAAACGATATGTATCAAATTTAAACATTTTACAAACAGGTGGTTTAGCATTTGGTGATATACATAACAGGTCATATCCTAAATCTTCTGCTTTTTTTAAAGCATCATTTTTTTTCATTAAGCCATAATTAGTACCCTCATTACCAATTAATAAAAATTCATAAAAGGGAATATTACTATTTCATAAATTATCATTATTTTTAAAAGCCATACATACCTCCTTTAATTTGCATAAATAAAATTCTGCTAAAACGCACACTCACCACTACAAAACTTTATTTTAAAAATAAAAATTTAAAGCATTGAACCTATAACAACTTAGTTATCAGGTGAGCGTAAAAACTACTTTCTTTATGTCAACTATTATTATATTAGATTTTTAATAAATTACAAGATTTTTTTAATATGTTAGTACATAAATTTAAATAAAAATAAAAAAACTTACTATATAATTAGCAAGCAAGTCTTTTATTTTTATTAATTTTAATACTAATTACTTATATATAACCTATATTTTATTAAAATTTTTAGCTGTATATAAGATTCCTTGCGATCCAGCAGCATAAATTCAATCATCTGGACCAACTGCTAAAGCAAAAATATGATCATCAGTATTTTTTATTCCAGATAATTCAGAACATAAATTTGTATCTTCTATTTTTTTATATACTTTATTAGAGTCAATACCAACAAATAAATTATTATCTCTATCAATGACTAAACCTTTAACATCGTGGTTTGGATTTGTTTCTAATATTACCTCATATATTCCATTCTTTATCTTATAAAGACGACCATTTCAAGAACCAGCAAAAACAGTATTATCCTTGTCAACTACTAAACTATCAATTTGATGCCCATCGTTTATTTGTTGAAATATTCCAAAAGTTTGACTTATTTTATCAGTTTTATAAATTATTCCACGATCATCATCACCAGCATAAATTGAGCCATCTGAACCAACTGCTAAACTATGAATATGATCACCATTTGTTCCTTGCATTAAACTAGTGCTTCCATTTTTACTGATTTTGCATACACCAGTATTAGTATTACTACCAACATAAACAGTTTCAGTATTTTTATCAAATGTTAAAGCTCAAATTCAGTTTTTTGGTCCTGGTATTATAATTTTTTCAAAACTACGTACACCATCACTCTTATAAACAAAACCATTATCACTACCAACATAACATTATCTTCATTATCAATTACTAAGGCTCTAACTGCCCAATATCCTTCTAATCCTGACAATAAAATTTCTAATCCTGTTGGAGTAATCTTATAAACCTTATCTTCTTGTGCTCTAAAAATATTACCTTGTGAATCAACACCTAAAGCATAAATGTTTCCATTTGTTAATTTTTGAGAAACAAAATTAGTAATACTATAATACAAATTAACTGTTCCTATATAATCACCTTTACCAATAATTGTAGCAGTACTATTATCTTGTCTTTTAATATCAAAATCATTAATAGTTAATGATTTAATTGCATGATTTGCTTCAATAATACCTATTAGTAAACTCATTTTAGATGGTGCTAAATCCTTCCCACTATTAATAAGTCCTAAATTATTATTTACTATTATATCTGCTAAGTTAATTGCACTATGTTTATTTTCTAAACTTTTTTTATTTTGAATATAATTAGTTGCAATATTAGTTTTTTCTTCAATTGTGTTTAATACATTAGTTAAATTTCCTGTTGTTGTTGCAAGTGTTAAAACACTTAATGTTTTTATTAATGTTTTCATAAGTACCCCCTTTTTGATACTACTAATAGTTTTTTATAGTATACTATATATAATATATATTAAGACTTTTAAAATAAAATACAAATCTTTTAATTTTCCAACTTTGTAATTCTAATTAAATTGATATGTAGGTTAATTAAATAATTAATTAGACTATTTAATAGCCAACATCTTAAAATTAATGTACCTCAAGTAGTACCATTCATAATAAGTGAAATTGAATGAGTTCCTGTAATCCTTGTACTTATATCTGCAAAGCAATTTTTTTTTGCGTAAAATTTCTTCACATTTTCCTTTAAATATATCTCTGATATTTGGAATATTTTACGATTCCGTTTACCACTTGCTTTCACATAATCAATACTATATTCTAATCGTACCTTGATTGGTTTTTTTGTCTCAATCTTAAAAGAAAAAGTCATATTTTCTCCAATAGAAACAAATTCAGCACCTAAAGCAAAATCAATCACATTTACACAATCAATATTGGTAAAACCAAAGATTTTCATTACCTCCATATTGCCTTTTTTCAAAAGGGTCCTACAACCGTGCTTTACAATCCAATCAGTATGATTGTTTTTACCATATCATTCCTTTGCATTTTTTGTAACCAAGTCAGGATGTGTTTTAGAAATATCATTTAAATTATTTGCTACACTTTTACGAACATAAAAAGAGGGATTGGCTTTTAATTGTTGTAAAATTTTAAGGATTGGATATGGGTTTTTTTAAAATTTGTTAATGCTTGTCCTCATGGTAATTGAGGACGACAACCTTCACTAGCAAGTCGTCGCACATGCTCATTATCATGCTTAGATCAAGCAAGCGTTTAATAATATTGATGAATAAAAAATGATTTATCAATAGCAGAATGTATAAGTGGTTTAAAACAATCATAAATTAAAAATAAAATTATTTACTTATTTTAATGTAAAAATTAAAAAAATCTTAATTTTTAGATTAAGATTAACAATAAAAAAAATTTGGCATCGTGCTATTTTCCCATTGCTGGTATTTTCGCCGCTGAAGTGCTTAACTGCTGTGTTCGAGATGGGAACAGGTGTGACCACTCCGCCATGGACACCAAATAGTTTAGCAATTGCTCCCTAAAAACTAGAAAAAGACATCTTTAAATTTGATTACTTTTGATTTGCAATAGAGAATATATTCTTCAATAAATCCTCGATCTATTAGTATCAGTAAGCTGAACATATCACTATGCTTACACACCTGACCTATCAACCTTGTAGTATTCAAGGGATCTTACTTCTTTCGAATGAGAAATCTCATCTTGGAACTGACTTCGCGCTTAGATGCTTTCAGCGCTTATTCATGCCCTACATAGCTACCCAGCTGTGCCACTGGCGTGACAACTGGTGCACCAGAGGTAGGTCCATTCCGGTCCTCTCGTACTAGGAACAGCTTTCCTCAAATTTCTTGCGCCCACGACAGATAGGGACCAAACTGTCTCACGACGTTCTGAACCCAGCTCGCGTACCGCTTTAATGGGCGAACAGCCCAACCCTTGGAAGCGACTACACCTCCAGGATGCGATGAGCCGACATCGAGGTGCCAAACCTCCCCGTCTATATGAACTATTGGGAGAGATTAGCCTGTTATCCCCGGGGTAACTTTTATCCGTTGAGCGACGGCCTTTCCACACAGCACCGCCGGATCACTAAGCCCAACTTTCGTTCCTGCTCGACTTGTATGTCTTGCAGTCAAGCACCCTTTTACCTTTGCGCTCTACATATGATTTCCATTCATATTGAGGGTACCTTTGGGCGCCTCCGTTACTTTTTAGGAGGCGACCGCCCCAGTCAAACTACCCACCAGACACTGTCCTTAGACCAGATTATGGTCTCAAGTTAGAATTTCAATATAGCAAGGGTGGTATCCCAATGGTGACTCCATGCCTACTAGCGTCTGCATATCAACGTCTCCCACCTATGCTGTACAAACTACACCAAAATTCAATATCAAGTTGTAGTAAAGCTCCACGGGGTCTTTCCGTCTAATCGCGGGTAACCTGCATCTTCACAGGTACTAAGATTTCACCGAGTCTATAGCCGAGACAGCGTCCGGATCGTTACGCCTTTCGTGCGGGTCAGAACTTACCTGACAAGGAATTTCGCTACCTTAGGACCGTTATAGTTACGGCCGCCGTTCACTGGGGCTTCAGTTCAAAGCTTCGCTTACGCTAACAAATCTCTTTAACCTTCCAGCACTGGGCAGGCGTCACCCCCTATACATCGTCTTACGACTTAGCAGAGAGCTGTGTTTTTGCTAAACAGTCGCCCGGACCTCTTCACTGCGACTCATATTGCTATGAGCTCCCCTTCTCGCTAACTTACGGGGTTATTTTGCAGAGTTCCTTAGCTATAGTTATCTCGCTTGCCTTAGGATATTCTCCTTGACCACGTGTGTCCGTTCTCGGTACAGGCACCATGGTGATGTCTTTAGAAACTTTTCTTGGAAGTATGGTATCAAATGCTTCGTTACTAAGCGAACCGTTCACTCCCCATCGTACTTCAAGGTTAACGCTGTGCGGATTTGCCTACACAACCCTCTTTGTACTTAGCCCAGCACTACCAACCACTGGGACATTTTAGCCTTCTCCGTCATTCCATCAGTCACCATGGTGGTACAGGAATATCAACCTGTTATCCATCGACTACGCCTTTCGGCCTCGCCTTAGGTCCTGACTAACCCTGGTTGGACGAACCTAGCCCAGGAAACCTTGGTCAATCGGCATGAAGGATTCTCACCTTCAATCGTTACTCACGCCGGCATTCTCACTTCTAAACGCTCCACTAGTCCTTCCGGTCTAACTTCGTCGCAGATTAGAACGCTCCCCTACCGCCCACAATATATGTAAACATATATATAGACCCATAGCTTCGGTACAATGCTTAGCCCCGGTACATTTTCCGCGCAGAATCATTCGACTAGTGAGCTGTTACGCACTCTTTAAAGGATGGCTGCTTCTAAGCCAACCTCCTAGCTGTCTGAACAATTCCACATCGTTTTCCACTTAGCATTGATTTGGGGACCTTAGCTGATGATCTGGGCTGTTTCCCTCACGTCCATGGACCTTATCACCCATAGACTGACTGCCATATATGTAACAATGGCATTCGCAGTTTAATTGCATTCAGTACCCCGAGGTGGGGCCATCATACATTCAGAGCTTTACCTCCATTGCACTAATTCTGACGCTAGTCCTAAAACTATATCGGGGAGAACCAGCTATCTCCAGGTTCGATTGGAATTTCACCGCTAGCCACAAGTCATCCACGGTCTTTTCAACGAACGTTGGTTCGGTCCTCCATTAACTGTTACATTAACTTCAACCTGCTCATGGCTAGATCACCTGGTTTCGGGTCTACGACCACATACTAAACGCCCTATTCAGGCTCGCTTTCACTTCGGATCCGTCTTTTCAACTTAACCTTGCATGTAATCGTAACTCGCCGGCTCATTCTACAAAAGGCACGCCGTCACCCATTAACGGGCTCCGACTTGTTGTAAGCATATGGTTTCAGAAACTATTTCACTCCCCTCTCGGGGTACTTTTCACCTTTCCCTCACGGTACTGGTTCACTATCGGTAATTGGTTAGTATTTAGCCTTACGCAGTGGGCTGCGCAAATTCCGACAAGGTTCCACGTGCCTCGCCGTACTCAGGATACTGTCAAGAGATTTATACATTTCGCATACTGGGCTTTCACCATCTATGGCTTTGCTTCCCAACAACTTCTGCTATATATAAATTTTGTAACTCTTCATAGGTCGAACCTAATAGACAGTCCTATAACCCCAGTCTGACGACTGGTTTAGGCTGTTCCCTTTTCGCTCGCCGCTACTAAGGGAATCGCATTCGCTTTCTTTTCCTCTAGGTACTAAGATGTTTCAATTCTCTAGGTATCACTCTGCACAACTATGAATTCATTGTACAGTACTATCTGATTAAAGATAGTGGGTTTCCCCATTCGGACATCTCCGGATCAAAGCTTATTTCCAGCTCCCCGAAGCTTATCGCAGGTAATCGCGTCCTTCATCGTCTTCCAATTCCAAGGCATCCACCATACGCTCTTAATAATTTATTTTTAGAATATCCTATTGCAAGATAAAAATTATCTTATTTTTTTAAAAGATGTCTATTATCCAGTTTTTAAAGAACAATTGCTCAGAGAAAACAATCCCTGAAAACTAAACAGAACAAAAGAAGTAATCCAATAAATCATCCATCTAATTTTTCTTGTTGTCTTGGTTTCTTATTAGAAACTAAACTCCATAGAAAGGAGGTGATCCATCCCCACCTTCCGGTAGGGATACCTTGTTACGACTTAACCCCAATCATCAACCCTGCCTTTGGCAGCTCCCTCCTTGCGGTTAGGACACCGACTTCTGGCATTGCCAACTCTCGTGGTTTGACGGGCGGTGTGTACAAGACCCGAGAACGTATTCACCGCGACATTGCTGATTCGCGATTACTAGCGATTCCGACTTCATGAAGTCGAGTTGCAGACTTCAATCCGGACTGAGACTGACTTTTTGAGATTTGCTTGACCTCGCGGTTTAGCGACTCTTTGTATCAGCCATTGTAGCACGTGTGTAGCCCAGGTCATAAGGGGCATGATGATTTGACGTCGTCCCCACCTTCCTCTAGCTTACACTAGCAGTCTCCTTAGAGTCCCCAACTTAATGCTGGCAACTAAGGACAAGGGTTGCGTTCGTTGCTGAACTTAACCAAACATCTCACGACACGAACTGACGACAACCATGCACCACCTGTATCCTTGTTAACCTCTACTATATCTCTATAGCTTCGCAAGGTATGTCAAGACCTGGTAAGGTTCTTCGCGTTGCTTCGAATTAAACCACATGCTCCACCGCTTGTGCGGGTCCCCGTCAATTCCTTTGAGTTTCACTCTTGCGAGCATACTACTCAGGCGGAGTACTTAATGCGTTAGCTACAGCACTGCCTCATGGCAACACTTAGTACTCATCGTTTACGGCGTGGACTACTAGGGTATCTAATCCTATTTGCTCCCCACGCTTTCGTGCCACAACGTCAGTAATAGGCCAGTTAGCCGCCTTCGCCACTGGTGTTCCTTCATATATCTACGCATTCCACCGCTACACATGAAATTCCACTAACCTCTCCTATACTCTAGTAATGTAGTTTCCAAGGCGGTCAGGGGTTAAGCCCCTAAATTTAACCTCAGACTTGCAAAACCGTCTACGCACGCTTTACGCCCAATAAATCCGGATAACGCTTGCCACCTATGTATTACCGCGGCTGCTGGCACATAGTTAGCCGTGGCTTTCTGGTAAGGTATGGTCGATACTAAAATCATTTCCTATTCTAGCACTTCTTCCCTTACAACAGACCTTTACAATCCGAAGACCTTCATCAGTCACGCGGCATTGCTCCATCAGGCTTTCGCCCATTGTGAAAAATTCCCTACTGCTGCCTTCCGTAGAAGTTTGGGCCGTGTCTCAGTCCCAATGTGGCCGTTCATCCTCTCAGATCGGCTACGCATCGTTACCTTGGTAAGCCATTACCTTACCAACTAGTTAATGCGCCGCATCCCCATCAATTAGCGAAGCAAATGCTCCTTTCATTATTTATCATTGCAAATAAATAACATATGCGGTATTAGCTGTCGTTTCCAACAGTTATTCCCCACTAAATGGTAGGTTAGATACGTGTTACTCACCCGTTCGCCACTAAAGTATTGCTACTTTCGTTCGACTTGCATGTATTAGGCATGCCGCCAGCGTTAATCCTGAGCCAGGATCAAACTCTCAATAAAATTGTTTTTGTTAAAAGATGATGTCTGACTTATTTAATTTTTAATAAAAAATTGACGGATTAATTCTTGTTTTATTTAGTTTTCAAAGATCGTTTTTTCTAGTTTGTAACCCATTTATTTTCGGGCACAATAAGTATCTTACAGAAAACAAAACCCAATGTCAATGAAAATAATAGTAAAAATATAAATATTTTTTTCGTATAAAAAAATGGTTTAAATTTTACTAATATACTTAGTAAAATTAAATTGCTTAATTAACTAAAAAACCATTTAAGAATTAGAACCTTAAATGGTTTTTTTAATTTTTATAGTTATATTTTATTCTCAACTTGTTTTGTTAATAATTTTAAAAATTCTGATAAAGTAACAATTTTACTTTCTTTTTGACCATACTGACGATAACTTAAATTATTATTTTCTATTTCCTTATCACCAATAATAATTTGATAAGGAATTTTTTGAGTTTGTGTTTCAACAATACGTTTGCCAATAGTTCCACTGCTAATAATTTCAGTTCGTAAATTATGTTGTTTACAAGTTTGCAATAATTTATTAGCATATTCTAAGGTTTTTTCTTTTTCATTTATTGGTAAAATTGCAATTTGCCTTGGTGCTAATCATAGTGGAAAAACGCCTTTATTTTGTTCTAATAATGTGGCAATAAAACGTTCATATGTACCAATTAATCCTCGATGAACAATAACTGGATTTGTTTCATTATTATTTTCATCAATATAAGTTAAATTAAACTTTTTCGGTAATAAGAAATCGAATTGAATAGTAGATATTGTAATTTCATGACCTAATGCTGTTTTAATTTGAACATCAAATTTTGGTCCATAAAAAGCAGCCTCACCAATCATTGGTTTATACTCTAATTGTAATTCATCTAATACTTCACGTAATGCTGTTTCTGCTTGATTTCACATTTTATCATCATTAAAATATTTTTCTTTATCAGCAGGATCTCGTAAAGATAATGATAAATAATCAATTTTAATATTTAAAGTTTTTAAAACCTCAGCAATTAACTGATAACAACGTTTAAATTCTGTTTTCATTTGATCAAATCTAACAAAAATATGAGAATCAGTTAATTCCATACTTCTTACTCGTTCTAAACCAGTTAAAGCACCACTTGCTTCATAACGATATAATAAAGCATGCTCACTTAAACGCAAAGGTAAATCTTTATAACTACGAAGAGCACTTTTATAAATCATACAGTGATGAGGACAAGTCATTGGTCTTAATACCAATTGTTCTTCTTCTTTTTTAATTGGAGTAAACATATTTTCACGATAATGATCTCAATGACCACTTTTTTTATATAATTCAACAGAACCTAAAACTGGTGTTGATACTTCTTGATAATCTCACATAAATTCTTGTTTTCTCAAATATTTCTGCAAAACTTTTTTAATAACCATACCATTTGGTAAAAATATAGATAATCCTTTACCACAATCATCATTAAAAGTAAAAATATTTAATTCTTTACCTAGTTTGCGATGATCACGATTTTTTCGTTCTTCAAGTTCATTAAGTTTATCTACTAATTTTACTTTTGAATAATCACAAATACCAGAAATGCGCTGTAATTGTTTATTTTTATCATTTCCTAATCAATATGCACCAGTAATACTTAATAATTTAAAATCTTTTATTGATGAAGAATTATTAATAGCAACACCCGATGCCACTACTAAAGTCTTATTATCAACTAAATAAGAGCATTTTAATCCATTAACATGATTTAATTTAATATATTCTAAAGCAAAAGGATTGTCTTTATGAGTTTTTAAAGATTCTTCTTTAGTTTGACAAACTCTTTTAATTTCAATATTTTTTATTAAAATTTCACGCATTTTCTCTTCAATTTTAATTAATTCATCATTAGAAAGTCGCTTTTCATAATCAAAATCTAAATAAAAACCATTATCATTAGTATTAGCAATCGTAATTAACGCTTGTGGATACATTAATTTAATAGTATGAGCTAAAATCATAGCACATCCATAATTTAAAATAGTTCATCCTAAAGCATCATCTTTTTTAATAAACTTGATTTCAGCATCTTCTTTAATTTCTCAATATAAATCTTTTAATTGTCCATTCAGAGTAAAAGCAATAATTGAAGAATCTATATTTTCATTTTCCTGTTTTAATAATTGATAACCAGTAATTGGATTTTCAATATTATAAGTCATCGTTTTGCCATTTAATTTAATTACATTAATTTTCATGTTTTACCTAATTCCTTTTCTAATTTACCTCAGTAGTACTAGGTTATTTGACAATAAAAGTTGTAAAAGGATTAGTATTATTATTAATATCTACTACTAATACTTTTGATTTAGTAGCGATTATATAAGTGCTACTAATGCTTTTAACTAATTGCGAAGAATTACTTAATTCTACTGGAATTCCTTCAACTGCTAAAAAAGTATAAATTCCAAAGTTTATTGCAAATTTATTATAATCAATAACATTATTAACAATAGGAATTATATAAACTGGCAAATGAGCATTAGCAATAGTTCTAATATAATTACTATCTTGACTATTAGTAATTAAATATTGTGGTTTTTCTTCAATAATTTTTTTAATAGTTTTAGCAACTAATTGATCTTTTGTATGGAATAAATCAGTAGCAATTTTACTCTGTTCTTGATGACTTTCAGCATCAACAAGAATTTTACTCATTGTTGCAATTGATAACACAGGATAGTTACCATTGGCAGATTCACCCGATAACATTGTACATGTTGCTCCCCAATCCATAGCAACCCAAACATCAGTAACTTCAGCGCGTGTTGGATGAGGATTATCTATCATTGAATCTAGCATTTGCGTAGCAACAATTATCGGTTTGTTAACAGTACGACATTTTTTAATTCATTCACGTTCTAAAAAAGGAACTTTTTCAAAAGGAATTTCAACTCCTAAATCACCACGAGCAACCATAATAGCATCTGATTCTTTTAAAATTTCATCAAAATTATTAACTGCTAATTGTGATTCAATTTTAGCAATGATTTGAATATGTTTACCATCATTATCATCTAAAACTTTGCGGATTTCTTTAATATCAGCTGCTGAACAAACAAATGATGCAGCAACATAATCTACTTTTTGCTGACAACCAAAAATTAAATCTGCTCTATCTTTTTCAGAAATAAAAGGTAAAGACAATTTAACATTTGGAATATTAATAGCACGACGATCTTTAATAGTATGTGTATTTAAAGCTTGACAAATAACAGTATGATCTTTAACCGCTGTAACCTTTAATGTTAATTTACCATCATCTACTAGTAAATTATCATTAACTTTAATATCCTTTGCTAAATTACCATAATTTACAGAAAACTTATCGGCAGTACCAATAATCTCTTTATTATCAATTATCGTAATAATTTCATTTTTTTTGATTTCTACACTACCCTTTGTAAAGGTATGTGTTCTAACTTCTGGACCTCTAGTATCTAACATAATAGCAACTGGTACATTTAATTGTTTAGATACTTCTCTAATCATTAAAACCCTTGCTAAATGTTCATCATGAGTACCATGAGAAAAATTTAAACGCCCACAAATTGAGCCATTTTCTATTAGTTGTTTAATAACATCAGCAGAATTTGAAGCAGGTCCTAAAGTAGTTACACATTTAGTTCTTTTTATAATTGATATCAAATTATTCACCTCTTTTTATTAAGTATTTTTTTTAAAAATAACTCCTGACAAACGTAAAATTTTATTAGCAACGTTATTTTTATTTATTGAAGGTGTGTTTAATGCATCTTGAATTTCAATAGCTACTAATTTATTATCTTGTAATCCAATACAAATACTAGATTTATTACTATTTGCAAATCTTTCGGCAGCAAAAATACCCATCATTGTTGATAAATAACGATCAAATGCACTTGGTGTTCCCCCACGTTGAATTTGACCCAATATTACTGCTCTTGTTTCACAATCAGTATCTTTTTCAATGATTTTAGCTATTTTATTAACATCATATTGACGTTCAGTTACTACTATTACTAATGAACGACATTGTTTTTTAGTGTACAACTGTTTAATAATATCAATCAATGACTGTTCTCCAATTCCTAAATCTTTAGTTGCAACTAAATCACAATTTGCAGCAGCAGCACTATGAAGAGCAAGGTCACCACAATTACGACCCATTACTTCAACAATCATAATTCTTCCATGAGAATTAGCGGTTTGACGAATTTTATCAAGATTTTCAACAATTGTATTAAGAGCGGTATCAAAACCAATAGTAAACTCACTTGAACTAATATCATTATCAATAGTACCTGGAATACCCACACATTGAATAGCTGCTTCATTACTTAATTTTTGCAAACCATTATATGTGCCATCACCACCAATAGCAATTAAACCTTCAATTTTTTTAGATTTTAAAATTTCAATACATTTTTTACGAGTTTCTTCTTGCTCAAATTCTCTAAAACGAGCAGACCCAATGATTGTTCCCCCCATCTCAGTCCCTAGATCAATTAAATTTGCTCAATTGTTATCAATAACATGAATGTCATTTGTCATTATTCCTTTATAACCATTTTTTATTAAAACTAATTCAAATGGTCTTTTATCAGCAGTAGCAATTTTACTATTTTCATGATTTATACCACGAAAAGTCTTATATACTGCATTAATAACATTATTCATACCTGGTGAATCACCACCAGAAGTTAAGATTCCAATTCTTCTTTTATTTAATTCTTGCATATTTAGTCATCCTCTCTTCTAATTACATTATTTTAGTGATAATTATTATAATTTGTTTAAAATTAAAAAGGATATCAGTAAATTTAACCATAAAATATGATTTTAATTAATTAATATTATAAAATACATCGTCACCTAAAAATTTAGATTGATCTGCTAAATCAGCTTCAATTGTTAATAAACGATTGTATTTTGCAACACGATCAGTTCTTGACATTGAACCTGTTTTAATTTGTCCAGTATTAAAAGCTACTGCTAAGTCAGCAATCGTTGTATCTTCAGTTTCCCCAGAACGATGAGATACTACTGCCGTTCACCCAGCTTTTTGACACATTTCAATAGCTTCCATAGTTTCAGTTAATGTTCCAATTTGATTTAATTTAATTAATACTGAATTAGCAACGTTTTTAATAATTCCTTCTTTAATAATTTTTGGATTAGTAACGAATAAATCATCAGCAACAACTTGGAATTTACCTTCTGATTTTTCTAATAATAATTTAAATCCTTCTCAATCACCTTCAGCCAAACCATCTTCAATTGAAATAATTGGATATTTTTTAGTTAAATCAACTAAATAATCTACTAGTTGCGCTGAAGTTAATAATTTTTCAGTATTTTTACTTTTACCATCTTTATTACCAAAAACATATTTACCATTTTTATAAATCTCTGATGATGCACAGTCCATAGCAATTTTTATATCTTTATTTGGAGTATAACCCGCTTTTTTAATAGCTTCAACAATTAAATCTAATGCTTCTTCGGTTGATTTTAAATTAGGAGCAAAACCACCTTCATCACCAACTGCAGTAACTAAACCCTTACCTTTTAAAATACTTTTTAAAGCATGAAAAGTTTCGGCAGCCATTTGGATTGCCTTTGAAAATGTTTTAGCACCAACTGGCATTATTAAAAATTCTTGAAAGTCAATATTATTATCAGCATGAGCACCACCATTAATTACATTTAACATTGGGACTGGCAACTGACAAGCATTAGTACCACCTAAGTATGTATATAAGGGCACATATAATTCATCAGCGGCAGCTTTAGCAACTGCTAATGATACCCCTAAAATAGCATTGGCACCTAATTTTGTTTTATTTTCTGTTCCATCTAACTTAATCATTGTTTGATCAATTAATCTTTGATTAGTAACTTCCAAACCAATAATAGCTTCGGCAATATTTTCATTAATATTTTTAATGGCTTTCATAACACCAAGTCCACCATAAACTTTAGTATCTTTGTCTCGTAGTTCTAAAGCTTCTCTAGTACCTGTTGAAGCACCTGATGGCACTAAAGCAAGCCCGTATCCACCATCTTCAGTTCAACATTCAACTTGAATAGTTGGATTTCCTCTTGAGTCTATTACTTGTAGTGCTCTAATATCAATAATGCAAGACATATTTGTTAATTCCTTCTTTCTTTAATATTTCACTAATTATTATACAGAAAAAAATATTGTTTAGAATCAAAAAAGCACAAATATTTTTTATTTGTGCTTCTAAAATAATGATGATTTAATTACATTTGTTGTTGTTGTTGTGGATGTTGAGTTGTACTACTTGGTAATGATGCTCCATTAACTTTAGCAGCAGTATCACTATTTCATGGTTTTGGAGTTACTCCATCATCTTCTGGTATTAAACTTTCAGGATTATTAAGAGCAGTAACTATTGTTTCCATTAATTCATCAGTTTCAATCCTTTTTTGATTAAAATTATTACTATCAGATAAATCTTTCCTATTAATAGTTATATTTTGTTTTACTTCATCTCTATAAAAGGTATAACTTATACTTTTAAAATTATCATCTTTATCAAAAGTTAAAGAAAAATCAACTTCATTTTTAGCTAAATATGATAATGCACGAATTTGTTCAGGACTAAGTTTCACTTCTGCTTTTAATGGAATTCCAAGTTCATCATTACATAAAACATAACATTTTCCATTAAAAATATTAAAATTAAAAGTTTTAGTATTTTTTAAAAATAAGTTTGATTTTAAATCAAGTATTGGTGTTACTGTTCTTGCTTCTAATACTCTTGCTTTTGCTTTTTGATTTATGGTACTAAGTTGTTCTTTATCTTCATCACTTAACTTATTAGAGCAATTTACTTTCTTATTATTTTCATCAAAATAATATGCTCTTAAAAATTTACGATCACACTTATTAAATAAAATAACAGTATTTGCTTTTTTATTTTGTTCTATTAAATTATTCAAAATATCATTTTCATTTTTTTCTAATTTTAATTTTTTATCCAATGTTTGCTCATCAGTTGTTATATTTAAATCTCATAATTTTCTACTATCATCTCATTTTAAATTAATAACATTTTTAACGATAACTGGAGATAATTTTGTAGCTGATGGTTTTGGTGATATTACCTGTTCAGCAGCAGTTCTTGCCACTTTAACTTGTGCTCCATTTTCTCCACAGTGAATACCCTTTAATCCATCAAGAAATAAATTATTATTTGCAAAACTTTTTCTTAATTCCGATAAAGAAATTGTTCGAATACATTGTAGTTGATTTTGATCAGCAATAACTACTCATTTTTCTACTAAATTATTACTTGGGTTTTTCGCAAAGTATACTTTTTGATACTTACCAGCAACTTCTATATCATTATTTCATATATTTTTATTTTCTTGAGAAAGTTCTTGTTCAAAAATTACATTTTCTGGATCTGATTTAGCATCTGATATTTTTATTTTACCATCTTCTATTACTAAACTATACAAACCTTCTATGCTATTATTTTGCAATGTTTCAGAGATATTATTTGCAATCTGTAAAGGTTCAGGTAAATCTTCTGGTGCATTTACTAAAAAACGCATAGCAACTAAATCAATTTCTTGTTGCTCTTCTTTAAGAAGAGATGCTAATCCATTATTAATTGTTGGTTCTATAGTAAATCCTAATTGTGGAGGAATACTTAATGCTTTTAAATCATCAAATTGCTGGTTGGTTAAAGGATTAAATTCATATGCTTGATATTTTACATTATCATATAACCATCCTAGAACAGGTTTTTTTGTTATTTTATAGGTTTCTCAAAAAGTTTCTCCATTTTCGTTAATCTTTTTATTTAAATAAAAAATATCATTATCAGTAATATTTTGAGCAGTTGTTGAGATTATAAAAGTATCATTTGGATCAGTAACATTTTTAATAAAAATTTCATTTCCTTGACGATAAATAAAATAGTCTTTTTCAACATTCACTAAGTTTAAATGTTTTTTAAAATTTTCAATCATTGTACTATTTGAAGAATAATCATTAATTTTATAGTGTTCCACATCTCAAACTGGGTTTGGTTGTTCAAATGGATTTCGCAACTGTGGAGCATCTAATAAATTATTAATCTTTTGATTAATTAAAACATCATTTTCTTTAAACAGTCCAGAATTTATAAAAATTCCATTAAATTCTGATAATTTTATACTTCCTAATAATCCTAATTCAGGTCTTATTTCACCTTCAGATTCATCAAATAAAATTTTATATATTTTAATTTTAGTATTGTCAGTTTCATCTTCAACGAAAACTAATTGGTCTTTTTTAAATAAACTTTGATCATTTTGAGTTAATGATTCATCACTAATAAATATAGTATTAACTAATGAACCACTATCAACAACAAATTTTCCATCTTGATTTAAACTAACTATTTTTTTTACTTTTAATGGATTAATCTTGAAAGAAGAATTCTTTAAAATATTAAGTGTATTCTTTTTTGAATATAGGTCATCCTCTACTTCAATAGCAATATCTTCAACATCACTTATTTCTGATTGATATATATTTCTCATAATGTTTGTAAATCATTTAAAATTTTTCATTAGTGGCATTTTTATTTTTCTCCTTTAATTATTACATTTATGGTGTTGGTGTAGATAAAACTGACTTAACACTTTGTTCTACTGGTTTTGATGGTGGTTCAGTACCATTAACTTCCTTTGCAGGAAAAGAATTATTACTTTGTACTTCTTTTTTAGGTGCAACAGAATTATTTTGTGAATGTTGTGAATGTAAAGAAGAGGCTGTAATAATTACTCTTTCAAAAGTATCAATTAATTTTTCAGCAATTTTTATATCTTTCCTCTTATGAGTCTGGTTATCAATAATATATGCAAACAAAATCTTTCCATTTTTATCAACTTCAATATTTATACTACCATTACGAGGACATTTTTTGGCTACAAAGTTTTTAAATTCCTTAGCATCATTTACATCTACAGGAACAATTGTTTTGTTTTTATTATCAATAAACAAATAACACGTTCCATTTTCAGCAAATGATAATTTCATAGGCTCTTCAGATCTTTTTATAATATTAACATTAAGATCATCTAACTCTTCTTTATATTCTTCATTATTTAAATTATTGGATTCTGATTCAGTTTTTAATAATAATGCTGGTAATTCTTTTTTACCTAAATATTCAAGAATAATCTTATCATTTTCTTTTTTAGTTCGATATAAATGTACTAGAGAACTATCTAATTTTTCTTTTACTATTACTAGTTGTTGTAATTGATCACTATTAATTACTAAAGGTGGTTGTTGAATAATACTAACGTTTTCATCATTAGTTTTTTTTACTAAACGTCCCTTTTCATCTACATATACAAGTTCAATAATATATTCTTTTAAACTACTATCCAATTGTGTTTTTATATCATCAATCTTAACTTCCAAACTATTTAAAGTTATATTGGCTGATGATTCATCTTTTTTAGAACTTAATGATTTTTGTACAAAATCATTAAGTTCTCGATATTCTACTGTCTCTGATAATGGCATACTCTACCTCCATAATTTTTAATAAATGTATAAATTTGCAAAATATAAAAGCTAAATATAATAAACCCCTTATATTTATTTAAAAAAAATAAAAGGGGAAACACTATATTTAATTCATATGCCTATATTTTAATACTTTTATATTCTTAAAACAAGCACTTATCAATAAAAAGAAAAAATCAATATATTTTTATTTAATAATTAAAGACTCACTTGTCATAACAGTTGGTTTAACTAAACCCA
Organism: Spiroplasma endosymbiont of Acasis viretata; assembly: GCF_964031275.1. NCBI lineage: Bacteria > Bacillati > Mycoplasmatota > Mollicutes > Entomoplasmatales > Spiroplasmataceae > Spiroplasma > Spiroplasma endosymbiont of Acasis viretata. Next base: position 1,120,513 of record NZ_OZ035019.1, read on the forward strand.
AAACGTCTAATAGCGTTGGAGCAATATTTGCTAAGCAACCACCTCATTTTAATTTTAATCCTGTTTTACAAATAATAAATGGTACTGGTTGCGATGTATGTTTTTTATTAGGATTACCCTCTTTATCAATCATGATTTCAGCATTACCATGATCAGCAGTAATCATTAAAATACCATTCACTTTTTTTATTGCTTGATACAATTTTCCAAGACATTCATCAATAACATCAATCGCATCAATGGCAGCATTTAAAACACCAGTATGACCAACCATATCTGGATTAGCAAAATTTAAAACCATAACATCATATATGTTTTTAGAAATTTCACTTTCTAAACGAGTAGTAATTTCGCGAGCACTCATTTCTGGTTTTAAGTCATAAGTTGCTACTTTTGGTGAAGGAATTAAAATTCTTGTTGATAGTGGATATTCAACATCAACACCACCATCAAAAAAATAAGTTACGTGTGCATATTTTTCAGTTTCAGCAATTCGTAATTGATGATATTGATTTTTACTTAATCATTCCCCTAAAGCATCAAGCATTGATATAGGTGGAAAAATAACACCTTGTGGTTTAACACTTTTAGCATATTCCATCATTGAAATAAAAAAAGTATTTTTTAATGTTGGTATTTTCATACTAATATTAAAATCATATTTATTATTTGTTAATGCTGATGCTAATTGAATTGCACGATCAGGACGAAAATTAGCAAAAATAATGCTATCGTTATTAGTAATATTGCCATTATTAATTTCAGAATTATAAGCAGGCATAATAAATTCATCATTACGACCAGCACTATATTCTGCATTAACATAAGCAATAGGATCAATAAATGAAGCGCCTTCATGATTAACTATTACATCATATGCTATTTTTAAACGATCTCAACGTTTATCGCGATCCATAGCATAATATCTTCCTGAAATAGTAGCAAGCATACCAACACCTAATTGTTTCATAGTTTTTAATAACTGTTCAACATAAATTTTAGAAATATCAGCTTTTGTATCACGACCATCTAAAATAGCATGAACATAAACATTCTTAAAATTTTGTTGTTTAGCAATTTCTAATAATGCCAAAATATGATTAATATGAGCATGTACTCCACCATCACTTAGTAAACCAATAATATGAACATTACTATTATTCTTTTTGGCATGATTAATTGCTGACAATATTGTTTCATTTTTAAAAAATGTTTTATCATTTATTGACTTATTAATTAATGTTAATGACTGATAAATTACTCTACCGGCACCAATTTGTAAATGTCCAACTTCAGAGTTGCCCATTTGTCCTTCTGGTAAACCAACTGCAAGGCCAGAAGCTGAAACTTCAGTATGCGGATAAGTTTTTAATAAATAATCCAAATTAGGTTTTGTTGCAGAACTAATGGGATTAGTTGCACTAGATTTTGCAATACCAAAACCATCTAAAATACATAGTAATATTGGTTGTTTTGTTTTCATAAATTTCACCTCATATTTTATTTAATAACTTGCAACTGATGTTTAAAATTATCAGATTTAAAAATAGTAATCATTTTAGTAATAAAATCAGTAATACATTGATAATGAACAGTACTCAAAATAACAATATCTTTTTTAAAGACTATTTTAATAGATTGCTTTTTAGTAATTTTAGTAATTATTGTTTTTAAATCACAAATTGATTTTAAATCTTGACTTAATAAAATAACCATACTAGGATTATCACTAATATTATTAGAAAGAAATAAAATAGTATTACTACTATTAGCTAATAAATTGTGTCCTTTAATTTCCATTAAATTATAATCTAATAAATCATTATTAAAAGAATAATGAGTAATTTTCAAATTATCAATGACTTCTGAATAATAACCATAAGCAAAAGTCTGCGATAAATTTTCTAATATATCTTGAGATACTATCCGCCATTTTGAAAATGACTTCAATAGTTCTTTATGAATTTTTTGTAATTGTCATAAATCTTGATAATTAGTAATATTAGTTATCGGTGCTATTGGTTGAATATTTTCAGGCTGATTAATTGCTCTAATTTTTTTATTAATAGCATTAATAGCAATAATGATTGGTTTTTTAGCATTAATAAAAAAGTTTTCAATTCGTTGTTTATTACCTGCTATTAATGTTATTTTTCGCTGATCTTTATTAGTTTTAATAGCAACAACTGCTATTTTTTGCAAATTAATAATTTCTTGTAATTCAACTTCATTAAATTTTTTTAAATAACTATATTCTTTTTTATTTTGCAATAAAATTAACTGTTCTAATGATAATTTTTGTTCTAATAAAGAATTAATGATACATTCACTTTGCAATATTTGTTTTCTATTTATCTTTAAATTATTAAGAACAACAATAAAATTTTCTTCAGTAATAGAAATAGAACTAAAATTAGAAGTTTTATAATTTAATTGTTTCATCAAACTATTTGTAAATAATTTAGCACCAATTTTATTATTAACTAATGATTGATGATGACTTTCATTGATGGTTAAATATAATGGAATATCGTTAATAACGATTGGTCCACTATTAACTTTAACTAAATGAATATAAGTATTAGGAATAAGAGTATTATTAACATCAATTACTTCACCAGTAAAATATTCATTAGTAATAATACCTTTGTCACTAACAATACTATCACTACTAGAAGCAAAAATAGTTTTAGTACAAATAATAAAGCCAATTTGTTCTAATTGATTAGTGTCTTCACCATTTTTACTAAACAATGCTAAAATTTCTGAATTATTCCTAAAAGCATTGACAAAAGTGGTTGCCGGAAAGGCACGATGTTTAATTTTTTTTGTTAGTTTTGTTCACATACTTTTAATTTGTATCTTTGATAATTCCATGTTTAGTTAACTCCTTATTTTTATTAGTAATTTAAATAGAGTTAAATTAGTAAATCAAAAAAAGATTGTGGTACTAATGAAGCACCTCCAACTAATGCACCATCAATGTCAGGTTCAGAAAGTATTAATTTAATATTATCGGGTTTTACTGAACCACCATACTGAATACGTACTTGTTCTGCAACATTTTTATTATATAATTCACTAATAAATACACGAATCATTTTACAAACCGTTTGAGCTTGTTGAGCTGTTGCTGTTTTACCAGTACCAATTGCTCATATTGGCTCATAGGCAATTACTAACTTAGCAATATTTTCTGCTTTAATATTTTTTAATGCTAACTTAATTTGATTTTTAATTACTTCATTAGTCTTTTTATTTTCATATTGGTTTAAAGTTTCACCACAACATAAAATTGGTATAATATTAGCATTAAATAGTGAATGTAATTTTTTATTTATTGTTTCATCTACTTCATTAAAATACATTCTGCGTTCAGAATGACCAATAATAACATGACTAACCATCATATCTTTTAGCATCTTAATTGAAATTTCACCAGTATATGCACCTTCGGTTTCATAATGACAATTTTGAGCTGCAATAATTAAAGCAGAAGTTTTATTCATTTTTAATAAAGGTAAATTAGTAAAACTAGCTGCTATTCCATAATCATATTTAATAGTTTTAGTTTTTAATAATTTATTAAATTCATTTAAAAAAAATTGAGTTTCTTCTATATTTTTATACATTTTTCAATTTCCAATAATAATCTTTTTACGTTCCATTTGTTTCTCCTTTAAGTTAATTTTTTTTTGATATAGTTGGCTTTAATAAAGTTGCTGCTTCTTCATCAATAATAATTGTAACATCATCATGATTTTGTAAAAAAGTACATGGATAATTTGGAGAAACTTTACCTTCAACTAACTCTCGAATAGCTTGTGCTTTATTAGTTCCTGTAGCAATTAAAACAATCAATTTAGCTTGTAAAATAGTATGAATACCCATCGTAACAGCTTTGGTTGGTACATCTTCAACTTTAGAAAAAAATCTTTTATTAGCTTCAATTGTTTCTTTAGTTAAATTAACAACATGTGTTTTACTACTTGCAAGAGTACCTGGTTCATTAAAAGCAATATGACCATTAGTACCTAAGCGCAATATTTGTAAATCAATTGGTCCTTTTTCTTTTAATAATTTTTCATACTCTTCCACATTTTGGTCTAAATCACCAATACCTTTAGGAACATACGTATTTTTTAAATTAAGACTTTTAATATGATTAAATAATTGATGATTCATAAAATAACGATAACTTTTTACATGATATGGAGTTAAACCAACATATTCATCTAAATTAAATGTTACGACTTTTGATCAATCTCTTTTGTTATTTTTTGCATCTGCTATTAATAAATCATATGTTTCAATTGGACTACTTCCCGTTGCCAATCCTAAAATAGCATTTGGTTTAACTTTAATAATATCAATAATAATTTTACTTAATAATTGAGCAAGCTCAGTTTTATCTTTTAAAATAATTAATTTCATAATTTAAAAACCCCTTACATTACTTACTTATTCTTGCTGATATGCAATTTTTCCTTCACATATTGTTAAAAAAATATCATTATTCTTAGTTAATACAATAATATCTGCTAATTTACCAATAACAATATCACCCGTTTTATTTGCAATTCCTACTTGTTTAGCACTATTATAAGAAGCCATTTTGATGCAATCTTGTCAATTATTATTAGTAATTTTTAATAAATTTTTAAAACCAGCAATCATTGTTGCAATGCTGCCTGCTAATTTTCCGGTTGCTTCAACAGTAACCTTATTATTACTTTTAATGACAGGTAATGGTCCCAATAAATACTTACCATCAGGCTGTCCTTTCGCACTCATGGCATCAGTAATCATACAAATTCCATCGGCACACCTTTAATTTTATATGTTATTGCTAAAATATCAATATCAACATGAATTCCATCACAAATTAACTCAGTAACTAATTGATCATAATATAATGATGCCGGAACAACACCAGGATCAGGATGATTATAGGGGCTCATTGCATTATAAAGATGGGTAATATGCGTTAAACCATATTCAACAGTTTTAGTTATTTCTTTAAAAGTAGCATTACTATGACCAACACTAGGAATAATGTTATTAATTATATTTCAAGATTTTACTAAATTAAGATCAGGAACATGAAGTAATGACGGAGTATGTGCTCCTTTTTGTAATTCTGAGATAAAAGGTCCTTCTAAATATGCACCAATAATTCGTGCCTTGTTACCTTTATTTTCTGTTTTCATATACTTAGCAAATACTGAAAGAACATTATCAATTTCTTTTTTGCTGGCAGTAACTGTTGCATAACAAAACTTTGTTACTCCCTCTTTTGGAACTAATTTTGCAAAATTATTAATTGATTCAATGGTACCATCCATTAAACTATAGCCATAACCTCCATGTACATGTAAATCAATAAAACCAAGTATTATTGTTTGATTATGACAATCAATAACCTGAGCATCTTGAAATTCATAATTATACTTTCCTTCATTAATTTGGAAAATTAAATTATCTTTAATTACTAAAAAACCATTATTTATTATTTTCTTAATGCTAATTATTTTCGCATTATTTAAAACTAAAATTTTAGACACTAATACCCTTCTTTCTAGAATTATTAATTGTTTAAAATTGCTAATGACACTATTATACCTAAAATTTTAACTTAAACCTAAATCTAAGAAAAATAATTAAAAAAAAGGCTTAATTGCCTATATTTTAAATAATGGTGGCTCGAAGCGGATTCGAACCACTGACACTTCGCTCTTCAGGCGAATGCTCTACCAACTGAGCTACCGAGCCGTTACCTATACAATAATAGCATATAAAAGTAAAAAATAACAAGGGGTTAAAACTTATTTTTTAATTTATTTAAATATATATTTATTTTTTTGCTAATTATCTTCTAATTACATATCTTCTTCAACAAGGTTTTTCAGTTTTTGGCATTAAGTGATTTGAGTCTCTTCTAATTTCTTCTTTTCAATTATTATTTAATAAATCAGTAGACTCATTTTCTTTAGAACCTGTTTAAAATCTTTTCAATAAAATTGAAATAAAGGCAAGAACAACCATTTGTAAGCTAGTATTTAATTTTTTTTCACAATTTTTTCATAATCTTCTGCATTTTTCTAATCATGCAAAACTTCGTTCTACAACTCATCTTTTTGGTAATACTACAAAAGAATGTAATTCATTACGTTTTATAACTTCAACATTTGCATTTATAATTGTTTTAATTTTAGAAGCAAATTTTTCACCAGTATAACCAGCATCTACTAGTATTTTTTGAACTGCAGAAAGATTCTCTTTTTCATTTTCAATCATTATTATAGCACTATTACGATCTGTTTTTTCTGCTGTGGTTATGTAAATTGCATGTGGTAAACCTTGAGAATCAACAGCAATATGACGCTTTATTCCTGAAATCTTTTTACCAGCATCATAACCTTTATTTTTAGTAGTATCTGTATTTTTAACACTTTGTGAATCAATTATACAAAAACTAGTTTGTTCTTTTCTACCATTATTGATACGAAATGCCTTGACTAATTTTTTTTAAAACTAATTGTAATACACTAGGTTCTTTATCATTATTTTTACTTCAAGCTTGAAAATAATAATATACAATTTGTCATTTTGGAAAATTTTTTGGTAACATTCTTCACTGGCAACCACTTTTTAATACATATAAAACTGCACAAAATACTTCATATAAATCTAAACTTCTTGGTTTAGTTCTCTTTTTAGTATTTTCTAAAATTGATTTTATATTTTCAAATTGCTCTTTGCTAACATTACTAGGATAATTTTTACACATATATACCTCTTATTTTAAAATATATAATCATTTTATCCTATTCTCTAAAAGATTTTAAACAGGTTCTAATAGTAAAAAAGATTCTTCTTTAGTTAATGGCATATATACTTCTCCTTTTTAAAAGCAAAAGAACCCATTTGCTTTAAAAAAACAATGGGTAAAAACTTATATTAAGTTTATATATTAAGTTTATATATTAAGTTTATTAAAATATATTATACTTTATTTTTTTATTTTTTAACTATTAATTTTTAAAAAATAGTTACATTGAACAAAAATATTACATTATAACATAAAAAATATCTTTAAAATAAGATAATATATTTATATTAGAAATATAGTTATTAACTAAATTCAATCATATACTAGTTATAATTACTTATTTATTTTATCTAAAACACCATTAATGTATTTATAATCATCATTTGGACAATAAGCTTTAGTTATAATAATAGCTTCATTAATAATAATTTTTTTATCTGTTTTAGTATGGACAATTTCATACACTGCTAAAATTAAAATTGCTTGTTCAATTGGTTTTAAATTTTCAAAATCTCATCCTTGTTTTAAATTTTTATTAATTAAATCTATTAAATCATATTCATAATCAATTATTTTATTTAATATCTCACATTGTTCAGTAATTAAACTCTTACCTTCTTCTTCAAAAAGAAATTGTTTAAATGCTTGTTGTGATTGGCCTTCAAGGAAATATTGATATAATACTTCTATCATGCCAATTCTTTTATGATGCTGGGTTATCTTCTTTTGTTCTTGCATTGTTGATTTCTACTTCCTTAGTTTTAGCAATAAATATTATATGAATATTTAATAAAAATAAATTTAAAGCTGATTCAGTACGTCTTAAAATTAAATTATTAATTTTATTTTTTAAATTTACTAAATCTTCATTTGGATTAACAATTAATTTTATTCGCACAACAATATTATTATTAATAGCAGTAATATCATTTGTTTCTAACATTAGAACTTCAACATCTTCTAATGTTAATTGAAAGTTATCATTAATTAATAACATATAAATAAATTTTTTAATAACTAACGAAGATAATTTTAATGTTCCAACTTTACTTTCTTCAATAAGTATTTCCATAATATTCACCTTTCTTAAGCGCGAGTTTTGTATTTCCCTTCATCTGTACTTACTACAATTTTATCACCATTATTAATAAACATTGGTACTTGTAATTGTAAACCATTTTCTAAAATAGCTGTTTTTGTCGTATTAGAAACACTATTTCCCTTGACTCCTGGTGGAGCATCAACAACCGCTAATACTACCGAAGGAGGTAAATCAATACCTAATATTTCTAAATTTTTATAAACCCTTAATGATACTTCATTACCAGGAACTAAAAATTTTTTTTCTCATGATAAGCGTGATTGATCAATCCTAATTTCATTATAATCTTCATTATCCATAAAAACTGAATACATACCATCATCATAACTATAAATTGCTGGTCGTTTATCAATAATAGCTGGATAAACTGTATCACCACCGGTAAAAGTAATACTAATAATAGCTTGTGTCCTTAAATTTTTTGCTTTTACCTTCACATGCGCTTGTCCACGTCCACTTTTAGAATGTGCTGATTCAATAACTATTAAAATATCAGTTTTATTATGTAAAAAAGTAATTCCTGGTTTAAAATCATTAACGTTAATCATTTTTATTTTTTCTCCTTTCAAATGTCAATTTCACGAGATGATTTTGTTAAAATTTGATAACCATCTTTGGTAACTAAAATATCATCTTCAATTCTAACACCACCTAAATTAGGAATATAAATACCTGGTTCAACAGTAATAACCATTCCCGGAACTAAAATAGTAGATTCATTTTTAATAACTCAAGGCGATTCATGAATTTCAATACCAAGTCCATGACCAGTACCATGAGTAAAATATTGTTCATAACCCTTTTCTTTAATATATTCTCTACAAATCTTATCAATTTCACCAATAGCTATACCTGGTTTTACAGCCTTAATTCCTGCCATTTGTGCTGATTTAACTATTTCATGAATTTCAATTAATTTTGGATTAACTTTACCAATCGCAAAAGTTCTAGTCATATCTGAACAAAAACCTTCATATACACAACCAAAGTCACAAGTAATTAATTCATTATTGCCAATTTTTTTATTACTAGCTTTACCATGAGGCATTGCTCCTCTTTCTCCAGAAGCAACAATAGTATCAAATGATGCTTTTGTTGCACCATTTTTAACAAATGAACGTAATATTATATCTTCAACATCTTTTTCACTAACACCAGGTCGGATAAAGCTTAAAACTTCATTAAAAGCCAAATCACCAATAGCACAAGCTTTTGCAATTCGTGCAATTTCGATTTCATCTTTAATCATTCTTAATGAACTAACATAAATTGGAACAAATTCAATATCTTTAATTTCTTGCTTTCAACTTTCTAATTGAGCAATAGTAATATATTCTGCTTCAAAACCAATTTTTTTAATTTTTTGTGATTTTAATAAATCTTTCAACGAAGAAAAAATATTACTAAATTGAATGCATTTAACATTTTTGGCATTTTCTTTTCCCTCAGTAATATATCTTCCATCTAATAATAAATTTGCATCATTTTTGCTAATCAATAAATAACCTAACGTTGAAATAAAATCACTATATCAAAAGCGATTTTCGGGAGAGTAAAATAACATAGCATCTATTTTATTTTTGGTTAATATTGTTTCAATAATTTCTTTTTTATTTAAATTTTTCATTTTAAATTCAATCCTTTTAATAAATCATTAATTAATAACTAAGTATATTGTACTGCAAATTAAAGAAAAGAAATAAGTAAAACTTATTTCTTTTCTTTATGTAGTGTATGTTGATTACAACGAGAACAATGTTTTTTTGTTTCTAATTTTTCAGGCTTAGTTTTTTTATTACGATCAGCAATATAATTTTCTTCTTTGCAAACTTCACATCTTAAAGTTAATCCATCACGCATTGTGCCCCTCCTTAATAATAATTGAGTTATATACAATACAATATTATTGCATAATTAAATAGTTAGTTCAATTAAATAAAGGAATTATTTTTAAACTTCCTTATATGAAAAAATGTTACTAATATTAAAAATACAAAATATCAGTAACTAGGTAATTATTTAAATAATATTATTTAAAATACTTGATATCAATATAAGTCATCAGTTTTATACTGTGTAAAAATACTAACTGTTTTATTATATCTATTAATTTCGCCATTCATTCCATTAGGAATACTTTTAGTATTAACTTCTAAATTCTCAATTTTGTTTATATTTGCATCAATATTAAGAACATAATTTGGATTATTTAATGTTTTAACGAAAAAATTAGTTGAAGATTTACCCTTATTTTCTTGATTATTTAATAATTTTATTTCACTTATTTCATTAGTTAAATTTATTGTTTTTAATACAACTAATTCATTTTCAGAATTAAGATTTCTCTCAATTATTCTAACTGTCATTTTTTGTTGTCGATCAAATAAAAGTAATAATTGACTATTAATATTCAATAAATCATAAGCATCAGAAATTTCAAAATTATATTTTCCTTTAATAACTTGACCTGTTCAGAATATGTATTACTTACATAATCATAATGAATCAATAATTTGAATATTTTTACTATCTTCTTTTAAAATATATGTTTTACTATTTAATCTAATAATATCAATTCCATAAAGATCTAAAATTAATACTTGATTATTATCATCTTTAATTACTCAAACTTCTCTATTAGTTTTAAAAAAATATTTTGCTGTTCACGATAATTTATTAATAGTAAAATCGGAATTACTTACTAAAAGACTATAGTCTCCATTATCTGACTTAATAATAACTTCATCATCACGAATATAGTTAATTTCTTTTATTAGACTTGGTGCAAAACCTTTAATTTTAATAATTTAACGGTTATTATTAATATCAAAGGTGATAATTATTATGTTAAAAAAATACAAAGATGAACAAGAATTTTATAGTTTAGTGGGAATAAAACTACAAACATTTCAAAAAATGGTTAAAATTTTAAAAAAAGCTGAAGCAATTAAAAAAGCAGTTGGTGGTAAACCTAATAAATTATCAATAGAAAATCGTTTATTAATGACATTAGAATACTGAAAAGAGTATAGTAGTTATAGAGTTATTGCAAAAAGATATAATATTAGTCATACTAGCTGCATTCGTAATATTTTTTGAATTGAAAATACTTTAATAAAAAGTGGAATTTTTAATTTATCTGGCAAAAAAGATTTAATCAAAAATAAAGGAATCAATAATACTTTACTAGCTATTGATGCTACTGAAACTCCAATTGAAAGAATTAAAAAAAACTAAAATTACTTTTTTCGGGTAAAAACAAACATCATACTCTTAAATCGCAAATAATTATTGATATTTTAAATGGAAAAATTATTTCAACCGCTTTTTGTTTTGGAAGCATTCATGATTTTAAATTACTTTTAAAATCTTTTTAATAAAATTGAAATAAATGAAAGAATAACCATTTGTAAACTAATATTTAATTTTCTTTCAGAATTTTTTGATAATCTTCTACATTTTTCTAATCATGCAAAACTTCGTTCTACAACTCATCTTTTTGGTAATAATACAAAAGTATGTAGTTCATTACGTTTTACAACTTCAACATTTGCGTTTATAATTTCTTTTATTTTAGAAGCAAATTTTTCACCACTATAACGATAATCTACTATTATTTTTTGAACTGCAGAAAGATTCTCTTTTTCATTTTGAATCATTATTATAGCGCTATTACGATCTGTTTTTTCTGCCGTAGTTATGTAAATTGCATGTGGTAAACCTTGAGAATCAACAGCAATATGACGTTTTATTCCTGAAATCTTTTTACCAGCATCATAACCTTTATTTTTAGTAGTATCTGTATTTTTAACACTTTGTGAATCAATTATACAAAAACTAGTTTGTTCTTTTCTACCATTATTGACTTGAATTTTTATAACTGATTTTTTTTAAAAATTAGTTGCAATACACTAGTTTCTTTGCCATTATTTTTACTTCAAACTTGAAAATAATAATATACAATTTGTCATTTTGGAAAATCTTTTGGTAACATTCTTCATTGACAACCACTTTTTAATACATATAAAACCGCACAAAACACTTCATATAAATCTAAACTTCTTGGTTTTGTTTTCTTTTTGCTATTTTCTAAAATTAATCTTATGTTTTCAAATTGCTCTTTACTAACATTACTTGGATAATTTTTAATCATATACACCTCTTACTTTTAAAGTATATAATGATTTTACTTTATTTTCTAAAAGATTTTAAACAGGTTCTTAAATTTAAGAAGTTAATTACATTTTAATTTTCAAAAAAAATAAATGCAATAAAAAATTAATATTAAAGTATTCTAATCTATTTTCTAAAAAATATTTTTTATCAAAACCATTCTCCTTTTTAAAATCTTTAATTTGACAAATTTTAAAATATACTTATCAAATAACTTCTATTTACAATTAATTTATTTTCATAAAATTAATAAATCCATTACTTAAAACTAAAGTAATGGATTAATTTTTATATTAAACTAATAATATATTTATAATGTTATTTTTGGTAATTCTTTTCTAAAGATTAAATAATACATACCAGGTAATAAAATACCACCACCAATAAAATTACCAAATAAGGTTGGAAGTTGTACTTGATAACCAAATTGTAAAAAGTCATTAAATCCACTATGAATTCCATAAATATTAAATAAAGGCCCTAATCCTCAAACATAAGAATTTGCTACAACGTGAGAAAAACCAGATAAGGCAAAAACCATAATTACTAATCCTATTAATAAAAATTTAGCAGTAGATGAACGAGTGGCATGAGAAATATAAACACTTCCTGCTACTAAAAAATTACATAATATGCCACTAAAAAAGGCTTTTCATCAAGACATTACTAATTTATGATTAAAAATACTAACAGCATTATCCAAAAAAGCTTGATTATCAAAAAATCCTGCTCATCATGTAAATAATGAAAGAATAAAACAACCTATAAAATTACCAATTAATACTACTAGTAAGTTAATTAACATTCTTGTTAACTTAACTTGTTTTTTTATTAATGGCATAAATATCATGGAATTAGAAGTAAAAAGTTCACCACCCATAAAGACAATCATAGTAATTGCTAAAGTAAAAATAAAACCAAATGTTAAATTTTTAATACCCTTATCACTTAATCCTCTACTACCAAAAATAGCCGCAATATAAGCAATACCAACAAAAAGTCCAGACGCAATACCCATTAAAAAAGTTTTTAATAACGGACTTTCTGCTTTCTTTAATGCATACTTATAAACAGCAATATAAGTTTCAATACTTGTTAATGTTTCTTCATTATTGATATTTTCTACACTTGTATTCACGAATAAACTACTCCTATCTTTTATTTAATAGCAGCAAAAGCTGTTTTTAAAGTTTCTTTAATAATTGCACAAGATTTATCAAATGCCGTTTGCTCTTCTTTCGTTAATGGTAACTGAACTACTCTTTTTCAACCTTTTTCGTAAAGTATTGTTGGTACACCAATATAAAAACCTTGCTGTCCATATTCTCCCTGTAAATAAGCACCTGCTACTAAAACGTGATTTTGTCCTTCAAGGATATTTCTTACTAATAATGCCAATGCTGCACCAATACCATAAAAAGTTGCACGCTTTAATTTAATAATTTTATAAGCTCTTTGTGCTACTTCTTTTCTTAATTCTTCTAAATCTTTTTCTTTAATTCTACCTTCAGTAATTTGTTGATAAATAGTTTTATTACCTACCGAAACCGAACTTCAAGGAATCATTGAAGAATCACCATGTTCACCAATTACATAAGCAGCAACTGACTTTGGATTAACTGCAATTTTTTCTCCAATTAAATATTGTAAACGTAAGGTATCTAAAATTGTACCAGAACCTAATACTTGATGATAATCAAATTGTGTAATTTTTTGATAAACAGTTGTCATAATATCAACAGGATTAGATGCAATAATAGTAACACCTTTAAATCCTGATTTTTTAATTTCTAAAGCAATGCTCTTCATAATTTTGGCATTATCTGCTACCATATTTAATCTTGTTTCACCATCTTTTTGTGGTCTTCCAGCAGTAATAACAATAATATCAGCATCTTTACAATCGCTGTAATTTCCCGCCTTAATTGAAATAAAAGGATGATCTAAAGCTGCTTGACAATCAGCAAAATCAATCGCATTACCTTCAGCTATACCTTCAAAAGCATCAATTAATACATATTCTTGGGCTAAACCTTGATTAATGGCACTGTAAATAAAACTACTACCAACAGCTCCACATCCAACAAGGACAATTTTTCGTTTTGCCATATTTACCTCCATATTTTTTGCATTTCATGTAACAGTACTTTATCCTCGGCACTATTTTAATAACTTACTTTTTAAAATAAAAGTTACAATGATATGTAATATTTTTATTATGCTTTTTATATAAGAATGTTAAAAAAATAAAAATCTAATTAACAAGGACAAAAATTTATTACATTTTTATCTTACCACTATTTTAATAAAAAAATAAAACTTATTTTTTTATTAAAATAAGTTTTATTTTTTCTTTTAAATTTTTGTTTTTCAATTAATAACAATCCCTTTTGGTCTAGTAAAAGCAAGTAACGAAGGACGAATACCTTGTACGCCAAGACCCGAATCCTTAACACCAACAAAAGAAAAGTGATCGGGACCACGTTGTGACTGATCGTTAATATTAACACTTCCAACTTCTAATAATTTAGCAATACTCATTGCACTATTAATATTAGTAGTAAAAACAGAAGCTTGTAAACCATATTGTGAATCATTTGCAATATTAATTGCTTCTTTTACTTCATCAAAAATAATAATCGGCAACAATGGTGCAAAAGGTTCTTCTCATGCTAAATTCATTTTTGTTGTTACGTCAGTAATAATAATTGGTCACATTAAATTTTCTTTAAATTTATTACCAACTAAACAATTGGCTCCTTTATCTAAAGCATCTTTAATTAATTTTTTAGCATTATCAACTGTTGGTTGATCAATAACAGGAGTAATATCACAATCATCTGTGGGCAAACCAACAGTTAACTTTTCAACTTTTTCTTTTAAAATTGGAATTAATTTGCTACTAATTGTTCTTTGTACTAACACTCTTTTAATAGCAGTACAGCGTTGTCCTGAATAACTAAATGCACCTTTAATGATTTTGGTTGCTGTATCTTCAAGATCAGCATCATTAAGCACTATTGCTGGATCTTTACCTCCTAATTCTAAAATCAAATCAGCTTTTAAAGATTTCTGTGAAATACGATTACCAACAACAGCACTACCAGTAAAAGAAATAACATTAATTGCTTCATTTTCAACTAAACTATCACCAATTTCACTACCTTTACCACTTATAGCATTAAAAACACCATTAGGAATGTTAGCTTCTTTAGCTAATTTAGCTAAGTGTAATCCCACCAATGATCCTTGTGTTGCGGGTTTAAAAACAACACTATTACCAGTCACAAGTGCTGGAAATATTTTAGAGACTGATAAATTTATCGGATAATTAAAAGGGGAAATAGCAAGAACAATTCCTTTTGGTACGTATTCAAAAACAGCTAATTTGTTCATACTTCCTCAACTATCACCTGTATAAGATTCAGGATGAAGACGTAATGCTTCTTGTAAAGTATATTCAATATATTCAACTGTTCTATCAATTTCACTGCAAGCTGCTTTTGTGCCTTTAGCAATTTCATTAGTCATTAATTCAGCAAGTATTAATTTATCGCGAATAATTAATTGTTTTCAAGAATTTAAAAAAGAAATTCTTTTTAAAATAGGCATTTGTTCTCAATTTTTTTGAGCAAATTTTGCAGATTCATATACTTTTTTAATTTCAACTTTAGTTAAGGCAGGAACTTGGCCTGCTATTTTATTAGTGGTGGGATTGATAACTGATATTCAATTACCATTTTCATACAACTCACCATTAATTAGAGATTGATATTTAATAATATTATTTGTCATCTATACTTCCTCCTTAAATCACTACCATAATAATTATAGCATTGATATAAGTCATATCCTATTCACTCTTAACTAAAATTATTATTTAAATTTATATTATGAAAATCAAAAAAACTAATTCTTTAAAAAGTCCATAATTTTCAACAAAAAAGTTTATTTTAAATACCATTGTTGCTTTCTTTTCCATCAAAATTTTCTGATATTGATGATATATCAGCATCAATAACATCAGTTTTTAAATCAATCACTAAATTACTACCGCCAGCAATAATATCATCAGCAACTACTTTGCCAGTTCCTTCATTTACCTTGCTAAGATTAATGTTACTTGCTTTAATCACTAATCATTTTTCTTTTTTCGTTAATATATTAATAAAAGATGTTGCTGGTGATAAGAAAGTTTTAATAATACTAATACTTTTACTTTTAGGAACTTTTATTACTTTATTACCTTTTGTTGTTCGTGAAGTTTGTTCAATAGTATTGAATAACATTCGTTTAATTGTTCCAACTGATGTTAACATTGCATAAATATCATTACTATTACCACAAGCCATTCCTACCACTTCATCTTCTTCAGAATTAATTTTCAAAGCTTTAACACCTGTTGCAGTTTTAGTTAATAATGGAACTTTCGTTTCTAAATATTTTAAAGTCATACCCTTGCGAGTACTAATAACAATAAAATCATGACCGGTAGTACTATTAACACTAATAACACTATCGTTCTCTTTTAACTTAACATATTTGGCGGTTTTATTAAATCTGGTAGTTGCTAACTCTAAAAGTGGCATTCTTTTAATTAAACCATATCTAGTAGCGACTACTATATTTACATTTGGCTGTTCAAAACTATTAACTTGCGCAACACTAATAATTTTTTCATTTCCTTCAAGTTTACATAACGTATTAACATGAATACCATTATCTTTCCATTTATTTTCTTCTAATTTAAAAATTGGTATTAAAAAATAATTACCTTTATTTGTAAAAAATAATAAATTATTAAAATTATTGAACATTGCTCCACCAATAATAACATCATTTGGCTTACGCCCAAAATCTTGATAATCAAGATTTTGTAAAAATACTTTACTACTTATTACCTTAATTCAACCATCATAACTAATACTAACAAATACATTTTCTTGTCGCAATGTTGCTTTTTCATCAATTGTAATTTCAGAAATTTCACCTTGAATTTGTGATTTTCTTAATCCAGAAAAATGAGAATTAATTTGTTCTAACTGAGTAATAATAACTTGAAGTAGTGAATTTTCATTATTAAGAATTTCTTGTAAAACAATAATTTTACTTTCAATATCTGCTTTTTCTAAAACTAATGATTGAATATCAGTAGCAGTTAAACGATATAAACGCAATTGTACAATTGCTTCTGCTTGAATATCAGTAAAATTAAAAGCTGATATTAAATTTAATTTTGCTTGCATACGGTCAGTTGATGTTCTAATAATTTTAATTACTTTATCAACTTCACTTAATGCAATAACTAAACCATTAACAATCTCTAATCTTCGTTCTAATTGTGCTAAGTCATATTGTGAACGCTTAGTAACAACATCAATTTGATGATTAATATAAAAATCTAACATATTAATTAAACTCATTTGTACTGGTTTTTTGTTAGCAATTGCTACTAAATTAAAGTTATAATAAATTTGTAAATTGGTATTTTTAAATAAATAATTTAAAATTTCTTGTGGTTTACTATCTTCTACTAAATCAATAACTATTCGTAAACCAAAACGATCCGTTTCATCACGTACTTCTTTAATACCATGAATTTTTGCTAATGTTTTAACATCATCAATTTTTTTAATTAAATCTTGTTTAATAACTTCAAATGGAATTTCGGTAATAATTATTTGTGGAATTTCACCTTCATTATTAATATGAGTTTTGGCACGAATTGCAATTCGCCCCTTACCAGAACGATAAGCTTCTTTAATACCTTTAATACCTTGAATAATTCCTCCGGTTGGAAAGTCAGGACCCTTAATAACACGCATTAATTCGCTTAAATTACATTGTGGATTATTAATTCTCATGACAATTGCATTAATTACTTCTTGTAAATTATGAGGTGGAATATTAGTTGCCATTCCAACGGCAATTCCAGAAGCACCATTTACTAATAAATTTGGAAAATAGGCAGGTAAAACTGTTGGTTCTGTTTCTGATTCATCAAAATTTTTAATTAAACTAATAGTATTTTTCTTAATATCCTTCAATAATAATTCTGAAATTAATGATAAACGTGCTTCTGTATATCGCATCGCAGCAGGATTATCACCATCAATTGAACCTTTATTACCGTGCATTTGTACTAATGGTCATGCTACCTTTCACTCTTGTGCCATTCTACACATCGCAGCATAAACTGCTGTATCACCATGAGGATGATATTTACCAATTACTTCTCCAACAACACGAGCTGCTTTTTTATATGCTTTATCATTGGTTAAACCCAAATCATTCATAGCATGCAAAATTCGACGTTGAACTGGCTTCAAACCATCACGGACATCGGGCAATGCTCGTTCTAAAATAATATATTTGGCATATCGACCAAAACGTTCTGCAACAATATCATCAATAGGATAAGATAAAATTTGTTCATTATTTTGTTGAATCTCTTCTTTACTATTCATAACTTATAAACTCCTTTTTTTCTTAATAATCACTAGCTTCAAAAGAAATATTTTCTTCAATTCATTTTCGTCTTTTTTCTGGTTTATCACCCATTAATATTTGAATTTCTGTTTCTGCTGATAGAGCATCCTCAATAGTAATTTTAATTAATTGACGGACGTTTGGGTCCATAGTTGTTTCTCATAATTGTTCAGCATTCATTTCTCCTAAACCTTTATAACGTTGCAGATCATATTTACCTTTAATTGTTTCAACTTTATCTTTTAATTCTAACTCATTTCAAACATATACATGTTTCTCTTGCTCTTCTTCTTTAAAAGAAATTTTAAATAAAGGCGGTAATGCAATATAAATATTACCCGAATTAATTAAATCTCGCATATAACGATAGAAAAAAGTTAGTAATAAAATTTGAATATGGGCACCATCAGTATCGGCATCAGTCATAATAATGACTTTATTATAATTACAATTTTCAATACTAAATTCGTTACCAACACCAGCACCAATCGCATTAATAATCATACTAATTTCCTCATTATTAAAAAGATCAATTACTTTAGTTTTTTCGGCATTAATTACTTTTCCTTTTAACGGTAATATCGCTTGGAACTTACGATCACGACCTGACTTGGCACTGCCACCAGCGGAATCTCCTTCCACTAAAAATAATTCATTAATATTGGGATTTTTACTTTGTGCGGGCACCAATTTACCTACTAAAAATTTTTGCGTATCTTTACTTTTATTACGCAATGATTCACGTTCTTTTCTTAAAGCATTACGAATATCACGAGCCTTAATGGCTTTATCAATAATTTTTTTAGCAGCATCACTATTTTCGTGAAGTCAAAATGAAAATCTTTCATTAACAATATTATCAACAACAATTCTTGCTTCGGGCGTTCCTAATTTACCTTTTGTTTGACCTTCGTATTGAATTAAATTTTCAGGAATACGCAACGAAACAATAGCAACCAAACCTTCTCGCAAATCATTACCTTCTAAATTTTTATCTTTTGCTTTTAATAATTCTTGTTTTCTTGCATATTCATTAATAGCTTTTGTTAAACCACTTTTAAAACCAACTAAATGACTTCCACCATCAACAGTTTTAACGTTATTGGCAAACCCTACTAACGTTTCGCTATAATCTTCCGTATATTGTAATACAATTTCAACCTCAATATTATTTTGTTTACCTTTTAAACTAACAATTGGTGATAAATTTTTTTTATCTTTATTTAAATATTGCATAAAAGCAACTAAGCCATTTTCATAATGAAAAGTTTCTTCAGTACCTGTCCTCTTATCAATTAATTGAATACTTAAATCATTAATTAAAAAAGCACTTTCACGTAAATGTTGTTCAAATAAATGAACATTTCAATCACAACCTAGAAAAACACGATGAAAATCAGGTAAAAATTGTACCCTAGTTCCTGTTTTATAAGTGTTACCAATCATTTTTAAACTTTGATCAATCTTACCACCATTTTTAAATTTAATTTCATGAATTTTTTTATCACGATGAATAGTAACAATCATTCAATTACTTAAAGCATTTACTACTGAAGCACCAACGCCATGTAAACCACCCGAGGTTTTATAACTATTAGTGTCAAATTTTCCACCAGCATGTAAAACCGTATAAATAACTTCGGGAGTACTTTTTTTTGAAGCATGCATACCAGTTGGAACACCACGACCATTGTCTTCAACAGTAACTGACTTATCAACATTAATAGTAACAACAATACTAGTACAAAAACCAGCTAATGCTTCATCAATACCATTATCAACAATTTCTCAAACTAGATGATGAAGACCGCGATTATCAGTAGAACCAATATACATTCCAGGTCTTTTTCTAACTGCTTCTAGACCTTCTAAAATTTGAATTGATGATTCATTATAAACACTGTTTTTTCGTTTATTTGCCATTAAAAAACTCCTTACTACAATTTATTTCATTTTCATTTTATCATATATTTATTTATTTAAAGATAATGTCGATAAAAGAACTAAATCAATTTTATAATTTAAAGTTAAAGGTTTCTATACAAAATTTAAGATAATACATTTAAAATAAATATTTAACTAATAATTTTTAATTATTAATAAAACAGCTATAAAAATAAATATAAAAAAACTATTAACTTTTAAATTAATTAAAAGTTAATATTTGAATCATAAAAAAAATAAATATAATAATCTTAGAACCTGTTTAAAATCTTTTAGAGAATAGGATAAAATGATTATATATTTTAAAATAAGATGTATATATGTGTAAAAATTATCCTAGTAATGTTAGCAAAGAGCAATTTGAAAATATAAAATCAATTTTAGAAAATACTAAAAAGAGAACTAAACCAAGAAGTTTAGATTTATATGAAGTATTTTGTGCAGTTTTATATGTATTAAAAAGTGGTTGCCAGTGAAGAATGTTACCAAAAAATTTTCCAAAATGACAAATTGTATATTATTATTTTCAAGCTTGAAGTAAAAATAATGATAAAGAACCTAGTGTATTACAATTAGTTTTAAAAAAAATTAGTCAAGGCATTTCGTATCAATAATGGTAGAAAAGAACAAACTAGTTTTTGTATAATTGATTCACAAAGTGTTAAAAATACAGATACTACTAAAAATAAAGGTTATGATGCTGGTAAAAAGATTTCAGGAATAAAGCGTCATATTGCTGTTGATTCTCAAGGTTTACCACATGCAATTTACATAACCACAGCAGAAAAAACAGATCGTAATAGTGCTATAATAATGATTGAAAATGAAAAAGAGAATCTTTCTGCAGTTCAAAAAATACTAGTAGATGCTGGTTATACTGGTGAAAAATTTGCTTCTAAAATTAAAACAATTATAAATGCAAATGTTGAAGTTATAAAACGTAATGAATTACATTCTTTTGTAGTATTACCAAAAAGATGAGTTGTAGAACGAAGTTTTGCATGATTAGAAAAATGCAGAAGATTATGAAAAAATTGTGAAAAAAAATTAAATACTAGCTTACAAATGGTTGTTCTTGCCTTTATTTCAATTTTATTGAAAAGATTTTAAACAGGTTCTTATAAAGATTATAGAATTTTATCGCTTACTTATTTTAATGTTTACAAAATAAATGGGTTTTTTATTGTTAAAGGAGTAAAAAAATGAATGACGATTTAAATGAAAAATTAATAAATAGTGCTTGAAATGGCGATTTAGATACAATTAATATTTTACTGATAAATAATGTTGCTGATGTTAATTATTTAACTATAAATAATTTTAGTGCTTTAACACTAGCCGACTGAAATGGACACTTAAATATCGTTAAAACTTTACTAGAAAATGATGCTAATATTAATCATGCTAATATATTTGGTAATACTGCTTTTATTAGCTGCTGAAAATAATCATATTGAAATAGTTAATACACTAATAGAAAATAACGCTAATATTAATCATGAAAATAATGGTAATGAAACTGCTTTAATCTTAGCTGCCAGAAACGGACACCATGAAATCATTAATCTCTTAATCGATAATTTTGCTAATATTAATCATGAAAATCGTTATGGTGATACAGCTTTAATATGAGCCGCCAGAAACGGACACTTAAATATTGTTAATAGCTTAATAATGCAACATAATATTAATATTAATCATGAAAATATAGAAGGTTACACTGCTTTCAAGTGAGCCGCTACAAACGGATATTTAGATATAGCTAATGTTATAATAGCGCATAATGCTAATGCCGATCATACAAATCAAATAAATAATAATGCTTTAATATGAAGCGCGCGAAATGGTTATCTAAATATAGTTAATAGTTTAATAATACATAATACCAATATTAATTATGTAAATGAAAAAGGTGATACAGCTTTAATATGAAGTACTTGAAAAGGTTATTTGGAAATAGTTAACACTTTACTAGCAAAAAATGTTAATGTTAATTATTCAGATCAATCTGGTTACAGTCCTTTAATGATAGCTGCTGAAAATGGTTTTTTAGAAATTACTAATGCTTTAATAAAAAATGGCGCCAATGTTAATCATACAAATCAAGTTGGTGATACGGCTTTAATCTTAGCTGCTGAAAATGGTTTTTTAAAAATTGTTAATAGTTTAATAGAAAATAACGCTAATCTTAATTATGCAAATCAAAATGGTAATACAGCTTTAATGATGGCCAATAAAAATAACCATATAAAAATAGCAAGAATAATCGAGCAAATAAATCAACTAAATCAACTAAAGGCAGAAAATTTAATAAATGCTAAAGAAATGATACTAAACATTAATAATGTTTTAAATGAACAACTAAAAAAACTAATGAAATAAAAGATAATCAAAATGATAATGAAATTTGAAAAAATAATCAAGAAGAAATTATTGAAATCATTGATAACTATAAACATAATTTAAATCAAAAACTTAAAAATATTAATTCAGAACTTAATAATCATTCTCTAAAAAAAGATTTTATTAATATTCTAAAGTTTGGAAAAGAAAATTATTCATTATTACATATAGCAGTATTAAATGATTGACAAAAATTAGTAACTTATTTAATAAATGAATGACCAGTTGATATTGATTATCAAGATAATTCGGGAAATTCGGCATGAAATCATGCTTGTATGTTATTACAACCAAAGAACATCAATTAACTTATAAAAATAAAGTATTTATAAAACAATTAATTCCTTCATCTCCAAATTGAAATCCAATTGAAAAAAAAGAAATTAATAAAAATGCTAGTGAAAATAGAAAAAAAATTATTGACTATTATATGCCAAAAGATAAAAATAGTATTGAGAGTTGAGAACATATTAGTAGTATCGATTTACAAATGCAAAATTCTTTCACAAACGAAAGCAATACGTTAAAATTTTCAATATCTTAAAACATTAAGATATTTTTTATCTAACTTTTGATATTTTTACATTAGTAACTTAGATAAATATCTTATTTACGTTATTATTTATTTCTTAATAACATATTATTCAAAACTATGTAATTCTTTTCATAGTTTTTCTAAAATTACTTTTGATTTAACTAATGATGAAAGTTCTGTTTTTGTAGCATTTTGCAATAATTGTCAAGTTGGAAATTGCTGTAATATTTTATTTTGTAATTGTAAACCAATTCCTGGTACTGATGATAAAACACTACTTATCATTGATTGACTTCGCTTTGCTTTATGATATTTAATTGCATAATTATGAACTTGATCTTGTAATTTACTCAAAAATAAAAAACAAGCATCAGTCTTAGGAATATTAATAATTTGCATTTTATCATTTATAATTTTATCAGTTTGATGTTTTTTATTTTTAACTAATCCAATAATAGGAATTGTTAAGTTTAATAATGTTAGTTGTTCTAATGTAGCACTAATTTGTGGTTTTCCACCATCAACAATAATTAAATCAGGAAGTGGCAATTTATTAATAACTAAGTGATGATATCTACGATAAATCATTTCACAAAAACGATGATAATCATCAATAATTTTTGGATCTAATAAAAATTTGCGATAATCATTAAAACTAGGATTACCATTCTTATAAACAATCATACCACCAACACTAGCACTTTGTTGAAGATTAGAAACATCAAAAACCTCTAAATGATTTAAATTAGGAATTTTTAATCATTGTGATAATACTTTCATCATATTTAACGGCGCATTAAACTGATTAGTCTGTAAATAATTATTTCATGCATAAATGGCATTGGTTTTTGCCAATGTTAAAATATGTTCTTTTGTTCCTTTAATTGGATTAATAAATTTTATTTGTGGAAATAATAATTTTAATTGTTTTAAATCAATATTTGATGGTAAATATATTTCATTTGGCAATGTATTTTTACTATATAGTTGTTGACAATAATTACGAATTAAATCTTGAATTTCTAAGTAATTATTTTGAACTATTTGTTCATCTTTAGCTTGCAATTTACCATTACGATAAAATAAAGTAATTAAAACAACCATTTCATTTTCAATTAAAAAATTAATAAAATCGCGATTTCCATAATCTTGAAACTCAACAACTTGTTGTGATAAAAATAGATCTATTTTTGATAACAAAATTTTAATACGATTAGCATTTTCAAATTGTAAGTTTTCAACACTAATATTCATATTATTAATTAATATTTTTTTAACAGCAGTAACATTCCCTTTGAAAAATTGATCAATTTTACTAATCATATCTTCATAATAAGTAATAGGTACTGATTTAAAACAAGCGCCAGAACATTGCTGTAAATGATAATATAAACAAGGTTTACCAAGATTACCAGCACATTTTCGTAATGGAAAAATTCGTTCCAATAACTTTAAAATTTCACGCGCACCAGTACCATCGGGAAATGGTCCATAATAATGTCCCTCTTTTTTAGTAGCACTACGTACATAACGATATTGTGGATCACGATTATTAGTGATTTGAATATAAGGATATTTTTTATCATCTGCTAACAAAATATTATATTTAGGATGATGTTTTTTAATCAATGTTTGTTCTAAAATTAAAGCCTCTTTTTCATTAGATGTCGTAATGTATTCAACATCATGAATATCATTAACTAATAACATTGTTTTAAAATTACTGGCTTTATTTAAATATGAAGTTACTCGTTTTTTTAATGAATTAGCTTTACCAACATAAATTAAATTATTATTTATATCTTTAAATAAATAGCATCCAGCAATATTAGGTAAAAGTTTAATTTTCATTTGTAGTAAAGATTTTTCTGCCATTAGTTCACCTAAATTTATTAACAAATTAAAAGATACTTTGATTTTAACATTAATATAATGTTTTATCCTAAAGTAAACTCTTAATTTTATTCATTATTAATTACTTATGATTCGTTATTAATAATAGTCTCGTTATCATTAATAATTTCACGATTTAAAATACTATCTTCTAAACTTTTTTTAACTACCAGAGTACCTTTGCTATTACTCATTACATCTTTTTGTTTTTCAGGGTCAATTTTACCAAAAGGAGTTAAATAACTATTTTCATTAAAATAAACAATAGGTGAAGAAGGTTTATTGATAATGTCGCTATTATCATTTTGTTTTATTTCTGCTTTTTTTACTGGTGATATAGATGGTTCCTTCTTTGATTCCTTATTAAAATTATTTTCTTTTCTAAAAGATTTTTTAACTTGTTTATCAATTAATAATTTTTCTTTTTTTAACTTAATATGTTTTTGTTTTAAATCAGCATTTATTTTATTTTTTTGCTTTTTATTTTTATTATTAATAATAATTTGTTTAATAATTTGTTTAATAATTTGTTTCATTTTGCTAAAGAAAATAAAAGGTTTATTAAAAATAAATAAACAAGTTAAAGAAAAAATACTAATAAAGTTTGCAATTAAATTAGTAACAAAAAAACCATAATTAAAAATACCTATTAAAACATTACTAATAATGCCACCAGTAGCATATGCTGGAAAAAAGGTTTCAACACTAAAGTCTTTAAAAGA
Source organism: Spiroplasma endosymbiont of Acasis viretata (assembly GCF_964031275.1). Lineage (NCBI taxonomy): Bacteria > Bacillati > Mycoplasmatota > Mollicutes > Entomoplasmatales > Spiroplasmataceae > Spiroplasma > Spiroplasma endosymbiont of Acasis viretata. The sequence goes on from NZ_OZ035019.1 coordinate 1,146,606, forward strand.
AATTGGTGAAGCAAAAAAACCTAGATAATTATTTATAGCATTTGTATTTCATCATGTTTTAACGTATATTTCACTAATATTTAATAGGTTTAAATTATAATAACTAGTTCATAAATTATTCTTTCCTAAAATTATTAAAGTTAAAGTTTGTGTTGTCCAACAACTAATCACTAAAAATAAAAAAGTAACAAAAATATACTTCAATTTAAATTGCATGCGATAACCAAAAGCTAAAGGAATAATCATTAAAAAAAGAAAGAAATAAACAGCATATTTCACTCATCCAAATAAAAAAGAAAAAAGAAAATCATCAAGTACTTTACCAATTATTGAAAATCTAGTTAAACTAACTATTAGGAAAAAGAAGATTAGTAATAAGAAAAAAAGTAACCCAACTTCATCACCACGAGATTGAGATTTTGATATTTTAATGCCATTTTTAATCATAAGAATATCACCTCTTAACAGTCTCCACAAAATAACTTATAAAAATAGTATAACATAATTGATATATGTAATATCTTTCTATAATCGATTTTTGATTTATTATTGCAAAAGAACAATAATATTTTTTTAATACTTTTATCATAAAAAATGTATTATTTAAATTTCATATTCATTATTTTCTAGATTTTAAAAATTTAAAATAAATCATTTTTCTTATTTATATTTATTGGTGGTTGGCCCTTAATTACTGGACCATTTTTGATATAAAATTCTAAATTTTAATTTGTAAAATTGGTGGTTTTAGAAATTTAGAATGTATTCTTTCATAATTATAAAACATAACATATTGATTTACATCATTTATAGCTTCATTGATGGATAAATATTGATTTGATCCTTTAGGTAGTCATTCTTGAGATAAATGAGAAAATCAGTTTTCAGATAATACATTACCACCAATATCATAAGGTTGTTTTTTGCTTAAAATTATTTGTTTATCCTCTGCTCATTTTGTGATATCTTGACAATAAAATTCGTTGGCGTTATCTGAATGTAAAATAACATTTTTTATTTGATTTCAAGAAAATTGTTTGTTGATTTTTTCAAGAGCAGGAAGAATTAAATCCTGATATGATTTATTAGGAGCAATATTATAACTAACAACATTATTTGAATAAAAATCAATAATTACAAAAAGATATAATCATCCTTCTTTAGTATTTATTTGTTTAGTGTCCATTGATCAAATTTGATTTGAAGAGGTTGTACTTTTATAATCTTTGTTTACTTTATCCATTGTAGGTATTCACTTATTTGGATTTTTTTTGTTTTTAGGATAGTTATTTTTAGTTTGTTTTAATCCTTGAATATTGTGTTCTTTCATAATTTTTCGCATTTGTTTTATTGATAATTCTATATTTAAAATGATATTTTTTTCTTGTTTTAATCACTCTTTAAAAGCTGAAAAAATTCTTAAATATCCATAAATTCTGCCTTTTCTTGTAGAATGAAATTCGATTAAAAGTTGGCATATTTTTTGATATTTATGATTGCATTTAATAATATGATTTTCTTCTTTTTTAATAGGTTTTTGTTTATTTTTTAAAAAGTAATATGTTGATCTGTTTAATTGAAGATATTGACATAGGTTTCTAATTGAATATTGATTTTTACAATCATCAATAATTTTAATTTTTTCTTTGATATTTAATTTGTTAATTACTAATGCTATTTGTTTAATTTTATCCATTAATAAAAATCCTTTCAGGTTAAAATTAGTGTTAATTATATAACACAATTGTTTTTAGAATACATTCAGGTTTTTTAAATTAATGGTCTAGTAAAAAGGGCTAAGTGGCAAGTGGCAAGTGGCGTGTTTCAAATATTTCTTTATATTTTTCAAAGTCATTGGTATTAAATTGGTTGATTTCAATGGGATTTGTTTTGTTTTTTTAATAAAAAAAACATCTCGTGATCAACTTGAAGCTGCTGAAGTGAAAAATGTGCCAAGTGCAGTATCAAGTAATACCATAACATAATTTTGTCAATTTCAAAATATAGCATCAATATAATCTTGGGATGTGTGTTCTTTACCATCAATGAGAAAATTAGAAACTACTTTTTGTAAATTTTTACCAGTAAGTCCAATATAAATTTCTAAGAACCTGTTTAAAATCTTTTAGAGAATAGGATAAAATGATTATATATTTTAAAATAAGAGGTATATATGTGTAAAAATTATCCTAGTAATGTTAGCAAAGAGCAATTTGAAAATATAAAATCAATTTTAGAAAATACTAAAAAGAGAACTAAACCAAGAAGTTTAGATTTATATGAAGTATTTTGTGCAGTTTTATATGTATTAAAAAGTGGTTGCCAGTGAAGAATGTTACCAAAAAATTTTCCAAAATGACAAATTGTATATTATTATTTTCAAGCTTGAAGTAAAAATAATAATAAAGAACCTAGTGTATTACAATTAGTTTTAAAAAAAATTAGTCAAGGCATTTCGTATCAATAATGGTAGAAAAGAACAAACTAGTTTTTGTATAATTGATTCACAAAGTGTTAAAAATACAGATACTACTAAAAATAAAGGTTATGATGCTGGTAAAAAGATTTCAGGAATAAAGCGTCATATTGCTGTTGATTCTCAAGGTTTACCACATGCAATTTACATAACCACAGCAGAAAAAACAGATCGTAATAGTGCTATAATAATGATTGAAAATGAAAAAGAGAATCTTTCTGCAGTTCAAAAAATACTAGTAGATGCTGGTTATACTGGTGAAAAATTTGCTTCTAAAATTAAAATAATTATAAATTCAAATGTTGAAGTTATAAAACGTAATGAATTACATTCTTTTGTAGTATTACCAAAAAGATGAGTTGTAGAACGAAGTTTTGCATGATTAGAAAAATGCAGAAGATTATGAAAAAATTGTGAAAAAAAATTAAATACTAGCTTACAAATGGTTGTTCTTGCCTTTATTTCAATTTTATTGAAAAGATTTTAAACAGGTTCTAAAATCACTATAATTACTGTTCCATTTTTTTCAACAAATGTTAGTTTTTGTCAGTATTGATTGTTATTAATGGTAATAGTGCTTTCATTAAAAAAAGTTAAACTATCAAAGTTATTTTTAATTTGGGTTTCATATTTTCAATTTCCATTATCATCGATTTTTTTGTGTTGTTCCTCCATAACGACTACTACAATTTATTCAATTATTTTCTTCACTATCTTCTATTTCGATAATTGTACTTGAACTATTAAGACTTTCAGTACTACTTGAATTACTATCATTTATAGAAGGTTGTTGATGAGTAACTCCATAATTACTATAGACTTGGTGCAAAACTAAGGTAATTCAAAATTATATATTTCTGCTATTAAATTAAATCTTAATGCAAATCTTCGTATTTTATTGCGATATTTTAAAGTTAAAATTTTAAAACGTTTTAGTTTAGCAAATACGTGTTCAATTTTAATTCTAATTTTGCTTAAAGTTTTATTGTATTCTTTTTGAATTGGTATTAATTTATTGTATTTACTTTTTTTAAATGGCAAAAATGTATTTTTATGAATATTTTGTATTCCTTGATAACCTGAATCAACAAAAACTTGTTTTTCTGGATGAATAAAAGTTTTAGATTTTAAAAGTAATTTAAAATCATGAATGCTTCCAAAACAAAAAGCGGTTGAAATAATTTTTCCATTTAAAATATCAATAATTATTTGCGATTTAAGAGTATGATGTTTGTTTTTACCCGAAAAAAGTAATTTTAGTTTTTTTAATTCTTTCAATTGGAGTTTCAGTAGCATCAATAGCTAGTAAAGTATTATTGATTCCTTTATTTTTGATTAAATCTTTTTTGCCAGATAAATTAAAAATTCCACTTTTTATTAAAGTATTTTCAATTCAAAAAATATTACGAATGCAGCTAGTATGACTAATATTATATCTTTTTGCAATAACTCTATAACTACTATACTCTTTTCAGTATTCTAATGTCATTAATAAACGATTTTCTATTGATAATTTATTAGGTTTACCACCAATTTTTTAATTGCTTCAGCTTTTTTTAAAATTTCAACCATTTTTTGAAATGTTTGTAGTTTTATTCCCACTAAACTATAAAATTCTTGTTCATCTTTGTATTTTTTTAACATAATAATTATCACCTTTGATATTAATAATAACCGTTAAATTATTAAAATTAAAGGTTTTGCACCAAGTCTTATGTTTATTTTTTTCTAATAAAGGCTTTTTTTCTTCATTTGGCATTTTATTTTCTCCTTTAAGTATAAAAGTCCTATTTTGTTTTTATAAACAAAATAGGACTTAAAAATATATTTAAACATATATCTGATTTGGATTATATCATTTATTTAATAGTTTTTAAATAAAAAATATCTTTTTATATATAAGACTTGGTGCAAAACTAAGGTAATTCAAAATTATATATTCCTGCTATTAAATTAAATCTTAATGCAAATCTTCGTATTTTATTGCGATATTTTAAAGTTAAAATTTTAAAACGTTTTAGTTTAGCAAATACGTGTTCAATTTTAATTCTAATTTTGCTTAAAGTTTTATTGTATTCTTTTTGAATTGGTATTAATTTATTGTATTTACTTTTTTTAAATGGCAAAAATGTATTTTTATGAATATTTTGTATTCCTTGATAACCTGAATCAACAAAAACTTGTTTTTCTGGATGAATAAAAGTTTTAGATTTTAAAAGTAATTTAAAATCATGAATGCTTCCAAAACAAAAAGCGGTTGAAATAATTTTTCCATTTAAAATATCAATAATTATTTGCGATTTAAGAGTATGATGTTTGTTTTTACCCGAAAAAAGTAATTTTAGTTTTTTTTAATTCTTTCAATTGGAGTTTCAGTAGCATCAATAGCTAGTAAAGTATTATTGATTCCTTTATTTTTGATTAAATCTTTTTTGCCAGATAAATTAAAAATTCCACTTTTTATTAAAGTATTTTCAATTCAAAAAATATTACGAATGCAGCTAGTATGACTAATATTATATCTTTTTGCAATAACTCTATAACTACTATACTCTTTTCAGTATTCTAATGTCATTAATAAACGATTTTCTATTGATAATTTATTAGGTTTACCAGCAATTTTTTAATTGCTTCAGCTTTTTTTAAAATTTCAACCATTTTTTGAAATGTTTGTAGTTTTATTCCCACTAAACTATAAAATTCTTGTTCATCTTTGTATTTTTTTAACATAATAATTATCACCTTTGATATTAATAATAACCGTTAAATTATTAAAATTAAAGGTTTTGCACCAAGTCTATAGTTAATAAAAATTAAGTTTTAATTATTTATTTAAAAAATTCAGTAAATGATTTTTTGCTATGACGTTCAAGAAATTTATTAAATTCAATTGTTTTTTCATTTTTAATTTTTTCTAAAAATACATTAACTTCTTTTCCAGTACCTAATGGAATTGTATTAGTGTCAATACCTTTTATTTTTTTAATTTCTTCTAAAAATAAATAACGACTAATAATAGTACTACAAGCGATAGCTAAATACTTACTTTCTGAATTAGTAACAAATTGAACTTTATCTTTAATAATTTTATTACGATTATCTTTCATATTTTCAATGTATTTGTAATATGTATCTTCATTAATATATTGATCAATAACTATAGTATCATATTGAATTCTATGTTGTAACATACGAACTAATGCTTGATTTTCTCCTCAAGTTTTAATAATATTGGGGCTATAACCCGCATCAATTCATTGATTATATTTACGATTGTTAATGATTACTGACTCAAAAATAATTGTTTTCATAATATCTTGTGCTAATTCAATAAATTTACTTTGTGATAAGTCTTTATAATCGCGAATGTTAAGTAAACGTAATTTTTCTAAATTACCTGAACCAATATAAGAACTAATAATAACAAGTGGACCAAAAAAATTATTAATACCAAATTCAGCATTGCCAATGACTGGTGATTGATTTTCATCAAGTTGATTTCAAATACTGCGATATTCTGCAATAATATCTTCTTTAGTACCTTTAAAAATAACTTTTTCTTGATAAATTTCAATTGTTATATTATGATATTGAAATAATTCATAACTACTATTTTTATTATCAACTTTATAGTTTTGGTAGTGTTCTTTAATTAATGATTTTTGTTTTTGATTTAAGTAAAATGTCATTAATATACCACCATCTTTTCAAAATTTATTTGATTTATTGAAATTAATATCACACTTTCTTTCATATTAATTATATAATAAAAACAAGGATTTTAGGGTTTTAACCTTTTATTTTATATAAGGAGTTAACAATGCGTAGTGTAGGTATAGATATTATTGAAGTAAATCGAATAGAAAATATTGAAGAACTTGCTAAAAGAATTTTAAGTAAAAAAGAAATTATACTTTTTAATCAATATTCTTTACAACGTCAACAGGAATTTTTGGCAGGAAGATGAGCATTAAAAGAAGCAATTTTTAAGGCATTACCACAAGAAAAGTTAACATTTAAAAATATTGATATTAGCTATAATCAATATAATCAACCAATAACTATTATTAAGAATTATCAATTACTTTTATCTTTATCACATAATGAAACTAATGCAATTGCAATTGCAATTGTTATTTAATAAAAAGAAAGTAAGGTGTTTTATTAAAATGTATATGATTGATTTAATTTCTAAAAAGAAATTAGGACAAAGTTTAAATAAAGAAGAACTAAAATTTTTAACAGAAGGTATTGCCAATGAAACAATACCAGACTATCAAATTAGTGCTTGAGCAATGGCTGTTTATTTTCAGGGAATGACTAATGATGAATTAGTAGAATATACAAAAGATATTATTAATAGTGGTGAAACCATGGATTTATCACAAATTACTGGTTTTAGTATTGATAAACATTCAACTGGTGGTGTTGGTGATAAAACTAGTTTAGTATTTGCTCCAATAGCTGCTGCCTGTGGATTAAAGGTTGCAAAAATTTCTGGAAGAGGATTGGGTATTACTGGTGGTACTATTGATAAACTGGAAATAATTCCAAATTTTAAATGTGATTTAGCAATATCAGATTTTATTAAAGTTGTTAATAAAGTTGGTATGAGTATTATTAGTCAAACTAGTAATTTAGTGCCTGCTGATAAAAAATTATATGCATTACGTGATGTTTCAGGAACAGTTGATTCATTACCATTAATTGCTGCTAGTGTTATGTCTAAAAAAATAGCAATGGGCGCTGATTTAATTTTACTAGACATTAAATGCGGAAAAGGTGCCTTTGTTCAGGATATAGTAACTGCAAGAGAGTTAGCAAAATTAATGGTACATATTGGTAAAGCTTTTAATAAAAAAATTTATGCTATTATTAGTGATATGAATAAGCCTTTAGGACGAACAATTGGTAATGCACTAGAATTACAAGAAGTTATTTTAAGTTTAAAAAATAAAGGACCAGAAGATTTGAAAATCCTTGTTAGTAATTTAGTAGCTTTAGCCTTATTGGGAGCTAAAAAGGTAAAAACCTTAAAAGAGGGTATTGATAAAGTTAATGCTATGTTTACTAGTGAAAAACCACTACAAATTTTTTATCATTTTGTTAAAAGTCAAGGTGGAGATACTAAATATCTTGATAATATTGATAAATTACCACCAGCTAAATATATTATTAAAGTTAAGGCGCAATTATTGGGCTATTTAGATTTTACTAATAATTATGCTTTAGGTGAATTATCAGTAATATTAGGAGCAGGAAGAACTACGAAAACTGATATCATTGATCCGGTGGCAGGAATTTATTTAAAACAAATTCATGGTCAAAAAGTTGAAAAAAATAGTGTAATTATGGAACTCCATACTAATAAAGATGAACATTTCCATCAACAATTTTTAGATTTGGCAATTTCTACATTTCAGATTACTAATAAAAAATACGATATTAAACCAATAATTTTAGAAATAATAATGTAATTTAGTTTAAAATTGTTTATAATGTTACAGTATTTTAAAAATATTAATTAAATGAAATGATAAGGAGCGTTTTTATGAAATCTTTATTAAAATTACTGGGCACACTTGCTTTAGCAACAACACCAGTTGTAACAGTTATTGCTTGTGGTAGTGAAAATAATCAAATGACTCCAAGGGATATTCTTAATTTTGCTGCCTCTTTTGTTACTGATAGTAGTGTGCAAATTAAGGCTGATCTTAATTTATCAGATGATACCAATATAGGAGAAATGAAAGGTAAAATTTTTAGCAAATTAGATACTTTTGTGCAAACAGCTATTGGTAACTTTTTCTCTAGTAAACTTAAAGAAAGTACCAATGAACATCCAACAAATTGATATCACCCTGATGCACATGTCAAAATTATGGACTATGTTCCAAAAAAAGATAATGATAATGATGAAAAAGAAAAACCTAAGTTTGTTTTACCAACTGGTAGTGAATTAGTCAATGGTTATTTATGAGTAAAAGCGGAAATCTCTTATTTAAATTTACCATCAGTTACTAAAGATATTAAAATTACAATTAATAATGATACAAGTCATACTAGTGATCAAAAAAAAGCTGATGCAATTAAAGATTTTATTGAGAAACTTATTAATGGAGAAATTAAAGATAATGTTTTAAATGTTAATGTTGAAAACTTACCAATTAGTGGAAAAATTGATGCACCTTCAAAAGAAGATATTGCTAGAACTCAGTTATCATATATTAAACAAAATTTAAATGTTGCCATTAAAGATAAAGTTCAATATTCTGGTTTAAGTTTAAGTTTTGAATTTTCAGATGATGATAAATCAACTTTATTTAAAATGGCAGATCCAACGGTGACCAATAATGATGATAAATCAATTGTATTTAATGGTAATGTTGGTAATATTACTATTGATTTCTTAGTTGGTAATGATGCTAAATCTACTTTTAATACTGGTGATATTGAAAGTAAGTCTGCTATTCAGATTAACCAAACTTTTGTTGATGCAAGAACACAAATTTCAAAAATATTTTCTGAATGAACATTTGATGCAGTAAAGGAATTACCAAATGCTTCAGAAAGTTTTTCAGATTATAAGGAAATGAATAATATAAAAGAACAAGTTATAACAAAGGGTTATTTTGCTAATATTAATAAAATTTATAGTATTCTTGTTCCCAAATGAAATGATAGTGTAATAACTATTACTAATCCCGAAAGTGGATTTAATCTTAATCCTAACGAAAAAAATGGTTATTTTAATTTAAACTTTAAATTAGAATATGACCTAAGTAAAGACTTTCCAGATATAAAGACATCTTCAAAATTTGAAATAAATGTTGAAAATATTCATATTACGTTACGTGAAGTTAAATAATAATATTTAAATATATAATAACTTTTAAAACTTATTTTAATCATTAAAAAATTAAAAATAAGTTTTTTTATTTATTAAAGATTAATCAAGTACTATTAAATTAAGTTATAATTAATATTAATAAGTATAAAATGATATTGAGGGAACGAGAATAATGTTACAACCAGTAATTACAATTGAATCTTTTCAAGGACCAATGGATTTGCTTTTGCATTTAATTAAAGAAAAAAATATTGATATTTTAGATTTAAATCTAAATGATGTTACTAACCAATATGTTCATTTTATTAATGAAGAATTAATTAAAAACATTGATTTAGTAAGTGAATATTTACCGATTGCTGCTTATTTATTAGAATTGCAATCAAAACAATTATTACCAAAACAAGAACTAGTGGTAGATAGTGATTATGAAAATGAAGTTAATCGTCAAAAATTAATTGCTCGTTTATTAGAATATAAAAAATTCAAAGAAATAAGTAATTATTTTAAAGAACAGGCTTTATATAGAACCCAATTATTAACAAAAACACCTAGTGATTTAAAAACATATTTAGTTGATGAAATTACACCAATTTTGGTAAAAAATAATATTAATAAATTAACACAAGCAATGTTAAACTTATTTAATAGACTACAAAATGAAAATAAATTACCAGTTAATTTAGCATTAAACTTAATTTCAGCTGAAGATCGAGCTAAAGAAATTAAACAGTTACTGAAGAAAAACCCCAAGCAACACTTTACTTTAGAACAATTATTTTTTACTAAAGCATTAACTTTACATTATTTTATTATTACTTTTATTGCAATTTTAGATCTTGCAAATCATCAAATTTTACATATTATACAAACTAATACTTTTACTGAAATTACAGTAATTTATCGAGGTGAGAAAAATGAATAATAGCAATTGAAAAACAAACGAAAGATTAGCAGTTTTACAAGGTTTATTATTTATTGCTGGCAATGAAGGCCTTGATTTATTAACACTTGCTGAATATTTAGAATTAACAAAAAAACCAAAGACTGTTGAAAATTTAATTGCGTCTTTACAAATGAAATTAAATGATGATGATACCAGTGGTTTAAGTTTAATTAAAGTTGGTAATATTTATAAATTAACAACAAAACCTATTCATTATAATCGCTATCAAGTACTAAAACAACAACCTTTAATACGTTTATCACAAGCAGCTTTAGAAACACTAGCTATTATTGCTTATAATCATCCAGTTACTAAACCACAAATTGAAGATATTCGTGGTGTAAATTGTGATTCTATTATTTTTAAACTAAAAAGTTTAAATTTAATTACTGAGATTGGTCGTAGTGAATTACCAGGAAAACCAATTTTATATGATTTAACTGATGAATTTATGGATCATTTTAATATCGAATCTTTAACTCAATTACCAACTTTGCCTCAATTTAATAATCAAAATGATGAACAAGAAATCTACAACTTTACTAATGAATAATGATTTAGAACGCTTGCAAAAAGCTATTGCTAATTCTGGAGTATGTTCACGACGAAAAGCAGAATTACTAATTATTAATGGGCAAGTAACAGTTAATGGGCAAATTATTACAACGTTAGGTTTTAAAGTTACAAGTAGTGATGTTATTAAAGTTAATAATCAAATTATTAAGCAATCTAATCATATTTATTTAGCATTTTATAAACCACCTAATTATTTAACAACAGTCAGTGATCCTAAAAATCGACCAACGGTAATGAATTATTTTACTAATATTAATAGTAGAATTTACCCAGTCGGTCGTTTAGATTTTGATACTTCAGGTTTGTTGTTAATGACTAATGATGGTGAATTTACTAATGCTATTATTCATCCTCGTTATAAAATAGATAAGGTATATGAAGTATTGGCAAGTGGTATTTTGTCATCAAATGCTATTAAAAAACTACAAGACGGTATTATTTTATCAACTTCATTTACAACTTCTCCTGCTATTGTTAAAATAATTTATAAAAATATAAAAAAAGAAAATACTTTACTACATCTAACCATTCATGAGGGACAAAATCAACAAGTTAAACGTATGATTAAAGCAATAGGAAGTAGAGTAATTACTTTAAAACGTTTACAAGTTGCTAATATTACTTTAAAAGGTTTAACAATGGGTGAATATCGTTATTTGACAGAAGAAGAAGTAACAACATTGATGAAATTGAGTCAAAAGAGTTAAAATAAAAGAATAATTTATTTTTTAAATATAACAACTTTTTATACTTTCTGGGTTTGTCTTTATATCAAAAACCTTATTTATTTCAATAATATTATCAGCAAAAACGTTTGCTGTTTTTATTTCCTCTTGTAATTTTTTATTTGTAATAATATCATTTTTAAAATTTTTCAGTATTTCAATAAGATTATTTAAGTTTTGAAATTTATTGGCTTCTTTAGCAATAGTGTATTTTTGTTTTTCACAGATTTTAATACTGGTATCTATTCAATTTTGTAATTTTTTTATTTTTCATTTTTGATTTGAAGTTATGGTGGTTGGCGGTGGTTGGTGGTTGGCCCTTAATTACTGGACCATTTTTGATATAAAATTCTAAATTTTAATTTGTAAAATTGGTGGTTTTAGAAATTTAGAATGTATTCTTTCATAATTATAAAACATAACATATTGATTTACATCATTTATAGCTTCATTGATGGATAAATATTGATTTGATCCTTTAGGTAGTCATTCTTGAGATAAATGAGAAAATCAGTTTTCAGATAATACATTACCACCAATATCATAAGGTTGTTTTTTGCTTAAAATTATTTGTTTATCCTCTGCTCATTTTGTGATATCGTGACAATAAAATTCGTTGGCGTTATCTGAATGTAAAATAACATTTTTTATTTGATTTCAAGAAAATTGTTTGTTGATTTTTTCAAGAGCAGGAAGAATTAAATCCTGATATGATTTATTAGGAGCAATATTATAACTAACAACATTATTTGAATAAAAATCAATAATTACAAAAAGATATAATCATCCTTCTTTAGTATTTATTTGTTTAGTGTCCATTGATCAAATTTGATTTGAAGAGGTTGTACTTTTATAATCTTTGTTTACTTTATCCATTGTAGGTATTCACTTATTTGGATTTTTTTTGTTTTTAGGATAGTTATTTTTAGTTTGTTTTAATCCTTGAATATTGTGTTCTTTCATAATTTTTCGCATTTGTTTTATTGATAATTCTATATTTAAAATGATATTTTTTTCTTGTTTTAATCACTCTTTAAAAGCTGAAAAAATTCTTAAATATCCATAAATTCTGCCTTTTCTTGTAGAATGAAATTCGATTAAAAGTTGGCATATTTTTTGATATTTATGATTGCATTTAATAATATGATTTTCTTCTTTTTTAATAGGTTTTTGTTTATTTTTTAAAAAGTAATATGTTGATCTGTTTAATTGAAGATATTGACATAGGTTTCTAATTGAATATTGATTTTTACAATCATCAATAATTTTAATTTTTTCTTTGATATTTAATTTGTTAATTACTAATGCTATTTGTTTAATTTTATCCATTAATAAAAATCCTTTCAGGTTAAAATTAGTGTTAATTATATAACACAATTGTTTTTAGAATACATTCAGGTTTTTTAAATTAATGGTCTAGTAAAAAGGGCTAAGTGGCAAGTGGCTAAGTGGCTTCCATAGTTTTAATTGTTGGGGAGATTGTCAAAAATCCGGAATAAATTAAATCTTATATAGTCTTATTATATTTTAGACAAGAAATAATTTGGATTTTTATGAAATTGTACATTCATCTTACTATTTTTTAAAAGATATTTCAACTAAAATACTTAATTTTAAAAATTACTAAAATAAATTTAATATTTATACACAACAAAAATTCTTACTAAAGTGCATTTAATAAGGCCACTTGCCACTTAGCCACTTGCCACTTAGCCCTTTTTACTAGACCATTAATTTAAAAAACCTGAATGTATTCTAAAAACAATTGTGTTATATAATTAACACTAATTTTAACCTGAAAGGATTTTTATTAATGGATAAAATTAAACAAATAGCATTAGTAATTAACAAATTAAATATCAAAGAAAAAATTAAAATTATTGATGATTGTAAAAATCAATATTCAATTAGAAACCTATGTCAATATCTTCAATTAAACAGATCAACATATTACTTTTTAAAAAATAAACAAAAACCTATTAAAAAAGAAGAAAATCATATTATTAAATGCAATCATAAATATCAAAAAATATGCCAACTTTTAATCGAATTTCATTCTACAAGAAAAGGCAGAATTTATGGATATTTAAGAATTTTTTCAGCTTTTAAAGAGTGATTAAAACAAGAAAAAAATATCATTTTAAATATAGAATTATCAATAAAACAAATGCGAAAAATTATGAAAGAACACAATATTCAAGGATTAAAACAAACTAAAAATAACTATCCTAAAAACAAAAAAAATCCAAATAAGTGAATACCTACAATGGATAAAGTAAACAAAGATTATAAAAGTACAACCTCTTCAAATCAAATTTGATCAATGGACACTAAACAAATAAATACTAAAGAAGGATGATTATATCTTTTTGTAATTATTGATTTTTATTCAAATAATGTTGTTAGTTATAATATTGCTCCTAATAAATCATATCAGGATTTAATTCTTCCTGCTCTTGAAAAAATCAACAAACAATTTTCTTGAAATCAAATAAAAAATGTTATTTTACATTCAGATAACGCCAACGAATTTTATTGTCACGATATCACAAAATGAGCAGAGGATAAACAAATAATTTTAAGCAAAAAACAACCTTATGATATTGGTGGTAATGTATTATCTGAAAACTGATTTTCTCATTTATCTCAAGAATGACTACCTAAAGGATCAAATCAATATTTATCCATCAATGAAGCTATAAATGATGTAAATCAATATGTTATGTTTTATAATTATGAAAGAATACATTCTAAATTTCTAAAACCACCAATTTTACAAATTAAAATTTAGAATTTTATATCAAAAATGGTCCAGTAATTAAGGGCCAACCACCAACCACCAATTTTACAAATTAAAATTTAGAATTTTATATCAAAAATGGTCCAGTAATTAAGGGCCAACCACCCTGATTTTGGGTATTTTAGATATATAAGAATAAATATGCCAAAAAAAATAGTGAGAAAGGGATTTTTATGGATGAAAAAAATAAAAGAGAAAAAGAAATAGCAAGAATAAAAGAAAAAATTGCAGCTAATAAATTAAAAAAAGAATCCGAAAAAGCTGAAAAAGAAAGACAACAACAAGAAATCGAAAATAAGAAAAAAAATGAAAATAAAAAAACTTTATAAAAATGAATAATTTTAATATTTTGGTTTTCTTTTTCATTTTGAATTATTATTAACATTACGTTTAAAATCATTTCTATTGTTATGAGATGAAAAATTTAATTTAGTCGGTACTTTAACAATATTTTTAGGTAAATCTCAACCTGTAGTATCTAGTAAAGTAATTTCGTGATTTTGATAATATTGAATTTCTTGAATTTCATTATATTGAACTCTATTACTTACTAAAGTAATAGCAGTGCCTTGTGCTCCAGCACGAGCTGTTCTACCAATACGATGAGTATAGTACTCATATTCGCGTGGAATATCATAATTAAAAACATAATCAATACCATTAATGTCAATTCCTCTAGCAACAATATCAGTAGCAATTAGTACTTTAACCTTACCATTTTTAAATTGTCTCATTGCTTCCATACGTTCTCTTTGACTTTTATCACCGTTAATAACAGCACATTTAATATTATTTTGTTCTAATAATTGTGCGATTTTGTTAGTAAAATCTTTTGTATTTGAAAAAACAATACTTAATTGTGGTTGTAATTTTTGATATAAAGCAACTAATGCAGTTTCTTTTGTTATATTACGACAATCAAAATAATATTGTTTAATATTTGCTTGTTGTAATTTTTGACTTTCATCTTCAACACTAATACTAACTGGATTATTTTGATAATCATCAGCAATTTTTAAAACTGGTTTTGACATTGTCGCTGAAAAAAGAACAGTTTGAATATTTTGAGGTGAATTTTCAAATAAGAAATCAATATCTTTTTTAAATCCCATTTTTAACATTTCATCTGCTTCATCTAAAACTAATGTTTTAATTGAATTTAATCTTAAACTGCCACGATTAATATGATCAGTAATTCTTCCTGGTGTTCCAACAACTATGTTACTAGTTCTTAAATCATATAATTGATTTCTAATATTAACACCACCGCATAATAAAGCAACATTAACACCATTTAAAAAATAAGCATATTTTTTTACTTGTTTAGCAACTTGGATTGCCAATTCTCTAGTTGGACAAACAATAATAGCTTGATTACGATATAATTTTATATCTAAATTATGTAATATTGGTAAGACAAAGGCAGCAGTTTTTCCGGTTCCGGTATGACTTTTTCCAATAATATCTTTTTTTTGTAAAGAAACTGGAATTGTCTTCTTTTGAATTGGTGTTGGGGTAGTATAACCCCATTTAGCAATAGCAGCAGTTAATTCTTGTTTTAAATTTAGTTCTGTAAAACTCATATATTTCTCCTTAAAAATAAATTTTGAATAAATTTAGAAAAAATGATAATTATAACCTGAAAAATAACCTCTAAAAGAGGATTATTTTAAAAAAGGATTAGTTTTATTTATTATTTATATATAATATACTTACTTACATTTTAAAGTATTAATTCATCTAATTTTTCTAAAATTAAAAGTTGTCAAATAATTTCATGATATTATTTATTTCTTTGACATCATTAACAACTTTTTTGATATTTTTTTATCAATCATATCTTAAAAGAAAATTGCGAATTAATCAACAACTTAAATATAATACACTATTTTTAATTAAATGTAAAGATAAATTTATAGAAATGAAAATATAAAAATAATAATTAAAATACTATACAAATTTTTAAATTTATTAAAATTAAAAATTTAAATTATATTAGAAATTTTTTATCATAACAAAAAATTTTGAAAAATAATATAAATTATCAAACATCAGTATCTGCTTTTTTAATAATTCAATTATCAAATAAAATATGATTATTTTTATGATTCTTAATCATTCCAGTTAAAAAATTAGTGTTTGCATAACGAATAGTTAAATAATTATAACCATGCATACCAGCCGCATTTCTTTTAACTTTAAATGTATTATCATCTACTTTTTCCACACTAGTTCTATCACTTAAAGTTGGATTTTTTGCTCCTTTTCAAAGACCATTTAAAGTAACTGAAATATTACCTTTAATAAGATTTTCGGTTGTAGCTTTAGAACTTATTTTTGAACTAATATAGTCACTAATATCACTCATTGTTTTATTATTTTGAACAAAATTATCAAATTCTCCGGGATTCATATATATTGTTAAATTATTATCAGTAGTGATATCAATACGCCCTTTAGCAAATTCACTTTTTGTATAAAATATTTTACCTAATGCTGTTGCTGTTTGCTCTGCTCATTCACCTTGCGTTTGATTAGGGCTAATATTAATAAAATCTAAAGTCATTGGCGTTAATCTTAATCCTGAAATGCTTCAATCACTAATAGTGATTTTTCCAAAAGCATTAATTTTATTTTTACTTTCTTCAGGCACTCCTTGTTTTCCAACAAGTCACTTAGTAATCTCATCTGAAAAAGTTGTTGCTGTTGGTGATAAATAATTTTTCAAAGAATCAATTGCTTCATCAATTGTAGATTTAGTAAGCGCTTCATACATATGATCACCACTAGCATAAACATCATTTTTTTGAAGAACTTCTGATTGAGCATTAATATCAACTTTAGTAATATTAACTTTATTGTTATTAAGTTTTCTAGTAATTAATTCTTTTGCTTTTTGTAATAAACTTCCACTATCAGTAGTGGTGCTTTCTATTTGTATCATAAAATCTTTTAATACTTTTGTTACATTACCAGTTGAAGCTTCAATTAAAGACTTTAAATTAGCGCCAGTATTAGCGTAATTAAAATCAAAAATATTAGATACTTCAATTTCTGTCTTTTTGTTACTTTCATCTTTATAAGATAATTTTAATTTTAAGTCTGCAGCAAGTTTATATCACATTGTTATGTTATACGTTGCTGGATCATAATTTTCAATACCAAAATCAGCTTTTTCCTTAGTTCAATTGAATTGTTTATTTGTCATTTTTGTTCCATTAAAATCAATTTTTAAAATTTCACTAGTAGTTATATTATTAAATAATGGTTTTAAATCAGATGGTTGTAATAAATAATCCTCAATAATAAGATTTGTAATATCTTTTTGAAGCCTAGTTAAAAATATATCCTTTATTTTACTATCAACCAGAGTGTCACTATCTTTAGGTAAACTATTTAAATTATTAGTAATATCTTTTCCAGATTCACCAAATTCATCTTCAAAAGTTAAATTCTTATATTCACTAATTAAATTTGCAAGTCCTAAACTAATTTGCTCTTTAGCTTTTTTTAATAATTCTTGTACATCAGCATTTTCCGATACTTCATCATCAGTATCAGAACTATTACCATTTCCACATGCCACTACATTTACTGCTAATGGTGCTGTTAATCCAAAAATTGCTAATAATTTTAATATTCCCTTCACTCTAGTACCCTCCTAAAATTTCTTTTAATATATTTTATAAAGTTTTAGTATATTTTATAATATTTATAATTAAAATGTTGTGAATATATTAACTTTAATATTTCAGTAAACTAATAAGTTTATAAAAAATCAAGTTTAATTTAATAATTAAAAAATAAGCATTGTAATCATAATTATTAGATTATCTTTTATATCAAAATTTGTTAAATTTTATTACTTATAATTAAAATGTTTAAATAATTTTTCTTTTTCATTAAATTATATTTTATAAACAAAAAAAATAATTGATTATAATTGATAATATGTAAAGGAGAAAAAATAATGGACAGATTACTAGAAACCACAACGAAAACTATAGAAAAAACTAAAACCAAAAAGGCAAGTTGATTTAAGTTATTTAGATTAATTATAATTAAAATTAGTTACAGTTTTATTACGGCATTTTTATTTTTATTTTCAATAGTAATTTCGGTATTGAGCATTAATGTTTTGTTTTTTTTAAATTTATCAATAGAAGATTTTATTATTGATTTACAATATTATATTATGATTTTTTATAGTATATTTTTATTTATTTTTATTTTATTAAATGCTATAAAAATTTTTGGTACTCAATTTGAAGATAGTTCTTTCTTATTATTACTTACTAAACCTTATACAAGAAATGTTATTATTTTAACTCAATACGCTACTTTATTTTTTATGAGTTTAACTTTTATTTTCATAAATATTATTGCTTTATTAATATTTGGCGGGATTTGTGGAATTATTATAAAAGTTTCTTATTTAGCTTTTTACGTATTAACTATCCTAAAGTTTTTTGGCTTTTGCTCTTTATTTGCTGTTTTAGTTACTGTTGGTGTAGTAACAATGTTAGTTTTTACTCCATCACAAACAGTTTTTTTAATTTTTGTTATTTTCTGTAGTCTATTTTTATTAGGTGGTTTGCCTTACTCATTAACCAAAATAAATAGTGACATTATTAAAATTAATTTTGAAAATAATATCCAATATACTGTTAGTGAAATCAAAGAAGCAATTTTATTTAAACAAAATTTAGAAAAAGGATTAATTAAATATCCAAATTTAACAAAAGCTATTTTTGATTTTTATTCTAATCTTAGTGATCAAGAATTAAAGGATATTAAAAAAAATAATGTTATTAATAAGCGTATTGATTTTTATCAAAAATTAGGATTTATTAAAACAAATCCTACTGTTAAAACTCTTAGTGGTAAAACAACCACTTGAAAACCAATTGAATTTCAAAATAAAGATATATTTATGAAAATTACTTTTAATAGTTATTTTAAAAACTTAGATGAATTAAAAAATAATGTTGATAATAATCAAATTACAGAAGACTTAATTAATATAATTAATGATTATGATAAAAAGTATAATATTGATTCATTTATGGATCTGCAAAGTGGTAAAGCACCTTCACTATTAACATACGATACTGATATTAATAATACTTATATACAAATTACAGGTCCAATATTAGAAAAACCCGTTCCACTATCACCCAAGGAAATTAAAAATATTTTTATTGATACATATGCATATAAATTTGATTTTCGTAATGAATTTAATAAAATTTTTTATAATCCTGTTTATTTTTTAGTTAGAACAACCGAAGAATATATTTATAATCAAATTCATACTTATCGTCAGATTACTAATAATTCTGTTACTAATGATAAAAATTATAAAAATTACATTAGTATTGCAAATAGTTATCAATTTATCAATGCAATAAATTTTATTGAACATTGAAATCAAATTTGAACTTATTTTATGGACTACTATGGTGATTTTTGATTTGAACCTTATGCAACATCTAGTATCGATTTTGATACACAAAAAAATACTTTATTTAGTTATCCTGATTTTAAACTAACACTAAATAATAAAAAAATAAAAACTGATAACATTGATTATTTTCAAAATAATCAATCAGTTCTTGAAATATATTGTGGATTTTCTATCTTTTTATTCTTACTTTCTTATTTAATGTATAATCGAAAAATTGTTAGTTAGGAGAAAACTTATTATGGGAACTACAGAAGACATTATGATTAGTGTCAGAAACTATAACAAAAAATTTAAAAAGTTTAATATTAGTAATATAAATTTTACTGTATTTAAAGGAACTATTCATGCTTTGGTTGGTCAATCTGGTAGCGGAAAATCTGTTTTATTAAAGTCTATCATTGGTGCAATGCCTAGTAACAGATACAGTGGTACAATTAAGGTTAATGATTACAAAGCAGGAAGTGCAAAATCAAAATTAAGTTTAGGTTATTCCTTAAATTTAGAAAACTTTCCACAAGGTTTAACAGCTTATAATTTTCTAAAATATTTAGGACAAACAACCACTATTACCGATAGTGCTCTAGAAGTTAATTTACAAAAATTATTAAATAATTTTAATTTATGAGAACATCGTAATAAGGGTTTAAATTCTTTCTCTTCAGGAATGAAAAATAGAATTATGCTAATTCAAGCCTTAGCACATGATCCAGAACTAGTAATTCTTGATGAACCTGGTGCAAACTTAGATTCAGAGTCACGAAAATATTTTACAAATGTATTAAAAAGATTAAAAGCAGAAGGTAAAACTATTTTCTTAACAACTCATATGATTAACGAGGTTAAAGATATTATTGATGATTGTACTATTATTGATTTGGGAAAAATGCTTTATAGTGGACCAATAGCAAAATTTGATGTTGGCAAAATTTTTATTTTGACTACTAACAATTTACCATTAACAGCCACTATATTAACAAAATATCAATATCAATTTAAATATCTTAAAGATTTAAATGAAATCTTAATTCGCTTAGATACACAAGAAAAAATTGATAATCTTAGTTCAATTTTAAATAAATATAAAATTGGTATTCAAAATCTTTATGAAAAAGAAATAGATTTATCACATTTAAAAAATTTTTTATAAAATAAAAAACAAAAAATTAACTATAAAATTTCTAATCTTTTTAATTTCTTATAGTATAATTATTTATAAACTTAATATAAGTTTAATTATTTTAAATAAATACCTTTTCATTTTAATAAGGAGAAAAAATGCAAAAAGTTAATGAATGAATAAATAAACATCAACATGAATTTAAGAAAACACTTGAAGAAAAAAATCAAATAAAAATAAATTGAGAACAAGAATACAAAATAATTAATAATTTAAAAGAAGAAATAAACAACAAATATAAAAAAACTAATTTAATAAAAAATAAGTTACTCTATAGAGTAACTTATTTTTTATTAACTATTACATTTTGCTAATTTTGCTTGATGTTCTAAATTAAAAGTAAATTCACTATTCAATTCTACTTGTAAATTAGGATTTGTTTTTAAACGAATTTTATATTTTTTATAGTAATAAGCAAAGTATCAAGTTATTGCAAAAATCACATTACTTAAAATAAATACTAATTCAATAACCATGGAAATGTTTAGTAATCTGTGTAACTTACAAAAATAACTATGTTTAATTAATTCTAGTAAATATAATTAAATGACTAGAAAGAGTGAGTTACAGATGGCTAAAAAAGATAACTTTAATAATAATGATCCAATATCAAAAGCAGTAGATTTATTACTAGAAAATACTGAAGATTTAACAACAGTTTTTAAACCTGGCGGTTTATATAAAGAATTAACAAAAAGATTAGTTGAAAAAATGTTGAATTCTGAGATGCAAAATTATTTAGGATATGAAAAAAATCAACATACTACTACTGAAAATGCTCGTAATGGTATAAGTTCAAAAAAATTAATAACTCAACAAGGTAAAATTGAGATTGATGTACCACGAGATCGCAATAGTAATTTTACTCCTGTAATAGTTCCTAAAAGGCAAAGAAGATTTGATGGTTTTGATCAACAAGTTCTTTCCTTGTATGCAAAAGGAATGGCATTATCTGACATTAGAATGCAGTTGCAAGAGTTATATCATGGTGCTGATATTAGTGAAAGTGTTATTAGTCAAATTACTGATGATGTTATTGATGATGTTAAAGCATGACAAAATCGACCATTAGAAAGTATTTATCCTATTGTTTATTTTGATTGTATAGTAGTTAAAGTACGACAAGATAAACGGATTATTAACAAATCAGTTTATATAGCATTAGGAGTTGATTTAGAAGGCAAAAAAGATATTTTAGGATTATGAATTAGTGAAAATGAAGGTTCTAAGTTTTGATTATCTAATTTCATAGAAATGAAAAATCGTGGCTTAAATGATATTCTTATTGCTTGTAGTGATAATTTAACAGGCATGTCAGAAGCAATACAATCAGTTTATCCTAAAACAGAACATCAATTATGCATTGTTCATCAAATTAGAAATAGTTTAAAATATGTTTCATACAAACATCGAAAAGGTCTAGTTGCAGATTTAAAACCAATTTATAGTGCATGTAGTGAAGAACAAGCAATGCAAGCTTTAGAATCGTTTGAAAGTAAATGAAATAAACAATATCCTCAAATTACTAAATCTTGATATAAAAATTGAGATAATTTAATGGTTTTTATTAGTTATCCAGTAGAAATCAAAAGAGTGATTTATACTACAAATGCTATTGAATCTGTTAATAGTCAATTACGAAAAGTTATCAGAAATAAAAAAGTTTTTCCTAATGATATGGCAGTTTTCAAAATATTTTACTTGGCAATTGAAAATATAACAAAAAAATGAACATTGCCTATTCAAAATTGAAATACAGCAATTGCTCATTTTATGATAAAATTTGAAGACAGAATTAATCTAAATTAGTAACTTTGTAAAACAAAGATACACAGATTATTAAAAAGCCTCCATTTTTATTATACTTACAATATAAAAAATATTTTTTATAAAATTAATATATTAGACTTGGTGCAAAACCTTTAATTTTAATAATTTAACGGTTATTATTAATATCAAAGGTGATAATTATTATGTTAAAAAAATACAAAGATGAACAAGAATTTTATAGTTTAGTGGGAATAAAACTACAAACATTTCAAAAAATGGTTGAAATTTTAAAAAAAGCTGAAGCAATTAAAAAAGCAGTTGGTGGTAAACCTAATAAATTATCAATAGAAAATCGTTTATTAATGACATTAGAATACTGAAAAGAGTATAGTAGTTATAGAGTTATTGCAAAAAGATATAATATTAGTCATACTAGCTGCATTCGTAATATTTTTTGAATTGAAAATACTTTAATAAAAAGTGGAATTTTTAATTTATCTGGCAAAAAAGATTTAATCAAAAATAAAGGAATCAATAATACTTTACTAGCTATTGATGCTACTGAAACTCCAATTGAAAGAATTAAAAAAAACTAAAATTACTTTTTTCGGGTAAAAACAAACATCATACTCTTAAATCGCAAATAATTATTGATATTTTAAATGGAAAAATTATTTCAACCGCTTTTTGTTTTGGAAGCATTCATGATTTTAAATTACTTTTAAAATCTAAGAACCTGTTTAAAATCTTTTCAATAAAATTGAAATAAAGGCAAGAACAACCATTTGTAAGCTAGTATTTAATTTTTTTTCACAATTTTTTCATAATCTTCTGCATTTTTCTAATCATGCAAAACTTCGTTCTACAACTCATCTTTTTGGTAATACTACAAAAGAATGTAATTCATTACGTTTTATAACTTCAACATTTGCATTTATAATTGTTTTAATTTTAGAAGCAAATTTTTCACCAGTATAACCAGCATCTACTAGTATTTTTTGAACTGCAGAAAGATTCTCTTTTTCATTTTCAATCATTATTATAGCACTATTACGATCTGTTTTTTCTGCTGTGGTTATGTAAATTGCATGTGGTAAACCTTGAGAATCAACAGCAATATGACGTTTTATTCCTGAAATCTTTTTACCAGCATCATAACCTTTATTTTTAATAGTATCTGTATTTTTAACACTTTGTGAATCAATTATACAAAAACTAGTTTGTTCTTTTCTACCATTATTGATACGAAATGCCTTGACTAATTTTTTTTAAAACTAATTGTAATACACTAGGTTCTTTATCATTATTTTTACTTCAAGCTTGAAAATAATAATATACAATTTGTCATTTTGGAAAATTTTTTGGTAACATTCTTCACTGGCAACCACTTTTTAATACATATAAAACTGCACAAAATACTTCATATAAATCTAAACTTCTTGGTTTAGTTCTCTTTTTAGTATTTTCTAAAATTGATTTTATATTTTCAAATTGCTCTTTGCTAACATTACTAGGATAATTTTTACACATATATACCTCTTATTTTAAAATATATAATCATTTTATACTATTCTCTAAAAGATTTTAAACAGGTTCTAAGTTACACAGATTACTAAACATTTCCCTTATATCTTTAAAATTAATTTTAAGGCACCAAATTTGCTCATATACAAACTATTTAAAAATTTATATGGTTTATAGTATTAAAAAAATAAACAGCCCTAATTTAGGGCTGTTTAGAATGAATTTAAGATAGTTATTTTTGTATTTCACTTTCATATCTTTTTTTATCTTCTAGTGCTAAATTTTGATATTTAGATTTCTCTTCGCTTGTCATTTCTTTTCAATGATTACCAATAAGTTTGGCAACTTCTGCAACTTTAGATTTAAGTTCTGGTTTTTGTTGAATAATCTCTGCTCTTTTTTCTTTACTAAAAATCATATAAGCATTCATTGGTCTTTTAACTTTATTTGACATATAAATATCCTCCTAAGTTTTCTTAATATAATTTTACATGATTTATAAAATATTTTTTCACATATTGGTTTTTAGTAAAGAAAACTATCCACGATTACAAGTTTTTGATTTAGAATTTTTCAATAAATCAATCTCATTTTTAAGTTGTTGAATTTCTTGTTGTAAATCTTTATTTCAATTAGTTAGTTCATTCATTTGTTTTCTTATTTTTAATACTTGGCTTTGATTAATAATACTATTTTTAAGTTCTAAATATTCTTTTAATTTTAATGTTATAGAATTTGCTTTATAAGGGTTACTTTCAATAATTTTCATTAATTTACTTGATTTATTCAAATAAATAGGTTTTCTAGTATTATAGTCAAATCAAAACCCTAATACTTGATTTTTTATAATATTTCTTAAGTAAATTGGCCTTATATAAGAAATTTTGTTATTTATGGTTGCCACTTGCCCTTGCCACTTAGCCCTTTTTACTAGACCATTAATTTAAAAAACCTGAATGTATTCTAAAAACAATTGTGTTATATAATTAACACTAATTTTAACCTGAAAGGATTTTTATTAATGGATAAAATTAAACAAATAGCATTAGTAATTAACAAATTAAATATCAAAGAAAAAATTAAAATTATTGATGATTGTAAAAATCAATATTCAATTAGAAACCTATGTCAATATCTTCAATTAAACAGATCAACATATTACTTTTTAAAAAATAAACAAAAACCTATTAAAAAAGAAGAAAATCATATTATTAAATGCAATCATAAATATCAAAAAATATGCCAACTTTTAATCGAATTTCATTCTACAAGAAAAGGCAGAATTTATGGATATTTAAGAATTTTTTCAGCTTTTAAAGAGTGATTAAAACAAGAAAAAAATATCATTTTAAATATAGAATTATCAATAAAACAAATGCGAAAAATTATGAAAGAACACAATATTCAAGGATTAAAACAAACTAAAAATAACTATCCTAAAAACAAAAAAAATCCAAATAAGTGAATACCTACAATGGATAAAGTAAACAAAGATTATAAAAGTACAACCTCTTCAAATCAAATTTGATCAATGGACACTAAACAAATAAATACTAAAGAAGGATGATTATATCTTTTTGTAATTATTGATTTTTATTCAAATAATGTTGTTAGTTATAATATTGCTCCTAATAAATCATATCAGGATTTAATTCTTCCTGCTCTTGAAAAAATCAACAAACAATTTTCTTGAAATCAAATAAAAAATGTTATTTTACATTCAGATAACGCCAACGAATTTTATTGTCAAGATATCACAAAATGAGCAGAGGATAAACAAATAATTTTAAGCAAAAAACAACCTTATGATATTGGTGGTAATGTATTATCTGAAAACTGATTTTCTCATTTATCTCAAGAATGACTACCTAAAGGATCAAATCAATATTTATCCATCAATGAAGCTATAAATGATGTAAATCAATATGTTATGTTTTATAATTATGAAAGAATACATTCTAAATTTCTAAAACCACCAATTTTACAAATTAAAATTTAGAATTTTATATCAAAAATGGTCCAGTAATTAAGGGCCAACCACCTGTTTTATAATTATGAAAGAATACATTCTAAATTTCTAAAACCACCAATTTTACAAATTAAAATTTAGAATTTTATATCAAAAATGGTCCAGTAATTAAGGGCCAACCACCGTGTTCCTAAATCATGATCACTAGGTTGAGTTGATAATAACTGTATAACTATATAATTAGGATGGGAACTTAATACAATTCCTGGCCTTTTACTTTGTATTCCATTATGTTCATCTCCTGGAATACAAACAAGAATTCCCATTCCTTTTTTATATGATTTGTAATTATTCGATTGCATAATATAATTCCAATCTATGTAATTGTTTATTCCTTAGTTAGTGATATTATTGCATTCCTAATACTTATATGCTATAATTTAATTGTGATTACGATAGTAATATTGTGCAAGGGAGTATATCTCTCGTAACTGCCTAATTATTTCTGATTAGGTAATTTTTTTATATAATTTTTGCAATAAGTTCTTCATAAGCTTGTTTTTGACGTCAATAATAAGGATTTGTTCAAATACTACTTTAGTCACAATTTCAATTTCTCAACTCAAGAAATTTTTAAATTATAAAGTTATTAATTCATTTTTCTCAAATTCTTCAACTAATAATTCAATAACTTCTGCAAAACTACGATTAGTATTTTTTGCTAATTTTTTGATTTTTTTTACATAATCTGATTTTATATAAATGGTTTTATATTCTTTTTTGATTTTTTGTTTCTTTTGAAATTTAACAGCAAAATCATTGATATCTCTTTGAACTTCGATATTATTTTTAATTGATTTTTCAACTTTATTTTTAGATTTAACATCCACATTTTTAATTATATCTATGCTGGGGTTGGTACCTTCTGCATCATAATTAAAAAGTAAATTAGAATTATTTGCATTTTTCATTAAATTATCTCCTTATCTTTTAAAAAAGCGTTGATTTAGAGAGTTTTAAAAAATGACACATTGTGCGAATTTTATATTTAGATTTATTATTTGCAATAATCTCTACTTTCTGCCTATTATTAGTGCTGCTTGCTTTAAAATATCAATTTCCATTCGTAACTGTTTTAATTCTTTATTTGCTTGAATTAATTGTTTTTCTAAATCTGAAAGATTATTTTTAGTTTTAAAACTATCTGAATTAGTAAATTGCTTAATTTAATTGTAAGTAGCTGCTCTTGTAACATTGTATTCTTTAGCAAGGCAAGATACCGATTTGCCACTTTGATATAAAGCTACTATTTGTTTTTTAAATTCATCTGAATATGAGTTAATAGTGACCATAATTATAATTCCTTTCTTTTAACTAATTTGTTCACTTGTCTATGTAATTAGTGTCCAATAAAGTGGCCCCATCCAAAATAAACATATTTTTACTTGTACTTTATTTTTAAAGATTTAAAATATTACTAAACATTATATTAATGTTATTTAGGAGGAAATACTATGTATGCTGCTGGACAAGTTGTTGTTAATGCCAGTCAGGCTGGTTTTAGGAATGATAAAAATAAAAAAAATAAAATAGTAAATGAGCCAAATTTTCAAAAAGTTAATGAAGAATATGAAAAGATAAATATAAAAAATAAAAACACTAAATCAGAAATCAGTGATAACAAAAGTAAAAAATGTAATATATTGTAAGTATTAATAAAAAGATGATTACCAAAAATAATCATCTTTTTATTAATTAAGAAGAAATTTTAAAAATTGCAGAAATTAATTTAAGAATTTTTTCAAATTTCTCAAGTATCATCATAATGATGATGAATTGGATCATATGGATCTTCCACAACTGTTGTGTTATATCCTCTTTTAGTTCTGATATCAATAGATCTAAAATTTGGATTATAAAAGATAAAATCTTTTAAATGAGAGTGATATATATTATTTATTCAAAACGGATCATTTTGAATAAAAGAATGAGATCAATCTGTATAATCTTGATTAGTAATAGAACCACCTGCACCAGTATGATCAACTGGTGTTAATTGTTTTAAATACGGACTTATAACATTATCTGCAAAATTATCACTATTATTTTTATAATAATAATTTAATAAAAAATTAATCCCTTGTTCATCTATGCATGTAGTAATATAATCTGCTGCTAAAAATCTATAATCGACTTCAAAAGAATTTACTTTAGAAATATACTTATCTTGGCTACCTACTTCAAAGATTGTTGGAGCAGGTAATATTGATATTCCAAGATATACTCCATTACCATTATCATATGAAGGAACATTATTCATATATCAGCTAGCAGTGAATGTAAGCAAACACGCATCAACTAATGTAATCAGTGGGCCTCCAAAACCACTAGCTAATAATATAGAGTTAACTGCAAGTACAAATGCTGTTTGTCCATATGCTAAATATTGTTGAACCTTTTTAACAGTATCGGATGACATATATCAGTAAAAATAATCACCAAACCCTCATCAAGGAAAGTATACGCCATCATAATTCATAGGAAATGATAATCCTAAGTTATTTTTTTGATAATTATTATTTTTACTTAAAAACTGCTCATATTGATTATTTGTTGTTAATAAATTTTCTTTATTACTAAAAACCTTCAATAATTCATTTTTATAATTATAATTTTTTCCATTAACAGTTCAGTTAATATCATTTTTACATTTTTTATTTATATTTTTTATTGTACTGTTTATGGCATTATTTAAACTTTTTTCATTGACAAGATTTAAACTATCATATCTTGTCATAGTTTGAGTATTGTTTTGTTGTATAGTTGTTAAGATAGTTTTAGAATTGGAAGTATTATTTGTAAATAATTTAGTATTAACTAAATTTACACCACTAGTTCCAACTAAAACGCTTGCTGTAAGCAATGATAATATTTTTTTCATTTTAATACACCTTCTTTATGTACACCATAAATTGAAAAGGAAATTTTAGATTGATAAAAATAACTTTTATGAGCATATAGATATTAATCCAAAATTAGGAAATAATTTCTTATCTATTATAATTATAACACTTTTAATAATTGAATGAAGTATTTTTTGATTATGTAAAATAGTTATTAACTTGCTTTTAAATGAAAAAAAGTTGGATGGGGCCACTTTATTGGACACTAATTACATAGACAAGTGAACAAATTAGTTAAAAGAAAGGAATTATAATTATGGTCACTATTAACTCATATTCAGATGAATTTAAAAAACAAATAGTAGCTTTATATCAAAGTGGCAAATCGGTATCTTGCCTTGCTAAAGAATACAATGTTACAAGAGCAGCTACTTACAATTAAATTAAGCAATTTACTAATTCAGATAGTTTTAAAACTAAAAATAATCTTTCAGATTTAGAAAAACAATTAATTCAAGCAAATAAAGAATTAAAACAGTTACGAATGGAAATTGATATTTTAAAGCAAGCAGCACTAATAATAGGCAGAAAGTAGAGATTATTGCAAATAATAAATCTAAATATAAAATTCGCACAATGTGTCATTTTTTAAAACTCTCTAAATCAACATATTATTTTAATTTAAAGAAAAAAAATAAAATTCAAAATAATATTTATGAACAAGCTGTTATTAGTGCTTTTAAAGAAAATAAAGAAGTTTATGGTACTAGAAGATTAAAAGTCATACTAGCAAACCAAGAAATTTATTTATCACGCAGAAAAATTAAAGAAATTATGAATAAGCATAATTTAATATCAAAATACACTAAATTATCATTCAAAAATTATCATAATAAAGTCGATGATAGTCAAATAACCAATCTTGTTAATAGAAACTTTAATAATAGAATTAAAAATGAAGTTATTGTTAGTGATTTAACTTATGTTCAAGTTAATGGTAAATGAAACTATATTTGCCTATTAATCGACCTATTTAACCGCGAAATTATTGGACATAGTGTTGGAGTTAAAAAAGATGCATCATTAGTATATCAAGCATTTATGCAATCAAATCACTGTTTAAAAGATATTGAAATATTTCATACTGATCGCGGTAATGAATTCAATAATAAAACTATTGATAAACTTTTATTAGCTTTCAACATAACTCGATCTTTAAGCAAAAAAGGATGTCCTTATGACAATGCTGTTGCTGAAGCAACTTTTAAAACTTTCAAAATTGAATTTATTAATGATAAAAATTTTACATCATTAATCCAATTAAAATTAGAATTATTTGATTACATCAATTGATATAACAACATAAGAATTCACAGTACTCTAAACTACCTAACTCCAGTTAGTTATCAAGAACAAATGTCTACCAAAAAATAGTCCTAAAAAGGGTTGCCATTCCACAAAATTTGTTGTAATCATATTAAATAATATTTATCATATTTATATTATTTTTTTTAAAAAACTTTAAAATATTATTTTTTTTATATTATCATATTTATAGCATAAATATGATAATATAAAATTAAAAGAAAGAAGCAAAGGAAAATGCCAATTATAACTAAAAAAATATTAATATTTTAGATAAAACAAAAAATACTGTTTCTTTTAATAAAGAGTTATATAAAAAAAACAAATTAAATTGAATTCTATGACTTGTGATATTATTTTAATTTCAAAATTTAGTGAATTAGCAAAAAAAAGAAAATAGACTTGGTGCAAAACTAAGGTAATTCAAAATTATATATTTCTGCTATTAAATTAAATCTTAATGCAAATCTTCGTATTTTATTGCGATATTTTAAAGTTAAAATTTTAAAACGTTTTAGTTTAGCAAATACGTGTTCAATTTTAATTCTAATTTTGCTTAAAGTTTTATTGTATTCTTTTTGAATTGGTATTAATTTATTGTATTTACTTTTTTTAAATGGCAAAAATGTATTTTTATGAATATTTTGTATTCCTTGATAACCTGAATCAACAAAAACTTGTTTTTCTGGATGAATAAAAGTTTTAGATTTTAAAAGTAATTTAAAATCATGAATGCTTCCAAAACAAAAAGCGGTTGAAATAATTTTTCCATTTAAAATATCAATAATTATTTGCGATTTAAGAGTATGATGTTTGTTTTTACCCGAAAAAAGTAATTTTAGTTTTTTTTAATTCTTTCAATTGGAGTTTCAGTAGCATCAATAGCTAGTAAATTATTATTGATTCCTTTATTTTTGATTAAATC
Source organism: Spiroplasma endosymbiont of Acasis viretata (assembly GCF_964031275.1). Taxonomy (NCBI): domain Bacteria; kingdom Bacillati; phylum Mycoplasmatota; class Mollicutes; order Entomoplasmatales; family Spiroplasmataceae; genus Spiroplasma; species Spiroplasma endosymbiont of Acasis viretata. The sequence continues at coordinate 1,178,079 of NZ_OZ035019.1, forward strand.
TTTTTTGCCAGATAAATTAAAAATTCCACTTTTTATTAAAGTATTTTCAATTCAAAAAATATTACGAATGCAGCTAGTATGACTAATATTATATCTTTTTGCAATAACTCTATAACTACTATACTCTTTTCAGTATTCTAATGTCATTAATAAACGATTTTCTATTGATAATTTATTAGGTTTACCACCAACTGCTTTTTTAATTGCTTCAGCTTTTTTTAAAATTTCAACCATTTTTTGAAATGTTTGTAGTTTTATTCCCACTAAACTATAAAATTCTTGTTCATCTTTGTATTTTTTTAACATAATAATTATCACCTTTGATATTAATAATAACCGTTAAATTATTAAAATTAAAGGTTTTGCACCAAGTCTAATGAAGTAAAACAATGCTAATGAATGAAATTTTAAAAGATTATTTTAATAGATTGGAGAATAATAATGAAAATGATTAGTTTTTGTAATAAAAAAGGTGGAGTTGGAAAAACTACTATTTGTAAAAATATTCCTTATAAACTTGCTTTAGATAATAAAAAAGTTTTAATTATTGATTTAGACACGCAGGCAACAATATCATTTCTTATGCAAAATGAAAATATAGATATGTCAAAATCACTACATAAAGTAATTGCTAGTGATTGTGAAATAACTATAAATAAGTTGATACAACCAACGAAATATAAAAATATTGATATTATCGTTGGAGGAGAAACTTTAAAAAAATCTTTGACAGTTATGAGAGAATTATATGATAATAATAATTTTTATTTAATTGGAATAAAAATTTATCAATCCAATCAGATACTATTTGATAGTTATGATTATGTTTTGATTGATTATCCACCAACAACCGATGATTTAAGTTTAAATTGATTAATATTTAGTGATTTAATCTTAATTCCTTCTAATAATGGAAGTGGAAGTTATCAAGGAATATTAGATTTAAATAATAATTTAGATTTAATTTTATCAAATTTAAAAATGTCTAAACCAAAAATAAAAATTCTTTTTAATGATGTTATAGAAACATAAAATAAAATTAAATTTCAAAAATGATTAAAAGAAATTAATTTATATGACAATTTATTAAGTGTTTTTATAAAACATTCTGAAAATTTTACTACAAGTGAAAACGACTTTATAAGTATTTGAGAAAATCCTTATTATTGACGTCAAAAAAAGCATATGAAGAACTTATTGCAGTGATAATGTAAATAATATTTATCATATTTATATTATTTTTTTTAAAAACCTTAAAATATTAGTTTTTTTATATTATCATATTTATGCTATAAATATGATAATATAAAATTAAAAAAAATTAGTGAAGAATTATTTAAAATTATTAATTTAAAAAATAAAACCCAGTAACAAGACTGGGAAACCATGCTTAAAGCATTTACATATAAATTATACATAACTTTATATATGTTGTCAATTTATTTATGAGAGGTTAATATTTATGAATCAAAAGAAAATATCTTTTAATGTTAAGTGAAAAAAATATGAAAAAGGAGATGGTGTTAGAACCTGTTTAAAATCTTTTAGAGAATAGGATAAAATGATTATATATTTTAAAATAAGAGGTATATATGTGTAAAAATTATCCTAGTAATGTTAGCAAAGAGCAATTTGAAAATATAAAATCAATTTTAGAAAATACTAAAAAGAGAACTAAACCAAGAAGTTTAGATTTATATGAAGTATTTTGTGCAGTTTTATATGTATTAAAAAGTGGTTGCCAGTGAAGAATGTTACCAAAAAATTTTCCAAAATGACAAATTGTATATTATTATTTTCAAGCTTGAAGTAAAAATAATGATAAAGAACCTAGTGTATTACAATTAGTTTTAAAAAAAATTAGTCAAGGCATTTCGTATCAATAATGGTAGAAAAGAACAAACTAGTTTTTATATAATTGATTCACAAAGTGTTAAAAATACAGATACTACTAAAAATAAAGGTTATGATGCTGGTAAAAAGATTTCAGGAATAAAGCGTCATATTGCTGTTGATTCTCAAGGTTTACCACATGCAATTTACATAACCACAGCAGAAAAAACAGATCGTAATAGTGCTATAATAATGATTGAAAATGAAAAAGAGAATCTTTCTGCAGTTCAAAAAATACTAGTAGATGCTGGTTATACTGGTGAAAAATTTGCTTCTAAAATTAAAACAATTATAAATGCAAATGTTGAAGTTATAAAACGTAATGAATTACATTCTTTTGTAGTATTACCAAAAAGATGAGTTGTAGAACGAAGTTTTGCATGATTAGAAAAATGCAGAAGATTATGAAAAAATTGTGAAAAAAAATTAAATACTAGCTTACAAATGGTTGTTCTTGCCTTTATTTCAATTTTATTGAAAAGATTTTAAACAGGTTCTTAGAGTAAAATTAGATGGTGATTTAGATCAAAATAATAAACAAAAATATCGTCCTGGTATAATAATTAGAAGTTATCCAACTCATATAAAAATTCAATTATTTTCTACTAATCCAAAAAATAGTTATGCTTCCGTGACTATTAATAGTAAAATTCAATATATTAAATCAAAATATAATAGATCTGTTAATATTTCTGAAATTAATCAAAGATGGATTGATAAAAAAACAAAATTGCCTGTTAAAATAAATAAAAATAATATTTTATTCAAACAAATAGCAGAAATGGAATTTAAAGAAATATCAGGTAAAAGCATTTCTTTTTCAAAATTTAAAAATCAAGCAACAGAAATTCAACAACTTAAAAAACAAATTTGTATGCAATCATTAAAGTTAAAAAATCGCAATCGTGGATAATTTTGGTAATGTTTAGTAATCTGTGTAACTTACAAAAATAACTATGTTTAATTAATTCTAGTAAATATAATTAAATGACTAGAAAGAGTGAGTTACAGATGGCTAAAAAGCAAAATATTAATAATAATGATCCAATATCAAAAGCAGTAGATTTATTATTAGAAAATACTGAAGATTTAACAACAGTTTTTAAAGAGGGAGGATTGTATAAAGAATTAACAAAAAGATTAGTAGAAAAAATGTTGAATTCTGAGATGCAAAATTATTTAGGATATGATAAGAATCAACATAGTAATAGTGACAATGCTCGTAATGGTATAAGTTCAAAAAAATTAATAACTCAACAAGGTAAAATTGAGATTGATGTACCACGAGATCGCAATAGTAATTTTAATCCTGTAATAGTTGCAAAAAGACAAAGAAGATTTGATGGTTTTGATCAACAAGTTCTTTCTTTATATGCAAAAGGAATGACATTATCAGATATTAGAATGCAATTACAAGAGTTATATCATGGTGCTGATATTAGTGAAAGTGTTATTAGCCAAATTACTGATGATGTTATTGATGATGTTAAAGCATGGCAAAATCGACCATTAGAAAGTGTCTATCCGATTGTTTATTTTGATTGCATAGTAGTGAAAGTACGACAAGATAAAAGGATTATTAACAAATCAGTTTATATAGCTTTAGGAGTTGATTTAGAAGGCAAAAAAGATGTTTTAGGTTTATGAATTAGTGAAAATGAAGGTGCTAAATTTTGATTAGCAAATTTAACAGAAATGAAAAATCGTGGCTTAAATGATATTCTTATTGCCTGCAGTGATAATTTAACAGGCATGTCAGAAGCAATACAATCAGTTTATCTTAAAACAGAACATCAATTATGCATAGTTCATCAAATTAGAAATAGTTTGAAATATGTCTCATATAAGCATAGAAAATCTCTAGTTGCAGATTTAAAACCAATTTATACTGCATGTAGTGAAGAACAAGCAATGCAGGCTTTAGAATCCTTTGAAAGTAAATGAAATAAACAATATCCTCAAATTGCTAAATCTTGATATAAAAATTGAGATAATTTAATGGTTTTTATTAGTTATCCAGTAGAAATCAAAAGAGTGATTTATACTACAAATGCTATTGAATCTGTAAATAGTCAATTACGAAAAGTTATCAGAAATAAAAAAGTTTTTCCTAATGATATGGCAGTTTTTAAAATATTTTATTTAGCAATTGAAAATATAACAAAAAAATGAACAATGCCCATTCAAAATTGAAATACAGCAATTGCTCATTTTATGATAAAATTTGAAGATAGAATTAATCTAAACTAGTACTTTGTAAAACAAAGATACACAGATTACATAAAATCCTCATAATTTTTGTATTTGGCTAAGTGGCAATTAAGCATATTAAAAATTAATTGCAAAAATATTATAAAATAATGGCTTTTCTACCTTTATGTACTATTAATTTTATCACATAAATGCTGAGAAAAGCCTATCTACGGACTTCTCCCCACATTTTTAAATCAAACATAGCATTACAGTTTCAAAACTAGGTATCTTGTTGAATTTATATGCAGCTTCTTTAGCATATAAATGAACATGATGTTTTGCAACTTTGATATGTGTTTTAAATGCTCTTCTTATATGTTTTCAAACTGATTCAATTTGGTTGGTATTTACACCAATTTTTGAAACATAGCCATCTTGATGGTTAACTGTTTCATGCTTAGTGAAAATTGATTTAAAATCGCAATATCCTTTTCAAGAATCAGTATATACAAGACATTTTGAAGAAATGTGGTTTTTTGCAAACTGCAAAAGATTTTTACTCTTTGCGTTTTTCAATACTTTCACAATTAAATTATTCGTTGTTTTTTGATAAATGCCAACAATCAAGGTTTTATTCACCAAGGATCTTCCTTGTTTTTTAAAACCCATATGTGAAAGATACATTTCATCAATTTGCACTGTACCTTCAACAATAAATTGAGGTTTTTGTGCAATACGTGTTCTGATTTTATGAGTCATTCTTCAAGCAGTTTTCAAAGTCACTCCCAATTCTTTTGCAATGTCTGTTGATGGAATTCCATATTTGGTGTTTATTCATCTAAAGATAAGATAAAACCAAGATGTTAAAGATGTTTGTGACCTTGAAAATATGGTGCCTGTGAGAATGCTAAATGTTTGATTACATTTTAAACATCTCATTCTTTTTAAATCAGAAGTATTCAAATTAAAACTAAAACACCTAATACATTTGTTTTCTTTCAAATTTGCTATATATGCAAGACATTGCTGTTCAGTTTGAGGTGGTTGGCCCTTAATTACTGGACCATTTTTGATATAAAATTCTAAATTTTAATTTGTAAAATTGGTGGTTTTAGAAATTTAGAATGTATTCTTTCATAATTATAAAACATAACATATTGATTTACATCATTTATAGCTTCATTGATGGATAAATATTGATTTGATCCTTTAGGTAGTCATTCTTGAGATAAATGAGAAAATCAGTTTTCAGATAATACATTACCACCAATATCATAAGGTTGTTTTTTGCTTAAAATTATTTGTTTATCCTCTGCTCATTTTGTGATATCTTGACAATAAAATTCGTTGGCGTTATCTGAATGTAAAATAACATTTTTTACTTGATTTCAAGAAAATTGTTTGTTGATTTTTTCAAGAGCAGGAAGAATTAAATCCTGATATGATTTATTAGGAGCAATATTATAACTAACAACATTATTTGAATAAAAATCAATAATTACAAAAAGATATAATCATCCTTCTTTAGTATTTATTTGTTTAGTGTCCATTGATCAAATTTGATTTGAAGAGGTTGTACTTTTATAATCTTTGTTTACTTTATCCATTGTAGGTATTCACTTATTTGGATTTTTTGATACTTTTCAGTAATCTGTGTTTTTTAATTATTTTATAACTAAATTTTTCCAAAAAAACATTTTTTTGGGAAATTATCTGAAAAAACTAAGTTAATTTTTGTCAAACTCTATTTAAAGGATGTGTATCTAATTCTTTTTCTTTCTTAGCTCCTTTTTCTAGGCTTTCTCTTCATTTTTTTAACTGTTTTTCTCTTTCTTTTTCTTGTTTTAATATTTCTTCTTTTTTCTTTTCAAATTGTTTTTCTTGTTTTTCAGCAATTTTTTTATTTTTTTCATAAGTGTTTTTGTACATTTTTTTATGTATCCTTTCAAAATAAAAAAACTCATTTACTTTAAAGTAAAGTAATGAGTTAAAAACTTATATTAAGTTTATATTTTTTATATCATAAATAATTATTAAATATAGATTATTTAATTATTTTATTCATCTTCATCATTAATTTCTATTTGAGAATTATGATGATGACATTGTTTACATTTTTCTATTTTTTCTCAAATTTTTCTATTAATATTATAATCATTTAATAATTCTTCAAATTCATCAATATTATTTTTATCAATATGCAAACTTTTAAAATTTAAAGTAAAATCTCCATCAACTGAAAAATGACCAACACTTACATCATAATGTTTTTCTTTTTTTCATTTATTTAAAAATTCATCTATTGTACAATTTATCATTATCATTATTTACTCCTTTTCTTTTAATAGACTTGGTGCAAAACTAAGGTAATTCAAAATTATATATTCCTGCTATTAAATTAAATCTTAATGCAAATCTTCGTATTTTATTGCGATATTTTAAAGTTAAAATTTTAAAACGTTTTAGTTTAGCAAATACGTGTTCAATTTTAATTCTAATTTTGCTTAAAGTTTTATTGTATTCTTTTTGAATTGGTATTAATTTATTGTATTTACTTTTTTTAAATGGCAAAAATGTATTTTTATGAATATTTTGTATTCCTTGATAACCTGAATCAACAAAAACTTGTTTTTCTGGATGAATAAAAGTTTTAGATTTTAAAAGTAATTTAAAATCATGAATGCTTCCAAAACAAAAAGCGGTTGAAATAATTTTTCCATTTAAAATATCAATAATTATTTGCGATTTAAGAGTATGATGTTTGTTTTTACCCGAAAAAAGTAATTTTAGTTTTTTTTAATTCTTTCAATTGGAGTTTCAGTAGCATCAATAGCTAGTAAATTATTATTGATTCCTTTATTTTTGATTAAATCTTTTTTGCCAGATAAATTAAAAATTCCACTTTTTATTAAAGTATTTTCAATTCAAAAAATATTACGAATGCAGCTAGTATGACTAATATTATATCTTTTTGCAATAACTCTATAACTACTATACTCTTTTCAGTATTCTAATGTCATTAATAAACGATTTTCTATTGATAATTTATTAGGTTTACCACCAACTGCTTTTTTAATTGCTTCAGCTTTTTTTAAAATTTCAACCATTTTTTGAAATGTTTGTAGTTTTATTCCCACTAAACTATAAAATTCTTGTTCATCTTTGTATTTTTTTAACATAATAATTATCACCTTTGATATTAATAATAACCGTTAAATTATTAAAATTAAAGGTTTTGCACCAAGTCTTATGTTTAATTAATTCTAGTAAATATAATTAAATGACTAGAAAGAGTGAGTTACAGATGGCTAAAAAGCAAAATATTAATAATAATGATCCAATATCAAAAGCAGTAGATTTATTACTAGAAAATACTGAAGATTTAACAACAGTTTTTAAAGAGAAAGGATTGTATAAAGAATTAACAAAAAGATTAGTAGAAAAAATGTTGAATTCTGAGATGCAAAATTATTTAGGATATGAAAAAAATCAACATAGTAATAGTGACAATGCTCGTAATGGTACAAGTTCAAAAAAATTAATAACTCAACAAGGTAAAATTGAGATTGATGTACCACGAGATCGCAATAGTAATTTTACTCCTGTAATAGTTGCAAAAAGACAAAGAAGATTTGATGGTTTTGATCAACAAGTTCTTTCCTTGTATGCAAAAGGAATGACATTATCTGACATTAGAATGCAGTTGCAAGAGTTATATCATGGTGCTGATATTAGTGAAAGTGTTATTAGCCAAATTACTGATGATGTTATTGATGATGTAAAAGCATGGCAAAATCGACCATTAGAACCTGTTTAAAATCTTTTCAATAAAATTGAAATAAAGGCAAGAACAACCATTTGTAAGCTAGTATTTAATTTTTTTTCACAATTTTTTCATAATCTTCTGCATTTTTCTAATCATGCAAAACTTCGTTCTACAACTCATCTTTTTGGTAATACTACAAAAGAATGTAATTCATTACGTTTTATAACTTCAACATTTGCATTTATAATTGTTTTAATTTTAGAAGCAAATTTTTCACCAGTATAACCAGCATCTACTAGTATTTTTTGAACTGCAGAAAGATTCTCTTTTTCATTTTCAATCATTATTATAGCACTATTACGATCTGTTTTTTCTGCTGTGGTTATGTAAATTGCATGTGGTAAACCTTGAGAATCAACAGCAATATGACGCTTTATTCCTGAAATCTTTTTACCAGCATCATAACCCTTATTTTTAGTAGTATCTGTATTTTTAACACTTTGTGAATCAATTATACAAAAACTAGTTTGTTCTTTTCTACCATTATTGATACGAAATGCCTTGACTAATTTTTTTTAAAACTAATTGTAATACACTAGGTTCTTTATCATTATTTTTACTTCAAGCTTGAAAATAATAATATACAATTTGTCATTTTGGAAAATTTTTTGGTAACATTCTTCACTGGCAACCACTTTTTAATACATATAAAACTGCACAAAATACTTCATATAAATCTAAACTTCTTGGTTTAGTTCTCTTTTTAGTATTTTCTAAAATTGATTTTATATTTTCAAATTGCTCTTTGCTAACATTACTAGGATAATTTTTACACATATATACCTCTTATTTTAAAATATATAATCATTTTATCCTATTCTCTAAAAGATTTTAAACAGGTTCTTAGAAAGTGTCTATCCGATTGTTTATTTTGATTGCATAGTAGTGAAAGTACGACAAGATAAAAGGATTATTAATAAATCAGTTTATATAGCTTTAGGAGTTGATTTAGAAGGTAAAAAAGATGTTTTAGGTTTATGAATTAGTGAAAATGAAGGTGCTAAATTTTGATTAGCAAATTTAACAGAAATGAAAAATCGTGGCTTAAATGATATTCTTATTGCCTGCAGTGATAATTTAACAGGCATGTCAGAAGCAATACAATCAGTTTATCTTAAAACAGAACATCAATTATGCATAGTTCATCAAATTAGAAATAGTTTGAAATATGTCTCATATAAGCATAGAAAATCTCTAGTTGCAGATTTAAAACCAATTTATACTGCATGTAGTGAAGAACAAGCAATGCAGGCTTTAGAATCCTTTGAAAGTAAATGAAATAAACAATATCCTCAAATTGCTAAATCTTGATATAAAAATTGAGATAATTTAATGGTTTTTATTAGTTATCCAGTAGAAATCAAAAGAGTGATTTATACTACAAATGCTATTGAATCTGTAAATAGTCAATTACGAAAAGTCATCAGAAATAAAAAAGTTTTTCCAAATGATATGGCAGTTTTCAAAATATTTTACTTAGCAATTGAAAATAGCCACTTGCCACTTGCCACTTGCCACTTGCCACTTAGCCCTTTTTACTAGACCATTAATTTAAAAAACCTGAATGTATTCTAAAAACAATTGTGTTATATAATTAACACTAATTTTAACCTGAAAGGATTTTTATTAATGGATAAAATTAAACAAATAGCATTAGTAATTAACAAATTAAATATCAAAGAAAAAATTAAAATTATTGATGATTGTAAAAATCAATATTCAATTAGAAACCTATGTCAATATCTTCAATTAAACAGATCAACATATTACTTTTTAAAAAATAAACAAAAACCTATTAAAAAAGAAGAAAATCATATTATTAAATGCAATCATAAATATCAAAAAATATGCCAACTTTTAATCGAATTTCATTCTACAAGAAAAGGCAGAATTTATGGATATTTAAGAATTTTTTCAGCTTTTAAAGAGTGATTAAAACAAGAAAAAAATATCATTTTAAATATAGAATTATCAATAAAACAAATGCGAAAAATTATGAAAGAACACAATATTCAAGGATTAAAACAAACTAAAAATAACTATCCTAAAAACAAAAAAAATCCAAATAAGTGAATACCTACAATGGATAAAGTAAACAAAGATTATAAAAGTACAACCTCTTCAAATCAAATTTGATCAATGGACACTAAACAAATAAATACTAAAGAAGGATGATTATATCTTTTTGTAATTATTGATTTTTATTCAAATAATGTTGTTAGTTATAATATTGCTCCTAATAAATCATATCAGGATTTAATTCTTCCTGCTCTTGAAAAAATCAACAAACAATTTTCTTGAAATCAAGTAAAAAATGTTATTTTACATTCAGATAACGCCAACGAATTTTATTGTCACGATATCACAAAATGAGCAGAGGATAAACAAATAATTTTAAGCAAAAAACAACCTTATGATATTGGTGGTAATGTATTATCTGAAAACTGATTTTCTCATTTATCTCAAGAATGACTACCTAAAGGATCAAATCAATATTTATCCATCAATGAAGCTATAAATGATGTAAATCAATATGTTATGTTTTATAATTATGAAAGAATACATTCTAAATTTCTAAAACCACCAATTTTACAAATTAAAATTTAGAATTTTATATCAAAAATGGTCCAGTAATTAAGGGCCAACCACCATGCAGTATAAATTGGTTTTAAATCTGCAACTAGAGATTTTCGATGCTTATATGAGACATATTTCAAACTATTTCTAATTTGATGAACTATGCATAATTGATGTTCTGTTTTAAGATAAACTGATTGTATTGCTTCTGACATGCCTGTTAAATTATCACTGCAGGCAATAAGAATATCATTTAAGCCACGATTTTTCATTTCTGTTAAATTTGCTAATCAAAATTTAGCACCTTCATTTTCACTAATTCATAAACCTAAAACATCTTTTTTACCTTCTAAATCAACTCCTAAAGCTATATAAACTGATTTATTAATAATCCTTTTATCTTGTCGTACTTTCACTACTATGCAATCAAAATAAACAATCGGATAGACACTTTCTAATGGTCGATTTTGCCATGCTTTTACATCATCAATAACATCATCAGTAATTTGGCTAATAACACTTTCACTAATATCAGCACCATGATATAACTCTTGTAATTGCATTCTAATATCTGATAATGTCATACCTTTTGCATATAAAGAAAGAACTTGTTGATCAAAACCATCAAATCTTCTTTGTCTTTTTGCAACTATTACAGGATTAAAATTACTATTGCGATCTCGTGGTACATCAATCTCAATTTTACCTTGTTGAGTTATTAATTTTTTTGAACTTATACCATTACGAGCATTGTCACTATTACTATGTTGATTTTTTTCATATCCTAAATAATTTTGCATCTCAGAATTCAACATTTTTTCTACTAATCTTTTTGTTAATTCTTTATACAATCCTTTCTCTTTAAAAACTGTTGTTAAATCTTCAGTATTTTCTAATAATAAATCTACTGCTTTTGATATTGGATCATTATTATTAATATTTTGCTTTTTAGCCATCTGTAACTCACTCTTTCTAGTCATTTAATTATATTTACTAGAATTAATTAAACATAGTTATTTTTGTAAGTTACACAGATTACTAAACATTACCGATATAAAAATTGAGATAATTTAATGGTTTTTATTAGTTATCCAGTAGAAATCAAAAGAGTGATTTATACTACAAATGCTATTGAATCTGTAAATAGTCAATTACGAAAAGTCATCAGAAATAAAAAAGTTTTTCCAAATGATATGGCAGTTTTCAAAATATTTTACTTAGCAATTGAAAATATAACAAAAAAATGAACAATTCCCATTCAAAATTGAAATACAACAATTGCTCATTTTATGATAAAATTTGAAGATAGAATTAATCTAAACTAGTACTTTGTAAAACAAAGATACACAGATTACATAAAAGCCTCAAATAATAACTAATAAATAATCATTGTCACTTATTTATCTTTTGCTTAAAAAGAAAAAATAAATAAAAACTTGTAAATAAACAAAAGATTATTAAGAAAGGTAATCATATTATCATAGTTTTTTCCTTTCTTAATTAAATTATTATTTTTTGATTTGTCTTACTGCATCACGATTTTTAATCGTCTCTCTTTTATCATAATTTTTTTTACCACGAGCCAATGCTATTTCTAACTTTGCTCTACTTTTACTATTTAAATATATGATTGTTGGAACAACAGTTAAGTTTTTTTGCTTTTGTTCTTGTTGAATTTTTTTAATTTCACGAGCATTTAAAAGTAATTTTCTTTTTCTTAATGGATCAAGTATATAACTAGTAGTAAATTTATAAGTATTAATGTTCATATTAATAATATAAGCTTCATTATTACTAAAAGTTACATAACTATCCTGTAAAGATACATTACCTAAACGAATTGATTTAATTTCAGAACCAGTCAAAACAATTCCCACTTCTAATTTTTCTAATAATTCATAATTAAAGTACGCTTTTTTATTTTTTGCAATTATTTTCATTGTTTCCACCATTATTTTCATAAACTTTATAATTAGATTATATAATAATAATTTCATAAATACCGAAATACTTACTTAAATTTGTTTTTTATTAAGAACATGCTATAATCTAATGAAGGTTAGATTAATCAATAGTTTTTCTAGCAATGATTAATGTAAAATTAAACATAAAATTAATATTTGTTGTATAGCGACCCAAGAAATAGATTTTATATTTGTTTTACGGGTTTTTGTTAATTTTATATATTAATAAACAACTGAAAGGAGTCTAAGGACATGGCAGGAGAGTTAAATACTAAAGCAACAACAGTAAAAAATAGTCAATTTTATCAAGGCGATTTGGGTTTTGATAAAAATAATAATGATAAAGTAATTATTTATAAAATTTTAACTGGTAAAAAACTTGAGGTTTGTAAAATTATTATTGATGAACAAAATCATATTTTAAAAATTTCTACTAAAACGGAAATTATTAATGAAGATGAATTTGAAATTTACACATTTGCTTTAGAAGCAGATACTGCTGATTTTATCTTAAAACTTATTGCTAAAAATCAAATTAATGCTGAAATTAATTATGCATTTATAAATAATATTGAAGATTTTTATAATATATCTGAATCAGACTCATTAGAAGAAAAAAAGAGAAAAATTAGGAAACTCTTTTAACTATTTATAAATTTCTTCTCAATTATAAACTGAACCATAACACAAAGCTTTAATTTTAAAATCATTGTTATTATTGATAATTTCTAAAATAGTTTGGGCAATAGAAATCCCTGAGGCAACTATATCATCAATAATAATAATGTTTTTTTTATTAAAAAAATTAATATATTTAGGTAATAAATGAATCTTATTAGTAATTTCCATTTGTCTTTCGCTAACTTTTAATTTATTTTCTCAAAATTTACGGTAGTTATCAACTTGGAAAATATTATTTATTAATAATATTTTATAATTTAATTTTTTTTTAATAATTTTAACTAATTCAATTATTACTAATTCTAAACTACTAACTGAAGTAGGTTTTTTTGGCATCATAATAAAATAATCTAAATTTTCAAACAAATTAAATTTTTGACCAACTTCAAATAAATTAGTTGCTAATCTTATTACAATATTTTGTTCAATATTTACTTGCTTAATTAAGTTATAATCTTCATTAACTCATAATAAATCCGGATATTGTTTTAAACCTGGTGATTTAAAATAATTATAATAATAGCATTCAATGTTAAGATTGCTTTGTTGAATTAATCTTTTTTGCCCTTGTATTTTCATTTTTTTACTCCATTTTTCTTTTCACTTTTATTTTTTTTAACTTTACCATTTAGTTTTATCTTTTTTCTATATTTAAAATTATTTGCTTTATACATTTTTGATGATTGATTATTATTATTTTTATCACGGTTTTTATTTTGCTGACCATTTTCTTCTAAAATAAAATCAATAGTTCTAGCAACTTTATTTGCACTTTTTACAAGAACACTGACCTTTTGACCAAGAGCATACTGTTTTCGTTTTCTTTCACCAAACAAAATCATTGCTTTTTCATTAAAAATATAATAATCATCAGTCATGTCTGCAATTCTAATTAAACCCTCAATTGTATTATCTAACTCAACAAATAATCCAAAACCAGTTATACTAGAAATTATACCTTCAAATTTATGACCAATAAATTGCATCATGTATTCTGCTTTTTTCATTTGATCTACAGCTCGTTCACACTCTAATGCTTTTAATTCCATATTACTAGATTGCTCAGCAGCTCAATTAGTAAAACTTTGATATTTCTCAATTATTTTAGCATTTATTTCTCTTTTAACTATATATTGACGCAATAAACGATGAACTATTAAATCGGGATAACGTCTAATTGGCGAAGTAAAATGTGTATAATAATCACTAGCAAGTCCAAAATGGCCAATACATTTATTAGTATACTGTGCTTTTTCCATACTTCTTAATAATAAAGTTGATAAAACTTGAAATGTTGGTAATTGTTTTAAAGAATTTAATAATAATTGTAAATCTTTTGAACTAATATTTGTGATTTTTGGATTTAATTTAATACCCATTAATTTCAGAATTGTAACCATTTGATGCATTTTTTTAGAACGAGGATGTTCATGAACACGATAAATAAAAGGTAATTTCATATCAAATACAGTTTTAGCAACTACTTCATTAGCTCTAATCATAAAACTTTCAATTAATTTTTCAGCGATATCACGAGTTCTTAAAATAATATCAGTTACTTCTCCATTATCGTTAATAATTGTTTTTGCTTCATTAATTTCAAAATCAATTACTCCAGCATCTTGTTTAAACTTTCATAAAATTTGGTGCAATTCTTTTGCTTTTAGTAACATTTCTCAAATTTGTGGATGTGTTTTAATAAAATTTGGATTTTTACCATTATATCCATCATTTACTTCCTCATAATTCATTCTTCTTGCTGATTTCATAAATGCCTGATAAATTTTATGTTTTACTGTTAAACCATTCTTATCAATTTCCATATCACAAACCATACATAAACGTTCTACTTGTTCATTTAAAGAACAAATACCATTTGATAACTGTGTTGGTAACATAGGAATAACACGATCTGCTAAGTAAACAGATGTACCACGAGTAAATGCCTCTTCATCTAAAGGACTATTTTCTGTTACATAATGACTAACATCAGCAATAGCTACAATTAAACGATAATTACCATTAACTAGTTTAGTAACATAAATAGCATCATCAAAATCTTTAGCATCTTTACCATCAATTGTAACTAATAACTCTTTAGTCAAATCAATACGACCAATTTTATCTGATTCTAAAACTGTTAATGGCACCTTATCTGTTGCTGTTAATGTTTCAACATCAAATTGTGCTTTAATACCAATTTCATAAATAACAGCTAAAATATCAACACCAGGATCATTAATATTACCCAAGATTTTAGTAATAGTAACATTAAAAATATTTTGTTCAAAATTTTTAATTTTTGCAACAACAATATTATTTTCTAACGCTTTATCGGGGTTTAAAATATTAACTTCATACTGTTGTAACTTTGCATTTTGAATTAATAATGTTTTTACTTTCGTATCTGCATTAACAATAACAGTACCAACAAGAAGATTAGTATCACGTTTAATAATTTTTAATACTACAGCCTCATCATTCTGATTATTAATTTTTACTAACTTACATAATACTTCATCATTATTTAACGCATTATTTATGTTTTTTATATTAACGTAATATTCTTCTTCACTATTTAATAATTTAACAAATCCAAATCCTTTTTTAGTAATTTGAATTTTGCCAATAAATAAATTATTATTTTTTAGCATATAAAATTGTTGTTCTTTATTTTCCAAAATAATTTCACTATTTTTCAATTCTTCTAAATCAGCAATAAGTTCTTGCTGTTGATGATGATTAGTAATATTAAGTTTCACTGTTAAATCAACCGTTGATAAAGGTGTAATACTATTTTGTAACTCATTAATAATCTCTTGCTTCATTTCAATCAATCCCAACTTTATCCTAATTATATAATTAATTATAATCTATCTTTTAAAATTTATAAAAAGGCACATTTTAGTGTGCCTTTTTATAAAATAATTATCATTAATTTATAACTCCAATAGTATTAATAAGAATTCTTACTATTATTGCCATAGTAAATAACGATATACCTAATACTAAAGTGGCAATAGAAAATAACTTACTTCAACCACGTTCTTTAGTACTAGCAAATAATTCTTGATTACCCCCACTTAAAGCACCAAGTCCATTATGATTTTTTTTACCTTGTAATAAACCTAAAATTACTAATAATATAGCGATAATTAAGGCAATAATTTCAAAAGCAAAAATAATGTTTTGACTCATTTTGTCACTTCCACTTCTTTATAATATTATTAATTTTACACTTAATTTTACTAAAAATAAAAAAAATTTCATAATTATTATTATGACTTATTCCAAAATTAAAATTTTGGTGGTTGGCCCTTAATTACTGGACCATTTTTGATATAAAATTCTAAATTTTAATTTGTAAAATTGGTGGTTTTAGAAATTTAGAATGTATTCTTTCATAATTATAAAACATAACATATTGATTTACATCATTTATAGCTTCATTGATGGATAAATATTGATTTGATCCTTTAGGTAGTCATTCTTGAGATAAATGAGAAAATCAGTTTTCAGATAATACATTACCACCAATATCATAAGGTTGTTTTTTGCTTAAAATTATTTGTTTATCCTCTGCTCATTTTGTGATATCTTGACAATAAAATTCGTTGGCGTTATCTGAATGTAAAATAACATTTTTTATTTGATTTCAAGAAAATTGTTTGTTGATTTTTTCAAGAGCAGGAAGAATTAAATCCTGATATGATTTATTAGGAGCAATATTATAACTAACAACATTATTTGAATAAAAATCAATAATTATAAAAAGATATAATCATCCTTCTTTAGTATTTATTTGTTTAGTGTCCATTGATCAAATTTGATTTGAAGAGGTTGTACTTTTATAATCTTTGTTTACTTTATCCATTGTAGGTATTCACTTATTTGGATTTTTTTTGTTTTTAGGATAGTTATTTTTAGTTTGTTTTAATCCTTGAATATTGTGTTCTTTCATAATTTTTCGCATTTGTTTTATTGATAATTCTATATTTAAAATGATATTTTTTTCTTGTTTTAATCACTCTTTAAAAACTGAAAAAATTCTTAAATATCCATAAATTCTGCCTTTTCTTGTAGAATGAAATTCGATTAAAAGTTGGCATATTTTTTGATATTTATGATTGGGTGGTTGGCCCTTAATTACTGGACCATTTTTGATATAAAATTCTAAATTTTAATTTGTAAAATTGGTGGTTTTAGAAATTTAGAATGTATTCTTTCATAATTATAAAACATAACATATTGATTTACATCATTTATAGCTTCATTGATGGATAAATATTGATTTGATCCTTTAGGTAGTCATTCTTGAGATAAATGAGAAAATCAGTTTTCAGATAATACATTACCACCAATATCATAAGGTTGTTTTTTGCTTAAAATTATTTGTTTATCCTCTGCTCATTTTGTGATATCCTGACAATAAAATTCGTTGGCGTTATCTGAATGTAAAATAACATTTTTTACTTGATTTCAAGAAAATTGTTTGTTGATTTTTTCAAGAGCAGGAAGAATTAAATCCTGATATGATTTATTAGGAGCAATATTATAACTAACAACATTATTTGAATAAAAATCAATAATTACAAAAAGGAGGCTTTTATGTAATCTGTGTATCTTTGTTTTACAAAGTACTAGTTTAGATTAATTCTATCTTCAAATTTTATCATAAAATGAGCAATTGCTGTATTTCAATTTTGAATGGGCATTGTTCATTTTTTTGTTATATTTTCAATTGCTAAGTAAAATATTTTGAAAACTGCCATATCATTTGGAAAAACTTTTTTATTTCTGATGACTTTTCGTAATTGACTATTTACAGATTCAATAGCATTTGTAGTATAAATCACTCTTTTGATTTCTACTGGATAACTAATAAAAACCATTAAATTATCTCAATTTTTATATCAAGATTTAGCAATTTGAGGATATTGTTTATTTCATTTACTTTCAAAGGATTCTAAAGCCTGCATTGCTTGTTCTTCACTACATGCAGTATAAATTGGTTTTAAATCTGCAACTAGAGATTTTCTATGCTTATATGAGACATATTTCAAACTATTTCTAATTTGATGAACTATGCATAATTGATGTTCTGTTTTAAGATAAACTGATTGTATTGCTTCTGACATGCCTGTTAAATTATCACTGCAGGCAATAAGAATATCATTTAAGCCACGATTTTTCATTTCTGTTAAATTTGCTAATCAAAATTTAGCACCTTCATTTTCACTAATTCATAAACCTAAAACATCTTTTTTACCTTCTAAATCAACTCCTAAAGCTATATAAACTGATTTATTAATAATCCTTTTATCTTGTCGTACTTTCACTACTATGCAATCAAAATAAACAATCGGATAGACACTTTCTAATGGTCGATTTTGCCATGCTTTTACATCATCAATAATATCATCAGTAATTTGGCTAATAACACTTTCACTAATATCAGCACCATGATATAACTCTTGTAATTGCATTCTAATATCTGATAATGTCATTCCTTTTGCATATAAAGAAAGAACTTGTTGATCAAAACCATCAAATCTTCTTTGTCTTTTTGCAACTATTACAGGATTAAAATTACTATTGCGATCTCGTGGTACATCAATCTCAATTTTACCTTGTTGAGTTATTAATTTTTTTGAACTTATACCATTACGAGCATTGTCACTATTACTATGTTGATTCTTATCATATCCTAAATAATTTTGCATCTCAGAATTCAACATTTTTTCTACTAATCTTTTTGTTAATTCTTTATACAATCCTCCCTCTTTAAAAACTGTTGTTAAATCTTCAGTATTTTCTAATAAAAAATCTACTGCTTTTGATATTGGATCATTATTATTAATATTTTGCTTTTTAGCCATCTGTAACTCACTCTTTCTAGTCATTTAATTATATTTACTAGAATTAATTAAACATAGTTATTTTTGTAAGTTACACAGATTACTAAACATTACCACAAAAAGATATAATCATCCTTCTTTAGTATTTATTTGTTTAGTGTCCATTGATCAAATTTGATTTGAAGAGGTTGTACTTTTATAATCTTTGTTTACTTTATCCATTGTAGGTATTCACTTATTTGGATTTTTTTGTTTTTAGGATAGTTATTTTTAGTTTGTTTTAATCCTTGAATATTGTGTTCTTTCATAATTTTTCGCATTTGTTTTATTGATAATTCTATATTTAAAATGATATTTTTTTCTTGTTTTAATCACTCTTTAAAAGCTGAAAAAATTCTTAAATATCCATAAATTCTGCCTTTTCTTGTAGAATGAAATTCGATTAAAAGTTGGCATATTTTTTGATATTTATGATTGCATTTAATAATATGATTTTCTTCTTTTTTAATAGGTTTTTGTTTATTTTTTAAAAAGTAATATGTTGATCTGTTTAATTGAAGATATGGTGGTTGGCCCTTAATTACTGGACCATTTTTGATATAAAATTCTAAATTTTAATTTGTAAAATTGGTGGTTTTAGAAATTTAGAATGTATTCTTTCATAATTATAAAACATAACATATTGATTTACATCATTTATAGCTTCATTGATGGATAAATATTGATTTGATCCTTTAGGTAGTCATTCTTGAGATAAATGAGAAAATCAGTTTTCAGATAATACATTACCACCAATATCATAAGGTTGTTTTTTGCTTAAAATTATTTGTTTATCCTCTGCTCATTTTGTGATATCGTGACAATAAAATTCGTTGGCGTTATCTGAATGTAAAATAACATTTTTTATTTGATTTCAAGAAAATTGTTTGTTGATTTTTTCAAGAGCAGGAAGAATTAAATCCTGATATGATTTATTAGGAGCAATATTATAACTAACAACATTATTTGAATAAAAATCAATAATTACAAAAAGATATAATCATCCTTCTTTAGTATTTATTTGTTTAGTGTCCATTGATCAAATTTGATTTGAAGAGGTTGTACTTTTATAATCTTTGTTTACTTTATCCATTGTAGGTATTCACTTATTTGGATTTTTTTTGTTTTTAGGATAGTTATTTTTAGTTTGTTTTAATCCTTGAATATTGTGTTCTTTCATAATTTTTCGCATTTGTTTTATTGATAATTCTATATTTAAAATGATATTTTTTTCTTGTTTTAATCACTCTTTAAAAGCTGAAAAAATTCTTAAATATCCATAAATTCTGCCTTTTCTTGTAGAATGAAATTCGATTAAAAGTTGGCATATTTTTTGATATTTATGATTGCATTTAATAATATGATTTTCTTCTTTTTTAATAGGTTTTTGTTTATTTTTTAAAAAGTAATATGTTGATCTGTTTAATTGAAGATATTGACATAGGTTTCTAATTGAATATTGATTTTTACAATCATCAATAATTTTAATTTTTTCTTTGATATTTAATTTGTTAATTACTAATGCTATTTGTTTAATTTTATCCATTAATAAAAATCCTTTCAGGTTAAAATTAGTGTTAATTATATAACACAATTGTTTTTAGAATACATTCAGGTTTTTTAAATTAATGGTCTAGTAAAAAGGGCTAAGTGGCAAGTGGCAAGTGGCAATATTCATTTTTATTAGGTGTTATAAAAACGATTCCGTATTTATGCAATTCAACAATTTTTTCAAATTGTGCTCAACTAGCATCAGTAAAATGTTGTCCATAAATTTCTGTTAGTTTTTTTCTTGCATTATTTTTACTTTCTGTAGATGTGGTGTGATAAATATCTAATAATTTTTGATCAATAATTTGTGTTTTTAAAATATCACACTTTGGTTTCTGATTTGTTCTAGAGTATGTACTTTGATTACTGTGTTGATTTCTATTTCTAGAACTAGTTCCAATGTTAAAAGATTGTTCAGATGTTGATGGCAAAACAGCGCTTCCACCTGCTGAAGGTGAAGGGGTTGTTGTTGTAGTGGTGTGCGAATTACTTGGTCTATAATTTGATATATCTTCAAGGGTAGTAAAAGTAACACTAAAATCACAATCATAAATAATATTCAAATTTTGTGTAAATATTATACTGTTTGGACGAAACATATGTGATAATGGAATTATTAATGTAGTTGAAGTTAAAAATGGAGAGAAGTCTATACCAGCCGCAAAATCGAAATGAAAAACTAAATCAGGATTTAATTCTCATAATCTCTCCATAATAGTACTCGGATCATTACGTCTAATTTGTCGTAAATTAGTATTTCTAAGTAAAGTTGATAATCTTACGCTTTGTTCATTAATAGTAAAAGTTACATTTAAATCACTATCAAAAACAATATGAGGATTATTCTGTTGAAAATCATAAACATTTTCTGATAAAATGAGGCTTTTATGTAATCTGTGTATCTTTGTTTTACAAAGTACTAGTTTAGATTAATTCTATCTTCAAATTTTATCATAAAATGAGCAATTGCTGTATTTCAATTTTGAATGGGCATTGTTCATTTTTTTGTTATATTTTCAATTGCTAAGTAAAATATTTTGAAAACTGCCATATCATTTGGAAAAACTTTTTTATTTCTGATGACTTTTCGTAATTGACTATTTACAGATTCAATAGCATTTGTAGTATAAATCACTCTTTTGATTTCTACTGGATAACTAATAAAAACCATTAAATTATCTCAATTTTTATATCAAGATTTAGCAATTTGAGGATATTGTTTATTTCATTTACTTTCAAAGGATTCTAAAGCCTGCATTGCTTGTTCTTCACTACATGCAGTATAAATTGGTTTTAAATCTGCAACTAGAGATTTTCTATGCTTATATGAGACATATTTCAAACTATTTCTAATTTGATGAACTATGCATAATTGATGTTCTGTTTTAAGATAAACTGATTGTATTGCTTCTGACATGCCTGTTAAATTATCACTGCAGGCAATAAGAATATCATTTAAGCCACGATTTTTCATTTCTGTTAAATTTGCTAATCAAAATTTAGCACCTTCATTTTCACTAATTCATAAACCTAAAACATCTTTTTTACCTTCTAAATCAACTCCTAAAGCTATATAAACTGATTTATTAATAATCCTTTTATCTTGTCGTACTTTCACTACTATGCAATCAAAATAAACAATCGGATAGACACTTTCTAATGGTCGATTTTGCCATGCTTTTACATCATCAATAACATCATCAGTAATTTGGCTAATAACACTTTCACTAATATCAGCACCATGATATAACTCTTGTAATTGCATTCTAATATCTGATAATGTCATTCCTTTTGCATATAAAGAAAGAACTTGTTGATCAAAACCATCAAATCTTCTTTGTCTTTTTGCAACTATTACAGGATTAAAATTACTATTGCGATCTCGTGGTACATCAATCTCAATTTTACCTTGTTGAGTTATTAATTTTTTTGAACTTATACCATTACGAGCATTGTCACTATTACTATGTTGATTCTTATCATATCCTAAATAATTTTGCATCTCAGAATTCAACATTTTTTCTACTAATCTTTTTGTTAATTCTTTATACAATCCTTTCTCTTTAAAAACTGTTGTTAAATCTTCAGTATTTTCTAATAATAAATCTACTGCTTTTGATATTGGATCATTATTATTAATATTTTGCTTTTTAGCCATCTGTAACTCACTCTTTCTAGTCATTTAATTATATTTACTAGAATTAATTAAACATAGTTATTTTTGTAAGTTACACAGATTACTAAACATTACCGATAAAATTTGAAAATTATTTATGCCTATAGGATGTCTATTTGTAAGAACCTGTTTAAAATCTTTTCAATAAAATTGAAATAAAGGCAAGAACAACCATTTGTAAGCTAGTATTTAATTTTTTTTCACAATTTTTTCATAATCTTCTGCATTTTTCTAATCATGCAAAACTTCGTTCTACAACTCATCTTTTTGGTAATACTACAAAAGAATGTAATTCATTACGTTTTATAACTTCAACATTTGCATTTATAATTGTTTTAATTTTAGAAGCAAATTTTTCACCAGTATAACCAGCATCTACTAGTATTTTTTGAACTGCAGAAAGATTCTCTTTTTCATTTTCAATCATTATTATAGCACTATTACGATCTGTTTTTTCTGCTGTGGTTATGTAAATTGCATGTGGTAAACCTTGAGAATCAACAGCAATATGACGCTTTATTCCTGAAATCTTTTTACCAGCATCATAACCTTTATTTTTAGTAGTATCTGTATTTTTAACACTTTGTGAATCAATTATACAAAAACTAGTTTGTTCTTTTCTACCATTATTGATACGAAATGCCTTGACTAATTTTTTTTAAAACTAATTGTAATACACTAGGTTCTTTATCATTATTTTTACTTCAAGCTTGAAAATAATAATATACAATTTGTCATTTTGGAAAATTTTTTGGTAACATTCTTCACTGGCAACCACTTTTTAATACATATAAAACTGCACAAAATACTTCATATAAATCTAAACTTCTTGGTTTAGTTCTCTTTTTAGTATTTTCTAAAATTGATTTTATATTTTCAAATTGCTCTTTGCTAACATTACTAGGATAATTTTTACATATATATACCTCTTATTTTAAAATATATAATCATTTTATCCTATTCTCTAAAAGATTTTAAACAGGTTCTAAAAGATTTTAAACAGGTTCTAAAAGATTTTAAACAGGTTCTTATTGTTTCAAATCTATTAGGAATTAATTCAGTTAATCCACTGATAAGATTTGATATACCATAAGCATTTAATGAAATATAAGTATCTCAATCCATTAATGACTGATTTTCTTGTTTATTTAATAGTAATCATGGAGGACCTTCTGTTGTAGTTGTAGTAGTTATTGGAGTTGGTGTTGTTGGAATAATAGGAGTAATATTATTTTCACTTCATTTACTATAATTTGCTAATCCAATTGTTCCTAAACCTAATAATATTTTTTTACTACTATTAATTAACTTAGTTTTAGTATTTGGTCTTTGATTTAAATTTCATATATCTAAACCTAATTTTTTACCAAATAATAAACTATTAATTGAACCTAATAATGGATTACTTATTACTTGACCATAATAAGCACTTTTACCAATCATTGCACAAATAGGACTTATACCAGTTCTAATTAATTTGATTAAAGTATAATTATTTGTTTCCATTTTTATTCTCCTTTATTTGTTTTTATCAGTTCTCTTAGAACCTGTTTAAAATCTTTTTAATAAAATTGAAATAAATGAAAGAATAATAATTTGTAAGCTAGTATTTAATTTTCTTTCACAATTTTTTCATAATCTTCTACATTTTTCTAATCATGCAAAACTTCGTTCTACAACTCATCTTTTTGGTAATACTACAAAAGTATGTAGTTCATTATGTTTTACAACTTCAACATTTGCGTTTATAATTTCTTTTATTTTAGAAGCAAATTTTTCACCACTATAACCAGCATCTACTATTATTTTTTGAAATGCAGAAAGATTTTCTTTTTTATTTTGAATCATTATTATAGCGCTATTACGATCTGTTTTTTCTGCCGTAGTTATGTAAATTGCATGTGGTAAACCTTGAGAATCAACAGCAATATGACGCTTTATTCCTGAAATCTTTTTACCAGCATCATAACCTTTATTTTTAGTAGTATCTGTATTTTTAACACTTTGTGAATCAATTATACAAAAACTAGTTTGTTCTTTTCTACCATTATTGACTCGAATTTTTATAACTTATTTTTTTTAAAATTAGTTGCAATACAATAAGTTCTTTGCCATTATTTTTACTTCAAGCTTGAAAATAATAATATACAATTTGTCATTTTGGAAAATTTTTTGGTAACATTCTTCACTGGCAACCACTTTTTAATACATATAAAACCGCACAAAACACTTCATATAAATCTAAATTTCTTGGTTTTGTTTTCTTTTTGCTATTTTCTAAAATTAATCTTATGTTTTCAAATTGCTCTTTACTAACATTACTTGGATAATTTTTAATCATATACACCTCTTACTTTTAAAGTATATAATGATTTTACTTTATTTTCTAAAAGATTTTAAACAGGTTCTTATAACATCTAATAAAGAATCTACTACATAAGAATTTAATTCAAATTCATAATTTCTAATTTTAATTTTTTCCTTTTTCATTTTTTTATTCTCCTTTAATTTCAATAACATAATCAATTGTTATATTTTTGTAATTATTAAAATGAGTTTTACATAATCCTAATTTTGTATCTTTTTTAATTGAGCAAACATATATTTCTTGATTACTATTATTATTTTTATAACCATAACTATCACAATATCATAGTCATTCATAATCATTAATCATTTTATTTTCCTTTAATTTTCTAATTTTTTAATTGTTACTTTAATTTAACCTTGATAAACGTAATTATCACCAACTATTAATGCAACATTACTTTCGGGGTCAGAAACAATTATGTGTTTTGATTTAACATTTGGGTATTGTCTTAAAATAATTGCTCTAATATCATTACTTGTATGAATTGCTTTTGGAAATGGTGATAATATTTCAATTTCATCTTTATTTTCAAACAAAGTAGGTAATATAATCATTAATTATTCTCCTTATTTTTAATTTGATTAGCAATTTCACTTAATATTTTCAATACTTTATATTCATTTTTTAATTCTTTAATAATAAATATTAAAAATATTATTAGTGTTATACTTGTTATTAATATTGGTACTATTAATAAAATTTTTCATAATATTATTTTTTACTCTTTTCATTTTTTAAATCATTTAACATTAATTGAACAAAATGCACGATTTTTAGGAATATTTAAAGTATTAAAGATTTGACCAGTTACTATAATTTCATCGTTTTTGTTTAATAAAATACATCGGTTATAAAGCTTTGGATTGTTAAAAATTAAAGTAACATAGTTTAATCCATTTCATTGTCCACGAACACTATAATATAATCCTTTATTACCTTTTTCGTAATATTTTGCTTCAATACTGTTACTCAGTTTTACTGTTAATTTGACATAATTTACTTTCTCTTTCATCTTTATAATTTCCTTAAATAATTATCAAAAATTAATATTTTTTTATGATTTTTTAAATAATATTGAATATGCTTATAAGCATCTTGTTCATGTTTTGTTAATTTTATATTTCCTTTATAATTTGTTATTTTATTTTTATTTTTTGGGTGATTTTCGAAATAATCTCAGTTGAAAACATCTTGTACTAATACCATTAAAGCACCAATAATTTTAGGAGTTGCTAATGGATTAGTTAATAATTGTTTTGAACTTAGCCACTTGCCACATGCAATTTACATAACCACAGCAGAAAAAACAGATCGTAATAGTGCTATAATAATGATTGAAAATGAAAAAGAGAATCTTTCTGCAGTTCAAAAAATACTAGTAGATGCTGGTTATACTGGTGAAAAATTTGCTTCTAAAATTAAAACAATTATAAATGCAAATGTTGAAGTTATAAAACGTAATGAATTACATTCTTTTGTAGTATTACCAAAAAGATGAGTTGTAGAACGAAGTTTTGCATGATTAGAAAAATGCAGAAGATTATGAAAAAATTGTGAAAAAAAATTAAATACTAGCTTACAAATGGTTGTTCTTGCCTTTATTTCAATTTTATTGAAAAGATTTTAAACAGGTTCTAAGAAACAAGAATAAATTATTCTAAAAACAACATATTAACTATTTTATATATCTTTCAACGATGAAAGTCCATTTTTAAGTAAAAAATATATGTTATAATTTAATAAATAAGTAAAAAATATTATAGTTAGGGTGAGAAAATTGAAAAAAAAAATTGGTATTGTTGCTGATTCCTCTTCAGGATTTTCAATTAAAGATTTAAAAGAAATGAATATTGGATTTTGTCCATTATTAATCACTTTTAGTGATGATACAACTATTACTGATGACCCTAACATTCTAAAGGATGAAGAATTCTATAATAGAATAGTTCATGAAAAACAATCTGCCAAAACTTCGCAAACACCACTTGGTCAAATGAGTATAATTTGAGAAGATGCTTTAACTAAATTTGAAAAGATTATTTTTATTCCTTTATCAAAAGGGTTATCAGGTCAATATAACACTGCTACTATGTTATCAAAAGAATATAATTTTAAAGATAAAGTTTTTGTTTTTGATAGTAATGGTGTTTCAGTTATTAACTGACTATTAGTTAAAAAAGCATATCAAATGTCACTTAACGAAAAAAATAATGTTAATGATATTATAGAAGCACTAAAATTAATAAAAGATAACTATATAGCATTTATTTTACCTTATGATTTAAATTATTTAGTTCGTGGTGGTAGAATTTCAAAATCAGCAGCAGCCTTAGCTACTATGTTAAAAATAACTCCAATTTTATCTTTTGACGGAACCATTGATAAATTTGATAAAACAAGAACATGAGATAAAGCTATTAAAAATACTCTTAAAGAAATTAATAAAAATAAAAAAATAGAAAGTATTACTCTTTTTTACATTATTCATGCTTTTGCTGAGGCAAAAGAAATAGAAAAAGTTACAAAATTTGTTAAAGATTATGGCATTAAAAACGTCAAAACTATTAATTTAGCAAATGTAATTTGTGCTCATACAGGAATTGGAACCTTCAGTTTTGTTGCTTTTAATTTAGATAAAGATAAATTACCAAAATTATAATAATAAAAAATTCACTTTTATGAGAAACATTTAAAAGTGAATTTTAATAATGGCAGGGGTGGCAGGACTCGAACCCACAACACTCGGATCTGAAGGCCGATGTTCTACCATTGAACTACACCCCTAAAATATTTAATTTAAATAGTACATGTTCAATTTTACGCGAAAGAAGTTTTAAGTTCAATTAAAATTTCATTTTTTTTATTTTTAATTCACATTTATCACAAATTCCATGAATTTCTAACTTATAATGTGAAAAATAAAAATTATTTTTAATCGCTAATTTTTCAAGTTTTTCTTCTTGTAATGGTGAAATTTGTTGTTTATCTTCGAAAGAGGCATGAATAATTTTATTACAAAAATTACAAATAATATGAACGGTATTTTCTGATAGTTCATAAATTATTTGTTTTCCTTCAAAAACATTAGCATGAATAATATGTTCTGTCATTAATAAATCAATAGTATTATAAATACTCATAATATTAATATTATCATTACCTTCTTTTGTTAAAAAACTAATAATATCATTAATACTAACATGTTGCTTAAGCGTTAATACTTTAATAACTGCTTTACGAACATCAGTTAAACGATAGTCTTTATCTTTCAACTTTTGGATAATATTTTCAAAATTTTTATTCATACTAATCTCCTGATAAAATATAATATTACTTTTTTTTATTTTCTGCTGATTCTAATCTCTCAATTTCATTTATTAAATCTTGAACTGTTTTTGTTTGTAAATCCAGTAATTTATTATCATCAATTTTTACATGATGCTCTTCTTCTAATTTAAGAACAATCATTACTAATCCAAGAGAGTCAATTTTTACATCTTTAAATTTAGTTTTCGGTGTAATTTTTTCTTTAATCTCTGGATAATCCTCTTTAACAATTTTATGAATTTCACTTAAAATATTCATAAATTCACTCCTAATTTAAATCATTTTTATTAATAGTTATACTTAGTATAACATAGAGCATTAAATTTTATTTGTTATTTTAAAATATCATTCTAAATAATCTAGTTTTAAATTAGTATTATATTCAACTCATACAGCATTATTTAAAATATTAAAATGAAAAATAAAATTATTAATTTTTCATTGTGGAAATGTTTTAATAATTAACTTTAAAAATATGTATTGAAATAAATCTTGATTAAATTGTATTTTATATATAATCTGTGACTGATTTGCTAAGATAGTACTATTTTTATCTAAAATAATTGTAATACTTTCATTTAATTTTTTAATATCAATAGCTTCTACAACTATCTCTGGATTTAAATTTTCTTTTTTATCATCTACGGTCTCTAATTCTACATCATATTCTTTTACCATTTCATTTAAATTTTTATTAGTTGAAAAATTTTTGATAATAAAAAATAATATAATACTTAATGTAATAGTGATAGTAATAATTAAAATGCTAATTTGTAACTTACGTATAAACATTTTATACATTTATTTGACTAGGTGGTTGGCCCTTAATTACTGGACCATTTTTGATATAAAATTCTAAATTTTAATTTGTAAAATTGGTGGTTTTAGAAATTTAGAATGTATTCTTTCATAATTATAAAACATAACATATTGATTTACATCATTTATAGCTTCATTGATGGATAAATATTGATTTGATCCTTTAGGTAGTCATTCTTGAGATAAATGAGAAAATCAGTTTTCAGATAATACATTACCACCAATATCATAAGGTTGTTTTTTGCTTAAAATTATTTGTTTATCCTCTGCTCATTTTGTGATATCGTGACAATAAAATTCGTTGGCGTTATCTGAATGTAAAATAACATTTTTTACTTGATTTCAAGAAAATTGTTTGTTGATTTTTTCAAGAGCAGGAAGAATTAAATCCTGATATGATTTATTAGGAGCAATATTATAACTAACAACATTATTTGAATAAAAATCAATAATTACAAAAAGATATAATCATCCTTCTTTAGTATTTATTTGTTTAGTGTCCATTGATCAAATTTGATTTGAAGAGGTTGTACTTTTATAATCTTTGTTTACTTTATCCATTGTAGGTATTCACTTATTTGGATTTTTTTTGTTTTTAGGATAGTTATTTTTAGTTTGTTTTAATCCTTGAATATTGTGTTCTTTCATAATTTTTCGCATTTGTTTTATTGATAATTCTATATTTAAAATGATATTTTTTTCTTGTTTTAATCACTCTTTAAAAGCTGAAAAAATTCTTAAATATCCATAAATTCTGCCTTTTCTTGTAGAATGAAATTCGATTAAAAGTTGGCATATTTTTTGATATTTATGATTGCATTTAATAATATGATTTTCTTCTTTTTTAATAGGTTTTTGTTTATTTTTTAAAAAGTAATATGTTGATCTGTTTAATTGAAGATATTGACATAGGTTTCTAATTGAATATTGATTTTTACAATCATCAATAATTTTAATTTTTTCTTTGATATTTAATTTGTTAATTACTAATGCTATTTGTTTAATTTTATCCATTAATAAAAATCCTTTCAGGTTAAAATTAGTGTTAATTATATAACACAATTGTTTTTAGAATACATTCAGGTTTTTTAAATTAATGGTCTAGTAAAAAGGGCTAAGTGGCAAGTGGCAAGTGGCATACTACTATAATTCAAATCATATTGAAACGTTACATCGTCAAGTAATCCTTCACTTGGTTCTTTGTTAATATCAAAATCATAACTATATGCTTCTACAATTTGAAGTTCAATATAATAATAACTGCTTTTTTGCAAAGTTTGGATCGGAAAGCCAACCACTGTAAATCTTGGAATTAAAAATAATTCTTTTTCATAAATGGGGCTGTTTTTTTACATCACTTGTTAAATTCATCTTTTGTTCTAAAAAACTACGCGAATTCAATAAATTAATGCTATTAATATTCATTTTATATCCTTAAATTAAATATAAGTATAAAAAACGCTTAATAGCCGTTTTTTCTAATTTTTCATATTCTTTGATATGATAATATTTTTTTCATCAATTTTTATTTGATTTAACTAAGAACGTTCTAATAATATAACTATATTCATTTTTTGGTAATAATGCTAAAACTGTATCAACAATTTGCACATGTTTTTCATAATTTTTTAAATCCTTATTTATCACTATCTTATTAGCATAGTGAACACTATCCTCTTTCAAAACATAATTTTCTTTAAAATTATTATTTGCTAATGTTAATTTTGCTTGTTCATATTTAACAAAAATAGCAGCAATTAGTTGTTTATCAGCACTTATTTGTTCTTTCATTATTATCACCTCAATAATAATTTAAAAACAAATAATTATTTTTCCTCTATTTTATTTCTATTTAACTTACTAATTTTAATATGATCTTGCAAAATAAGTTCAGACACTATTAGGAGTTTGACACTTAAAACAATTACTTGGTTTTTTATACGGTTCTAAAGGAATACAACGTGATGTTGTACCAGTTAAACTTTTAATTTCTTCTTCACACTTTATTTGATCACAAAAAGGTACAATAAAGAAACCTTTATGAATTTTAACTAATTTATGATATTCATTAAAATCTGTTAATTCTTTTAAACTTGTATTTAATTTTTTTTGTGAACTATTAAATAAATCTTTATTTAATTTATTTAATTGATTAATAATAGTTGTTACTAATAATTTTTCATTATTAATTTCAACATCAATAGTATCTAAATTATGACGTAAAATTAATTTAATTACTTGGTTTTCAATTTCTTGCTCACCAATTGCAATAGTAATTGGAATACCTTTAATTTGACTTTCACTTTTCTTATAAGAAAAACTTTTATTATCTTCATTTATTAATACTCGGAAATGAGAACTTAAAATTTTAAATATTCTTTCAACAGTTATTTTAACTTTATCACTTTTAGGTGATAAATTTAAAAGCATAATCTGATGCGGTGCAATTGTAGATGGCAATACTAAACCTAGATCATCGCTATGTGCCATAATTAAAGCACCAATTAATCTTGTCGATACACCTCATGATGTTTGATATCCTAATTCTTGTTTATTGTCTTTATTGCTAAATTTAATATTAAATACCTTTGTGAACTCTTGGCCAAAATAATGACTAGTACCGGCTTGTAATGCTTGTCCATCTTGCATCATAGTTTCAATTGTATATGTCATTTTTGCCCCAGCAAAACGTTCGTGAATTGTTTTTGCACCAACAATAACTTTAATTGCTAATTGTTGTTCAACAAAATCAGCATACAACTTAATCATTTTTAATGTAAAGTTTTTTGCTTCTTCATCGTTATTATGCATTGTATGTCCTTCTTGTCATAAAAATTCACTAGTTCTTAAGAATGGTTTTGTATTTTTTTCTCATCTAACAACATTGCATCATTGATTATATAATAATGGTAATTGTTTATATGAACTAATTATTTTTGAAAAATGACGACAAAATAAAACTTCTGAAGTAGGACGAATAATTAGTTCCTCTGATAATTGATTATTTCCAACTTTAGTTACAGTTGCACATTCTGGTGCAAAACCCTCAATATGATCTTTTTCAACTTGAAATGCTTTTTCATTAATTAAAAGTGGTAACATTACATTTTCAATATTTAAAATTTTAAATTTTTGATTTAATAAATGTTGAATATTTTCTCAAATTGCATATCCGCGAGGACGAAAAATAATGGTACCGGCTGCCGAACCATTTTCTGCACCATAATCACAAAGTTCTGCTTGCTTAATAACATCAGTATATCATTTGGCAAAATCAATCTCTCTTGCTGTAATACTTTTATTCTTTGCATTATTCATAATGATCTATTCACCTTTCGTTGATTGACTTTTATGTCATTTCCAATAATTTGGATAATTTAAAGCATCTAGCACTTTATTTGCTTGTTCTGATTCTAATACTTTTCCTAGTAAATAGTCAACCTTTAATCCTTTTAAAACAATAATTTCAGGAACATTAATAATACCACGAGCTAAAATATTTTTAATACCTAAAATTCTTAAATAATGCAAACAAATAATAACATCAATATATTTACTAAAACTAAAAGTAACTTGTTCTAATAAATTAGAAGTTAAAACTACATAATCAGGCTTAAAATGATTAATTAATTTAAAATTATCAATATGACGTAAATCATGA
Source organism: Spiroplasma endosymbiont of Acasis viretata (assembly GCF_964031275.1). Lineage (NCBI taxonomy): Bacteria > Bacillati > Mycoplasmatota > Mollicutes > Entomoplasmatales > Spiroplasmataceae > Spiroplasma > Spiroplasma endosymbiont of Acasis viretata. The sequence continues at coordinate 1,211,015 of NZ_OZ035019.1, forward strand.
GTAAAAGAAATTTTTATTTTATTACTACGAATAGTTTTAATAATTGAATCATACTTATTCCAACTATTAATTTCACCAATATCTTGAAAATCAAAAATTAAATCACAATTTTTAAAAAGATTTTTTCTCTTATTAACGAAAGCAATCAACTTTGTTAAAATAGTTTTATCTTGCAACTCAATTAAACTAACAGGAAGAATAAGGTTTTTTTCTTGTTTTAATTTCGCAAATTTTTCAAATGTTTGAATAAATAAAGGTTCATTTACTTTTCATCACAATCCTGAATCTTGAATATTACGCATCAAAACAATAAACGAAACATAATAAGAGTTTTTAACAAAATTTCATCAAGCATAGTAACAATTTGGCTCATTTGAATTATCACTTTTATACACTGGTCTAATACTAACACTTAATAATTTTTCCATTTGCTCTGATTGTAGAAGCGAATAATGATTATAATCAGGATAATTTAAAATATCATTTGTCTTCAATTTAATTTCAATTAAGTCTCTACTTTGTACTACTTCTAATTGATTCTTATCAATAATTTTATTATATAATATATAGACATTTGAAGCATCAGTTTTTACTGAAGCATAAACACATAATATTTGACTTTGAATCTGCAAATAACTACTTTTTTCTACTAAATTACGTTTAATATAACTATTTATTTTTTTTTGGAATCGATATAAATTTATTTTCTTATTTCTAGAATAAATTAAAAACTGACCATCATAATATTTACAAATAATAGTATTATCTAATCCTAAAGTTATTTTACTATAATATGAAATTAATAACTCCATTCGTTCAATATTATTAACAGTTAAAATATTTTCTAATGCTAAATAATTTTTTATTTTTATTAAAATCATATATTCAAATTGACTATTTATTTTTTTATTATATTTTTTTTGACTAAAATTATCTAAAATAGTTTGCACAAAAACTGACTTTACCACTGTTAACTCATTTTGTTGTAAAATAATTGCTTGTGAAATAGCAAAACGATTATAACGAATATTACTTTGCATTTGACCATACAAAACTTTATTATTATTATCAAAATAATCAATTGATAAATCATAAACAATAATTTTACTTCCTAATTGAAAGGAAACCGAAAAATGACACGGCTCAAATGGAACTTTATTCACTAATAAATCTTGAATAAAAATTTCAATTTTTACTTTAGTTTTACGATTCATCATTGATTTAAATACAAACAATGAAATTCTTTTTTTACGATTTAAAACTTCTAAGCGTTCAGAAAAAGTAATAATTTCATTTTTTAAATCAATTTTCAATGGAACTAAACTTAACAAATCACCATGGATAACATTATAATATTGATTATTACGATGATTTAAACGCATAAATAAAATAATTATTATTGTCATAAAAGGAATTAAAGCAATAATTACAATTGCAGATCAACGCATAATTTTACCTCCATTTAATCAGAGCCTAAAGTAATATTACCATTATTTCCTTGGAAAAGTTTTAACTTTAGTCTTTGATTATCAATATATAATTTAGCTAAACGAAACATTTTGCGATCTTTAACCAAAATTCAATCAATAGCTTCAACAGCAATTGTTTCATATATTTGAACACGATTAGTATCAACATTTAAACCTCAATCTTTAACAGTGTTTTGAAATAATTTATGAATATCAACAGAAATAATAGCTATTTTATTAACATCAACATTTTGCTCTGCACATCACTTTCAAAAAAAATGACGTGTTGAATTACCTAACTCTAATTCTAAATAAGTAGCATGTTCTAAATAAGTTCAAACAATATATTCTTGCTTTGGCAATAATTTAATTTGTGAAGAAGGTTTAATTCCTTGTTCTAATATTAATGTAATGTTACTAACATCAGTATAAAAAAATAAGTTAAAAATATTTTTATTTTCTAAATGTTTAATAATTTGAATAGTTGATCTTCTTCTAAAATTTAAAAAAATATTATTGCGCTTTTTATTATTCGTTAAAGTAGAAGATTTATTAGTTTTTTTTTGTTTTTTAAACCTATTAAAAAAAGGAGTTTTTTTTTCATTGTCTTCTGATAATTTAGAAATATCCAAATTAGGTTGATTTTCATCACTAAAATATTCTTTAATTTTTTTAATTCGTCGACTTCAACCCATAAATTATGACCACCTTATTATTAATATTTACCTAATTATACTAAATTTTTTTAAAATAATGGTGCTAAAATTCTAAGCAATAATAAAAATACACCCCGATAGGCAAAACTACGATGTAGTAGTGGATTACTAATAATTAAACTAGAATGAATAAAATCTTTTTCAAATGAAGCAGATAAATCACTATTTGTTTTACTATCATAAACAATTACTAAAGTTTGATGATCTGAATAAAGACTACGATAATCAAGATTAGTTGAACCAATAATAGTAATATCATCATCAAAAATACCAGACTTAGAATGGTTAAAAACATTATTATATTCATAAATTTTAACACCTGACTCAATCAATGAATCATAATAAGTTCTTGACATATCTAATGATAAAAATTTATCAGTAATTCCGGGTAATGATAATCTAACATCAACACCAGAATAAGCACTATTACGCAATGCAGTAATTAAATCGCTAGTTGGAATTAAATAAGGAGTACTAATTCAAACTCGCTTTTTAGCATTACTAATAAATTTAATAAATAAATCTTTTTGAATTGTTTCTTTAGTAATCGGTCCATCATCAATTACTTGGACAATAATATTATTTTTAATTTTTATTTCAGATTTTTCAGCACTAATATCAAGAATATTACCAGTAATAAAATGCCAATCTTGTCTAAATATTAAATCAATTGATTTAACAGCTTCCCCGACAATTCTAATTTGGGTATCTCTTCAAAAGCCATACTTTGCAGAAAGATAAATATAGTTATCTGCTAAGTTAACTCCACCAGCATAGCCAATATTCCCATCAATAATGATATCTTTACGATGATTACGAAAATTATAATTTCCTGTCATAAATGGTAATCTAACTGGTGAAAATTTATGAATAATAATTCCCATTTTTTTCATTTTTCATATTTTATATTTAGATAAACTAAAATATGAACCAACAGCATCATAAATCATATAAACTTTAACTCCTGCTTCAATCCTTGCTTTTAAAACATTAATAATTACTTCTAATAGTTCCCCTTCACCAAGAATAAAATAATTAATAAAAATATAACTTTTTGCTTGTTTTAAATCTTCAATTAATTTAACAAATTTATTAGGACCATTATTTAAAATTTGAACATCAGTATTATTATAAAATGGTCGATGAGAAATTCTTGTTGTATAGTTAAATAAAAATAAAGTATCATCACTCAAAGTTATTTTTTTTGATTCTAAAATTGAATTAGCAAAAGTTCAATCTTCTTGGGTATAAAAATAACTATTTGTTTTTAAATAAGCTTTTTGTTTTCGTCGATAACGATAAGGACGACCAAAAGTTCAATATAAAAAAATACCGATGATTGGCAAACATAAGGTAACCATAATTCATGATAGTTTTGCATCTTGCATACGATTGGTAATAAAAATAATAATACCAGTTAAAATAGTTAAAGTAATAATTATCATCAAAATAATTCATGAATATTTAATATAATTAAATATAACGAAAACTATTGTTGCAATCAAAGCAATATATAAGATTAATGATAAAAGTAAGTTTACTCGTTTACGCATGATTTCTCCTTAATATAAAGAGTTCTTTATTAAATTATATCTAATTATTAATAAATTTATTATTTAAAAGTAAAAAAAAGCAATTAATGCTTTTTAAATAATGGCGGAATGGGAGAGATTCGAACTCTCGCGACAGTTTCCCGTCCTAACTGATTAGCAATCAGTCCTCTTCAGCCTCTTGAGTACCACTCCAAAGTTATAATAATTATTTTTTTTACAATTATTATTATAACTTTAATTTTAAAATTTACTATGTATTTTTTAATTTTTTTTAAAAATCCTATATTCCAAAATAAAATTTCACTATTTTTTAAATTAAATAAATAATATATTACTAAATTTGTTACAAATTTATTTATTACTTGAAACCACTATTCAATAATCTAATTAATTTATACAACACAAACATTGCATTGATAATTTTCACTATCCTCTAAAACCTCTTGACGAATACGAACATAATAAATTGATGAACAACCTTTTTTAAAGGCTCTAATATAAGCTTTATTTAAATCACGAGTTGTCGCTTTATCAGTAATAAATAAAGTTAAAGAAATTGCTTGATCAACGTGTTGTTGTGCTGCTGCTACAATATCAATAATTGGATTAGGGCCTAATTCATATCCACCTGCAGTGTAATATGCTAAATTATTATCATCAATCTTATAAGCAGGAACATAAACACGACCTAATTTCCCTTCTTTTCGTACCTCAACAGGAGCAACTACCGGTTGTAGACTTGGTGTACATGAAGATAAATAACTAATTGAACCAGTGGGTGCTACTGCCATTAAATGTGAATTAGCCAATCCTGTTTCTTTAATTTTTATTACTAATTCTTTTCATTGCTTCTGAGTTGGAATCATAATGTTATATTTTGCAAATAATTCTTGTATTTTTTTTGTTTCAGGAGTTCATTTATCTGACTGACATTTTATATATTTATCAAAATATGAACCATCAGCAAATTTTGAATTTTTAAATCCACTAAAACTTCCAAATTTTAATGCTAATTTATTTGAAGCACTAAAAGCATGATAAGCCATAACATAAAAGAAAATATTAGTAAAATCAATTGCTTCTTTTGAATCATAAAAAATATGATTTGTTGCTAAAAATCCATGTAAATTCATAGCGCCTAAACCCAAAGCATGATTTTTTTTATTTCCATATGCAACTGATGGAGCACTAGAAAAATCACTACTTCTTGATACGTGATCTAATGAATGAATTGCTTGAAAAATAACCTCACCAAATTCACTTCCACTTTCCATTACTTTTGCAATATTAATACTTCCTAAATTACAACTAATATCTTCACCAATTTCTTTAAAACTTAAATCACTATTAAATTCACTAGCTGTACTTACTTGAATAATTTCACTGCACAAATTACTCATAACAATTCTACCAGGATGAGCATTATTTTTATTTACTGTATCATCAAATAATAAATAAGGATATCCACTTTCAAAATGTAATTCAGCAATCATTTGAAATAATTTGCGAGCACTAATAAAATTTTTACTAATATCAGGGTTTTTTAACATATTATAATACTCTTTAGTAATAGAAATATCTGTCATTGCTTTACCATAAACTTTTGCAATATCATAAGGACTAAAAAGTGCCATCTGTTCATTATTTTTTGCTAATTCAAAAGTAATATCAGGAATAACTACTCCTAAAGACATTGATTTAATACGAATTTTTTCATCTGCATTTTCACGCTTTGAATCTAAAAATAACATAATATCTGGATGATGAACATTTAAATAAACTGCCCCAGCACCTTGTCTTTGACCTAGTTGATTAGCATATGAAAATGAATCTTCAAGAATTTTCATAACCGGGATAACCCCTGTTGCTTGATTTTTAATATTTTTAATTGGCGCTCCAAATTCTCTTAAATTTGTTAAACACAAAGCAACTCCACCACCACGTTTTGATAACTGTAATGAAGTAGTAATAGCTCGAGCAATTGATTCCATGTTATCTTCAATTCGTAAAAGATAACATGAAGTGTATTCACCTCTTTGTTTTTTCCCTGCATTTAAAAATGTGGGAGTAGCTGGTTGAAATCTACCAGACATAATTTGTCTTAAAATTTTACTAGCATGTTCAATATTACCATCAGCAAAAAATAAACTATTCATAACAACTCTATCTTCATAATTTTCTAAATATTGTTTACCATTAAAACTTTTTAAAGCATAAGAATTATAAAATTTTAAAATACCCATAAAACTTGTAAACTGATAATTAAAACTGTATGCTTCATTTGTTAATCGTTCAATTTCCGTAATTGAATATTTATTAATTATTGTTTCATCATAATATTGATTTTTTATTAAATATTCTATTCTTTCTTTAACGGTTTTAAAAAGCAATAAATTTGGTTTAATATGATTTTTCATATAAGATTGTGCTGCTTGCAAATCAAATTGTGCATTATTAGTAGTTTTTGCTCTAGCATTTAAAGTAACATATTCATCACTTTCTAAAGTTCCAGATAAAGTATTTATTTCATTAGTATTTTTTTTATCTTTATCTCAAAAATCTACTAATATATTTTTTATTGTTGATACATCATTTTGAGTTCCTAATAATTCAAATTGAAATAATAGTGGGACATTTAATTTTTTTGAAAGAATTGGCCCAGCAATTGCAAAAGTATCACCAAAATTAGTATTCCCCGACGCAATAACACCACGACAAAAATTACGATTTTGCTTATTATTTAAAAATTTAATTACCTGTTTAGGAACTGCCCCTTCTTTAATATCACCACCCCCACTATATGTTGGTGTTATTAACACATAATCTTTATCAACTAAAATTTCCTCTTGTAAATCGTGAGGAATTCTTGAATTTAAAACCTCTAATTTTTGAATAAAACGATGAGTATTATTTGACAAAGAAGAAAAATAAACAACATGAATTTTTCCTTCTGGCTTTAATATTTTTTGGTTTGAAACTTTTACAACATCATTATGCATTTTTTTACTCCTTTAAAATTAAAATTCTCAATCTTCATCTTGCGTTTCTACAGTAATGCCCATTACATAAGATGAACCATTACCTGAAAAGAAATCGTGATTTTCATCAGCTCGAGCTGATAATTGATTAAAAATTTCCGGTTTAATTCTTGTTTGTTCTTCACTAAAAGGTGAATCATATCCTAAATTTTGTAAAAACTTACCAGCATTATATAAACTAAACTTAATAGCGTCTTCAGCTAAATTAAATTCTTGATATAATTCTGTCAAATATTGCTTTTCTAAATCAATTAATTTAAACAATAAATCAAATACAAATTTTTTCATTTCTTCTTGCTTTTCTTTTGGTAACTTTTCAACTTTTCTTTGATATTTATAGCCACTATAATAATTATGAATAACTTTATCACGTAAAATTAATCTAATAATATCTGAAGTATTAGGTAATTTACTACGAGCAGATAAATAAAATGGTAAATAAAAACCACCATATAATAAAAAACCCGGCATTAAAGCGGCAGCTACTTTCGATTTTAAAGGATCATCACTTGTATAATAAGGAATTAGTGCACGTGCTCTGGCTTGTAAACTTTCATTATTAATTACTCACTCATGAGCAGATTCAATCTGCTCACTAGAACATAAAGTTGAAAAAATTGTTCCGTATGATCGAGCATGAACTGCCACCATAAAAGCAAAATTTGTATAAATAACTTGTTCATGATCAGTTAAAGAATTAGGTATTTGTGCAATATCACCAACCGTTGCCTGAATTGTATCTAATAAAGTTAAACCTGTAAATGTTCTTGTTATTAACTCTTGTCATTTTGGATTTAATGTTTTTCAAGAAGTCAAGTCATTAGAAACAGGAATTTTTTCTGGTAACCAAAAATTTTGAGTAATACGATTTCAAACTTCTAAATCTTTTTCATCATTGATTACATTTCAATTTACAGATCGCATTTTTCCATTAAAATTTTTCATAATATACTCTAATGGTGACTGTGATTGTTGAAAATATTTGTTATCTTTTGCCATTTATTATTACCCCTCTACTTAATTACACAACTAAAAACATCCCCTATATTATATAAAGGATGTTGTCATTATTAAAAATTACTTTATTAAAATTACAAATATTAAAAAATAAAAGTAATTATTAAAAATAATCATTAATTCACACCCAGGAATATAATATCACTTAAAAAATTAGACCGGTCTACTGGCTTAGCTTCATTTTACTTGTTACCCTTCTCAAAGTTTTATCTTCAATGGTTTTGTAATGTTCATCAACATCACAGTTGCTGGGGCAGCAAAGAATTCTCATCTTTTTCCCGAACATCTAAAGTTCCTTGTTATTTAGTTGTATAAATATTCTACTACAAGAAAAACAATTTTGGTAATTTATAAATACATTACTATGTATTTTTTTAACCTCAACTATTTTAAAATTATTCTTAATTTTTTTATTATGAAAATTTTCATTTTAATATACAAAAATAATTTAATATATTTTACTATTGTTTTTTAAAGTAAAAAAAACATTAATCTTTATACTTTATTTGTTAATAATTTTTTTTCAACTTTTTGTAATTGTTTAATAAAATCATTAATAGTGCCGTTATTTTTAACAATAAAATCAATATCTTTATTTAAAATTAAATATTTTTTTTGTTGATTTAATAGTGAAATAACTTGTAAATCATTAACATTATCACGTTCTTTTATTCGTTGGATTTTTTTATCTTCCTCAGCCTCAATTAAAAGAATTTTATCAACTAATAAATTTAAATTTGCATTAAATAATACTGCACAATCAATAACAATTAATTCTTGGTGTATTTTATTACGAATAATATCTTCTTCAACAATTTTTACCATTTTTGGTCAAATAATATTTTCTAATTTACGTAAAATATGAGGGTGTTGAAACGCTTCATACCGTAATTTTATTTTATTAATTGTTTTATCACTATTAATAAAAGTATTACCGAATTCATTAATTAATGCTTTTTTTGTTTCTTTTAGTGTATAAATATGTTTAACAACTTTATCAACAAAAATAACATACGCACCTTTATTTTGAAAAAAATTTGTAGCGGTTGTCTTACCTACTCCCGCTTCACCAATAATACCAATAATCATGAGTTCACCCTTACTTATGTTCAATTTGATAACTTGCAAGAATACCAATCATTGCTGCATTATCAGTACAGTATTCTAATTTTGGAACAATTATTTTTAAATTTGGATATTTATTTTTTAAATCTAATACTGCTAATCTTAATTGCTGATTAGCACTAACTCCTCCTGCTAAAACTAAAGTTTTTGGATTATGTTTTTTTAATGCTAATTCAATTTTATTAATTAACACTTGAATAACTGTTGTTTGAAAAGAAGCTGCAAAATTATTAAATTGTAACTTACCTTTTTCTTTATTTATCAAATTAGCACATGCTGATTTTAAACCACTAAAACTAAAATCTAAACTATTATCATTTTTAGGTAATGGTAATTTATAAGTTGGCTTTCCCAATTTAGCACTTCGTTCAATTTCAGGACCACCGGGATATTTTAAACCTAACATTCTTGCAACTTTATCATAACATTCACCAACAGCATCATCTAATGTTTGACCAAGTATAGTGAAATTTAAATGTTCATTTGCCAACATAAACTGTGTATGACCACCACTAACTAATAAACCAAGTACTGGAAATTCTCATTCATTATTAATTAAAGAAGCATACAAATGTCCATACAAATGATTACATGGAAACAATGGCTTTTCTAAATAAGCAGCAATAGTTTCTGCTATAATTTTACCTACGTGTAAACAACTAGCAAGACCAGGAGTATTAGTATAAGCAATAAAATCAATATCCATAATTGAAATGTTAGATTTTTCAATTGCTTTTTGTAAGACAGTAGCAATATTTTCACTATGAGCTCGTGCTGCTAATTCTGGAACAACACCACCATATTGTTGATGAAGCTTAATTTGTGAAGCAATAATATTACTTAAAACATTTTTATCTTTAATAACAGCAACACTAGTTTCATCACAACTAGTTTCTATTGCTAAGATTATCATCAATATCCTCTTCTTTATAATAAGCAACTGCTGATTCTAAAGCTAAAATCATCATTTTTTTAAAACTAGTTTCGCGTAATGTTGCTGAAATTGATTCACCGGTAATAAAAGAATCAGAAATTGTTAATAAACAAGCAGCATTTTTTTCTAAATGTTTTGCATTAGCAAATAAAGCAAAAGATTCCATTTCTACTGCTAAGCATTTGCTAATTAAAGGATTAGTTTTATAATCATTATCATTAATACGATAAAATACATCACTTGAATGAATTAAACCTGATCTTAAATTTATTTTTTCACTTACTATATACGAAGAATTTTCATTTTTTTGCTGATCAAATTCATTATCAATTTTTTGTGCCACTTTATTAATAATTTTGCTAATATTACCAACAGATTCAATTTGATTTTCATCAATATTAGCAGCATATTTAGCGAAAGTAGATTCACTATATACTTTAGTAGTATTAATAATATCATAAACTTTAACATCTTTTTGATATGAACCAGCACTACCAACACGAATAATACAGTCAACATCATAAAATTTAAATAACTCATATGAATATATACCAATTGAAGGCATACCCATACCACTAGCAGCAATAGTAATATTATATCCTTTATATTTTCCAGTAAACATTAGCATATTACGAACATTATTTACTTGTTTTCAATCTTGTAAAAAATTAGAAGCAATGAATTGAGCACGTAATGGATCGCCTGGCATAATTACTACTTTTGCAATTTGATCACGAGCAGCTTTAATATGAGCTGTTGGAATTTTTTCTTTATTTTCCATATATTCTCCTTTTTTTAAATAATAATAGTTATTATAATATATTGTTAATTTAGTAACAACATTAATATTTTTAATGACTGGTTTTTTATTTTAAAAATTAAATTTAATTTTATAACTTTTCATACTAATTAAAGAAAATAAAAAATAATCTAAAAAAGTTTAATCAACACCTTTTTAGTTTTTTTAGTATAATTTACTAAAAATAAATAATGTTTAGTTTATAAAAAACTCATTACTTTATTTTAAAGTAAATGAGTTTTTATTTTAAAAAGGTGGGAAACATAAATGTTTAAAAATTGGTGGTTGGTGGTTGGCCCTTAATTACTGGACCATTTTTGATATAAAATTCTAAATTTTAATTTGTAAAATTGGTGGTTTTAGAAATTTAGAATGTATTCTTTCATAATTATAAAACATAACATATTGATTTACATCATTTATAGCTTCATTGATGGATAAATATTGATTTGATCCTTTAGGTAGTCATTCTTGAGATAAATGAGAAAATCAGTTTTCAGATAATACATTACCACCAATATCATAAGGTTGTTTTTTGCTTAAAATTATTTGTTTATCCTCTGCTCATTTTGTGATATCGTGACAATAAAATTCGTTGGCGTTATCTGAATGTAAAATAACATTTTTTACTTGATTTCAAGAAAATTGTTTGTTGATTTTTTCAAGAGCAGGAAGAATTAAATCCTGATATGATTTATTAGGAGCAATATTATAACTAACAACATTATTTGAATAAAAATCAATAATTACAAAAAGATATAATCATCCTTCTTTAGTATTTATTTGTTTAGTGTCCATTGATCAAATTTGATTTGAAGAGGTTGTACTTTTATAATCTTTGTTTACTTTATCCATTGTAGGTATTCACTTATTTGGATTTTTTTTGTTTTTAGGATAGTTATTTTTAGTTTGTTTTAATCCTTGAATATTGTGTTCTTTCATAATTTTTCGCATTTGTTTTATTGATAATTCTATATTTAAAATGATATTTTTTTCTTGTTTTAATCACTCTTTAAAAGCTGAAAAAATTCTTAAATATCCATAAATTCTGCCTTTTCTTGTAGAATGAAATTCGATTAAAAGTTGGCATATTTTTTGATATTTATGATTGCATTTAATAATATGATTTTCTTCTTTTTTAATAGGTTTTTGTTTATTTTTTAAAAAGTAATATGTTGATCTGTTTAATTGAAGATATTGACATAGGTTTCTAGGTGGTTGGCCCTTAATTACTGGACCATTTTTGATATAAAATTCTAAATTTTAATTTGTAAAATTGGTGGTTTTAGAAATTTAGAATGTATTCTTTCATAATTATAAAACATAACATATTGATTTACATCATTTATAGCTTCATTGATGGATAAATATTGATTTGATCCTTTAGGTAGTCATTCTTGAGATAAATGAGAAAATCAGTTTTCAGATAATACATTACCACCAATATCATAAGGTTGTTTTTTGCTTAAAATTATTTGTTTATCCTCTGCTCATTTTGTGATATCTTGACAATAAAATTCGTTGGCGTTATCTGAATGTAAAATAACATTTTTTACTTGATTTCAAGAAAATTGTTTGTTGATTTTTTCAAGAGCAGGAAGAATTAAATCCTGATATGATTTATTAGGAGCAATATTATAACTAACAACATTATTTGAATAAAAATCAATAATTACAAAAAGATATAATCATCCTTCTTTAGTATTTATTTGTTTAGTGTCCATTGATCAAATTTGATTTGAAGAGGTTGTACTTTTATAATCTTTGTTTACTTTATCCATTGTAGGTATTCACTTATTTGGATTTTTTTTGTTTTTAGGATAGTTATTTTTAGTTTGTTTTAATCCTTGAATATTGTGTTCTTTCATAATTTTTCGCATTTGTTTTATTGATAATTCTATATTTAAAATGATATTTTTTTCTTGTTTTAATCACTCTTTAAAAGCTGAAAAAATTCTTAAATATCCATAAATTCTGCCTTTTCTTGTAGAATGAAATTCGATTAAAAGTTGGCATATTTTTTGATATTTATGATTGCATTTAATAATATGATTTTCTTCTTTTTTAATAGGTTTTTGTTTATTTTTTAAAAAGTAATATGTTGATCTGTTTAATTGAAGATATTGACATAGGTTTCTAATTGAATATTGATTTTTACAATCATCAATAATTTTAATTTTTTCTTTGATATTTAATTTGTTAATTACTAATGCTATTTGTTTAATTTTATCCATTAATAAAAATCCTTTCAGGTTAAAATTAGTGTTAATTATATAACACAATTGTTTTTAGAATACATTCAGGTTTTTTAAATTAATGGTCTAGTAAAAAGGGCTAAGTGGCAAGTGGCAAATGAACAAGGAATAATTGAAAAATATTGCATTAGAATTTTTAATTGTTATACTCATAAAATTAATATTTATAAAAATAGAAATAAATTACAAAATAAAATATGAGCATATATGATATTTAAACCAAGTGATAATATAACTCAAGATAAAGTATATGATTTTATATATACAACTGCTATTAATCATTATGATATTAACATTAATCATTTAACTGATGTATTTTGACAAAATAATAATTTAATTATTGGGGGAGATGGTGCATTATGAATTAGAGCAATGGCTAAATGATTTGGTGGAAAATATGTATTAGATTGTTTTCATGGTATTAGTTATTTATGAAAAGCATTTATAAATGTAAAAGGAAAGAAAAAAACTGATACAAATTGACCTAATTATTTTGATACATCATTTAATTTTAAAAATGGTAATTATAATCAATTACTTGATATTTTAAAACCTAATGTTGATAAACAAACATTTAATTACTTTGCTAATAATGAACAAGGAATTATTAATCAAGGTGCAGATTGAAATATTGGTTGTCATGCTGAAAGTACTGTTTCACATTTAGTTAAATCTTTAAAAGGTTATGGTGCAAAATCATATAATTATAAAATATTTGTAAATATGTTAAATACAAGAATTGCTCATATAAATAATCAAAATATAGTTATTTGTTAATAATATAAAATTAAATAATTCTAAACCTAAATATTTAGGAATTTTTATTTTTTATTAATAAAATAAAACAATAAAATACTTTATTTATTAAATATAATATGATATAATTATATTAAAAATTAAAGATATTTTTCTCTCATAAAAATATACTTTATACGCATTTTTTAAACGGCCAAATAATTATGCTAAAAGTGGAAATTATTATATTTAAATAATAGAATTTCCTCTTTGTTTATAATCTTTAATAATATTAATAGTAATTAATGTTGCCATTAAACAAGTAATAAAACTAATAATATTTAAAACAACAGCAACAATAGTAATTTGATATGAAAAAACTTTATTATCATTAAATTGAGGTAAAAGCACAATAACACTAATAATTTCGCAACTTGTTCCAATAATACCTAAACAAAAACTAATAAAATCAAGCGAAACACTAAATTGATCTTTTCGATATAATTTCATATTTTGTTTTATCAAAGTTTTCTTTAATCTAATTAAACGGAACATTAAGAAAAAAGGTAGAAAAGCTAAAGTAAAACTAGTAATATCAAAAAAAATTGCAACAACAGTTATTCAAAGTGATGCTTTATCATTATCTCAAAAAGGTTGTAATGCTAAAATACTTAGAATTCCCAAAAAAATACCTATTAAACCAGTTCCAAAACTTATTAAATCCATTTTAAGAATTTTTTTATTAAATTTTAAAAAATATACTCTTTTTTCCAAAGTGACAAATCCTTTCATGTCTATATATAAGTAACATTTTATCATATAAATGGATATATTTTCTCCAATTTTAGATTATAAATAAATAAAAAGAATAACTATAATTGTGTTATTAATCTATTGTTTGTTGAAATTTCAATATTTTGTGGTAATGTTTAGTAATCTGTGTAACTTACAAAAATAACTATGTTTAATTAATTCTAGTAAATATAATTAAATGACTAGAAAGAGTGAGTTACAGATGGCTAAAAAGCAAAATATTAATAATAATGATCCAATATCAAAAGCAGTAGATTTATTATTAGAAAATACTGAAGATTTAACAACAGTTTTTAAAGAGGGAGGATTGTATAAAGAATTAACAAAAAGATTAGTAGAAAAAATGTTGAATTCTGAGATGCAAAATTATTTAGGATATGATAAGAATCAACATAGTAATAGTGACAATGCTCGTAATGGTATAAGTTCAAAAAAATTAATAACTCAACAAGGTAAAATTGAGATTGATGTACCACGAGATCGCAATAGTAATTTTAATCCTGTAATAGTTGCAAAAAGACAAAGAAGATTTGATGGTTTTGATCAACAAGTTCTTTCTTTATATGCAAAAGGAATGACATTATCAGATATTAGAATGCAATTACAAGAGTTATATCATGGTGCTGATATTAGTGAAAGTGTTATTAGCCAAATTACTGATGATGTTATTGATGATGTAAAAGCATGGCAAAATCGACCATTAGAAAGTATTTATCCGATTGTTTATTTTGATTGCATAGTAGTGAAAGTACGACAAGATAAAAGGATTATTAATAAATCAGTTTATATAGCTTTAGGAGTTGATTTAGAAGGTAAAAAAGATGTTTTAGGATTATGAATTAGTGAAAATGAAGGTGCTAAATTTTGATTAGCAAATTTCACAGAAATGAAAAATCGTGGCTTAAATGATATTCTTATTGCCTGCAGTGATAATTTAACAGGCATGTCAGAAGCAATACAATCAGTTTATCTTAAAACAGAACATCAATTATGCATAGTTCATCAAATTAGAAATAGTTTGAAATATGTCTCATATAAGCATCGAAAATCTCTAGTTGCAGATTTAAAACCAATTTATACTGCATGTAGTGAAGAACAAGCAATGCAGGCTTTAGAATCGTTTGAAAGTAAATGAAATAAACAATATCCTCAAATTGCTAAATCTTGATATAAAAATTGAGATAATTTAATGGTTTTTATTAGTTATCCAGTAGAAATCAAAAGAGTGATTTATACTACAAATGCTATTGAATCTGTAAATAGTCAATTACGAAAAGTTATCAGAAATAAAAAAGTTTTTCCTAATGATATGGCAGTTTTTAAAATATTTTATTTAGCAATTGAAAATATAACAAAAAAATGAACAATGCCCATTCAAAATTGAAATACAGCAATTGCTCATTTTATGATAAAATTTGAAGATAGAATTAATCTAAACTAGTACTTTGTAAAACAAAGATACACAGATTACATAAAAGCCTCTATTTTGTAGATTAATTGAATTTATTTCCTTAACAAGAGAGACAATATTTTCTTTAAATAAATTAAGTCTTTGTCTTTTTTTTCTAATTTTTATTTCAACTTTATTCAAACTTTTTTTGATATTACAAATTTTTAATCCAATTTTATAAAGTTGCTCTTTTTGATTATTTAAAACAACTTTTTCACATTCTATTCTATTAACTAATCTTATTTCAAAATTATAATAACCAAAAGTTAAAAACTTAACTAATTTACTTTTAAATTTAAAAATCTTACTTGTTTTTTGTTTTTAAAAAACTTCTAATTTTTTAAGACTATTATTATGAAAATTTAAAATAATTTCTTGTTGATTATTAATTTTATATAATTTCTCTTTCAATTGTCATTTTTTACTACTTAATTTACAATTTAATTCTATTTTTAATGCTGTAATTTTATCAATGAGTTTATCCTTTTCCTTCTGTTTTTGTTCCTCTCATATTAAAGTAAATTCAAGTAATTCAAACTCTAGTTCTTTATCTCATGGGAAAAAATTTTCTTTTTCAAACTTAAAAGAAAAAAATTTAAGTTCTTTTCTTTCATCATTAATTACTTCGTCTTTTACTTTCACTAAAAATTTTTGCATTCATTGATACTGTTTTTTCCATTATTTTTAAATTTTTTTTAAAAAAATCTTTTTCAAAAAAAATAAATCAATATTCTAAGTATTGTATATTAGAAGAAGTACTAAAAACTTCTTTTAACTTTATTATATTACTTTTAACATTTTGTATAGTTGAATTTATAAGTATTTCTTTTAAATTTGGTACTACTTCTAAAGACATTTTATTTCTCCACTTCTTTTGTTAAAATTCAAGAATACTACAGAAAATATTTTAATTATTTTCTATTCAAATCGCGATTAATAACTGCTTTTAAATATTGTCCAGTATAAGACTTAGGATTTGTTATTACTTGTTCTGGTGTTCCTGTAGCAATGATTTCACCACCAAATTTACCACCCTCAGGTCCTAGATCAATAATGTAATCAGCAACTTTAATAACTTCTAAGTTATGTTCAATTACAACAACAGTATCACCATGATTAACGATTTTATTTAAAACTTCAATTAACCTTTTAATATCATCAACGTGTAAACCAGTAGTTGGTTCATCTAAAATATACATAGTTTTGCCAGTAGCACGTTTTTGTAATTCTTTAGCTAGTTTCACTCTTTGTGCTTCACCACCAGATAATTCAGTAGCAGGTTGCCCTAATTTTACGTATCCTAATCCTACTTCTTGTATCATTGCTAATTTTTTATGGATTTTTGGATGATTAGCAAAAAAAGTTAATGCTAAATCAACAGGCAGTTCTAGTACATCATAAATATTTTTACCTTTATATTTAACTTGTAATGTTTCACTATTATAACGTTTTCCTTCACAAATTTCGCAAGTTACATAAACATCTGGTAAAAAATGCATCGCAATTTTAATAACACCATCGCCAGAACAACGTTCACATCTTCCTCCTGGTACATTAAATGAAAATCTACCTTTAGCATATCCTCTAATTTTTGCTTCTGGTGTTTGTGTAAATAAATCACGAATATCATCAAAAACTGAAGTATAAGTAGCCGGATTACTCCTTGGTGTTCTGCCAATTGGTTCTTGCGAAATAGCAACAATTTTATCAATAAATTCAATCCCTTTTATTGCTTTATGTTTTCGTGGTCGTTGTCCCTTTAAACCCAAATACTTTTGAATACTAGTATATAAAATATCATTAACAAGCGTTGATTTACCACTTCCTGAAACACCAGTAACACAAATAAATTTACCTAAAGGTAATTTAACATTTATTTTACGTAAATTATTAGCTTGTGCTTCTTGAATTTCAATAACTTTACCATTACCACTTCTTCTTGATTTAGGTAACGCAATAAATTTTTCACCATTTAAATATTTTCCAGTAATTGAATTAGGATTATTAGCAACTTGCTGTGGTGTACCTTCAGCAATTACTTCACCACCATAAATTCCGGCTTTTGGACCAATATCAATTAATCAATCTGCTGCTCACATTGTATCTTCATCGTGTTCTACTACTAATAATGTATTATCAAGATCTCGCATTTGTTTTAAAGTTTCAATTAACTTAACATTATCACGTTGATGTAAACCAATTGAAGGTTCATCAAGAACATACAATACTCCCGTTAATTGTGAACCAATTTGAGTTGCTAATCGAATTCGTTGTGATTCACCACCAGATAAAGTTTGTGCCATTCGTGATAAGTTTAAATAACCTAAACCAACATTAGTTAAAAAACTTAAACGATTAATGATTTCTACTAATATTAATTTAGCAATTTCTTGTTGATAAGCTAATAATTTAATATTTAACATAAATGTTAAACTTTCTTCGATGTCTAAATTAGTATAATGACTAATATTCATTTCTTTATTATTTTCATCTTTAATTTTAACTGCCAATGCAAATTCATTTAATCTTGTTCCTTGACAAGTTAAACAAGTGCGTTCACTCATAAATTTACGATAATAATCACGGGCAAAATCACTAGTTGTTTCTAAAAAACGTCTTTCAATTAAAGTGGCAATGCCTTCAATATAATCATGATTAGGATATTTACGACCATTTGCCGAAGTAATACTGAAAGTAATGGCTTCATCACTACCACGCATAATATAATTAAGTTGTGTTTTTGTTAAATTTTTTAATGGCTGATTCAAATCAATTAAATAATGATAACAAAGAACTTTTAATTTTTGTCATTCTAAATTACTAGTACCAACTAAGTTTTTATAATACTCAATGCCACCATCATTAATTGATAGTTTTAAATCTGGCATTAATAATTCTTCGTCAACTTCTAATTTTACTCCCAAGCCTTTACAATCAAAACACGCTCCACTTGGTGCATTAAAAGAAAACAAACGCGGTTCTAAACTGGGAATTGAAAATCCACAAATTTTACAAGCATATTTTTGAGAAAATAATCACGTTTCATTTGTTTGCGATAAAATAACCTTTGCTAAACCATTACTATGATTTAAAGCAACTTCTAAAGCATCATGAATTCGTGAAATAGTATTATCATCATTGGTAAATTTAATACGATCAATAACAATATCAATATCATGACGTAATGATTTATTCAATTCAATTGGTTCATCTAAACTATATATTTTATTATTAATTTTAACTCGCAAAAAATTTTCTTGTTTTAATTTTGCTAATAAATCTTGATGACTACCTTTTTTAGCATTAATAACTGGTGCTAAAATTTCAATATTAGTATTATCTTCTAACGTTTTAATTTTATTAACCATTTCTTTTAAAGTTTGCGTGCTAATTGGACCATGACCCTTATTACAATAAGGAGTTCCAATTCGTGCATAAAGTAAACGCAAATAATCATAAATTTCAGTAACAGTACCAACAGTACTGCGAGGATTATTACTTGTAGTTTTTTGATCAATAGAAATTGCTGGTGCTAAACCATCAATAGCATCAACATCAGGTTTTTCGCTGTTTCCTAAAAATTGACGAGCATAGGCTGAAAGTGATTCAACATATCTTCGTCTTCCTTCTGCATAAATTGTATTAAAAGCTAATGATGATTTACCACTTCCTGAGACACCAGTAATAACTACTAACTTATACTTTGGAATTTTAATATTAACATTTTTTAAATTATGTTCACGTGCACCTTTAACAGTAATATATTTTTGATTATGTATCATTTATTCCTCCACTTATATGCTCTTTCTAATTAATTATATACTATATATAGTTAACTTTAATAGCATTATTGCTAATTAATATGGTGGTTGGCCCTTAATTACTGGACCATTTTTGATATAAAATTCTAAATTTTAATTTGTAAAATTGGTGGTTTTAGAAATTTAGAATGTATTCTTTCATAATTATAAAACATAACATATTGATTTACATCATTTATAGCTTCATTGATGGATAAATATTGATTTGATCCTTTAGGTAGTCATTCTTGAGATAAATGAGAAAATCAGTTTTCAGATAATACATTACCACCAATATCATAAGGTTGTTTTTTGCTTAAAATTATTTGTTTATCCTCTGCTCATTTTGTGATATCTTGACAATAAAATTCGTTGGCGTTATCTGAATGTAAAATAACATTTTTTACTTGATTTCAAGAAAATTGTTTGTTGATTTTTTCAAGAGCAGGAAGAATTAAATCCTGATATGATTTATTAGGAGCAATATTATAACTAACAATATTATTTGAATAAAAATCAATAATTACAAAAAGATATAATCATCCTTCTTTAGTATTTATTTGTTTAGTGTCCATTGATCAAATTTGATTTGAAGAGGTTGTACTTTTATAATCTTTGTTTACTTTATCCATTGTAGGTATTCACTTATTTGGATTTTTTTTGTTTTTAGGATAGTTATTTTTAGTTTGTTTTAATCCTTGAATATTGTGTTCTTTCATAATTTTTCGCATTTGTTTTATTGATAATTCTATATTTAAAATGATATTTTTTTCTTGTTTTAATCACTCTTTAAAAGCTGAAAAAATTCTTAAATATCCATAAATTCTGCCTTTTCTTGTAGAATGAAATTCGATTAAAAGTTGGCATATTTTTTGATATTTATGATTGCATTTAATAATATGATTTTCTTCTTTTTTAATAGGTTTTTGTTTATTTTTTAAAAAGTAATATGTTGATCTGTTTAATTGAAGATATTGACATAGGTTTCTAATTGAATATTGATTTTTACAATCATCAATAATTTTAATTTTTTCTTTGATATTTAATTTGTTAATTACTAATGCTATTTGTTTAATTTTATCCATTAATAAAAATCCTTTCAGGTTAAAATTAGTGTTAATTATATAACACAATTGTTTTTAGAATACATTCAGGTTTTTTAAATTAATGGTCTAGTAAAAAGGGCTAAGTGGCAAGTGGCAAGTGGCAACTTACAAAAATAACTATGTTTAATTAATTCTAGTAAATATAATTAAATGACTAGAAAGAGTGAGTTACAGATGGCTAAAAAGCAAAATATTAATAATAATGATCCAATATCAAAAGCAGTAGATTTATTATTAGAAAATACTGAAGATTTAACAACAGTTTTTAAAGAGGGAGGATTGTATAAAGAATTAACAAAAAGATTAGTAGAAAAAATGTTGAATTCTGAGATGCAAAATTATTTAGGATATGATAAGAATCAACATAGTAATAGTGACAATGCTCGTAATGGTATAAGTTCAAAAAAATTAATAACTCAACAAGGTAAAATTGAGATTGATGTACCACGAGATCGCAATAGTAATTTTAATCCTGTAATAGTTGCAAAAAGACAAAGAAGATTTGATGGTTTTGATCAACAAGTTCTTTCTTTATATGCAAAAGGTATGACATTATCAGATATTAGAATACAATTACAAGAGTTATATCATGGTGCTGATATTAGTGAAAGTGTTATTAGCCAAATTACTGACGATGTGATTGATGATGTCAAAGCATGACAAAATAGACCATTAGAAGGCATTTATCCCATTGTTTATTTTGATTGCATAGTAGTGAAAGTACGACAAGATAAAAGGATTATTAATAAATCAGTTTATATAGCTTTAGGAGTTGATTTAGAAGGTAAAAAAGATGTTTTAGGTTTATGAATTAGTGAAAATGAAGGTGCTAAATTTTGATTAGCAAATTTAACAGAAATGAAAAATCGTGGCTTAAATGATATTCTTATTGCCTGCAGTGATAATTTAACAGGCATGTCAGAAGCAATACAATCAGTTTATCTTAAAACAGAACATCAATTATGCATAGTTCATCAAATTAGAAATAGTTTGAAATATGTCTCATATAAGCATAGAAAATCTCTAGTTGCAGATTTAAAACCAATTTATACTGCATGTAGTGAAGAACAAGCAATGCAGGCTTTAGAATCGTTTGAAAGTAAATGAAATAAACAATATCCTCAAATTGCTAAATCTTGATATAAAAATTGAGATAATTTAATGGTTTTTATTAGTTATCCAGTAGAAATCAAAAGAGTGATTTATACTACAAATGCTATTGAATCTGTAAATAGTCAATTACGAAAAGTTATCAGAAATAAAAAAGTTTTTCCTAATGATATGGCAGTTTTTAAAATATTTTATTTAGCAATTGAAAATATAACAAAAAAATGAACAATGCCCATTCAAAATTGAAATACAGCAATTGCTCATTTTATGATAAAATTTGAAGACAGAATTAATCTAAACTAGTACTTTGTAAAACAAAGATACACAGATTACATAAAAGCCTCGGTTCTAATATAATATGATATAATTATATCAACAATTAAAGATATTTTTCTCTCATAAAAATATACTTTATACGCATTTTTTAAACGGCCAGTTGATAAATTATAATCATAAATATCATTATCTAAATTACTTGTAACTACAATACTATTATTTCATTCAATATTTTGCTCCGCTATTTTTTTACCAACTAATAACTGTTCAATAGATTTATCTAATAAATTTAATTGATCTAATTCTAAATTATTTAATACATTTTTTATAACCTGTTCATCATACATATCATCAAAAATTAAATTAGATGACAAATTTTCACTACTCATTACCGAACTTTGTTCTTCATTAACCATATATTCAAACTCTATTTTCTCTAACAACTTATCTAATTCTGTTTCTTGTGTTTCTGAATAAAGTTGTAATTCTAAAACATCTCATGCAATATTTTTTATTTGTTCACTACACATATCATCACAATTAAAACTGTTTAAATCAAAATTTTGTTTTAAAGTAGAAACACGACCAGATTGCAATTCTTTTTGTTTTTGTTTTTTTTCTTTATGGCGTTGATATCATTTTTTATTATATTCTTTCATTTTTGCCTTTATCTCAGGCCTTTGAGTATACTCTCGTTTTTTTTCTTTATTTTTATGATATCACTCTCGATCATATTTTCTCCTTCTTTCCTTCACTTCAGGTCTTTGCATATATTCTCTTCTTCTCGCCTTTACTTCTGGCCTTTGAGCATATTTTTTCTTTCTTACTTTTACTTCAGGTTTTTGATTATATTCTTTTATTTTTGCTTTTATTTCAGGTTTTTGATCATATTTTTGTTGTTTTTCTTTATTAGATTGTTTATTAACTATTTCATTAATTTGAAATGAATAAACTGTATTAATAACTATACTTCCATTATTCATGTTTTTCCCTTTTAAATATAATTAATTAAATTTAATTTAAACTTTTACCACATTTTTCTATCTATCAAAAATCATATTTATTTTTTTTGATAAATAAAACTGTATTATTGTGAATTTTTTTTCAAATTCTTAATAAAATAAAAAATTTTATAGTATAAAATAACCATAAAATTTTTTATTTTTTATTATATTTTTAATTAAGTCTTGGAAAATATTACTAAAAAAGTAAAATTTAATTTCAAAATTAATTCATCATTAAAATTATTAATAACTAATTTTATCGTTTAGATTTATTGAAAGCAATACCCAATGCTTTTGGTGTTTTACTTCATTTTGATGTAAACACTAAAACTAATAAAGATGTTACAAAAGGCAATATATTCCATATATCAGAATTACTTGATATTCATTCAGGAATATTTGGTAAAAACGTAATTCTGGCACCTGTTGTTTCAATAATAGCAAATAAGGCAGCACCAATTGTAATCAATGGTACCCTTCATTGTCCAAAAATTAAAATAGCTAAAGCAATAAAACCATTTCCACTAACTGTTCCACGAAAAGTTTGACTAGCATACATTGGAAAAATACCACCAGCAATTCCTGCTAAAAAACCAGATAATAATACAGCAACATATCGTTGTTTAATAACATTAATTCCCGCAGCATCAACTGCATTGGGATTTTCACCAGTCGCAACATGATGTAATCCTCATTTAGTATACTTCAAAATAATAGCAATACTGACTAAAACTATAATTGCTAAAAATAAATATAAATTAAAAAATTCATTATTACCAATTTTTGGTAATTGATAAATATTTGTTAATGAAATAAAACCATTATTCCCTGGTAACTGAACAACAAAAACTGCAATTGCTGCTGCTAAAATATTAATTGCAACGCCAGAAATAATTTGATCAGATTTTAAAGTAACTGATGCAAAAGCATGGAAACAAGCAAATCCCATCCCCGCTAATCCACCTACTAATAAAGCAATAATTTGTGATCAATTACCTCAATTAACACCTATATTTTTTCCAAATGAAGAAAAAGCAAGAGCACCAATTGTCATCATTCCTTCAATACCAATATTAACAACACCAGCACGTTCTGAAATTAATCCAGATAATGCACCAAGTACTAAAACAACAAAAATTAAACTAGAATGTTCAAGAATTATTTTGAGTGCTTCCATTAACTTTTTCCTCCTGTTCTTTCGGTTTTTATTTTCATAATTGCTTGTTGTTCATTTTTAAATATATCAGTAAATTTATTAATAAAAGTTGTATTTTCAATTTCCGCTTTTTTAGTAAATTGTTTGGTTAATATATTAATATTACTATTAATTGGGATAATTTGACTTTTTAATTGCTGTTTGTTAATTTTATAATTTTTAATTAACTCTTTAACATTATTTTTATAATTAGTTTGAAGTTGATGTTTTGCTAAAATTAATTGTTTTTTTATTTTTTTATCATCAGTTTTAACTTTTTGATTTTTTAATGACTTTAATTCATCACTTAATTCTTGTTTCAATTTATTAATTTCTCGATAAAGATTTAATTTTAAGTCTTTTACTCTTGACTTATCTAATATTGCTTTTTGTTTTTTTAATAATGTTATTTCTCGAATTAAATCTTGCTTATAGTTATAAACATTATTTTCATATTTCATTTTTTCATTAATATACATATTTAAACTTTCACCATAAATCGTTTTTATTTCTTGTTGAAAATTATTTCAATTACCAATTTTACCTTTTTTTCAAATTGCATTATATTGTTTATATATATAATGATTTAAAGCTTTATTTTCTTGGAAAAATTGTGCTCAATTAACACCAACTTTATCATTTTTATTATTAATAACTGCTTGTAACTGTAAGTTGATATCACTATTAACTTTATTAATTTCTTGCGAAAGATTTTGTTTTAAATTTTTAACTACTGACTTATCATCTCATAATGATTTATTATATTCTACCTTTAATTGTTTTTTATCAATTTTATATTTTTTAATTAATTCCTTAATTTCAATTTTATAAGTAATTTGAAGTTGACATTTTTTTAAAATTAATTGTTCTTTTAATTTTTTATCATTAGTTTTAACTAATTCATTTTTTAATGACTTTAATTGATCACTTAATTCTTGTTTCAATTTATTAATTTCTTGTGAAAGATTTTGTTTTAAATTTTTAACTACTGACTCATAATCTGATAATGATTTATTATATTCTACCTTTAAGTGATTAATTTTATTATTTTTTTCTTTAATTAAATCTGATTTTAACTTATTATATTGTCTCTTTATTTTAAAATTTTCAATAAAATGATAGTACATCTTGGCAATAAAACTATTTGTAACTTTTCGTTTTTCTCCATCAAAGGCTATATTTAAATAACGAATTAAAAATTTAATTGGCTGTAAACGAGATAATAAAACTGCACAGGCAGCTGAATAAATAATAACACCAAAAATAATATCACCAGTTGCTGTTGGTAATGTTAATACTGAACCAATTGAACCACCGCTCTTAATTAAACCTCAAAGAAAAGCAGAACCCACAACACCTATTGGATTAATTTGACCAACTAAAGCAACAGCTATACTATCAAAACCAATAGTCGGCAAATCATCAGTTAAAAAACTAATTGAAGGATTTTTGGCAATGTAATAAATAACAGCCATTACTCCTGCTAATGCTCCTGAAATAACAAATGATGTTATGCAATAATGTTTATGATTAATACCACTATAAACCGCAGCAAATGGATTTAAACCTACTGTTCGAATTTTATAACCTAAAGTTGTTTTTTTCAATAAGAATCAAACTGTTATTATTAAAATAATAGAAATTAATAATGGTAGTATACAATTATAACCATTAATACTCATACTCATACTATCATGAATAGTTGCTGATGTTCCGTGATCAGCATCATATAAATCTTTATTGATTTTAAATAGTCATTTTACTAAATATCAAATTGTTCAATTTAATAAAATAGAAGTAACAACCTCATGAACATTAAAAAAAACTTTTAATAACACTGTTACCAACGCCACCAATATTGCTGCTAATACTCCAGCAAAAAAAGCGCTAATTATAGCTAATGGTTGTGATAAGTCATAACGAACACCAATTGCGATAACAACAGCTCCTGCTGCTAACATTTGACCAGCAACTCCAATATTAAACATTCCTAAGCGGAAAGAAATAACTAGTGCTAATCCTGCTACAATATAAATTGCTCATCAAACTAAAGTATTATCTCAATTATTAGCTGGCCAACTTGTAAAAGCATATGTTAATAACAACTGAAAATAAGTAAAAGCATTTTGACCTGAACCAATTATAACAAAACAAGCAATAATTAATCCAAAAATAATGGCAAAAATTGAACCCTTAAATTTAGTAAGATTACTATTCATTTCTTTTGAACCAAGATATAAACGACTTCGTCGTTTTAAAAATCATGTTTTTTGTTTAAACATTATCTTCATTTCCTTCCATTAACATTTTTTGTCCTGCCATCATTAATCCTAACTGTTCACGAGTAACATTTTTAGCACTAACATTACCAGTAATTTTACCAGCATGTAAAACAACAATTCGATCTGCTAATGACATAACTTCTGATAATTCATAAGAAATTAATAATACTGCATTATCTTCATTTTTTTCATCAAGAATACGACTATGAATATATTCAATAGCACCAATATCCAAGCCACGTGTTGGCTGAGCAACAACTAAAATTTTATGTTTTCTTGTTAATTCTCTACCAACAACCGCTTTTTGTTGATTACCACCCGACAAACCTCTAACTAAAGCAAAACCACTTTTACTACCACGAACATCATAATTATTAATAATATTTTGTGCATAAGATTGAATAGCTTTACTGCGAATCAAACCATGCTTAGAAAAAGGATATTCGCTAATATTTTGTAAAACCATATTATCAATAACATTATAATCTAAAACAAGTCCATATTTATGACGATCTTCAGGAATATGACTTAAACCATTTTTATATAAACTTTGAATTGAACTGTGTTTCATATTCTTATTACCAAAAAAAATATCACCTTTTTCTGGCTTAATTAAACCAGTAATTGCTGAAATTAATTCGGTTTGACCATTACCTTCAATACCAGCAATAGCCACAATTTCTCGTGACTTAACTTCTAAACTAAAATCAGAAAGACCCATTATTGATTTCTTATTACCAATTTTATGAACAAATAAATTATCAATTTTTAATAATACTGGCCCTAATACAACATTACCTTGATTTCTAATATCAACTAAATCTCTACCAACCATCAAAGTAGCAATTTCTTCTTTAGTTTTACTCTTAGATTCAAAAGTTTCAATAACTTTACCTAAACGAATTACTGTAACATTATCAGCAACTTGTTTAACCTCTTCTAATTTATGACTAATAAAAATAATAGTTTTACCATCACGTCTAAGTTCTTCAATAATTGTTAATAAACTAGTAATTTCTTGTGGTGTTAAAACCGCGGTTGGTTCATCAAGCACAATAATACTAGCACCACGATAAAGAACTTTTAAAATTTCAACACGTTGTTGCATACCAACACTAGCATTCTCAATTTTTAAATTAAGTTTAATGTCTAATTTATATTTTTTTGAAATTTCTAAAATTTTAGACTTAGCTTTTTTATAATTAATTCACTGTCATTTATGAACTGGTTCACTACCTAAAATAATATTTTGTAAAATAGTGAAGTTATCAACTAATTTAAAATGTTGATGTACCATTCCAATACCTAATTCACCTGCTCTAATTGGTCCTGATATTACTACTTCTTTACCATTAATTTTAATAATACCTTTTGTTGGTTGATATAGTCCAAATAAGATTGACATTAGTGTCGATTTACCTGCACCATTCTCACCAACCAAAGCATGAATTTCTCCTTTTTTAATTTTAATAGAAATATTATTGTTAGCAATAATAGTATCTAAAAAAACTTTAGTAATACCTTCCATTTCAACAGCATATTGTAAGTTCTGTTTTTCAATATTTACTTGCATTTTATCACCCCTCTTAATTATTTAAATGGATCATATTCTTTTTTAATACCATTAATTCAATAATGATCTTTTAAATTGAGTACTTTTTGTCATCCAGCAGAAATTTTATCTAATCAATTAGTAGTTTCTGTCATTAATGGTGTGTAAATATCTTTATCACCATCTTTAATTGCTTTATTTGGTGCTATTCCAGTAAAATTAGGTCCACCTCTGTATGGTGCATCATCAATAAATGTTTGATCGGCAGTTGGATCAGTTGGATGCTCTGGATTCTGATTAGTTTTACCAACTGATTTTCAGAGCATAAGTTTAATTGAACTAATTAAATCTTTTTCTGCAGAAGTAATAAATCTATCTGCAGATTGTGGATATTGAAGTTGTTGATCTGTATCAACACCAATAATTTTACCTTGACCAGATTTTTTTAATGATGATAAAGTATCTTCGGTTTGTGGTCCTGCTACTGGAAAAATAATATTAGTTTTTTGTCGAGCAAGATCATCATTAATTGCTTGTGAACCTTTTGAACCTTGATTAAAATCACCACTAAATTGAGTACCTGAATTTATAAATTTAATATTTGGTAATGGTTCTTTAAAATCTGAATTTAAAATTTTAACTCATGATATTAATTTTTCTTCATCTTCTTTATTTTTAAATTTATTATTAAAAAACTGTATGGCTCAATAATAACCATACATATAATTAGTAACTGCTGGAATATCAAGTCCACCATAGGTTGACATTTTTAAATTATCAAGTCCACCATATTGATTAGCATGAGCAGTTAACCATATTGCCCCTGCCAATCCGGCTAAAAAGCCTGATTGTTCTGCTTTGTAAAGTAAACCAGCCAATTGCTTATTAGATTTTGGTACTTCTTTATTTGGAGTATCACCATCAATAAAAATAAATTTCACTTTATGTTTTAAAATAGTATTTTGTGCTTTAACCAAAGCATTATGATGTAAAAATCCTGAAGCAATAATTACTTTACTATTTATGAAAACGGCTTTATTATATGATGTCATTAAATCATCAGTATTAGTTAATTGGGGATTATCTCAAGAAACCTCAACTCTTTTATTTTTATATTGAGGATCAACATAATCAGTATGTGTTCAATCATTAAACTCTTGTTTAAACTTGAGAGCAGCATTATATGATGATTCATTAAAAGAAGCATCATTAATAGTATGTCCATCAGTTACAACAGTTATTCGATAAATATTTGGATCATTAAACTGACTATTGCAAGCAATGATTGGTAATATCATTATTACTGACAATGATATTGCACTAAATACAGTAAAAATTTTACGCATACTATTATATTCCTCCTACAAATATATATAAATATTTATATAAAAAAAATATAAAAAAGAAAGCAAAAACATTGCTTTCTTAATTCAATTATTCAAAATAAAATAAAACTGTGTATAAATAAATTTTGAAAATAAATAGGTGGGAATAACTTACTATTAAAAAATACAGTATATATGTATTTAATATTAATTATTTTCTTATTTTCACAATTAACTCTAAACACTAGTTTCTCCTTTAATGGCATAACTACCATTATATAAAATAATAAAACTTATTCTTTAAAAATTCAAGAATAATTATAATTTTTTTAAAATATATAGTAAAGTTTTATTAAAACTGTGGTTTATACTTTTCAACACTTTCATCAACATAATTTTTTCAAGCATTTTCTCACTTATCACGAGTAGAATCATTAACTAAATCAGCAACTAATTTATTATAAGCGTCAGTTACTTTTTGTGCTAAACGTCAATAATCATTACTATCAATAATTAAGTTATTATAAATAGCACTAATAGAATCATTATTAGCAATTCCAAGATATTGCTGACCACCTAATGCTGGTTGTGATATGCTGCCATCAAAGTATTGTTCACCATTAATAGGTTTAATAACTGAATGTTGATCATCCTTATTATAATATAAATTAAAAGAATGTCATAATCAAGTATTAACTGACTTATGAATTCCTTTTAAAGCTGATGTAATAAAAATATCTTTAGCATAACTATATTGAACACTTTGATCAACATCGACACCAATAATTTTTGCTTTGCTATTAGTAGTAGAGTTTTTAACAGCTGATACTAAATCAATTGTTTGTGCTCCTGCAACAGGCATTACAATATCATCTTTATATCCATCAATTAATTGTGAAGTTATTGCTTTTGATGATTTTGTACCAGATTCAAAACTACCTGTAAATTGTTTAGCAATTTTATCAAAATGAATATCAAATTTATTAGTTCATTTTTCAATTTTTTCCTTACCCTCTTTAATTCTAATGGCATTAGTCATTTCCAATAAATTATCATTGCTATTACGATATTTATTAAAATAATATACACCTCAATAATAACCCATCATATAACTAACAATAGTATCAGCTGGTAAACTACCAAAAGTTGACATTTTTAAACCATTATCATCATATGTTTCATGATTAGCTGCTAATCATATTGCTCCTGCTAATCCTGATAAAAACCCTGATTGTTCTGCTGAATAACTTAAACACGCTACATCAACTGGTTTTTCTAATTTAGCATCAACTAAAATAAAACGAACACCTAACTTTTTATATTGATTTTGAATAGCTGGTGTTAATGCACCAAGATGATTAAACCCAACAACAATAATTGTTTTAGCACCAGCAAATGTTGCTAAATTATAATTATTTTGTAAAGTTGAAACAGTACTATCTCGTGAAATAATTCAACGTGTTTTCATTTTTTTATTTTTTCAAACTTCATTACCGGGTAAATTACTAATCATAATACGATTATCATTAAATGTTTTAGTAAACTCTTTTGAACCTTCTAATACTTGCTGATTAAAAGCTTTATCAAATAAATCACCACCATCAGTAATTATTCAAATATCACCAACACTAGGAATACTACATCCAATTAATCCTACTGACGAACTATTTATTAACAAAGTAATAATTAATAATTTTAAAAAATATTTCATAAATTTCTCCTATAAATAAAAAAATGTACTACAGTAAAAATATTAATATTTATTTACAATTTTTTTATACTTTATTTTTACCATATTTTTCATCAAAATTAATAATTTCTCTATTATATGCATCAATAATAATTCGTGCGCAATGAACAGGATTATATAAAATATTAGTTTTTAATTGTGAATTAGCCATTAACAGTTTAATAAATAGTTCAAAATCATTTTCTTTTAATACAAAATCATGCGTAAAACCTTTTATATCATTCATATCTACTAATAATGCTAAAAGAATTTTATGAACTATTCCTCATGAAGAATTTTTAGCATTACTCTCAATTCTACTAATTGTTGCTTGACGAACACCTACTAATTTCCCCAAATATGCTTGCGTTCAACCAAGTCTTAGAACCTGTTTAAAATCTTTTAGAGAATAGTATAAAATGATTATATATTTTAAAATAAGAGGTATATATGTGTAAAAATTATCCTAGTAATGTTAGCAAAGAGCAATTTGAAAATATAAAATCAATTTTAGAAAATACTAAAAAGAGAACTAAACCAAGAAGTTTAGATTTATATGAAGTATTTTGTGCAGTTTTATATGTATTAAAAAGTGGTTGTCAATGAAGAATGTTACCAAAAAATTTTCCAAAATGACAAATTGTATATTATTATTTTCAAGCTTGAAGTAAAAATAATAATAAAGAACCTAGTGTATTACAATTAGTTTTAAAAAAAATTAGTCAAGGCATTTCGTATCAATAATGGTAGAAAAGAACAAACTAGTTTTTGTATAATTGATTCACAAAGTGTTAAAAATACAGATACTACTAAAAATAAAGGTTATGATGCTGGTAAAAAGATTTCAGGAATAAAGCGTCATATTGCTGTTGATTCTCAAGGTTTACCACATGCAATTTACATAACCACAGCAGAAAAAACAGATCGTAATAGTGCTATAATAATGATTGAAAATGAAAAAGAGAATCTTTCTGCAGTTCAAAAAATACTAGTAGATGCTGGTTATACTGGTGAAAAATTTGCTTCTAAAATTAAAACAATTATAAATGCAAATGTTGAAGTTATAAAACGTAATGAATTACATTCTTTTGTAGTATTACCAAAAAGATGAGTTGTAGAACGAAGTTTTGCATGATTAGAAAAATGCAGAAGATTATGAAAAAATTGTGAAAAAAAATTAAATACTAGCTTACAAATGGTTGTTCTTGCCTTTATTTCAATTTTATTGAAAAGATTTTAAACAGGTTCTTAGATAAATTCCATGCTTTTCATGTTTTATTTCTTGGCATAATGGCTGGAAGAAGAAAAAATAAAATTGCTAAATTACACTATCAAAATGCAATAAATTTATTTTCCAAAGGTCAATATTATGAATTAATTGATTTTTTACAATCATTGACTTTACAATAGACTTGGTGCAAAACTAAGGTAATTCAAAATTATATATTCCTGCTATTAAATTAAATCTTAATGCAAATCTTCGTATTTTATTGCGATATTTTAAAGTTAAAATTTTAAAACGTTTTAGTTTAGCAAATACGTGTTTAATTTTAATTCTAATTTTGCTTAAATTTTTATTGTATTCTTTTTGAATTGGTATTAATTTATTGTATTTACTTTTTTTAAATGGCAAAAATGTATTTTTATGAATATTTTGTATTCCTTGATAACCTGAATCAACAAAAACTTGTTTTTCTGGATGAATAAAAGTTTTAGATTTTAAAAGTAATTTAAAATCATGAATGCTTCCAAAACAAAAAGCGGTTGAAATAATTTTTCCATTTAAAATATCAATAATTATTTGCGATTTAAGAGTATGATGTTTGTTTTTACCCGAAAAAAGTAATTTTAGTTTTTTTTAATTCTTTCAATTGGAGTTTCAGTAGCATCAATAGCTAGTAAAGTATTATTGATTCCTTTATTTTTGATTAAATCTTTTTTGCCAGATAAATTAAAAATTCCACTTTTTATTAAAGTATTTTCAATTCAAAAAATATTACGAATGCAACTAGTATGACTAATATTATATCTTTTTGCAATAACTCTATAACTACTATACTCTTTTCAGTATTCTAATGTCATTAATAAACGATTTTCTATTGATAATTTATTAGGTTTACCACCAACTGCTTTTTTAATTGCTTCAGCTTTTTTTAAAATTTCAACCATTTTTTGAAATGTTTGTAGTTTTATTCCCACTAAACTATAAAATTCTTGTTCATCTTTGTATTTTTTTAACATAATAATTATCACCTTTGATATTAATAATAACCGTTAAATTATTAAAATTAAAGGTTTTGCACCAAGTATAAGAACCTGTTTAAAATCTTTTAGAGAATAGTATAAAATGATTATATATTTTAAAATAAGAGGTATATATGTGTAAAAATTATCCTAGTAATGTTAGCAAAGAGCAATTTGAAAATATAAAATCAATTTTAGAAAATACTAAAAAGAGAACTAAACCAAGAAGTTTAGATTTATATGAAGTATTTTGTGCAGTTTTATATGTATTAAAAAGTGGTTGCCAGTGAAGAATGTTACCAAAAAATTTTCCAAAATGACAAATTGTATATTATTATTTTCAAGCTTGAAGTAAAAATAATGATAAAGAACCTAATGTATTACAATTAGTTTTAAAAAAAATTAGTCAAGGCATTTCGTATCAATAATGGTAGAAAAGAACAAACTAGTTTTTGTATAATTGATTCACAAAGTGTTAAAAATACAGATACTACTAAAAATAAAGGTTATGATGCTGGTAAAAAGATTTCAGGAATAAAGCGTCATATTGCTGTTGATTCTCAAGGTTTACCACATGCAATTTACATAACCACAGCAGAAAAAACAGATCGTAATAGTGCTATAATAATGATTGAAAATGAAAAAGAGAATCTTTCTGCAGTTCAAAAATACTAGTAGATGCTGGTTATACTGGTGAAAAATTTGCTTCTAAAATTAAAACAATTATAAATGCAAATGTTGAAGTTATAAAACGTAATGAATTACATTCTTTTGTAGTATTACCAAAAAGATGAGTTGTAGAACGAAGTTTTGCATGATTAGAAAAATGCAGAAGATTATGAAAAAATTGTGAAAAAAAATTAAATACTAGCTTACAAATGGTTGTTCTTGCCTTTATTTCAATTTTATTGAAAAGATTTTAAACAGGTTCTTAGACGTATACGCCTAATTTCTACTTCAATTGCCATTTTATTTCCCTCTCTAATTTTAGTTATTCCCAAACTTATTATGTTATGAAAAATTATAAAAAGATAAATTTTATTCTATATTTGCATAAAATATACTAAAATTAATATGGTGATACAAAATGGAAAATGAATTAATTAAATACTGAACAAAAAAAAGTTTTTTTTATGTTAGCATTTTGTGATTAATTGTTCAAATTATATTTATAATAATAGGTTCAATTTTAATAAATACTACTAGCGAAAAAATAATTAATATTTTATTAATAGTTGGCATAAATAGTTTAATTCTATTAATTTTGTTTGCTTTTTCTATTAATCATTATACTTATGAAACGGTTTATCAAATTAAAGTCAAAGGTAGTACTTTTCAAACTAAATTTTATCGTTATCTAATTATTCTATTTAGTTTTGGTTGATTAATTTTTTTCATTTTAAATGCATTATTTATGTTAGTTGAAACTGCCGTTTTTAAAAGCAAACTTGATTATTTTAATACTTTAAACGATCATTGATGAATTTTACTTATTGTAACAATATTTAACGTTTTAATTATTAGCATACATCGACAATTAATGCATTATACATTAACAAATTTACAATTACCATGAAGTAAATATATAAATAATAAAAAGTAGATTATATCTACTTTTTCTTTGCATCTCATAAATTTATAATGTTTTTTGCACTAATTAAACCAAATAATGATCCACAAGCAACTAAACCACCATTCAATCCAATAAAAACAAATGATAATCCTAATACTAAAGTTATTACTCCATTGCCAAGACTAGCAATACTAACAATAATTAATGGTAATAATGTAACAAGCCACTTGCCACTTGCCACTTAGCCCTTTTTAATACATATAAAACTGCACAAAATACTTCATATAAATCTAAACTTCTTGGTTTAGTTCTCTTTTTAGTATTTTCTAAAATTGATTTTATATTTTCAAATTGCTCTTTGCTAACATTACTAGGATAATTTTTACACATATATACCTCTTATTTTAAAATATATAATCATTTTATACTATTCTCTAAAAGATTTTAAACAGGTTCTTAAAAAAATACAAAGATGAACAAGAATTTTATAGTTTAGTGGGAATAAAACTACAAACATTTCAAAAAATGGTTGAAATTTTAAAAAAAGCTGAAGCAATTAAAAAAGCAGTTGGTGGTAAACCTAATAAATTATCAATAGAAAATCGTTTATTAATGACATTAGAATACTGAAAAGAGTATAGTAGTTATAGAGTTATTGCAAAAAGATATAATATTAGTCATACTAGCTGCATTCGTAATATTTTTTGAATTGAAAATACTTTAATAAAAAGTGGAATTTTTAATTTATCTGGCAAAAAAGATTTAATCAAAAATAAAGGAATCAATAATACTTTACTAGCTATTGATGCTACTGAAACTCCAATTGAAAGAATTAAAAAAAACTAAAATTACTTTTTTCGGGTAAAAACAAACATCATACTCTTAAATCGCAAATAATTATTGATATTTTAAATGGAAAAATTATTTCAACCGCTTTTTGTTTTGGAAGCATTCATGATTTTAAATTACTTTTAAAATCTAAAACTTTTATTCATCCAGAAAAACAAGTTTTTGTTGATTCAGGTTATCAAGGAATACAAAATATTCATAAAAATACATTTTTGCCATTTAAAAAAAGTAAATACAATAAATTAATACCAATTCAAAAAGAATACAATAAAACTTTAAGCAAAATTAGAATTAAAATTAAACACGTATTTGCTAAACTAAAACGTTTTAAAATTTTAACTTTAAAATATCGCAATAAAATACGAAGATTTGCATTAAGATTTAATTTAATAGCAGGAATATATAATTTTGAATTACCTTAGTTTTGCACCAAGTCTATTGTAAAATTTCAAAAAAAATGTTAAAAAAACTACAAACTAAATATAGTTTTTAACCTATTTACTTTGTTTCTCAAAGTAAATAGATTTTTATTTTTAAAAGGAGAAAAAACATGAAAAAAATATTAAAAATAATAAGTGGTTTAATAATTATTACAAGTACAAGTTTAAGCGCTATTGGATGTTATAAAAATAACAATATTTATGATTTAAAAGTGTTACAATCAATAATTTGACAAGAATCAGCAGAAAGAAAAATATCATTATTAAATACTTTTCGTGCAGCAATAAAACAGTATGATGATGTTATAGAAGCAAATAAAAAACATTTATCATTAGATGTTATTTACGCAACCGCAAATAAACCTAATGCCAAAAATGATGAAGAAGATAAAAATTATACTGTGCATTATAATGAATCAAAAATTGAAGCTAATAAATATGTACCTATTGTTATTACTGATTTGGATGAAACATTCATAAATAATATTGGTTTTTCAATTTATAAATTTTTTAATCCAAAAATGAAAGATATGGATTATGAATTTAAAAAATGAGTTGATCATCAAGTCAATTTTGAAGAACAACTTTATAATGGAGTTTTAGCATTTGTTAAACATGTATGAAAAAGTGGTGGTATTGTTTTATTTGATTCAAATCGTTTTCAAGGCGAAAATATCAAGTATGGAGATGAAGCAATACCAACTAAAAAACTACTAGAAAATAATTATTATCCAAAGGCATTTCTTGATAGTTATGTTTGATGAATGCAAGGAGTAACTAAATATGATTCAAATAATTATAAAGATTTAATATCAAAAGAAAATCGTTTTAATTATATTAATAATAACAATTTTAAATTATCATCAAAAGATAAAAATAGTATGCAAATAAAAAATTGAGAAAATGATTTAGTACCAATAAAAAATGTACCATCACATATTGTAATGAGATTGGGTGATAACATTAATGATTTTCATTCTAATTTAACTAATTCAAAATTAATTGATAAAATATCATTAAAAAATGAATTAATAAATAATAAAAATTTTAATAACTTAATTGGTAAAGTGGGAGATGAATTTTGATTTACAAAAAATGAAAATGGAGAAATAATAGAACATTATTGAAAAGAAAATGAAAAAAATAGTTTAATTGATAGTGATCTAAAAAACCTTCGTTTTGTAAAAGAAATTAAACTAGAAGAAGGAAAAATTAATTGAAAAGAAACTTATGTACTGGTTGGTGGTAATGATGTATATGGTAATTTTTTATGAGATTTAGAAAAAAAATATGGTTCTAATTTAGATAATTGATTAAATTTACTAAAACATTATTTCAAAAAATATGAAAATATATGAAAATAATTTACAAAAATTAATATTCAATCTCTAAGAACCTGTTTAAAAGGTAATGTTTAGTAATCTGTGTAACTTACAAAAATAACTATGTTTAATTAATTCTAGTAAATATAATTAAATGACTAGAAAGAGTGAGTTACAGATGGCTAAAAAGCAAAATATTAATAATAATGATCCAATATCAAAAGCAGTAGATTTATTATTAGAAAATACTGAAGATTTAACAACAGTTTTTAAAGAGAAAGGATTGTATAAAGAATTAACAAAAAGATTAGTAGAAAAAATGTTGAATTCTGAGATGCAAAATTATTTAGGATATGATAAGAATCAACATAGTAATAGTGACAATGCTCGTAATGGTATAAGTTCAAAAAAATTAATAACTCAACAAGGTAAAATTGAGATTGATGTACCACGAGATCGCAATAGTAATTTTAATCCTGTAATAGTTGCAAAAAGACAAAGAAGATTTGATGGTTTTGATCAACAAGTTCTTTCTTTATATGCAAAAGGAATGACATTATCAGATATTAGAATGCAATTACAAGAGTTATATCATGGTGCTGATATTAGGAGGCTTTTATGTAATCTGTGTATCTTTGTTTTACAAAGTACTAGTTTAGATTAATTCTATCTTCAAATTTTATCATAAAATGAGCAATTGCTGTATTTCAATTTTGAATGGGCATTGTTCATTTTTTTGTTATATTTTCAATTGCTAAGTAAAATATTTTGAAAACTGCCATATCATTTGGAAAAACTTTTTTATTTCTGATGACTTTTCGTAATTGACTATTTACAGATTCAATAGCATTTGTAGTATAAATCACTCTTTTGATTTCTACTGGATAACTAATAAAAACCATTAAATTATCTCAATTTTTATATCAAGATTTAGCAATTTGAGGATATTGTTTATTTCATTTACTTTCAAAGGATTCTAAAGCCTGCATTGCTTGTTCTTCACTACATGCAGTATAAATTGGTTTTAAATCTGCAACTAGAGATTTTCTATGCTTATATGAGACATATTTCAAACTATTTCTAATTTGATGAACTATGCATAATTGATGTTCTGTTTTAAGATAAACTGATTGTATTGCTTCTGACATGCCTGTTAAATTATCACTGCAGGCAATAAGAATATCATTTAAGCCACGATTTTTCATTTCTGTTAAATTTGCTAATCAAAATTTAGCACCTTCATTTTCACTAATTCATAAACCTAAAACATCTTTTTTACCTTCTAAATCAACTCCTAAAGCTATATAAACTGATTTGTTAATAATCCGTTTATCTTGTCGTACTTTCACTACTATGCAATCAAAATAAACAATCGGATAGACACTTTCTAATGGTCGATTTTGCCATGCTTTTACATCATCAATAACATCATCAGTAATTTGGCTAATAACACTTTCACTAATATCAGCACCATGATATAACTCTTGTAATTGCATTCTAATATCTGATAATGTCATTCCTTTTGCATATAAAGAAAGAACTTGTTGATCAAAACCATCAAATCTTCTTTGTCTTTTTGCAACTATTACAGGATTAAAATTACTATTGCGATCTCGTGGTACATCAATCTCAATTTTACCTTGTTGAGTTATTAATTTTTTTGAACTTATACCATTACGAGCATTGTCACTATTACTATGTTGATTCTTATCATATCCTAAATAATTTTGCATCTCAGAATTCAACATTTTTTCTACTAATCTTTTTGTTAATTCTTTATACAATCCTTTCTCTTTAAAAACTGTTGTTAAATCTTCAGTATTTTCTAATAATAAATCTACTGCTTTTGATATTGGATCATTATTATTAATATTTTGCTTTTTAGCCATCTGTAACTCACTCTTTCTAGTCATTTAATTATATTTACTAGAATTAATTAAACATAGTTATTTTTGTAAGTTACACAGATTACTAAACATTACCGATATTAGTGAAAGTGTTATTAGCCAAATTACTGATGATGTTATTGATGATGTAAAAGCATGGCAAAATCGACCATTAGAAAGTGTCTATCCGATTGTTTATTTTGATTGCATAGTAGTGAAAGTACGACAAGATAAACGGATTATTAACAAATCAGTTTATATAGCATTAGGAGTTGATTTAGAAGGTAAAAAAGATGTTTTAGGTTTATGAATTAGTGAAAATGAAGGTGCTAAATTTTGATTAGCAAATTTAACAGAAATGAAAAATCGTGGCTTAAATGATATTCTTATTGCCTGCAGTGATAATTTAACAGGCATGTCAGAAGCAATACAATCAGTTTATCTTAAAACAGAACATCAATTATGCATAGTTCATCAAATTAGAAATAGTTTGAAATATGTCTCATATAAGCATAGAAAATCTCTAGTTGCAGATTTAAAACCAATTTATACTGCATGTAGTGAAGAACAAGCAATGCAGGCTTTAGAATCCTTTGAAAGTAAATGAAATAAACAATATCCTCAAATTGCTAAATCTTGATATAAAAATTGAGATAATTTAATGGTTTTTATTAGTTATCCAGTAGAAATCAAAAGAGTGATTTATACTACAAATGCTATTGAATCTGTAAATAGTCAATTACGAAAAGTCATCAGAAATAAAAAAGTTTTTCCAAATGATATGGCAGTTTTCAAAATATTTTACTTAGCAATTGAAAATAGCCACTTGCCACTTGCCACTTAGCCCTTTTTACTAGACCATTAATTTAAAAAACCTGAATGTATTCTAAAAACAATTGTGTTATATAATTAACACTAATTTTAACCTGAAAGGATTTTTATTAATGGATAAAATTAAACAAATAGCATTAGTAATTAACAAATTAAATATCAAAGAAAAAATTAAAATTATTGATGATTGTAAAAATCAATATTCAATTAGAAACCTATGTCAATATCTTCAATTAAACAGATCAACATATTACTTTTTAAAAAATAAACAAAAACCTATTAAAAAAGAAGAAAATCATATTATTAAATGCAATCATAAATATCAAAAAATATGCCAACTTTTAATCGAATTTCATTCTACAAGAAAAGGCAGAATTTATGGATATTTAAGAATTTTTTCAGCTTTTAAAGAGTGATTAAAACAAGAAAAAAATATCATTTTAAATATAGAATTATCAATAAAACAAATGCGAAAAATTATGAAAGAACACAATATTCAAGGATTAAAACAAACTAAAAATAACTATCCTAAAAACAAAAAAAATCCAAATAAGTGAATACCTACAATGGATAAAGTAAACAAAGATTATAAAAGTACAACCTCTTCAAATCAAATTTGATCAATGGACACTAAACAAATAAATACTAAAGAAGGATGATTATATCTTTTTGTAATTATTGATTTTTATTCAAATAATGTTGTTAGTTATAATATTGCTCCTAATAAATCATATCAGGATTTAATTCTTCCTGCTCTTGAAAAAATCAACAAACAATTTTCTTGAAATCAAGTAAAAAATGTTATTTTACATTCAGATAACGCCAACGAATTTTATTGTCACGATATCACAAAATGAGCAGAGGATAAACAAATAATTTTAAGCAAAAAACAACCTTATGATATTGGTGGTAATGTATTATCTGAAAACTGATTTTCTCATTTATCTCAAGAATGACTACCTAAAGGATCAAATCAATATTTATCCATCAATGAAGCTATAAATGATGTAAATCAATATGTTATGTTTTATAATTATGAAAGAATACATTCTAAATTTCTAAAACCACCAATTTTACAAATTAAAATTTAGAATTTTATATCAAAAATGGTCCAGTAATTAAGGGCCAACCACCCAATATCTTCAATTAAACAGATCAACATATTACTTTTTAAAAAATAAACAAAAACCTATTAAAAAAGAAGAAAATCATATTATTAAATGCAATCATAAATATCAAAAAATATGCCAACTTTTAATCGAATTTCATTCTACAAGAAAAGGCAGAATTTATGGATATTTAAGAATTTTTTCAGCTTTTAAAGAGTGATTAAAACAAGAAAAAAATATCATTTTAAATATAGAATTATCAATAAAACAAATGCGAAAAATTATGAAAGAACACAATATTCAAGGATTAAAACAAACTAAAAATAACTATCCTAAAAACAAAAAAAATCCAAATAAGTGAATACCTACAATGGATAAAGTAAACAAAGATTATAAAAGTACAACCTCTTCAAATCAAATTTGATCAATGGACACTAAACAAATAAATACTAAAGAAGGATGATTATATCTTTTTGTAATTATTGATTTTTATTCAAATAATGTTGTTAGTTATAATATTGCTCCTAATAAATCATATCAGGATTTAATTCTTCCTGCTCTTGAAAAAATCAACAAACAATTTTCTTGAAATCAAATAAAAAATGTTATTTTACATTCAGATAACGCCAACGAATTTTATTGTCAAGATATCACAAAATGAGCAGAGGATAAACAAATAATTTTAAGCAAAAAACAACCTTATGATATTGGTGGTAATGTATTATCTGAAAACTGATTTTCTCATTTATCTCAAGAATGACTACCTAAAGGATCAAATCAATATTTATCCATCAATGAAGCTATAAATGATGTAAATCAATATGTTATGTTTTATAATTATGAAAGAATACATTCTAAATTTCTAAAACCACCAATTTTACAAATTAAAATTTAGAATTTTATATCAAAAATGGTCCAGTAATTAAGGGCCAACCACCAAGATGTTAAAAATAACTATAAACTAAATATTGTTTTTAACCTATTTACTTTGTTTCTCAAAGTAAATAGGTTTTTATTTTTAAAAGGAGTAAAAAAATGAATAAAGAAATTGAACAAGAAATAAAAAACTTAATGTTTAAAGAAATAAAAAAATTAAGAACATATGCTATTAATTATCATAATTACAAAAAAAACGTACAATTTAATGATATAGATATTCAAAATATAAATAATGGTATTGAAAATAAAAGTAAAAAAAGTAATATAAACAGTATTATGAGAGAACATAATTATGCAAAAAAATTATCTATTTTATAAAAAAATTTAATTTAATTATAAAAAGTTTTAATATAAAAAATAGTAAGAACATATGTTCTTACTATTTTTGTAAACTTTGGTTTTGGTAATTTTTTCAATAATTTAAAATTACATCATCATTAAATAAATTAATTTCATTTTTTTTAACTCCTTTTTTTAATTTATTTATATTTTGTCATAATAT
Organism: Spiroplasma endosymbiont of Acasis viretata; assembly: GCF_964031275.1. Taxonomy (NCBI): domain Bacteria; kingdom Bacillati; phylum Mycoplasmatota; class Mollicutes; order Entomoplasmatales; family Spiroplasmataceae; genus Spiroplasma; species Spiroplasma endosymbiont of Acasis viretata. The sequence continues at coordinate 1,253,993 of NZ_OZ035019.1, forward strand.
ATTTTGTAAAGGTATTGGATACTTTCATATTCGACAATTAGTTTTAAATTCTTTCAAATCTAACAGTTTATAAGAACGATTAGGAAATACTTTAATATCTAAATCATAATCAATGTATTTAACTGTTTGCGAATCTAAAATAAAGGGACTGGCAATATTACAATAATAATGAACACCATCATTACGAATCATACAAATAATATTGTATCAATCATTTTTAAAAAATAACCAAATTGCTGGATCAACGGTTGTTCATTTACGACCATTAATTTCAGTAATTGTTACATTCTCATTTACTAAAACTAAATATTTTTCAGTATCTTCTAAAACAATTGAATTATTTCAACTACGATATAAATCGCCATTATGCTTATATGCATGAATTGAAAGTATTTGCCCTTCTTTAAGGTACATATACATTTAAACCTCAACTTTCTGCAAATCATAAACAAGTATATAGGGGCGTTGCCCCCTAGTTGCTTCGCAACTTACCCCAGTGGCGTAAACGCCACGGCCAACCAACGAAGGTTCTGGTTGGCTTCGACCAATAATATAGGTTTACTCTATTTTAACATCTTTCTTATTTTTCTTAGAATATTTATTTCTATAATAACAAGCACGGCATACAGTATTTTCAGTTTCTTTCTTTTCAGTTTGTAATATATTATCCAACTTATCTAATCCTACTACTCTAATATCATCAACAGTTAAATCTAAGAACCTGTTTAAAATCTTTTAGAGAATAGTATAAAATGATTATATATTTTAAAATAAGAGGTATATATGTGTAAAAATTATCCTAGTAATGTTAGCAAAGAGCAATTTGAAAATATAAAATCAATTTTAGAAAATACTAAAAAGAGAACTAAACCAAGAAGTTTAGATTTATATGAAGTATTTTGTGCAGTTTTATAGGTGGTTGGCCCTTAATTACTGGACCATTTTTGATATAAAATTCTAAATTTTAATTTGTAAAATTGGTGGTTTTAGAAATTTAGAATGTATTCTTTCATAATTATAAAACATAACATATTGATTTACATCATTTATAGCTTCATTGATGGATAAATATTGATTTGATCCTTTAGGTAGTCATTCTTGAGATAAATGAGAAAATCAGTTTTCAGATAATACATTACCACCAATATCATAAGGTTGTTTTTTGCTTAAAATTATTTGTTTATCCTCTGCTCATTTTGTGATATCGTGACAATAAAATTCGTTGGCGTTATCTGAATGTAAAATAACATTTTTTATTTGATTTCAAGAAAATTGTTTGTTGATTTTTTCAAGAGCAGGAAGAATTAAATCCTGATATGATTTATTAGGAGCAATATTATAACTAACAACATTATTTGAATAAAAATCAATAATTACAAAAAGATATAATCATCCTTCTTTAGTATTTATTTGTTTAGTGTCCATTGATCAAATTTGATTTGAAGAGGTTGTACTTTTATAATCTTTGTTTACTTTATCCATTGTAGGTATTCACTTATTTGGATTTTTTTTGTTTTTAGGATAGTTATTTTTAGTTTGTTTTAATCCTTGAATATTGTGTTCTTTCATAATTTTTCGCATTTGTTTTATTGATAATTCTATATTTAAAATGATATTTTTTTCTTGTTTTAATCACTCTTTAAAAGCTGAAAAAATTCTTAAATATCCATAAATTCTGCCTTTTCTTGTAGAATGAAATTCGATTAAAAGTTGGCATATTTTTTGATATTTATGATTGCATTTAATAATATGATTTTCTTCTTTTTTAATAGGTTTTTGTTTATTTTTTAAAAAGTAATATGTTGATCTGTTTAATTGAAGATATTGACATAGGTTTCTAATTGAATATTGATTTTTACAATCATCAATAATTTTAATTTTTTCTTTGATATTTAATTTGTTAATTACTAATGCTATTTGTTTAATTTTATCCATTAATAAAAATCCTTTCAGGTTAAAATTAGTGTTAATTATATAACACAATTGTTTTTAGAATACATTCAGGTTTTTTAAATTAATGGTCTAGTAAAAAGGGCTAAGTGGCAAGTGGCAAGTGGCAACCACCGATTAAAACAAACTAAAAATAACTATCCTAAAAACAAAAAAAATCCAAATAAGTGAATACCTACAATGGATAAAGTAAACAAAGATTATAAAAGTACAACCTCTTCAAATCAAATTTGATCAATGGACACTAAACAAATAAATACTAAAGAAGGATGATTATATCTTTTTGTAATTATTGATTTTTATTCAAATAATGTTGTTAGTTATAATATTGCTCCTAATAAATCATATCAGGATTTAATTCTTCCTGCTCTTGAAAAAATCAACAAACAATTTTCTTGAAATCAAGTAAAAAATGTTATTTTACATTCAGATAACGCCAACGAATTTTATTGTCACGATATCACAAAATGAGCAGAGGATAAACAAATAATTTTAAGCAAAAAACAACCTTATGATATTGGTGGTAATGTATTATCTGAATTTCTAAAACCACCAATTTTACAAATTAAAATTTAGAATTTTATATCAAAAATGGTCCAGTAATTAAGGGCCAACGACCAGTAGCAAATTTTATATTTTAATAACAAACAAATCTTATCATAAAAAATTATAAAAACAAACAATAAAAGAAAAACGATACTTAATTATTTAATTATACATAATAATTATACCATTATTTATTTAGTAAATAAAAAGCGAAAAATAAATTTATAATAATATTTATTTAAAAAAGAAAAAACTCCAAAAAGGAGTAGTAAAAAACATAATTTTATTAAATGGGGCGACTGACGGGATTCGAACCCGCGAATGTCAGTTCCACAAACTGATGCGCTAGACCGCTACGCCACAGTCGCCATATTAGTTTCTATAAGTAAAACCGTTAAATATTATACAATAAATTTATCATTTTTTAATATTTTTTTCATAAAACTACAAAAATAATCATCTAATTTTCATATATAACAGTAACAATAATAAAAAAACAATGCTACTATTAACAATTAGAACACAATTTAAAATTAATAATTATGGTTAATTATTAATTTAAATACTAGACTTGGTGCAAAACCTTTAATTTTAATAATTTAACGGTTATTATTAATATCAAAGGTGATAATTATTATGTTAAAAAAATACAAAGATGAACAAGAATTTTATAGTTTAGTGGGAATAAAACTACAAACATTTCAAAAAATGGTTGAAATTTTAAAAAAAGCTGAAGCAATTAAAAAAGCAGTTGGTGGTAAACCTAATAAATTATCAATAGAAAATCGTTTATTAATGACATTAGAATACTGAAAAGAGTATAGTAGTTATAGAGTTATTGCAAAAAGATATAATATTAGTCATACTAGCTGCATTCGTAATATTTTTTGAATTGAAAATACTTTAATAAAAAGTGGAATTTTTAATTTATCTGGCAAAAAAGATTTAATCAAAAATAAAGGAATCAATAATAATTTACTAGCTATTGATGCTACTGAAACTCCAATTGAAAGAATTAAAAAAAACTAAAATTACTTTTTTCGGGTAAAAACAAACATCATACGCCACTTGCCACTTGCCACTTAGCCCTTTTTACTAGACCATTAATTTAAAAAACCTGAATGTATTCTAAAAACAATTGTGTTATATAATTAACACTAATTTTAACCTGAAAGGATTTTTATTAATGGATAAAATTAAACAAATAGCATTAGTAATTAACAAATTAAATATCAAAGAAAAAATTAAAATTATTGATGATTGTAAAAATCAATATTCAATTAGAAACCTATGTCAATATCTTCAATTAAACAGATCAACATATTACTTTTTAAAAAATAAACAAAAACCTATTAAAAAAGAAGAAAATCATATTATTAAATGCAATCATAAATATCAAAAAATATGCCAACTTTTAATCGAATTTCATTCTACAAGAAAAGGCAGAATTTATGGATATTTAAGAATTTTTTCAGCTTTTAAAGAGTGATTAAAACAAGAAAAAAATATCATTTTAAATATAGAATTATCAATAAAACAAATGCGAAAAATTATGAAAGAACACAATATTCAAGGATTAAAACAAACTAAAAATAACTATCCTAAAAACAAAAAAAATCCAAATAAGTGAATACCTACAATGGATAAAGTAAACAAAGATTATAAAAGTACAACCTCTTCAAATCAAATTTGATCAATGGACACTAAACAAATAAATACTAAAGAAGGATGATTATATCTTTTTGTAATTATTGATTTTTATTCAAATAATGTTGTTAGTTATAATATTGCTCCTAATAAATCATATCAGGATTTAATTCTTCCTGCTCTTGAAAAAATCAACAAACAATTTTCTTGAAATCAAATAAAAAATGTTATTTTACATTCAGATAACGCCAACGAATTTTATTGTCAAGATATCACAAAATGAGCAGAGGATAAACAAATAATTTTAAGCAAAAAACAACCTTATGATATTGGTGGTAATGTATTATCTGAAAACTGATTTTCTCATTTATCTCAAGAATGACTACCTAAAGGATCAAATCAATATTTATCCATCAATGAAGCTATAAATGATGTAAATCAATATGTTATGTTTTATAATTATGAAAGAATACATTCTAAATTTCTAAAACCACCAATTTTACAAATTAAAATTTAGAATTTTATATCAAAAATGGTCCAGTAATTAAGGGCCAACCACCTTATCAGATATTAGAATGCAATTACAAGAGTTATATCATGGTGCTGATATTAGTGAAAGTGTTATTAGCCAAATTACTGATGATGTTATTGATGATGTAAAAGCATGGCAAAATCGACCATTAGAAAGTGTCTATCCGATTGTTTATTTTGATTGCATAGTAGTGAAAGTACGACAAGATAAAAGGATTATTAATAAATCAGTTTATATAGCTTTAGGAGTTGATTTAGAAGGTAAAAAAGATGTTTTAGGTTTATGAATTAGTGAAAATGAAGGTGCTAAATTTTGATTAGCAAATTTAACAGAAATGAAAAATCGTGGCTTAAATGATATTCTTATTGCCTGCAGTGATAATTTAACAGGCATGTCAGAAGCAATACAATCAGTTTATCTTAAAACAGAACATCAATTATGCATAGTTCATCAAATTAGAAATAGTTTGAAATATGTCTCATATAAGCATCGAAAATCTCTAGTTGCAGATTTAAAACCAATTTATACTGCATGTAGTGAAGAACAAGCAATGCAGGCTTTAGAATCGTTTGAAAGTAAATGAAATAAACAATATCCTCAAATTGCTAAATCTTGATATAAAAATTGAGATAATTTAATGGTTTTTATTAGTTATCCAGTAGAAATCAAAAGAGTGATTTATACTACAAATGCTATTGAATCTGTAAATAGTCAATTACGAAAAGTCATCAGAAATAAAAAAGTTTTTCCAAATGATATGGTAGTTTTCAAAATATTTTACTTAGCAATTAAAAATATAACAAAAAAATGAACAATGCCCATTCAAAATTGAAATACAGCAATTGCTCATTTTATGATAAAATTTGAAGATAGAATTAATCTAAACTAGTACTTTGTAAAACAAAGATACACAGATTACATAAAAGCCTCGAATCAATTATACAAAAACTAGTTTGTTCTTTTCTACCATTATTGATACGAAATGCCTTGACTAATTTTTTTTAAAACTAATTGTAATACACTAGGTTCTTTATCATTATTTTTACTTCAAGCTTGAAAATAATAATATACAATTTGTCATTTTGGAAAATTTTTTGGTAACATTCTTCACTGGCAACCACTTTTTAATACATATAAAACTGCACAAAATACTTCATATAAATCTAAACTTCTTGGTTTAGTTCTCTTTTTAGTATTTTCTAAAATTGATTTTATATTTTCAAATTGCTCTTTGCTAACATTACTAGGATAATTTTTACACATATATACCTCTTATTTTAAAATATATAATCATTTTATCCTATTCTCTAAAAGATTTTAAACAGGTTCTTAGATAAAGCTATTGAACAATTGTTAGTTAGTGAAAAAATAGCACAACAAAATGTTGAATGAAATAACAGTATTGTAGTTACAAGTAACTTAGATAGTGATATTTATGATTATAATTTATCAACCGGACTTACTCCTTAATTAATTTTAATTATTAATATATTTTAAATTTAAATTAAGAATTTTTAATTAAAAAAAATAATAGTGAGTATAAGAAAAAATAAAAATGATAAATATTATGACTCTTGTTGCAAAATTTTTAATTAAATTTAATATTAATAACATTTAAAATTAGTAAAGCTAATTCATATACGTTTATTATTCTGAATAATAATCATCAATAAATGGAATTCTTCAAAAAATTTCTGGATGATAAGTATAAGATATAAGAAATGCTAACAATCCTACACCAATAATAAAGAAAAATATATCTTTAAAATCAATATGGTATTGACGAAAACGTGTTCTTTTACCTTGTGGATCATAACCCCTTGAATCCATAGCGTACGCTAAATCTTCTGCTTTTTGAAATGAAGAAACTAATAAGGGAATAATTAATGATACTAACGATTTAACTTTTTCTTTAAAATGACCATTTTTTAAATCTACACCACGTGATGCTTGCGCTTTTAAAATTCTACCGGCTTCATCTAATAATGTAGGAATTGAACGAAGAGCAATAGAAATAATCATTGAAATAATATGTACTGGAAATTTAATTAATTTTAATGGTAACATTAAATCTTCTAATGCTAATGTTAAATCTAATGGTTGTGTTGTGGTTGTTAAAATTGTTGTAATTAAAATCATTAAATAAATTCTAAGAGCAATATAAATACTAACAAATATAGCTTTATATGATACCTTAATACCATGCCAACGTCAAATCATTCCAACATTAGGGCCATCAGTTAAAAAACAGTTAATTATAAATAAAATAAATGCCATAAATAAAATGGGACGCATTAATTTTAATAACATCATAAAAGGTAATTTTGCACAAAAGAAAATTGTTATGACAGTAAAACCAATAAGAGCGTAACTTTCAAAACCAGTATGAAAAAAAAGTGAAGCAATTAAACAAATTAAAACTAGTAATTTAATTCTTGGATCTACACGATGAATGATTGAATTTAAAGGTAAATAACGACCAAAACTAACTTTCATTATTTATTACTCCTTACTTTTTATTGCTATTTTTTTTGGATAATATTTTTGATAGCTGGTCAATTAATTCTGAATTACTTCTAGCAGTAATTTTTGATGTATCAAATCCTGCTGCTTCTAATTTATATAAAAAACTATAAATTTTTGGTGGTTCAATTCCGGTTTCGGTAATTAATTTTTTATCTCTAAAAATAGTAATTGGATCTGCTTTTTTATAAATCTGTGTATTATGTAATACAATAACTTCATCAGCAACCATTAGTACATGATTCATATTATGAGTTACTAAAATAATAGTTTTCTTTTCTTTATGATTTAAATCATAAAATAAATTAATTAATTCTTTTTCACCATCGGGATCAAGTCCTGCTGTTGGTTCATCTAAAATTAAAGTATGACCTTGTAATGCCAAAATACCAGCAATAGCAACTCTTCGTTTTTGACCCCCAGACAAATCAAACGGACTTCTTGATAAGTATATTTCGTCTAATCCAACCAAATTAATATATTTTTTTGCTAACTCTCGTGCTTTATCTTTTTTCTCACCAAAATTAACTGGTCCAAACATAATATCTCGTTCAATAGTTTCTTCAAATAACTGATATTCGGGAAATTGAAAGACTAAGCCAATTTGTTTACGTATTTTTTTAATATCACGAATTTTTTTTTGATTAGCCTTAATAATAAAATCATTAATGGCAACTGAACCTGCCATTGGAACTAATAAACCATTAATATGTTGAATCATAGTTGATTTACCACTACCAGTTTCACCAATAATAGCAACTATTTTTTGTTCAACAATTTCAATAGTAATATCTTTTAATGCTTGATATTGATAAGGGGTTTTTGGAGAATAAGTATAACTTACTTCTTTGAATTTAATTGACATAAGCTAGAAATCAACTCCTCTTCACTTAATGTTTCATTAATATTAATCCCCTTATTTTTTAAACCTAACGATACTTTTAAAACAAAAGGAATATCTAAATGAATACTTTGTAAAAACTCTCATTCTTTTAATATTTCAGATGGAGTTCCATAACGAACTAACTTACCTTTATTCATAACAATAATTTTATCGGCATTAATAATTTCATCCATATCATGAGTAATAGAAATAATAGTTTTATTGCGTTGTTCTTGTAATTTTAACATAATTTCTTTAACTTCTCGTTTACCTTTTGGATCAAGCATACTAGTTGCCTCATCAAAAATAATAATATCAGGTTCTAAAGCTAAAACTGAAGCAATAGCTACACGTTGTTTTTGACCACCAGATAATCATAGCGGTTCATGATCTAAATATTTTTCCATACCCACTGCCCTAGAAACTCTGTCAATAATTGCTGGCATATCACTGGGTTCAACTAAATGATTTTCCAAGCCAAAAGCAATATCATCACGAACAGTTGAACCTATAAATTGATTATCAGGATTTTGAAAAACAATACCTAAGTGACGACGTAATTGTTTAATGTTTTTATTAGTAATTGTTTCATCAAATAATTGAATTGTACCTTTTTGTTTGTGTAAAACACCAATAATAATTTTTGAAAGTGTTGACTTACCACTACCATTATGACCAATTATAGTAATATATTCACCATGATTAATATCAAAACTAACATTATCAACAGCGTTATTGTATTCTGGTTTATAACGAAATTCAACATTTTTTAAACTTAATGAAATTTTAGATTTACTCATATTACTTCTAACTCCATTTTAAATATTATGCTAGTAAAATTATAACAGTAATTTTATATATATCAATTTATAATTTATAAAAATTATAAAAAAAGAAAAAAATGAACAATATCTGTTCAAAATTGAAGTAAAATTAGAGGCTTTTATGTAATCTGTGTATCTTTGTTTTACAAAGTACTAGTTTAGATTAATTCTATCTTCAAATTTTATCATAAAATGAGCAATTGCTGTATTTCAATTTTGAATGGGCATTGTTCATTTTTTTGTTATATTTTCAATTGCTAAATAAAATATTTTAAAAACTGCCATATCATTAGGAAAAACTTTTTTATTTCTGATAACTTTTCGTAATTGACTATTTACAGATTCAATAGCATTTGTAGTATAAATCACTCTTTTGATTTCTACTGGATAACTAATAAAAACCATTAAATTATCTCAATTTTTATATCAAGATTTAGCAATTTGAGGATATTGTTTATTTCATTTACTTTCAAACGATTCTAAAGCCTGCATTGCTTGTTCTTCACTACATGCAGTATAAATTGGTTTTAAATCTGCAACTAGAGATTTTCGATGCTTATATGAGACATATTTCAAACTATTTCTAATTTGATGAACTATGCATAATTGATGTTCTGTTTTAAGATAAACTGATTGTATTGCTTCTGACATGCCTGTTAAATTATCACTGCAGGCAATAAGAATATCATTTAAGCCACGATTTTTCATTTCTGTTAAATTTGCTAATCAAAATTTAGCACCTTCATTTTCACTAATTCATAAACCTAAAACATCTTTTTTACCTTCTAAATCAACTCCTAAAGCTATATAAACTGATTTATTAATAATCCTTTTATCTTGTCGTACTTTCACTACTATGCAATCAAAATAAACAATCGGATAGACACTTTCTAATGGTCGATTTTGCCATGCTTTTACATCATCAATAACATCATCAGTAATTTGGCTAATAACACTTTCACTAATATCAGCACCATGATATAACTCTTGTAATTGCATTCTAATATCTGATAATGTCATACCTTTTGCATATAAAGAAAGAACTTGTTGATCAAAACCATCAAATCTTCTTTGTCTTTTTGCAACTATTACAGGATTAAAATTACTATTGCGATCTCGTGGTACATCAATCTCAATTTTACCTTGTTGAGTTATTAATTTTTTTGAACTTATACCATTACGAGCATTGTCACTATTACTATGTTGATTCTTATCATATCCTAAATAATTTTGCATCTCAGAATTCAACATTTTTTCTACTAATCTTTTTGTTAATTCTTTATACAATCCTTTCTCTTTAAAAACTGTTGTTAAATCTTCAGTATTTTCTAATAATAAATCTACTGCTTTTGATATTGGATCATTATTATTAATATTTTGCTTTTTAGCCATCTGTAACTCACTCTTTCTAGTCATTTAATTATATTTACTAGAATTAATTAAACATAGTTATTTTTGTAAGTTACACAGATTACTAAACATTACCTAAAATTATTGTTCATTTTCTAATAAAATTTAGTTTATAAATTAAAGTTATATAAATTTCTATTCTATAAAATTAATGTAAAGAAATATCCGGATTTTTAGAATTTTCTTTTAATAAAGAATCATTTTTTGTTACTTCTTCTGTTGATTTCAATAATTTGTCACTTCAACTTTTAGATGAGATGGGTACTGCTGATGAAGTTGAAGGTTGCGGATCATTATTTGAAATATTATTTTTTGATAATTTTTCTAGTTCTTTTTTAATATCTTTTAATTCTCGTTTTTTTTCTTCTATTTTTCTTGTTGTTTTACCATGATTATTATAACAACCACAGCTCATAAGTAATCAAAATTTATTTCAAAAATCTTTTAATTTTTCAGCTTCTAATTTCCTAATTTCCGCTTCTAAAGATTTTTCTTTTCTTTGATAATATCCTAATGTAAGTTTTTGTTTACTACTTCTATAAAGTTTAGTAAATGGTTTATATATACGTTTAAATCATGGTTTTGCATTTTGCTGAGTAGAAGTAACATTTTCTTCTGGTGAAATTATTATTGATTCTTCTAATGAATTATTTTTTATTCGTTTTAAGACATCTTTTTTTTCTGTAATTTCTTTGACAATTTTTATAGAAGATTTTTCAAGCCTACATATTGTCAAAAGTAAACTTAAAATTTTTGAATTAATATTTGCTTCATCTATAACCACTATATTTAGTTTATGCTGTAATTCATATATTTCACAAATTCTCTTGTTTTTTTTGATCTCCAATTCTGCTATTTTAACTTCATTTTCTGTTTTTTTATTTGAATATAATTTATGATTTGCTTTTATTAATTGTTCTTTATTTTCTAAAATAATTTGTTTATGTTTAAATTCTTCAAATTCTAATAATGTTATTTCTTTCTCTTTTCTTTTTAAACTAGCAGATAAATTAGCAATTTTTAATCTTACTTCTAATATTTCATTTTCTTTTTCTTTAATCAAAAGATTCACATTAGTATCATCATCAACTATGGTTTCTTTTAATTTACCTATTTCTTCTTCCATTTCTTTCTCATTTTTTTTGAATTTTTCTAATTCATTTATTATTTCTTGTTCATTTTCTTTTAATTTTATTATATTTTCTTGTATTTGTTGTTGTTGCTTTTCTTCTACTTCAACTTTATTTTCAATTTCTTTTCTTAAGTTTTCTAATTTTATTAAATCTTTTTCTTTAAACTTTACCTCTTTTTCTTCATATTTAATATTTTTTTCTTTTTTTTCCTTTAATTTATTTTTAATTTCATTTAAAGCTATCTTAAGTTTTTTAATTTCTTTACTTAAACCTTCTTTTTCATCATTAATATTTAATTTTAGTTTTTCTCATTTTTTTATTTCTTTTTTTTCATTTTTAATTTGATTATCATTTTCTTTGATTTCTTTTTCAAAGGCTTTAATTACTTTTTTTATTTCTGAACTTTCTTTTTTATGGTTTTCTTGTTTAGTAACTGGCATCAAAATCTTCCTTTCAAAATAAAAAAAATCGATTATTTTTTTAAAAAAAATAATGGATTGAAAACTATATTTAGTTTTTCATCTATATTATATATAAACTTTATTGAATATATATTATACTTGCTAGATAACACTTTTAAATTTTTATAAAATATTTAAGAATTATTAAAAAAGTTTATTTTTAAACGCTAAAATCTTGTTGTATAAGAACCTGTTTAAAATCTTTTAGAGAATAGGATAAAATGATTATATATTTTAAAATAAGAGGTATATATGTGTAAAAATTATCCTAGTAATGTTAGCAAAGAGCAATTTGAAAATATAAAATCAATTTTAGAAAATACTAAAAAGAGAACTAAACCAAGAAGTTTAGATTTATATGAAGTATTTTGTGCAGTTTTATATGTATTAAAAAGTGGTTGCCAGTGAAGAATGTTACCAAAAAATTTTCCAAAATGACAAATTGTATATTATTATTTTCAAGCTTGAAGTAAAAATAATGATAAAGAACCTAGTGTATTACAATTAGTTTTAAAAAAAATTAGTCAAGGAATTTCGTATCAATAATGGTAGAAAAGAACAAACTAGTTTTTGTATAATTGATTCACAAAGTGTTAAAAATACAGATACTACTAAAAATAAAGGTTATGATGCTGGTAAAAAGATTTCAGGAATAAAGCGTCATATTGCTGTTGATTCTCAAGGTTTACCACATGCAATTTACATAACCACAGCAGAAAAAACAGATCGTAATAGTGTTATAATAATGATTGAAAATGAAAAAGAGAATCTTTCTGCAGTTCAAAAAATACTAGTAGATGCTGGTTATACTGGTGAAAAATTTGCTTCTAAAATTAAAACAATTATAAATGCAAATGTTGAAGTTATAAAACGTAATGAATTACATTCTTTTGTAGTATTACCAAAAAGATGAGTTGTAGAACGAAGTTTTGCATGATTAGAAAAATGCAGAAGATTATGAAAAAATTGTGAAAAAAAATTAAATACTAGCTTACAAATGGTTGTTCTTGCCTTTATTTCAATTTTATTGAAAAGATTTTAAACAGGTTCTAAGAAAAAGTATCAGTAATTAAACTATCTGGAAAATTATTATTAGATTCTCAAATTATACTGTCTACATCACTTGTATCATCATTACTTAATAAGGAAACAGTATCAACCTCATCATAATAACTATTAGTATCAGATATATTATTATCAATAATAACTTCAACAAAACGTTCAAATGGTGGTTGGCCACTTGCCACTTGCCACTTAGCCCTTTTTACTAGACCATTAATTTAAAAAACCTGAATGTATTCTAAAAACAATTGTGTTATATAATTAACACTAATTTTAACCTGAAAGGATTTTTATTAATGGATAAAATTAAACAAATAGCATTAGTAATTAACAAATTAAATATCAAAGAAAAAATTAAAATTATTGATGATTGTAAAAATCAATATTCAATTAGAAACCTATGTCAATATCTTCAATTAAACAGATCAACATATTACTTTTTAAAAAATAAACAAAAACCTATTAAAAAAGAAGAAAATCATATTATTAAATGCAATCATAAATATCAAAAAATATGCCAACTTTTAATCGAATTTCATTCTACAAGAAAAGGCAGAATTTATGGATATTTAAGAATTTTTTCAGCTTTTAAAGAGTGATTAAAACAAGAAAAAAATATCATTTTAAATATAGAATTATCAATAAAACAAATGCGAAAAATTATGAAAGAACACAATATTCAAGGATTAAAACAAACTAAAAATAACTATCCTAAAAACAAAAAAAATCCAAATAAGTGAATACCTACAATGGATAAAGTAAACAAAGATTATAAAAGTACAACCTCTTCAAATCAAATTTGATCAATGGACACTAAACAAATAAATACTAAAGAAGGATGATTATATCTTTTTGTAATTATTGATTTTTATTCAAATAATGTTGTTAGTTATAATATTGCTCCTAATAAATCATATCAGGATTTAATTCTTCCTGCTCTTGAAAAAATCAACAAACAATTTTCTTGAAATCAAATAAAAAATGTTATTTTACATTCAGATAACGCCAACGAATTTTATTGTCACGATATCACAAAATGAGCAGAGGATAAACAAATAATTTTAAGCAAAAAACAACCTTATGATATTGGTGGTAATGTATTATCTGAAAACTGATTTTCTCATTTATCTCAAGAATGACTACCTAAAGGATCAAATCAATATTTATCCATCAATGAAGCTATAAATGATGTAAATCAATATGTTATGTTTTATAATTATGAAAGAATACATTCTAAATTTCTAAAACCACCAATTTTACAAATTAAAATTTAGAATTTTATATCAAAAATGGTCCAGTAATTAAGGGCCAACCACCTTAAAAAAGAAGAAAATCATATTATTAAATGCAATCATAAATATCAAAAAATATGCCAACTTTTAATCGAATTTCATTCTACAAGAAAAGGCAGAATTTATGGATATTTAAGAATTTTTTCAGCTTTTAAAGAGTGATTAAAACAAGAAAAAAATATCATTTTAAATATAGAATTATCAATAAAACAAATGCGAAAAATTATGAAAGAACACAATATTCAAGGATTAAAACAAACTAAAAATAACTATCCTAAAAACAAAAAAAATCCAAATAAGTGAATACCTACAATGGATAAAGTAAACAAAGATTATAAAAGTACAACCTCTTCAAATCAAATTTGGAGGCTTTTATGTAATCTGTGTATCTTTGTTTTACAAAGTACTAGTTTAGATTAATTCTATCTTCAAATTTTATCATAAAATGAGCAATTGCTGTATTTCAATTTTGAATGGGCATTGTTCATTTTTTTGTTATATTTTCAATTGCTAAATAAAATATTTTAAAAACTGCCATATCATTAGGAAAAACTTTTTTATTTCTGATAACTTTTCGTAATTGACTATTTACAGATTCAATAGCATTTGTAGTATAAATCACTCTTTTGATTTCTACTGGATAACTAATAAAAACCATTAAATTATCTCAATTTTTATATCAAGATTTAGCAATTTGAGGATATTGTTTATTTCATTTACTTTCAAACGATTCTAAAGCCTGCATTGCTTGTTCTTCACTACATGCAGTATAAATTGGTTTTAAATCTGCAACTAGAGATTTTCGATGCTTATATGAGACATATTTCAAACTATTTCTAATTTGATGAACTATGCATAATTGATGTTCTGTTTTAAGATAAACTGATTGTATTGCTTCTGACATGCCTGTTAAATTATCACTGCAGGCAATAAGAATATCATTTAAGCCACGATTTTTCATTTCTGTTAAATTTGCTAATCAAAATTTAGCACCTTCATTTTCACTAATTCATAAACCTAAAACATCTTTTTTACCTTCTAAATCAACTCCTAAAGCTATATAAACTGATTTATTAATAATCCTTTTATCTTGTCGTACTTTCACTACTATGCAATCAAAATAAACAATCGGATAGACACTTTCTAATGGTCGATTTTGCCATGCTTTTACATCATCAATAACATCATCAGTAATTTGGCTAATAACACTTTCACTAATATCAGCACCATGATATAACTCTTGTAATTGCATTCTAATATCTGATAATGTCATACCTTTTGCATATAAAGAAAGAACTTGTTGATCAAAACCATCAAATCTTCTTTGTCTTTTTGCAACTATTACAGGATTAAAATTACTATTGCGATCTCGTGGTACATCAATCTCAATTTTACCTTGTTGAGTTATTAATTTTTTTGAACTTATACCATTACGAGCATTGTCACTATTACTATGTTGATTCTTATCATATCCTAAATAATTTTGCATCTCAGAATTCAACATTTTTTCTACTAATCTTTTTGTTAATTCTTTATACAATCCTCCCTCTTTAAAAACTGTTGTTAAATCTTCAGTATTTTCTAATAATAAATCTACTGCTTTTGATATTGGATCATTATTATTAATATTTTGCTTTTTAGCCATCTGTAACTCACTCTTTCTAGTCATTTAATTATATTTACTAGAATTAATTAAACATAGTTATTTTTGTAAGTTACACAGATTACTAAACATTACCCAAATTTGATCAATGGACACTAAACAAATAAATACTAAAGAAGGATGATTATATCTTTTTGTAATTATTGATTTTTATTCAAATAATGTTGTTAGTTATAATATTGCTCCTAATAAATCATATCAGGATTTAATTCTTCCTGCTCTTGAAAAAATCAACAAACAATTTTCTTGAAATCAAATAAAAAATGTTATTTTACATTCAGATAACGCCAACGAATTTTATTGTCAAGATATCACAAAATGAGCAGAGGATAAACAAATAATTTTAAGCAAAAAAACAACCTTATGATATTGGTGGTAATGTATTATCTGAAAACTGATTTTCTCATTTATCTCAAGAATGACTACCTAAAGGATCAAATCAATATTTATCCATCAATGAAGCTATAAATGATGTAAATCAATATGTTATGTTTTATAATTATGAAAGAATACATTCTAAATTTCTAAAACCACCAATTTTACAAATTAAAATTTAGAATTTTATATCAAAAATGGTCCAGTAATTAAGGGCCAACCACCTAATCTGTGTATCTTTGTTTTACAAAGTACTAGTTTAGATTAATTCTATCTTCAAATTTTATCATAAAATGAGCAATTGCTGTATTTCAATTTTGAATGGGCATTGTTCATTTTTTTGTTATATTTTCAATTGCTAAGTAAAATATTTTGAAAACTGCCATATCATTTGGAAAAACTTTTTTATTTCTGATGACTTTTCGTAATTGACTATTTACAGATTCAATAGCATTTGTAGTATAAATCACTCTTTTGATTTCTACTGGATAACTAATAAAAACCATTAAATTATCTCAATTTTTATATCAAGATTTAGCAATTTGAGGATATTGTTTATTTCATTTACTTTCAAAGGATTCTAAAGCCTGCATTGCTTGTTCTTCACTACATGCAGTATAAATTGGTTTTAAATCTGCAACTAGAGATTTTCTATGCTTATATGAGACATATTTCAAACTATTTCTAATTTGATGAACTATGCATAATTGATGTTCTGTTTTAAGATAAACTGATTGTATTGCTTCTGACATGCCTGTTAAATTATCACTGCAGGCAATAAGAATATCATTTAAGCCACGATTTTTCATTTCTGTTAAATTTGCTAATCAAAATTTAGCACCTTCATTTTCACTAATTCATAAACCTAAAACATCTTTTTTACCTTCTAAATCAACTCCTAAAGCTATATAAACTGATTTATTAATAATCCTTTTATCTTGTCGTACTTTCACTACTATGCAATCAAAATAAACAATCGGATAGACACTTTCTAATGGTCGATTTTGCCATGCTTTTACATCATCAATAACATCATCAGTAATTTGGCTAATAACACTTTCACTAATATCAGCACCATGATATAACTCTTGTAATTGCATTCTAATATCTGATAATGTCATACCTTTTGCATATAAAGAAAGAACTTGTTGATCAAAACCATCAAATCTTCTTTGTCTTTTTGCAACTATTACAGGATTAAAATTACTATTGCGATCTCGTGGTACATCAATCTCAATTTTACCTTGTTGAGTTATTAATTTTTTTGAACTTATACCATTACGAGCATTGTCACTATTACTATGTTGATTCTTATCATATCCTAAATAATTTTGCATCTCAGAATTCAACATTTTTTCTACTAATCTTTTTGTTAATTCTTTATACAATCCTTTCTCTTTAAAAACTGTTGTTAAATCTTCAGTATTTTCTAATAATAAATCTACTGCTTTTGATATTGGATCATTATTATTAATATTTTGCTTTTTAGCCATCTGTAACTCACTCTTTCTAGTCATTTAATTATATTTACTAGAATTAATTAAACATAGTTATTTTTGTAAGTTACACAGATTACTAAACATTACCTAAAATTATTGTTCATTTTCTAATAAAATTTAGTTTATAAATTAAAGTTATATAAATTTCTATTCTATAAAATTAATGTAAAGAAATATCCGGATTTTTAGAATTTTCTTTTAATAAAGAATCATTTTTTGTTACTTCTTCTGTTGATTTCAATAATTTGTCACTTCAACTTTTAGATGAGATGGGTACTGCTGATGAAGTTGAAGGTTGCGGATCATTATTTGAAATATTATTTTTTGATAATTTTTCTAGTTCTTTTTTAATATCTTTTAATTCTCGTTTTTTTTCTTCTATTTTTCTTGTTGTTTTACCATGATTATTATAACAACCACAGCTCATAAGTAATCAAAATTTATTTCAAAAATCTTTTAATTTTTCAGCTTCTAATTTCCTAATTTCCGCTTCTAAAGATTTTTCTTTTCTTTGATAATATCCTAATGTAAGTTTTTGTTTACTACTTCTATAAAGTTTAGTAAATGGTTTATATATACGTTTAAATCATGGTTTTGCATTTTGCTGAGTAGAAGTAACATTTTCTTCTGGTGAAATTATTATTGATTCTTCTAATGAATTATTTTTTATTCGTTTTAAGACATCTTTTTTTTCTGTAATTTCTTTGACAATTTTTATAGAAGATTTTTCAAGCCTACATATTGTCAAAAGTAAACTTAAAATTTTTGAATTAATATTTGCTTCATCTATAACCACTATATTTAGTTTATGCTGTAATTCATATATTTCACAAATTCTCTTGTTTTTTTTGATCTCCAATTCTGCTATTTTAACTTCATTTTCTGTTTTTTTATTTGAATATAATTTATGATTTGCTTTTATTAATTGTTCTTTATTTTCTAAAATAATTTGTTTATGTTTAAATTCTTCAAATTCTAATAATGTTATTTCTTTCTCTTTTCTTTTTAAACTAGCAGATAAATTAGCAATTTTTAATCTTACTTCTAATATTTCATTTTCTTTTTCTTTAATCAAAAGATTCACATTAGTATCATCATCAACTATGGTTTCTTTTAATTTACCTATTTCTTCTTCCATTTCTTTCTCATTTTTTTTGAATTTTTCTAATTCATTTCTTTTTTCTTGTTCATTTTCTTTTAATTTTATTATATTTTCTTGTATTTGTTGTTGTTGCTTTTCTTCTACTTCAACTTTATTTTCAATTTCTTTTCTTAAGTTTTCTAATTTTATTAAATCTTTTTCTTTAAACTTTACCTCTTTTTCTTCATATTTAATATTTTTTTCTTTTTTTTCCTTTAATTTATTTTTAATTTCATTTAAAGCTATCTTAAGTTTTTTAATTTCTTTACTTAAACCTTCTTTTTCATCATTAATATTTAATTTTAGTTTTTCTCATTTTTTTATTTCTTTTTTTTCATTTTTAATTTGATTATCATTTTCTTTGATTTCTTTTTCAAAGGCTTTAATTACTTTTTTTATTTCTGAACTTTCTTTTTTATGGTTTTCTTGTTTAGTAACTGGCATCAAAATCTTCCTTTCAAAATAAAAAAAATCGATTATTTTTTTAAAAAAAATAATGGATTGAAAACTATATTTAGTTTTTCATCTATATTATATATAAACTTTATTGAATATATATTATACTTGCTAGATAACACTTTTAAATTTTTATAAAATATTTAAGAATTATTAAAAAAGTTTATTTTTAAACGCTAAAATCTTGTTGTATAAGAACCTGTTTAAAATCTTTTAGAGAATAGGATAAAATGATTATATATTTTAAAATAAGAGGTATATATGTGTAAAAATTATCCTAGTAATGTTAGCAAAGAGCAATTTGAAAATATAAAATCAATTTTAGAAAATACTAAAAAGAGAACTAAACCAAGAAGTTTAGATTTATATGAAGTATTTTGTGCAGTTTTATATGTATTAAAAAGTGGTTGCCAGTGAAGAATGTTACCAAAAAATTTTCCAAAATGACAAATTGTATATTATTATTTTCAAGCTTGAAGTAAAAATAATGATAAAGAACCTAGTGTATTACAATTAGTTTTAAAAAAAATTAGTCAAGGAATTTCGTATCAATAATGGTAGAAAAGAACAAACTAGTTTTTGTATAATTGATTCACAAAGTGTTAAAAATACAGATACTACTAAAAATAAAGGTTATGATGCTGGTAAAAAGATTTCAGGAATAAAGCGTCATATTGCTGTTGATTCTCAAGGTTTACCACATGCAATTTACATAACCACAGCAGAAAAAACAGATCGTAATAGTGTTATAATAATGATTGAAAATGAAAAAGAGAATCTTTCTGCAGTTCAAAAAATACTAGTAGATGCTGGTTATACTGGTGAAAAATTTGCTTCTAAAATTAAAACAATTATAAATGCAAATGTTGAAGTTATAAAACGTAATGAATTACATTCTTTTGTAGTATTACCAAAAAGATGAGTTGTAGAACGAAGTTTTGCATGATTAGAAAAATGCAGAAGATTATGAAAAAATTGTGAAAAAAAATTAAATACTAGCTTACAAATGGTTGTTCTTGCCTTTATTTCAATTTTATTGAAAAGATTTTAAACAGGTTCTAAGAAAAAGTATCAGTAATTAAACTATCTGGAAAATTATTATTAGATTCTCAAATTATACTGTCTACATCACTTGTATCATCATTACTTAATAAGGAAACAGTATCAACCTCATCATAATAACTATTAGTATCAGATATATTATTATCAATAATAACTTCAACAAAACGTTCAAATGGTGGTTGGCCACTTGCCACTTGCCACTTAGCCCTTTTTACTAGACCATTAATTTAAAAAACCTGAATGTATTCTAAAAACAATTGTGTTATATAATTAACACTAATTTTAACCTGAAAGGATTTTTATTAATGGATAAAATTAAACAAATAGCATTAGTAATTAACAAATTAAATATCAAAGAAAAAATTAAAATTATTGATGATTGTAAAAATCAATATTCAATTAGAAACCTATGTCAATATCTTCAATTAAACAGATCAACATATTACTTTTTAAAAAATAAACAAAAACCTATTAAAAAAGAAGAAAATCATATTATTAAATGCAATCATAAATATCAAAAAATATGCCAACTTTTAATCGAATTTCATTCTACAAGAAAAGGCAGAATTTATGGATATTTAAGAATTTTTTCAGCTTTTAAAGAGTGATTAAAACAAGAAAAAAATATCATTTTAAATATAGAATTATCAATAAAACAAATGCGAAAAATTATGAAAGAACACAATATTCAAGGATTAAAACAAACTAAAAATAACTATCCTAAAAACAAAAAAAATCCAAATAAGTGAATACCTACAATGGATAAAGTAAACAAAGATTATAAAAGTACAACCTCTTCAAATCAAATTTGATCAATGGACACTAAACAAATAAATACTAAAGAAGGATGATTATATCTTTTTGTAATTATTGATTTTTATTCAAATAATATTGTTAGTTATAATATTGCTCCTAATAAATCATATCAGGATTTAATTCTTCCTGCTCTTGAAAAAATCAACAAACAATTTTCTTGAAATCAAGTAAAAAATGTTATTTTACATTCAGATAACGCCAACGAATTTTATTGTCAAGATATCACAAAATGAGCAGAGGATAAACAAATAATTTTAAGCAAAAAACAACCTTATGATATTGGTGGTAATGTATTATCTGAAAACTGATTTTCTCATTTATCTCAAGAATGACTACCTAAAGGATCAAATCAATATTTATCCATCAATGAAGCTATAAATGATGTAAATCAATATGTTATGTTTTATAATTATGAAAGAATACATTCTAAATTTCTAAAACCACCAATTTTACAAATTAAAATTTAGAATTTTATATCAAAAATGGTCCAGTAATTAAGGGCCAACCACCATTTTGCCATGCTTTAACATCATCAATAACATCATCAGTAATTTGGCTAATAACACTTTCACTAATATCAGCACCATGATATAACTCTTGTAATTGCATTCTAATATCTGATAATGTCATTCCTTTTGCATATAAAGAAAGAACTTGTTGATCAAAACCATCAAATCTTCTTTGTCTTTTTGCAACTATTACAGGATTAAAATTACTATTGCGATCTCGTGGTACATCAATCTCAATTTTACCTTGTTGAGTTATTAATTTTTTTGAACTTATACCATTACGAGCATTGTCACTATTACTATGTTGATTTTTTTCATATCCTAAATAATTTTGCATCTCAGAATTCAACATTTTTTCTACTAATCTTTTTGTTAATTCTTTATACAATCCTTTCTCTTTAAAAACTGTTGTTAAATCTTCAGTATTTTCTAATAATAAATCTACTGCTTTTGATATTGGATCATTATTATTAATATTTTGCTTTTTAGCCATCTGTAACTCACTCTTTCTAGTCATTTAATTATATTTACTAGAATTAATTAAACATAGTTATTTTTGTAAGTTACACAGATTACTAAACATTACCTTGAAATATGTCTCATATAAGCATAGAAAATCTCTAGTTGCAGATTTAAAACCAATTTATACTGCATGTAGTGAAGAACAAGCAATGCAGGCTTTAGAATCCTTTGAAAGTAAATGAAATAAACAATATCCTCAAATTGCTAAATCTTGATATAAAAATTGAGATAATTTAATGGTTTTTATTAGTTATCCAGTAGAAATCAAAAGAGTGATTTATACTACAAATGCTATTGAATCTGTAAATAGTCAATTACGAAAAGTCATCAGAAATAAAAAAGTTTTTCCAAATGATATGGCAGTTTTCAAAATATTTTACTTAGCAATTGAAAATATAACAAAAAAATGAACAATGCCCATTCAAAATTGAAATACAGCAATTGCTCATTTTATGATAAAATTTGAAGATAGAATTAATCTAAACTAGTACTTTGTAAAACAAAGATACACAGATTACATAAAAGCCTCTAGAATTAATCTAAACTAGTACTTTGTAAAACAAAGATACACAGATTATTAAAAAGCCTCTTAAAATTGTCAACCATATAAAAAAGAGAAAACATAAAAATGCTTTACTCTTTCCAAAATTTTCTTGCTTTAATATTTTTAATTAAACAAAAGTAATTAATACCATTGGCGCATTATCACCAGTTCTATTATCTACTTTAATTAACTTTGTATATCCACCTTTACGGTCTTTATATCTTTCAGCAATATTGCCAAATAATGTTGGAATAACACCATCCTTTGGATGCTCTTTAGTTGTAATTTTACGTAATTTAGCAATTGCCATTCTTCTTGAATGCAAATCACCACGTTTAGCTAATGTTACTAAAGGTTCAATAAATGTTTGTAATCTTTTTGCTCTTTTTTCTAACAAAACTAATTTTCCATGAACAATTAATTCACTTGCTAAATTACGGATTTCAGCATCTACTTTAGCACTATTTCTTCCGATATCGTTAATATATGACATTTTTTCTTATCCTCCTTCTTAGTTTTTAATAGAAAACTCTAAATTATGTTTTGATACACAATCTTCAATTTCTTTAATTGATTTTGAACCTAAATGTTTAATTTGTTTAATTTCATCTAAACTTTTACTTACAATATCACCCAAAGTTTTATAACCATCACGTTTTAAACAATTGTATGAACGAACAGTTAAATTCAATTCTTCTAAGGCTTTGTTTAAATCATTATTTTCTTGCTCATTAGTAATTGAAATAACTTCAAAGTTTTTAACATTATCATCTAAATTAACAAAAAATTCAATATGACTCATTAAAATTTTAGCTGCCATTGCAATAGCTGATGCTGCTTTAACTGAACCATTAGTTTGTACACCAAGAATTAATTTTTCATATTCAATACCTTTTAATGTTTTAGTTACAGGTTCAATTTTATAATCAACTTTTTCAACGGGTGAAAAGTTTGAATCAATAGCAATAATGCCTGAACTATTAGCAATTTCTTTTTTATTTTCCTCAAATGAAGAATAACCACGAGATTTCTTTACCATTAATTCCATTTCAAAAAGAACATTTCTTGAAGTTGTTCGAGCAATAATTAATTCTGGATTAACTACTCTAACATCAGTTGGACAACTAATATCTCCAGCAGTAATATCTTGTTCACCAATAATACTAATTTTTAAATTAGCAATTTTTTCGTCCTTTTGAATATCACCATCAAAGGCTAAAACTAAGTCCTTAACATTTAAAATTATTTCAGAAACATTTTCAATTACACCTTTAACTGCAGTAAATTCATGAGATACACCACTTATTCTAATTGCATATACAGAAATACCTGGTACTGAAGATAATAATGTTCTTCTTAAGGCATTAGCTAAAGTTATTCCATAACCACGTTCTAATTGACTCACAATAAATTCACTGTAATTAATAGCACTATTTTCACTGTTTAAACTAAATTTTGGTTTTAAAAATTGTTGTTCCATGTTTTATTTTCACCTACTTTATTTTCTTGGTTTTTTTGGTGGACGACAACCATTATGAGGGATTGGTGTCACATCATTTAAATCTTTGATTTCAAAACCTACTGCTTGTAAACTACGAATTGATGGTTCTCTTCCTGGTCCTGTTCCATTAACAAAAACACTTAAAATTTTAACTCCGTGTTCCATAGCAGTTTTACCTGCAGCTTCAGCTGCTAACTGTGCTGAGTGAGGAGTTGATTTACGAGTTCCTTTGAAACCTACTGCTCCAGCACTTGATCAAGCAATAACATTACCATTAAGATCAGTAATAGTAACAATAGTATTATTAAAACTTGCTTTAATAAATGCTTTTGCTTTAATAAAATTAGGATTAACTTTAATTTTTTTCTTTACTGTTGTTTTTATATTCATTATTTTTTTCCTCCTAATTAACTTGCTTTTTTCTTGTTAGCAACCGTTTTACGTGGTCCCTTGCAAGTTCTTGCATTAGTTTTTGTTGATTGTCCTCTGGCTGGTAATCCTTTACGATGACGAATACCACGATAACATCCAATTTCCATTAATCTTTTAATGTTTAAAGACACTTCACGTCTTAGTTCACCTTCAGTTTTATATTTCTTTTCAATTAATTGACTAATTGAACTTAATTCTTTTTCTGTTAATTCATTAATTTTTTTAGTTTCTTCAATTTTTAGTTCTTTTAATATTTCTGAAGATTTGCTGCGACCAATTCCATAAATTCTTGTTAAACCAATTACTGTATGTTGATTACCAGGAATATTTACTTGAGCAATTCTTCGACTTGCATTGTTAGTATTTGATGTCATATTTATTTTTCCTCCTTAATATTTCTATCCTTGACGTTGCTTATGTTTAGGATTTTCACAAATGATTACATTACGTTTTTTACGTTTGATTGGTTGACATTTGTCACAAATTTTTTTAACTGATGCTTGTACTTTCATCATTTTCCTCCTGTTAAACTATTAGTTTTCTTTGTTTTCATCATCTTTATTTATCGGTAAATGTGTAGTAGCCATTCTGTTACGAAAAGTAATTCGTCCTTCAGTTAAATTATAAGTTGATAATTCAACTTTTACATGATCACCTTTGATAATTTTAATTTTATGTGTTTGCATACGACCCGATGGTCTTACAATAGGAGTAAAGTCATATTCATTCAACTTTACTTTAAATCTAGCATTAGGTAAGACTTCTATTACTATACCTTCACATTCAATAGTACTATCATTAGTTTTTTTTACTTTTTGAACTTTGGGTTTAACTACTTGTTTTGGTTTAGCCATTAATTACATTCCTCATTATTTTTTTGATTTTCATTAAGTATTGTTAGTACTTCACATCCATCATTAGTTACTAGGATAGTGTGTTCAAAGTGAGCAGTTTGTTGTTTATCAGCAGCAACTACTGTTCACTTATCACTTAAAACCAGAATTTTATCAGTTGTTGTTTGAACCATTGGTTCAATACAAATTGTCATTCCTGACTGCAATTTTATTCCGGTGTTGGGCTTACCAACATTAGGAATAGCTGGGTCTTCGTGGAGTTTTTTACCAATACCATGCCCAGTATATGATGTTGGTAAATAAAAGCCTTCGCTTTCTACATAAGTTTGAATGGTGTTACTAATATCACCAATTCTAACTCCTGGTGCAATAATTGCTATTGCTTTATTTAATGACTCTTTAGTCACATTAATAAGTTTTGCTTGTTCTGGTGTTGGTTTACCACCAACACACATTGTAAAGGCAGCATCTGCATGATAACCATTAACAGCAGCACCAGCATCAATTTTCACAATATCATTCATTTTAAAAGGTTTATCATTAGGAATGCCGTGAATTAATTGTTCATTAACTGAAACACAAATCGTGGCAGGAAAACCATGATAATTTAAAAAAGAAGGTATAGCATTATTTTCTTTAATAATTTGTGCTGCCACTTTATCAAGCATTTTACCAGTTATTCCAACTTTTATTATCTTTGCTAACTCTTTATGAATAAGTGCTACAACTTGACTAGCGGCTTTGATATTTTGAATTTCACTTTGACTTTTAATGCTAACCATTATTTTTATTTCCTTTTAATGATGATAAATATGATTTAATTTGTTTTTTAATATCACTATTATCTTCGTTGGCATCCACCGTTCTTAACAGTCCACGTTCTTGATAAGAATCTACCAATGGTGCCGTTGCTACTTTGTAAGTTTTTAAACGATTGATAATTGTCTTTTCATCACTATCATCAATTCGTTTAATTAATTTTACCCCATCATTATCACAAATACCAGTAATCTTTGGTGGTAGGAAATTAATATTATAAATTGTTTTACATTGAGGACAAGTAACTCTTGAAGACAAACGTTTAATAACTGTTTCTTCATTAATATCTAGATACAATACCATTGAAAGCGTTTCATTCAAACTTGTTAATACTTTATCTAATGATGTTACTTGTGAAATTGTTCTTGGATAACCATCAAGAATAAAATTATGTTTAATATCTTTTAAAGTATTACTAATAATCTCGTTTGTAATCTCATCAGGAACATATTGACCCTTATTAACATAAGTTTGAGCTTTTTTACCTACTGGTGATTGTTTTGTGATTTCATCACGAAACAAATCACCAGTTGATAAATGCATTAAATTATATTGTTCTTTCAGAAACTGTGACTGTGTCCCTTTCCCTGATCCTGGTGGACCTAAAATAATTAAATTCATCGTTACCCCCTAAGACCATAAGTGTTCTTTAACATCTTTGTTTTCCTTATAATTTAAGAATGAATGTTGAGTAATTCGTCCCTTAATTTGTTTTGTTGTATCTAGTGCTACTCCAACCATAATTATTAATCCAGTTCCACCAACTGCTAATGAAGAAGGTAGATTAGTAAATTTAGAAATTAAAAATGGGGTTACTGCAACAGCAGTTAAGAAAAAGGAACCAATTGTACTTAAACGATTTAACATTCTTTTAATATAAATTTCTGTTTCCTTCCCTGGCTGAACGCCAGGAATATAAGTTCCTGATTTTTGAAAATTCTTAGCCATTTGTTCGGGATTAATTTGCACTTGTGCATATAAAAAGGTAAACATAATCGTCATTATAGCAAAAATACTAATTCCCGGCCACGACTGTAAAGATAAATAATTTCTAGCAAAATTAGCAAAACCACTATTTTGATCAACAATTTGCGCCACTGTCATTGGAGCAGTAATTAGTGCCGAAGAAAAAATAACAGGAATTACTCCAGCTGAGTTAACTTTTAAAGGTAAATAAGAACTTTTATCACCCTTTAAAGTTAAACCACTACCAGTTTGTTGAATTGGTAAGTGTCGCTCTGATTCACTAAAGAATACAACAACAAGAATAATCAGTAGGAAGGCTGCAAAATAAAGAGCAAATTTTAAAGCCCCTTGAAAAATAACACCATTATTAGTATCTGGTCCTACTCAATACTTAAAAGTTGAAGCTAAGTTAAATGGTAAATTAGCAGCAATTCCACCAAAAATAATTAGTGAAATTCCATTACCAATACCACGATTAGTAATCTGATCAGCCATTCATAATGATAACATTGTCCCTGCTAGTAAAATAGCTGGAATCAATACATAATAGAAAACTTCTGGTCCAGCTGCTCCCGATCCCGAACTTCAATCAACACTAATAATATGTTGAGATTGTAAACCAAAGATTGTGGCAAAACCTTGCATAATAGCAAAGGGGACAGTTAATACTCGATTCATTAACTCTAATTTTTTCTTACCTTTTTCTCCTGATTTAGCTCATCTTGTTAAAGTAGGGACAACATCAGTTGATAATAACTGCACAATAATTGATGCAGTAATGTAAGGTGACACTCCAAGTGCAAAAACAGAAAATCTGCTAATAGCACCACCACCTAACATTGAAATTAAATTAAAGAATTCAATACCACTACTATTACTGCTACTTAAATCTTCATTCAAAGTTACTCCTGGAACTGTAATAAATGCTCCAACACGAAAGATAAATAAAATAAAAATGGTAAATAAAATTCTAATTATAACTTCTTTATACTTTTTTATTAATTCACGGGTTGTTGTGAACACTTAGATCACCTGCGCTTTTCCTCCGGCTTGTTCAATAGCAGTAATTGCTGATTTTGAAAATTTATGAGCTTTAATTGTTTTTGGTGTTGTTAATTTACCTTTACCAAGAACTTTAATACCATCTTTTTTACTTCTAATCAATTTTAATTGAAATAAAAGTTCAGGTGTTATTTCATGCTCTTTAATTAAATCAATTTGTTCTAAGTTAATAATACTATAATTGGTTGTAGTAAAGTTAGTAAACCCTCGTTTTGAAATACGACGATATAGTGGTGTTTGTCCTCCTTCAAATCCGGGTCTTGTTCCACCACCGGTACGGGCATTTTGTCCTTTTGTCCCTTTACCAGCCGTTTTACCTTTTCCAGATGAAGTTCCTCTACCTAAACGTTTAATGTCTTTACGAGAACCTGGTGTTAGTTTTAAGTTATGTAATGTTGTTTCCATAATCCACCTCTAACCATTACTACGCTTAGTAGTAAGATTTTTATTTTTTATAAAATATTCTGCTGGTTTAACATTGCCAAGACCTGCAATTGTTGCTCTAGCTAAATTAATTTTATTTCTAGATCTAAATGCTTTTGAATAAATATTATGAATACCAGCTAATTCTAAAATATCACGAGCAGATCCACCAGCTTTAATTCCGATTCCTTCTTTAGCTGGTTTTAATAAAATTTCACTTCCACAATATTTACCTTTAACTTCATGAACAATAGAATTACTGTTTTTAGTTATCGTAATTGTTGTTAAATTTTTGTGAGCAGCTTCAATTGCCTTTTTAATTGCATCAGGAACTTCATTGGCTTTAGATATACCAAAACCAACTACTCCTTTACCATTACCAATAGCAACAGCAGCAGAGAAACGCAATCTTCTTCCCCCAGTTGTTACTTTGTTAATTTTTCTGATTCAAATCACTTTTTCAATAAATTCACTTGGAGTTTTTGGTTTACGTTCAAAATTTTTACGTGGTTCACGAACTTTATTTTCTTTTTTATCGTGGCTATTTCTTGGTTGTGATGAATTAGTATGTCTAATTTTATTTTCATTACCAGTAGGATTTTTTACTTCTGCTTTAACAGAAGGTTTTGCTACTGATTTTTGAACTTCAGTATTTTCTTTATCATCAATAATTGTTTTTTTATTTTCTAAACTCATACTTTTAATTCTCCTTTTTTAGAATTCTAATCCAGCACTACGCGCTGCTTCTGCGAATGCTTTCACTTTACCATGATATAAATATCCACCACGATCAAAAACCACTTTTTTAATTTTTTTCTTAATAGCTAAATTAGCAATTGTTTCTCCAAGTTTAGTAGCAGCATCTATATTGCTTTTTGATGCTAAATCTTTAAATGTTAATGTTGATACACCAATAATTGTATTTGAAGCAGTATCGTCAATAATTTGAGCATAAAAACTATTATTAGATTTAAAGATATTTAAGCGTGGTCTTTCACTAGTACCCATAATTTTACTACGAATACGATAATGACGAACTTTACGAGCTTGTTGTTTATTAATCATTTTCTATTCTCCTTAAGTGCCAGTATAAGATTATTTACCTTTACCAGCAGCTTTTCCTTCCTTACGACGAATGTGTTCATTTTTATATTTAATTCCTTTACCTTTATATGGTTCTGGTTTACGGAATTTACGAATTTTGGCTGCAACTTCTCCAATTAATTGTTTATCAATACCACTAATTTGTAATACTGTTGGTTTAGGAGCAAGAATGGTAATTCCTTGCGGAATTTCAAACTTAATAGGATGAGAATATCCTAATGTTAAATTTAAGATATTAGCTTGGACAGCAGCACGATATCCAACACCATTTATTTCTAATTCTTTCATGAAACCTGTTGATACACCAACTAACATTCCATTAATTAATGAATTAGTTGTTCCGTGAAGTTGTTTATTTTTTTTGTTATCATCAGGTCTTGTTGTAGTAATTGTTTTTTTCTCTTCATCAACGTTAATTTTAATAACATTTGGTAATAGTTTTTTTAAAGAACCTTTTGCTCCTGTAACAGTTAACAAGTTACTTGCATCTAGCGTTATTGAAGTATTTACTGGAATGGTAAGGATACGGTTACCAATACGTGACATATAGTTTCCTCCTTATCATATATAAGCAAGAACTTCGCCACCAAGACCAAGTTTTTTTGCTTGTTTATTTGTCATAATACCTTTTGATGTAGAAATGATTGCAATTCCATAACCATTTAACACAGTTGGTAAGTCTTCACATTTTGCATACATTCTTAATCCTGGTTTAGATATTCTTTTTAAACCAAGAATTGGACTTTTACCAGTATGAACTAATAAAAGTTCTAATTTAGGTTTGCTAGGATTTTCTTTAGTAACACGATATTTTTCAATATAACCATTTTTTTGCAAGATATCGGCTATCTTAACTAGTTGTTTTGAAGAAGGTACACTAACTACTCGATGTTTACTGCTATCCGCAGCGCTAATAGCATTACGAATAACTGTTAAAATATTACTTATTGGATCTGTCATCATAATTATATACCTCCTATCATGATGCTTTTCTAATACCAGGAATTTGTCCTTGGTATACTAAACCGCGAAAACAAATACGGCATAACATAAATTTACGAATAACCGCATGAGGACGGCCACACTTTTGACAGCGTGTATATGCTTGCGTACTAAACTTTGATTTACGGGCTTGTCTTACTTTTAATGAAGTTTTTGCCATCTTATGCCACCTGCTTTCCTTGTTTTTTAAACGGTAATCCTATTTTTTTTAATAACAATAATGCTGTTGCATTATTTGATGTTGTGGTAATAATTGAGATTTCCATACCACGAACTTTATCTACTTCTTCATAATTAATTTCAGGAAAAATAATTTGTTCTTTAATACCAACAGTGTAATTACCATTTTGATCAAATGCTTTAACTGATAAACCTTGAAAATCACGAATTCTTGGTAAAGAAATTGAGATAAATTTATCAAGGAAATCATACATTTTTTCGCCACGTAATGTAACTTTACAACCAATTGGCATTCCCGCTCTTAATTTAAAGCCGGCAATTGATTTTTTCGCTTTAGTGATAATTGGTTTTTGACCAGTAATTTTTGATAATTCAGATACTGATTTATCAATGGCTTTTGGATTACTACTTGCATCTCCAACACCAATATTAATAACAACTTTTTCAATTTTGGGTACTTGCATTATTGATGTAAAATTTAATTCTTTTTGCAATTGGGGAATAATAGTTTTATTATATTTTTCTTGTAAACGATTCATTTTTATGCTGTTACTCCTTTATTATCGTAATTCTGTTTCAGATCTTCGTGCAATACGAACTTTTTTGCCATCTTTATCAATTTTGTACCCAATTTTTGTTACTTTTT
Source organism: Spiroplasma endosymbiont of Acasis viretata (assembly GCF_964031275.1). Classification (NCBI taxonomy): domain Bacteria; kingdom Bacillati; phylum Mycoplasmatota; class Mollicutes; order Entomoplasmatales; family Spiroplasmataceae; genus Spiroplasma; species Spiroplasma endosymbiont of Acasis viretata. The sequence goes on from NZ_OZ035019.1 coordinate 1,285,832, forward strand.
TATCTTTTTTACCATCAAGGATCATTACATTAGAAATGTGAACACTAGTTTTTACTTCCACAATTCCACCTTCTTGATCATTTTGAGTAGGTTTTTTATTTTTCTTAGCAGTAATACCTTCAATAATAACACGATTTTTTTCACGAAGTACTTGGATAATTGGTCCGGTATGACCTTTATGCTTTCCTGCAATGATTTTAATTTGGTCGCCTCTTTTTAATTTAGTATCAAGACTAATAACTGGTTTCTTTTTGCTTGCCATTTATTTCATCCTCCTAAACAATTTCTTCTGCTAAAGAAGCAATTTTATTATAACCACGCTCTTTAACTTCACGAGCCAAGACACCAAATACTCTAGTACCACGTGGCGTTTTATCTTCTTTAATAATTACTACTGCATTATCATCAAATTTTACACAAGAACCATCATTACGTTTTACACCAAATTTACTACGTACGAGAACTGCTTTAACAACTTGTCCTTTTTTCATTGCACTATTAGGTGTTACTGATTTTGCTGAACAAACAACAATATCACCAATTTTAGCAAATTTTTTAGTACTACCACCCAAAACTCTAATAACCATAACTTCTTTAATACCAGTGTTATCAGCCACATTGGCTCACGATAGATTTTGTAACATCTTTCTTATCCTCCTGGTTAATTAAGCTTTTTTATTTGTTTTAGATTCAATAATCTTTAACAAACGGAAGCGTTTTAGAGCTGAAAGTGGACGAGTTGAAATGATTTCAACCTTGTCACCAATTTTAGCTTGGTTAGTTTCATCATGGGCATGATACTTTTTAGTTGACTTAAAACTTTTATGGTACATTGGATGTCGTTTTGAAGTTTCAACAACAACAGTAATTGTTTTATCATTTTTGTCAGAACTTACAATTCCAACAAAAGTTTTACGTTGTTTGTTTGGAATAATATTTGTCATTATTCTTTGTCCTCCTTAGCTGGTGTTACAGTTTTCTTAACTGTAGGTTTTTTAGATGGTTTTTCTACTTTAGTAGCAGTAACTTTTTTAACTTCTTTGTTTGATGATTTTGCTTTAGTTGTTTTTTCAGTAACTTCTTTTTTAGCAATTTTATCTGATTCTTTAATAACTTCTGATTTAGTTATTGTTTTAACTTTAATATCTTTTTTATCATCAACTTTAGCAACTTTTTTAGTTTTTTTGCTTTCTTTATTTTCTTCTGGTAATACCATTTTATTAATATGTAATGGTTTGATTTTTTCACCATTATTAATTCTGATAGTTAATTCAGTTTTAATACGAGCAATATCCTTACGAAGATTATTTATCATATGCGGAGTTTCTAGTTTACCTAACGAACTTTGAATTCGTAAAGCAAACAATTGTGCACGAAGAGTTTCTTCGTCTTGTTGTAATTCTAAAGTTGATTTATTTTTAATTACTTGCATTTCCATTTGCTTCACCCAATTCTGTTGTTAAATTTTTAGCAACCTTTACTTCTTCTGTTGGTTTTATTTCTCTAGTAACAATTTTACATTTGATTGGCAACTTATGCATTGCAAGACGCAATGCTTCACGTGCTGTTGCTTCATTAGGATATGATACTTCAAACATAACTGTTTTTGCTTTTACTACTGAGACTCAATGATCAATTGAACCTTTTCCTGAACCCATACGTACTTCCGCTGGTTTTCTAGTAATTGGTAAATGTGGAAAGATTCTAATTCAAACTTTTCCACCACGTTTCATGTAACGTGTCATTGCTACTCTGGCTGCTTCAATTTGTCTTTCAGTAATGTAAGAACCTTCTTCAGCACGAAGTCCGTAAGTTCCAAAAGCAACTGTTTTACAACCTTTTGCAGTTCCTTCATAACTTAAACGGTGGACGCAAGAGTGTTTATATCTCTTAGGTATAGCCATCTTACTTTACCTCCTTACGTGGTTGTTGTGGGTAATTATTTCGGCGATTGTTATTATTTCTTTGATTATATTTTGAAATAATTTCAGGTTGAGTTGAGTCAGTTCCTGATAAAATTTCACCTTTATATACTCAAACTTTAATACCAATTTGACCAAAAGTTGTTTTTGCCTCAGCAGTAGCATAATCAATATTACTACGTAATGTTGCTAGAGGAACACTACTTTCTGAATAACCTTCAACACGTGCCATATCCGCTTCACCAAGTCTTCCTGAAACACGAGTTTTAATTCCCTTTGCTCCAGCACGAAGTGCTTTACGAATTGCTAATTTTTGTGTTGTACGATGTGACATACGATTGCTTATTTGTTGTGCTAATGTATTAGCAATTGTTTGCGCATCAATATCAGGATTTTTAATTTCAACAACATTAATTCTAATACCTATTTTACGATTTTTAATTGTTTTACGAATTAATGTTGTTAATACTTCAATGTTTGAACCGCCTTGCCCTAAAACTGAACCAACACGAACACAGTGGATAAATAAGGTAATTTGTGATTTAGTTCTTTCGATTTCAATTTTAGAAACACCAGAAGTTTTTAAATGCGCAAATAGTGCTTTTCTAATTTTGTGATCTTCTAAAATTCATTTTGCTAAATCTTCATTACTAGTTGCATATCAACGTGATTGTCAATCTTTATTGATACCATATCTTAATCCATTTGGACTAACTTTGTGACCCATATTACTTATTTACCTCCTAATTATCGCTAACCACGATAGTGATTTTGCTTGTTCTTTTTAAGATTTGATATGCTCTACCATGAGCACGGGGCATAAATCTTTTCATAGTTGGACCTTCATTTACAAATATTTCCTTAATACGTAATTTGTTGGCTTCCATTCCATAGTTATTAGCAGCATTAGCAACTGCTGAATTAATTAATTTTATAATTGGCTGTGCTGCGCGTTTTTTTTCATGAGCTAGAATTACTAGAGCTTTGGCAACAGCATTATCACGAACTAAATCGGCTACTAAACGCACTTTTCTTGCACTAATGCGTAATTTATCTAAATGAGCTTTTGCTTCCATAATTTCTATCTCCTAACGCTTTTTCTTGTCAGAACCGTGACCACCAAACTTACGTGTGGGTGCGAATTCTCCTAATTTATGACCAACCATATCTTCTGTTACATATACAGGTAAATGTGTTTTGCCATTATGTACACCGAATGTATGTCCAACAAATTGTGGGAAAATTGTTGAACGACGAGATCAAGTTTGAATAATTTTTTTTGATTTATTTTTATTTTGAGTTTCCACTTTGTTTAATAAATGACTATCAGCAAAGGGTCCTTTTTTTAAAGATCTTGACATATATTACTTTCCTCCTACTTTGTTGCATTTCTTCTTCGTACAATTAATTTATTTGATGCTTTTTTACTATCACGAGTTTTTAAACCTAATGCTTTTTTACCTCATGGTGTTACTGGAGCTTTTCTTCCGATTGGGGCTTTACCTTCTCCTCCACCATGTGGGTGATCATTTGGGTTCATAACACTACCACGAACAGTAGGTCTAATTCCTTTTCAACGATTTCTTCCTGCTTTACCAATATTTACTAAGTTATGATCATCATTTCCAACTGTACCAATTGTAGCTCGACAATTACTTAATACTTTTCTAACTTCACCTGATGTTAATTTTAATAATGTATACTTAGCTGTTTCATCACGACCAAGAATTTGAACACTACCACCAGCACTTCGTGCCATTTGTCCACCTTTACCTGGTTTTAATTCAACATTATGAACAACTGTTCCTTGTGGAATCTGTGATAATGGTAAACAGTTACCAACAGTAATATCAATTTTAACAGTATCAGTGTTTTCACAACTTAATAACTTATCTCCTACTTTGATTCCTTTTGGTGCTAAGATATAACGCTTTTCACCATCAAGATAAGAAATAAGACAAATGTTAGCATTACGATTTGGATCATATTCAATTGTTTTAACTGTTCCAACTACATTGTCTTTGTTACGTTTAAAATCAATAATACGGTATTTAACCTTATGACCATTACCTTGATGCCTTACTGTAATTTTACCTTGATTATTTCTACCAGCTTGTTTAACTAAATTTACTAATAAAGATTTTTCAGGGCTATTACCAATAGTTAAGTTCTGTTTGTAATCCAGAACGGTCATATTACGTCTTCCTGCAGTAGTGGGATTAATTTTTCTAATTGCCATTGTTTTTTTCTCCTTCCAATCTCATTAGCTTTGTTCTTCAGAACTAAACAAACTTAATTGTTCACCAGGAGCTAATTTAATAAGAGCTTTTTTTACTGCCGATGTTTTTCCAACAAATCTACCAACAGTTTTAGTTTTTGGTTTACTATTAATAATATTAACGTCTGCTACTTTAACTTCGAAAATCTGTTCAAAGGCTTTTTTAACGTGACTTTTATTAGCTTTACGGTTAACAGTAAATGTATAGATACCTTCAGCCATTTGTTTATAAGTTTTCTCAGTTAATACTGGTTTTACTATAACTTCACTTAAATGCATATTAAATTAAAGCCTCCTCAACGATTTTAATTGCCTCAGTAGTAAACAATACTTTTTTAGCATTTAATAAATCGTAAATATTAATACTATTAGCAGCGATTGTTGTTGTTCTAGGTAAATTGCGACCTGATTTAATAACTGTTTCTTTATTGCTTATTCCTGAAACAATTAGTGTTTTATTGTTTGCTAATTCTAAAACTTTTAAAGTTTCTAACATAATTTTAGTTGAAGGTTTTTCAAAGTTTAATTCATCAATTACAACTATGTTTTTATTTTGGAATTTGGCAGCCAATGCTGATTTTATTGCCAATCTTCTTACTTTTTTTGGTAATCCAATTAAATAATTATGATCAGTATTTGGTCCAAAAACAATCCCCCCACCTTTTCATTGTGGTGAACGAATTGAGCCTTGACGCGCATTACCTGTTCCTTTTTGTTTTCATGGTTTTCTACCACCGCCAGCAACTTCAGCACGACTTTTAACAGCGTGTGTTCCTTGACGTTTTGTAGCATTATAACTTAATAAACTATCAAACTGCGCTTGCTTGTGGGGTTCAATTCCTCAAATTTTTTCGTTTAAAGTTAATTCGCTAACTTTTGTTCCAGCGTTGTTAACAACATTAATTTTCATTTTGCTATCCTCCATAATTAACTTTATTGACCATCAGTAACTTCGGTTGTAGTATTTTGATTTCTAACAACTAATGATACTGGGGTTTTGAGAATTGGTTTTTTAACTGCTTGTTTAATAACAAGAAAGCCTTGTTTTGGTCCTGGAACTGAACCTTTTACTAAAAGATAATTATTTTCTTTATCTACTTTAATAACTTCTAAGTTAGCAACACTACATTTAACATTTCCCATTTGCCCTGGCATTGGTTGTGATTTAAACACACGGTTAGCATTAATAGAACCTGTTGAACCCATTTGACGATGTAAACCTGATCCATGACCCATTGGACCACGTGATTGATTATGACGTTTAATGCGTCCTGTAAATCCTTTACCTTTAGAAGTTCCTTGAACATCAACGAATTCACCTGCTGTGAATACGTCAGCAACATTAATAAGATCTTTATGATTAAATCCGTTCATGTTACGAATTTCTTTCACGAAGCGCTTAGGTTGACTGTCGGCTTTTTTAAAGTGTCCGATTGTTGGTTTGTTTGATAAAGTAACACGAAGATCGAACGTTGCAAGTTGTAAACTACTATATTTGTCTTTTACATTTGTTTTAACTTGACTTACTACATTTGGTTGTACTTCGATAATTGTTACTGGAACTAGTTGTCCGTTGTTTAAGAAAACTTGTGACATTCCTAGTTTCTTACCTAAGATTCCTTTCATAATTTCCTCCTTGGAATATCTTATAAATAATTAATATTTATCGATTTTAATAATTTTTTTTATTAATCTTTTTTGATACTTGATTTAAAGTTGATTTTTTTTCATCTTTAGATTCGATTATCAAAGAGATACTAACACTATTAGGGATAGTAAGTCCACTTAGAGCATTTAAAGATTTTGGTGATAATTGAGCACCAATAATTCTTTTGTGAGTTCTCTTTTCAAATTGTTCACGTGAATCTTTATGTTTATGCGGTGAACGAAGAATAGTGAAAATTTCTTTATGAGTTGGTAATGGAATTGGACCTACCACTTCAGCACCTTCTTTTTTTAACACATCTTTAATTTTCTGTGCTATTTGGTCAATAGCTGAGTGATCATAACTTTCTAAACGAATTTTTACTTTGTCTCCTATGATTGCCATTGGCTATATCCTCCTTAGAACGATTTTTAATAAAATAAAGAACAAAACATGTGATATAATGACAACTGATATCAGTGTATCAGCATTTATACATAACAACCACGCCTTGTAAGTATAACATAGTGTAATGGTAAAAGGGAATAGCAAAATACAAAAAAACAAAAAAAATAATGGGTTTTTTGCTCATAATCTTTTAACTATTAATTTAGTTGTAAAAAATAAAGATTTTTATTAAAAAAAAGGTGGTTGGCCCTTAATTACTGGACCATTTTTGATATAAAATTCTAAATTTTAATTTGTAAAATTGGTGGTTTTAGAAATTTAGAATGTATTCTTTCATAATTATAAAACATAACATATTGATTTACATCATTTATAGCTTCATTGATGGATAAATATTGATTTGATCCTTTAGGTAGTCATTCTTGAGATAAATGAGAAAATCAGTTTTCAGATAATACATTACCACCAATATCATAAGGTTGTTTTTTGCTTAAAATTATTTGTTTATCCTCTGCTCATTTTGTGATATCTTGACAATAAAATTCGTTGGCGTTATCTGAATGTAAAATAACATTTTTTACTTGATTTCAAGAAAATTGTTTGTTGATTTTTTCAAGAGCAGGAAGAATTAAATCCTGATATGATTTATTAGGAGCAATATTATAACTAACAACATTATTTGAATAAAAATCAATAATTACAAAAAGATATAATCATCCTTCTTTAGTATTTATTTGTTTAGTGTCCATTGATCAAATTTGATTTGAAGAGGTTGTACTTTTATAATCTTTGTTTACTTTATCCATTGTAGGTATTCACTTATTTGGATTTTTTTTGTTTTTAGGATAGTTATTTTTAGTTTGTTTTAATCCTTGAATATTGTGTTCTTTCATAATTTTTCGCATTTGTTTTATTGATAATTCTATATTTAAAATGATATTTTTTTCTTGTTTTAATCACTCTTTAAAAGCTGAAAAAATTCTTAAATATCCATAAATTCTGCCTTTTCTTGTAGAATGAAATTCGATTAAAAGTTGGCATATTTTTTGATATTTATGATTGCATTTAATAATATGATTTTCTTCTTTTTTAATAGGTTTTTGTTTATTTTTTAAAAAGTAATATGTTGATCTGTTTAATTGAAGATATTGACATAGGTTTCTAATTGAATATTGATTTTTACAATCATCAATAATTTTAATTTTTTCTTTGATATTTAATTTGTTAATTACTAATGCTATTTGTTTAATTTTATCCATTAATAAAAATCCTTTCAGGTTAAAATTAGTGTTAATTATATAAGAACCTGTTTAAAATCTTTTAGAGAATATGATAAAATGATTATATATTTTAAAATAAGAGGTATATATGTGTAAAAATTATCCTAGTAATGTTAGCAAAGAGCAATTTGAAAATATAAAATCAATTTTAGAAAATACTAAAAAGAGAACTAAACCAAGAAGTTTAGATTTATATGAAGTATTTTGTGCAGTTTTATATGTATTAAAAAGTGGTTGCCAGTGAAGAATGTTACCAAAAAATTTTCCAAAATGACAAATTGTATATTATTATTTTCAAGCTTGAAGTAAAAATAATAATAAAGAACCTAGTGTATTACAATTAGTTTTAAAAAAAATTAGTCAAGGCATTTCGTATCAATAATGGTAGAAAAGAACAAACTAGTTTTTGCATAATTGATTCACAAAGTGTTAAAAATACAGATACTACTAAAAATAAAGGTTATGATGCTGGTAAAAAGATTTCAGGAATAAAGCGTCATATTGCTGTTGATTCTCAAGGTTTACCACATGCAATTTACATAACCACAGCAGAAAAAACAGATCGTAATAGTGCTATAATAATGATTGAAAATGAAAAAGAGAATCTTTCTGCAGTTCAAAAAATACTAGTAGATGCTGGTTATACTAGTGAAAAATTTGCTTCTAAAATTAAAACAATTATAAATGCAAATGTTGAAGTTATAAAACGTAATGAATTACATTCTTTTGTAGTATTACCAAAAAGATGAGTTGTAGAACGAAGTTTTGCATGATTAGAAAAATGCAGAAGATTATGAAAAAATTGTGAAAAAAAATTAAATACTAGCTTACAAATGGTTGTTCTTGCCTTTATTTCAATTTTATTAAAAAGATTTTAAACAGGTTCTTAGGAGTTATATTATTAATAATACTGTATCCATTTTTAATAACTAGAAAAAATATAAAGATATTACAACGTGTAGGTAGTTATATTATTTCAGCACCACCACGTACTGGTAAATCTGCTCTTGCTTGTTGTTTAGCACAAAAACATAAGGGTAGAGTAGTAAGTCCTATTCCTATTAAAGTTCGTAATGAGTATAGTTATCGTTGTTCTTATGATGATGTTTTTAAATTTAATCAATTAAATAGTAATTATGCTTTTAAAGAGTGTGATATGGTTGTTTTAGATGAGTTAGGTTTGAAAATTAATAGTAATGATTTGTCGCCCGAATTTAAAGAAACACAAGAAAGTTTAGGAATGTTTTGTAAATTAATAGGTCATAATTTTAATGGAATTATGTATATGATTAAACAACACCCCGATAGAATACCAAAACAAGCACGTGAAAAAGTGGAATATATTGTGCAAGTTAAAAGAATGCGTATTTTGTTATTTTTAGTTAAGTTTAAAATAAATATTTATACTAATGTTGATGATTATAATAAAGTTGTATTATCTAAAAGACAAACAAAGCGAATAATTAAACGTGGTGGATTACCACTTAGTTATAGTGGTGAAACTATGACTTTTAGTTTATGATTTCCTAGGTCTTATTTACAAAGATATAATAGTCGTGCTTTAAATTATATTCATTCTTTAAAGAGTGAATTAAGTACTGTTAAAGACTATGAACAATCACAAGCATTAGATTTTACTGTTGATGATATTAGAACCTGTTTAAAATCTTTTTAATAAAATTGAAATAAAGGCAAGAACAACCATTTGTAAGCTAGTATTTAATTTTTTTTCACAATTTTTTCATAATCTTCTGCATTTTTCTAATCATGCAAAACTTCGTTCTACAACTCATCTTTTTGGTAATACTACAAAAGAATGTAATTCATTACGTTTTATAACTTCAACATTTGCATTTATAATTGTTTTAATTTTAGAAGCAAATTTTTCACCAGTATAACCAGCATCTACTAGTATTTTTTGAACTGCAGAAAGATTCTCTTTTTCATTTTCAATCATTATTATAGCACTATTACGATCTGTTTTTTCTGCTGTGGTTATGTAAATTGCATGTGGTAAACCTTGAGAATCAACAGCAATATGACGCTTTATTCCTGAAATCTTTTTACCAGCATCATAACCTTTATTTTTAGTAGTATCTGTATTTTTAACACTTTGTGAATCAATTATACAAAAACTAGTTTGTTCTTTTCTACCATTATTGATACGAAATGCCTTGACTAATTTTTTTTAAAACTAATTGTAATACACTAGGTTCTTTATTATTATTTTTACTTCAAGCTTGAAAATAATAATATACAATTTGTCATTTTGGAAAATTTTTTGGTAACATTCTTCACTGGCAACCACTTTTTAATACATATAAAACTGCACAAAATACTTCATATAAATCTAAACTTCTTGGTTTAGTTCTCTTTTTAGTATTTTCTAAAATTGATTTTATATTTTCAAATTGCTCTTTGCTAACATTACTAGGATAATTTTTACACATATATACCTCTTATTTTAAAATATATAATCATTTTATCCTATTCTCTAAAAGATTTTAAACAGGTTCTTAGAGCAGTAGGATTAGATAAGTTGGATAATATATTACAAACTGAAAAGAAAGAAATTGAAAATACTGTATGTCGTACTTGTTATTATAGAAATAAATATTCTAAGAAAAATAAGAAAGATGTTAAAATAGAGTAAACCTATATTATTGGTCGAAGCCAACCAGAACCTTGGTTGGTTGGCTGTGGCGTTTACGCCACTGGGGTGAGTTGCGAAGCAACTAGGGGCAAAGCCCCTATATACTTGATTATTAGGAGCAAAATTATGTCAAAAAAACACTTTAAATTTAATACTTGAAAGTTTATTCAATTTACTGGCTTTTTTTTAATTACTTTAGGAATTATTTTTTCTTTTTCTTCTTTTAAAGTTAGCCTATTGTTATATTTTGGTTTAGTATCAGTATTAATAGGTTCTATTAATATTTTAATTTACTATATTTTTATTGGAACAAATAGTTATAAAAAATATTCAAGAAAACAAAATAATAATAAGTTAATAATCAAAAATAATTAAGAAATATAAAGTTAAAACTAAGAAGATTAGTTTTTTCGAGAGAATAATAGGTGAAAAACTATGAGAAAAATATTAAAAGTATTTAAAGCGATGTTTTTAACGAGCATTATTTCTTTACCACTTATTGCATGTGATAAGGTAAATGATGCAAATCAAAAATATGTTGATATTAGTAATATTAATATGGAAGTTACTAATGCTCCTGTTGAATTAAATAAAGATATTTATAATATAGCTTTAATTAAATTTAAAACTAAAGTACAAACTGAAATTAGTAAATTAGTTCCAGAAGGAAAAAAGCCAGAAAATGGTACTGATTATAAAATAACAATTCTTAATCATAATGATATGTATGCTAAAATTAATAAATTGGAATCACTTACTGTTAATGTATCTGCTTCAAATAATAGTAATATTTTAAAAGGTAGTTTTAATGCTTGTGTAAAATTAGTACCAAAGGCTAAAGACATTAGTAATATTAATATTGATAAGCAAGAAGAAAAAATTAAAATTAATACCACTACTTTTGGTGAAGCAATTGCTTTACGTTGTTTATCATTAATTGAAAGTAAAATTAACGCTATTGTTCCAACAGCAAAACAAGATAGTGACTATGTTGTTAATGTAGAAGGTCATACTTTATCAGAATCTATTAAAACATTTGATGATGTTCATATTAATGTTAATGCTATTGAAGATGATTATCATTTTTTATTACATGGTAGTTTTAGTTTTTTTCTTAGCCTTTGCTAAAGATTAATTTATATTATTTTGGGTAATAAAAAAGATAACTTAATTTTCATTATTATCATAAAAATAAAGTAGTATAGTATGGGGTAAGCATGTCAGAAGTAGAAAAGTTATTAACAATGAATTATGAAAATGTTTGTAATTTTTTAAAAAATAAATATGGATGTATTTCAAAAAATTATTTTTCAGATGCAACAATGTCTAAGAACCTGTTTAAAATCTTTTCAATAAAATTGAAATAAAGGCAAGAACAACCATTTGTAAGCTAGTATTTAATTTTTTTTCACAATTTTTTCATAATCTTCTGCATTTTTCTAATCATGCAAAACTTCGTTCTACAACTCATCTTTTTGGTAATACTACAAAAGAATGTAATTCATTACGTTTTATAACTTCAACATTTGCATTTATAATTGTTTTAATTTTAGAAGCAAATTTTTCACCAGTATAACCAGCATCTACTAGTATTTTTTGAACTGCAGAAAGATTCTCTTTTTCATTTTCAATCATTATTATAGCACTATTACGATCTGTTTTTTCTGCTGTGGTTATGTAAATTGCATGTGGTAAACCTTGAGAATCAACAGCAATATGACGCTTTATTCCTGAAATCTTTTTACCAGCATCATAACCTTTATTTTTAGTAGTATCTGTATTTTTAACACTTTGTGAATCAATTATACAAAAACTAGTTTGTTCTTTTCTACCATTATTGATACGAAATGCCTTGACTAATTTTTTTTAAAACTAATTGTAATACACTAGGTTCTTTATCATTATTTTTACTTCAAGCTTGAAAATAATAATATACAATTTGTCATTTTGGAAAATTTTTTGGTAACATTCTTCACTGGCAACCACTTTTTAATACATATAAAACTGCACAAAATACTTCATATAAATCTAAACTTCTTGGTTTAGTTCTCTTTTTAGTATTTTCTAAAATTGATTTTATATTTTCAAATTGCTCTTTGCTAACATTACTAGGATAATTTTTACACATATATACCTCTTATTTTAAAATATATAATCATTTTATACTATTCTCTAAAAGATTTTAAACAGGTTCTAAGAAATCACAAGGAATAACAAGGGGAAAAGAAGGTTTATATATTCATCATATTGATGAAGATAAAGCAATTTTATTATCTACTCCCAAATGATCTCAAAAGTCACCATTTGCCTATCAATATGCTGATCGATTAGTTTATTGTAATTTATTAGAACATTTGGTTTTACATATTAAAATTTTTGAATATCCTCATCCAAATAAACATAATTTTATGGAAGTTGGTGTTGGTGGAATTTATGCTTTTATTGTTCCTGAATTAAATGATATTTATAGTGGTATTCAATATAAACAACCATGAAAACAGAAAGTTGCTAAAGTTGTTTTACCATTAAAAGAAGATTATTTTAAATGTATTAAAAAATTAGTAGAACTTGGGTTTTCTTATCCTTTGCTTACTTCTTTTAATCATCAATTTGGTACATGAAATAATAGAAATAATAATAAGTTATATGAAGAAATGAAAAAAATGGGTGTTAAACAGTAACTTTTTTTATTGTTATTTAATCATAAATAAAAAATGTTAGTAAATTACTAACATTTATTTTTATTAAGTTTATTAAAAAGTTAATTGACAATGATTTTGATTAATTATTGGTAATTGTTCACTATTAATACTTGTTATATCGTTGTTTCTTAAATAATGGAGTTCTTTCAGATATTTGTTGTTCGTTATTACTTTCAACATTAATATCAGAAATATTTGTTGGAAAACATTTATCATAAATATTTGAAATGGAAGTGCCAATTCCATACCCTAGTTTAGAGTCTAAAAATGCTCCAATCAAAGGTGAACCTGCTATAGTAAACATTATTCCAAAGAGTGCCATTCCTGCTTCTGGATCATGGAAAGCTTCCGGGCGTATCAAGTTAATAGTTAGATTTAATAAGAACTTAAATGAGAGATAATACTCTCATTTTTAATTGTTAAACAATTATAATTATTAATTTTTATAAACCAGCACTTTATGAGAATTAATAATTATTACATAACTAAATAAAAAAATTATTTAGGCTATTGTGCTGGAATTAACCAATAGTAATTTTTGTGTTGCTCTTTGAAAATTTCAGAAATTTTGGTTCCCTTCCCCTAGAACCCCTACCCTCCAAGGCTTTGCTACTTACAGTAGCATAAGCCTTACGTAGTAGTAGTATTAGTTAGTAGTATATAAGCCTTTTATCACTGTAGGTGATAAGGCTTATACGTAGAAAGGATTCGTAATGATTAATGTTAATTTAGATATTAAAAATAAAGTTAGAGAAACAACTAAAGGTATGTTATTAGAAATTGGTGAATATGAAACATGATTTCCAATTAAAGATACTACTATTAATAAAAATAATAAAAAAATAACATTAAAAATAATTGAAGATTTTAATTATAAATTAGGTAAAAAATCAATTACAAAAGATATTGAAAGTATTAAAGGTAGTGATATTTTAAAATATATTAAAAATATTTCAGATATTACTACAAATGAAAATAAATTAATATCATGTGAATTTTATGAAGAATATAATGGTTATTATATTTTTAAAAATAATAATAATCAAGAATGTTTTAAATATAACATTACATGAGAACAAGATATGAAAAGTTTTAAAATAAATAATCCATATAACGATAATGATTTAGCAATAAATTATATTGTTATGCCAATGAAAGATATAAATACTCATAATGAAAAAATATTTTATTTAAAGTATTAAAGGAAATTAATATGTTATTAAATGTTGAAAAAATAGAATTAATAAAAAATTTATGTAATGAAAAATTACTTAAAAATAAAAAATATATAGAAATTGAAGAAATATTAAAAATTATAGAAAGAGAGAATTAATTATGTTGAATTTAAACGAAGAAAAAAGAATGTATTTAAAACATGAAATAAAAGTATATGGTTCATGTGATATTTGTCATAAAAATTCATCATTTGCAAATAGAACTTGTAATAAATGTTTTTATAAATTAATAGGTGAAAATAATGAAATGTAATATTCATAATGAAAAATATATTTGATTTAGTGAAATAGATAATACATATTATTGTAATAAATGTATTGATGACATGATTGAAGAAGATATGTATTTAACAAGTGATAATTGAGATTACTTAGAAGAATATTATATTAATGAATTACAATTAGAAAATTTTAAAGGAGTGTAAATATGAATAGATTAGAATTACAAAATGCAATGAAATTAATAGAAAAATTTGAAGAATTACAAGAAGAATTTAATAGTAAATATGAAGATTTTGAAGTTGAAATTGATAATGATGGGGATTTAAAAATTAGTAATGATTATTTTATATATGAAGATGTAAATAAATTAGAACAAGTAATTATTGATTATAAAAGAATTTTTAAAGGTTAAAGGAGATGAATATAAATGGTAGCAGCTCCTAAAAAGAAACCAGAAGATTTAATTATTAAACAAATTATTGTTCATTTAAGATTTACTGAAAAAGATTATGAAACATTAAAAGAAATTTGTGAAGAAAAAAATATGAAAATTAATGGATTTGTAAGGAGTTTAATTAAAAATGCAATTAAACAATCAAAAAAATAATTTAATTTTTAAAAAAGAAACTCATCAATATTTTATTCAAAATAAAGAATTAATATCAGTAAGTAAAATACTTAATTATTATTTAGGAAATTCATATTGTAAATGTAATAAATGTAAATATTGTTTTAATATAAATAATGCAAGAATTCGTGGTAATTGTGTTCATAAAGTAGCAGAATTATATTTTAAAAATATAAATATTAAAAATATAAGTAATCAAATTAAAAATTATATTAAAGATTTATTTTCACAAAATTATTTAAATTATTGTTATACATTATTAGATTATTTACCAACTAAATTTATTAAAAATAATGAATATATTAGTGAAAAAATATTTAATTATGATATTGTTGCTGGAACACCAGATTTAATTTATAAAGAAAATAATTTAAATATAATAATAGATTTTAAAACTTATAAAGTTTTTTCAAAAGAATTATTAGAAAAATCAAAATTACAAATAATAGCATATTATTGATTATTAAAAAATAATAATTATGAATTATCAAATATACATTTTGTATGTTGAGTTAAAGAAAATGATATTGAATTAATAAAAGTAGAAATAACAGATGAATTATTACATGAATGAAATATGGCAATTGCACTTTGAAAGGAAGATAAATATGGCAAATTTAATATTACCTAAAACAATTACACAAAATCAAATTAATGATTTTAAAAAATATTATGAAATTACTAAATTAAATGATAAAAAATTATCCACATTTAATCCACAATCATTATTAAATACATTAGCAACTATATTTGAATTAAATTTATCAAATAATCCTATTAAAAAAGAATTAGCATTAATTCCATATGGAAATGATTTACAAGTACAAATACAAGAAGATGGTTTTTTAACTTTATTACAAAGAAGTAATTGTATTATTGATTTTCAAAGAGAAATTATTACAAATAAACATATTTATAATGATAAAACAAAACATTGAGAAATTAATCCAGCAAAAATATTTGAATCAAAAGAAATTATTGGTTATTATGGCATGATTTGTATTAAAGATTATTTAGGTAAAAATATTACTTTTATTAAAGGAATGACTAAACATGAATGTGAAGAACATAGAAAGAAATATAGTAAAGCAAATGGTAATAGTCCTTGAAATACTAGTTTTGATGCTATGGCTTTAAAAACAGTTATAAAAGCAATTATTAGAGATATTAATAAAAATCCAAGTATTAAATTAGAAAATCAAAATTTAATTAATAAAGCATTACAAGTTGACCAATCAGCAATAATTGATGAAGAAATTGTTTATATTGATAATCCAAATACTAATAATGTAATTGAAAATAATACAAATTTTCAACAATTAGAAGAAAATATAGATAAATTAGATAAAGTGGTATTTAAAAATGAATAAATGTAAATATTGTAAGAAAAAAATTTGATTAACAAATTATTGATGTATGAATTGTTTAAAAATATTAGTTATTAATTTAAATAAAAATAAGGAGAAAAAATAATGACTAATTATTTACTTTCAATTGACCCAAGTATAAAAAATACTGGATTTACATTATGAGAAAATAAAAAACCAATATGAATAAATAGTTATAGTTTTAAAAATTATAATTATGATTGAAAAAAAATACAACTACAAATAAGTTATTTAATTGATATGAATAAATATGATTTATTAATAGAACGTGGTACTTTTCATTCAAAAAATGGTATTGGTTATGAAACTCAAGAACATTTAAGAGGTTTTATTGCAGGAACATTTAATAAATTATTAACTAAAAATATGTTAATAAGTCCTAAAGAATGACAAAATTGATATTTAAAAGAATTAAGATATGAAGAAGATGATTTATTTAAAAATAAAAAATGAAATAAAGAAAAATCATTATATATAGTTGGAGGTTTAATTAGACAACAAAAATGAAATATAAAAATATCAAATCATGATGAAGCAGATAGTTTATTAATTGGTTGATATTATTTAAATAAGGAGAATAAGTAATGAAAAAAGAAAAATTAGTTAATTATATTAGAAAAGAACAAGAAAAATATGAAGGTACAGAAATAGATGTAGTACTGGATATTTTATTACAAAAAATAAATAATGGAGTATTTAATTAATGCCAAAACAAGAAAAAGTATTACTTAAATGTATTGTTAAAGATTGTAATAGTAAAGTAGTAGTTACTTTAAAAACTTTAAATATAGAAGATAGTGTAGTTCAATTTTTTAATATGTGTTATTTTCATAAAAAACAATTTAAAAATAAAGTAAAAGAAATAAAAAATAAGGAGTAAATAATGACTAAACGTGAATTTTTAATTAAATGAAAAGTAGATAAAGAAGTAGATATTAAATTACATTATGTTGGTAAAGCTAATTTAGTTTTAAAACATGAATATGAAGATGAATATGATGAAGAAAAATTTGATTTTGTAAAAAATGATATTGATAATTATATTGAATTATTAAATGATTATAAAAATGTTGAATGAGATAATAATTAAATTATACATATTTAGTAAATATTTATGATATAAAAATAATATAAACTTAATAATAGTTTTTAACTCATTACTTTCTTTCGAAGTAAATGAGTTTTTTTATTTTGAAAGGAGAAAAAAATGGAAATAATAATACATAATGACAAATTAATTAAAATTGCAAGTGATGATTTACAAAAAAATATTATTTTATTGGCACAATATAAGTTAGAAATTGATAAATATCAAGAAGATTTAATTCAAAATATAATTTTTTTAACTATGTTACTTGAAAAATACAAAAACTACAAAATAGAAAGTGAAGAGATAGTTCCATTTCATGTATATAATACAACAGGAAGAAGATTTTTACGAAATTTTTCGAATTATATCAGTAATATACAAACCATAAAAAAAATGACAGTTTTTGTCGCTTTAACAATAGTTAATTTTACAATTGGAGCATTGTTTCCGCCGTTATTTTTACCTATGATAATTTTAGGGAGCATATTTTATTTTAGTTATAGTATTATATTATATAAACCTGTATTTCAATATTTAAAATTTAAATATTTAAACTTTAAAAATAGAAAAAAAAATAATGAGCTAAATAAACGAAATAAAAATTGAAAAAATAACTATTTACAAAATATAATGAAAAAAAATAAATACAATATCAATGAATATAAAAATTGAGAATCAAAATATTTTAAAGCATTAAATGAAAGAATAAATAATAATTTTAAAAATAAAAATTTAGATATTGATGAAATCAATTCAATTGATTCAAAAAATAAAGAATCTAGAAATAAAGATAATAATCATTCAACTTCTAAATCACTAAAAATATAAGTAAAAAAAAGTTACCTAAATGGTAACTTTTTAATTAGGTGCCAACCTAATTCATATAAGAATGAAAATGTAATACTTACATAAGGTGTAATTATTTTTACATTATACATTATTTTAAGATTTTGAGGGAATGTTATTTCGTTTATTTTTTAATTTAAAAATTGATTTTAATTTTGGATATTTTTTAATTATTTTTAAAATTATTGGAATAAAATAAAAATATAATAACTCAATACATCCAAAAATAATAAATATATAATAAACACTTTTTATGTTTAAATTATTATTAAAAAAGTAAAAAAGTAAAGGACTTATAAACAAAAAAGTTAAGGCGGTATATATATATATATAATTTTTAAAATTCTTATTGTCACAAAAACGAATAAATAATTTATATGGCACAAACATTAGAAACAAAAATGTTAGAGACATTGCAATTGAAATTGTGTAAGGAGAATTTATAAAATCATTTCATCATGGTCAAAATTCATTTCGATTTAAAAAATACATATTTATTCACTTCCTATAATTTAATTCTATTTTTATTTTACCAAATTATCTTGCATTTAAAACTATTTTATTAATATTAGACTTAAGATTCGATATATATCTATATGCTCAACTTTTATCTGGTTCTCTTTGTGCAGAATTGGTATATTCTATTTTACCTAAATTACTTTGTAAATAAATAATTCAATTTAATTTTTCAGAATTATTAATTATACTAAATGCTATAGGATAATCATTACTTATTTTTTGTTCATAAGAATCATAAGACTTCTTAATTTTTAAATCAAATGTATATTCACATAATGAATATGAAGTAAAAACATTATAATTACTAATACTTTTATAATAAGCATTTGCAAAATAATCAGTAACTTCTTTAGGAGCAACTGTTCCAAATTTACTAAAAAAGCCAGAATCTGGAAAATTACCTTTATTTATTTTTAAATCTTTTAAATCAATAGTTATACTTGTAGTTTCTTCTTTTGATGGTGTAAAAGTTTCACTATTAATATCAATAGTAGTTAAATCAGAGTTCTTGGAATTTGATATTGTTTCAAATTTATAACTATAATATATTGTTATACTTTTATAAAATCTTTGTAAATCATTTAAAGTATTAATTAATAATGTAGGGTCTAATAATGAATTTAAATCTAGTTCATATTTATTAAATTTACTTGTATTTTTATCTTCTCATTCTTTTATATTACTATATCCATTTTTTATTAATGATACATCATTTGCTGTCATTTCTATTTTTAAATCTGGATTAATAATAATTGATTTTGCTATATTTTGTGGACTTGGTGGTAATATTTTTGCTGGATAACTAAATGTAGTTTCTTCACTTTCTTCATATTCATCATGATTTAATTTATACAAAGTCGTTCAATTAAAAGCATTACCAGTTAAATAACCCATATTATTATAACGAAATTGAGCAACTGATATTTCATTATAATCACCTTGATAAGTAAAAGGATTATCACTATAAAATGTATGTCTTTCTTCTCCTTGATGTAATGATTGAGTTACAATTGTATCAATAATATAAGCATAATTTGAACCATCAATAACTCCATTACTTGTAGGATTTCATTCACAATCTTTATCTTCATTTGTAAAAGGACTTGCTATATCTAAAAACTCTGTATCTTCTGCTAAAATATAAACTTTATTATTTTTCTTTTGTGATAAATCAACAGTTGATATTTGCTCTTTTGTAGTTAATTTCTTACCAGTAGTAGGGTCTCATGGATAAACACTTATTCTATCACTTAATTTCATAGTCATAGCAGTTGTTGAAACATTAGCACCTAATAATTTACCAATAGTAAAATCATTATCATTTGTAAATGCATTTAATGGAATTAAACCACCATTACCAATAATACTTTCTAAATTACTTGTAAAAAATGCACTCATAAAACCATTAAAATATAACATTTTTTTATATTGTTGAGCATTTTGAGTAATAACTCAACTACTTCATATACCTAATGTTAAAGCATTTAATAATTTACCAATTAAAGGAATATCACTTAAAGCAAATGGTAATCATTGTTGACTATCATAAGGCATTTGTATTAAAGGACTAAATACTACACTATTAAAATTTAATATTGCTGACATATATTTTTGACTTATTTTTGAATAATCTACAGTTGGACTACCAATAATTAAATGAGTATCTGGGTCTTTATATTTAAAATTACTTGACATATCTACATTATAATTACCCGTTAAATTATTTATATTTCATTCACTATCTCAAAAGAATTTAGCTTCTCCTACTGATGTACCATTACTTAATCTTGCCTTATCTTTATCAAAAGCAAGCATACCTTTAAAATCTTTTGTTACAAATAAATTATCTTGAAAATTTAATGAAGTTTTTAATCATTCTGTAAAATTTTTAAAATTAGTAAATCCAGTTGGTTTTGCATCCATAATATTATAAAATGTAGTTTCTGGATGACTACTTGTTGTTATTTTATCATTTATACCAGCAATTAAACCACCATTATTTTTAATATTAGTTGTAGATTTTTCATTATTACCAGCAATAAATAATCTTCTTGAAGCAAATACTTTACTTTCAAATATTTCTTCATTATTTTGTTGTATTGGTTCTTGACCTTGAATTATTGGTCTTCCATAATAATAACAACTTGATAATAATTCTAATCCATAACTTTGTCTATGACTATATCTTACTCCTATATCACGCATTAAAGTACGATTTAATGTTACTTTTCCTTGTTGAATAGTTGGGAAAGCATAACCACTACCTGGTGAAGCATATTGTACAAAATCAAGTGTATTTTGACCACTAGAAACTACTCTATCATTTAAACTACTAAAAGTTAATACTTGCATACTAAATGCACCATTATAAGGACTATAATAATTTGTTACATTTGAAATATATAATAATTGTCTATCTTGATTTTTACCACTATTACCACCAATATTTTCATTTTCATCATTAAATACAACAAAAAATTGTAAATAATCATCAATTGTAATATGTTCTTCAAACATAACTAAAGTATATTGTCTTTTTGTTTGTACTGTTTTAAATATTTGACTATTTGGTAAATTACTAAAATCAACACCACTTGTATCATCAATTAAATAAGCATTTCAATAATCACCAATTTTATATTGTTTTGTATAAAATTCATCTTGACCATTAGGTTTATGTGTTATAGGGTCAATTTTACCTTTATTTTTTTGATATATTTTTGTACTATTTTTTCAAATACATACAACTGGAGTAGTACCAGTTAATATTAATTCATATTGACCAAAATCACTTATTTTACTATTAATTGGTTTATAACCAGTTTCAGTTAAAGGAATTGCACCATTATTTATAACAAATGGAAATATTTTTCAATAACTACATCTTTTAATTAGTAATTGTTGTCTTTTTAATTGAAGATGTAGATGTTTCATTAATTGAATTTGTTGATGTATCATTTTCTTTTTCTCCTAATAATTTTATTTCTTCTTTATCTTCTTCCATTATTTCTTTATAATGTTTTTTTGCTTGTTGTTTTGTTACTTCATCTAATTCAGCAATAGCTTGTGTATATGACATTGTTCTATCTGCTAATCTTTGACTAATCATTTCTTGTTTTAATAATTGGTCAGTCATAGCAATAGGTAAAAATTTAAAACTATAAGGTCTATCACCAATACCATCTCATAATTTTTCATGAATTAATAACATATCAAAAAATCTATAAAAATAATATGAATAATGACTTATTTTAGTTTCTGTAGTTTCCATATCATTTTTATTATTAAATAATGATTTAGTTTTATTTTCATAATTTACACCAGAAAATTCATTATAATCATATCCAGCACCATTTCATATATCTTTCCCTAAATCATCTTTATCTAAAATATAATTACTAGCTTTAAAATCACCTTGTATAACTTCCATACCACCAGCACCAGATTTATTATAGCCAGCAGTACCTACATTAACTACAATATTTTTTTTAGGATTATCAATTATTTTTCCATGTTCAATCATATTTTTAACAGTTTCATTATCAAATGCACCAAATAAAGTTGTAACATTTAATTCTCTATCAACATTTCTTTGAGTATAAGATTTATGATAATATTCAATTAAATTTCAAACTGGATAAGTATCTGGATATGCATTTAATGTTGTTGAATTACCATAAAAATTAACCATTGGTAAATTTGTTATTTCTAATATTGGTAAATAATTTCAAGGATTTTTAATTTCATAACTATATTTTGGTGTGAATTCTGGTTTTAATTTTGTATGTGCTGTTCCTAAAATAATTTCTTTTTCATTTTTATTATCATTTTTATAAGTTTCAAATCTTATTTTTCCATTTTCAGCAATTACTCAAGTTAAAGTTGCACTATCTGCTTGTTCATTTATAAAAAAGAATTCTGCACATTGTTCTTCTTCATTATATTTAGCAACTCTACCAGCAAATGAATTAGGTAATACTTTTAAACTTGTACTATTATCTTTATAAATAATAGGCATTATATATACTTTTCCAAGTAAACTTTCTTGTATTCCAAATTTATATAATTTTTCAAATCATTTATCACTAATAATTTTATTAGTAAAATATTTTAAAATATTTTCTTTTTCACTATCAAATAATAAACCTTTACCTAATCATAATTTAGTTGATTTTTGAGCAATTCTCATAGGAATATCACTATATCATTCTCTTCTATTACAAGAAAGATATTCTAATGGATTATTCATTTTTATCACTCCTAAAATTTATTTTTATTAATTAATAATTCATTATTAATATTATTAATTAATCATTTCATTTTATGCATTGAAGCATACATTCTTGCGTCTCAACAATTATCATATAAATCAAGCATTTGTGGTTCATTATTTGAATTTTCTAATTTAGATTTTGCTAATCATTGCATTTTTGATAATTCTTCATGTGTATTAGGACATCTTTTTCAATTAATACTTAATATACCTTTAATCATACAAATAGTATCTCAATCAATTCTATCTCTTAAATACATTGTAGTTTTATCTACTGGAGTAAAATGTAATCAATTTATTTTTCTTTTTTCTACTTCTTTTTTTAAAATATCAATAACTGCTAATCCACCACTACCATAATCAACATAACAAGTAAATCCAAATTTCATCGCTTGAAATTTAATACTTTCATCTAAATAATAATCAATAATATTATTTGCTAATTCATAAGTATCTTTAAATTTCATTATTGCATTACTATGATAAAATTCACTTTCTTGATGTATTCTTCTAGTTTTTTCATTTTCACCAATAAAACATAAAACAGCAACAGTAGGATGTGCTTGTGAACTTGTAGCAAAACCTAAATCTAAACCACCAACTATTTCATTAACATTAAAATCTAATTCAGTTTTAAGTTTATCTAAATATCTTGCAAATATAGAACCTTGTAAAACACTAGGTACACCATAATATCAACTTTGTGCTTTAATAGGGTCTAATTCTTTTAATTCTTCTAAATCATTAATTTTATCTTGTTTTAAATTATGTTCATTTAATTTTCAATTTGAATAATGAAATAATTTAAACATTTGATTTTCTTCTATTGATTTAATTTGTTCATTATTTTTTTTCATTAATTCTAAATTAAAAGGTACACGTTTATTCATATATTCAATAAAATATTGATAAATATTATCTGGATTACAACTTCTAATTTTAATAGTTTTTTTAGCATTACCTAATGCAAAAGTAATTGCTTGAAATTCTGCTTGACTAAATTCATTTGCTTCTTCACATCATTCAATTGCTAAATCAAAACCTTTTATTTCACTACGAGAAAGCCCTTTAAGTGGTATTCTATCATTACTATTACTATATACACCCATAACTCTAATAAATGATTTACTACCTTTAAAACGAAAATCTGCTTGTTTATTTGGATATTTTAAATTAAAATCTTTATAATCAAAACCAATATTAATTAATGCTTCATCAATTTCTTTAGTTAATTCATTAATATCTTTATTTAATTTTCTAAAACAATATATAGCAATTGATTTATTAACTTTAATTGAAATTGCTATTAATATTACTAATTCTTCTGCAATACTATATGTTTTACTTGAATATCTACTACCACTTAAATTATATTCACTATGAGTAAAATCACTTTTATTTAATAATCAATAACTAATTTCATGTAAATAAGTAAATTCTTTATTCATAATATTATTCCTGTAATTCTTCTAATTTTCATGTATTACCTTTATCATTACCTTTTAAAGAATAAATAGTAATAAATTTTGCATGATTTACTGATAAAACTAATACATTAGTATTATTGTTAAAAACTTCTATGGGTACACCTGCTATTTTTGTATCAGTTATAATAAATTCTTGAATTGCAAAAACCGGATTATATATATTTCAAGAATAATAAACTCTGTATCGTTTATTAACTATAAAATCATAAGTAATTTGTCAATTATCTCATTTATTCTTTTCTCGTGTGCCAACTTCTTTTCAATTGTCTTTACTTGGACTTGGTGTTGGATTATTTTTTAATTCAATATCTCAAATATTTTCTTCTACTTCATTTGTAGTTAAACTACCCGACCTTATTTGTAATTTTGATTGAATATCTACTTTAATAGTATCTTGTAATTCTTCTAATGAAAATATATTCCCATATTGGTTATTTCCACCAATAATAATTAATTGACTTTTATTACCATCAACAGTTCCTAATTTAATAATTAATGAAGCATCTTCATTATCAATTTTACCTTTAACAAGCATATAATCTCCACCTATATATGCAGAACTTTTAAACTCTATTTTTAGTTTTACACTTGTTTGATTAAAAGGTGGTTTATCTCATGTTATAAATACTCTATAATATTTATTAAAACTAAGAGCAAAATCTTCTCATGTACGATTATCAAGACTTTTACCTATTATTTTTCAATTTTCTTTATCTTGTTTTTTATCAATATTAGTTTTATTTTCATTAATAGCACCAACAATATTTTTTTTATTAGTTTCTAATCTTTCATAAGTATTATTATGTAATAATGATATAGCAAGAGAACTACTTGAACTATCATTTATTCATAATTGGTCTCTATCATCTTTATATGTAAAATATCCTTTCACAAAAACAGATTTTTTATAATAATCAGATAAATCTATTTTACCACCAGTAGCACTAATAACTTTCTTTTCTTGACCTTCTTTACCATCAACTAATTTCATAGTATCATTACTAAAATATTTAGTAAATAATTCAAGTGTTGTTAAATTATCAAATGATTTTATACCACTAGTATCAATATCAACTATTGTTCCAATAATATTTTTTTGATGTATTTTTTTAATTTCAACTCTTGGGTCACTTGATTTTAAATTTGTAATTTCAACATATCTTGTAAAAGGACTATCTTCACCATAATTACTATAAAAATTACTAAAAAAATCATTTCTTTTAGGTAAAACATCTAAATTAAAACCAGTAATATTTGGATATTCTTTAATTTTTCTTAAACAATTAAATACTTCTGGAACAATATAATAAGGTTCATTAGGATTATTTTCACTATAAGTCATACCACCTTGACTAATACTTGATTGACCACGAATATAATTACTATCTTTTGTTAATAAAAATCTAACATAATATGCAGTTGCAGTTTGTATTTCATCAGTAAATTCTGTTAATGTAGTTTCTGGTCATTTTTTTGAAATAGAATGTCCACTTAAATAATCAATATTATTACTTGCAACTGAAATAGCAAATCAAATTTCATTATCTGGTGTTGTAGTATCATCAAATTCTAATTTATTAAAACCTTTTCAATTTTTAAATTCTTCAATTGTAATAAACATTAATGGGTCTTTAATAGCCATAATAATTTACTCCTTAATGTAAAATAAAGGGTATTTAAACCCTTTAAATTTTAAATTTAGTTACTTTCTTTTTATCTTTTTCAGATAATTCTTTCTTTTTAGATTTTTGTGCTATTACAAAATTATCTATTTGTTCTTGTTCTACATTAAAACTATCAAGTAATTTAGCAGTTGATGTAGTTTCTAATTGTAATTGAGAATTTATTTGTTTAATATTTGCTTTAATAAATTCTAATTCTTTATTATTTTTTAATTCTTTTGCTAAATTTGATTGTTTTGATTTTTTAATAAATTTTGATAATAAAAGTAAAACAATAGTAACTATTACTCCACTAGCAACTGCTCCACTTAATAATGCTGATATTACTGTTGTAGATAAATTCATTTTTTATTCCTCCAATTGTATTTTATTTGAATGTTGTTTACATAAATGACATTCTTTTTTATGTTTTCTAATTTCTTTATATTGATATATTAAATAAGGACTTGTAATAATAATTGGTATTGTTATCAATGCATATTTAATTAATTTTCCATAATTACCTAATTTAGTTATTAAATTTAATCCAATATGACCAAACATAGGAAATAAAGTTAATATTAAATGGTCAGGTCAAGTAAAATTATATTGATTAGTATAATTACCTATTCCCATTTCTATTGGTATTTTAGGTATTAATCAAGGTGTTATTGTAAAAAATAATGTTATAAACATACCTATAATATGACTTGTTATTTTTAAAATATTTGATATTAAAATTTTTATTTTATCAATATGAGTACTATTTTTATTAAATCAAATCTTATTTAATCTTTTATATTCTTTATTATCTTTACTTAATGGATTAATAGTATTTCATATACCAATTGGTTTAATTGGTTTATCTAATTGAATAATAATTACCACCTACTTTCATGTTTTATAAAAATTAGAATTTCTTTTAATTTTTATATATTTATTTGTACGTAAAGAATTTTTTAATAATTGTTTTCTTTCATATCTTCATTGTGTACTTCCAATTTCATTTTTAGATAAAGTTTTATATTCTTTTAATTTAAAAAAACCTTTTTCTAATCTATTAATAAAATGCATAGTTTTTTGTACATTAATATTATTTGGATAAATTACTTTGGTATCTTGTGAACCATAATATTTACCTTTTTTTGCTAATTCACTTTTAACATATTTTCTTAATTGACTTGGTAATCATTTTCTATTTCAAAATTTTCAAAATATAGTTCCAGCACCAGAACCATTTTTACCTTTTGCTTGTGTCATTAATATTCATATTTCTTGTGGAAATGTTGGATAAGTATATGGACCATATCATATTTGTCTTTTATCATTATCACTTTGAAATAATGTTGTTAAAGTTCCAATTTTTAAATTTTTATTATCAACAATAAATCTTCCTTTTTTAAATCATGAACTTGATAATACTTCTCATGCATTATTTGGGATTTCTTCTTCATTTTCTTTAAATAAATTATCAAATTTATTTACATAATTTTTAACTGTTCTAATTTCTGTTGGTATAATTAATTTTTTAATACTATTTATTTGATTTTTAAATTTATTAATTTCATTTTGTAATAATGATAATTCAGTTGGTTTTAATACACTTATTAATTTTTTAAGTATATTTGGATTAAAAATACTATATGGTTGATGTATTTCTTTTTCACTAATATTTTCACTATCAAATACTGCTTTTAATGATTGATTTTTATAATAAGTTTTTAAAGCATTAATTAATGCTAATTTAATATCATTACTTGCTAAAGCATAATAAATTCATTCAATAATTAAAGGTAACATTATAAACTCATGTGATTATAATCTCAATTTAATGAAGAATTATTTAGTGAAACTTCACTCATGTTATCACTACCATAAGTACTTCTATTATCATTTATTAATCTTGCAGTTTCATTTGTAAATGGTGTTTCTTGCATTTCTTCAATATGATTTGTAGTTTCCATAGGTAGTAAATTATGGATAATTTCACTTCCACCAGCAACAATGGTAGGTACTGCATAAGCATTATTAAAATCATTATTAATACCCATTGCTACACCACTTGATATTAAACATCCACCATTAGCCATATTTGCTATTTTACGTATATTTTCAAATCTATTTGGGATTAATTCAGTTAATCCACTAATAAGATTTGAAATACCATAAGCATTTAAACTAATATATGTATCTCAATCCATTAAATGATTATCAGTGCTATTATTACTAAATAATAAATCATCTGGAAATGGATTAATTGGTGTTGTAGTAGTTATTGGATTTTCTGTTGGATTTGGATTAATAGAAGAGTTAGTAAATTTACTATAATTTGCTAAACCAATTGTTCCTAAACCTAATAATATTTTTTTACTACTATTAATTAATTTAGTTTTAGTAGTTGGTCTTTGATTTAAATTTCAAATATCTAAACCTAATTTTTTACCAAATAATAAACTATTAATTGAACCTAATATTGGATTACCTATTAATTGACCATAATAAGCACTAGTTCCAATCATTGCTGAAATTGGACTAATTCCAGTTCTTATTAATTTAGTTAATGTATAGTTATTTGATTGTATATTCTCAGAAATTGGCATTTTCATTAACTCCTTTTAATAAATTAGTTTGTTTTTTAACTTGAATTCTAACTGTTCCTTGACAATTTATATTATCTCCAACACATATAGCAAAATTATCATGTACATTACTTACTATAAAATAATCATTTCTTAATTTAGGATATTCATCTAATAAAATTGCTCTTATATCATTAGATGTAGTTAAATCCTCTGGTTTGGCTGAATAAATAGTAATATGTGCTTTTTCATCAAAATATTTATAAATATATTCCATAATTATTTTTTAGTAAATTCTAATTTTACTGTTCCATAATAATCTTTATTATCACCAGTCATAGTAGCACTTGTATCAGTTATATTACTATATACTGCTTTAGTTGCTTCAAATCCATTATTACCAACTTTAACTATTGCAGTATCTAATTCATCATTAGTAGGTTTATCACCAGCCATAGTAATTTTTCCTAAATTTCTATAATAAATAACATCTTCTAAATTTAATTTATTTATATCATCATATAAAGTTGATTGATAAGTTGCATTTTCATTTTTAGGATTAGTTAAAAAATCTTTTTTTCTTGCTTCTTTTATTTCTTCAACTGTAGGCATAGTTGGTCTAATTAAATACATTAAATTTGGTCTAATAGCACTAGGTAATGCAAATAAACATTTACCAATAATTTTAATATTATCTGTATCATTATCTAATTTTTGTCTTATTTTAGTAAATGAAATAGGCATACCTCACATATATCTATTAACTACAAAACCATGTGTATTTTTTAAACTATAATCTTTTTCTAAATGCATTGCTTTTTCAGTATCATGAATAAATTCTTGTTCTAAATAAAAACTTTCTCAAAATTCCATACCAGCAATTAAACTTGTATATCTTCTACCATATGCTAATGTATCTGCTGAAATTTGACTATAATTTAAAACAGTAAATGCTTTTGATAATCCTAAATTACTATCAATACCAGTTGCTCCCATTAAATCTTCTCTATTAGTTCCTACAGTAATATAATTTACTAATTTAATTAATTTATTATTTCTTGCTCAAATTTTATAATAAGCTTCTTTTGCTTGTTCTGCATTCATATTAATTAAATCTAAAGGTAATACTAATGATTTAGCAATAGCATAATCTTGAATACCATTTAAAAATATTAATTCTAAATTTTCTCCTAAATTTCTCATAAATGAAGCTGTTCAATTTGAAACAATTTGTACTGCAATATCTTTTGGTGCTTTCATAAATCTTTCAATATCAAATTCTGGAATTTCAAAATCAATTGTTAAATATTTATTAATTTCTAATTTAGTTGTATATACATCACCTTTTTGTCTTTTAGTACCTTGTTTTCAATCTCATGTTGAACCTCATAATACACGAACTGTTGCACGATATATTGCAATACCAACTCCAGCCATTTCACCAATTTGAGCAGCACTACAAGTTCCACGCATAAACATTGTTGATTTTTCACTTGTTAATTCACCACGTACTTGTGCTTCAAGTACACTTAAAATAGCATTTTCTGTAGGATTATTACCTTTAATAAAAAATGCTTCAGGTATTTTTATTGCTCCCATAATAAAACTTCTTTCTATTTACTAATAGATTGAAAAGCTTCATTTCTAGTAATTTCAACTAAATCTTCTAATTCTTTTTTATTAGTCATTCCTTCTGTTTTTGCTTTATTTTTTAAATCTTGAGCAATTTTAAAATGGTCTAATGAATTATTATGTAATTGTAAAATTAAATCAGTAGGATTAATTGAATTATCTTGTTGTTTATTTTCTTGTTTAATAGGTTCTGTTTTATCAATTAAAAAATCTTTATAATCTTCATTTATTTTATTAAATGCTTCTTGTTTAGATAAAGATTTATAATTATCAGTACTCATTAAATTTTTAATTAAATTTACTTTTTTAGTATCTTTAATATTTGAAAATAATTGTTGCTCTTCAAAACTATTAATTTTATTTTCATATTCTTTTATTTTTGTTTGATATTCATTTATTTTTGGTTCTAATTCTTTTTTAAGAAATTCATCTTTTGCTTGAGCATAAACAACATTTCTTTGTTGTTTTAAAGTTTCTTGTAATTCTTCAAAAGTATAAGTTTCTTTTTTTTCTTTAACTTCAAAATTAGACATAAAAATACTCCCTTGTTAATAATCGCTTTTTTGATAATCCCTTGTAACTTATGTTAATAAATAACATAATCGCTTTATTAAATTATATCATTTTTTCCCTTTAAAATAAAGAAAAAACCTATATTTATTATAGGTTTCTAATCATTATTTTCTATTTTTCTAGGTTCAGAAATATTGATAATTATATTACTTTTTGAGTTATGTTCTTCTAAATTATTTTGTAAATCATCAAATTCTTCTGGATGACATTTTCTTAAATATTCTCATTGATATTTTGGGTCTTTCATAGTACTTCGTAATAAATAATTAGCAATTTTTTGACATGCTTTATCATAATCTTTTAGGAAATTTTGTTGTCATTTTGTCTGGTAGCGTCGGCAATCAAATATATATTTTCTATCAATTCCCAATGCTAAATTCAAACCAGTTTTTGTCATTCTGGTTGGTACATTTTTATTGTCTCTAAAATAATCATTGATCTTTTCTTTATAATTTCCTAATTCTTTTCTTTTTGCTGGCATATTATCACCTTATTTAAAACTTATATAGTAATTATAACATTTTCAAAATTATTAAATTACAACATTTTATTTTTAATAAAACTATAATCAAATCATAAATTAAGAAGGGGATTAATATTATGAATTTTCTTAGTGATGAACTTAATTATGATGAACTTGATAATCAAATTATTAATAATGGTTTAAATTATTTTACAAATCTATTAAAAGCATATGATGATTTTTGACATAAAAATATATATGATAAAAGTAAACATAAATATGTTAAAACCGCTCCTAGAAGTCCAAATACTCAATATGGTAAAGTAAATGATTTTTATCGTAGATGTTATTTAATATTAGAAACTAATAAATATTATTATCCTTTAGATGATTATATAAAAATTAAAAAAAGAAAAAGAACACTTACAAGTTTAGAACATACAATAATAAAAAATTCAGGTAATGGTAAAAGACAATCTGATGTACAAGATATAATAAAAAATAGTAATTTTTCTAAAACATATATGACTAATGTAATGAAAAATTCAGTAATAAATATTGAAGAAATAAAGGAAAAGAAAGTAGTATTACCAACTGAAAAATTATTTATAAATATGGATGATTGTTTTATATCTTCATTATTTAATAATAAAAAACAAAAAAATCGTATTCGTACAATTAGTGCAAATAAAGGTAAAGATTTAGAAAAATCTACTAAAAGTAGAAACGTTTTAAAAGATAAAAAAATTACTTATATGAAAACTAAAAATGGTCAAAGAATTAAAAAACAAGAATTAATTGATAAAATTTATGAATTTCTTGATTTACAATTTATTTATAGTAAAAGTAGTTTAGTATTTATTGGTGATGGTGCACCTTGAATTAAAACTACTGCTAAAAAAGAAAATATTCCTTATGTAATTGATAGACATCATGCATTTAAAGCACTTAAAAAAGGATTTATTATTAATAGAAAAGTAGATAATAAAAAATTAACAAATGCATATGATTTATTTGTTAATGGTGAATATTATCAATTATTAGATTTTTTAAAAGAAAATAAAGTTGATGAACAAATATATAAATATTTTAAAAATAATAAAGATGGTGTTATAAATCAAAAAGAAAATTGAAATCAAGGAGTTTGTGCTGAAAGTGATGTATCACATTTAGTTAAATCTTTAAAAGGATATGGTGCTAAAATTTTTAATGATAAAGTACTTGATAATATGCTTATAATTAATTCAGCAAGAATTAATAAGTTAAAACTTTTACTTTAATTTTTTAAAACTTAATAAATCTAAACCTAAATAGTTAGGAATTTTTGTTGTTTATAATTGTAAAATAATAATCTAAAACACTTGATTATATTCATAAAAAGGTATATAATTTAACCAACAATTAATAATTTATTTTGTCTTTTATTTAAAGAAAATTAAATTATAACTATTAACTTTACTCACCCAAAGCTTCCTTATTTTTTGAAATTAAATCATAATAAAAATAACTTATACCACCTAATGCTGTACTACCACCTAATATTCCCCCTGTATATGTAAAGTATTTTTGAATTTTTTTCATTTTTTCTCCTTTCAAAATAAAAAACTATTTATTTTAAAATTAAAATAATAGTTTAAAAACTTGTATGAAGTTTTATATTTTAATTTTAACATAAGATTTTTTTTGATAAAAATAAGACAAAAATTACTATTAATAGTTTATTTCAAATATATAATTTTCTATATCAATAAAAGAAATTTATTAAATTTATATTTTAGATTATAATTTTTTTAAAATAAAAACAAAGTTATTAAAATAAAATTTATAAATTATATTTTTATTTAGTTAATTTTGAACTATAAGAATGTTATTAACAATTAAAAAAATAATTTTTGAATAAATCTTTTATCTTTTTTCGTTATTTTTATTGTTATTTTATTGATTTATAAATTAAAAGGCGTAAAATTTCATATTAGTATATATTTTAAATTATTGAAAATATACGCATTAAAGATAAAGGAGTGTTTTTAGTGGAAAGTAGTAAAAATCTGTTTATTGTTAATCATCGTTTAATACAAGATAAATTAACAAGAATTAGAAATCACTTAACCCAAAAAAAAGATTTCAAAGAGAATTTAAGCGAAATTGCAACGTTAATGGCTTATGAAGTATTTAAAGATATTCCTCTTGATGAAATTGAAGTTGAAACACCCATTACTAAAGTTATTGGTAAAACATTAACCAAGACAATCATTCTTTGTCCGATTTTAAGAGCAGGATTAGGGATGACAAATGGATTTGAGTATGTAGTACCTAATGCAATTATTAGTCATGTTGGTCTTTATCGTGATGAAGAAACTTTAAAACCACAAAAATATTTTTTTAAATATCCCAAAAATATTAAAAATATAAGTGATGCATTAGTATTTATCTTAGATCCAATGCTTGCTACTGGTGGTACTGCTGATGCTGCTATTAAAGAATTAAAAAAAGTAGGTTTTAAAAACATTACTTTAGTTTCCATTGTAGGAGCACCAGTAGCTATTAAGAAAATTAATCATAATCATCCTGATGTTAAGATTTTTTTAGCAGCGTTGGATAAAGAATTAAATGATGATGGTTATATTGTACCTGGATTGGGTGATGCTGGTGATCGAATTTTTGGAACTAAATAAATATTTTAATGGAAAAAATTAGAAATAACCTTTTTCTTTCAATACTTTTTACAATGTTATGCTATTGATTATTAATTAATGTAGGATTAATTATAACTGTTATAATTAATACAAACCATTGGTTATTAATTACTGGATTTAATATTGGTTTTATAGGAAGTATGATTGGGTTATGCTTTTTATATTTATCGTCAAAATGATTAACCAGTGGAATACAAAAACAAACCTTATCATATTTTGGATTCTTATTAAGAATGTTAATTTATGGTTCAATTATAGTTTTGAATATTTTCTTTAATTTTGCTAATATTTTTACTATAATTGCCGGAATGTCAATATTAATGGTTGCTACTATTACTGCAACGTTATGTGTATATCAAAAAAATAACTTAAAAGAAGGAATTTAAATGGAAACTTTAGCTGGATTGGAAAGTTGGAATTATTTACAAATTATGCCACAATTGGTAACAATTTTGATAACAACAGTCTTTATCAGTGTTATTACTTATATTTATTATTATAAAGTAAAACGAATGAAGCCTGATGAAGATCCAAGAGGTATTGTTTTAGTTGTTGAATTAATAATTAAATCAGTTGAAAAAATTGTTGTTGATGTTCTTGGTGTAAAGTATAAAAACCTGACAGTTTATTTGTTATATGTAATTGGTTATATTTTAATTGGTAATTGATTATCGATTATTGGTCTTGAACCACAGTCATCAATGTATACGGTTACTTTATCAATGGCATTAGTTACTTTTATTGGAATATATTATATTGCTATTAAATTTCAGAAACTTTTATTTTTTAAAAAATTTATTATTAACCCTCTAGAATTAATTACTCAATTTGCACCTTTGATTTCTTTATCTTTTCGTTTATTTGGTAATATTTTAGGTGGAAGTATTATTTTGGCAATGCTTTATGGGGTGACTGCTAATATTTGAAGTAATATCCCAATTATTGGTCAGATGAATTTATTAATTGGTGTAATTGGACCATTCTTACATATTTATTTTGATTTATTTGCTGGAAGCATTCAAGCCTTAATTTTTGGCACCTTAACTCTTGTTTATTGGAAATTACAAATGGAAGAAGGAAGTTCTCATAAGGGAGAACTTACTATTAAATTACCAAAAAAACTTCGTAAACAACAAGCAATAAATCATGAAGAAGAAATTTATACCGAACGTTCAATTATGGAAAAAAAATAAAATACAAAAAGGAGAATTTATTTATTATGGAATTATTAACAACAGTAATGACACATGTCTTTCATTTTTTTAATCATTTAGCAGCTGATCCTAATGGATTGATGAATTTAAAGTTTGTTGGAGCTGGAATTTCAACTATTTCTTGTGCAGGAAGTGGAATTGGTCAAGGTTTTGCTGCTGGTAAAGCTGTTGAAGCGGTTGCTCGTAATCCTGAAGTAGAATCTAAAATTAGAACACAATTTGTTATTGGTGCAGCTATTGCCGAATCAGGTGCTATTTATGGTTTAGTTGTTTCTCTAATTTTAATATTTGTAGCATAAGGTATTAAAAAATATTAAAAAGTAGGTGATTTTATGAATTTTAATTTCAATGATTTAGTATCAGGTGATGATATTGTTAATCAATTATTTCCCAATCTTCCTGTTTTTATTGCTCATATTTTTGCAACATTAATTTTATTAATGGTACTTTGAAGATGAGTTTATGCTCCGTTTCGTAAGGCTTTACATTCGCGACATTTAGTAATTAAAGAAAAACTTGATGATGCTGCTTGCAAGCAATCATTAGCTAATCAAGATCGTGGTGAAGCTAGTCAAATATTAAAAGCTGCTAAAATTGAAGCTCAGGAAATTATTGCTAATGCACAAAATGATGGTTACAATAAGCGTAAACAAATTATTGATAAAGCGCAAGAAGAGAGTATGCGTATTACTAATCAATCAAATCGTGATTTAGTTCGTGCTCGTAAAGAGGCAGAAGCAAAGATTAACGAAGAAATCAAAGTAGTAGCATTAGAAGCAGCTAAAAAAATTATTGGTGCTGAAATGAATGCTAAAAAACATGAACAATTAATTACTGATTTTATTAAGAATTTGGAATAGTGGTGAAGTTAAATGATAGATGAAGGATTAGCTAATCAATGAAGTAATGGTCTTTTTCAATTAGCAAGAGAAATAAAAAAAATTACTCAATTTGTTGAAGAAAGTAATAAATTAATTGATATTTTTACTACTTATCCAGAATTTATTGATATTACTAGTAGTAGTAATTTAACTATTGAAACACGTAAACAAATTATTAGTGAAACTTTTAAAAATCATATTGAACCATATATGTTAAATTTTTTCTTTTTGTTGATTGATGAACATCATTTCCAGTGTGTTCGTTTCATTTTAAAAGAATTTCGCAAATTATGTAATGAATATCAAGATGTAAACTATGGCATTATTTATTCAGTGATAGAACTTTCAAACCAACAAATAAATCAAATAAAATTGAAAATTGAGAAAGTCATTAAACATAAGATTAAAGTCGTTAACAAGATTGATAAATCATTAATTGGCGGTATTAAAGTTAAAGTACGGAATCAAGTTTTTGATGGTTCAGTTAAAGGTCAAATTGATCAATTAAAACAAGAATTATTAAGTCATGAATAGAGGTAAAACAAATGTCCTTAAACGTTAATCAAATTTCAGAAATTATAAAAAGCCAAATTAAAAATTATGGTAAAAAAATTAGTGCTAATGAGGAAGGCATTGTTGTTACTGTCGGTGATGGAATTGCAATAATTCATGGTTTAGATAAGGCTGTTAATGGTGAATTAGTATTTTTTCCTAAAAGTAATATTTATGGTATGGTTTTGAGTTTAGAAGAAACTGCTGTTGGTGTTACTTTAATGGGGGATGACACGGGTATCAAAGAAGGAGATATTGTTAGTAGAACAGGTAATGTTGTTGAAACACCAGTTGGTAATATGCTTTTAGGAAGAGTTGTTAATGCACTAGGGCAAAAGATTGATGGTAAAGGTCCAATTAAAACTACGAAAACTAGACCGATTGAAAGAATAGCGCTGGGTGTGATGACTAGAAAATCTGTATCAGAACCTTTAGCAACAGGATTATTATCAATTGATGCAATGATTCCGATTGGCAAAGGTCAAAGAGAGTTAATAATTGGTGATCGTCAAACTGGAAAAACAACGATTGCTATTGATACTATTATTAATCAAAAGGGTAAAAATGTTTTTTGTGTTTATGTTGCTATTGGTCAAAAGGCCTCAACTGTTGCTCAAATTGTTGATAAATTAACACAATTAGGGGCAATGGAGTATACAACTATTGTTACTGCTACTGCTAGTGAAGTTGCTCCTTTGCAATATATTGCTCCTTATACAGGAGTAACTATTGCCGAAGAATGAATGGAAGAAGGTAAAGATGTCTTAATTGTTTATGATGATTTGAGTAAACATGCAGTGGCCTATCGTGCTATTTCTTTATTATTAAGACGACCACCAGGAAGAGAAGCTTATCCAGGAGATGTTTTTTATCTTCATTCACGTTTATTAGAACGTGCAGCTAAATTAAATGAAAAACATGGTGGTGGGAGTATTACTGCCTTACCTATTATTGAAACACAAGCCGGTGATATTTCTGCATATATTCCTACTAATGTTATTTCAATTACTGATGGTCAAATTTTTTTAATGTCAGAATTATTTAATGCCGGAATTCGTCCAGCAGTTGATGTGGGTTTATCAGTTTCACGGGTAGGTTCATCAGCACAAATTAAAGCAATAAAACAAGTAGGTGGAACATTAAAATTAGAATTAGCACAATTTCGTGAATTACAAGCTTTTTCACAATTTGGTTCTGATTTAGATGAAAATACTAAAGCTGTTATTGAACATGGTAAACGTGCCATTGAAATTTTAAAACAAAAACAAAATGAACCATTAAATCAAATTGATCAAGCAATTATTTTATTAGCAATTAAAAATAAGGCAATTAAATGATTACCAGTAGAAATAATGGATTCTTTTAAAAAGGAAGTAATAACTTATTTTCAAAAACAACAACGAAAAAGTTATTTAAAATTACAGCAAGATCAAGCGTTTAGTGAAGAGTTACAAGTGAGCATTAGTCAAGGCATTATGCAGGTTGTTTATAATTTGACCAATAAGCTAAATGACTATAATCCTAAAATATATGGTAGTCTTGAAGAATGGGAAACATTAATTAAAACATTCAAATAATGTATTTAGGAAGGTAAGGTGAAATATCATGGCTCAAAGCATGGAACAAATTAGACAAAAAATTAAATCTGTTAATACTAGTTATAAAATTACTAAAGCAATGCAACTAGTATCAACAGCTAAATTAAAAAAAGTAGGTAAAAGAATTGAGATGATTAAACCTTATTATTCTGAAGTTTATGATACATTCAATCAACTAATACCTAAATTAAGTAATTCAATTTATTTAAAAACAAAAGATCAAGTTATTAATAAAACAATATGAGTCGTTTTTAATTCTAATTTAGGATTATGTGGTGGTTTTAATAATAATTTAAATAGATTAGTATTAGAACAATATAAACCACAAGATGAAATAGTTGTTATTGGTAGTAAAGGAGTTTCATACTTTACTAATCATCATTGTAAAATTATGCAATCTTATACTGAAATTAACATTCAATCATCATATAATGATTCGCAAGAGATATCTTTGTTGTTACTTTCTAAGTTTAATAATAAAGAAACTGATGCTATTAAAATTGCATATACAAAATATTTAAATACGGTAACAACAATTCCAACAATTATTGATTTATTGCCAATTGTTTCTATTAAAACTAATCAAGAAAGTAATTTAATTCAAACCGATTTTGAACCAGACGCTAATACTGTTATTAATAGTGCTATTCCTTTATATGTTGGTGCCATTGTTTATGGTGCATTAGTAGAATCACAAGTGTCAGAGCAAGCATTACGAAGATTAGCAATGGAAAATGCTTCAAATAATGCCAAAGAAATGAAAGATAAATTATTAGTAAGTTATAATCGTGCCCGTCAAGGTGCTATTACCCAAGAAATTTCAGAAATTATTGGTGGCGCTGATGCCCAATCATCATAATAAAGGAGTAAACTAAAATGAAAAATGCAACTAGTAAAAAACCTATAACAATTAAAGAAAAAAAAGTTAGTGATAAAAATTCTTTAAAAAAGGATAATACTAAAGTTATTGCTAAAGTAAAAGCAAAAGTCACTAAAAAAGTAGTTAATAGCAAAGAAAGTGTTAAAACTAGTAAACAATTACCAACTAAACGAAATATTGGAAAAATTGTTCAAATTTCAGGTCCAGTTATTGATATTCGTTTTAATGATAATAGTTTACCTAATTTAAATAATGCTATTAGTATTGATAATAATGGTCAAAAATTAATTGTTGAAGTTGCAAAACATATTGGTGATGATAGTGTTCGTTGTATTTCAATGGGTCCAACTGAAGGATTACTACGTGGTCTTGAAGCAGTTGATTTAGGAATACCAATTAGTGTTCCTGTTGGTGAAGAAGTTTTGGGTAGACTTTTTAATGTATTGGGTGAAGTCATTGATGATGGTAAAGAACTTAAAACTAAATTAAAATATCCTATTCATCGTACACCTCCTAGTTTTGATGAATTACAATCAAAATCAGAAGTTTTAGAAACAGGAATTAAAGTTATTGATTTATTAGCACCTTATGCTAAAGGTGGAAAAATTGGTTTATTGGGTGGAGCTGGAGTTGGTAAAACAGTTTTAATTCAAGAATTAATTAATAACATAGCTAAAGAACATGGTGGTATTTCTGTCTTTTCAGGAGTTGGCGAAAGAACACGTGAGGGTAATGATTTATATTATGAAATGCAAGAGTCAGGTGTTATTAGTAAAACTGCTTTAGTGTTTGGTCAAATGTCAGAACCACCAGGTGCTAGAATGCGTGTTGCATTAACTGCTTTAACAATTGCTGAATACTTCCGTGATGAAAAACAGCAAGATGTATTATTATTTATTGATAATATATTTCGTTTTACACAAGCTGGTAGTGAAGTATCGGCCTTATTAGGAAGAATGCCTTCAGCAGTAGGATACCAACCAACATTATCGACAGAAATGGGTGCTTTACAGGAACGTATTGTATCAACAACACGTGGTTCTATTACATCTGTACAAGCAGTATATGTACCAGCCGATGATCTAACTGATCCAGCTCCTGCGACAACATTTACTCACTTGGATGCTAAAATTGTTTTAGATCGTAATATTGCTGCTTTAGGGCTTTATCCTGCTGTTCATCCTTTACAATCTTCATCAAGAATGTTAGATCCTGCTATTGTTGGTCAGGAACATTATGATGTTGCACAAAGAGTTATTGAAACAATTCAACGTTTTTCTGAATTAGAACCAATCATTGGTATTTTAGGAATGGATGAGTTGAGTGAAGAAGATAAAAAAATAGTAGCTAGAGCAAGAAGAATTCGTAATTTTTGTTCACAACCATTTCATGTTGCTGAAAAATTTTCGGGTTTAAATGGTATTTATATTCCTATTAGTCAAACTGTTAATAGTTTTAAACAAATTTTAGATGGTGAATGTGATGATTTACCAGAGCAAGCATTTTTATATGTAGGAACTATTGAACAAGCAATTGAAAAGGCAAAGAAATTGAGATAATTGAAGGTGATAGTATGGCATTAAATCTTAAAATTATTACTCCTGATGGTATTTTTTTCGATGGAGAAGTACAGTGAGTTAATGTTAAAACAACTGAAGGCTATGTTGGTATTCTTGAATGGCATACACCTTTGATTGCTAATATTCAAATATCAAAAATGTCATTTAAAATTAAAGAAAAAATTCGTAATTTAACGATTTCTGGTGGACTTTTGGTAACTGATTTACATATGGTTCGTATTATTAGTGATAAAGTTGAATATACATCAATTTTAAAAGAGCAAGAAACAAAGGTATTTGATGAACGTATTAAAAGGGTTAGTGGAGGTTAATAAATATCCATGATTCACATTTAATAAAATGAATAATTGAAATAAGTATTTATCTTTTTAGTTTTATTGCTAGCGGATTTGCTGTAAAAGCAATTCCTTTTAATAAATTTCTTGATCATAAAAGAGTAAAAGAATCATGAATTTTATATATGTTAACAACTTTAGTTTTTACTTATTGTATTGGTACGTTAATTATTAAATTTATTGGTTTAGATATTTGATTTAATTTAAATTAATACTTAAAATTAAAAAAATAAAAATAGTAAGTGTTTTAAAATATTTACTATTTTTTTAATTACAATATACTATTAAAATTTATAGTAGTTATTAATAATATCTATATAGATTATAAAATTTCTCCGAAATTACTATTATAGTAGTAAAAAAATTGTTTTTATTTATTTTATTGTTGTTTTTACTATTATATGTATATAATATTTTTATCTGTATAGAATAAAATTCTCATCTGTATAGAACAATATAGAATGGAGTTGAGAAAATGAGTAAATTTTTTC
This sequence comes from Spiroplasma endosymbiont of Acasis viretata, assembly GCF_964031275.1. Classification (NCBI taxonomy): domain Bacteria; kingdom Bacillati; phylum Mycoplasmatota; class Mollicutes; order Entomoplasmatales; family Spiroplasmataceae; genus Spiroplasma; species Spiroplasma endosymbiont of Acasis viretata. The sequence continues at coordinate 1,327,543 of NZ_OZ035019.1, forward strand.
ATAGTAAACAAACATCTCCTGAGGATAAGAAAAATCCTATTTTTACTTTTAAAGGAACTTTCAATAAATTAGGTGGCAAAATGTTTGGTAAAATGCAAAACTTATCAAGAGCCATTGTTTTACCAATAGCTACATTACCAATAGCTGGTTTATTGTTAGGAATTGGTGGTGGAGTTGCTAGTGCTTTAAAGCAATTACCTAATCATGATAGTCTTGTTGCTATTATTAATATTTTTTCAATTATGCAATCAGCCGGAAACGTTGTTTTTGCTAATTTAGGATTGATTTTTGCTATTTCTATTGCTTTTGGTTTTGCAAAAGCTAGTAAAGGTGTAGCTGCTCTTTCTGGATTTATTACTTTTATTGTTATGACTTCAGTTATTAGTGGCATGTTTTTTTGAAATCCTAAAACAGGAATGTTGGGGTTTGATCCATGAGGTTTAGGTGAAGGTGCAAAGATTACTCCAGAAAGTGGTAAATCTTCTGGTTTATTTTCTTCTGTCTTAGGATTATTTCCTACCTTTGATACTTCAGTTTTAGGTGGCATTCTTGTTGGTTGATTAGTATCAATTGTTCATAATCATTCATACAATATTCGTATGCCAAGAGTATTAGCTTTTTTTGGTGGTGAACGTTTTGTGCCAATTTTAGCTGTTTTTGTTGGAATAGGAATGGGATTAGCTTTTTTCTTTATTTGACCAATGTTATTAATTGCTTTTAGAGAAATTGGTAATGGCTTAGCAGCTGGTATGAATACAGGTCAACTTACTGATGGACAGTTAACTGGTGATAATTTTCATCCGACAGTTGGTGGAGCATTTATTGCAATGTTTTTTGGAATTACTGAGCGTTTATTAATACCAACAGGATTGCATCACGTTCAATATGCGCCTTTCTGATATACTGGAATTGGTGGAAATTGAATTAATGAATCTGGTGATCATTTTGTTGGAGCGTACAATATTTTCTTTGGACAATTTGCTTCTAATGCAGTAGGACACATGAATCAAACACCGGGAACAATGTTTATGAGTGGGCGATTTGCATATATGCAATATGGCTATCCCTTTGCAGCACTTGCTATGTGAATGTTAGCACGACCAGAAAATAAAAAAATGGTTGGTGGTATTTTAGGATCTGCTGCTCTAACTTCTTTCTTAACAGGAGTTACAGAACCATTATTGTTTTCATTCTTATTTGTAGCACCATTATGTTTTGTTTTCCATGCATTTATGGCAGGAATTAGTTTTATGATGGCGTATTTATTAAATATAGTTGTTGGTCAAGGTTTTGCTGCTGGATTTATTGATTTTTCTTTCTTTGGAATATTACCAAGTATTCTTGGTAAAGAAACAGGATTCTATTGAGTATTTGTTACTGGATTAATTATGGCACCTGCTTATTTCTTTGGGTTCTATTACATTATTAAGTGAAAAAATTACAAAACTTTAGGTCGTGAAGAAGGAGAATTAGCAACCAACTTAGCTTTACAAAGTGTTGAAAGTTCTTTAGATAAGTCTTCAAAAAAAGGTAGAACAAAAGTAGAAAATTTATTACTTGGACTTGGTGGACCATTAAATATCATTGATGTTAACGCTAAAGATAAAGTATTAGTTGCAACTTTAAAAGATGCAAATATTTATTCAAAAGCTTTATTAAGATTAAGTGGAACTAAAAATATTAAAGTAATTGCCAATAAAGTTGAAATTACCTATCTTGATGGTGCAGAGTCTATTCATAAAACTTTACAAGCAGAAATGACAAAGAAACAAACATTAACACCTGATACTAATAAAGATAAAAATAATGATATGTTAGAAAATATTTTTAAAGGTCTTGGTGGACGAAGTAATGTTAAATTATTAGACAATTGTGCTACAAGATTGCGTGTTACAGTTTTTGATGAAACTAAAATTGATGATAATATTTTAAAATCAACTGGTGCGGTTGGTATCTTTAAAAAAGGTACAGCTATTCAGGTAATTTATGGGCCACAAGTAGGTAATATTAAAAATGATTTATTAAAAACTTGAACTCCAAAATAAACTATTACTAAAATATAAAAATGAGCAACTTTTTGAGTTGTTCATTTTTTTAGTTTTAGTTACGGATAATGTTAAAATTATAATATAGGATGGAGGGAAAACTATGTTTTTTGATGATGAAGAAGAAAAGTTAGAAGAAGCTAGGTATGAAGAAATACAAACAAATATACAAAATTTAACATTAACAATTGATGTTAATATTGTTGTTAAAGATTTATTTAAATATATTAAATTAAAATGTACACAAAAAATTAGAATTATGGATATATTAGCATTGTTTTTATCAATATTTTCAATAATTCTTTCAATATTATTAACTGTTATTGATAAAACTGATCAAAAAATTAGTTTTGAACTTCGAAAATTATTGTATGCGGTAAATATATTTAAAGATTTAACAGTGGTAATGGTATTAGTAATTGCATTATTTATGATTATTTATGAGGTTAAATATTGAATTAAACAAAATAAGCAATTCAAATCTTTTTATGCAGCAAATGCTGATTTTACACCAGAAGAAATTGTTTCGAAACTAATGGATCTTAATAATATTTTTAGTTTCAAGCATTGAAATGAAATTTCATTCCATATTAAATATTATAAAAAATGTAAATCATTTAAACGACATGCAATTTTAATCGCTATTTTGGATTATTATCAATTGCCAATTAATAAATGAAATTTAATGTATTTAAATCAAACAATTAGTTATTTAAATAAAAAACATTTTCGTCATATTCTTAGATTATGCATATTTAGTTGTTTAGCAATAATAACGATTATTTTAATGAATACTTTCCCTTCAATATTTTTAAGATAAAATATTTTATATAGATAGAAAGGTATATATGGAAAAATTTAATGAAGAAATAAAAATATTAACGACAATTTTTATTAATAATGCTAATATCAATACTAAAATTAAACAAGAAAAATTTTTAATTAATAATTTCAAATTTTATGGAATTTTAACTAGTAAACGAAAACCATTAGTAAGATTATTTTTAGATAAATGAAATAAAAATTTATCTTTAATAAGTAAAAAACAGTTATTTGAAACATTATATTTACAAAAAAATCGTGAATTTCAATATACAGCAATGGAATTTTTAAATCTTTGATGAAAGAAAAACTTAAGTTTTAATGACTTAGATTGGCTTTTATCGATAATTAAGCATAATATTTGATGAGATACTACTGATTATTTTGATAATATTATTGGTGTTCTTATATTTAGTAACAATAATATTAGTGTTAGAGATCAATATTTATTTAAGTTAATAAATGATAGTAATTTTTGAATTCAAAGAATAGCAATTCAATCACAATTAATGTTTAAAGAAGATACTGATTTTAATTTACTATTTGCATTAATTAAGCCATTGTTATTAACAACAAATTTTTATCTAATACGTTCTATTGGTTGAGCATTGCGTAATGCTAAACGAGTTAATTCACAAAAAATTAATGATTTTATTAAAATTAACAATGTTAGTAAAAAAATAATTGTTGTTATTAATGAACATTAAAAATAAATGAAGGTTTTATATTAATATTAAAAATAAAATTGCTTATAAATAATATTTATAATAATATTCTTAAAATAGTGTAAGATTCACTTAATAGATAGAGAAAAATATTAAAATATAAGGGAGCGTACCGATGTTGTCAATAATATTCAAATTTGTCTTAAAATTATAAAGTTAGACGAGAATAATTTTGACTTCAATATGCAATTGTATGTTAATCTTAACACTTGAAAAATATTAGTCAATAATAATACTTACTTTTATAAGTCAAAAATTCTTATTAAAGTTTACTTTAATAAGTTTTTAATATGTTATAATGTAATAAAGTCCTTTAAGATAAACCGTATACCGTTATGATTACTAAGCGTATGTAAAGTACGTGGTCTCTTAGGCAAATCCCTTAATTAGGGATTTTTATTGGGAGCGTGTCGAAGATGTCGATAACTAAAAAGTTTTAAAAATAGCTCCTTTCTTTTTTTACCCTTGAATTAAAAATAAATGACAAAAGACGAGAATAAAAATCTTGTCTTTTTTTGTGTAATTGTAAAATTTTAAAATTTTTATTATTAACACTCTTTAAATATCTACTACACGCAGTGACCAAGTAGGAGAAAGTTAATAATTAATAATCTTCTTTAACGCTATTATCAACACGTGTTAGGGAACTAAAAAAGTGAACTACAACACAGTTGTTAAAAATAGTAGCTAGAACATGTGGACTTGCATGTATAAATAAAAAGTGGAGTGATACCTAATAAAATATACTAACCATTTAATGGTAATTCTTGGGGTGGGAGCGAATTGGAAACTAGTATATATAGACCTGTTGTAGGGACCTATTGTATTAATTCTATTCTTTATTTAACCAACCTTGCCACCCCCCAGTGAGCAAGTGTTGGTTTTATTTTTTATTTTTTTGAAAATTTTTTTGGGCGAGAAAATAAATTTCAAACTTTTAAAAAAAATTGAGCGGTGCCGGTTCAATTAAAATATTAATTTATTAAACATAAATTAAATAAATATTGAATCGAATGCCTCGATTTCTTTTTAAAATTTCACAATTTATTTTTGAGCCCAGTTTTCATGGAATGAATAAAACTAATAGTATTAATAATATAAAAATAAAAATATATGTTCTTTATGCTAGAAGCAACAGAACATATTAGAAAGAACTATTATGAAAAAGTATTTTTGTTGAACATGTAAACAGCATAAATTAGATTATTTATTCTTTAATACTAATGATATAAAAACAAGAAAATATTTTTTAAGAGATAAAAATAGTAAAGCGATTTGTTATGATTGTATTTTAAATATTAGGTTAAGTAGGAGGTATAAATATGGATAAAGAATATTTAACTAAAAGAGGAACGATTTGCATACCAGACAGTGATGATATTGAATTTAAAATAGGACTAATTAAACTGATTGATGATTTAAAAAAAGATAATTTAGTTTGTGGTCATAAAGAATTTATTGAAGAATGTAAATATTGTTGATGTAATTGTAATTTAGAAATTATTAAAACAGTTATTAGAGGTTAACTTAATTAATGCAATATGACTTAATTATTGGAATTGACCCCGCTGGAATTGGTAATAATGGAATTGTTATATATTCAAATGAAACTAATAATATTATTTTTAATGAAACATTCAATACATTAACTGTTTTATGAACTAAAAATATGTATAAAGAAAAATTTCAATTAATTAAAGAAAAATTTATTGATAAAAAAATATTAGTTATTGTAGAAAATTTCTTTTTAAATTCAAAACAATTACTAACTAATCCATTATCAACGCCTAAAATCATTGGTGCATTAATGGTATTAGTTCAAGATGTTTTCAACTGAGATTATCTAGAAAACCACCCAAAAAATAAAAATAAAATAACAAATTATAAAGGAAATATAAAATTAACAAAACATGAACAAGATGCTTATAAGCATATTCAATATTATTTAAAAAATCATAAAAAAATATTAATTTTTGATAATTATTTAAGGAAATTATAAACATGAAAGATAAAGCAAATTATGTCAAATTAACAGTAAAACTTAGTAACACTATTGAAGCAAAATATTACGAAAAAGGTAATAAGGAATTATATTATAGTGTTCGAGGTCAGTGAAATGGTTTAAACTATGTTACTTTAATTTTTAACAACCCAAAATTTTATAGACGCTGTATTTTATTAAACAAAAACGATGAAATTATAGTAACTGGTCAAATTTTTAATACTTTAAATATTCCTAAAAATCGTGCATTTTGTTCAATTAATGTTAAATGATTTAAAAAATGAAAAGAGTAAAAAATGATATTATGAAAAATTTTATTAATAGTACCAATATTAATAACAAGCATAACACTAATAATATTTTTAATATTTATTATTAAAGAATTAAAAAATGAATATAAAGTATTAAAAATATTAAATGAAATTGCTAATCAAATTGAAAATAAGGAGAAATAATATGAAATATGAAGATAAATGTTCTATGTGCAATAAAGTAAAAGAAAACTTTTTATCCAATACCTGTAATAGTTGTTGATTAGAATCAGTTAATAAATGAAATAGAAGAAGTTGAAGAAATTTAGGAGATATTGATAATGAATAAAGAAAAATTACTTAAATATATGAAAGATATAATTAAATGAACTAAAAAAATTAATTATACAAACTCTGATTTTGACAAAAATATTTTAAATTTATTAATTGAAAAAATAGAAAAAGGTGAATTTGACTAATGATAATATTACCTACTTTGTTTGAAAATAAAGATGAAATTGAAATATTATCATCATTTCCAAAAGCAATTCATACAAGTAATGATATTAGAGCAATTATTTTAAGACAATACCCAAATGTTAAATCCAAACACATAATTGTTTCGGACCCAGAAAGTAATGTTGCATTAATAGTTGGTGATAATGATGTTTATCAAGGTTGAATTAAAGTAACAATTAAAAAATTAGAAAATTAAAGGAGAATAAAATGCCAAATATAGAAAATCAATCAAATTATACTTTAATTAAATTAATTAGAACTGGAATAAGTCCAATTTGTGCAATGATTGGTACAAGTGCTTATTATGGTCAAGTAATTGTAAATCCAGTATTAGGTTCAATTAATAGTTTATTATTTGGTAAAAAATTAGGTTTAGATATTTGAAATTTAAATCAAAGACCAAATACTAAAACTAAATTAATTAATAGTTCTAAAAAAATATTATTAGGTTTAGGAACAATTGGATTAGCAAATTATAGTAAATGAAGTGAAAATAATATTACTCCTATTATTCCAACAACACCAACTCCAATAACTACTACAACTACAACTGAGGGTCCTCCATGATTATTATTAAATAAACAAGAACATCAGTCATTAATGGATTGAGATACTTATATTTCATTAAATGCTTATGGTATTTCAAATCTTATTAGTGGATTAACTGAGTTAATACCTAATAAATTTGAAGCGATAAGAAAGATTTGTAATATGGCTACTGGTGGATGTTTAATATCAAGTGGTGTTGCAATGGGTATTAATAATGATTTTAATAATGCTTATTCAGTACCTACCATAATTGCTGGTGCAAGTGAAATAATCCATAATTTACTACCTATGGAAACTACAAATCATATTCAAGAAATGCAAGAAACATCATTTAATGATGAAACTGCAAGATTAGTAAATGATAATAGATTCACAATTAATAGTGAAACAACTAGTCAATACGGTAGTGATAATATGAGCGAAGTAGCATTAAATCACGATAATGCTTCATTAAATTGAGATTATAATCACATGAGTTTATAAAGGAGGTGAATAATTTATGAATAAAGAAAAAATACTTGAATATTATAATAATGAAATAAAAACATATAACGAACAAATAGAAGAATTAGAAAGAAAACTATCTTTATTAGTAGAAGTTGTAAGTAATTCACAATCAATGATTGAAAGAATTAATGGTGGTCAATTTGATGAATAATTAAAAAATAAACAATTGAAAGGAAAATATTGAGATGAAAGAATTTTTACATGAATTAATAATTATTGGAACAAGTGTTGGAACATTAATTTGCAGAGAAATTATTGTTTTATTAAAAAGATTTATCACAACTCCAAAACATGTTAGAGCAAATAACAAAATTATCAAACATCAAAAAAAATTAGCAAAATTAAATGAAAAAATTAATAAAGAAAATAAATAATAAAGAGGTGATGTAAATGTTAGAAAATGAAAATAATGTTCAACAAACAACTGAACCTTTAACTGAAAACAATGCTTCTTCACAAGAAATAGAAAATAAAGTTAATGAAGCAGAAAATAAGTTAAATAAACTTAATCAAGAAATTAAAGAAAAAGAAATAATTAATATATTTAAAAAATATCAAGTTAAAACTGAATTTTATGATTTTTTAAAATTTAAAACTAATAATTTAGAAAATTCAAAAATTGAAGAAACTATTAAAAAAATTATTAAAGAACAACCAGTATTTAAAGAAATAATTAATACAGGTGGTAAACCACAAACAATACTAACAAATGAGCCAATTTCAATAAAAAGTACTTTATTGGATTATAAAAAGAAAAATAATTTATAACAGAAAGGAAATAAAAAAAATGTCAGTACCATTCAAACAAAATTTAGATAATACCGAAAAATTAGTAGAAGCACCAGAATTTATAGAATTTTTTAAACAATCAAATAGTCCATGGGCAAGTTTTTTTCCTATCGAAATGGTTAATTCAACAAGAATTGAATTTATAGTTAAAAAACCAAAAGACCCAAAAGTTAAAGTTCTTCAATGAAATGATAAGAGTAAAAGAATAGATGTCGGATATGCTGATACAGATAAAATTATTAAAGAAATTACAGAAGAAGCTGTTGCTGGCGAAACAATTGCAGCAAAAGATTTATTAGCAGAAAATGGACAAAATTTATTACAAAGTATGCAATATGAAGTTGCTAATGATTTAGCAGATTATTTAGCTAATAACAATACTAATGTAATTGCAAAATATGCAATTAAATTTATGATTGAAAAATCAACAGAACCAAAATCACAAGCAATTAAATATGTAGAAGCAATGTTGGGGGCATGAAATACATTATTTCAATATAGAAATATTGCAAATTGTAGATTCTTTATTACTAATGCTCTTTATGATAGTATAGTTTACTTGGCAGATAATAAAGGTTTAATTACTGATAATGAAATTGCACAACAATTAAGATTAAATGGTAATGATTTATATATTAAAGGTGTATTATGTCAAATTGTAATGGATGACTATATGACTTTTAAAAATGATAAAAATGATGATGAAATTATGTCATTTGTTTTAGCAACGCCAAGAGCAATGAAAAGATATATGTTGCAAGATACAATTATTTATGTTCAAGAAGTGGCAGATGGTAAAGTTGGAAGAATGTATTTAGTTGGTGGAGAAGTTACAGGTCAAGCAATACCTTATATTTCTAATAATGAAACAACATCACGTTGAATGGCATGTGGAATTATTAATACTGATAAAACTGATTTAAAAACTAAAATTACAAGTTTAACAACTGATATTACTGCAAATGTTAATAACAATAATAGTGAATTAAATACACAAATAAAAAGTACTAATGAACTTAAATCATTAAATCCTAATTTAACAAATCCAACTATTAAATATTTTAGTGATGCACAAGGAAAAACTAATATAAATAATCAAAAACAAAAAGCGGGTGAGTTATACATAGTTATTTCTTCAAATGTTAATGATTTAAATTATAAAGGTTCAACAAATCCAATTAAAATAACTCTTAAATAAAGGAAATTAAATGCGATGCCAATTGGTACAACTAGTACAGCAATACTTTTAAGCATAAATAAACCAAAACATACTAGAATAAGTAAACAACAAGAAAATAAAAGTTTTTGATGAGAAATTTTAGAAATGATTGGTGTACAAGTTATAGCAGTAGCACTTGCTCCTTTTACTGGTGGATTAAGTGAAAGTGTAGCCCTTGGATTAGGTGCAAGTGATTTGATTGCAAGTACTATTAATTTTGGTATTTATGCTACAACTGATTTTACTATTAATCAAGTTTATGATTATTTAAAAGGAAATGTAACAAAATTAAATACTTTTTTAAATTTATTACCTGCATTTGCTGGACTTAATAAAATTAGTCGTGGTTATCGCACAACTAAATTTATTAAACTAGCACAAGAAACTAAAACATTAGAACAAGTTGGTATTAAAGAAGCAAAAAATTTACAAGAAATTATTAGTCAAGTAAGTGGAAAAGAAATTTTAACAGATAAAATTATTGGTAATAAACGTTATTTAATGAATTATAGTTTTACTCCTAATCGTGAAACAGTATTACGAGATTTAGGTTATGTTGCTGAAAGAGAATATAAAAATAATTTTCAAAAATTAGAAATACAAAAGTTAAAAGAACACTTATTATTACAAAATACATTAATAAAATTAAGTCCACAATTAACTCCTAAATTTAAAATTAAAGATATTGAAAAAGCAAATAACTTTTTAAAAAAATTTAATACTGATTTAAAAGAAGTATTAAAAATGAATCAACATGATTGATTAAATTTAGTTCATACAATACATACAGAAAATAGATATGGAAAAACTTTAATTTTAGATTTACAAAAAATTCGTGCTAATGCTATTAAATTTAATTTTAAAAATAATGTTATTCATCAACTTGTTTTAAAAGCAAATCAAACTTTTAAATATTTTGATATTAGATTTTATTTAAAAAAAGGTTTAAATAAATTTTGAAAAGATACACCATATTTTGAAAAAATACGAGAAAGTATATATAAATTACAAGAAAAATTTGAAAAGTTAGAAAAACAAGCATTTGAAAAAATTCAGAAATTAAAAGAAAAAGCAACTGATTTATTTACTAGTGCAGAAAAAAGAGCAATTAAACATGCACAATTAATTCCATTAAATTCACCAGTATTTATGGGTTGTAAAATTCAACCTTTGTCATTAGATAAATGTGCAATTACTATTTATCATCGTAATCCTAAATATAAACCAATTACAGTTGTTGATAGTATTCTTAAAGCAAAAACTTTTGTTACTCAAATACATCCATTCCATTGATATCGTTGATATAGTGGTTGATACATTGGTTATGGTGTTAATCGTAATAAATGATTAAAAGCAATAGCATTTGCTCCACCAGTTTTACAACAAGTAATTAGAGATAGTTTTAAAGTATATAGAGAAATATTTAGAATAATAAGAACTTATCATAAAGTAGTAAATGTTATTAATAATCCTATTGAAAATATTAACAAATCATTTAAAAATGTTGGTTTAAAGTTTTCAGTTAATACTTTATTTGGTACTGGATTATTACATCATTTAGAAAAATTTGCATATAGTCAAGTTGCAGAAAAAGGTAAGAAAAAATTACAAAAAGAAATTATTCATATATCACATAGAAAAACTAAAACAAAAACTAAACATTATAAAAAAGCATTTTTTAAGGAATGATAAATTATGATTAATAAACTTTGAACTGGTGTCAGTCTAGAAAATTATAATAACTGATATCCATTAACTGGAAAAATTACAGAAACACCACAGCAATATATACAAACATGACCAAATGTTAATGATTGATTTAAAACTTTTGCTATTCGTGCTCAAAATGATATTAATGCTTATCTTGGTTTTATTTTATCTAAATTTCCTTTTGATAGTTTTAAAGATGAATTAATTAAAGAAACATTAAGAGATATGGTTTATGTAACCGCTGAACATTGAGTATTTAATCGTACACCAATTGAATTTAATGTTGATGCTACTATTCAGTTTAATAATGGTAGTCAATTTAGTGCAAATAGTATTCCTACAATTAATGTTTGAGATTTAGCACCAAGTAGAATGAAAATATGGGCAAGACTAACAGAATTAAAACAAATATTATCAAATTATAATGATGATGAAATAGATGTTGAAAAAATTGATTTAAAAGCATTTTATACTAGAAATCAAGTTGATGAATTAATCGAACAACAAAAAGAATTTACATTATCAAAACAAATTAAATTATATGATGATTTAGTTGATGATAATGAAAATGAAATATATAGAGGTCCTGTTAGTAAATTTATTAATAAAGGTTATGTTGCAACTGATTATGATAAAGAAACTGAAACAATGATTTTAGATTGACCTGATGAAATTGGTACATTACCACCCGAAGCATTACAAAATAATCCTCAAATTGGTGATTATACACATGCACCAACTTGTGATTTTTCTGCTAAACAACAAAAACGAATTACTACTAATGAAAATGAAATTACCAAATTAAATACTGAATTAATTAAAGCAAATGAAAATATTAATGATGTTAAAAATAATTGATTTAATATTGAAACTAGTCCTTTATGAAAAAAAATGAATTCTTTTATCCCTAGTAGTCAATTTGGTAAAACATATTTAGCAATATGAGGTTACATTTATCAATCTTCTAGTGATCCTACTGATAATTATATATATGGGGATAAAAAAACTATATTTAATCTACGTGGTGAAATTCAAAGAACAACACAAAAAACTATTAAATTAGATGAGTTAAATGTAAATGATAATGTAAAAATACAATAGACTTGGTGCAAAACCTTTAATTTTAATAATTTAACCGTTATTATTAATATCAAAGGTGATAATTATTATGTTAAAAAAATACAAAGATGAACAAGAATTTTATAGTTTAGTGGGAATAAAACTACAAACATTTCAAAAAATGGTTGAAATTTTAAAAAAAGCTGAAGCAATTAAAAAAGCAGTTGGTGGTAAACCTAATAAATTATCAATAGAAAATCGTTTATTAATGACATTAGAATACTGAAAAGAGTATAGTAGTTATAGAGTTATTGCAAAAAGATATAATATTAGTCATACTAGCTGCATTCGTAATATTTTTTGAATTGAAAATACTTTAATAAAAAGTGGAATTTTTAATTTATCTGGCAAAAAAGATTTAATCAAAAATAAAGGAATCAATAATACTTTACTAGCTATTGATGCTACTGAAACTCCAATTGAAAGAATTAAAAAAAACTAAAATTACTTTTTTCGGGTAAAAACAAACATCATACTCTTAAATCGCAAATAATTATTGATATTTTAAATGGAAAAATTATTTCAACCGCTTTTTGTTTTGGAAGCATTCATGATTTTAAATTACTTTTAAAATCTAAAACTTTTATTCATCTAGAAAAACAAGTTTTTGTTGATTCAGGTTATCAAGGAATACAAAATATTCATAAAAATACATTTTTGCCATTTAAAAAAAGTAAATACAATAAATTAATACCAATTCAAAAAGAATACAATAAAACTTTAAGCAAAATTAGAATTAAAATTGAAAACGTATTTGCTAAACTAAAACGTTTTAAAATTTTAACTTTAAAATATCGCAATAAAATACGAAGATTTGCATTAAGATTTAATTTAATAGCAGAAATATATAATTTTGAATTACCTTAGTTTTGCACCAAGTCTATTATTTTAAAGATGAAATTAATAAATCGAAAAAAAGAAATGACAATTTATTTATAGAAAATATAAATCAAAAAGTAAATTATTTAAATAAAAAAAATAACAATCTTATAGTTGAAAATAAGCAAATTAATGAAAGATTAAAACATTTAGACAAAAAACTTTTAAATCTTAAAAAAATGGCGTTGGAAATTAACCAAATAGAAAATAAAATATCAAAAAATATTAGAACCTGTTTAAAATCTTTTAGAGAATAGGATAAAATGATTATATATTTTAAAATAAGAGGTATATATGTGTAAAAATTATCCTAGTAATGTTAGCAAAGAGCAATTTGAAAATATAAAATCAATTTTAGAAAATACTAAAAAGAGAACTAAACCAAGAAGTTTAGATTTATATGAAGTATTTTGTGCAGTTTTATATGTATTAAAAAGTGGTTGCCAGTGAAGAATGTTACCAAAAAATTTTCCAAAATGACAAATTGTATATTATTATTTTCAAGCTTGAAGTAAAAATAATGATAAAGAACCTAGTGTATTACAATTAGTTTTAAAAAAAATTAGTCAAGGCATTTCGTATCAATAATGGTAGAAAAGAACAAACTAGTTTTTATATAATTGATTCACAAAGTGTTAAAAATACAGATACTACTAAAAATAAAGGTTATGATGCTGGTAAAAAGATTTCAGGAATAAAGCGTCATATTGCTGTTGATTCTCAAGGTTTACCACATGCAATTTACATAACCACAGCAGAAAAAACAGATCGTAATAGTGCTATAATAATGATTGAAAATGAAAAAGAGAATCTTTCTGCAGTTCAAAAAATACTAGTAGATGCTGGTTATACTGGTGAAAAATTTGCTTCTAAAATTAAAACAATTATAAATGCAAATGTTGAAGTTATAAAACGTAATGAATTACATTCTTTTGTAGTATTACCAAAAAGATGAGTTGTAGAACGAAGTTTTGCATGATTAGAAAAATGCAGAAGATTATGAAAAAATTGTGAAAAAAAATTAAATACTAGCTTACAAATGGTTGTTCTTGCCTTTATTTCAATTTTATTGAAAAGATTTTAAACAGGTTCTTAAATATTTAATAAGTAGCACTAAACCAAGCTCACCAAAAATGTAAAAAATAAGATATGGTGATTTCAATATCTTTATATATTTAAAATTAATTTTAAATCATTAAATTTGCTTATATACAAACGATTTAAAAATTTATATGATTTAATATTCAAAAAATAAAAATCTCTAATTAGAGATTTTTTAAATTAAATATTTGATAGTATAAAATAACTTTATTTTTAGGAAATTATTATTCGATAATCAATGGGAAATTTTCACTAAATAATGACAAAATTAAAGATTACACTTGAAATTTTAATTAAATGTAATAAGATTAATCTATAAAAATTAAATACTAAGTATTAGGTACACCGATTCAAAATTATTTAAGCCTATCTATTTTTTTTATTTTAATCTTTTTTTCATTTTAAAGAAGTTTAAAAATAAACGCGTTGCAACCTATTACCTTGGTTGCGATTTTTATTTCTAAATTTTATTTGAAAGGAAGATTTTTTATGAATAAAGAATATTTAAAACTTATTAAAGTAGAATTCATGCACGGAGTTGAAGAACCTTGATGCAATAATCAAGGAGTTGCAATATTACCCTATGTTTTAAAAGATAATGAGTTTCATTATTTACTAACTAAGAATATAACCCATTATTTAAAAATAAGAAAATTAGTGAATATAGTACTATCACAGGTGGATTAGAAAATAATAACCATTATCAAACTGTTATCAAAGAAATGCTAGAAGAAACTGGTATTGATGTTAGAAATGAAAAAATTAAAATTCATTATTTAGGTAAACATTATGCAAATAAATCAAGTACAAAATTGTGATATTTTTATGGAATTGATTTATCTAAATTAGGTTTAGATTTAACTGCAATTTACAACGGTACTGGTGATGGTTCAATTGGTGAAAAAGAAATTAGTGCTAGATTTGTAATTCATAAAAAATTAAACAAATCAAATGATGCTTTAAGTTTAGTTACACATAGTAAATTAATTTTTTAAAAATTGATTAGCTTTGACAATAATATAAATCAGAAATTAGATATGATTTTACAAATTTTAAATGAACAAAAAAACAGTAGTAATAAATCTAACGAAATATCTTGAAAAGATTAGGTAGGGTAATAATGCAATTAACTCAAAAAGAACAAAAGGCTCTATCAACTTATCAAAACTGATTAAAGGAAAATAATTTAAGTAGCAATTGTAATACTTATTTTATTAGACTTGGTGCAAAACTAAGGTAATTCAAAATTATATATTCCTGCTATTAAATTAAATCTTAATGCAAATCTTCGTATTTTATTGCGATATTTTAAAGTTAAAATTTTAAAACGTTTTAGTTTAGCAAATACGTGTTCAATTTTAATTCTAATTTTGCTTAAAGTTTTATTGTATTCTTTTTGAATTGGTATTAATTTATTGTATTTACTTTTTTTAAATGGCAAAAATGTATTTTTATGAATATTTTGTATTCCTTGATAACCTGAATCAACAAAAACTTGTTTTTCTGGATGAATAAAAGTTTTAGATTTTAAAAGTAATTTAAAATCATGAATGCTTCCAAAACAAAAAGCGGTTGAAATAATTTTTCCATTTAAAATATCAATAATTATTTGCGATTTAAGAGTATGATGTTTGTTTTTACCCGAAAAAAGTAATTTTAGTTTTTTTTAATTCTTTCAATTGGAGTTTCAGTAGCATCAATAGCTAGTAAAGTATTATTGATTCCTTTATTTTTGATTAAATCTTTTTTGCCAGATAAATTAAAAATTCCACTTTTTATTAAAGTATTTTCAATTCAAAAAATATTACGAATGCAGCTAGTATGACTAATATTATATCTTTTTGCAATAACTCTATAACTACTATACTCTTTTCAGTATTCTAATGTCATTAATAAACGATTTTCTATTGATAATTTATTAGGTTTACCACCAACTGCTTTTTTAATTGCTTCAGCTTTTTTTAAAATTTCAACCATTTTTTGAAATGTTTGTAGTTTTATTCCCACTAAACTATAAAATTCTTGTTCATCTTTGTATTTTTTTAACATAATAATTATCACCTTTGATATTAATAATAACCGTTAAATTATTAAAATTAAAGGTTTTGCACCAAGTCTAATTATTATTTACTAAGGAAGGAAATGATATTACTGTTGTCTCTAATAATGATAATTACACATCTGCTTCTATTCTTTTATATCAATATATTGGAAAAGGAACACCAACTGAATTTATAGCAGAAGAAAATACTGAACGTGATTATTATACAAAACTAGAAACTAATAATTTATTAGATAAAAAACAAAATAAATTAACTGCTGGTGAAAATATTAAGATTGATGAAAAAACTAATACTATTAGTGCTATTGGTGGTTCTACTGATTTAACTGATTATTATAAAAAAGAAGAAGTAGATAAAAAATTAGAAGATACAAAAGCACAATTTCCTATTGCATTTCAAATAAATGCTGTAAGTCAAGAAATTACTAATTTAGAAACTACTAATAAAACAGTTGTTGGTTCTATTAATGAAAATAAAAGTAATATTGATAAAAAACAAGATAAAGAAAATTGAAAAATAATAGGTAAAAGTCTTGATAATCGTACATGAGAAGATTTTGCTCTTAGTTTTAATAAATATTATAGAGTATTTATAACATGAGATAAACCACCTTTTAATCAAACAAGTGTAAAACTAAAAATAGAATTTAAATCTAGTTCTACTCATATAGGTGGAGATTATATGCTTGTTAAAGGTAAAATTGATAATGAAGAAGCTTCATTAATTATTAAATTAGGAACTGTTGGAGGTAAAAGTCAATTAATTATTATTGGAGGAAATAAACAATATGGAAATATATTTTCATTAGAAGAATTACAAGATACTATTAAAGTAGATATTACACCAAAATTAAAAATTAATTCAAGAAGTTTAGAAACTAATGAAATTGAAGAAAATATTTGAGATATTGAATTAAAAAATAATCCAACACCAAGTCCAAGTGGTTCAAATTGAAAAGAAGTAGGAACAAGAGAAAAAAATAAATGAGATAATTGACAAATTACTTATGATTTTCAAGAGAATAAACATTATAGAGTTTATTATTCTTGAAGTATATATATTCAAGTTTATAATATTCAAGAATTTATTATAACTGATAAAAAAATTGCTGGTGTACAAATACAAACCTTTAATGATAGTGCTAATATAGTAATTTTATCACTTCAACATGCAAAATGGATTACTATTTATACTGGAAAAGGTAATTTAAAAGGTGATGTATGAAAATTAGAAGAATTACAGGAATAATATTATGTTTTTTAAAATTATAAAAATTATTTTAGGTTTAATTGGAGTTTTATTATCTTCTGCTGTTGCTGGTTTAATTATATTTATTATAGTAAAAATTGTATTAAAAATTAATCAAATCTTTTAAAAAGGTGGTGAATATTATGTTAGGTAGATTTTTTAGAAAAGATAAAAGTAATATTAGTGATAATCAAAATGAAAAAGTAAAATTTTTAACTAATAAAAATAAAAGTACTCATGCTTCAATTTTAAATTATTTTGGTTTTAATGATTTTAATCATGAAACTTATTTTACTGATTTTGTAACAGAAAATAATGCTAATTTATATAATGCACCATTAGAAATTAATAATGAAACTATTAAACAATACTTAATTCAACAAGAATTTTATAGAAAAAATTGAAATTCTATTTTTAAATTAAGTAAATTAGGAATTAGTGGTTATTTAATTTATATTGCTAATGATGACTTATATTTTCAAGTCGTAGATATACAACAAAGAGTTTATGATATTACTGGTAAATTAATTCAATGTACTATTTTTTATGATAACTATGAACAAAATGCACAAACAGTAAGACTATTTGAAGTTTATACATTAAACAATGAACAAATAACTATTAATCGTGCAATTTATAGTATTAGTGATAATAAAAAACAATTTCCATTAGATTTTAAATCATTCATTAATAACCCTAATTTAGCACAAGAACAAACACTAAATATTAACTATATACCAATAGCAATTATGCGAAATAAAGCAAATGAGCTAGCAGATTGTAATAAAGTAATGGATAAAATTAAAGCATTAGATGTTATTTATGAACAAATTGTTTTAGATACTATTTTAAACTCACCTAAATTTATATTTAGTCAAACTTATGGCAATGTTCAATCTTTAATAGAAGACGCAGTAAGAACATTAGTTACTAAAAATTACATATTTAAAAGCGGTGGAGATAATAATGAACAAAACGAAAATATCAATATGACAAATAGTAATTTTAAAGGTAAGAATTTAACTGATATATATGATTGAAATGTTAATGAAATATTTAAACGTTGTGGTATTCATATACCAAGTCAAAAAAAATCTGCACAACAATCAGTTCCAGAAAGTACAGCAGTAAATATTTCAACTATTAATTACATTGAACAAAAATTATGACAATTTAATATTGATATTTTTAAATTTATTCAAATATTAGTACGTGTAGATAAAGATTTATTAACTAGTAAAACATTTAATATTAATGATGAACAAGAAATTAATAATTTAACTGTTAAATTAAAACTATTTAACCCCGAAAATAACCAATTAATAGGAGATAACAATGGACAACAATAACAAACCACAAACGAAGTTTCCACAGAAACAAACTAAACTTAATCAAGCAGAAGTAGAAAATGATTATTTAATTGATAATATTCCTTATGACTTTACTAATATGATGAGTGCTACTAGTGACCCTGATATTAATAGAGCATACGATGAATTTAAAAAAAGAACAATTTATATTTATGAAATTGAACGTTTATTTAAAAATAATGAAAATAATAGTTTAAAATTTTCAGCAAATACTATTAAGATTGGTTTTATTGATATTGATAAAGTATTAAAAACTACTGCTGTTGAAACATCAGACTTTACTATGCAATTAAATCAAAGAGCAAGTACTAATATTAATGATAATACAATTGAATATAGTATGACTGATATTAAAAATTTAATATTTCAAGAAATAAATTTATTAAATCAATTTAAGTTATATGCTGTATCTATTAATGAACCATTAAATGAAAATAATATTGATAATTTATATATCATTAATAACTATTCACAACCTTATCAAAATCCAAAAACAAGAAGTACTAAAAGTATTACTATTATTAAAATTAAAGATTTTAAAACAAGAGATGGTTATCCAATTATTATTAAATTACAAAAACCATTAGATAAAGATACCAAAGTTATTGGTTTAAAAATTAAAGCCCCTAGAAGCATGCTTTTCGGTAATATAAAGGTACTTGGTGAAGTTGACAATATGGAAGTATACCCTAAATTATTTGTTAAAGATAAGATAGCATTTCCACTATTATCAATGCCTATTGAAACTCAACCAAAAGTTAGAATATTACAACAATGATTTAGTGAACAAATATTACCTTGAAATTTAGCAAAACAATTTATTGAACAAGAAAAATCAGTTTTAGATTTAATTAAAATTAGTAGTGGTAATATAACAAGAAGAGAAGTTATTAAAAATGCAAGAGTTACACATGCTTGATTAGGATATGAATTTAGTAATGTTTTAGGTGGCAAATGACCACTAAAAAGTCAAAAAGAATTAAAAGATAAAGAAGTTTGAGATTTTGTAGGTGAAAGTCAATTTTATCAATATGTTGCAACTAATAATAAATTTGATGATATTGAAATAGAAATTAAAGATGCACCAACTAATGATAGTTTACAACAACTATTATTAGACATGTTAAGTTACACATATAATTATAATCGTAATTTTGATGGAGCATCATTAGACCCAACAAAATCACCAAATAAAATGGACATGTTAAGAGGAAAGTTTGAAAATCAAAAACCCGATGAAGTAATAACTAATTTATTTAAGCAATGAAAATTAGATTATCCTAATTATATTAATTTAGAGCAAGTGAAAATATTTAAACAACTAATTATTATGTTATCAAATAATATTTATTCAAGTATGTCAATTAATAAAGGTTTAAATGATGATAATAAAATATTGTTACCTTATTATTTTGAATTAAAATCAAATCCAATACATCCTACTAAGGAAGATATTTGACAATTTAAAAATGCAAAAGTGATTTTAAAATCAGCATATTTTGATTTTACAGATATAAATAACATTAAACTAAAAAATAATGATATTAGTCAAAATGAATTATTTAAACTAGATGATAATCAATTTAATTGATTATCTATTACAAATGAATTAGAAAGTAATAATATTCCATCATTAATTCCTGCTGATTGAACATTAGGTAATGGTGAGTATGGAAAGTATTTTACAAGAGCAATTATTAGTAACAATAAAATTGAAAATGCTTTAAATTTATACGGTTCAAATAAATCTCAATTATTTTCTAAATTAGAATTTTATAAAGAAATTTCACAAATTGATAATAATAATGAATTTGAATTACAAATTGAAAATCCGATTAATAATTTAAATCGGATTGAAATTAGTGGGATATTTGGTGCTGGTAATTATAATTTAATTTTAATAACAGATAAAGAAGAAATAGACTTAAAAAATATTAATTTATTTGATAAATATAACGAAAATATTTCTTATATAAATTTAGAAGTTTAATTATCAAAGTAACCTTTTCAATATTTTCCATTTCATTTAATATCTACATCATGTAACTTTTTATTTGAGCAGTATAAAGAATAATAAGAACCATTATACATATTAACTCATATTGGAGCATTACATAATACTACTGTATGGTCTGGTTTTTCATAAGAATTAAATTTGTTATTTTCATGGGTAAGCAGCCCCCCCATGATTAAACCAATTGTTCCGGTTGTAGCACCAGTTAGTGCTAATGCTAATGTTATTTTACTTAAATTTGTTTTTATTCATGTTTTCATATTAAATTATTCCTTTTTTCCTTGATTTTACTTATAAATTGTACTATTTTTGATTATTTTTACAAGTATGCTTTTAAATGCAAAATAACGCCTAAATTAAAGGCCTTTATTTTATGAGACCTATACTATTAATTATATTGAAATTGTTTATTATATAGCAAATGTGAAGATACTTTTTTTCACAGTAGCATTATTTTTACCCCTAATTACATTTTTGTATGGATATACTGCATAAAACAAAGCATCATATGGGTCTTGATACATACTCTTGTCAGGAATGTTAGTTTTTGTTTCATCATAACGCAATTCTTCTAAACATTGAGTAGTTTTTGGTAAATCATCTTTATTTGCATAAAAGTTTCCATAACTCATAATATTTCTCATTCATACTACTCTATTAGTTAATCCGGCTTCTTGATTTAAATTTGAAGCATGTTTAATAGCAGTTTGTGTTATTAGAATAGTATTATGTTCATCTATTAATTTTTGATTTAATCAATCCATGGCTGTTCTTGCTTTATCATCATAAAAATAAATTGTTTGGTCAAAATTTTCAAAATTATCGATTAATCCTAAAATTTCATTAACATAAGCATTAATTTTTTCATTTTCATTTATAAAGTCATTTGGAGTAACTACTAATTCACAAATAATATAAGCATCATAATAACCAGTATTATTATATTCTTTAAATCCAACTACTATAAATACAGTATGGTCTTTTGGTCCCGTAGCTCAATCAATACCAACACTATAAAAATCAAATTTATACATATCTTTTTCTTGATTATAAAATTGTTTTAAATCGTATAATTGTCAATATTTTACAGTTTTTTGAAATGGAAAAATTGTTGCATCACTATCTAAAAATTCAAAACCATAAAAAACAGTATTAAATTCATCAGGATTACTTTTTTTCATTTCTAATAATGTTCTTTTTTGAATGTCTGGTAATCTATTTCAAAATGGTTGAATAGTAAATCTTAAAACAAATAAACCTAAACCACTAAACATATCTTTATTTTCATAATAAACTTTACCAACTTTTTTAAGATTTTTCATGACTTCATCATTTAATGGTAAAAATGGTGTACAGTATTTTAAATAAAATGGATGATATTTATCATAAGGATTACATGTAAAAGTAATGAAAAAACTTTTATAAAAATAACGAGTAATCAATTTTCCAAAAGTAGGACTATATATATTATTATCAATAAAAGTTCAACTTCATTCTTTAATAGGTTCTTTGGATACTTTAATACGATTACTTCTAAACATAGAGTTTTGTAAACGTTCATATCGATATGTTAATTGCTTTTCTGTTAGTGTTTCTTTTTCTTCTGCCATAATAATTTCATCTGTTCTTGAACCTAAAAAACTTGACCCACCCGCTTCTTTTCCAAAAATTTTATTACCATTAGCATAACCAATAAAGTCAATTTGTTGATTATTAGGAAAAATAATACAACCACCATCCTTAGTAATTTTTCATTTAATTCCATGTGGATTATTAGGTAGTAAATTAATATTATATGTATCTAATAAAACTTGACAAACATTCATTAAAGCACCAATTGTAGTTTCACTATGAGTATTTTCATATCTTCTTACTTCTTGAACACTACTATCACTAAAATTACAACATATAAATAAATCAAATGCTAAGCAATTTCAAGTTTTTCTTGTTCCACGTGCTGTTGGTATAAAACGATAAAAACAATTAGTAGTAAAATATTCGGCTCATTCATCACCAACAAATTTTTTAAAAATATCTCAACTAAAATCATAATTATTATCACTAAAATTAAGATTATATTTTTTATTTAATTGTGCATAACTAGTGATAAAAGCCATATTTACTCCTTATTAACATATATAAGTTAAAATTAAATTATTTAAAAGAAAGGAACATTAAAAATGTTAACACTACCATTCCCTAATCATTTTGATTGAGACAAACACTATTTTAATCAAGATGAATTAAATTTACAACAAACAGAAGAATTATTTAAAAAAATAGATGATTATTTATGAAATACATGTAATAAATCTTTATATAAATCATATAGATTTAGAAAAAGAAAATTAAAAACAAAAAAAGGTTTATTAAATTATAAACGACGTATTTGTACATATTATAACCCAAAAACACAAAAAAAAGGAATTTGTTTCATTATTAGATATATATCTTGGTGTTAAAAAGTATAGTAAATTAGCACCAGATGTTATTAAACAAATTTTAAAATATTTTGCTGATGGTAAAAAATACCGTGATGTTTGTGATACTTTTATTGAAGATTTAATAGGTACTAGTACAGTTTGTAGAAGATATCAAAAATTTGAATTACCAAAAGCAAATATTCCCAAAATACCATTACAACCAAATCAAAATTTATATGTAAATATTGATGATGGTCATCGAAAATTTAAGTTTAATGAAAAACACAATACTAAAAATTGTAAAAAATGTTCGATGAGATTAATAGTAATGTGTACTGGTAAAAAGAAAAATGGAAAATTAATTAATAAAAGAGCTGTATGTAAAATAAGAGTTTCAAAAACAGAAATTGGTGCTGAAAAAACCGCAAAATTAATAGAAAAATATGGTAATTTATTTTTTGAAAACTTTTACCAAGCAAATTTAATAGTTTGTGGAGACAGTGCAAAATGAATTAGAAAAACTGCTACAATTTTAAATGCCAAATTTATTTTAGATAAATTTCATGCTTTTCATGTTTTATTTCTTGGTATCATGGCTGGAAGAAGAAAAAATCAAATTGCTAAATTACACTATCAAAATGCAATAAATTTATTTGCCAAAGGTGAATATTATGAATTAATTGATTTTTTACAATCATTAACTTTACAATATAAAAAATTAAAAGTTGGTTATTTTATTAATGCAAAAGATGGTGTATTAAACCAAGCATTAGTTGAAAACATTGGTTGCTTTACTGAAACTAATATTAAACAAATTTTAAAGCATATGATTGGTGATAGAACTTATAACATTGATATGTATACAAAAATGGTTAATTTTAAATGCTATCAAATAAACACAGCAGTATAATTATTATAAAATAAAAATCCCTAATTAAGGGATTTGCCTAAGAGACCACGTACTTTACATACGCTTAGTAATCATAACGGTATACGGTTTATCTTAAAGGACTTTATTACATTATAACATATTAAAAACTTATTAAAGTAAACTTTAATAAGAATTTTTGACTTATAAAAGTAAGTATTATTATTGACTAATATTTTTCAAGTGTTAAGATTAACATACAATTGCATATTGAAGTCAAAATTATTCTCGTCTAACTTTATAATTTTAAGACAAATTTGAATATTATTGACAACATCGGTACGCTCCCTTATATCTTTTTGCAATAACTCTATAACTACTATACTCTTTTCAGTATTCTAATGTCATTAATAAACGATTTTCTATTGATAATTTATTAGGTTTACCAGCAATTTTTTAATTGCTTCAGCTTTTTTTAAAATTTCAACCATTTTTTGAAATGTTTGTAGTTTTATTCCCACTAAACTATAAAATTCTTGTTCATCTTTGTATTTTTTTAACATAATAATTATCACCTTTGATATTAATAATAACCGTTAAATTATTAAAATTAAAGGTTTTGCACCAAGTCTATTAGATCAAATTCAATCTTTTACACCATTACAAATTAGTTCATTTACAAAAGAACAGATTCCAAAATTTATAGCAAAACAAATTAAATCATTTTGGTCATCACAAATTCAAGTTTTTACAGGGGAGCAAATTTCATCTTTCATAGATATCCAGATTTCATCATTTACTGAACAACAAATTGTATCATTTTTTCCGTTGCAAATTCCATTTTTTAAACTAGAACAAGTTTCATTGTTTTTGCCATCACAAATTGCGGTTTTTACAAAAGATCAAATTCAAGCATTAACAATGGAACAGATTCAATCATTGACATGATTACAAATTAAGTCTTTTACATCTATTCAAATTCAGTCGTTTAAGTTATTACAAATTCAGTCATTTTTACCAATTCAAATTGCGGTTTTTACAAAAGATCAAATTCAATCTTTTACATTATTACAAATTAAATCATTGACAGAAAATCAAATTTCATTTTTTACGCCTTTGCAAATCCAAATCTTTACGCCAGAACAAATTCTATTTTTTACAAAAGAACAAATTTCTTGATTTACAACCGACCAAATTCAAGTTTTTACAGGGGAGCAAATTCCATATTTTACAAAAGAGCAGATTCAAGAGTTGACAATGGAACAGATTCAGTCTTTAATAGCCCAACAAATTCAAGCGTTTACAAAGGACCAAATTCCATATTTTACAGATATGCAAATTCAATGGTTTAGAACTGACCAACGTAAATTTTTTAAAGTAATAAGAATTCCAATTATTAATAAACTAAAAACTAGTTCATTAATAATTAAAGAAAATTAATTTTTTGTAGAAGAGAAAATTGGAAAAAAAAGTAGTCAATGAAGTTTAAAAAAATTTTGATTTTTAGTTATTAGTTTCTTTTTCACAACAACTTCAATATTTAGTTTATTTTATATTTTTAAAAAAAAATAAAAATCAACTTACAAAAAAAAGTAAATTAAAAAAAGAAGAAGACAACTTTAATGAAAATAGTTTAAATAAAATGTTAGAACCTGTTTAAAATCTTTTCAATAAAATTGAAATAAAGGCAAGAACAACCATTTGTAAGCTAGTATTTAATTTTTTTTCACAATTTTTTCATAATCTTCTGCATTTTTCTAATCATGCAAAACTTCGTTCTACAACTCATCTTTTTGGTAATACTACAAAAGAATGTAATTCATTACGTTTTATAACTTCAACATTTGCATTTATAATTGTTTTAATTTTAGAAGCAAATTTTTCACCAGTATAACCAGCATCTACTAGTATTTTTTGAACTGCAGAAAGATTCTCTTTTTCATTTTCAATCATTATTATAGCACTATTACGATCTGTTTTTTCTGCTGTGGTTATGTAAATTGCATGTGGTAAACCTTGAGAATCAACAGCAATATGACGCTTTATTCCTGAAATCTTTTTACCAGCATCATAACCTTTATTTTTAGTAGTATCTGTATTTTTAACACTTTGTGAATCAATTATACAAAAACTAGTTTGTTCTTTTCTACCATTATTGATACGAAATGCCTTGACTAATTTTTTTTAAAACTAATTGTAATACACTAGGTTCTTTATCATTATTTTTACTTCAAGCTTGAAAATAATAATATACAATTTGTCATTTTGGAAAATTTTTTGGTAACATTCTTCACTGGCAACCACTTTTTAATACATATAAAACTGCACAAAATACTTCATATAAATCTAAACTTCTTGGTTTAGTTCTCTTTTTAGTATTTTCTAAAATTGATTTTATATTTTCAAATTGCTCTTTGCTAACATTACTAGGATAATTTTTACACATATATACCTCTTATTTTAAAATATATAATCATTTTATCCTATTCTCTAAAAGATTTTAAACAGGTTCTTAGAATCTAAAATTAATTTTATTGAACTTACAAAATCAGAAATTAACCAGGAATCTTTTAATAAAAGTAATATTAAATCATATAATAATCAAGTTTTTTATAGTAATTAAAATAATTATAGTAAATTATTTTTTCTAACTTCGAAGAGAAAAGACTTGGTGCAAAACCTTTAATTTTAATAATTTAACGGTTATTATTAATATCAAAGGTGATAATTATTATGTTAAAAAAATACAAAGATGAACAAGAATTTTATAGTTTAGTGGGAATAAAACTACAAACATTTCAAAAAATGGTTGAAATTTTAAAAAAAGCTGAAGCAATTAAAAAAGCAGTTGGTGGTAAACCTAATAAATTATCAATAGAAAATCGTTTATTAATGACATTAGAATACTGAAAAGAGTATAGTAGTTATAGAGTTATTGCAAAAAGATATAATATTAGTCATACTAGCTGCATTCGTAATATTTTTTGAATTGAAAATACTTTAATAAAAAGTGGAATTTTTAATTTATCTGGCAAAAAAGATTTAATCAAAAATAAAGGAATCAATAATACTTTACTAGCTATTGATGCTACTGAAACTCCAATTGAAAGAATTAAAAAAAACTAAAATTACTTTTTTCGGGTAAAAACAAACATCATACTCTTAAATCGCAAATAATTATTGATATTTTAAATGGAAAAATTATTTCAACCGCTTTTTGTTTTGGAAGCATTCATGATTTTAAATTACTTTTAAAATCTAAAACTTTTATTCATCCAGAAAAACAAGTTTTTGTTGATTCAGGTTATCAAGGAATACAAAATATTCATAAAAATACATTTTTGCCATTTAAAAAAAGTAAATACAATAAATTAATACCAATTCAAAAAGAATACAATAAAACTTTAAGCAAAATTAGAATTAAAATTGAACACGTATTTGCTAAACTAAAACGTTTTAAAATTTTAACTTTAAAATATCGCAATAAAATACGAAGATTTGCATTAAGATTTAATTTAATAGCAGAAATATATAATTTTGAATTACCTTAGTTTTGCACCAAGTCTAAAGAAAAAAAATATAATATAAATACAATTTTTTTTGGGTACTAAGTTTTCTAAGTTTTTTTATGTTAAAATAATAAAGATTTTATTACTTTACAAGTAATAATAAGTATAAGTAATAATAAAGAAAAAAATGGTGATTTACTTTATGTGAGATCGTAAAATTTTACGAAAAATTAATAAACAAGTTAAGGAAATAATTAGCCTTGATGAAACAATGAGAAAAATTAAAGATGAAGAATTAGCAAATAAAACAGTTGAATTCAGAACCAGATTGGCAGAAGGTGAGACTTTAGATGATATTTTAGTTGAAGCTTTTGCGACAATTAGAGAAGCAGCACGAAGAATTAGTGGATTACATCCATATCCTGTTCAATTAATTGGTGGTATTGTTCTTCATAATGGCGATGTTGCTGAAATGCGAACTGGTGAAGGAAAAACTTTAACTGCTGTGATGCCAATTTATTTAAATGCTTTAAGTAGTAAAGGTGTTCATGTTATTACTGTTAATGAATATTTAGCAGCAAGAGATGCCGAATTAAATCGACCAATTTTAGAATTTTTGGGAATTACTATTGGCGTTAGTCTTCGTGATCATTCTACTAATCAAAAACGTGAAGCGTATTTAAAAGATGTTACATATACAACTAATTCAGAATTAGGCTTTGATTATTTGCGTGATAATATGGTTAAGGTTTATCCAGAAAAAGTTCAACGTCAGCTTAATTATGCTATCATTGATGAGGCGGACTCTGTTTTAATTGATGAATCAAGAACACCTTTAATTATTTCTGGTGGTTCAAAAAATCGTACTCCTTTATATCAAGCATCAGATGTTTTTGCAAAAACTTTAATACCTGAAGATTATAAAATTGATTGAGAATCACGTCAAATTGCATTAACAGTAACGGGTGTTAATAAAGCCCAAAAACAGTTTAATTTAAAAAATTTATTTGATATTGATAACTCGGAATTATTTCATCATATTCAAAATGCACTTCGTGCTAATCATGTTTTCAAATTAGATGTAGAGTATGTTGTTAAAGATGGTGAAATTGTGCTAGTTGATCAGTTTACTGGTAGATTAATGCCTGGTAGAGTATATAGTGATGGACTTCATCAAGCTTTACAAGCTAAAGAAAATGTTACAATTCAACAAGAAACAACAACAGTAGCTACTATTACTTATCAAAACTTTTTCCGTTTATATAATAAACTAAGTGGTATGACAGGAACTGCTAAAACCGAAGAAGAAGAGTTTGTAAAAATTTATAATATGAGAGTAATTAAGATTCCTACTAATAAACCAATTATTCGAGAAGATAAACCCGATCATGTTTTTGCTTCATTAAATGCTAAATTTAAATCTTTAATTGCAGAAGTTAAAGAACGACATACTAAAGGACAACCAATTTTGATTGGTACTGCTAATGTTGATGTATCAGAACGAATTGCTAATATGTTAACTTTGGAAGGAATTAAGCATGAGATTTTAAATGCTAAAAATCATGCTCGTGAAGCTGATATTATTGCTAGAGCTGGTGAAAAAGGATCAATTACTTTAGCAACGAATATGGCAGGACGTGGAACAGATATTAAACTTGGTAAGGGTGTTATTGAACTTGGTGGCCTTGCTGTATTAGGTACTGAAAGAAACGAAGCACGAAGAATTGATAATCAATTACGTGGAAGAGCCGGAAGACAAGGTGATCCTGGATTTTCACGATTTTATGTTTCAATTGAAGATGATTTGATGTTACGTTTTGGTGGTGAAAAATTAAAAAAAGCTTTTGCAAGTTTAGGTGAAGACTATATTAGATCAAAAATGTTAACTAGATCAATTACTAGAGCACAACAAAAAATTGAAGGTATGAATTTTGATGCACGAAAAAACTTATTAGATTATGATAATGTTATTGCTCAGCATCGTGAAGCTACATATCATCAACGTGATAATATTTTACTTGCTGATGATTTATTAGATTTAATCAAAAATATGCACAGAACAGTAGCACGTGATTTACTAAATATTTTTAATAAAGTTGTTGGTAGAGAACAGTTTATTGATTATGATGAATTAGTTAAAGGTATTGAAAATAAATTAATTAAACCTAATGATTTAATTGCAGAAAAGTTAAATCGATTAAGTATTGAAGAAAATATTGATTTAATTGTTGAAAAATCTTATAATTTTTATCTTGAAAAAAGAGAAAAATTAAATGATGTTATTATAAAACAAATTGAAAATAGTGTTATTTTACAAACTTTTGATCAATATTGAACTAATCACATTGATGCTTTAAGCAAACTGCGTGCAGGAATCCATTTGCGTGGTTATGCGCAGTTAAATCCCTTACAAGCTTATATTGAGGAAGCTTCAAAATTATTTAATCGTATGAAAATCAATGTTGCTCATCAAGTTATTATTATGTTACATAGCATTGATACAGAACAACATCAGGTTCGTGATTGTCAAGATGTATTGGATACAGTATTAGCAAGTAATGTTGAAACTAAAACTAAAATTGGATAATTAATCTTTATTTAAAAAACTAAGTATTAGGTAATGTTTAGTAATCTGTGTAACTTACAAAAATAACTATGTTTAATTAATTCTAGTAAATATAATTAAATGACTAGAAAGAGTGAGTTACAGATGGCTAAAAAGCAAAATATTAATAATAATGATCCAATATCAAAAGCAGTAGATTTATTATTAGAAAATACTGAAGATTTAACAACAGTTTTTAAAGAGGGAGGATTGTATAAAGAATTAACAAAAAGATTAGTAGAAAAAATGTTGAATTCTGAGATGCAAAATTATTTAGGATATGATAAGAATCAACATAGTAATAGTGACAATGCTCGTAATGGTATAAGTTCAAAAAAATTAATAACTCAACAAGGTAAAATTGAGATTGATGTACCACGAGATCGCAATAGTAATTTTAATCCTGTAATAGTTGCAAAAAGACAAAGAAGATTTGATGGTTTTGATCAACAAGTTCTTTCTTTATATGCAAAAGGTATGACATTATCAGATATTAGAATGCAATTACAAGAGTTATATCATGGTGCTGATATTAGTGAAAGTGTTATTAGCCAAATTACTGATGATGTTATTGATGATGTAAAAGCATGGCAAAATCGACCATTAGAAAGTGTCTATCCGATTGTTTATTTTGATTGCATAGTAGTGAAAGTACGACAAGATAAAAGGATTATTAATAAATCAGTTTATATAGCTTTAGGAGTTGATTTAGAAGGTAAAAAAGATGTTTTAGGTTTATGAATTAGTGAAAATGAAGGTGCTAAATTTTGATTAGCAAATTTAACAGAAATGAAAAATCGTGGCTTAAATGATATTCTTATTGCCTGCAGTGATAATTTAACAGGCATGTCAGAAGCAATACAATCAGTTTATCTTAGAACCTGTTTAAAATCTTTTAGAACCTGTTTAAAATCTTTTAGAGAATAGGATAAAATGATTATATATTTTAAAATAAGAGGTATATATGTGTAAAAATTATCCTAGTAATGTTAGCAAAGAGCAATTTGAAAATATAAAATCAATTTTAGAAAATACTAAAAAGAGAACTAAACCAAGAAGTTTAGATTTATATGAAGTATTTTGTGCAGTTTTATATGTATTAAAAAGTGGTTGCCAGTGAAGAATGTTACCAAAAAATTTTCCAAAATGACAAATTGTATATTATTATTTTCAAGCTTGAAGTAAAAATAATGATAAAGAACCTAGTGTATTACAATTAGTTTTAAAAAAAATTAGTCAAGGCATTTCGTATCAATAATGGTAGAAAAGAACAAACTAGTTTTTATATAATTGATTCACAAAGTGTTAAAAATACAGATACTACTAAAAATAAAGGTTATGATGCTGGTAAAAAGATTTCAGGAATAAAGCGTCATATTGCTGTTGATTCTCAAGGTTTACCACATGCAATTTACATAACCACAGCAGAAAAAACAGATCGTAATAGTGCTATAATAATGATTGAAAATGAAAAAGAGAATCTTTCTGCAGTTCAAAAAATACTAGTAGATGCTGGTTATACTGGTGAAAAATTTGCTTCTAAAATTAAAACAATTATAAATGCAAATGTTGAAGTTATAAAACGTAATGAATTACATTCTTTTGTAGTATTACCAAAAAGATGAGTTGTAGAACGAAGTTTTGCATGATTAGAAAAATGCAGAAGATTATGAAAAAATTGTGAAAAAAAATTAAATACTAGCTTACAAATGGTTGTTCTTGCCTTTATTTCAATTTTATTGAAAAGATTTTAAACAGGTTCTTAAAACAGAACATCAATTATGCATAGTTCATCAAATTAGAAATAGTTTGAAATATGTCTCATATAAGCATAGAAAATCTCTAGTTGGTGGTTGGCCCTTAATTACTGGACCATTTTTGATATAAAATTCTAAATTTTAATTTGTAAAATTGGTGGTTTTAGAAATTTAGAATGTATTCTTTCATAATTATAAAACATAACATATTGATTTACATCATTTATAGCTTCATTGATGGATAAATATTGATTTGATCCTTTAGGTAGTCATTCTTGAGATAAATGAGAAAATCAGTTTTCAGATAATACATTACCACCAATATCATAAGGTTGTTTTTTGCTTAAAATTATTTGTTTATCCTCTGCTCATTTTGTGATATCGTGACAATAAAATTCGTTGGCGTTATCTGAATGTAAAATAACATTTTTTACTTGATTTCAAGAAAATTGTTTGTTGATTTTTTCAAGAGCAGGAAGAATTAAATCCTGATATGATTTATTAGGAGCAATATTATAACTAACAACATTATTTGAATAAAAATCAATAATTACAAAAAGATATAATCATCCTTCTTTAGTATTTATTTGTTTAGTGTCCATTGATCAAATTTGATTTGAAGAGGTTGTACTTTTATAATCTTTGTTTACTTTATCCATTGTAGGTATTCACTTATTTGGATTTTTTTTGTTTTTAGGATAGTTATTTTTAGTTTGTTTTAATCCTTGAATATTGTGTTCTTTCATAATTTTTCGCATTTGTTTTATTGATAATTCTATATTTAAAATGATATTTTTTTCTTGTTTTAATCACTCTTTAAAAGCTGAAAAAATTCTTAAATATCCATAAATTCTGCCTTTTCTTGTAGAATGAAATTCGATTAAAAGTTGGCATATTTTTTGATATTTATGATTGCATTTAATAATATGATTTTCTTCTTTTTTAATAGGTTTTTGTTTATTTTTTAAAAAGTAATATGTTGATCTGTTTAATTGAAGATATTGACATAGGTTTCTAATTGAATATTGATTTTTACAATCATCAATAATTTTAATTTTTTCTTTGATATTTAATTTGTTAATTACTAATGCTATTTGTTTAATTTTATCCATTAATAAAAATCCTTTCAGGTTAAAATTAGTGTTAATTATATAACACAATTGTTTTTAGAATACATTCAGGTTTTTTAAATTAATGGTCTAGTAAAAAGGGCTAAGTGGCAAGTGGCGTTGCAGATTTAAAACCAATTTATACTGCATGTAGTGAAGAACAAGCAATGCAGGCTTTAGAATCCTTTGAAAGTAAATGAAATAAACAATATCCTCAAATTGCTAAATCTTGATATAAAAATTGAGATAATTTAATGGTTTTTATTAGTTATCCAGTAGAAATCAAAAGAGTGATTTATACTACAAATGCTATTGAATCTGTAAATAGTCAATTACGAAAAGTCATCAGAAATAAAAAAGTTTTTCCAAATGATATGGCAGTTTTCAAAATATTTTACTTAGCAATTGAAAATATAACAAAAAAATGAACAATGCCCATTCAAAATTGAAATACAGCAATTGCTCATTTTATGATAAAATTTGAAGATAGAATTAATCTAAACTAGTACTTTGTAAAACAAAGATACACAGATTACATAAAAGCCTCAAGTATTAAAATACTTAGTTTTTTAAATATGTTTTTTTATTCTATTTGATTTTTTTCTTTATGTTTTCATGACTTATTTTTAAATATGTTTTTATTTTTTTTACTGTCATAAGTGACTGAAGTTGTTCAATGGGGGAAATTATTACCTTTAGTAACAGCATTATTATTATTCATGGGTACTAAATTTTTAATATAATTAGTTCCATCTGCTGTGGTGGGACGTTCATAAATAATAGTTCAATTTAAACTTTCAATTGGATCATTAAGCTTCGGTTGTGCAATAAAATTATGTCAAAACATTAAGGCACCCGCATAATCTCGACGGTATAATTGTGGATTAAAATTATTGATAATTTCTCCTTTATTTCATACTTCTTCAATTTGTTGTGGCGTTCATATTGCTTGTTCATTATTATTATTATTATTTGTTGAAGAAGTTATGTTTTGATTAATTTCATTTTGTGAATATAGTGCTTTTGCTTCTAGTGACATATATTTCTTTTTTCTACTTTTTTTAATAAAGCATATACAAGAAATTATTAAAACTATAAAATAAAAAAATTCTAATCCTCATGGAATAATGAAAAATAGTTTTTTACGAATAGTTATCACAGAAGCAAATTTATAAAAAGCAGCATATCCACCAAAGGAAAAAAATAAAATTGATCCAATAATAAAAAATAATGATATTC
This sequence comes from Spiroplasma endosymbiont of Acasis viretata, assembly GCF_964031275.1. NCBI lineage: Bacteria > Bacillati > Mycoplasmatota > Mollicutes > Entomoplasmatales > Spiroplasmataceae > Spiroplasma > Spiroplasma endosymbiont of Acasis viretata. Next base: position 1,361,985 of record NZ_OZ035019.1, read on the forward strand.
ATAACATAATTCTAGTTAATATTAGAGAAATAAAGTCATTATTTTTTAAAAAGATAAAAGGAAAAGCAACAATACCTAAAATTATGAAGCCAAAGCCCAATACTGCAATTGTCAGAGTTGGAAAAGTTAAATTGAATTTAAAAAATTTCTTAGTGATTAAATTATCAATAAGGATTAATAAATCAGTAGTTTCTCTTTTAAAGAAAATAATTCATAAAACTCAACTAATTATTAAAGTTATACTTGTTAATCATGAAAAAATTATAATAAGTCAATTATTATAATAGTTAATACTTTTCTTTGTTGAATAATTATCATCAACAGTTTCTTTAAATATCTTTTTTTTCATTTTTAAAAACCTTATAATATTTTATTGTTAATCAGTTCTATTAATTTTTCTTTTTTCATAATATCTCTCCAAAACTAACTTATTATTTTTGTGTATATTTTGTTACTGTATTATTGAATGCTTGTTGATAACATTTACCACTGCAATATATAAATTTATCACGATATAAAGAGTCAAATGTATATTCTTTCTCACATGATGAAATATAGCATTTAGTTGTAATAATTGGCATAATCTAATTAACCCCCCTTTAAATTTATATTATATATTTTACATGATTTCTGTTTTATCATTTTATTAATTATTTTTTTATATTTTAAGTGTTTTATATATTAAAATTTATATTATTTTAAATAGTGCAATAGATTTAGTTAATAAGTTATTAGTATACAATTTTATGAAAAAAGTGTTAAAAAATAATTAAAAGTATGTAAAATATATTTATCTTCTTAAACTTAAGAAGTTATTGGTAAAAATTGAGGAGGATTAATTTATGAAAAAATATTTATCATTATTAATTGCAATATCATTAGTGCCGGTATTTTATTTTATTTTATTTATTAATTTAATAATAAAAAATAGTTTCAATTTAAAAATAGTTTAGTTATCGGTGAACATTTTGCAAGTACATTGATAACTTTTTATTTAATTTAAATTTAAAGATAATTGTAATGCTTTGTTTTTTATAACTTATTGTTTATTTATCTTTTTAAAAAATACTAAAATATATTTATCTTCTTAAACTTTAAGAAGTTATTGGAGAAAACTTGGAGGGTGATTAATTATGAAATCATTATTAACAATTAAGTATTTTAGCAATTACAGGTAATTTAACTAATGTTATCTTAAATACAAGTTCACAAAAAATTCAACTTTTAGATAATAAAATTCAGCAAGATACAATTTACATTGACAAAGATGGAAAACAAGTGAAAACGAGTGAAGTAGATTTATCAAATATAAATAGCAAAGAGGTTATTCAAATTGGATTTTTTCAAAATCGAGAAGGAATAATTCAAGTTGTTAAAATGCCAGTAACAATAGAAAAAGTATCTGATCAATTACCATCAGAAATTAGATCTTTGAAAAATATGTTTATGGATGCAAGAGAATTTAATCAAGATATTTCAAAATGAAATACATCAAATGTGGTAGATATGAGTTATATGTTTAGTAATGCTTCATCATTTAATCAAAATCTATCAAGTTGAAATATTGCACACGTAACAAATATGAGTTCGATGTTTGCTGGAGCAAAAAAATTTAATCAAGATATTTCAAACTGAGATGTAGTTAATGTAAGAACCTGTTTAAAATCTTTTTAATAAAATTGAAATAAAGGCAAGAACAACCATTTGTAAGCTAGTATTTAATTTTTTTTCACAATTTTTTCATAATCTTCTGCATTTTTCTAATCATGCAAAACTTCGTTCTACAACTCATCTTTTTGGTAATACTACAAAAGAATGTAATTCATTACGTTTTATAACTTCAACATTTGCATTTATAATTGTTTTAATTTTAGAAGCAAATTTTTCACCAGTATAACCAGCATCTACTAGTATTTTTTGAACTGCAGAAAGATTCTCTTTTTCATTTTCAATCATTATTATAGCACTATTACGATCTGTTTTTTCTGCTGTGGTTATGTAAATTGCATGTGGTAAACCTTGAGAATCAACAGCAATATGACGCTTTATTCCTGAAATCTTTTTACCAGCATCATAACCTTTATTTTTAGTAGTATCTGTATTTTTAACACTTTGTGAATCAATTATACAAAAACTAGTTTGTTCTTTTCTACCATTATTGATACGAAATGCCTTGACTAATTTTTTTTAAAACTAATTGTAATACACTAGGTTCTTTATTATTATTTTTACTTCAAGCTTGAAAATAATAATATACAATTTGTCATTTTGGAAAATTTTTTGGTAACATTCTTCACTGGCAACCACTTTTTAATACATATAAAACTGCACAAAATACTTCATATAAATCTAAACTTCTTGGTTTAGTTCTCTTTTTAGTATTTTCTAAAAGATTTTAAACAGGTTCTAACAACTATGCATACAATGTTTTATGGTGCTTTATCATTTAATCAAAATTTATCTTGAAATATAATTAATGTGAGAGATATGAGTTCAATGTTTTATGGTGCTTCGTTATTTAATGGTAATATTACAAATTTACTCTATGATAATAATGTAACAAATATGAATAATATGTTTCGAAATTGTTTATCATTTAATCAAGATATTTCAAAATGAATTGTAAATGATGTTACAAGCATGCGTTGTATGTTTGCTGGAGCAGTAGCATTTAATCAAGATATTTCAAAGTGAGATACTTCAAAAGTGGTGGATATGGGTTATATGTTTTATAAAGCTTCGTTATTTAATCAAAACTTATCAAAATGAAATGTAAATGAAGTATTATGACATGGATGATTTGCTAAAAATTCAGGATTTGAAAACGATCCTAACAAATGACCCAAATTTAAAAATTAAAATTTTAAAATAATAAATATTTTTTTGTGTCATTTTATTTAATTAGTAAAGTCACTTGCTAATTAGCATCAGCAATATTTTTGCTTTAATTTGTCATTTTAATTAGATAAAATTTAATATTATTGTAAAATTAAAATAAACAATAGAGGAGTCATAATTATGGCAAGTAAATTTTATGCAGTAAAAAAAGGTAGAGTCATTGGAATATTTGAAAACTGGAATGAATGTGAAATACAAATTAGAGGTTTTGCTGGTGCTCAGTATAAAAAATTTGCAACTAAAAAAGAAGCTCAAGATTATTTAGATGATAAAATTCAAATAAAATCTGAAAATCACTATAAATATGAAGTAATAGCATATACTGATGGTAGTTTTAAAGAAGAAATTAATCAATTTTCTTATGGACTTGTTTTCTTAAATAATGACAAAAAAGATATATTTTATGAAAAATTTGATGATGAAAATTGATCAAAATTAAGAAATGTTGCTGGAGAAATAATGGGTGCACAAAAGGCAATGCAGTTAGCTTTGGAAAATAATATAAAATCAATTTTAATTTGTCATGATTATGTTGGAATTAGTAAATGATGTACTGGTGAATGAAAAACTACTAAAGTAGAAACAAAGGCATATAAAGCATTTTATGATAAAATAGCAAAAGATGTTAATATTTATTTTAAATGAGTTAAAGGTCATAGTGGTGATATATATAATGATGAAGCAGATGCTCTTGCTTGAAAAGCATTTAATTTAAAAAAAATATCTAAACCAATAATTTAAATATTAAAAAGGTGATAAATAACATGATTAATAAAAAAATAATATTAGCAAGTTGTTTAGGGAATATTATTGGAGGTAGTTTGTTTGCTCTTTCTGATTTATATCAAAAAAGAGAACAAAATATTTTTGAATTTGATATTACTTCAGCTGTAACAGTGTTTTCAGGGTGTTTTGATGGTGCTCTTTTTGGTTTTATTTCAGGTCTTTTTTGTTGTTTAAATGATGGAGAAGATAATGGTGATTATAGAGAATTTTTTCAAAGTCAAAAAATCATTGATAACACTCATTCTTTTCAATCTTCAAACGAATTTGCGCCTTTATTGCAAGAATATATTCTTGAAATTAATGATGAACAATTCATTCCTAATAATAATGCAGATCTTGTTTTTAATCCTCGTTTAGTTTATTAAATATAATAAAAATTATTCAAAAAATTTAATACCTTGATCATTAATAACTTTATTAATATCAATTTTATTATTAAGGATGTCTCTAATTTTTAAATCAATAGTATTAGCACAATATAAATTAATAATTTCTCTAGTTTTATTATCGTTTAATTGAGTTGGAAAAAAGCGACTTTCAGCTTGCTCATTTTCGGTTGGGTTTAATTCACGATCTAGAAAAATCATAACATCACCTTGATCTAATGTGATACCAACATTAGTAGATTTAATGTTACATAAAATAATTTTAACTTTTTTACTTTGAAAATCACTAATAGCTTTAAGTCTTTGTTCATGATTTACTTTACCAGTAATTAATTGATGATTTAATTTATGTTTATCTAAAATGTTACTTAAAATGTTAATTCCTTTATCACTAAAACTACTATAAATAATAATTGAATCATTTTCATTATCATGTAAGTAGTCTAGTAATCAATTAAATTTTGCTCCTAATTCTTTCATTCCCTCATTAATAGGTGTTGAACAAATAGTTCTTAATTTGGTAAATATTTGTAAAAAAGTTATTTTAGATTTTTTATTATAAAATAATTCTTGTTTCATAGTTTCAAGAGTATCACAATAAATTGCAGTTTGTGCTTTGGGCATAGTTAAAATTAAATCATTTTTAATAATTTTTGGCATTTCATTACGTACATCAATTTGTTTACGCATAATTGATATTTTTTTAACTAAATAATCAAATTCTGCTGCTAGTTGTGGTTTAACATTTGGTTTTGGTATATTAATAGTTACAAAATTAGTAATACGTTTTCTAATTATTCCAAAGTAACGAGCAACAAAATCTCAATAATCAATATTTTTATATAGTTTATTATCAATAATTTTTAATATACCAAAAATATCACTAGGATGATTGTTGGCGGGAGTACCAGTTAAACAATAAACTGATGATACTTTATTTGCAACTTCCAAAATTGTTGAACTTTGTGCAGTTTTGTAGTTTCTTAAAAAATGTGCTTCATCAATAACTAATGTAAAATCAAATTTAGTTAATAATTTATTTTTTATATCATTTTTAAAAGTGTTTTTAGAAACTACTAAAATACAATTATTACTATTTTTAAATTGATTATATTTTTCTGTTCGCACTTTAGTAATATCATCTTTAATAGTAATACAATTATAGGTAGTTCATTTTTTAATTTCGGGAACCCATGTTAATAAAATAGTTGACTTAGGAACAACAAATAATATTTTATTAGTTTTCATTTCTGATAATGCTGTTAAAATGGTGGGTGTTTTACCAGTTCGCATTTCATTAAATAAGCCAAATCTTTTATTTGCTTTTAAAATTGCAACATCAACACGTTGATAATTTCTTAGTTTAGGATTACCTGGATAATCATTTAAGTTTTTTTCTTGTTGGATTTTTTTTCATGATATTAGTGAGTGTTCATATATTTGTTTTAATTTATCATTATTATTTGTATATTTAAGCAGTATTTCAATAGCAAACGGAGTATTAAATATTTTAAATTCATTAGTATTATTGATATCAATAATACCTAGTGCATTTAAAATTTCTTTTTTATTTTTTTTCACTTTAATTGTAATATGTTTATTATTAAGACTTATGATTTCTAACATTATTAACCTACTTTAGTGTTTGTATATGATATTAAATATTATAATAAAATTAATATAAATTAAAAAATAATTTATTTTTGTTAGTAAATATTAGATTATTAATAATTTATTTTAAAAGAATTATAAGTTATTGAATTGTATATAAAAAATAGTATTAATGTATATATCATGTAAATTTATTATATTGGTGGTTGGCCCTTAATTACTGGACCATTTTTGATATAAAATTCTAAATTTTAATTTGTAAAATTGGTGGTTTTAGAAATTTAGAATGTATTCTTTCATAATTATAAAACATAACATATTGATTTACATCATTTATAGCTTCATTGATGGATAAATATTGATTTGATCCTTTAGGTAGTGATTCTTGAGATGGTGGTTGGCCCTTAATTACTGGACCATTTTTGATATAAAATTCTAAATTTTAATTTGTAAAATTGGTGGTTTTAGAAATTTAGAATGTATTCTTTCATAATTATAAAACATAACATATTGATTTACATCATTTATAGCTTCATTGATGGATAAATATTGATTTGATCCTTTAGGTAGTCATTCTTGAGATAAATGAGAAAATCAGTTTTCAGATAATACATTACCACCAATATCATAAGGTTGTTTTTTGCTTAAAATTATTTGTTTATCCTCTGCTCATTTTGTGATATCGTGACAATAAAATTCGTTGGCGTTATCTGAATGTAAAATAACATTTTTTACTTGATTTCAAGAAAATTGTTTGTTGATTTTTTCAAGAGCAGGAAGAATTAAATCCTGATATGATTTATTAGGAGCAATATTATAACTAACAACATTATTTGAATAAAAATGGTGGTTGGCCCTTAATTACTGGACCATTTTTGATATAAAATTCTAAATTTTAATTTGTAAAATTGGTGGTTTTAGAAATTTAGAATGTATTCTTTCATAATTATAAAACATAACATATTGATTTACATCATTTATAGCTTCATTGATGGATAAATATTGATTTGATCCTTTAGGTAGTCATTCTTGAGATAAATGAGAAAATCAGTTTTCAGATAATACATTACCACCAATATCATAAGGTTGTTTTTTGCTTAAAATTATTTGTTTATCCTCTGCTCATTTTGTGATATCTTGACAATAAAATTCGTTGGCGTTATCTGAATGTAAAATAACATTTTTTATTTGATTTCAAGAAAATTGTTTGTTGATTTTTTCAAGAGCAGGAAGAATTAAATCCTGATATGATTTATTAGGAGCAATATTATAACTAACAACATTATTTGAATAAAAATCAATAATTACAAAAAGATATAATCATCCTTCTTTAGTATTTATTTGTTTAGTGTCCATTGATCAAATTTGATTTGAAGAGGTTGTACTTTTATAATCTTTGTTTACTTTATCCATTGTAGGTATTCACTTATTTGGATTTTTTTTGTTTTTAGGATAGTTATTTTTAGTTTGTTTTAATCCTTGAATATTGTGTTCTTTCATAATTTTTCGCATTTGTTTTATTGATAATTCTATATTTAAAATGATATTTTTTTCTTGTTTTAATCACTCTTTAAAAGCTGAAAAAATTCTTAAATATCCATAAATTCTGCCTTTTCTTGTAGAATGAAATTCGATTAAAAGTTGGCATATTTTTTGATATTTATGATTGCATTTAATAATATGATTTTCTTCTTTTTTAATAGGTTTTTGTTTATTTTTTAAAAAGTAATATGTTGATCTGTTTAATTGAAGATATTGACATAGGTTTCTAATTGAATATTGATTTTGGTGGTTGGCCCTTAATTACTGGACCATTTTTGATATAAAATTCTAAATTTTAATTTGTAAAATTGGTGGTTTTAGAAATTTAGAATGTATTCTTTCATAATTATAAAACATAACATATTGATTTACATCATTTATAGCTTCATTGATGGATAAATATTGATTTGATCCTTTAGGTAGTCATTCTTGAGATAAATGAGAAAATCAGTTTTCAGATAATACATTACCACCAATATCATAAGGTTGTTTTTTGCTTAAAATTATTTGTTTATCCTCTGCTCATTTTGTGATATCTTGACAATAAAATTCGTTGGCGTTATCTGAATGTAAAATAACATTTTTTACTTGATTTCAAGAAAATTGTTTGTTGATTTTTTCAAGAGCAGGAAGAATTAAATCCTGATATGATTTATTAGGAGCAATATTATAACTAACAACATTATTTGAATAAAAATCAATAATTACAAAAAGATATAATCATCCTTCTTTAGTATTTATTTGTTTAGTGTCCATTGATCAAATTTGATTTGAAGAGGTTGTACTTTTATAATCTTTGTTTACTTTATCCATTGTAGGTATTCACTTATTTGGATTTTTTTTGTTTTTAGGATAGTTATTTTTAGTTTGTTTTAATCCTTGAATATTGTGTTCTTTCATAATTTTTCGCATTTGTTTTATTGATAATTCTATATTTAAAATGATATTTTTTTCTTGTTTTAATCACTCTTTAAAAGCTGAAAAAATTCTTAAATATCCATAAATTCTGCCTTTTCTTGTAGAATGAAATTCGATTAAAAGTTGGCATATTTTTTGATATTTATGATTGCATTTAATAATATGATTTTCTTCTTTTTTAATAGGTTTTTGTTTATTTTTTAAAAAGTAATATGTTGATCTGTTTAATTGAAGATATTGACATAGGTTTCTAATTGAATATTGATTTTTACAATCATCAATAATTTTAATTTTTTCTTTGATATTTAATTTGTTAATTACTAATGCTATTTGTTTAATTTTATCCATTAATAAAAATCCTTTCAGGTTAAAATTAGTGTTAATTATATAACACAATTGTTTTTAGAATACATTCAGGTTTTTTAAATTAATGGTCTAGTAAAAAGGGCTAAGTGGCAAGTGGCAAGTGGCAAGTGGCAACCACCAATTAAAATTTAGAATTTTATATCAAAAATGGTCCAGTAATTAAGGGCCAACCACCGTAAATACTTCTGTTCAAACACCAACTTCTTTAATTGTTTCAAATGACCCTAATGTTGTTAATTATGATATTACAAAAGAAATGGTTAAACATGTTAAATACCATAGTTTTGATGATTGAGCCACTATTCCTTGAAATTCTGCTTATTTTGATGTTGACCAACCAGATTTAAAATTAGTAAGTGGTGAATTTATTGGTAATCAGGGTACTTATATATGTTCTTATTATAGTGATACAGTTGGTGTTCCAAAACAACAGATAAATATGGGGTCTGGCGTTTATACTTTTAATAGAAAACAATTGGATGAATTTTTACGTATTATGTTTAATCATAATTATGTTGCAGAAAAGAATACTAATCGTTTGAATTTTGTTAATAATGATAGGAGAGTTATAAATTTTCAAACACAGTTAAATTTTGAAATTGATAAACCTTTAAGTTTTTATATTCAAGGTTTTATGTTTTATTTTGAATATAGACTTGGTGCAAAACTAAGGTAATTCAAAATTATATATTCCTGCTATTAAATTAAATCTTAATGCAAATCTTCGTATTTTATTGCGATATTTTAAAGTTAAAATTTTAAAACGTTTTAGTTTAGCAAATACGTGTTCAATTTTAATTCTAATTTTGCTTAAAGTTTTATTGTATTCTTTTTGAATTGGTATTAATTTATTGTATTTACTTTTTTTAAATGGCAAAAATGTATTTTTATGAATATTTTGTATTCCTTGATAACCTGAATCAACAAAAACTTGTTTTTCTGGATGAATAAAAGTTTTAGATTTTAAAAGTAATTTAAAATCATGAATGCTTCCAAAACAAAAAGCGGTTGAAATAATTTTTCCATTTAAAATATCAATAATTATTTGCGATTTAAGAGTATGATGTTTGTTTTTACCCGAAAAAAGTAATTTTAGTTTTTTTTAATTCTTTCAATTGGAGTTTCAGTAGCATCAATAGCTAGTAAATTATTATTGATTCCTTTATTTTTGATTAAATCTTTTTTGCCAGATAAATTAAAAATTCCACTTTTTATTAAAGTATTTTCAATTCAAAAAATATTACGAATGCAGCTAGTATGACTAATATATATCTTTTTGCAATAACTCTATAACTACTATACTCTTTTCAGTATTCTAATGTCATTAATAAACGATTTTCTATTGATAATTTATTAGGTTTACCACCAACTGCTTTTTTAATTGCTTCAGCTTTTTTTAAAATTTCAACCATTTTTTGAAATGTTTGTAGTTTTATTCCCACTAAACTATAAAATTCTTGTTCATCTTTGTATTTTTTTAACATAATAATTATCACCTTTGATATTAATAATAACCGTTAAATTATTAAAATTAAAGGTTTTGCACCAAGTCTTATGAATATTTTAAAACTTTTACTGCTAATTTTGTTTTTAGTTTTTTAGACAATGTTGGTGATACAAAGTATGTTTTTAAAGGTAAAGTTGATAATGATATTTATCAGCAAGATTTATATAATTTTGTTACTATGCCTATTCGTGTTCCAAATTTAAGACATTTAACAGTATTTTTTGATGTTCATGGTGATTCATTTCCATATATGTCACCACGGTTAAATTTTGGTCAAATTAATATTTTTTCAAGTGAGAAAGTAACACCAGTTCCACCAAATAGTCCTTTTAACCCTGAGTATGAGCGAGTTAGTTGATATGATGTTTTTGGTCATTTGCGTAATGCTTTTAGATGAGTACTTTATGGTGTTGTTGGTAAAGTTTTACCGGTAGAACCATTAAGAGAATTTTTTACTAAACTTGATGGATTATTGAGACGTATTTTTGATGATACTATTAGTTCTGTTTTAAATGTTGATTTTACTAGTGGTTTAGAACAAGTTTTAACTTTATGAGTATTTTTAAAAGCAGTAGGATTTTAGTTGGTTAGGAGTTGATAAATAATGCCTTGATATGGTTATTTACTTTTAGGAATTTTATTATTAATAATATTATATCCATTTTTAATAACTAGAAAAAATATAAAGATATTACAACGTGTAGGTAGTTATATTATTTCAGCACCACCACGTACTGGTAAATCTGCTCTTGCTTGTTGTTTAGCACAAAAACATAAAGGTAGGGTAGTGAGTCCTATTCCTATTAAAGTACATAATGAATATAGTTATCATTGTTCTTATGATGATTTTTTTAAATTTAATCAATTAAATAGTAATAAAGAGTGTGATATGGTTGTTTTAGATGAGTTAGGTTTGAAAATTAATAGTAATGATTTGTCGCCCGAATTTAAAGAAACACAAGAAAGTTTAGGAATGTTTTGTAAGTTAATAGGTCATAATTTTAATGGAATTATGTATATGATTGAACAACACCCCGATAGAATACCAAAACAAGCACGTGAAAAAGTAGAGTATATTGTTCAAGTTAAAAGAATGCGTATTTTGTTATTTTTAGTTAAGTTTAAACTAAATATTTATACTAATGTTGATGATTATAATAAAGTTGTATTATCTAAAAGACAAACAAAGCGAATAATTAAACGTGGTGGATTAGCACCTAGTTATAGTGGTGAAACTATGACTTTTAGTTTATGATTTCCTAAGTCTTATTTACAGAAATATAATAGTCGTGCTTTGAATTATATTCATTCGTTGAAAAGTGAATTAAGTAGTGTTAAAGACTATGAACAGTCACAAGCATTAGATTTTACTGTTGATGATATTAGAGCAGTAGGATTAGATAAGTTGGATAATATATTACAAACTGAAAAGAAAGAAACTGAAAATACTGTATGTCGTGCTTGTTATTATAGAAATAAATATTCTCAGAAAAATAAGAAAAATGTTAAAATGAAATCATAAAATTAATATAGTTTTTAACCCATTACTTTATTTTTAAGTAAATGGGTTTTTATTTTGAAAGAAAGGTTAAAAGATTATGTGAAATTGAAATAAACAAAATAATGATTCAAATAGAGAATAATGAGAAAAACAAAAAGAAAGAGAAAGACAAAAAGACCAAGAAAAAAGAAATGAATTAATGAAAAGACAAGAAGAAGAAAAAAGAAAACGAGAATATGAAAAACAAAAAGAAAGAGAAAGAGAAGCAGAAAAACAAGCAAAAGAAATAGAAAGAATTAAAAAGTACGCTGAAGAACAGCAAAGAAAAAGAGAAGCTGAAAAAGAAAGGATAATGAAAGAAGCAGAAAAACAAAAAAGAGCTGATGATTTAAAAGAAAGAGGTAGAAGAGCTGAAGCCGAAGAGCAAAGAAAAAGAGAAGCTGAATATCAAAGAAACAAAGATTTAAAGTCTGGAAAACGTTTTAATCCATTTATGTAAAAAAGAAAGAGGTAAAAAAGTTATGGATACAAAAAATAAATATTTAAAACAAGAAAATAAATTATTTAAACAAAGATTAGAATTAGTTAGAAAAAAATTAGCGCTTAGCAGTAATGAAAATTTAAGTGTTGATGATCAATTAAAATGAAATCAGTTATTTAATGGTAAATCATTTAAAGTTAATATCAATAAAATTAATTCTATGAATTTACAAAATGAACCTTCAACAAGCGAAAATAAACAAAATTCACCTAAAATGTAAATAAACTTATATTATTGGTCGGAGCCAACCAGAACCTTGGTTGGTTGGCCGCGGGGTTTAGCCCCGCTGGGGTGAGTTGCGAAGCAACGAGGGGCAAAGCCCCTATTACTTGGTTAATATATTAAACTAAAATGTGTTATTTTTTTATATTTCATCAAAAGATGAGGTAATGTTTAGTAATCTGTGTAACTTACAAAAATAACTATGTTTAATTAATTCTAGTAAATATAATTAAATGACTAGAAAGAGTGAGTTACAGATGGCTAAAAAGCAAAATATTAATAATAATGATCCAATATCAAAAGCAGTAGATTTATTATTAGAAAATACTGAAGATTTAACAACAGTTTTTAAAGAGAAAGGATTGTATAAAGAATTAACAAAACATTTAGTTGAAAAAATGTTGAATTCTGAGATGCAAAATTATTTAGGATATGATAAGAATCAACATAGTAATAGTGACAATGCTCGTAATGGTATAAGTTCAAAAAAATTAATAACTCAACAAGGTAAAATTGAGATTGATGTACCACGAGATCGCAATAGTAATTTTAATCCTGTAATAGTTGCAAAAAGACAAAGAAGATTTGATGGTTTTGATCAACAAGTTCTTTCTTTATATGCAAAAGGAATGACATTATCAGATATTAGAATGCAATTACAAGAGTTATATCATGGTGCTGATATTAGTGAAAGTGTTATTAGCCAAATTACTGATGATGTTATTGATGATGTAAAAGCATGGCAAAATCGACCATTAGAAAGTGTCTATCCGATTGTTTATTTTGATTGCATAGTAGTGAAAGTACGACAAGATAAAAGGATTATTAACAAATCAGTTTATATAGCTTTAGGAGTTGATTTAGAAGGTAAAAAAGATGTTTTAGGTTTATGAATTAGTGAAAATGAAGGTGCTAAATTTTGATTAGCAAATTTAACAGAAATGAAAAATCGTGGCTTAAATGATATTCTTATTGCCTGCAGTGATAATTTAACAGGCATGTCAGAAGCAATACAATCAGTTTATCTTAAAACAGAACATCAATTATGCATAGTTCATCAAATTAGAAATAGTTTGAAATATGTCTCATATAAGCATAGAAAATCTCTAGTTGCAGATTTAAAACCAATTTATACTGCATGTAGTGAAGAACAAGCAATGCAGGCTTTAGAATCCTTTGAAAGTAAATGAAATAAACAATATCCTCAAATTGCTAAATCTTGATATAAAAATTGAGATAATTTAATGGTTTTTATTAGTTATCCAGTAGAAATCAAAAGAGTGATTTATACTACAAATGCTATTGAATCTGTAAATAGTCAATTACGAAAAGTTATCAGAAATAAAAAAGTTTTTCCTAATGATATGGCAGTTTTTAAAATATTTTATTTAGCAATTGAAAATATAACAAAAAAATGAACAATGCCCATTCAAAATTGAAATACAGCAATTGCTCATTTTATGATAAAATTTGAAGATAGAATTAATCTAAACTAGTACTTTGTAAAACAAAGATACACAGATTACATAAAAGCCTCTTTCGTAATTGACTATTTACAGATTCAATAGCATTTGTAGTATAAATCACTCTTTTGATTTCTACTGGATAACTAATAAAAACCATTAAATTATCTCAATTTTTATATCAAGATTTAGCAATTTGAGGATATTGTTTATTTCATTTACTTTCAAAGGATTCTAAAGCCTGCATTGCTTGTTCTTCACTACATGCAGTATAAATTGGTTTTAAATCTGCAACTAGAGATTTTCTATGCTTATATGAGACATATTTCAAACTATTTCTAATTTGATGAACTATGCATAATTGATGTTCTGTTTTAAGATAAACTGATTGTATTGCTTCTGACATGCCTGTTAAATTATCACTGCAGGCAATAAGAATATCATTTAAGCCACGATTTTTCATTTCTGTTAAATTTGCTAATCAAAATTTAGCACCTTCATTTTCACTAATTCATAAACCTAAAACATCTTTTTTACCTTCTAAATCAACTCCTAAAGCTATATAAACTGATTTGTTAATAATCCTTTTATCTTGTCGTACTTTCACTACTATGCAATCAAAATAAACAATCGGATAGACACTTTCTAATGGTCGATTTTGCCATGCTTTTACATCATCAATAACATCATCAGTAATTTGGCTAATAACACTTTCACTAATATCAGCACCATGATATAACTCTTGTAATTGCATTCTAATATCTGATAATGTCATTCCTTTTGCATATAAAGAAAGAACTTGTTGATCAAAACCATCAAATCTTCTTTGTCTTTTTGCAACTATTACAGGATTAAAATTACTATTGCGATCTCGTGGTACATCAATCTCAATTTTACCTTGTTGAGTTATTAATTTTTTTGAACTTATACCATTACGAGCATTGTCACTATTACTATGTTGATTCTTATCATATCCTAAATAATTTTGCATCTCAGAATTCAACATTTTTTCAACTAAATGTTTTGTTAATTCTTTATACAATCCTTTCTCTTTAAAAACTGTTGTTAAATCTTCAGTATTTTCTAATAATAAATCTACTGCTTTTGATATTGGATCATTATTATTAATATTTTGCTTTTTAGCCATCTGTAACTCACTCTTTCTAGTCATTTAATTATATTTACTAGAATTAATTAAACATAGTTATTTTTGTAAGTTACACAGATTACTAAACATTACCTTACGAAAAGTCATCAGAAATAAAAAAGTTTTTCCAAATGATATGGCAGTGCCACTTAGCCCTTTTTACTAGACCATTAATTTAAAAAACCTGAATGTATTCTAAAAACAATTGTGTTATATAATTAACACTAATTTTAACCTGAAAGGATTTTTATTAATGGATAAAATTAAACAAATAGCATTAGTAATTAACAAATTAAATATCAAAGAAAAAATTAAAATTATTGATGATTGTAAAAATCAATATTCAATTAGAAACCTATGTCAATATCTTCAATTAAACAGATCAACATATTACTTTTTAAAAAATAAACAAAAACCTATTAAAAAAGAAGAAAATCATATTATTAAATGCAATCATAAATATCAAAAAATATGCCAACTTTTAATCGAATTTCATTCTACAAGAAAAGGCAGAATTTATGGATATTTAAGAATTTTTTCAGCTTTTAAAGAGTGATTAAAACAAGAAAAAAATATCATTTTAAATATAGAATTATCAATAAAACAAATGCGAAAAATTATGAAAGAACACAATATTCAAGGATTAAAACAAACTAAAAATAACTATCCTAAAAACAAAAAAAATCCAAATAAGTGAATACCTACAATGGATAAAGTAAACAAAGATTATAAAAGTACAACCTCTTCAAATCAAATTTGATCAATGGACACTAAACAAATAAATACTAAAGAAGGATGATTATATCTTTTTGTAATTATTGATTTTTATTCAAATAATGTTGTTAGTTATAATATTGCTCCTAATAAATCATATCAGGATTTAATTCTTCCTGCTCTTGAAAAAATCAACAAACAATTTTCTTGAAATCAAGTAAAAAATGTTATTTTACATTCAGATAACGCCAACGAATTTTATTGTCACGATATCACAAAATGAGCAGAGGATAAACAAATAATTTTAAGCAAAAAACAACCTTATGATATTGGTGGTAATGTATTATCTGAAAACTGATTTTCTCATTTATCTCAAGAATGACTACCTAAAGGATCAAATCAATATTTATCCATCAATGAAGCTATAAATGATGTAAATCAATATGTTATGTTTTATAATTATGAAAGAATACATTCTAAATTTCTAAAACCACCAATTTTACAAATTAAAATTTAGAATTTTATATCAAAAATGGTCCAGTAATTAAGGGCCAACCACCAGTTTTCAAAATATTTTACTTAGCAATTGAAAATATAACAAAAAAATGAACAATGCCCATTCAAAATTGAAATACAGCAATTGCTCATTTTATGATAAAATTTGAAGATAGAATTAATCTAAACTAGTACTTTGTAAAACAAAGATACACAGATTACATAAAAGCCTCAAAGATGAATTAATGACTTTACTTTTACATAACTTGGATAGATGGTTGATTTGAATCTGGATGATCTATCGATTCGCTTTCATTTATTAAGTTTGCATTAAATGGTTGAAAATTAAATTGTTTTATTAATTTTTTAAAACTATAATTTTGTGCTTGTTGATTAGCAAATCTTTCTATTCCTTTTATACTATTGGTTGCTATTTCTTTTGCAATTGAAATTTTTGTTCAAAATCAATCAAAATAAGAAAAAGAAAAAGAAGTAAGAGTATTTTCAAGAATTACTGTCAATAGTGTTAGTGGAAGTGCTTTTTTAATATTTTCTAAATTTATTTCTTTTTCTTCGCCATAAAAACCAGTTAATATATTTTTAAAAATTGATACAAAAAGAAGCATACTAACAGTACTACCATATTTAATAATTTTTGAAAAGTTTTGATTTTTTAAATTTTGTCATAATTTTTCAATGCAAGGTTGAGCAATTTTATCAAAAATTAATTCTTCAATTAAAATACTAATAAAAAAAATACTTATTCTTTCTATAAAAGAGATGAAGTTGAAATTTTCTTCGCTAACATATAAATATAAAAATTGATCTCAAATACTAATACCACCAATTACTAAAGAAAAAGATAAGTATTTTCATTTATTTTTTAAAGAAATAAGTTTGTAATTTAAATACGATAAATTCATTACTGTAATACCACTAATACCAATCATTAATACATCTCAAAAATTATGATAAAGATTTTCAGGTAACTTTTCTTTATGAAAATAATTTTTAGCTTCAAATAATAATACTGATCCGAAAGCAAAATTTAAAAAAAATGTATTAGGTAAAAACATATATTTTGAACTGAAAAATTTTTTTAAAAAATTAGTTTTTTCTTTATTTATTGGTAAAAAAGTAGTTAAATCCAAGTCATTTAAATTATTACTGTATTCTCTTTCTTCTTCATTATTGTATATTTTATATTTTGTTTCAATTTTTTTATTTTCATTTAAATTTGATAATTCTAAAATAACTCTGCCATCATTTAATATAATTTCTTTCATTAAATATAATTGATTATCAATATTTGCTATTTTTTCATTTAAAATATCACCTGTTATAAATTTCGTATTATATTCTCAATTACCATTAATATCTAATCTTTTCTGTGTTTTTCCACCATAACGATCATCAGTATCCCTTCAATCATTGCTAAAATTAACAATAGTATTTACTGAATCACCATCAAATAATAAACTGTTTAAATTATTATTTTCTCTTCCATTTGTTATTTGATCATCATCTAAAGTTATAATACTTTCAGTACTAGATGAATCATTATGATTTATTGACATATTTGAATTATTAATTCCATTATAATTAATATGTGCACTTGTTTCTAATAAAGGTAATTTTTCTGTATTAATCATCTTTTCATCCCCTTCAAAATAAAAAACCATTTACTTTGAAATGAAAGTAAATGGATTAAAAAACTTATATTAATTTTTATATTTATTATAAAGAAATAAAACGTATTTCACAATATATTTTTATCTGGTATTTTAAATAAAGTTTATTTAATTCATTATATTTTATTAAAATAAAATTGAATATAAACTAAAAAGCAAAAAAATATGGAAGAAACTAATAAAGCCTTTGCTCACTATAAATGATAATAAAGGGGATAGAAAATGGCAGAAAAATCAGAAAAAAAGTTTTAGAACCTGTTTAAAATCTTTTCAATAAAATTGAAAAGATTTTAAACAGGTTCTAAAATTGATTTTATATTTTCAAATTGCTCTTTGCTAACATTACTAGGATAATTTTTACACATATATACCTCTTATTTTAAAATATATAATCATTTTATCCTATTCTCTAAAAGATTTTAAACAGGTTCTTAGACAAAGTAGTTTAAATATTAAAAATAATTTAATTATTAGATTCTTTAATATCATTAAACAATTATCACTGTGAATTCAATTATCATCATAGGCAGTTTGAATTGCTGGTGGTTGGCCCTTAATTACTAGACCATTAATTTAAAAAACCTGAATGTATTCTAAAAACAATTGTGTTATATAATTAACACTAATTTTAACCTGAAAGGATTTTTATTAATGGATAAAATTAAACAAATAGCATTAGTAATTAACAAATTAAATATCAAAGAAAAAATTAAAATTATTGATGATTGTAAAAATCAATATTCAATTAGAAACCTATGTCAATATCTTCAATTAAACAGATCAACATATTACTTTTTAAAAAATAAACAAAAACCTATTAAAAAAGAAGAAAATCATATTATTAAATGCAATCATAAATATCAAAAAATATGCCAACTTTTAATCGAATTTCATTCTACAAGAAAAGGCAGAATTTATGGATATTTAAGAATTTTTTCAGCTTTTAAAGAGTGATTAAAACAAGAAAAAAATATCATTTTAAATATAGAATTATCAATAAAACAAATGCGAAAAATTATGAAAGAACACAATATTCAAGGATTAAAACAAACTAAAAATAACTATCCTAAAAACAAAAAAAATCCAAATAAGTGAATACCTACAATGGATAAAATAAACAAAGATTATAAAAGTACAACCTCTTCAAATCAAATTTGATCAATGGACACTAAACAAATAAATACTAAAGAAGGATGATTATATCTTTTTGTAATTATTGATTTTTATTCAAATAATGTTGTTAGTTATAATATTGCTCCTAATAAATCATATCAGGATTTAATTCTTCCTGCTCTTGAAAAAATCAACAAACAATTTTCTTGAAATCAAATAAAAAATGTTATTTTACATTCAGATAACGCCAACGAATTTTATTGTCACGATATCACAAAATGAGCAGAGGATAAACAAATAATTTTAAGCAAAAAACAACCTTATGATATTGGTGGTAATGTATTATCTGAAAACTGATTTTCTCATTTATCTCAAGAATGACTACCTAAAGGATCAAATCAATATTTATCCATCAATGAAGCTATAAATGATGTAAATCAATATGTTATGTTTTATAATTATGAAAGAATACATTCTAAATTTCTAAAACCACCAATTTTACAAATTAAAATTTAGAATTTTATATCAAAAATGGTCCAGTAATTAAGGGCCAACCACCTATTAATAAAATTAATAATTCTCAACTACCACCATTATTAAAAACACTACAAAAAATAGAATCAAATATTATTTCAATACCAATTAACTAAAAATATTGTCAAATAACTTTTTTATAAAATAAAAAAGGAATGATTGTTATGATTATTCCTTTTTATAACTTTATTTACTTGTACTATAATTTTTCATATATTGAACTAATGTTTTAATTAATATACCCATACCACGATCATTTTTATAAGCAGTTCCTGCAATATCTAAATGTAAAAATGGTTTATCTTCACTAAATTCTTTTAAAAATGCAGCAGCATTTGATGAACCACCATATGGATCTTTAGAAAGATTACTTAAATCAGCTATTTTAGATGAACGCATATTTAAAATATTTTGTTGATGAATTGGCATTCTTCAAATTTCCTCATTAGTTTGTTGTGATGATAAATCAAAATCATTAAATAATTTATCATCAGTAGCAAAAGCACCAGTCATATAGCTACCTAATGCCACTAGCATTGCGCCAGTTAAAGTTGATAATTCAATAATACGATTTGCTTTTCCTTTACGTAAAGCATATGTCATACCATCTGCTAATACCAATCTTCCTTCTGCATCGGTATTATTAATTTCTACAGTTTTACCATTCATTGAAGTAAAAACTGTTTCTACTAAAGTAGCATGACCACCAATCTTATTTTCTGTTAAACAAGCAACAGCGACAAAGTTTATTTTTAATTGTAATTTAGCAGCAGCAATGGCAGCATTACATACACTAGCTGCACCCGACATATCAAATTTCATACCTTTCATTGCTGAAGAAGGTTTTAGTGAATAACCACCACTATCAAAAGTAATTCCTTTACCAACTAATCCCAAAATATCATCGGCATGCTGTGGATCACCTTTATATTCCAAAACAACAACACGAGCATCAAAATTACTTCCAGCATTAACTGCTAATAATAAATTCATATTTAGCTCTGTTATTTCTTTTTGCCCTAAAACCTTTACTGATAAATTTTTAATACCTTTTGCTGCATCTTGAATTTTTTTTGCAAAAACTTCGGGATATAATAAATTAGGTGGCATATCTTGCAAATTACGTGCTAAATTAATACTTTCTCCTTGAATTTCGATCTGTTGTTGTGAAGTATAGCTAGGGAATTTTGCTGTTGAAACAACATTATATTTAACTTTTTTTTCTTCATTCTTTTTACTTTTTAAAGTATATTCTTTAAAAGTACTGAATCATAATGCTTCATATATAGTTTGTAAAAGTATACTTTCATTTAAATTACTCGTAACAAAAGATTTAACATCAATATCCAAATCTTGACTATTATTACTACTAAAATTTACAAAAAAATTATAAACATCATTACGAGTTAAACCTTTACTATCACCTAAATATAGGTAATAAGTTTTATCTTCAGAAATTAATGTTAATTTATTTTTTTCTTTAGCAATCAATTCATGAGGAACTTTATCAGCAAATACCGCTGTTAATTTTAATTTTAATTCAAGTTTACTACTAACATTAAGTAGAATATTTTTATCCATATTTTCACTCCTAAATGGTAATATTAAAATAATTACAATATATCTGAATTAATATTTTCGAAAATTACAACAAAAATAGATAAGTTAAACAATATTATTGTATTATTATTGTATTGTAATATTACCATAGAATGGAGCAAAAACTATGAAGCGTTCTGAATTAAATGAAAAAGATAAAAAAAAGTACTGCTGAGATTTTAAGCATTTATTTATTAATAATGAATCTTGAAAAAAAGCTTTACCTGAGTTTGATAAATTTGCCAATCAACTTTTAACTTTTAAAGGAAAATTAAATAATATTGATAACTTTAAAAAATATTTAGCAATTAGCAAAGAAATATCAATGTTAGGATCTAAAGTTGTACAATATTTACATTATGGAGATTTAGATCAAACTAACTTAGAATTGCAACAATTATCTAGTTTATTTGCGACTCAACAAAGTAAGTTATCGGAAAAATTAGCATGGATTGAACCAGAAATTAAAACTATTGGTTTACAAACTATTAAAAACTGGATTAATAATGATCCCTCATTAATGATATATAAACATGATATGGAAGTTTTCTTTAAATTTGAAAAATTTATTTTAAGTGAACACGATGAAACTTTACTTAGTAAAGTTAGTAAATCAAGAAGTGCTGCTGGTGGTTTATATGATAGTTTGGTTTATGCTGATAAACAAAAAACAATGTTTAATTATCAAAATAAAGAACAAGAATTAACACAAACTTTATATTTAGACATTTTAGAAAATAGTAATCCAGTAAAAGATCAACAATTAAGAATTGATATTTCAAAAAAATTTTATGAAGATATTAAAAATAAAAAACATTCATTAGCACAAGTTTATGAAAGTATTTTAGAAGTAGCTGTTGAAGAAATAAAAATTCGTAACAACGATAAAGAAAAAGATAATAAAAAACATTTAACTACTTTAGAATATAGTTTATTAAGTGATGATGTACCATTAATACTATATGAAAATTTAATAAAAACGGGACAGAAACACGCTATTTTAGTAGAAGAATTTTATAATTTAAAACGTAAATTTTTTAAATTTAAAAAATTTTATAGTACCGATACTAGTTTAAAAATGACAACAATACCAACCAAAAAATTCAGTGTTGAAGAAGGTATTAATTCAATCAAAGAAATTTTAAGTATCTTAGGTGATGAATATTTAGAACAATTAAACTTAGCATTATTACCAGGTAGAATTGACTATTATGAAGACACAAATAAACGAACTGGTGCTTATTCAACAGGTGGTAATGGCGTAGAACCCATTATTTTAATGAATTGAGATGATACTATTAATTCACTTAATACACTATCTCATGAATTAGGTCATTCTGTTCACACCCTATTTTCAGAAAAATATCAAAAATATCCAAATGCTGACTATCCAATTATTTTAGCTGAAGTTGCTTCAACAGTTAATGAACATCTAGCATTTGATTATTTATATAATAAAGCGTCAAATAATCAAGAACGCATTTACTTACTACAAACTCATATTGAAACTGTAATTGGTACTTTTTTTCGTCAAATTCAATTTGCTGAATTTGAATGAGAAGCACATAAATTAGTAGAAAAAGAAGTGCCATTAAACGCCGATATTTTGGCTGATTTATTTGAAAATACAGCTAATAAATATGGACAAAAAGCATTAGATAAATACGAAGAAAAAACAAAAGGATACTCATGACCACGAATTCTTCATTTTTTCCACTCACCTTATTATGTTTATAAATATGCTACTTCAATTACCGTTTCTTATAAACTTTATGAAGATGTTAAAAATGGTAAAAAAGAAAATTTACTTAACTTTTTAAAAGCTGGTGGCAGCAAATATCCATTAGATATTTTAAAAGATGCGGGTGTTGATTTAACACAAATTGATGTTTATAACCCATTAATTACTAATTTAAAGAAAATGATTAACCAATTATCAGACTTAATTAATAATAAAGATAATTAAATTGCAAAAAAATAATATATAATACTAATGGTGTTTTAGTCCTTTAGCATTTTATTTAAAACGTTATAAAATAATATGTACATATTTTGACTATTACAATTAGTAAAAACTAAGGAGAATAAATAAAAATGAATGTGAAATTTGATTTTGAAGATATAAATCTAATTGCAAATAAAGGAATAGTTAAATCGCGAAAAGAATGTGATACCAGTGTTAAACTAAATGGTTTTACTTTTAAAATTCCAATTATTCCGGCAAATATGAGTGCTGTCATTAACCAAGAATTATGTATTTGATTGGCTAAAAATAATTACTTTTATGTAATGCACCGTTTTAATATCGATCAAATTAAATTTATTAAAAATATGCATGAACAAAAATTATATGCTTCAATTAGCATTGGTGTTAAAAAAGAGGATAAAGAGTTACTTGAACAATTAATCAAACTGAATCTAATTCCTGAATTTATTACTATTGATATTGCTCATGGTCATAGTAATGCTATGGAAGAAATGATTAAATTTATAAAAACTACTTTTACTAAAACAAATAGTAAACCTTTTGTTATTGCTGGTAACGTTATGACAAAAACCGCTGTTAAAGATTTAGAAAAATGAGGCGCTGATGCAATTAAATTTGGTGTTGGTCCAGGAAAAGCTTGTATTACTAAACTAAAAACTGGATTTGGTACAGGTGGTTGACAATTAAATGCTTTACAAGATGTTGCCAATAGCACCACTAAACCATTAATTGCAGATGGTGGTATTAGATGTAATGGTGATATTGCTAAAGCAATAGCTTTTGGTGCCACTATGATTATGGCAGGAAGTATTTTAGCGGGTTATGATGAATCACCTGGCAAAATTGTTACAATAAATGGTCAATCTTACAAAGAATATTTTGGATCAGCAAGTATTTTTAACAAAGCGGAAGCGAAAAATATTGAAGGTAAAAAAATACTTGTTCCATATAAAGGTTCAATTGCTGATACTTATAAAGAAATGGAAGAAGATTTACAATCTGCTATTTCTTATGGTGGCGGTAAAGATTTATCTGCATTAACAAAATGTGATTATGTTATTGTTAAAGGTACTATTAATAATGGTGATGATCGTTAATAACTTTTAATTTTTCGAGGCTTTTATGTAATCTGTGTATCTTTGTTTTACAAAGTACTAGTTTAGATTAATTCTATCTTCAAATTTTATCATAAAATGAACAATTGCTGTATTTCAATTTTGAATGGGCATTGTTCATTTTTTTGTTATATTTTCAATTGCTAAGTAAAATATTTTGAAAACTGCCATATCATTTGGAAAAACTTTTTTATTTCTGATGACTTTTCGTAATTGACTATTTACAGATTCAATAGCATTTGTAGTATAAATCACTCTTTTGATTTCTACTGGATAACTAATAAAAACCATTAAATTATCTCAATTTTTATATCAAGATTTAGCAATTTGAGGATATTGTTTATTTCATTTACTTTCAAAGGATTCTAAAGCCTGCATTGCTTGTTCTTCACTACATGCAGTATAAATTGGTTTTAAATCTGCAACTAGAGATTTTCTATGCTTATATGAGACATATTTCAAACTATTTCTAATTTGATGAACTATGCATAATTGATGTTCTGTTTTAAGATAAACTGATTGTATTGCTTCTGACATGCCTGTTAAATTATCACTGCAGGCAATAAGAATATCATTTAAGCCACGATTTTTCATTTCTGTTAAATTTGCTAATCAAAATTTAGCACCTTCATTTTCACTAATTCATAAACCTAAAACATCTTTTTTACCTTCTAAATCAACTCCTAAAGCTATATAAACTGATTTATTAATAATCCTTTTATCTTGTCGTACTTTCACTACTATGCAATCAAAATAAACAATCGGATAGACACTTTCTAATGGTCGATTTTGCCATGCTTTTACATCATCAATAACATCATCAGTAATTTGGCTAATAACACTTTCACTAATATCAGCACCATGATATAACTCTTGTAATTGCATTCTAATATCTGATAATGTCATTCCTTTTGCATATGGTGGTTGGCCCTTAATTACTGGACCATTTTTGATATAAAATTCTAAATTTTAATTTGTAAAATTGGTGGTTTTAGAAATTTAGAATGTATTCTTTCATAATTATAAAACATAACATATTGATTTACATCATTTATAGCTTCATTGATGGATAAATATTGATTTGATCCTTTAGGTAGTCATTCTTGAGATAAATGAGAAAATCAGTTTTCAGATAATACATTACCACCAATATCATAAGGTTGTTTTTTGCTTAAAATTATTTGTTTATCCTCTGCTCATTTTGTGATATCGTGACAATAAAATTCGTTGGCGTTATCTGAATGTAAAATAACATTTTTTACTTGATTTCAAGAAAATTGTTTGTTGATTTTTTCAAGAGCAGGAAGAATTAAATCCTGATATGATTTATTAGGAGCAATATTAGGTGGTTGGCCCTTAATTACTGGACCATTTTTGATATAAAATTCTAAATTTTAATTTGTAAAATTGGTGGTTTTAGAAATTTAGAATGTATTCTTTCATAATTATAAAACATAACATATTGATTTACATCATTTATAGCTTCATTGATGGATAAATATTGATTTGATCCTTTAGGTAGTCATTCTTGAGATAAATGAGAAAATCAGTTTTCAGATAATACATTACCACCAATATCATAAGGTTGTTTTTTGCTTAAAATTATTTGTTTATCCTCTGCTCATTTTGTGATATCTTGACAATAAAATTCGTTGGCGTTATCTGAATGTAAAATAACATTTTTTATTTGATTTCAAGAAAATTGTTTGTTGATTTTTTCAAGAGCAGGAAGAATTAAATCCTGATATGATTTATTAGGAGCAATATTATAACTAACAACATTATTTGAATAAAAATCAATAATTACAAAAAGATATAATCATCCTTCTTTAGTATTTATTTGTTTAGTGTCCATTGATCAAATTTGATTTGAAGAGGTTGTACTTTTATAATCTTTGTTTACTTTATCCATTGTAGGTATTCACTTATTTGGATTTTTTTTGTTTTTAGGATAGTTATTTTTAGTTTGTTTTAATCCTTGAATATTGTGTTCTTTCATAATTTTTCGCATTTGTTTTATTGATAATTCTATATTTAAAATGATATTTTTTTCTTGTTTTAATCACTCTTTAAAAGCTGAAAAAATTCTTAAATATCCATAAATTCTGCCTTTTCTTGTAGAATGAAATTCGATTAAAAGTTGGCATATTTTTTGATATTTATGATTGCATTTAATAATATGATTTTCTTCTTTTTTAATAGGTTTTTGTTTATTTTTTAAAAAGTAATATGTTGATCTGTTTAATTGAAGATATTGACATAGGTTTCTAATTGAATATTGATTTTTACAATCATCAATAATTTTAATTTTTTCTTTGATATTTAATTTGTTAATTACTAATGCTATTTGTTTAATTTTATCCATTAATAAAAATCCTTTCAGGTTAAAATTAGTGTTAATTATATAACACAATTGTTTTTAGAATACATTCAGGTTTTTTAAATTAATGGTCTAGTAAAAAGGGCTAAGTGGCAAGTGGCAAGTGGCAAGTGGCAAGTGGCCTTCAACATTTGCATTTATAATTGTTTTAATTTTAGAAGCAAATTTTTCACCAGTATAACCAGCATCTACTAGTATTTTTTGAACTGCAGAAAGATTCTCTTTTTCATTTTCAATCATTATTATAGCACTATTACGATCTGTTTTTTCTGCTGTGGTTATGTAAATTGCATGTGGTAAACCTTGAGAATCAACAGCAATATGACGCTTTATTCCTGAAATCTTTTTACCAGCATCATAACCTTTATTTTTAGTAGTATCTGTATTTTTAACACTTTGTGAATCAATTATACAAAAACTAGTTTGTTCTTTTCTACCATTATTGATACGAAATGCCTTGACTAATTTTTTTTAAAACTAATTGTAATACACTAGGTTCTTTATCATTATTTTTACTTCAAGCTTGAAAATAATAATATACAATTTGTCATTTTGGAAAATTTTTTGGTAACATTCTTCACTGGCAACCACTTTTTAATACATATAAAACTGCACAAAATACTTCATATAAATCTAAACTTCTTGGTTTAGTTCTCTTTTTAGTATTTTCTAAAATTGATTTTATATTTTCAAATTGCTCTTTGCTAACATTACTAGGATAATTTTTACACATATATACCTCTTATTTTAAAATATATAATCATTTTATCCTATTCTCTAAAAGATTTTAAACAGGTTCTTAGTAATCTGTGTAACTTACAAAAATAACTATGTTTAATTAATTCTAGTAAATATAATTAAATGACTAGAAAGAGTGAGTTACAGATGGCTAAAAAAGATAACTTTAATAATAATGATCCAATATCAAAAGCAGTAGATTTATTACTAGAAAATACTGAAGATTTAACAACAGTTTTTAAACCTGGCGGTTTATTTAAAAGACTTGGTGCAAAACCTTTAATTTTAATAATTTAACGGTTATTATTAATATCAAAGGTGATAATTATTATGTTAAAAAAATACAAAGATGAACAAGAATTTTATAGTTTAGTGGGAATAAAACTACAAACATTTCAAAAAATGGTTGAAATTTTAAAAAAAGCTGAAGCAATTAAAAAAGCAGTTGGTGGTAAACCTAATAAATTATCAATGGAAAATCGTTTATTAATGACATTAGAATACTGAAAAGAGTATAGTAGTTATAGAGTTATTGCAAAAAGATATAATATTAGTCATACTAGCTGCATTCGTAATATTTTTTGAATTGAAAATACTTTAATAAAAAGTGGAATTTTTAATTTATCTGGCAAAAAAGATTTAATCAAAAATAAAGGAATCAATAATACTTTACTAGCTATTGATGCTACTGAAACTCCAATTGAAAGAATTAAAAAAAACTAAAATTACTTTTTTCGGGTAAAAACAAACATCATACTCTTAAATCGCAAATAATTATTGATATTTTAAATGGAAAAATTATTTCAACCGCTTTTTGTTTTGGAAGCATTCATGATTTTAAATTACTTTTAAAATCTAAAACTTTTATTCATCCAGAAAAACAAGTTTTTGTTGATTCAGGTTATCAAGGAATACAAAATATTCATAAAAATACATTTTTGCCATTTAAAAAAAGTAAATACAATAAATTAATACCAATTCAAAAAGAATACAATAAAACTTTAAGCAAAATTATAATTAAAATTGAACACGTATTTGCTAAACTAAAACGTTTTAAAATTTTAACTTTAAAATATCGCAATAAAATACGAAGATTTGCATTAAGATTTAATTTAATAGCAGAAATATATAATTTTGAATTACCTTAGTTTTGCACCAAGTCTATTAAATCATTGTCACCTTTTCCATCAACAATAATTACTGTTTGATTTAATTTATAAACAAGTTGATTGATTATTGATAATGCTGTTGTAGTTTTCCCCGAACCAGTTGCTCCAATCAATAATGTATGTTGGTTTAGGCCACTTGCCACTTGCCACTTAGCCCTTTTTACTAGACCATTAATTTAAAAAACCTGAATGTATTCTAAAAACAATTGTGTTATATAATTAACACTAATTTTAACCTGAAAGGATTTTTATTAATGGATAAAATTAAACAAATAGCATTAGTAATTAACAAATTAAATATCAAAGAAAAAATTAAAATTATTGATGATTGTAAAAATCAATATTCAATTAGAAACCTATGTCAATATCTTCAATTAAACAGATCAACATATTACTTTTTAAAAAATAAACAAAAACCTATTAAAAAAGAAGAAAATCATATTATTAAATGCAATCATAAATATCAAAAAATATGCCAACTTTTAATCGAATTTCATTCTACAAGAAAAGGCAGAATTTATGGATATTTAAGAATTTTTTCAGCTTTTAAAGAGTGATTAAAACAAGAAAAAAATATCATTTTAAATATAGAATTATCAATAAAACAAATGCGAAAAATTATGAAAGAACACAATATTCAAGGATTAAAACAAACTAAAAATAACTATCCTAAAAACAAAAAAAATCCAAATAAGTGAATACCTACAATGGATAAAGTAAACAAAGATTATAAAAGTACAACCTCTTCAAATCAAATTTGATCAATGGACACTAAACAAATAAATACTAAAGAAGGATGATTATATCTTTTTGTAATTATTGATTTTTATTCAAATAATGTTGTTAGTTATAATATTGCTCCTAATAAATCATATCAGGATTTAATTCTTCCTGCTCTTGAAAAAATCAACAAACAATTTTCTTGAAATCAAATAAAAAATGTTATTTTACATTCAGATAACGCCAACGAATTTTATTGTCAAGATATCACAAAATGAGCAGAGGATAAACAAATAATTTTAAGCAAAAAACAACCTTATGATATTGGTGGTAATGTATTATCTGAAAACTGATTTTCTCATTTATCTCAAGAATGACTACCTAAAGGATCAAATCAATATTTATCCATCAATGAAGCTATAAATGATGTAAATCAATATGTTATGTTTTATAATTATGAAAGAATACATTCTAAATTTCTAAAACCACCAATTTTACAAATTAAAATTTAGAATTTTATATCAAAAATGGTCCAGTAATTAAGGGCCAACCACCGTAGAACGAAGTTTTGCATGATTAGAAAAATGCAGAAGATTATGAAAAAATTGTGAAAAAAAATTAAATACTAGCTTACAAATGGTTGTTCTTGCCTTTATTTCAATTTTATTGAAAAGATTTTAAACAGGTTCTAAAGGATCAAATCAATATTTATCCATCAATGAAGCTATAAATGATGTAAATCAATATGTTATGTTTTATAATTATGAAAGAATACATTCTAAATTTCTAAAACCACCAATTTTACAAATTAAAATTTAGAATTTTATATCAAAAATGGTCCAGTAATTAAGGGCCAACCACCTTCAAATTTGGTAATGTTTAGTAATCTGTGTAACCCATCCAAATTTTATTGTTAAAAAAGTATACAAAGAACTTATTTCGTAAATATTGTAAAATTATAATAATAAAAAATATGATTTAAAATATTTTTAAGAAAGGAGAATAAAAATGTTTAAAAAAATAAAAGAAATTAAGAAAAGTAATAAGCTTAAATCTATAAATGATTATCAGTGATTAGCTTTAGATATTGGAACTGAAAATTTTAAAGCTAGATATATTAATACTGGTCTTAGGTATGATGCACCAACATATTTAGCTGAAGATTATGAAAAAAATATAATTATTTATGGTGAAGAAGCAAAAGTATTGATGGATAAAACTAATGAAAATGTTATTATTAAACGTCCAGTTCGTGATGGTAATATTGCTGATCCCGATGCTTTACAGCGTATTCTTGCTAAAATTTTTCAAGATTTTAGACTTGAAATTAAAAATTCAAAACAAATTGATAATAATATTATAAAAAATTCTAAAGAACTTGAAAAAATAGATAAAAATCGTGATTTAATTGTATTAATGGCTACACCAAGTGAAATCAATACAATACAAAGAGAAGCCTTAGAAAATATTGTTCATCAATTAGGAGCACTTCGTGGATTTGTACAAGAAGAAGTTAAAATGGCAGCTTTAGGTTCGGGACAAGATATTTTTGGAACAGCAATTATGTGTATTGATATTGGTGGAGGAAGCACTGATATTGCTGTCATTAATAATGATTCAATTTTATATTCATATACAACACATTGTGCTGGAGATTTTTTAACACAAAAAATTCAAGAATACATTGCTAAAAAACATGCTATAAAAATTGGAACAAAAGAAGCTGAAGATGTTCTTAAAAAAATTGGTTCACTTATGAAATATCAAAATGAAAAACCGTATACTATTTCGGGGATTTCATTACCTAGATTGGACTCTCAACCCGGAGAAACAATGTCAATTTCTAAAACTATTGAAATTACACCCGAAGAAATTCGTGAAAGTGTTATGCAAGTTCAATTTAGAGAGCATGTTATTCCTACAATTAGAACAGTGTTAAGAACTGTCGGAGACAAAGCTGCTGGAAGTGTTAGTGACTTAAAGAAAAAAGGTAAGGGAATCACAATTTGTGGTGGTGGAGCTTATATTAAAAAAATAGATGAATTTATTATGGAAGAATTATCTAAAGAATATTTCATTGAAATTAAATCTAATAAATCTGGTACAAAACCAGTTCGTCAAAAATATGAAGGAGATATCTTTGAAGTACGTATTGCTCAAAATCCTTTAGAAAATGTTATTGATGGTTGTGTAAAATATCGTGATACAATTTATAAACAAATAATAGCTGAACAAAATCCTAACCGTGAAATTCTTAAAAAAGAATAGGGATTTTCCTAAAAACTGTGTTTTTAGAAAAAATTCATTTGTAAATTAGCAAAGAAACACAGATTAGAGGAAAGTTCCGAAGAATAAAAATAATTAAAAATTAAAATTTTTGGAGGGATAGTATGAATAAAAAATAATTAGTAAAAGGAATAAGTAATGAAATTAATCTAAATCAAAAAGATGTTGAAAACTGCATTGATAAACTTTCAGAAATCATCATCACTAAAAATTCAACTGGGGAATTTGTTGATATTTCAAATCTTGGAAAGTTCATGATTGTTAAAAAGAACGCAAGAATAGTAAGAAATCCTAGAACTGGTCAAACTTTACAAATGAGTGAATATTACTCACCAAAATTTCAACCAAAATCTATTTACAAACAAACAATTAAATCGGGATTTTCCTAAAAACTGTGTTTTTGGAAAAAATTCAGTTGTAAATTAGCAAAGAAACACAGATTACAGGAAAGTCCCATTAAAGCAATTATTCAAAAAGAAACTGAGGTAAAAACAAATGTTTAATAAATTAAAAGAAAAATTTAAAAATAGAAAATGTAAAACTGGTTCATGTGAAAATAAAAATAAACCAGTTGCAAAATCAGAATTTGAAAATAAAAACGAAACCGAGCATAAATAATTAAATAAAGGTCATATATGACCTTTATTTAAAGACAAAACAGCAAGTTGTAAAAATCTGTTTAAAAATATATATTAAATAAATAAGTGTTAAAATATAAAATAAAAGGGTTAGAACCTGTTTAAAATCTTTTCAATAAAATTGAAATAAAGGCAAGAACAACCATTTGTAAGCTAGTATTTAATTTTTTTTCGGTAATGTTTAGTAATCTGTGTAACTTACAAAAATAACTATGTTTAATTAATTCTAGTAAATATAATTAAATGACTAGAAAGAGTGAGTTACAGATGGCTAAAAAGCAAAATATTAATAATAATGATCCAATATCAAAAGCAGTAGATTTATTATTAGAAAATACTGAAGATTTAACAACAGTTTTTAAAGAGAAAGGATTGTATAAAGAATTAACAAAAAGATTAGTAGAAAAAATGTTGAATTCTGAGATGCAAAATTATTTAGGATATGATAAGAATCAACATAGTAATAGTGACAATGCTCGTAATGGTATAAGTTCAAAAAAATTAATAACTCAACAAGGTAAAATTGAGATTGATGTACCACGAGATCGCAATAGTAATTTTAATCCTGTAATAGTTGCAAAAAGACAAAGAAGATTTGATGGTTTTGATCAACAAGTTCTTTCTTTATATGCAAAAGGTATGACATTATCTGACATTAGAATGCAGTTGCAAGAGTTATATCATGGTGCTGATATTAGTGAAAGTGTTATTAGCCAAATTACTGATGATATTATTGATGATGTAAAAGCATGGCAAAATCGACCATTAGAAAGTGTCTATCCGATTGTTTATTTTGATTGCATAGTAGTGAAAGTACGACAAGATAAAAGGATTATTAATAAATCAGTTTATATAGCTTTAGGAGTTGATTTAGAAGGTAAAAAAGATGTTTTAGGATTATGAATTAGTGAAAATGAAGGTGCTAAATTTTGATTAGCAAATTTCACAGAAATGAAAAATCGTGGCTTAAATGATATTCTTATTGCCTGCAGTGATAATTTAACAGGCATGTCAGAAGCAATACAATCAGTTTATCTTAAAACAGAACATCAATTATGCATAGTTCATCAAATTAGAAATAGTTTGAAATATGTCTCATATAAGCATAGAAAATCTCTAGTTGCAGATTTAAAACCAATTTATACTGCATGTAGTGAAGAACAAGCAATGCAGGCTTTAGAATCCTTTGAAAGTAAATGAAATAAACAATATCCTCAAATTGCTAAATCTTGATATAAAAATTGAGATAATTTAATGGTTTTTATTAGTTATCCAGTAGAAATCAAAAGAGTGATTTATACTACAAATGCTATTGAATCTGTAAATAGTCAATTACGAAAAGTCATCAGAAATAAAAAAGTTTTTCCAAATGATATGGCAGTTTTCAAAATATTTTACTTAGCAATTGAAAATATAACAAAAAAATGAACAATGCCCATTCAAAATTGAAATACAGCAATTGCTCATTTTATGATAAAATTTGAAGATAGAATTAATCTAAACTAGTACTTTGTAAAACAAAGATACACAGATTACATAAAAGCCTCTTTTTTTCACAATTTTTTCATAATCTTCTGCATTTTTCTAATCATGCAAAACTTCGTTCTACAACTCATCTTTTTGGTAATACTACAAAAGAATGTAATTCATTACGTTTTATAACTTCAACATTTGCATTTATAATTGTTTTAATTTTAGAAGCAAATTTTTCACTAGTATAACCAGCATCTACTAGTATTTTTTGAACTGCAGAAAGATTCTCTTTTTCATTTTCAATCATTATTATAGCACTATTACGATCTGTTTTTTCTGCTGTGGTTATGTAAATTGCATGTGGTAAACCTTGAGAATCAACAGCAATATGACGCTTTATTCGTGAAATCTTTTTACCAGCATCATAACCTTTATTTTTAGTAGTATCTGTATTTTTAACACTTTGTGAATCAATTATACAAAAACTAGTTTGTTCTTTTCTACCATTATTGATACGAAATGCCTTGACTAATTTTTTTTAAAACTAATTGTAATACACTAGGTTCTTTATCATTATTTTTACTTCAAGCTTGAAAATAATAATATACAATTTGTCATTTTGGAAAATTTTTTGGTAACATTCTTCACTGGCAACCACTTTTTAATACATATAAAACTGCACAAAATACTTCATATAAATCTAAACTTCTTGGTTTTGTTTTCTTTTTGCTATTTTCTAAAATTGATTTTATATTTTCAAATTGCTCTTTGCTAACATTACTAGGATAATTTTTACACATATATACCTCTTATTTTAAAATATATAATCATTTTATCCTATTCTCTAAAAGATTTTAAACAGGTTCTTAGAAAATAAAGTAAAATCATTATATACTTTAAAAGTAAGAGGTGTATATGATTAAAATTTAATTTTATATTCATTTTTTATAATTATTTTGTTCTATAAAAAATAATAACAATTTAATTATAACACTTTTATTTTATATTTAAAACTTATTTAAGTTAAATATTTTCATTAAAATTATACAAATAAAATTGCTAAATAAACTGCACAATTGTGCAGTTTTAAAGTATTTAAGATTTACATTTTTTGTGATTTACTACTAGAACTTTGACCTTTACTTGTTGAAGCTTTATTATTTATTTTTTTAATTTCTTTGAATCCCAAAGAATTACCAACTTTTTGTTTTTCTGTTCATACTTCTTTCAACTGTTCTTGTTCTTTTTTTATAGTGTCTTCTTTTTCAAATCCAAGAGCATTAGCAACTATTTCTCTTCTTTCTTTTTCCTTACTTTCTCCTCATGCTTTGTTTGTTTCTTCAGCTCTTTTTTTTCATGAATCTTTTTCCGCTTGACTTCATTTGTCATATGGTTCTCATGGCATAATTATTTTTCCTTTCTTTATATTATTTTTAAATATTTTTTTCTATCCTTAAAATACTCACAAAAAATTATATATTTTTAAAACTAAAAATGTGTAAAAAATAATAAAAAAATAACTATTTTGAAAAAATAATGATTAAAACTTTATTAATTATGTTAATAAGCATTTTACTTTATTTCAGTTATGATTTGAAGTTGTTGCTAGTAGTTGTTCTTGTTGGTTTACTGTATTTCGTATAGATGAATCAAAATTTTGATTATTTTCTGATTTAATATCTAAATTTTCAGAAATATTGTTTAAATTATGATTTATTATGTTGTTACTTAGTTCGTTGGTATTTTTTTCTTTTCTGTTATCTAGTTCTTGTTTTAAAATCTTATATTTTGTTTCTAATTTTATTTCTTTTTTATCACTAGTAAGATTTTTAATTATTGCTTCACGCTCTTTTTTTTCTTTAACTTTTTGGTTTGTACTTTTAAAATATTTATTTCTAAATCATGATTTAACTTTTTGTGTAGCATTTTCATATAGTGACGAAATTTCTTTAAAGACAATACCTGCAACAGCAAAAGAAACGGCAATTATAACTTTTGTTTCAAGTAGTAATGCTGTTGCTGTTGCAGGTATAAGTGCAGGAATAACAAAAGTACAAATAGGAACTACAACTGCAAAAAATAAAGTA
Organism: Spiroplasma endosymbiont of Acasis viretata; assembly: GCF_964031275.1. NCBI lineage: Bacteria > Bacillati > Mycoplasmatota > Mollicutes > Entomoplasmatales > Spiroplasmataceae > Spiroplasma > Spiroplasma endosymbiont of Acasis viretata. The sequence goes on from NZ_OZ035019.1 coordinate 1,397,612, forward strand.
ATTCCAATAATAATACCTCATGTTTTTCATTCTTTTTTATTTGGTTTTAGTTTAAAATCTTGTTGTTGTTTTAAAAAATCTTTTGCTGTTATTTTTTTTAAATTTTGATTTTGTTCATCAATTAAAAAAATATTACTTTTATATTCATTTATATTTTTGTAGTATTTGGTTTGTTTTATTATTTTTAAACTATCATCATTAATATTATGAAAAGTTAATATTTCTTCAGTTATAGATTTATTTGCATTAACAAAAGTTGTAATAAAATATAGTTCATTATTAATAGGTAAAATTTCTTCGTGAATTTTTTCAATCCCTGTATCTTTTCTTTGCTTTTCATCATAAATTGTTATGGCATTATATTTAAATTTAGCAAAATTTACATTGCCTTGCTTTAGTTTTAATTCTTCATTTTCTTTTTTAAGTTGTTGAATTTCCTTTTTTAGTTCTTGAATTTTTCTTTGAACTTGTATTAGTTCTTCTGCATTTGGTTTTGGTAAATTTAAGTAATTAGTTAATTTTGTTCATATATCATTATTTGTTTCTTGCTCTTTTTCGTTATTTGTTAAACTAGTTGCAATTGGTTCTAAATTTTCTTGATTTATTTCTGATAGGTCATTATTAACTAGCTGATTATTAGCATCATCTTTTTCAATTATTTTAAATGCTGAACCACCATGTCTACTTTTTTCTAAAACTTCAATGTTTGTTTGTTTTTTAATTTCTTCTATGGATTTATTTTTTGATAGAAAATTATATGTTTGTGATTTAGTCTTATCTATTGTTGCCATTTTAATATCTCCTTTTAAACATTAAAACCCATTTACTTTGGTATAAAAGTAATGGGTTAAAACTTATATATTGGATAACAACTACATGTTATCAAATTTTGTGTATTTTACAATTATTTAAAGTTTTAACCAAAATTGAATTATTAAATATCAATATTATTAAATATTTCAATAGACTTGGTGCAAAACTAAGGTAATTCAAAATTATATATTTCTGCTATTAAATTAAATCTTAATGCAAATCTTCGTATTTTATTGCGATATTTTAAAGTTAAAATTTTAAGAACCTGTTTAAAATCTTTTCAATAAAATTGAAATAAAGGGGTGGTTGGCCCTTAATTACTGGACCATTTTTGATATAAAATTCTAAATTTTAATTTGTAAAATTGGTGGTTTTAGAACCTGTTTAAAATCTTTTAGAGAATAGGATAAAATGATTATATATTTTAAAATAAGAGGTATATATGTGTAAAAATTATCCTAGTAATGTTAGCAAAGAGCAATTTGAAAATATAAAATCAATTTTAGAAAATACTAAAAAGAGAACTAAACCAAGAAGTTTAGATTTATATGAAGTATTTTGTGCAGTTTTATATGTATTAAAAAGTGGTTGCCAGTGAAGAATGTTACCAAAAAATTTTCCAAAATGACAAATTGTATATTATTATTTTCAAGCTTGAAGTAAAAATAATGATAAAGAACCTAGTGTATTACAATTAGTTTTAAAAAAAATTGGGAGCGTACCGATGTTGTCAATAATATTCAAATTTGTCTTAAAATTATAAAGTTAGACGAGAATAATTTTGACTTCAATATGCAATTGTATGTTAATCTTAACACTTGAAAAATATTAGTCAATAATAATACTTACTTTTATAAGTCAAAAATTCTTATTAAAGTTTACTTTAATAAGTTTTTAATATGTTATAATGTAATAAAGTCCTTTAAGATAAACCGTATACCGTTATGATTACTAAGCGTATGTAAAGTACGTGGTCTCTTAGGCAAATCCCTTAATTAGGGATTTTTATTTTATAATAATTATACTGCTGTGTTTATTTGATAGCATTTAAAATTAACCATTTTTGTATACATATCAATGTTATAAGTTCTATCACCAATCATATGCTTTAAAATTTGTTTAATATTAGTTTCAGTAAAGCAACCAATGTTTTCAACTAATGCTTGGTTTAATACACCATCTTTTGCATTAATAAAATAACCAACTTTTAATTTTTTATATTGTAAAGTTAATGATTGTAAAAAATCAATTAATTCATAATATTCACCTTTGGCAAATAAATTTATTGCATTTTGATAGTGTAATTTAGCAATTTGATTTTTTCTTCTTCCAGCCATGATACCAAGAAATAAAACATGAAAAGCATGAAATTTATCTAAAATAAATTTGGCATTTAAAATTGTAGCAGTTTTTCTAATTCATTTTGCACTGTCTCCACAAACTATTAAATTTGCTTGGTAAAAGTTTTCAAAAAATAAATTACCATATTTTTCTATTAATTTTGCGGTTTTTTCAGCACCAATTTCTGTTTTTGAAACTCTTATTTTACATACAGCTCTTTTATTAATTAATTTTCCATTTTTCTTTTTACCAGTACACATTACTATTAATCTCATCGAACATTTTTTACAATTTTTAGTATTGTGTTTTTCATTAAACTTAAATTTTCGATGACCATCATCAATATTTACATATAAATTTTGATTTGGTTGTAATGGTATTTTGGGAATATTTGCTTTTGGTAATTCAAATTTTTGATATCTTCTACAAACTGTACTAGTACCTATTAAATCTTCAATAAAAGTATCACAAACATCACGGTATTTTTTACCATCAGCAAAATATTTTAAAATTTGTTTAATAACATCTGGTGCTAATTTACTATACTTTTTAACACCAAGATATATATCTAATAATGAAACAAATTCCTTTTTTTGTGTTTTTGGGTTATAATATGTACAAATACGTCGTTTATAATTTAATAAACCTTTTTTTGTTTTTAATTTTCTTTTTCTAAATCTATATGATTTATATAAAGATTTATTACATGTATTTCATAAATAATCATCTATTTTTTTAAATAATTCTTCTGTTTGTTGTAAATTTAATTCATCTTGATTAAAATAGTGTTTGTCTCAATCAAAATGATTAGGGAATGGTAGTGTTAACATTTTTAATGTTCCTTTCTTTTAAATAATTTAATTTTAACTTATATATGTTAATAAGGAGTAAATATGGCTTTTATCACTAGTTATGCACAATTAAATAAAAAATATAATCTTAATTTTAGTGATAATAATTATGATTTTAGTTGAGATATTTTTAAAAAATTTGTTGGTGATGAATGAGCCGAATATTTTACTACTAATTGTTTTTATCGTTTTATACCAACAGCACGTGGAACAAGAAAAACTTGAAATTGCTTAGCATTTGATTTATTTATATGTTGTAATTTTAGTGATAGTAGTGTTCAAGAAGTAAGAAGATATGAAAATACTCATAGTGAAACTACAATTGGTGCTTTAATGAATGTTTGTCAAGTTTTATTAGATACATATAATATTAATTTACTACCTAATAATCCACATGGAATTAAATGAAAAATTACTAAGGATGGTGGTTGTATTATTTTTCCTAATAATCAACAAATTGACTTTATTGGTTATGCTAATGGTAATAAAATTTTTGGAAAAGAAGCGGGTGGGTCAAGTTTTTTAGGTTCAAGAACAGATGAAATAATCATGGCAGAAGAAAAAGAAACGTTAACAGAAAAGCAATTAACATATCGATATGAACGTTTACAAAACTCTATGTTTAGAAGTAATCGTATTAAAGTATCCAAAGAACCTATTAAAGAATGAAGTTGAACTTTTATTGATAATAATATATATAGTCCTACTTTTGGAAAATTGATTACTCGTTATTTTTATAAAAGTTTTTTCATTACTTTTACATGTAATCCTTATGATAAATATCATCCATTTTATTTAAAATACTGTACACCATTTTTACCATTAAATGATGAACTCATGAAAAATCTTAAAAAAGTTGGTAAAGTTTATTATGAAAATAAAGATATGTTTAGTGGTTTAGGTTTATTTGTTTTAAGATTTACTATTCAACCATTTTGAAATAAATTACCTGACATTCAACAAAGAACATTATTACAAATGGAAAAAAGTAATCCAGATGAATATAATACTGTTTATTATGCTTTTGAATTTTTAGATAGCGATGCAACAATTTTCCCATTTCAAAAAACAGTAAAATATTGACAATCATATGATTTAAAACAATTTTATAATCAAGAAAAAGAAATGTATAAATTTGATTTTTATAGTGTTGGTATTGATTGAGCTACGGGACCAAAAGACCATACTGTATTTATGGTAGTTGGTTTTAAAGAATATAATAATACTGGTTATTATGATACTTATATTATTTGTGAATTAGTAGTTACTCCAAATGATTTTATTAATGAAAATGAAAAAATTAATGCTTATGTTAATGAAATTTTAGGATTAATGGATAATTTTGAAAATTTTGAACAAGCAATTTATCTTTATGATGATAAAGCAAGAACAGCAATGGATTGATTAAATCAAAAATTAATTGATGAACATAATACTATTTTAATAACACAAACTGCTATTAAACATGCTTCAAATTTAAATCAAGAAGCCGGATTAACTAATAGAGTAGTTTGAATGAGAAATATTATGAGTTATGGAAATTTTTATGCTAATAAAGATGATTTACCAAAAACTACTCAATGTTTAGAAGAATTACGTTATGATGAAACAAAAACTAATATTCCAGACAAGAATATGTATCAAGACCCTTACGATGCTTTGTTTTATGCACTGTATCCATATAAAAATGTAATTAGGGGTAAAAATAATGCTACTGTGAAAAAAAGTATCTTCACATTTGCTATATAATAAACAATTTCAATATAATTAATAGTATAGGTCTCATAAAATAAACGCCTTTAATTTAGGCGTTATTTTGCATTTAAAAGCATACTTGTAAAAATAATCAAAAATAGTATACTTTATAAGTAAAATCAAGGAAAAAAGGAGAAATTTAATATGAAAGCATGAATAAAAACAAATTTAAGTAAAATAACATTAGCATTAGCACTAACTGGTGCAATAAGTGGAGTAACAGGTTTAATAATTGGTTCACTAGCACATAATAAAACAAATGATTTAACTTATTTTTTAGACCATCATTATAATGCGCACTGGGGGGGGCTTCTATTTGACAAAGCCAAAGAGGAGACCATTATAAAATAGATTTATATTTTGCAATTAAACCTAATAAAGATAAAGATATAAAATGAGATGGAACATATCCTGTTGGATATTTTGATAATTAAATTTCTAAATTTATATAAGCAATATTTTCATTATATTTATCAAATAAACCAATATTAGTTAAATTAATTTCTTGTTTATTGGTTATTAAAATTAAATCATAATTTCCAGCACCAAATATTCCACTAATTTCAATCCGATTTAAATTATTAATCGGATTTTCAATTTGTAATTCAAATTCACCATTATTATCAATTTGTGATATTTCTTTATAAAATTCTAATTTAGAAAATAATTGTGATTTATTTGAACCATATAAATTTAAAGCATTTTCCATTTTATTAGTACTAACAATTATTCTTGTAAAGTATTTTCCATATTCACCATTACCTAATGTTCAATCAGTGGGAATTAATGAAGGAATATTGTTGCTTTCCAATTCATTTGTAATAGATAATCAATTAAACTGGTTATCATCTAATTTGAACAATTCGTTTTGACTAATATCATTATTTTTTAATTTAATGTTATTAACATCTGTAAAATCAAAATATTCAGATTTTAATACTACTTTTGCATCTTTAAATTCTCAAACTTTTTCAGATGTAGAATGTATAGGATTTGATTTTAATTCGAAGTAGTAAGGTAATAAAAGTTTATAATCATCATTCACTCCTTTATTTATAGACATTGTTGAATAAATATTACTAGATAACATAATAACTATTTGTTTAAATATTTTTATTTGTTCTAAACTTATATAATTTGGATAATCTAATTTTCATTGTTTAAATAAATTAGTTATAACATCTTCTGGTTTTTGTCCTTCAAATTTTGCTCGCATTATATCTAAATCATTTGGAGATTTAGTTGAATCCAATAATGCACCATCAAAGTTTCTATTATAAGTATATGTATAAGTTAACATATCTAATAATACTTTTTGTAAACTATCATTAGTTGGTGCATCTTTAATTTCTATTTCAATATCATCAAATTTATTATTAGTTGCAACATATTGATAAAATTGACTTTCACCTACAAAATCTCAAACTTCTTTATCCTTTAATTCTTTTTGACTTTTTAATGGTCATTTACCACCTAAAACATTACTAAACTCATATCCTAATCAAGCATGTGTAACTCTTGCGTTTTTAATAACTTCTCTTCTTGTTATATTACCACTACTAATTTTAATTAAATCTAAAACTGATTTTTCTTGTCCTATAAATTGTTTTGCTAAATTTCAAGGTAATATTTGTTCACTAAATCATTGTTGTAATATTCTAACTTTTGGTTGGGTTTCAATAGGCATTGATAATAAGGGAAATGCTATTTTATCTTTAACAAATAATTTAGGGTATACTTCCATATTATCAACTTCACCAAGTACCTTTATATTGCCGAAAATCATGCTTCTAGGGGCTTTAATTTTTAAACTAATAACTTTGGTATCTTTATCTAATGGTTTTTGTAATTTAATAATAATTGGATAACCATCTCTTGTTTTAAAATCTTTAATTTTAATAATAGTAATACTTTTAGTACTTCTTGTTTTTGGATTTTGATAAGGTTGTGAATAGTTATTAATGATATATAAATTATCAATATTATTTTCATTTAATGGTTCATTAATAGATACAGCATATAACTTAAATTGATTTAATAAATTTATTTCTTGAAATATTAAATTTTTAATATCAGTCATACTATATTCAATTGTATTATCATTAATATTAGTACTTGCTCTTTGATTTAATTGCATAGTAAAGTCTGATGTTTCAACAGCAGTAGTTTTTAATACTTTATCAATATCAATAAAACCAATCTTAATAGTATTTGCTGAAAATTTTAAACTATTATTTTCATTATTTTTAAATAAACGTTCAATTTCATAAATATAAATTGTTCTTTTTTTAAATTCATCATATGCTCTATTAATATCTGGGTCACTAGTAGCACTCATCATATTAGTAAAATCATAAGGAATATTATCAATTAAATAATCATTTTCTAGTTCTGCTTGATTAAGTTTAGTTTGCTTCTGTTTCTGTGGAAACTTCGTTTGTGGTTTGTTGTTGTTTTCCATTGTTCTCTCCTATTAATTGGTTATTTTCGGGATTAAATAATTTTAATTTAACAGTTAAATTATTAATTTCTTGTTCATCATTAATATTAAATGTTTTACTATTTAATAAATCTTTATCAATTCTCACTAATATTTGAATAAATTTAAGAATATCAATATTAAATTGTCATAATTTTTGTTCAATATAATTAATAGTTGAAATATTTACTGCTGTACTTTCGGGAACTGATTGTTGTGCTGATTTCTTTTGACTTGGTATATGAATACCACAACGTTTAAATATTTCATTAACATTTCAATCATATATATCAGTTAAATTTTTACCTTTAAAATTACTATTTGTCATATTAGACTTGGTGCAAAACCTTTAATTTTAATAATTTAACGGTTATTATTAATATCAAAGGTGATAATTATTATGTTAAAAAAATACAAAGATGAACAAGAATTTTATAGTTTAGTGGGAATAAAACTACAAACATTTCAAAAAATGGTTGAAATTTTAAAAAAAGCTGAAGCAATTAAAAAAGCAGTTGGTGGTAAACCTAATAAATTATCAATAGAAAATCGTTTATTAATGACATTAGAATACTGAAAAGAGTATAGTAGTTATAGAGTTATTGCAAAAAGATATAATATTAGTCATACTAGCTGCATTCGTAATATTTTTTGAATTGAAAATACTTTAATAAAAAGTGGAATTTTTAATTTATCTGGCAAAAAAGATTTAATCAAAAATAAAGGAATCAATAATACTTTACTAGCTATTGATGCTACTGAAACTCCAATTGAAAGAATTAAAAAAAACTAAAATTACTTTTTTCGGGTAAAAACAAACATCATACTCTTAAATCGCAAATAATTATTGATATTTTAAATGGAAAAATTATTTCAACCGCTTTTTGTTTTGGAAGCATTCATGATTTTAAATTACTTTTAAAATCTAAAACTTTTATTCATCCAGAAAAACAAGTTTTTGTTGATTCAGGTTATCAAGGAATACAAAATATTCATAAAAATACATTTTTGCCATTTAAAAAAAGTAAATACAATAAATTAATACCAATTCAAAAAGAATACAATAAAACTTTAAGCAAAATTAGAATTAAAATTGAACACGTATTTGCTAAACTAAAACGTTTTAAAATTTTAACTTTAAAATATCGCAATAAAATACGAAGATTTGCATTAAGATTTAATTTAATAGCAGGAATATATAATTTTGAATTACCTTAGTTTTGCACCAAGTCTATTGATATTTTCGTTTTGTTCATTATTATCTCCACCACTTTTAAATATGTAATTTTTAGTAACTAATGTTCTTACTGCTTCTTCTAATGTTGATTGAACATTACCATAAGTTTGACTAAATATAAATTTAGGTGAATTTAAAATGGTATCTAAAACAATTTGTTCATAAATAACATCTAATGCTTTAATTTTATCCATTACTTTATTACAATCTGCTAGCTCATTTGCTTTATTTCTCATAATTGCTATTGGTATATAGTTAATATTTAGTGTTTGTTCTTGTGCTAAATTAGGGTTATTAATGAATGATTTAAAATCTAATGGAAATTGTTTTTTATTATCACTAATACTATAAATTGCACGATTAATTGTTACTTGTTCATTATTTAATGTATAAATTTCAAATAATCTTACCATTTGTGCATTTTGTTCATAACTATCATAAAAAATAGTGCATTGAATTAATTTACCAGTAATATCATAAACTCTTTGTTGTATATCTACTACTTGAAAATATAAGTCATCATTAGCAATATAAATTAAATAACCACTAATTCCTAATTTACTTAATTTAAAAATAGAGTTTCAATTTTTTCTATAAAATTCTTCTTGAATTAAATATTTTTTAATAGTTTCATTATTAATATCTAATGGAGCATTATATAAATTAGCATTATTTTCTGCTACAAAATCAGTGAAATAAGTTTCATGATTAAAATCATTAAAACCAAAATAATTTAAAATTGAAGCATGTGTACTTTTATTTTTATTAGTTAAAAAATTTAATTTTTCATTTTGATTATCACTAATATTACTTTTATCTTTTCTAAAAAATCTACCTAACATAATATTCACCACCTTTTTAAAATATTTGATTAATTTTTAATATGATTTTTACAATAATAAATATAATTAAACCCGCTGTTGCAGAAGATAATAAAACTCCTATTAAACCTAAAATAATTTTTATAATTTTAAAAAACATAATATTATTCCTGTAATTCTTCTAATTTTCATACATTACCTTTTAAATTACCTTTTCCAGTATAAATAGTAATCCATTTTGCATGTTGAACTGATAAAATTACTATATTAGCACTATCATTAAAGGTTTGTATTTGTACACCAGCAATTTTTTTATCAGTTATAATAAATTCTTGAATAGTATAAACTGGATTATATATACTTCAAGAATAATAAACTCTATAATGTTTATTCTCTTGAAAATCATAAGTAATTTGTCAATTATCTCATTTATTTTTTTCTCTTGTTCCTACTTCTTTTCAATTTGAACCACTTGGACTTGGTGTTGGAGGAATATCTTTTAATTCAATATCTCAAATATTTTCTTCTATTTCATTAGTTTCTAAACTTCTTGAATTAATTTTTAATTTTGGTGTAATATCTACTTTAATAGTATCTTGTAATTCTTCTAATGAAAATATATTTCCATATTGTTTATTTCCTCCAATAATAATTAATTGACTTTTACCTCCAACAGTTCCTAATTTAATAATTAATGAAGCTTCTTCATTATCAATTTTACCTTTAACAAGCATATAATCTCCACCTATATGAGTAGAACTAGATTTAAATTCTATTTTTAGTTTTACACTTGTTTGATTAAAAGGTGGTTTATCTCATGTTATAAATACTCTATAATATTTATTAAAACTAAGAGCAAAATCTTCTCATGTACGATTATCAAGACTTTTACCTATTATTTTTCAATTTTCTTTATCTTGTTTTTTATCAATATTTGATTTATTTTCATTAATAGCACCAACAACTGTTTTATTAGTAGTTTCTAAATTAGGAATTTCAGTACCAATAGTATTGATAGCAAAAGCATATTGAAATTGTTCTTTATCCATTTTATCTTCTAATTTTTTATCTATTTCTTCTTTTTTATAATAATCAGATAAATCTACTTTACCACCAGTAGCACTAATAGTATTAGTTTTTTCATCAATCTTAATATTTTCACCAGCAATTAATTTATTTTGTTTTTTATCTAATAAATTATTAGTTTCTATTTTTGTATAATAATCACGTTCAGTACCTTCTTCTGCTATAAATTCAGTTGGTGTTCCTTTTCCAATATATTGATATAAAAGAATAGAAGCAGATGTGTAATTATCATTATTAGAGACAACAGTAATATCATTTCCTTCCTTAGTAAATAATAATTGTATTTTTACATTATCATTTACATTTAACTCATCTAATTTAATAGTTTTTTGTGTTGTTCTTTGAATTTCACCACGTAGATTAAATATAGTTTTTTTATTGCCATATATATAATTATCAGTAGGATCACTAGAAGATTGATAAATGTAACCTCATATTGCTAAATATGTTTTACCAAATTGACTACTAGGGATAAAAGAATTCATTTTTTTTCATAAAGGACTAGTTTCAATATTAAATCAATTATTTTTAACATCATTAATATTTTCGTTTGTTTTAATTAATTCAGTATTTAATTTGGTAATTTCATTTTCATTTGTAGTAATTCTTTTTTGTTGTTTAGCAGAAAAATCACAAGTTGGTGCATGTGTATAATCACCAATTTGTGGATTATTTTGTAATGCTTCTGGTGGTAATGTTCCAATTTCATCAGGTCAATCTAAAATCATTGTTTCAGTTTCTTTATCATAATCTGTTGCAACATAACCTTTATTAATAAATTTACTAACAGGACCTCTATATATTTCATTTTCATTATCATCAACTAAATCATCATATAATTTAATTTGTTTTAATAATGTAAATTCTTTTTGTTGTTCAATTAATTCATCAACTTGATTTCTAGTATAAAATGCTTTTAAGTCAATTTTTTCAACATCTATTTCATCATCATTATAACTTGAAAATATTTGTTTTAATTCTGTTAATCTTGCTCATATTTTCATTCTACTAGGTGCTAAATCTCAAACATTAATTGTAGGAGTACTATTTGCACTAAATTGAGTACCATTATTAAATTGAATAGTAGCATCAACATTAAATTCAATTGGTGTACGATTAAATACTCAATGTTCAACCATAACATAAACCATATCTCTTAATGTTTCTTTAATTAATTCATCTTTAAAACTATCGAAAGGAAATTTAGATAAAATAAAATCAAGATAAGCATTAATATCATTTTGAGCACGAATAGCAAAAGTTTTAAATCAATCATTAACATTAGATCATGTTTGTATATATTGCTGTGGGGTTTCTGTAATTTTTCCAGTTAATGGATATCAGTTATTATAATTTTCAAGACTGACATCAGTTCAAAGTTTATTAATCATAATTTATCATTCCTTAAAAAATGCTTTTTTATAATGCTTAGTTTTTGTTTTAGTTTTTCTATGTGAAATATGGATAATTTCTTTTTGCAACTTTTTCTTACCCTTTTCTACAACTTGACTATATGCAAATTTTTCTAAATGATGTAATAATCCAGTACCAAATAAAGTGTTTACTGAAAATTTTAAACCAACATTTTTAAATGATTTGTTAATATTTTCAATAGGATTATTAATAACATTTACTACTTTATGATAAGTTCTAATAGTTCTAAATATTTCTCTATATACTTTAAAACTATCTCTAATTACTTGTTGCACCACTGGTGAAGCAAATGCTATTGCTTTTAATCATTTATTACGATTAACACCATAACCAATGTATCAACCACTATATCAACGATATCAATGAAATGGATGTATTTGTGTAACAAAAGTTTTTGATTTAAGAATACTATCAACAACTGTAATTGGTTTATATTTAGGATTACGATGATAAATAGTAATTGCACATTTATCTAATGACAAAGGTTGAATTTTACAACCCATAAATACTGGTGAATTTAATGGAATTAATTGTGCATGTTTAATTGCTCTTTTTTCTGCACTAGTAAATAAATCAGTTGCTTTTTCTTTTAATTTCTGAATTTTTTCAAATGCTTGTTTTTCTAACTTTTCAAATTTTTCTTGTAATTTATATATACTTTCTCGTATTTTTTCAAAATATGGTGTATCTTTTCAAAATTTATTTAAACCTTTTTTTAAATAAAATCTAATATCAAAATATTTAAAAGTTTGATTTGCTTTTAAAACAAGTTGATGAATAACATTATTTTTAAAATTAAATTTAATAGCATTAGCACGAATTTTTTGTAAATCTAAAATTAAAGTTTTTCCATATCTATTTTCTGTATGTATTGTATGAACTAAATTTAATCAATCATGTTGATTCATTTTTAATACTTCTTTTAAATCAGTATTAAATTTTTTTAAAAAGTTATTTGCTTTTTCGATATCTTTAATCTTAAATTTAGGAGTTAATTGTGGACTTAATTTTATTAATGTATTTTGTAATAATAAGTGTTCTTTTAACTTTTGTGTTTCTAGTTTTTGAAAATTATTCTTATATTGTCTTTCAGCAACATAACCTAAATCTCGTAATACTGTTTCACGATTAGGAGTAAAACTATAATTGGTGGTTGGCCCTTAATTACTGGACCATTTTTGATATAAAATTCTAAATTTTAATTTGTAAAATTGGTGGTTTTAGAAATTTAGAATGTATTCTTTCATAATTATAAAACATAACATATTGATTTACATCATTTATAGCTTCATTGATGGATAAATATTGATTTGATCCTTTAGGTAGTCATTCTTGAGATAAATGAGAAAATCAGTTTTCAGATAATACATTACCACCAATATCATAAGGTTGTTTTTTGCTTAAAATTATTTGTTTATCCTCTGCTCATTTTGTGATATCTTGACAATAAAATTCGTTGGCGTTATCTGAATGTAAAATAACATTTTTTATTTGATTTCAAGAAAATTGTTTGTTGATTTTTTCAAGAGCAGGAAGAATTAAATCCTGATATGATTTATTAGGAGCAATATTATAACTAACAACATTATTTGAATAAAAATCAATAATTACAAAAAGATATAATCATCCTTCTTTAGTATTTATTTGTTTAGTGTCCATTGATCAAATTTGATTTGAAGAGGTTGTACTTTTATAATCTTTGTTTACTTTATCCATTGTAGGTATTCACTTATTTGGATTTTTTTTGTTTTTAGGATAGTTATTTTTAGTTTGTTTTAATCCTTGAATATTGTGTTCTTTCATAATTTTTCGCATTTGTTTTATTGATAATTCTATATTTAAAATGATATTTTTTTCTTGTTTTAATCACTCTTTAAAAGCTGAAAAAATTCTTAAATATCCATAAATTCTGCCTTTTCTTGTAGAATGAAATTCGATTAAAAGTTGGCATATTTTTTGATATTTATGATTGCATTTAATAATATGATTTTCTTCTTTTTTAATAGGTTTTTGTTTATTTTTTAAAAAGTAATATGTTGATCTGTTTAATTGAAGATATTGACATAGGTTTCTAATTGAATATTGATTTTTACAATCATCAATAATTTTAATTTTTTCTTTGATATTTAATTTGTTAATTACTAATGCTATTTGTTTAATTTTATCCATTAATAAAAATCCTTTCAGGTTAAAATTAGTGTTAATTATATAACACAATTGTTTTTAGAATACATTCAGGTTTTTTAAATTAATGGTCTAGTAAAAAGGGCTAAGTGGCAAGTGGCAACCACTAATCATTTTTTTAATAGTTTCTTCAATTTTTGAATTTTCTAGATTATTTGTTTTAAATTTTAAAAAATCATAAAATTCAGTTTTAACTTGATATTTTTTAAATATATTAATTATTTCTTTTTCTTTAATTTCTTGATTAAGTTTATTTAACTTATTTTCTGCTTCATTAACTTTATTTTCTATTTCTTGTGAAGAAGCATTATTTTCAGTTAAAGGTTCAGTTGTTTGTTGAACATTATCTTCATTTTCTAACATTTACATCACCCTTTATTATTTATTTTCTTTATTAATTTTTTCATTTAATTTTGCTAATTTTTTTTGATGTTTTATAATTTTGTTATTTGCTCTAAGAACCTGTTTAAAATCTTTTAGAGAATAGGATAAAATGATTATATATTTTAAAATAAGAGGTATATATGTGTAAAAATTATCCTAGTAATGTTAGCAAAGAGCAATTTGAAAATATAAAATCAATTTTAGAAAATACTAAAAAGAGAACTAAACCAAGAAGTTTAGATTTATATGAAGTATTTTGTGCAGTTTTATATGTATTAAAAAGTGGTTGCCAGTGAAGAATGTTACCAAAAAATTTTCCAAAATGACAAATTGTATATTATTATTTTCAAGCTTGAAGTAAAAATAATGATAAAGAACCTAGTGTATTACAATTAGTTTTAAAAAAAATTAGTCAAGGCATTTCGTATCAATAATGGTAGAAAAGAACAAACTAGTTTTTGTATAATTGATTCACAAAGTGTTAAAAATACAGATACTACTAAAAATAAAGGTTATGATGCTGGTAAAAAGATTTCAGGAATAAAGCGTCATATTGCTGTTGATTCTCAAGGTTTACCACATGCAATTTACATAACCACAGCAGAAAAAACAGATCGTAATAGTGCTATAATAATGATTGAAAATGAAAAAGAGAATCTTTCTGCAGTTCAAAAAATACTAGTAGATGCTGGTTATACTGGTGAAAAATTTGCTTCTAAAATTAAAACAATTATAAATGCAAATGTTGAAGTTATAAAACGTAATGAATTACATTCTTTTGTAGTATTACCAAAAAGATGAGTTGTAGAACGAAGTTTTGCATGATTAGAAAAATGCAGAAGATTATGAAAAAATTGTGAAAAAAAATTAAATACTAGCTTACAAATGGTTGTTCTTACCTTTATTTCAATTTTATTGAAAAGATTTTAAACAGGTTCTAACATGTTTTGGAGTTGTGATAAATCTTTTTAATAAAACAATAATTTCTCTGCAAATTAATGTTCCAACACTTGTTCGAATAATTATTAATTCATGTAAAAATTCTTTCATATCAATATTTTCCTTTCAATTATTTATTTTTTTATTTTTAATTATTCATCAAATTGACCACCATTAATTCTTTCAATCATAGATTTTGAATTACTTACAACTTCTACTAATAAAGATAGTTTTCTTTCTAATGCTTCTATTTGTTCTTCATATGTTTTTATTTCATTGTTATAATATTGAATTATTTTTTCTTTATTCATAAATTATTCATCTCCTTTATAAACTCATGTGATTATAATCTCAATTTAATGAAGCATTATCATTATTTAATGGTACTTCGCTCATATTATCACTACCATAATATTGACTTGATATTTCACTATTAATTGTGAATCTATTATCATTAATTAATCTTGTAGTTTCATTTGTAAATGAAGTTTCTTGCATTTCTTGATTATGATTTGTTTCAATAGGTAGTAAATTATAAATTATTTCACTTACACCAGCAATTATGGTAGGTACTGCATAAGCATTATTAAAATCATTATTAATACCCATTGCTACACCACTAGAAATTAAACAACCACCAGTAGCCATATTACAAATCTTTCTTATTGTTTCAAATCTATTAGGAATTAATTCAGTTAATCCACTGATAAGATTTGATATACCATAAGCATTTAAACTAATATAAGTATCTCAATCCATTAATGACTGATTTTCTTGTTTATTTAATAGTAATCATGGAGGACCTTCTGTTGTAGTTGTAGTAGTTATTGGAGTTGGTGTTGTTGGAATAATAGGAGTAATATTATTTTCACTTCATTTACTATAATTTGCTAATCCAATTGTTCCTAAACCTAATAATATTTTTTTAGAACTATTAATTAATTTAGTTTTAGTATTTGGTCTTTGATTTAAATTTCAAATATCTAAACCTAATTTTTTACCAAATAATAAACTATTAATTGAACCTAATACTGGATTTACAATTACTTGACCATAATAAGCACTTGTACCAATCATTGCACAAATTGGACTTATTCCAGTTCTAATTAATTTAATTAAAGTATAATTTGATTGATTTTCTATATTTGGCATTTTATTCTCCTTTAATTTCTAATTTTTTAACTGTTACTTTAATTCAACCTTGATAAACATCATTATCACCAACTATTAATGCAACATTACTTTCGGGGTCAGAAACAATTATGTGTTTTGATTTAACATTTGGATATTGTCTTAAAATAATTGCTCTAATATCATTACTTGTATGAATTGCTTTTGGAAATGGTGATAATATTTCAATTTCATCTTTATTTTCAAACAAAGTAGGCAATATTATCATTAATTATTTCTCCTTATTTTTAATTTGATTAGCAATTTCACTTAATATTTTTAATACTTTATATTCATTTTTTAATTCTTTACTAATAAATATTAAAAATATTATTAGTGTTATGCTTGTTATTAATATTGGTACTATTAATAAAATTTTTCATAATATCATTTTTTACTCTTTTCATTTTTTAAATCATTTAACATTTATTGAACAAAATGCACGATTTTTAGGAATATTTAAAGTATTAAAGATTTGACCAGTTACTATAATTTCATCGTTTTTGTTTAATAAAATACATCGGTTATAAAGTTTTGGATTGTTAAAAATTAAAGTAACATAGTTTAATCCATTTCATTGTCCACGAACACTATAATATAATCCTTTATTACCTTTTTCGTAATATTTTGCTTCAATACTGTTACTGAGTTTTACTGTTAATTTGACATAATTGGCTTTATCTTTCATTTTTATAATTCCTTAAATAATATTGAATGTGTTTATATGCATCTTGTTCATGTTTTGTTAATTTTATATTTCCTTTATAATTTTCTATTTTAGTTTTATTTTTTGGTTCACTTCCTAAATAATCTCAATTCATAACATCTTCTACTAATACCATTAATGTACCAATAGTTTTAGAACCTGTTTAAAATCTTTTAGAGAATAGGATAAAATGATTATATATTTTAAAATAAGAGGTATATATGTGTAAAAATTATCCTAGTAATGTTAGCAAAGAGCAATTTGAAAATATAAAATCAATTTTAGAAAATACTAAAAAGAGAACTAAACCAAGAAGTTTAGATTTATATGAAGTATTTTGTGCAGTTTTATATGTATTAAAAAGTGGTTGCCAGTGAAGAATGTTACCAAAAAATTTTCCAAAATGACAAATTGTATATTATTATTTTCAAGCTTGAAGTAAAAATAATGATAAAGAACCTAGTGTATTACAATTAGTTTTAAAAAAAATTAGTCAAGGCATTTCGTATCAATAATGGTAGAAAAGAACAAACTAGTTTTTGTATAATTGATTCACAAAGTGTTAAAAATACAGATACTACTAAAAATAAAGGTTATGATGCTGGTAAAAAGATTTCAGGAATAAAGCGTCATATTGCTGTTGATTCTCAAGGTTTAACACATGCAATTTACATAACCACAGCAGAAAAAACAGATCGTAATAGTGCTATAATAATGATTGAAAATGAAAAAGAGAATCTTTCTGCAGTTCAAAAAATACTAGTAGATGCTGGTTATACTAGTGAAAAATTTGCTTCTAAAATTAAAACAATTATAAATGCAAATGTTGAAGTTATAAAACGTAATGAATTACATTCTTTTGTAGTATTACCAAAAAGATGAGTTGTAGAACGAAGTTTTGCATGATTAGAAAAATGCAGAAGATTATGAAAAAATTGTGAAAAAAAATTAAATACTAGATTACAAATGGTTGTTCTTGCCTTTATTTCAATTTTATTGAAAAGATTTTAAACATGTTCTAAAATTAAAACAATTATAAATGCAAATGTTGAAGTTATAAAACGTAATGAATTACATTCTTTTGTAGTATTACCAAAAAGATGAGTTGTAGAACGAAGTTTTGCATGATTAGAAAAATGCAGAAGATTATGAAAAAATTGTGAAAAAAAATTAAATACTAGCTTACAAATGGTTGTTCTTGCCTTTATTTCAATTTTATTGAAAAGATTTTAAACACGTTCTTAGCAAAGAGCAATTTGAAAATATAAAATCAATTTTAGAAAATACTAAAAAGAGAACTAAACTAAGAAGTTTAGATTTATATGAAGTATTTTGTGCAGTTTTATATGTATTAAAAAGTGGTTGCCAGTGAAGAATGTTACCAAAAAATTTTCCAAAATGACAAATTGTATATTAGACTTGGTGCAAAACCTTTAATTTTAATAATTTAACGGTTATTATTAATATCAAAGGTGATAATTATTATGTTAAAAAAATACAAAGATGAACAAGAATTTTATAGTTTAGTGGGAATAAAACTACAAACATTTCAAAAAATGGTTGAAATTTTAAAAAAAGCTGAAGCAATTAAAAAAGCAGTTGGTGGTAAACCTAATAAATTATCAATAGAAAATCGTTTATTAATGACATTAGAATACTGAAAAGAGTATAGTAGTTATAGAGTTATTGCAAAAAGATATAATATTAGTCATACTAGCTGCATTCGTAATATTTTTTGAATTGAAAATACTTTAATAAAAAGTGGAATTTTTAATTTATCTGGCAAAAAAGATTTAATCAAAAATAAAGGAATCAATAATACTTTACTAGCTATTGATGCTACTGAAACTCCAATTGAAAGAATTAAAAAAAACTAAAATTACTTTTTTCGGGTAAAAACAAACATCATACTCTTAAATCGCAAATAATTATTGATATTTTAAATGGAAAAATTATTTCAACCGCTTTTTGTTTTGGAAGCATTCATGATTTTAAATTACTTTTAAAATCTAAAACTTTTATTCATCCAGAAAAACAAGTTTTTTTTGATTCAGGTTATCAAGGAATACAAAATATTCATAAAAATACATTTTTGCCATTTAAAAAAAGTAAATACAATAAATTAATACCAATTCAAAAAGAATACAATAAAACTTTAAGCAAAATTAGAATTAAAATTGAACACGTATTTGCTAAACTAAAACGTTTTAAAATTTTAACTTTAAAATATCGCAATAAAATACGAAGATTTGCATTAAGATTTAATTTAATAGCAGGAATATATAATTTTGAATTACCTTAGTTTTGCACCAAGTCTCTTGAAGTAAAAATAATGATAAAGAACCTAGTGTATTACAATTAGTTTTAAAAAAAATTAGTCAAGGCATTTCGTATCAATAATGGTAGAAAAGAACAAACTAGTTTTTGTATAATTGATTCACAAAGTGTTAAAAATACAGATACTACTAAAAATAAAGGTTATGATGCTGGTAAAAAGATTTCACGAATAAAGCGTCATATTGCTGTTGATTCTCAAGGTTTACCACATGCAATTTACATAACCACAGCAGAAAAAACAGATCGTAATAGTGCTATAATAATGATTGAAAATGAAAAAGAGAATCTTTCTGCAGTTCAAAAAATACTAGTAGATGCTGGTTATACTGGTGAAAAATTTGCTTCTAAAATTAAAACAATTATAAATGCAAATGTTGAAGTTATAAAACGTAATGAATTACATTCTTTTGTAGTATTACCAAAAAGATGAGTTGTAGAACGAAGTTTTGCATGATTAGAAAAATGCAGAAGATTATGAAAAAATTGTGAAAAAAAATTAAATACTAGCTTACAAATGATTGTTCTTGCCTTTATTTCAATTTTATTGAAAAGATTTTAAACAGGTTCTAATAGTGAGTACTTTATGTAAATACTTCTATATCAGAATAAAAGAGCATTTAATGTTAAGCAAGTTATAAAATGTTACACTGTATCGCTTAATGTAATTAAGGGCCAACCACCGCCAACCACCACTATGAACAGTCACAAGCATTAGATTTTACTGTTGATGATATTAGAGCAGTAGGATTAGATAAGTTGGATAATATATTACAAACTGAAAAGAAAGAAACTGAAAATATTGTATGCCGTGCTTGTTATTATAGAAATAAATATTCTAAGAAAAATAAGAAAGATGTTAAAATAGAGTAAACCTATATTATTGGTCAAAGCCAACCAGAACCTTGGTTGGTTGGCCGTGGCGTTTACGCCACTGGGGTAAGTTGCGAAGCAACTAGGGGCAACGCCCCTATATACTTGGTAAGTGCTAAACTTATGGAATAAAGTTAAGGAGAATTTAAAAATGAAAATTAAAACACTTAAAAAATTACAGTTATTAACTGTATCATTATTTATTTTAACTTTAATTATAGGATTAATATTAATAGATTTTAGTCATTTTAATTTTTTTTATTTAAACAAAAATTTAAATTGTATTGATGGATTTGATATGTTAAAACACTTTCGATTAAGTTTTATCATAGAGCATTCTGCAAAATATTTTTATAATCTTGGAACTCATCATATTAAAGAAAATTATTATGAATGAACTGAATTACGAAGTGGAATTTTTTTGCTTTTATTTTTACTTCCAATATTATTTTTTATAACTATATCATTAACTTTTTTTATTATTGGTTTCAAAACAAAATTAAAAAATAATAATTTTTGAGATGCTATTGCAAATTGTGAAATAATCAATAATTATTACATTCATTAAAATTAGGTGGTTGGTGATTGGCGGTGGTTGGCCCTTAATTACTGGACCATTTTTGATATAAAATTCTAAATTTTAATTTGTAAAATTGGTGGTTTTAGAAATTTAGAATGTATTCTTTCATAATTATAAAACATAACATATTGATTTACATCATTTATAGCTTCATTGATGGATAAATATTGATTTGATCCTTTAGGTAGTCATTCTTGAGATAAATGAGAAAATCAGTTTTCAGATAATACATTACCACCAATATCATAAGGTTGGGTAATGTTTAGTAATCTGTGTAACTTACAAAAATAACTATGTTTAATTAATTCTAGTAAATATAATTAAATGACTAGAAAGAGTGAGTTACAGATGGCTAAAAAGCAAAATATTAATAATAATGATCCAATATCAAAAGCAGTAGATTTATTATTAGAAAATACTGAAGATTTAACAACAGTTTTTAAAGAGGGAGGATTGTATAAAGAATTAACAAAAAGATTAGTAGAAAAAATGTTGAATTCTGAGATGCAAAATTATTTAGGATATGATAAGAATCAACATAGTAATAGTGACAATGCTCGTAATGGTATAAGTTCAAAAAAATTAATAACTCAACAAGGTAAAATTGAGATTGATGTACCACGAGATCGCAATAGTAATTTTACTCCTGTAATAGTTGCAAAAAGACAAAGAAGATTTGATGGTTTTGATCAACAAGTTCTTTCTTTATATGCAAAAGGAATGACATTATCAGATATTAGAATGCAATTACAAGAGTTATATCATGGTGCTGATATTAGTGAAAGTGTTATTAGCCAAATTACTGATGATGTTATTGATGATGTAAAAGCATGGCAAAATCGACCATTAGAAAGTGTCTATCCGATTGTTTATTTTGATTGCATAGTAGTGAAAGTACGACAAGATAAAAGGATTATTAATAAATCAGTTTATATAGCTTTAGGAGTTGATTTAGAAGGTAAAAAAGATGTTTTAGGTTTATGAATTAGTGAAAATGAAGGTGCTAAATTTTGATTAGCAAATTTAACAGAAATGAAAAATCGTGGCTTAAATGATATTCTTATTGCCTGCAGTGATAATTTAACAGGCATGTCAGAAGCAATACAATCAGTTTATCTTAAAACAGAACATCAATTATGCATAGTTCATCAAATTAGAAATAGTTTGAAATAGGTGGTTGGCCCTTAATTACTGGACCATTTTTGATATAAAATTCTAAATTTTAATTTGTAAAATTGGTGGTTTTAGAAATTTAGAATGTATTCTTTCATAATTATAAAACATAACATATTGATTTACATCATTTATAGCTTCATTGATGGATAAATATTGATTTGATCCTTTAGGTAGTCATTCTTGAGATAAATGAGAAAATCAGTTTTCAGATAATACATTACCACCAATATCATAAGGTTGTTTTTTGCTTAAAATTATTTGTTTATCCTCTGCTCATTTTGTGATATCTTGACAATAAAATTCGTTGGCGTTATCTGAATGTAAAATAACATTTTTTATTTGATTTCAAGAAAATTGTTTGTTGATTTTTTCAAGAGCAGGAAGAATTAAATCCTGATATGATTTATTAGGAGCAATATTATAACTAACAACATTATTTGAATAAAAATCAATAATTACAAAAAGATATAATCATCCTTCTTTAGTATTTATTTGTTTAGTGTCCATTGATCAAATTTGATTTGAAGAGGTTGTACTTTTATAATCTTTGTTTACTTTATCCATTGTAGGTATTCACTTATTTGGATTTTTTTTGTTTTTAGGATAGTTATTTTTAGTTTGTTTTAATCCTTGAATATTGTGTTCTTTCATAATTTTTCGCATTTGTTTTATTGATAATTCTATATTTAAAATGATATTTTTTTCTTGTTTTAATCACTCTTTAAAAGCTGAAAAAATTCTTAAATATCCATAAATTCTGCCTTTTCTTGTAGAATGAAATTCGATTAAAAGTTGGCATATTTTTTGATATTTATGATTGCATTTAATAATATGATTTTCTTCTTTTTTAATAGGTTTTTGTTTATTTTTTAAAAAGTAATATGTTGATCTGTTTAATTGAAGATATTGACATAGGTTTCTAATTGAATATTGATTTTTACAATCATCAATAATTTTAATTTTTTCTTTGATATTTAATTTGTTAATTACTAATGCTATTTGTTTAATTTTATCCATTAATAAAAATCCTTTCAGGTTAAAATTAGTGTTAATTATATAACACAATTGTTTTTAGAATACATTCAGGTTTTTTAAATTAATGGTCTAGTAAAAAGGGCTAAGTGGCAAGTGGCAAGTGGCATATAAGGTATTGCTTGACCT
Source organism: Spiroplasma endosymbiont of Acasis viretata (assembly GCF_964031275.1). Taxonomy (NCBI): domain Bacteria; kingdom Bacillati; phylum Mycoplasmatota; class Mollicutes; order Entomoplasmatales; family Spiroplasmataceae; genus Spiroplasma; species Spiroplasma endosymbiont of Acasis viretata. Next base: position 1,420,936 of record NZ_OZ035019.1, read on the forward strand.
GTAACTTCTCCACCAACTAAATACATTCTTCCAACTTTACCATCTGCCACTTCTTGAACATAAATAATTGTATCTTGCAACATATATCTTTTCATTGCTCTTGGCGTTGCTAAAACAAATGACATAATTTCATCATCATTTTTATCATTTTTAAAAGTCATATAGTTATCCATTACAATTTGACATAATACACCTTTAATATATAAATCATTACCATTTAATCTTAATTGTTGTGCAATTTCATTATCAGTAATTAAACCTTTATTATCTGCCAAGTAAACTATACTATCATAAAGAGCATTAGTAATAAAGAATCTACAATTTGCAATATTTCTATATTAGACTTGGTGCAAAACTAAGGTAATTCAAAATTATATATTCCTGCTATTAAATTAAATCTTAATGCAAATCTTCGTATTTTATTGCGATATTTTAAAGTTAAAATTTTAAAACGTTTTAGTTTAACAAATACGTGTTTAATTTTAATTCTAATTTTGCTTAAAGTTTTATTGTATTCTTTTTGAATTGGTATTAATTTATTGTATTTACTTTTTTTAAATGGCAAAAATGTATTTTTATGAATATTTTGTATTCCTTGATAACCTGAATCAACAAAAACTTGTTTTTCTGGATGAATAAAAGTTTTAGATTTTAAAAGTAATTTAAAATCATGAATGCTTCCAAAACAAAAAGCGGTTGAAATAATTTTTCCATTTAAAATATCAATAATTATTTGCGATTTAAGAACCTGTTTAAAATCTTTTCAATAAAATTGAAATAAAAGCAAGAACAACTATTTGTAAGCTAGTATTTAATTTTTTTTCACAATTTTTTCATAATCTTCTGCATTTTTCTAATCATGCAAAACTTCGTTCTACAACTCATCTTTTTGGTAATACTACAAAAGAATGTAATTCATTACGTTTTATAACTTCAACATTTGCATTTATAATTGTTTTAATTTTAGAAGCAAATTTTTCACCAGTATAACCAGCATCTACTAGTATTTTTTGAACTGCAGAAAGATTCTCTTTTTCATTTTCAATCATTATTATAGCACTATTACGATCTGTTTTTTCTGCTGTGGTTATGTAAATTGCATGTGGTAAACCTTGAGAATCAACAGCAATATGACGCTTTATTCCTGAAATCTTTTTACCAGCATCATAACCTTTATTTTTAGTAGTATCTGTATTTTTAACACTTTGTGAATCAATTATACAAAAACTAGTTTGTTCTTTTCTACCATTATTGATACGAAATGCCTTGACTAATTTTTTTTAAAACTAATTGTAATACACTAGGTTCTTTATCATTATTTTTACTTCAAGCTTGAAAATAATAATATACAATTTGTCATTTTGGAAAATTTTTTGGTAACATTCTTCACTGGCAACCACTTTTTAATACATATAAAACTGCACAAAATACTTCATATAAATCTAAACTTCTTGGTTTAGTTCTCTTTTTAGTATTTTCTAAAATTGATTTTATATTTTCAAATTGCTCTTTGCTAACATTACTAGGATAATTTTTACACATATATACCTCTTATTTTAAAATATATAATCATTTTATCCTATTCTCTAAAAGATTTTAAACAGGTTCTAATGGATTAGTTAATAATTGTTTTGAATTTAAAAAGAAATTTTCGACAATAACTAATATTTTTTTATTATCAGAATGTTTTTTAATTAATAAAAAGTATTTTTTATACAAATTTTTACTTTCTAAAACTGTTTTAGTTTTAAATGTTTCATTAAAAATAATATTATTGGTTTCATTTGAATATATAACAATTCCATTATTACCAATACCAGCGCGGTCAATACCAATAATTAACTCATATTGCATTAATTAAGTTAACCTCTAATAACTGTTTTAATAATTTCTAAATCACAATTACATCAACAATATTTACATTCTTCAATAAATTCTTTATGACCACAAACTAAATTATCTTTTTTTAAATCATCAATCAGTTTAATTAGTCCTATTTTAAATTCAATATCATCACTGTCTGGTATGCGAATCGTTCCTCTTTTAGTTAAATATTCTTTATCCATATTTATGCCTCCTACTTAACCTAATATTTAAAATACAGTCATAACAAATCGCTTTACTATTTTTATCTCTTAAAAAATATTTTCTTGTTTTTATATCATTAGTATTAAAGAATAAATAATCTAATTTATTTTGTTTACATGTTCAACAAAAATACTTTTTCATTATGAGTTGAAATTTCCTTATAAGAAGTAACTATATAATTAATTGGTAAATCATCATGTTTATATTGATTATTTATTTTAAAACCTTTTCTGTTTTCTTCTCACGTAATGTTATATTTAAAACAAGGATTAGTAATTTTAGTTTTGTTATCTGTTATTTCACCCATAAATCAACTATTATGCTGTTCATAAAATGTTAATGGTTCAAGTTTTATATCATTAAGATAATATTCTTTGGGTGTTTCTTGTTTATTAACAGTTATTTTTTGGTCTTTAATATATGGTTCTAATAATTTTATTAATTCATTACCACTTAATTCTCTTTTAATATTTTCTAAATTAAAAACTCAATATGTGTAACTGTTATCAACAATAAAAGAATTATTTTTAATCATTCATTTTGGAAGCGATAATTTATATTCAACATAATCAATAAGGCCACTTGCCACTTGCCACTTGCCACTTAGCCCTTTTTACTAGCCCATTAATTTAAAAAACCTGAATGTATTCTAAAAACAATTGTGTTATATAATTAACACTAATTTTAACCTGAAAGGATTTTTATTAATGGATAAAATTAAACAAATAGCATTAGTAATTAACAAATTAAATATCAAAGAAAAAATTAAAATTATTGATGATTGTAAAAATCAATATTCAATTAGAAACCTATGTCAATATCTTCAATTAAACAGATCAACATATTACTTTTTAAAAAATAAACAAAAACCTATTAAAAAAGAAGAAAATCATATTATTAAATGCAATCATAAATATCAAAAAATATGCCAACTTTTAATCGAATTTCATTCTACAAGAAAAGGCAGAATTTATGGATATTTAAGAATTTTTTCAGCTTTTAAAGAGTGATTAAAACAAGAAAAAAATATCATTTTAAATATAGAATTATCAATAAAACAAATGCGAAAAATTATGAAAGAACACAATATTCAAGGATTAAAACAAACTAAAAATAACTATCCTAAAAACAAAAAAAATCCAAATAAGTGAATACCTACAATGGATAAAGTAAACAAAGATTATAAAAGTACAACCTCTTCAAATCAAATTTGATCAATGGACACTAAACAAATAAATACTAAAGAAGGATGATTATATCTTTTTGTAATTATTGATTTTTATTCAAATAATGTTGTTAGTTATAATATTGCTCCTAATAAATCATATCAGGATTTAATTCTTCCTGCTCTTGAAAAAATCAACAAACAATTTTCTTGAAATCAAATAAAAAATGTTATTTTACATTCAGATAACGCCAACGAATTTTATTGTCAAGATATCACAAAATGAGCAGAGGATAAACAAATAATTTTAAGCAAAAAACAACCTTATGATATTGGTGATAATGTATTATCTGAAAACTGATTTTCTCATTTATCTCAAGAATGACTACCTAAAGGATCAAATCAATATTTATCCATCAATGAAGCTATAAATGATGTAAATCAATATGTTATGTTTTATAATTATGAAAGAATACATTCTAAATTTCTAAAACCACCAATTTTACAAATTAAAATTTAGAATTTTATATCAAAAATGGTCCAGTAATTAAGGGCCAACCACCAACCACCCATTTACCTTTTTTATTTCCAATATTAGTCAAAAATGAAATAGGTAATACTATATTTTTCACATAACAAGCATAAAAAACCTTTTTAATATAAAAATAAAAAACCTTTTTAATATAAAAATAAAAAACCTTTTTAATATAAAAATCTTGTTGCATATATAAAACTCCAGCTAAACACTACCTTAAAGTAGCAAATTTTATATTTTAATAACAAACAAATCTTAACATAAAAAAATTATAAAAACAAACAATAAAAGAAAAACGTTACTTAATTAATATATTTTGTATAATTATATCATTTTCACAAAAAAAGCAAAATTTTTAATTATTAAATAATAATTGTTATAAACTAATAACATGAACAGCAAAACTAATTGCTTCTTCATATTTATTAAAAAGAAAAAATAAACGTTTATTTTGAAAATTAATTTCAATACCAATATATTTTTGTTTATTTTTTATATAATTATTTTTTTCTCAAAAAAATGTAATACTTTTAACATCAACTAATGGTATTATTTGTAGTTCAAAAGAATCAATAAAATAAAGATTATTTTGTGAAATTAACAAGTCTATTTGATTTAAAGGTATAAAATCTGATGATTTGATAAGATTAACGTCTTTAATTTTATAACGTAAAAATAATTTTTTGGCAGCACTATATTCAGTTTTTAGCAAAATATTTTGGCCAGAAATCTTATTAAGTTCTTCATACTTTCCCAAAATGACTTTGTCACTATAATAAATATCTTCTTTAATTTTTTCTATTGAGACTGGTAATTCTTTAGTATTTATTTTTTTTAATTTTAAGTATTTATATAAAGTATTTATATCTTTAGTAATTTTTAATATTTTCTTTTGTTTATTTTTTTTAATTAATAAAATTAGTGCAATTAATAAAATCAATATTGTTGTGCACGCAATAATAATTAAAATTATTCATCAATTCATAGTATTATCTCCTTTTTTAATACTGTTATCTAATTATTATCTAATAATTTTATCATTAAAACTATTAAAAATAGTTGATGGTTTATTTGTTAAAATCTCACCTGCTACTCTATACCTTAAATTAGGCAAGTTTATATTATGATAATCGTTAATTGGTTGTTCATTACTTAAATTACAACTTGTAGCTACTAAAGGCCCTGTTAATTTAATTAATTTTTGAATAAAATGTGAAGCACTAACTCTAATTGCTATTTTCTTTTTATTTATTCAATATGATGTGTTTAAACTAGGTTGTTTTAAAACTATAACAGTAACTTTACCAGCACTAAAATTATTTATTAAAAATGACTGTAATTGATCGCTAATTATACCAATGCTTTTAGCTTGCTCTCAACTAGCAACTAAAATTGGCAGTTCTTTACTATAATCACGTTTTTTAATTTGATAAATTTTATTAATAGCTTTGTCATCATCAAATTTACAAACAAGACCATAAATTGTATCTGTTGGTAAAGCAACCACTTCGCCATTAGCAATGATTTGGCTAATTTCTTTAATTTGATTTTGCTGTAAAGTTATCATGAAAACACCATTATAAATTTTAACTAAATTATACACCTATTATTTTAAATATAATAGTTGTTTCAAAATAATGAATAAAAAACTTATAAATAATATTTGTAATTTAAAATAAACCTTAAAATTACTAATTAAGGATTGGAAAATCATTAATTAATGGTTTAATAAACATCTTAATTTAATATAGATTAATATTTATATTAGATTTTTATTAAATTAAATATAGAAGGAGAATCAAAAAATATGCCCAAAAGAAAAATAGAAATACAACATACTAATGAAGAAATTGAAAAAATAAGAAAAGAAATTGAAGATAATGATAATAAACCATTTATAATAGAAACAATTTGTATTCAAAATATCATTAGACTTGGTGCAAAACCTTTAATTTTAATAATTTAACGGTTATTATTAATATCAAAGGTGATAATTATTATGTTAAAAAAATACAAAGATGAACAAGAATTTTATAGTTTAGTGGGAATAAAACTACAAACATTTCAAAAAATGGTTGAAATTTTAAAAAAAGCTGAAGCAATTAAAAAAGCAGTTGGTGGTAAACCTAATAAATTATCAATAGACTTGGTGCAAAACCTTTAATTTTAATAATTTAACGGTTATTATTAATATCAAAGGTGATAATTATTATGTTAAAAAAATACAAAGATGAACAAGAATTTTATAGTTTAGTGGGAATAAAACTACAAACATTTCAAAAAATGGTTGAAATTTTAAAAAAAGCTGAAGCAATTAAAAAAGCAGTTGGTGGTAAACCTAATAAATTATCAATAGAAAATCGTTTATTAATGACATTAGAATACTGAAAAGAGTATAGTAGTTATAGAGTTATTGCAAAAAGATATAATATTAGTCATACTAGCTGCATTCGTAATATTTTTTGAATTGAAAATACTTTAATAAAAAGTGGAATTTTTAATTTATCTGGCAAAAAAGATTTAATCAAAAATAAAGGAATCAATAATACTTTACTAGCTATTGATGCTACTGAAACTCCAATTGAAAGAATTAAAAAAAACTAAAATTACTTTTTTCGGGTAAAAACAAACATCATACTCTTAAATCGCAAATAATTATTGATATTTTAAATGGAAAAATTATTTCAACCGCTTTTTGTTTTGGAAGCATTCATGATTTTAAATTACTTTTAAAATCTAAAACTTTTATTCATCCAGAAAAACAAGTTTTTGTTGATTCAGGTTATCAAGGAATACAAAATATTCATAAAAATACATTTTTGCCATTTAAAAAAAGTAAATACAATAAATTAATACCAATTCAAAAAGAATACAATAAAACTTTAAGCAAAATTAGAATTAAAATTGAACACGTATTTGCTAAACTAAAACGTTTTAAAATTTTAACTTTAAAATATCGCAATAAAATACGAAGATTTGCATTAAGATTTAATTTAATAGCAGAAATATATAATTTTGAATTACCTTAGTTTTGCACCAAGTCTATTGTAATTAATTCTTATATTTTTACTTTTTTTTCCAAGTTTTCTATTTCCTAGACTTGATAGTGTGTAGATGTTTTTTTTGGTTAGTTGGTCTACACGAATTAATTTTTTATTATTTAATATTCTAATTAGTGTATCTACGGTTGCATTATTTTTATTTAATAATAGTGCAATTTGTTCAGTGTTTAGGTATCCTCATCGATTTATAATTTCAAGAATTTTTATTTGTTCCATTTTGTTTCAACTCCTTAGTGGCTAATGTGATAATGTTTGAATAACGTTTTCTTTCTTTTTGGGAAGCGCTTTCGCGCGGACTTTTTCTTTCTTTTGCAAAAGAAAGAAAAAGTATTTCTCCCCAACCTAAACAGATGACCCCGTTCACTCATAAGTTTACGTTGGGGGAGCGGGGTCATCTGTGGTAAATTAATGAAATTGCTTTATAAGTTGGGGAGAAATAACTATATAAAGTTCAAATTCATTCTTTAACTTTTCTTTAATCTTTTTCAATGATAATTTTGTCGATAAAATGGATTGAATTTTCTAAAATTATCTTGCAGTATGCTTGTCCAATTTTTAATTTTTTTAAATCATTTGGATGAACAATATATTCTTCAACTTCACGAATAGAACCTTTTGAACTTTTCTTATTTTTGGTATCATATTGCTTAGTAATTTTTTGAGAAGTTTTAGTTCCAAAGACTTTGGCAAGGTATTCAGCACTATTTGGGTCTTTAACATTATGAGCAATAATGTTAGCTGTGTTTCCAAAAATAGTGTCTGTTAAATCTTTATTATCAGTTTTCAAATCATTAATGGTTTGAAAGCATAAAAAGCATTGATAGTTAAAACTTCTAGTTTTATTAATTAAATTGATAATGCTATCGCTTGCAAAAACATTAAATTCATCAAGAATAATATTAATTTGTTGTTCTCTTGGTTTTATAGAAGCAAACTCTTTTAAATCTTGAATTAGTAATTTACCAATGTTGCTAGCTAATTGAGGATAGTCTAATGAATTTAAAGAAAATAAAATAACTTTATGATTTTTAACGATTGAAGAAAAATCATTTTTTAAACCAATACTTTGATTTAATTGTTCGTTATAAACATTTAATCTATTTTCTAAACCTTGGATATCATCATTTTTAAATGTGGTTAAATAATCATAATTTTGATCATTACTATCAATTAAGTTTATTAAATTTTCTTTTGAAAAATATTTAATAATGTTTGATAAAGTCATTTCAATTTTGTTGCTTACCAAAGTTTCTAAAAGAATTAATAAATAACTATGTGCAATTGCTTGATAGTGTGGTTCAGTGAAATCAAATAAGCCACTTGCCACTTAGCCCTTTTTACTAGACCATTAATTTAAAAAACCTGAATGTATTCTAAAAACAATTGTGTTATATAATTAACACTAATTTTAACCTGAAAGGATTTTTATTAATGGATAAAATTAAACAAATAGCATTAGTAATTAACAAATTAAATATCAAAGAAAAAATTAAAATTATTGATGATTGTAAAAATCAATATTCAATTAGAAACCTATGTCAATATCTTCAATTAAACAGATCAACATATTACTTTTTAAAAAATAAACAAAAACCTATTAAAAAAGAAGAAAATCATATTATTAAATGCAATCATAAATATCAAAAAATATGCCAACTTTTAATCGAATTTCATTCTACAAGAAAAGGCAGAATTTATGGATATTTAAGAATTTTTTCAGCTTTTAAAGAGTGATTAAAACAAGAAAAAAATATCATTTTAAATATAGAATTATCAATAAAACAAATGCGAAAAATTATGAAAGAACACAATATTCAAGGATTAAAACAAACTAAAAATAACTATCCTAAAAACAAAAAAAATCCAAATAAGTGAATACCTACAATGGATAAAGTAAACAAAGATTATAAAAGTACAACCTCTTCAAATCAAATTTGATCAATGGACACTAAACAAATAAATACTAAAGAAGGATGATTATATCTTTTTGTAATTATTGATTTTTATTCAAATAATGTTGTTAGTTATAATATTGCTCCTAATAAATCATATCAGGATTTAATTCTTCCTGCTCTTGAAAAAATCAACAAACAATTTTCTTGAAATCAAATAAAAAATGTTATTTTACATTCAGATAACGCCAACGAATTTTATTGTCAAGATATCACAAAATGAGCAGAGGATAAACAAATAATTTTAAGCAAAAAACAACCTTATGATATTGGTGGTAATGTATTATCTGAAAACTGATTTTCTCATTTATCTCAAGAATGACTACCTAAAGGATCAAATCAATATTTATCCATCAATGAAGCTATAAATGATGTAAATCAATATGTTATGTTTTATAATTATGAAAGAATACATTCTAAATTTCTAAAACCACCAATTTTACAAATTAAAATTTAGAATTTTATATCAAAAATGGTCCAGTAATTAAGGGCCAACCACCTTTTTTCAGCTTTTAAAGAGTGATTAAAACAAGAAAAAAATATCATTTTAAATATAGAATTATCAATAAAACAAATGCGAAAAATTATGAAAGAACACAATATTCAAGGATTAAAACAAACTAAAAATAACTATCCTAAAAACAAAAAAAATCCAAATAAGTGAATACCTACAATGGATAAAGTAAACAAAGATTATAAAAGTACAACCTCTTCAAATCAAATTTGATCAATGGACACTAAACAAATAAATACTAAAGAAGGATGATTATATCTTTTTGTAATTATTGATTTTTATTCAAATAATGTTGTTAGTTATAATATTGCTCCTAATAAATCATATCAGGATTTAATTCTTCCTGCTCTTGAAAAAATCAACAAATAATTTTCTTGAAATCAAATAAAAAATGTTATTTTACATTCAGATAACGCCAACGAATTTTATTGTCAAGATATCACAAAATGAGCAGAGGATAAACAAATAATTTTAAGCAAAAAACAACCTTATGATATTGGTGGTAATGTATTATCTGAAAACTGATTTTCTCATTTATCTCAAGAATGACTACCTAAAGGATCAAATCAATATTTATCCATCAATGAAGCTATAAATGATGTAAATCAATATGTTATGTTTTATAATTATGAAAGAATACATTCTAAATTTCTAAAACCACCAATTTTACAAATTAAAATTTAGAATTTTATATCAAAAATGGTCCAGTAATTAAGGGCCAACCACCTTTTTTCAGCTTTTAAAGAGTGATTAAAACAAGAAAAAAATATCATTTTAAATATAGAATTATCAATAAAACAAATGCGAAAAATTATGAAAGAACACAATATTCAAGGATTAAAACAAACTAAAAATAACTATCCTAAAAACAAAAAAAATCCAAATAAGTGAATACCTACAATGGATAAAGTAAACAAAGATTATAAAAGTACAACCTCTTCAAATCAAATTTGATCAATGGACACTAAACAAATAAATACTAAAGAAGGATGATTATATCTTTTTGTAATTATTGATTTTTATTCAAATAATGTTGTTAGTTATAATATTGCTCCTAATAAATCATATCAGGATTTAATTCTTCCTGCTCTTGAAAAAATCAACAAACAATTTTCTTGAAATCAAATAAAAAATGTTATTTTACATTCAGATAACGCCAACGAATTTTATTGTCAAGATATCACAAAATGAGCAGAGGATAAACAAATAATTTTAAGCAAAAAACAACCTTATGATATTGGTGGTAATGTATTATCTGAAAACTGATTTTCTCATTTATCTCAAGAATGACTACCTAAAGGATCAAATCAATATTTATCCATCAATGAAGCTATAAATGATGTAAATCAATATGTTATGTTTTATAATTATGAAAGAATACATTCTAAATTTCTAAAACCACCAATTTTACAAATTAAAATTTAGAATTTTATATCAAAAATGGTCCAGTAATTAAGGGCCAACCACCATATTGCAATTACTAATTTTTATTAACATTGTATTAATAAAAGTAATATTTCTTTGTAAAGTTCGAAATGTAACATTAAATTTTTGCATTAGAAATGCTATATTAACCGAACAAGAATACTGAAAATATTTTAATATTTCAATGATACGCCACATTAAAACTGCCCCCGTTATCCTAATTGAAAGATTAAATGAGATTTTCCTTTTCAAAAAATAAAATAGTCACCTTTTGAGTGACAAAATTATTGTTCTTAAATTGTTTTTATATGTTATAATGTTTGCCAAATAAATAGCATTCTTCATTTATTATTAATATCTTTAATAAATTTGTAATTATATTGTGGTAAATACTTTTTAATAAGAATAGTTAGTGCTTCTTTTTGATCAAAACCAAATTCAAATGCTAATAAAAAAGATTTTTCTAAAACTGCATGACATTGTTGAAAAATTACTTCATAAAAATATAATCCTTTATGATCAGCAAATAAAGCTAATTTTGGTTCATATTGTAAATTATGTTTTGAAAAAGTATTCGCTGTCTCATCAATATATGGCGGATTTGAAATAATAATATTAAATTTATGATTTTTAAGATTTGTAAATATATCGCTTTCAACAAAATTAATATTTTTTAGGTTAAAATTATCATTATTAATCTTAGCAATAGTTAATGCATCTTTGCTAATATCACTTGCTACTATATTTCAATTAGGTTTCTTTAACGCTAAACTAATAGCAATAGCACCACTACCTGTTCCTAAATCTAATACTTTTAAATTATCATTATTAAAAATGTTTTGTGCATAGACAAAAACATTTTTAACTAGTTCTTCAGTTTCATTACGAGGAATTAATACTCTATTATCAACAACAAACTTATGATCAAGAAATCATTGATAACCAATAATATATTGTAAAGGATAGCCAGCAACAAATTTTTTAACTAGTTGTAAATATGATTCTAAAAAATCTATTGCTATTGTTTGACTAAGATTTGCATATAATCAAGATAAATCTTTATTAATAAACTTTAATAAAATTATCTTATTAATTTGTTCATTTTTTTTATTAATTTTTTTTGCTAATAAAAGATAATCTCTATAAGTCATTAATTTATACTCCAAAAATAAATATTTTATTGAAAATTAACAGATGAATTATTATTTCTTGAAGTTTTTTTTATTAAATTATTAACAACGAGAATTAAAACAATAATACTAAAAATAAATAAAAAACTAATTGTTAATAAACAAATAATTGGAAAAAGAATAATGTAACTACAAATACTAATAATAAAACCAAAATTATTAATATTGTTACCATTAATATTTCGTAAAAATTCTAAATTTTTTCATAATAAATAATGAAAAATTAAACTAGATGCACTAGCAAATCATAATGTTAAAACTAAAAATAAAATGTGAATAATACCACTACTAAAAGTTAATGTAATAAATGTTCCTAATGTCGCATATAAAAAAATAACTGATATTAAAAACAAAATTTTTGTTCTAGAGTCTAAAATCTTAAAATCCATAATAATTTCTTCCTTCTTTACTTTAATACTAGACTTGGTGCAAAACTAAGGTAATTCAAAATTATATATTCCTGCTATTAAATTAAATCTTAATGCAAATCTTCGTATTTTATTGCGATATTTTAAAGTTAAAATTTTAAAACGTTTTAGTTTAGCAAATACGTGTTCAATTTTAATTCTAATTTTGCTTAAAGTTTTATTGTATTCTTTTTGAATTGGTATTAATTTATTGTATTTACTTTTTTTAAATGGCAAAAATGTATTTTTATGAATATTTTGTATTCCTTGATAACCTGAATCAACAAAAACTTGTTTTTCTAGATGAATAAAAGTTTTAGATTTTAAAAGTAATTTAAAATCATGAATGCTTCCAAAACAAAAAGCGGTTGAAATAATTTTTCCATTTAAAATATCAATAATTATTTGCGATTTAAGAGTATGATGTTTGTTTTTACCCGAAAAAAGTAATTTTAGTTTTTTTTAATTCTTTCAATTGGAGTTTCAGTAGTATCAATAGCTAGTAAATTATTATTGATTCCTTTATTTTTGATTAAATCTTTTTTGCCAGATAAATTAAAAATTCCACTTTTTATTAAAGTATTTTCAATTCAAAAAATATTACGAATGCAGCTAGTATGACTAATATTATATCTTTTTGCAATAACTCTATAACTACTATACTCTTTTCAGTATTCTAATGTCATTAATAAACGATTTTCTATTGATAATTTATTAGGTTTACCACCAACTGCTTTTTTAATTGCTTCAGCTTTTTTTAAAATTTCAACCATTTTTTGAAATGTTTGTAGTTTTATTCCCACTAAACTATAAAATTCTTGTTCATCTTTGTATTTTTTTAACATAATAATTATCACCTTTGATATTAATAATAACCGTTAAATTATTAAAATTAAAGGTTTTGCACCAAGTCTACTGTAATATTTTCATCAATATTTTCTAATTTTTCTTTTTGTTCACTACTAATTAAAGCAATAATAATTTCATCAATATTACCTTCCATAATACGATCTAACTTTAATAAAGATAATCCAATCCGATGATCGGTTACTCTATTTTGTGGATAATTGTATGTTCTAATTTTTTCTGAACGATCACCGCTACCAACAGCTGTTTTTCTTAAATTACCAATTCTTCCCTGTTCTTCTTCAACTTTTTTTTCATAAAGTTTAGCTCTTAATACCCGCATTGCTTTATCTTTATTATCATGTTGACTTCGTCCGTCCTGTGAAGTTACAACAACACCCGTTGGAATATGAGTAATTCTAATTGCTGAATCGGTAGTATTAACATGTTGACCACCAGCACCACTAGAACGATAAGTATCAATTCTTAAATCAGAATTATTTATTTTAATTTCAACTTCATTAACTTCTGGCAATACAGCAACCGTTGCAATTGAAGTATGAACTCGTCCTTGTGATTCGGTTTTTGGAACTCTCTGAACACGATGTCCACCAGCTTCAAACTTTAATTTAGCAAATACATGTTTACCTTTAACCATAAAAGCAATATAACTAAATCCACCATTTATTGCTTCCTTTGCCTCAATAGTTTCAATTTTTCATCGTTGAATTTCACAATACTTACTATACATACGATATAAATCACCAGCAAAAATATTTGCTTCATCACCACCAACAGCTCCTCTGATTTCAATAATAACATTTTTATCATCATTTATATCTTTAGGAATTAGTGTTAGTTTTAATTCATTTTCTGCTTTTTCTAATTCTATTTCATTTCCTTTAATATCTATTTTAAGCATTTCACAAAGTTCTTGATCCTGTTCGGTTGCTAATGCCTTTTTTGCTTCAATAATTTCTTTGTTAATTTTTTCATATTTTCAATATTGTTCAATAATTGGTTCTAATCTACTATGTTCTTTTGTTAATTGAGTGTATTTATCACGAGGAATTAATTCGGGATTTTCTAACTGCTTTTCAATTTCACTATATTTTTTAGTAAGTTGCATTAACTGTTCTAATGTTTTTTCATTCATAATATCACACCTGATTTATCTATTCTGATTATTTGTTAAGACACGATGATGACTACGACATCGAGCTTCATATTGTTCTTGCGCACCAATTAAAATAATTTCATCATCATATCTAGCTTCTCGGCCATTAATAATACGTTGTGTCCTTGTTGCTGCTTTACCACATTTTACACAAACAGCATCTAATTTAGTTACAAATTCTGCTAAGGCTAATAATTCTTTAGTAACAGGAAATGGTTCACCACGAAAATCTTGATCTAAACCCGCAACAATAACTTGCTTATTTTGATTTGCTAATGTTTTAATCACTTCAATAATTGATGGTTTAAAAAATTGTACTTCATCAATTGCAACTGCTTCTATTTCTTTATCTACATGTTTTAATATTTGCATTGGATCATCAATTACTATCGCTGTGATAGATACTCCTTTATGACTTACTACTTTTTTAGCATCATAACGAATATCAACCTTGGGTTTAAAAACTAGCACTTTGCGTTTAGCATACTGTAAACGATTTATACGTCGCATAAACTCTTCGGTTTTTCCAGCAAACATACAACCAGTAATTACTTCAATTCATCCCTCATTATAACGACTATACATTTATATCCAACTCCATCTCTAATTTTAATTGTTTGTTAATTCTGGTGATTTACTAGCAATTTTATCTAAACTATCAATCAATTTTTCAACTTCATTAATATTTTGTAAATATGCACCAGCTGCTGTCTGATGACCACCACCACCAAACTTGGCAATAGTATCATTAATTATTCATCTTGCACTACGAACACTAACTTTGATTTTACTATTCATTTGATCATAAGCAGCAATTAATCAAATTTTAATACCATCAATATTTGACATTACATTAACTTGGCTAGTTAAATCTTCTCTAGTTAAAACAACTTCACCTTTAATATTTAATATTTTATTTTGAGTAATAATTTTTGTTTGTAAGTCAGTAATTATTTTATCGTTAAATATTATATAAGCAACACCATTATCAGTAATTTTAAAATTTGATAATATATATCCTTTCAATCTTGCGATTTTTAAATTCTGAATATATAAACTTTGATATAAGTCTAATAAATTAAAATTTTGTTTAACTAAAAAACTAGCAATCTGAAAAGTTTCTTCATTAACAGAGCGATACAAAAATCTACCAGAATCAGTAACTAAACCAAGAAATAAATTTCTAGCTGCTAAAGCAGAAACTTTTAAATTCAATACTTGTGCTCATTTTGCCACTACTTGGCAAGCAGCAGAAGCCTTTTCTTCAATTAAATCAATATCACCATATTTATCAACAATTGGATGATGATCAATTTTAATTATCTTTTTTCCTTCTTCTCAAAATTCGCCACTAATTCGTTCGCGATTAGCTGTATCAGTGACTATTACTAGTGCATTTTCATAATCTTCTTTTTTAACAAAAGTTGGTTGTGGAAATAATGATGCCATATGTTCATTTGTTTCACCTGGAACAAGTACTTTTTTATTTTCAAAATTATCTTCAATAATTTTTTTTAATCCTCATTGTGAACCCAAAGCATCTCCATCAGGATTAATATGACAATGAATAATAATTGGATTACTAATTTTTATTAATTCATAAATTGCTTGTGCTTCTTTTTTAAACTTATTCATATTATATATCCTTTCTATCATGTACCAATTAATTGCTTTGTTTCATCATCAAAAACAAAAATTGAATTTTTAGTAATACTAATTCAACCAACAGTTCCCACTTCTAAATTATCATTATTATTAGTTAAAACTTCAAATTGTTCTGATTTAGTAGTTTCAACCAATAAATATGCTTTTTTATCATCAACTTTAGTAATATTTTTAATAACACCATTAATAATAATTGAATTTTTTAAAAAAGTAAATCGTGGTTTCTTTGCACTAAACAAAATGGCATTTGATTTAAAAGCAATAGTAGAAGCGGTTTTAGCACCAAACTTACCTAAATTTACATTATAAAAATATAAATTATGAGCATTTCATTCTCCCTTTGCGATATTAATATGCTGTTCATTTATTTCTTTTAATAAATTTAAAGATAATGGTTTATCAGTGATCTCACTAACATTTCCTTGTTGAATAATTATTTCATTTTCAATAACAGTAACATTAGTTGCTAATAAATTAATATCAACTTGATTATTAGTTGTAAAAATAATAATTATTTTCAAAAATTTTTGTAATTTTTTAATTCAATTTGCTAATTGTTCTTTATTATCAACATTTAAAAGTTCAAATGGGTTATGTAAAATTAAAATTTTAGTAGACACAATTAATTGTTGAATGATTTTTATTATTTGTTGCTCTACTATTGTTAATTGTGTTAAACGTAGTGACAATAAATGACTTAGATCTAAATGTTTAAATATCATAACAATATTTTCACTAATTAAATCACGGACATCAATTAACTGTGAATATAAAGTTTGTAATTGTTGTTGATATGTTTCTTTATCTTGTAACTGTGGATTTTTTAAAATTTTATCATGATAGATTTTAATTTCATCTTTAATATTTTTTAAAAGTAAATGCATTTCATCTGGTAAAAGTTGCATTGCCACAAAATCTTGTTTCATATTAAATTTAATTCTTTGTACTTCTGCTAAGTCAATTCACTGGTCTAAAATTTGATCAATTTGACTACGAGTACATTTAATTTGTTGATATGAAACTAAATGATTAAGTTCACTATTAAAATTTTGATTATGATTGTTACAAGTTTTTAATGTAGTTCTAATTTCACTTCTAGTAGTACTAATCTCTCTATTTAAATAATTATTTATTTCTTTAATAACAAAACTAATTTCTCGTAGTTGAAACTCTCATTTTCTTTCTTTTGGTGGATTACATCCACAAAAACATGGTCCCACTAAACTTTCCAAACTAGAAATACGATCTTGCAAAGATTGTAAAAATAATAAGTTATTATTTGCAATAATATTTTTTTCTTCGGCAGTGAATTTTTTAATTAGAATATCTGTTAATTTTTCACTTCCAGCAAAATTAAATTTCTCTTGAGCAAAGTTTTTATGAAAATGATTAATTTGATATTGATATTCTTTAATAAAATTATTACAAGTGCTTTGTGTCTCATTAATAAAATTTTTAATAATATTAATTAATTTTTCTTTAAAATAACCACTGTCTAAATTTAAACCTGTATTTTTTAAGTTTTCAATATCAGTCTTAATTTTTTGATTAATATTACTTATTTCTTGTAAAAAAGGTTTATTAGTAACTGCTGTTCTTGCTAAGTTACGTTGAATACTAAATAATTTATTTCAACTCTGTAAATGCATACTAACATAAGCCATTTTTCGTTCAAAACCAATACTATTATAAGTAACATCAATATCATCAATTAAAATTTTACCCTCCATAATAGCAGAAGAACCTGCTAGAGCATTAATTAATTTTTCAATATTATCTTCATCATTACTAAAAATTGCCAAGCAACTAGGATATTTTCCTTCAAAACTTCAATCTTTTACGGCTTTTTCAACGGATAAATTAATAATACTAAAATTAAAGTTACTAGTTTGCTCAGTATTATATCTAATACCTTTACTTATTACCAATTTATTAAAATCAGATGATTTTTCCATAAAACCATTCCCTACCTTAAAGTTTTTTATTTCATATACTATTAAAATTATATTCTATATTTATTGGGTTGTATACATACAATATTTTAACTTAATTAATGTTAAATATGTCTGTAAATAATTTTATTTTTAGAGTAGACTTGGTGCAAAACCTTTAATTTTAATAATTTAACGGTTATTATTAATATCAAAGGTGATAATTATTATGTTAAAAAAATACAAAGATGAACAAGAATTTTATAGTTTAGTGGGAATAAAACTACAAACATTTCAAAAAATGGTTGAAATTTTAAAAAAAGCTGAAGCAATTAAAAAAGCAGTTGGTGGTAAACCTAATAAATTATCAATAGAAAATCGTTTATTAATGACATTAGAATACTGAAAAGAGTATAGTAGTTATAGAGTTATTGCAAAAAGATATAATATTAGTCATACTAGCTGCATTCGTAATATTTTTTGAATTGAAAATACTTTAATAAAAAGTGGAATTTTTAATTTATCTGGCAAAAAAGATTTAATCAAAAATAAAGGAATCAATAATACTTTACTAGCTATTGATGCTACTGAAACTCCAATTGAAAGAATTAAAAAAAACTAAAATTACTTTTTTCGGGTAAAAACAAACATCATACTCTTAAATCGCAAATAATTATTGATATTTTAAATGGAAAAATTATTTCAACCGCTTTTTGTTTTGGAAGCATTCATGATTTTAAATTACTTTTAAAATCTAAAACTTTTATTCATCCAGAAAAACAAGTTTTTGTTGATTCAGGTTATCAAGGAATACAAAATATTCATAAAAATACATTTTTGCCATTTAAAAAAAGTAAATACAATAAATTAATACCAATTCAAAAAGAATACAATAAAAATTTAAGCAAAATTATAATTAAAATTAAACACTTATTTGCTAAACTAAAACGTTTTAAAATTTTAACTTTAAAATATCCCAATAAAATACGAAGATTTGCATTAAGATTTAATTTAATAGCAGGAATATATAATTTTGAATTACCTTAGTTTTGCACCAAGTCTAGTATAAAAAAAGAAACTATGATTAGTTTCTAGTTTAATTAAAATTATTTTTTAACTTGTTTAGTATCAGTTAGTTTTAGAACATCTTTTGCTGTTTCTAATACAATAGTTTTAGTATTTTGTGGTTTTGCTTTGTTTATTTCAACAGTTTTTGTTTTTGTTTCAACTTGTTTACTTGCTTTTGTATTAAAGCGTTCAACTCTTCCTTTTGCTGAAACAAATGATTGTTTTCCAGTATAAAATGGATGACAACTTGAACATGTATCAACACGGATTTCTTTACCCTTAGTTGAACCACTTATAAAATTATTGCTACATGTTATACATGTTACTTTAGTTTGAAAATACTCTGGATGGATGCTTGCTTTTGCCATGGTTTCACCTCACTTATAAAATTACTATTAATAAAAAGTACTTAAAAATAATATCATTAACAATATAAAAAAGCAAATAAATATTAATGATGGATAGAGTTTTTATTTTGGTAGATTATGTTGTAAAAATGTGTTCTAATTCAATTAACTAGATATCATGAATTTTATTTTTTTTAAATTAGACTTGGTGCAAAACCTTTGATATTGATAATAATCATTAAATTATTAAAATTAAATGTTTTGCACCAAGTCTATTATATATTCTATTGAAATCTAAAACTTAAAAATTGTTTTTATATGAATAAAAAAATATTATTTACATAATTGATACATTTTTCAGTTAATTAAATACAATAAAAAATATTTACTTTCAGTAATTAAAGATAAAACTTTAATTTGTAAATGATTAGTACTGCTTTGATATTTTTTAATACCTAATGCTAAATTAGAAAGATAAACATAACGATATTTATATTTATCTCAATGTTTATATCGATTGATGGCTATAAGTTAAAATCACCAAAGATATTATTAATTTTCCTTTTTTTGATTTTGAATGGAATGTTTCTTTATCTTCATATTCAAACTTTAAATCTTCTAATGCTCTTTTAAAAACATCAACTAATTTTTGTGATAAAAAACAATACTAATTTGTTCTTGTATTGATATCAATTTCCTATTCTGCTTTTAAAAATTAATTAATACTACATTAATTTTACTAAGTAAATAAAAAATACCCCACTTAAAAGTTTAACTCTAAGTGGGGAATATGGTGTTACAATTTTAAATTAATAATTCTTTTTTTATTTTTAAAATATCTTCTTTAATTAATTTAATTTCTCTATTAAATATATTTGCAAATGTTAAAACTATTTGATTATTTATATTTTCTTTATCTTCTTTAATTAAAGATAAATTAATTATTTCGCTTTTTTCTAAATCTTTTTCTTCTATATTTCATAAATTATTTGTAACATTTTCAAAAATATTTGATATTTCTTGTTCATTAGCATTAAATAAAGATAAATTAATATCCTCATTTGTAATTAAATTTTTTACAATTAAAATATTTTCTTTATCTTTTAACTCTATTTTATAAAGATAATTATTTTCCATAGTAATTTGATCTGTCATTAAATGCTTCCTCTCCACCTTCTAAAATTTTTTCACAAATATCTGCTCAAATAAAATCAGTTTCTTCATTTTGAATATTATGCATAGTTTCTTTAAATGAATTTCCTAAATATGTCTTATTTTCAGTATTTTGGTTTTTATTTAATTCTCTGTAAATTGTTAAATATGGCAGTGTTCTAACTCCAATATTAGCATTATGTGGAACTATAATAACAGCTTTGCCATCTCTGGCTAATTTATTTATTTTTTGAACGATAATTTCGTTTATAGCCACTTGCCACTTGCCACTTGCCACTTAGCCCTTTTTACTAGACCATTAATTTAAAAAACCTGAATGTATTCTAAAAACAATTGTGTTATATAATTAACACTAATTTTAACCTGAAAGGATTTTTATTAATGGATAAAATTAAACAAATAGCATTAGTAATTAACAAATTAAATATCAAAGAAAAAATTAAAATTATTGATGATTGTAAAAATCAATATTCAATTAGAAACCTATGTCAATATCTTCAATTAAACAGATCAACATATTACTTTTTAAAAAATAAACAAAAACCTATTAAAAAAGAAGAAAATCATATTATTAAATGCAATCATAAATATCAAAAAATATGCCAACTTTTAATCGAATTTCATTCTACAAGAAAAGGCAGAATTTATGGATATTTAAGAATTTTTTCAGCTTTTAAAGAGTGATTAAAACAAGAAAAAAATATCATTTTAAATATAGAATTATCAATAAAACAAATGCGAAAAATTATGAAAGAACACAATATTCAAGGATTAAAACAAACTAAAAATAACTATCCTAAAAACAAAAAAAATCCAAATAAGTGAATACCTACAATGGATAAAGTAAACAAAGATTATAAAAGTACAACCTCTTCAAATCAAATTTGATCAATGGACACTAAACAAATAAATACTAAAGAAGGATGATTATATCTTTTTGTAATTATTGATTTTTATTCAAATAATGTTGTTAGTTATAATATTGCTCCTAATAAATCATATCAGGATTTAATTCTTCCTGCTCTTGAAAAAATCAACAAACAATTTTCTTGAAATCAAATAAAAAATGTTATTTTACATTCAGATAACGCCAACGAATTTTATTGTCAAGATATCACAAAATGAGCAGAGGATAAACAAATAATTTTAAGCAAAAAACAACCTTATGATATTGGTGGTAATGTATTATCTGAAAACTGATTTTCTCATTTATCTCAAGAATGACTACCTAAAGGATCAAATCAATATTTATCCATCAATGAAGCTATAAATGATGTAAATCAATATGTTATGTTTTATAATTATGAAAGAATACATTCTAAATTTCTAAAACCACCAATTTTACAAATTAAAATTTAGAATTTTATATCAAAAATGGTCCAGTAATTAAGGGCCAACCACCGTAAAAATCAATATTCAATTAGAAACCTATGTCAATATCTTCAATTAAACAGATCAACATATTACTTTTTAAAAAATAAACAAAAACCTATTAAAAAAGAAGAAAATCATATTATTAAATGCAATCATAAATATCAAAAAATATGCCAACTTTTAATCGAATTTCATTCTACAAGAAAAGGCAGAATTTATGGATATTTAAGAATTTTTTCAGCTTTTAAAGAGTGATTAAAACAAGAAAAAAATATCATTTTAAATATAGAATTATCAATAAAACAAATGCGAAAAATTATGAAAGAACACAATATTCAAGGATTAAAACAAACTAAAAATAACTATCCTAAAAACAAAAAAAATCCAAATAAGTGAATACCTACAATGGATAAAGTAAACAAAGATTATAAAAGTACAACCTCTTCAAATCAAATTTGATCAATGGACACTAAACAAATAAATACTAAAGAAGGATGATTATATCTTTTTGTAATTATTGATTTTTATTCAAATAATGTTGTTAGTTATAATATTGCTCCTAATAAATCATATCAGGATTTAATTCTTCCTGCTCTTGAAAAAATCAACAAACAATTTTCTTGAAATCAAATAAAAAATGTTATTTTACATTCAGATAACGCCAACGAATTTTATTGTCAAGATATCACAAAATGAGCAGAGGATAAACAAATAATTTTAAGCAAAAAACAACCTTATGATATTGGTGGTAATGTATTATCTGAAAACTGATTTTCTCATTTATCTCAAGAATGACTACCTAAAGGATCAAATCAATATTTATCCATCAATGAAGCTATAAATGATGTAAATCAATATGTTATGTTTTATAATTATGAAAGAATACATTCTAAATTTCTAAAACCACCAATTTTACAAATTAAAATTTAGAATTTTATATCAAAAATGGTCCAGTAATTAAGGGCCAACCACCATATTGCTCCTAATAAATCATATCAGGATTTAATTCTTCCTGCTCTTGAAAAAATCAACAAACAATTTTCTTGAAATCAAGTAAAAAATGTTATTTTACATTCAGATAACGCCAACGAATTTTATTGTCAAGATATCACAAAATGAGCAGAGGATAAACAAATAATTTTAAGCAAAAAACAACCTTATGATATTGGTGGTAATGTATTATCTGAAAACTGATTTTCTCATTTATCTCAAGAATGACTACCTAAAGGATCAAATCAATATTTATCCATCAATGAAGCTATAAATGATGTAAATCAATATGTTATGTTTTATAATTATGAAAGAATACATTCTAAATTTCTAAAACCACCAATTTTACAAATTAAAATTTAGAATTTTATATCAAAAATGGTCCAGTAATTAAGGGCCAACCACCCTTCTTTCAAAAAAACCTAAAATTTAATTTTAGGTTTTTTATTATTTTTATCCTGTATAATTTTCAAACTTACCTCATTTTGGAATAAAAACAGTTACTACTTTTCCTGTCGGGCCGTTTCGATGTTTAGAAATAAGAATTTCAGCAAGATTACTTTCTTGTGAACTTGTTGTTTCTTCGCTATTTTTTTCCTTATAATAATCATCACGATATAAAAACATAATTACATCAGCATCTTGTTCAATAGCCCCTGACTCACGTAAATCAGACATTAAAGGACGTTTTTCTTCACGTCTCTCCACCATTCTTGATAATTGTGATAAACAAACAATTGGTACTCTTAATTCTCTTGCCAAAATTTTTAAACTACGAGAAATATTTGAAACTTCTTGTTGACGTGATTCACTATCTCTACCAGTTAATAACTGTAAATAATCAATAATTACTAACTTAATGCTATTTTCACGACTTAATTTTCTTAATTTAGTTTGCAACTCTAAAACTCTTAAACCAGGTGTATCATCAATAATAATTCTTTTTTGTTTCAATTGCTCAGCAGTAGCACTAATACGATTTCAATCAGCCTGTGTAAATTTAGACTTATTACGTAAACGATTAGCATCAAAATGTCCTTGACAAGAAATCATTCTTGTAATTAATTGATCTTTTGGCATTTCTAATGAAAAAATAACAACAACATCGTTTTTATTATCTTGTTCATTAGCAGCATTTAAAGCAAAATTAAGTGCTAAGGCGGTTTTACCCATTGAAGGTCTAGCTGCTAAAATAATTAAGTCACCTCGTTGAAAACCACTAGTAATCATATCCAAATTGTTAATACCTGAACTTGTACCAGTAATATTAACTGTTGATTTTTGTAGTTGTTCAATTTTAGTTACCACATCATCAATGTGTTCACTAATTGGCAACATCTCTTCATGATTACGTTCACTACTTACTTGTACAATTTGAGCTTCAGCAGCAATTAAAACTTCATTAATTGACTTTTCACTTTGTAACTCTTTACCAATATTTTTTAAAGCATTTTCTAATTGTCGTTTAGTAGTTCTTTCAATCAAAATATCAATGTGTTCTTTTAAATTAGCATCAGTAATATATTGAGCCACTAAAGAAGATAAATATTCAATTCCACCAATTTTATCCAAATTATTTTGCTTAACTAATTCTTCGGCAATAGTTGTTACATCAATACCGGAATTATTTTTATAAAGATTGGTAATTGTTTTAAAAATAATTTGATTAGAATTAATTGTAAAGTCATGTGGTGCCAATAAATTTAATGCACTTTCACATGCTGGTGATGATTGAATCATCGCACTTAAAACATTAACTTCTGCATTATTTATATATTGACCATTGTTAGACATAATTATTCTCCTAAAACTTCAACCTTTAATTGTGCAATAATTGCAACATCTAATTTAATATTAATGTTAGTTATACCTAATTCATTAATAGGATTAAATTTAACAAATTTATGTTTATCAATTTTAATGTTATATTTTTGCACTAGTTGTTCACAAATTTGTTTTGAAGAAATAGCACCAGAAACTTTACCATTATTACTTTTTAATTTAAATTGTAAAGTAATTAAAGCTAATTGTTCTTTAATTTTTTGTAAATCTTCTAATTCCATTTCTCGTTGTATTTTTTTATTTTCAATTACTTTTTGATTAATTTTTAATGCTTCTGATGTAGCAATTACAGCTAATTTTCTAGGTAATAAATAATTTTTACCATAACCATCACTAACATTAACAACTTCACCTTTTTTACCATAATTTTTAACATCCGTTAAAAGTACAACTTTCATTGTAAACATCTCACTTTCTATTTTAATAATTTTTAATACCTTTCAGTAGTAGCACTCTCACTTTGATATACGCCACTTTCAATTAGTTTTACCAATTCATCATACAATGCTCTAATTCCCAATTTACTACTTTGGACAGCAGCAGCACTAAAGTGACCACCACCACCTAAGTTTTCACAAATAATTTGAACATTTATTTCACCGTTGCTTCGTGCTGATAAACAGGCACGTCCTTGACGATCATAAGCAATAGTAAATGATGCTTTACAATCACGTAAGTCTAACAACATTTCTGAAATTTGGGCTAAATATGAAGTATGTACTTCTAAGTTTTCATCACCAACAGCAACTAAAAATCCTTTTTTAATTTCTTGGGCGTGACTAATTAAAGCAAATTTATCAATTAGTTCATTTAAACTATTTTTCAATAATCCTTTAACTTTAGAAGGAGAAGCTCCTCAATCAGTTAATAATCCACAAGCTTCAAAAGTTCTTCTTGTTGTTCTTACTTGGAAATTATTAGTATCAATTAAAATACCTGCAAACATTATATTTCATAAAAATTCTGATTCAATATTATTAAAATCATTATAATAAATAATTTCTGTCATTGCTTCAGCTGTTGAAGAAGTTCCTGCATCAATATAAGAAGTAATAGTGCTACTAATTGATTCATCAGAAACACGATGATGATCAATAACAATAATTTTTACAGCTTTACTTAATAAATCAGGACTATCAACGCGTTGTGGATTATGAGTATCAACAACAATTAATAAAGTATTTGCATGAAGAAATTTAAGTGCTTGTTTACCAGTAATAAAATTACGACTAATATAACTTTCAGGAACAAGTTCATGAAGAATTTTTAATGTTTTTTCATCAACTTCATTTTGATTAATAACATAATGAGCACTTTTATTTAAACTTTTAGCAATTTCAATAATAGCTGTTCCTGAAGAAATACTATCAAAATCAGCAGCCGCATGTCCCATAACTAAAATGTTTTCTGCTAATTTTATTTCATTATATAATGATTGTGCAAACATTCTAATATTAATTTTAGATTCTGATTGTTTTGCTTCAATAGTACCTCCAATAAAAACTGTATTACCACCAAATTCACGAATAACTACTTGATCACCACCACGATAAACTGCTAACTCTTTACTTTCAATAGCCAAATCATATAGATCTTTACTAATAGCATTACCATAAGAGAAACCAGCAGATAACGTAATATCTGCTTTAAATTTTTTAACACCTTCTCGAATATTTTTAATAAGTGGAAAGTTATCATTTCTTGCTTTATTAAATTCATTTTGATAAAGTAAAATATTGTAACCATCTTCAATATTACCTAATAATAAACCTGAATAATTATTAGCAAAATCATTTAATTCAGTTTTAATAAATGCTTCAACACGAATTTGATTCTCAACTCTTAATTTTTGTAAAGAATTATAAAAATTATCAATACTAATTACACCAAAAACTAATTTTTCTTGCTGTAATTTATTATATAAGAAATGATATTTAGTTGTTTCTTGTAACAAAATTGTTCTAGTTTGTACTAAATAAATAGCATCATAAAGCATATCTTCAATTTTAAGTGTAATTTGAGTAATATTATTACTAATTAATTGTTCTAAATCTCTTGATAGTTTAACAATTGATTTTCCAATTAATCTACCTAAACCTTTATCTTCTAAAAATTCACTTACTCACATAATTGATAAATCACTATCCAAAACAATCATACCAACACTACCAAAAGTTAAAGCTTGTGCATTATTTAATTTTATGATTTCGGCTGTGTTAATATAACGATGACGAATTCATAAACTAAATAAAAAAATATAAAGACAAACAATAATAAAATTACCTAAAACTAAACTTAAAATTACAGTAATAGTGACCACTTGTTCTGCTGTCTCAATATTAACAATAAAATAAGTCAAGCCAATTAAAATTTCAACTACTAATCAAACAATCATTATTAAATGATAATTTCTTAACGATTTGAACACTTTGTCACTTCCTTCTAATATTATTAATTATACTATAACACTAATACTAAAAACAGCCATTATCTTTTATGTAATATAATACTATTAAGGTCTTTTTATTTTAATTTTAAACTATTATTTAAAATAAAATATTTTTAAGATAAAAATAAATAAAAATTGAGTAAGATTTGTAAACTTACTCAATTTTTTATCTTGAATATCTTAATAATCCCATGATTTGGGCACGTTTTATATTTTTAGCAATTAAACGTTGATACTTTGGATTAGTACCTGTTGTTCTTGCTGGCAAAATTTTGTTATTATTACCCATAAATTTACTTAGTAATTCAATATCTTTATAATCAATATAAGTAATATTATTTTTAGTAATAAAACAAGATTTTCTTCTTGTAAAATTTCTTGGTTTACCAGTGTTCATAATTATCCTCCTTTAATTATTTAAATCTCAAATGATATCTTCTTCATCAAATTCTATATTTTGAATAGCCGCTTCTTTTTCTTGAAGCTGATTACTATTAGTAAAGGCAATATCAGTACTATAATTAGGACTTTTAAAAGCATCATCTAAATGAATTTTATTCTCATCTCTTGGTTTTGAATAATTAATATTAGCATTATTATCACTACTATTATCTTTTTTACGATTATCTAAAAAAGTAACAGTTTGTGCAACCACTTCAGTAATATATAGTTCTTTTCCATTTTGATCGGTTGATTTTCTTACTGACAGTCTTCCTGAAACTGAAATTAAAGAACCTTTAACTAAATAATTAGTCATATTTTCAGCAACTTTATTTCAAGCCACACACGAAATATAATCAGCTTGATTTTGAATATTATTAACTGCAAGTGTAAAAAAAGTAAAAGGTTTTCCTGTTGAAGTTTGATGTAACTTTAAATCACGAGTGATTCTACCAATTAATGTAACAATATTCATTTTTTATCCTCACTTTTAACTTAGATTTTATTAATCTTTTTGTTCAGTATTCGATGCATTATTATTAGTATTTGTTTTTGAATTTTGGTAATTAGTTTTTGTATGATAAGATGATTCAGTACCAGCGATTGGTCTTGGTTTTCTTTCACCATTTTCATCACGATTATAAGAAGGACGATTTCTTGGTCTTGTTGGTCGAGAGAAAGAACTAGATTCTACTTGACGTTTTGGTTTAAACTTATTAACTTTTTCACTATCTAAATTAATAACCAAAAAACGCATTACGTCTAATTGTCTTTGTTTATTTAAAGCTACACGATTAAAGTTAGCAATGTTTTCTGGTGAAGTTAGCACTTCAATAATAAAATAATGACCCTTAACTTTTTTGTTAATAGGATAAGCAAATTGACGAATAGAATCTTGTTCTTTAGTAATTTTTCCAGCATTTTTAGTTAAAATTTCACAAAATTCTTTTTTAATTAATTGTGCTTTTTCTTGATTTTGATCATCAACGATGTACATAATTTCATAATTATGTTTTTGTTTTAAATCTTCCAATGTTCGAAGACCTCCTTTTGGGCATATGGCTCTGATGAGCAAGGAGTAAATATATTAAGTTTGATTTTTAAATATTTGACTCATACAATATTATAACGTAATTACCTTTAAAGTAAAGGAAAAATAACAATAATTATTAATATAACATGAGAAAAAATGACTAAATAAAAATTTGATTTCAATAAGAAATTTTATTTTATATAATCAATTATTTTTTGCACTATTTGCTTAGGAGTTAAATCATTAGTGTCAATTACTAAAAAATTAAAGTTATTTTTTTCTTTTTCATATCACTGTTCATATTTTTTATTTAATAAACTTCAGTATTCATGAGGTACATGTTTTTCTGATTCACGACCACGAAGGTTTATGCGTTCAATTGTGTTTTCAAGATTTGCTTTTAAATAGACAATTAAATCGGGCTTAATTTGTGGATCAAAATAAAGTGATGAAATAATAACATTATTATAAAAATTTAAATACACTTCATAATCTCTATCATTCATATTGTTTTGAGCTTTTAATACCTCAACAAAAATAGGATCTTCTAAAATACTACGATCAAAAATAACATTGTTAAAATTTTGTGCTTCTTTTAATTGTTTACTTCGTGCCATCAGCATAAATACTTGCATTTTAAAAGCATATTCTAAAGGATTTTGATAAAAATCATCTAAATAGGGATTACTAGTAACTGGCTCGTCCATAATTTTATATTTTAATAATTTTGCTAATTCTCTACTAATAGTGCTCTTACCAACACCAACTACACCAGATAATACAATTTTCATTTTTTGCCTCCCATAATATATGATTACAATTAATTTATCTTAATATATAAATTTTCTCCCTCCAAATAAAAAAACATTTAATAAATTAAATTTTACTTTTACTAAAACTCGTTGCTTATATTTTCAAAGATTAACGTAATATCAATTACATTTTTGAAATTATTGATAATACACTTTCTTGATTCTATATACCCTTTTAACTATATTTATCATAACATAGAATTTATTGATAACGATACTATTACTTTTTAGTTATCAAATAAATCAAATTCATATATTTATAAACTAAATTTTAAAAATAAAAGAGAAGTAAACTACAAACTAAATTACATTAATATAAACAGTAATCACATTAATTATTATATTTTCTTTCAAACTTGCTTGCCGCTTATTTAATTTAAATATACAAAAACTATTTCCCTTTCCATTTTTGATTCATACAAATTACAATCACAGTATACATCATTTTTTATTTATAATTTTGCTGATTTTGATTTAGAACTACTTTTTAAAAACTGATTATCATCATTTATTTTTTGTCTTTCAAATTCATTTGAGTATACAAAATTATTAATATATTTTATATTGTGATTAAAATCTTCTTTAAGAAAATTATTAGTATAAAAATTTTCATCATTTACTTTAGAACCTGTTTAAAATCTTTTCAATAAAATTGAAATAAAGGCAAGAACAACCATTTGTAAGCTAGTATTTAATTTTTTTTCACAATTTTTTCATAATCTTCTGCATTTTTCTAATCATGCAAAACTTCGTTCTACAACTCATCTTTTTGGTAATACTACAAAAGAATGTAATTCATTACGTTTTATAACTTCAACATTTGCATTTATAATTGTTTTAATTTTAGAAGCAAATTTTTCACCAGTATAACCAGCATCTACTAGTATTTTTTGAACTGCAGAAAGATTCTCTTTTTCATTTTCAATCATTATTATAGCACTATTACGATCTGTTTTTTCTGCTGTGGTTATGTAAATTGCATGTGGTAAACCTTGAGAATCAACAGCAATATGACGCTTTATTCCTGAAATCTTTTTACCAGCATCATAACCTTTATTTTTAGTAGTATCTGTATTTTTAACACTTTGTGAATCAATTATACAAAAACTAGTTTGTTCTTTTCTACCATTATTGATACGAAATGCCTTGACTAATTTTTTTTAAAACTAATTGTAATACACTAG
Organism: Spiroplasma endosymbiont of Acasis viretata; assembly: GCF_964031275.1. NCBI lineage: Bacteria > Bacillati > Mycoplasmatota > Mollicutes > Entomoplasmatales > Spiroplasmataceae > Spiroplasma > Spiroplasma endosymbiont of Acasis viretata. The sequence continues at coordinate 1,451,606 of NZ_OZ035019.1, forward strand.
GTTCTTTATCATTATTTTTACTTGAAGCTTGAAAATAATAATATACAATTTGTCATTTTGGAAAATTTTTTTGGTAACATTCTTCACTGGCAACCACTTTTTAATACATATAAAACTGCACAAAATACTTCATATAAATCTAAACTTCTTGGTTTAGTTCTCTTTTTAGTATTTTCTAAAATTGATTTTATATTTTCAAATTGCTCTTTGCTAACATTACTAGGATAATTTTTACACATATATACCTCTTATTTTAAAATATATAATCATTTTATCCTATTCTCTAAAAGATTTTAAACAGGTTCTAATACTTGAAAAAATAGTTGCTATATTTTCTCTTGAATTTACATTTTCAATATCACCATTAATTGATTGATAATTTTGAATAGGCATATTTAAATATCCTCCTTTAACATAAAAAACTCATTACTTTAAAAACCAAGTAATAAGTTAAACAAAAAAACTTTAATATAAAATTTTAGAATTATAATATCATATTTAAAATAAAAAGAAACTATTATTTAATAGTAATAGTTTTTACATAAAAATATATTTTACTTATTAATTTTAAAAAAAGAAAAAAATATTTAACTATAAAATAAATTTAAATTTATAAAAATTTATAATAAACAATTAGACAATGTTTAAAATTAAATTATTTCAATAAAATAAATTATGATATTATTTTAAAGCGTATTATTTTCTGAAATAAATAATAAGTTACTAACAATTTAAATTTAGACTTTAAATTTATCAATTGTTATAATAAGAATAAATTTGTAAAGGGGCCACTTGCCACTTGCCACTTAGCCCTTTTTACTAGACCATTAATTTAAAAAACCTGAATGTATTCTAAAAACAATTGTGTTATATAATTAACACTAATTTTAACCTGAAAGGATTTTTATTAATGGATAAAATTAAACAAATAGCATTAGTAATTAACAAATTAAATATCAAAGAAAAAATTAAAATTATTGATGATTGTAAAAATCAATATTCAATTAGAAACCTATGTCAATATCTTCAATTAAACAGATCAACATATTACTTTTTAAAAAATAAACAAAAACCTATTAAAAAAGAAGAAAATCATATTATTAAATGCAATCATAAATATCAAAAAATATGCCAACTTTTAATCGAATTTCATTCTACAAGAAAAGGCAGAATTTATGGATATTTAAGAATTTTTTCAGCTTTTAAAGAGTGATTAAAACAAGAAAAAAATATCATTTTAAATATAGAATTATCAATAAAACAAATGCGAAAAATTATGAAAGAACACAATATTCAAGGATTAAAACAAACTAAAAATAACTATCCTAAAAACAAAAAAAATCCAAATAAGTGAATACCTACAATGGATAAAGTAAACAAAGATTATAAAAGTACAACCTCTTCAAATCAAATTTGATCAATGGACACTAAACAAATAAATACTAAAGAAGGATGATTATATCTTTTTGTAATTATTGATTTTTATTCAAATAATGTTGTTAGTTATAATATTGCTCCTAATAAATCATATCAGGATTTAATTCTTCCTGCTCTTGAAAAAATCAACAAACAATTTTCTTGAAATCAAGTAAAAAATGTTATTTTACATTCAGATAACGCCAACGAATTTTATTGTCACGATATCACAAAATGAGCAGAGGATAAACAAATAATTTTAAGCAAAAAACAACCTTATGATATTGGTGGTAATGTATTATCTGAAAACTGATTTTCTCATTTATCTCAAGAATGACTACCTAAAGGATCAAATCAATATTTATCCATCAATGAAGCTATAAATGATGTAAATCAATATGTTATGTTTTATAATTATGAAAGAATACATTCTAAATTTCTAAAACCACCAATTTTACAAATTAAAATTTAGAATTTTATATCAAAAATGGTCCAGTAATTAAGGGCCAACCACCGATAAAGTAAACAAAGATTATAAAAGTACAACCTCTTCAAATCAAATTTGATCAATGGACACTAAACAAATAAATACTAAAGAAGGATGATTATATCTTTTTGTAATTATTGATTTTTATTCAAATAATGTTGTTAGTTATAATATTGCTCCTAATAAATCATATCAGGATTTAATTCTTCCTGCTCTTGAAAAAATCAACAAACAATTTTCTTGAAATCAAGTAAAAAATGTTATTTTACATTCAGATAACGCCAACGAATTTTATTGTCAAGATATCACAAAATGAGCAGAGGATAAACAAATAATTTTAAGCAAAAAACAACCTTATGATATTGGTGGTAATGTATTATCTGAAAACTGATTTTCTCATTTATCTCAAGAATGACTACCTAAAGGATCAAATCAATATTTATCCATCAATGAAGCTATAAATGATGTAAATCAATATGTTATGTTTTATAATTATGAAAGAATACATTCTAAATTTCTAAAACCACCAATTTTACAAATTAAAATTTAGAATTTTATATCAAAAATGGTCCAGTAATTAAGGGCCAACCACCAACCACCGTGGCAAGTGGCGAACTTACTTCATAAAAAATGCAACAGAAACAATTAATTAACAATATTTTTATTCTTAATTTATTTTAATATATATATAGTATTAAAGTAGTATAATACATATAAAGCCAAGAAAGAAGGTGTATTTAATGATTAAAAAAATTAACGATGATCTAAATGATTATATTAGTGAACATCTAAAATATCAAATGCTTAGTTTTAAATTAAGTAATGATGCAAATCAAAAAGGATATCCTGGGTTTGCACGCTTCTTCCAAGTAGAAGCGGCTGATGCTGTTGTTCATATTCGTAAAATTTGTAACTATTTAATGGATCAAGATGCTCAAGTTGAAATTAAAGACATTAAAGTTCCAACTTTTACTACAAAAAACATTGAAGAAGCATTAAAAAAATTAAAATCTACTAAAGAAGAATTACTTGATTTTACTAATAAACTTGTTAAAAGTGCTCGTGAAAATAATGATAATTTAACTTCGAAATTTTATGACTGATTCTTAATTGATTTCTATGAAGAAATTGCTTATGAAAAAGACTTATTGGATTGAATTGCAATGTCTAATAGTAACCTTTATAAAATTGACAAACGTTTACTAAAAACTGAAGAGCCAGATACTTTAAAAGTTATTGTTCCATTTTATGAACCCGAATAAATTTCACATTTAACTCTTAATTTTCACCAAAAATGTATAAAAAAATTATACATTTTTTATTTTTTTATAAAAATTTTGTTGTATTTTTTTGTTTTTCTTCTACTTGATAGTTTAAACTGTATTCTCTTTTTTTACCTTCAATATTTATTTCATCTTTACTTTTATTACTTCATTCAATAACTTTTAACTTATTTTCTCCTAAATCAGTTTTAATATTAATTATTATTCATATATACTCATTATAAATCTCTTTAAGTTTTTGAAAATGCTTTTGAAATAAAAATTTATTTTTTTCACTATAATTACCTTCAAATGTAATCATTATTGAAATGTTTTCTATTATTTTTATTTGTTTTGCATACTCTTCTGATATTTTTTGTAATCTTCTTTGTTTATTATATTCGGTTTCATTTATTTCATTTCAATTATTGGAACCGTGTTGATAACCAATATCGAAAGAAGAAAATAATTCTGATGGAAATGCCATTTTTCTAAAAGTCTTTAATGAAAAATATAAATTATTTTTCATTAGACTTGGTGCAAAACTAAGGTAATTCAAAATTATATATTCCTGCTATTAAATTAAATCTTAATGCAAATCTTCGTATTTTATTGCGATATTTTAAAGTTAAAATTTTAAAACGTTTTAGTTTAGCAAATACGTGTTCAATTTTAATTCTAATTTTGCTTAAAGTTTTATTGTATTCTTTTTGAATTGGTATTAATTTATTGTATTTACTTTTTTTAAATGGCAAAAATGTATTTTTATGAATATTTTGTATTCCTTGATAACCTGAATCAACAAAAACTTGTTTTTCTGGATGAATAAAAGTTTTAGATTTTAAAAGTAATTTAAAATCATGAATGCTTCCAAAACAAAAAGCGGTTGAAATAATTTTTCCATTTAAAATATCAATAATTATTTGCGATTTAAGAGTATGATGTTTGTTTTTACCCGAAAAAAGTAATTTTAGTTTTTTTTAATTCTTTCAATTGGAGTTTCAGTAGCATCAATAGCTAGTAAAGTATTATTGATTCCTTTATTTTTGATTAAATCTTTTTTGCCAGATAAATTAAAAATTCCACTTTTTATTAAAGTATTTTCAATTCAAAAAATATTACGAATGCAGCTAGTATGACTAATATTATATCTTTTTGCAATAACTCTATAACTACTATACTCTTTTCAGTATTCTAATGTCATTAATAAACGATTTTCTATTGATAATTTATTAGGTTTACCACCAACTGCTTTTTTAATTGCTTCAGCTTTTTTTAAAATTTCAACCATTTTTTGAAATGTTTGTAGTTTTATTCCCACTAAACTATAAAATTCTTGTTCATCTTTGTATTTTTTTAACATAATAATTATCACCTTTGATATTAATAATAACGGTTAAATTATTAAAATTAAAGGTTTTGCACCAAGTCTATTGAATAAAAATCTACTCCTATATAGTGACTATTAGCATCATATAATATTTCTTTTTCTTCTTCTTTAAAATTATTTTCAATTATATAATTAACAATTTTTTGAATTTTTACCAATTCTCCTACATCATATGTTGGATTATTTTTTTGATCTAATTCTTCTCTTAATTCATTTATTACCTTACTAATAATTTTAGAATGTTTTGTGACAACAATTACATCATAAAAATCTGTATAAAAATATAATTTATAATTATCATTTTTTTTTAATTTTAATATTTAATAAAATACCATAACAAGCATAAAGAAATCTAGGGAGTGAACGTTTTAATTCAACATCACCATCTAAATAAATGCCTCCATATTGGTTTAATATAACAATTCTTATAAAATCTGATGCTGATTTTAGTTTTTCTTTAATTGCTAATCTATTATTTTTAAATATTTGTTCAAATATTACTACATCATTATTTTCTAAATTTTCTATTTCTTTTAAACTAATAATTTTAATATTATTAAGTAACTTATGTTGTTGTTTTTCATTTTCGCCACTTGCCACTTGCCACTTGCCACTTAGCCCTTTTTACTAGACCATTAATTTAAAAAACCTGAATGTATTCTAAAAACAATTGTGTTATATAATTAACACTAATTTTAACCTGAAAGGATTTTTATTAATGGATAAAATTAAACAAATAGCATTAGTAATTAACAAATTAAATATCAAAGAAAAAATTAAAATTATTGATGATTGTAAAAATCAATATTCAATTAGAAACCTATGTCAATATCTTCAATTAAACAGATCAACATATTACTTTTTAAAAAATAAACAAAAACCTATTAAAAAAGAAGAAAATCATATTATTAAATGCAATCATAAATATCAAAAAATATGCCAACTTTTAATCGAATTTCATTCTACAAGAAAAGGCAGAATTTATGGATATTTAAGAATTTTTTCAGCTTTTAAAGAGTGATTAAAACAAGAAAAAAATATCATTTTAAATATAGAATTATCAATAAAACAAATGCGAAAAATTATGAAAGAACACAATATTCAAGGATTAAAACAAACTAAAAATAACTATCCTAAAAACAAAAAAAATCCAAATAAGTGAATACCTACAATGGATAAAGTAAACAAAGATTATAAAAGTACAACCTCTTCAAATCAAATTTGATCAATGGACACTAAACAAATAAATACTAAAGAAGGATGATTATATCTTTTTGTAATTATTGATTTTTATTCAAATAATGTTGTTAGTTATAATATTGCTCCTAATAAATCATATCAGGATTTAATTCTTCCTGCTCTTGAAAAAATCAACAAACAATTTTCTTGAAATCAAGTAAAAAATGTTATTTTACATTCAGATAACGCCAACGAATTTTATTGTCACGATATCACAAAATGAGCAGAGGATAAACAAATAATTTTAAGCAAAAAACAACCTTATGATATTGGTGGTAATGTATTATCTGAAAACTGATTTTCTCATTTATCTCAAGAATGACTACCTAAAGGATCAAATCAATATTTATCCATCAATGAAGCTATAAATGATGTAAATCAATATGTTATGTTTTATAATTATGAAAGAATACATTCTAAATTTCTAAAACCACCAATTTTACAAATTAAAATTTAGAATTTTATATCAAAAATGGTCCAGTAATTAAGGGCCAACCACCCAAATTAAATATCAAAGAAAAAATTAAAATTATTGATGATTGTAAAAATCAATATTCAATTAGAAACCTATGTCAATATCTTCAATTAAACAGATCAACATATTACTTTTTAAAAAATAAACAAAAACCTATTAAAAAAGAAGAAAATCATATTATTAAATGCAATCATAAATATCAAAAAATATGCCAACTTTTAATCGAATTTCATTCTACAAGAAAAGGCAGAATTTATGGATATTTAAGAATTTTTTCAGCTTTTAAAGAGTGATTAAAACAAGAAAAAAATATCATTTTAAATATAGAATTATCAATAAAACAAATGCGAAAAATTATGAAAGAACACAATATTCAAGGATTAAAACAAACTAAAAATAACTATCCTAAAAACAAAAAAAATCCAAATAAGTGAATACCTACAATGGATAAAGTAAACAAAGATTATAAAAGTACAACCTCTTCAAATCAAATTTGATCAATGGACACTAAACAAATAAATACTAAAGAAGGATGATTATATCTTTTTGTAATTATTGATTTTTATTCAAATAATGTTGTTAGTTATAATATTGCTCCTAATAAATCATATCAGGATTTAATTCTTCCTGCTCTTGAAAAAATCAACAAACAATTTTCTTGAAATCAAGTAAAAAATGTTATTTTACATTCAGATAACGTCAACGAATTTTATTGTCAAGATATCACAAAATGAGCAGAGGATAAACAAATAATTTTAAGCAAAAAACAACCTTATGATATTGGTGGTAATGTATTATCTGAAAACTGATTTTCTCATTTATCTCAAGAATGACTACCTAAAGGATCAAATCAATATTTATCCATCAATGAAGCTATAAATGATGTAAATCAATATGTTATGTTTTATAATTATGAAAGAATACATTCTAAATTTCTAAAACCACCAATTTTACAAATTAAAATTTAGAATTTTATATCAAAAATGGTCCAGTAATTAAGGGCCAACCACCATTTTACATTCAGATAACGCCAACGAATTTTATTGTCAAGATATCACAAAATGAGCAGAGGATAAACAAATAATTTTAAGCAAAAAACAACCTTATGATATTGGTGGTAATGTATTATCTGAAAACTGATTTTCTCATTTATCTCAAGAATGACTACCTAAAGGATCAAATCAATATTTATCCATCAATGAAGCTATAAATGATGTAAATCAATATGTTATGTTTTATAATTATGAAAGAATACATTCTAAATTTCTAAAACCACCAATTTTACAAATTAAAATTTAGAATTTTATATCAAAAATGGTCCAGTAATTAAGGGCCAACCACCAACCACCCATTTTTAGAAATTCATAAAATAACTTCACGTTCATGTTGGTGTAATAAAGCCGCATAAATTATATTATTTCTTACAGTAATTGGTATTTCTCCAATTCATACAAAATGAATTGGATATTTATTATCTATAACTGAAATTTTTTTAATAACTCTTATATTTTATTTAAATGCATTGTTTAAAAATGATAATTCATCTTCGATATTTAATCTTGGAAATAATAACTCTTTTTTATTAACAGATTTATTAAAAACTTCATTCAAGTTAATATTGACTATTGGTTTAGTAATTTTTAAGACACCCAATTGTTCATGAATTTTTAATGAACTATTAACCAAAATTGGACTTAATAAAGCACTACTAATAATTAAAATATTTGCTAATAAATTTAAAATATTATGTAATTCAATAGTTTTATTATTTTTATGTAAATCTCATGGTTTTGTTAAATCAATTAATTTATTACCACTAGTTATTAATTTAAAAACGACATTAATTGCTTCATGAATTTGATACTCATCCATTTCAATATTAAAATCATTAATAGTACTTTTAATAATTTTAATTATTTCTATTGCTTCTGGTTGTAACTTATTTAAATTAACTTTGGGAATTTTACCATCACAATATTTAATGATCATTGTAACTGTTCGCGAAAGCAAATTACCTAAATCATTAACAAGATAAGAGTTATAACAATTTAAAAATAATTCATGACTATATTTTGCATCATGACCAATAATAATTTCTTTCATTAAAAAAAACCGTAATCCATCTGCACCATAACGATTTACTAATACTAAAGGATCAATAACATTACCTTTTGATTTTGACATTTTTCCTTCTTCATTAGTAATTCAACCGTGAGCCAAAATTCGATTTGGTTGTCTCAAGTTTAATGCCATTAATAAAATTGGCCAATAAATCATATGAAAACGACTAATTTCTTTACCAACTAGATTCACAATTTCACAATTTGAATCTAGTCAAAATTTTTTAAAATTAATGTCATCATCTTGTAAATAACCTAATCCTGTTAAATAATTACTTAATGCATCAATTCAAACATAAATAACATGTTTTGGATTTTCTAATAATGGTACCCCTCAAGTAAAACTCGTTCTAGTAACACTTAAATTTTCTAAGCCTGGCGTAATAAAATTATTAATCATTTCCGTTTTACGATTAAGTGGTCATAAAAATAATGGGTGTTCATCATAATATTTTAATAATTGTTTAGTATATTTTTCCAATTTTAAAAAATATGATGGTTCTGATAAAGTAGTAATATTACCTTGACATATTTTACATGTATTATTAGTTTTATTAATTTGGCTATCTGTCAAAAATTCTTCACAAGAAATACAATATGAGCCTTCATATTTTCCCAAATAAATATCATTTTGTTTTAATAATTTGCTTAATATTTTCTGAACACTTAAAATATGATTTTTATCAGTTGTTCTAATAAATTTATCATAATCAATATTTAAGTTTTTTCATAAATTCTTAAACCCAACAACAATATCATCAACAAATTTTTGTGGAGTTTGTTTATTTTCATCCGCCTTTTTAGCAATTTTTTGACCATGTTCATCACTTCCAGTTAAAAAGAATACTTCATAACTTTGCATTTTCTTATAGCGAGCTAAAACATCAGCAATAATTGTTGTATAAGCATGTCCTAAGTGTAACTTAGCACTAGGATAATAAATAGGGGTAGTAATATAAAATTTTTTTGTCATTATTTGCTCCTAAATTTAATAATTATAATTTTACATTAAAATAGTATTTTTTATTGTAATACTTATTTAAATTAATAATATTTTATTAATCTTTATTTTTTTATAAAATCGAACATTTTTGTTGATATTGATTTTTATTAAAACCATTATCAGAGTTAACAGCATCTATATCAACATTTAAGTAAAACTGATAATCACTATTTACGTGTGAAATAACACTACTTTTTTCATTATCATAATTATTTACTGGTAAATACTGATTACCATTACTCATTAATGGTTGATTTTGTAATTTTCCTGAAATTGCAAAATCATATCAATGTCTCAAAAGATCATTTTTTTCTCATTGTCTTCTTTTTTCTTTTTCGGTGGTTGGCCCTTAATTACTGGACCATTTTTGATATAAAATTCTAAATTTTAATTTGTAAAATTGGTGGTTTTAGAAATTTAGAATGTATTCTTTCATAATTATAAAACATAACATATTGATTTACATCATTTATAGCTTCATTGATGGATAAATATTGATTTGATCCTTTAGGTAGTCATTCTTGAGATAAATGAGAAAATCAGTTTTCAGATAATACATTACCACCAATATCATAAGGTTGTTTTTTGCTTAAAATTATTTGTTTATCCTCTGCTCATTTTGTGATATCTTGACAATAAAATTCGTTGGCGTTATCTGAATGTAAAATAACATTTTTTATTTGATTTCAAGAAAATTGTTTGTTGATTTTTTCAAGAGCAGGAAGAATTAAATCCTGATATGATTTATTAGGAGCAATATTATAACTAACAACATTATTTGAATAAAAATCAATAATTACAAAAAGATATAATCATCCTTCTTTAGTATTTATTTGTTTAGTGTCCATTGATCAAATTTGATTTGAAGAGGTTGTACTTTTATAATCTTTGTTTACTTTATCCATTGTAGGTATTCACTTATTTGGATTTTTTTTGTTTTTAGGATAGTTATTTTTAGTTTGTTTTAATCCTTGAATATTGTGTTCTTTCATAATTTTTCGCATTTGTTTTATTGATAATTCTATATTTAAAATGATATTTTTTTCTTGTTTTAATCACTCTTTAAAAGCTGAAAAAATTCTTAAATATCCATAAATTCTGCCTTTTCTTGTAGAATGAAATTCGATTAAAAGTTGGCATATTTTTTGATATTTATGATTGCATTTAATAATATGATTTTCTTCTTTTTTAATAGGTTTTTGTTTATTTTTTAAAAAGTAATATGTTGATCTGTTTAATTGAAGATATTGACATAGGTTTCTAATTGAATATTGATTTTTACAATCATCAATAATTTTAATTTTTTCTTTGATATTTAATTTGTTAATTACTAATGCTATTTGTTTAATTTTATCCATTAATAAAAATCCTTTCAGGTTAAAATTAGTGTTAATTATATAACACAATTGTTTTTAGAATACATTCAGGTTTTTTAAATTAATGGTCTAGTAAAAAGGGCTAAGTGGCTTCTATTTTTTCTAAAATATTATTAAGTTTTAAAATTTTTAATCCAACCTTTTTCAATTCTTCTTTTTGATTACTTATATTAACTTTTTCACATACTATTTTGTTAATTCGTTTTTTTTCAAAATTATAATAACCAAAAGTTAAAAACTTAACTAATTTATTCTTAAATTTAAAAATTTTACTTGTTTTTTGTTTTTCGAAAATTTCTAACTTTTTAATACTATTTATATTATAAGAAAGAAATATAGATTGTTTTTTAATATATGACTGCAATGTTTTTTCACATTTATATTTCTTATTACTAATATAATATAATATTATTTTTATTTTATTAATTTTCTTTTTTAATAAATTAATATCTAATTCTCCATTATCTTTTAAGTATCGATCATCTAAAACATCATAAAAATGTTCTTCATTATCATCATAGCTTGTAATAAAATTAAAATGTTGATTTATAAAAGGAAAACTATTATCGATTTTGTATTTCTTCATAATTTTCACTCCTTAAACTTATATAATCTAGTGACTAATTACAATATTTTCTTAATCTTTTATATTTATTGATTATTAGATAAAATAAAAAAAATAAAAATTAATAAATTAAATGCTAATTAAATTTAATATTAAACATTATTTATCTTTAAAAACTTTTTTAAAAATATAATCAACATTTATTAAAAAAATATTATTATTACAACATTCATTTAACTGTTCACTAGTTAAATATTGATTAATATTATTCTTTATTAATACATCTTTAAAATTAATCATTTTATTTTGTGCTTCTAAAGTGCATTTTTGAATAAAATCATAAGCAATTTCACGTGTTATTTTTGGATTATTTTTAATAATAGTCAATAAAATTACTTGTGAAAAATAAAGTTCATTAGCTTTAGCAATATTATTTGCCATGGCACTAGTATTAATTACTAAATTATCTAAAATATTTGTTATTCTATTAATAATAAAATCTAATATATGATAAATATCAGGTAACATAATGCGTTCATTAGAACTATGAGAGATATCACGTTCATACCATAATAAATTATTCTCATATACTATACTATTATAACTTCGAACTAATCTTGCTAAACCACAAATATTTTCAGAACCAATTGGATTTTTTTTATGTGGCATTGAACTTGAACCTTTTTGTGAAATAGAAAATCCCTCTAAAAGTTCATTAACTTCGCTACGTTGACTCAAACGAATTTCTAAAGCTATTTTTTCAATTGTTGTAGCAATTGAACTTAATTGTGTAATTAAAAAAATCAAACGATCACGTTGTATTACCTGCGTAGCACAACTGTCAACTTCCATTTTTCATTTTTTAGCAATAAATTCACTAACTTTTGGCGAAATATGAACAAAATTACCCATAGCACCCGTAATCTTAATAACTTCAACTTGTTTTCTTGCTAATTCCAACCTTACTAACTGTCTATTTATTTCATCGTATCATAAAGCAAATTTTAATCCTAATGAAGTTGGTTCACCAAAAATACCATGACTGCGAGCAATTACTAATTGATTTTTATATTTAAACGCTAACTCTTTTAATTTCAATTGTAAAGTAATTAAATCTTTTTCAATAATTTCATTTGAAAATTTTATTTGTAGATTTTGGACACTATCAACCATATCAGTTGAAGTTAAACCATAATGAATTCAACGACTTTCAGTTTTTAAGTTAGCACTCAACATTCTAGTAAAAGCAACTACATCATGCTTAGTTTCTAATTCTAATTTATTCATTAATTCAATATCTAATTTAGCATTTTTTTTAATTAATTGAAAATCTTTAAGAGGAATTATATTTAAATGTTGTAATGATTCACAAACATCAATTTGAAAATTCATTCATAAGTTTAAACGATTTTTCATATTTCAAATATTAGTCATTGCTTTTGTTTCGTAACGTTCAATCATTTTTACTCCTTAATAAATATAGTTTGTTTACGATCTGGACCAACAGAAAATATTCTAATTGGAACACCCACCAACTCACTAATTTTTTTTAAATAATTTTTAGCATTTTCTGGTAATTCATCATAACTAGTAATATTAGTAATATCTTCATTTCAGCCAGGCATAGTAATAAAATGTGGTTGACATTTATTAAAGTTATTAATTTGAGAAGGTATGTATCTAATTATTTCGCCATTTAAAGTATAATGCGTACAAATGCTTAATGTTTCAATACCAGTAAGCACGTCTAACAACATAATAGCTAAACTAGTAAATCCATTAATTTGTGCACTATACTTAGCAATAACTGCATCAAATCATCCAATTCTTCTTGGTCTTTTTGAAACTGTGCCATATTCATTACCAGTCATACGAATATAATCTGCTAATTTACCAAAAACTTCACTAGGAAATGCACCAGCACCAACTCTTGTACTGTATGCTTTAGTTACACCAATAATTTCGTTAATTGCTTTTAAAGAAATACCTGAACCAATAGCAATTGAACTAGCACTTGGATTAGAAGATGTTACAAAAGGATATGTACCATGATCTAAATCTAATAAAGTACCTTGTGCTCCTTCAAATAATATCTTTTTATTTCTAACTAATTGTTCATTTAAAAATTGACCAGTATCAATAATTAAATCTTTAAAGTATGGTAATAATTCTAATAAACGATTATATATTGTTTGCGCATTAAATTCTTTTTCATATCCATAAACATTTTTTAATATTTTATTTTTAATTAACAAATTATCAGTAATCAATTCTAATAGCCGATCCTTATCTAATAAATCACCCATTCGAATTCCAATCCGATTAACTTTATCAGCATAACAAGGTCCAATTCCTTTTTTAGTAGTGCCAATAGCTTTATCGCCCTTAATTTTTTCTTCATATTCATCAAATGCTAAATGATAAGGTAAAATAATATGAGCACGATCAGAAATCCGTAAATTTTGACAACTAAAACCGGCAGCTTTTAAATATTCAATTTCAGAAACTAATTTTTCTGGATTAACAACACAACCATTAGCAATAACACAATATGAATCTTTATTAAAGATACCAGAAGGAATAATACTTAATTTATATTTTTGATGATCAAAAACAATTGTATGTCCGGCATTATCACCACCACTTCAACGAACAATAACATCAGAATTTTGACTATAATAGTCAGTTATTTTACCTTTTCCTTCATCACCTCATTGACAACCAATAATAGCGGTAGTTTTAAATGGTTTTGGTTGATCAATTTTTGATATTAAAATATTTTTAGTATTAAAAATTTTATTAGCAATTTTTTGATTTTCTTCTTTTATTATATGTTTTGATTTTTCAAAATCTACTTTCATCTTATTAATGATTGGCTTAACAGTGTCAGTTTTTATTGATTGCGTTTTTACTTTAGTTGCTTTTTTTACATCTTTAACTTTTGGTTTAATAGTTTTATTAAGTTGTTCAACTTTAGTTTTTGCCTTTTCTATTGTTGGTTTGATTATATTTTTTTTTGCTTTCATATTGTCTCCTTTATACTCAAAAAAAGTATTTATAAATTTATAAATTAATTATATAATTATTTAATAATGATTATCAAAATATTGTTATTAAAATAAACTAGTAAAGGAAACTTAAAAAATGAAATGAAATTTTGATAATGACAGTTTCCAAAATGATAATAATGATGATTTTGACAAACTTTGTCCTATTTGTAAGCAAAAATTACTAGAAGCAAAACTTGAAAAAATAAATGAAATAAATCAATATCAGCAAACACAAAATGATATTTTATTAATTGAAGAAATAAAAAAAGAATTAGAAAAAATTAAAAAAGAAAAAGAAACACAACTTTATGTTTACTTATGTAGAAAACATAAAAATGAAAATATTCTTTAATATTTTTATAATAGACTTGGTGCAAAACCTTTAATTTTAATAATTTAACGGTTATTATTAATATCAAAGGTGATAATTATTATGTTAAAAAAATACAAAGATGAACAAGAATTTTATAGTTTAGTGGGAATAAAACTACAAACATTTCAAAAAATGGTTGAAATTTTAAAAAAAGCTGAAGCAATTAAAAAATTGCTGGTAAACCTAATAAATTATCAATAGAAAATCGTTTATTAATGACATTAGAATACTGAAAAGAGTATAGTAGTTATAGAGTTATTGCAAAAAGATATAATATTAGTCATACTAGCTGCATTCGTAATATTTTTTGAATTGAAAATACTTTAATAAAAAGTGGAATTTTTAATTTATCTGGCAAAAAAGATTTAATCAAAAATAAAGGAATCAATAATACTTTACTAGCTATTGATGCTACTGAAACTCCAATTGAAAGAATTAAAAAAAACTAAAATTACTTTTTTCGGGTAAAAACAAACATCATACTCTTAAATCGCAAATAATTATTGATATTTTAAATGGAAAAATTATTTCAACCGCTTTTTGTTTTGGAAGCATTCATGATTTTAAATTACTTTTAAAATCTAAAACTTTTATTCATCCAGAAAAACAAGTTTTTGTTGATTCAGGTTATCAAGGAATACAAAATATTCATAAAAATACATTTTTGCCATTTAAAAAAAAGTAAATACAATAAATTAATACCAATTCAAAAAGAATACAATAAAAATTTAAGCAAAATTAGAATTAAAATTAAACACGTATTTGCTAAACTAAAACGTTTTAAAATTTTAACTTTAAAATATCGCAATAAAATACGAAGATTTGCATTAAGATTTAATTTAATAGCAGGAATATATAATTTTGAATTACCTTAGTTTTGCACCAAGTCTAATATATTAATTATTTTTTATTATATTTATTCATAATATTTTCAAATTTACTATCAGTAATTCAACTACTAATGCTTTCTACAAAAAATTGTTTATGATCTTTTATATTCTTTAACTCATCATTACTAAACTTACTCAAAACTCAATCAGCCGTGTTAAAATTAGGATTTTTACCAACACCAATTCTTAATCTTTGAAAATCTTTACTACCAATTTGATTAAAAATACTTTTAATTCCATTATGACCAGCAGCACTAAATTTTTGTTTGTATTGAAATTGACCAAAATTTAAATCAACTTCATCGTGAATAATTAACACATTTTCAATTTTAATTTTAAAATAATTCATAAAATTTGAAACACAAAAACCTGATAAGTTCATAAAAGTTAATGGTTTTAAAAAAATAACATCAGTGCCATTAACAACAGTTTTAACATATTGACCATTAAATTTAGTTTGATTAATTTTTAATTGTAATGTTTCACAAATCATATCAATAATAATAAAACCAATATTATGACGTGTCAATTCATACTCTTTACCTGGGTTTCCTAATCCAATAACTAATTTCATCTATTTTAAATTTCCTCTTTATTATTTTTTACTATTTTTATTATTAATTTTTTTTATTAATTCATTTGTTTTATCATCATAAACTTTTGTTAATGATTTATTATTAATTGAAGCATCAATCATTTTTGCAATAAAATCAGCAATTGAAATAATTTTTAAACCATTAAACTTTTTTTCCTCAGAAATTTCAATAGTATTAGTAATAACAACTTCCTTAATAATTCCATCAATAACAGCTTGTTTCAAATTTTTTGAAGCTTGACCACTAAAAATACCATGAGTAGCTAAAATATAAACTGATTTTGCACCATGTTCTTTAATAGCTTTTGCTGCATTAATAATAGTACCACCTGTATCAATCATATCATCAATAATAATAGCATTCTTTTCTTTAACATCTCCTAATACAAACTTAACTTGACTTTGATTAGGAGTTGTTCTTCTTTTATCAATAATTGCCAAAGGTACACTTAAATAATTACCCAATCTTCGAGCACGAGTAACACCACCATGATCTGGAGATACAACAACTAAATTAGTTAAATTTTCTTCAATTAAATAAGATGCTAAATCTTGAGTTGCTCGTAAATCATCAACAGGAACATCAAAAAATCCTTGTTCTTGTGGTGAATGTAAATCAACAGTAATAACACGATCAACACCCGCAACAGTTAATAAATTTGCAACAAGTTTACAAGTAATAGGTTGTCTACCACCTTGTTTTCGATCTTGACGAGCATAACCAAAATAAGGAATTACTACATGAATTTTAGCAGCAGATGCACGAACTAAAGCATCAACAAAAATTAATAATTCCATTAAATTATCATTAGTTGGCGGCGAAGTTGATTGGATAATATATACCACTTTCTCTCGTACTGATGTTATAGATTGAATGTTAAATTCACCATCAGCAAAACGACTAATTTCTGCTTTTCCAGGTTCAATATTAAGTTTTTTACAAAGTTCTTGTGTAAATTTTTGACTAGCACTTAAACCAAAAACTACAATGTTTTCTACATTATTCATTAAATCCTCCTTTACATGTTTATAAAAATTATAATTATAATTTCATTATACAATGTTTATTACAATTTAAGTATATTAAATTTAAAGACTATTAATTAAAAATAATTAATAAAAAGTTATATCTTTTGCAAGAAAAAATAAAATCATTATAATAGTTAACGGATAATAAATATTTAAAAATATGTTTATTAATAAACAAGGATTATTGCTGAGGTGTTTTATATACTTATTATCCACATTCTAATATCATTAATTTTAATAATTATTCTGAAAGGTATTTATTATTAATAATAGTAAATAACTGGTAAAACATTGAAAATGTTAATTCTTCAGATCTTATTGTTAATGATCAAGATAAGTCGTTAATTAAATTAACGGCTTTTTCTTTGCTATTTAAATAAATACCCAAATTGTTAACTAATGTTTTTCTCTTATTAACAAAACAACTTCTTACAAATTTTCAAAATAATTGTGGTTCATCAAGTTGAAATTTAGGATTTACTTTAAAATAAACAACACTACTTGTAACATTAGGTATCGGAGTAAAATTATTAGGACTAACATCAAAAATAATTTTAACATCACAATAAAATTGACACATAACAGAAAGATTATTATATACTTTAGTTTTAGGTTTAGCACAAAATCTTTGTGCAACTTCTTTTTGCATCATTAATGTAAATGAATCAAATAATTCAATATTTTCTAATAATTTTAAAACAATTTGTGAAGTAATATAATAAGGCAAATTTGCAATTACATGAATTTTTTGATTTATTGCAAATTCTTCATTAATGATTTTTTTTAAATCTAAATTTAAAAAATCATCATTTATAATTTTTAAATTTTTGTATTCATTTAATTCTTTTTCTAAAACAGGAATTAATTTTTTGTCAATTTCAATTGTCACAACTTTTTGCGCAGTGCTGAGTAATTTATTAGTTAAATGACCAATGCCCGCTCCAATTTCAACAATGCCATCTTCATCTTTAAAATTACTAGTTTTAACAATTTTATCAATTATATTATTATTAATTAAAAAGTTTTGTCCAAACTTTTTAACTGCATGTAAGTCGTATTTTTTCAATATTTTTTTTGGATTTTCCATTATTATTCTCCAATTCACATTTTTAGTTAATTATATACTAGTAATAATTAAACAAATAGTTAGCCAACTAATCATATATGCTAAATTTACTACTAGCAAATCTACATGTGGTAATATTAACATATATCAACTTAATAAATAAATATTAATTTGAGTGGGAAAAGGAGATGATTTTTATATGGCAACAAAAATAGAGGTTGCTAATGACGGACACAATAACCAAGACGTTAATATTGTTTCTCTAGATTTAGGAACAAGAAATTTAATTGTCAGAGTTAATGGAAGGGTTGTTTATAGTCAACCATCAGCAATTGTATTTGATACAGAAAACGGAGAAGTATTCATTGGTGAAGCCGCTTTATTAATGAAGGAAAAAACTCCAGCGAATAAAATTTTCAGAGAACCAATGGCTAATGGTGTTATTAGTGACAATAATGCTTTGATTGCTTTATTAACTGAAATTTTTACACAAATTATTGATGTGAAAGCTGAAAAAATTTGAGAAAATTCAGTAGCACTTGTAGCTATTCCATCTAAGGTTTATAAATTAGATAGAACTGTTTTACGTGAAATTCTACAAGGAAAAAAAATAGCTAAAATTCCAATTTATAGTGATAAATTTCCCAATAGATATAATGCAAGTAATGAAAGCGTAATGAAAGCTGAAAAAGTTGTTATTGTTCCTGAAGTAAAATTGGCAGCTATTGGTGCTGGGGAAGCACTTTGAGATGCTTCAGGAGTATTTATTCTTGATATTGGTGGTGGAACTTCTGACTGTGCCATTTTATCAAGTGGAGAAGTTATTGTTCAAGATTCAATTCCAATTGCTGGAAATGCTATTGAACGTAGTATTAAAGAACATTTTGAAAAAATGCACTATATATCTCTTAGCTCAATGGAGGCTGAAAAAACAAAAATTAGTGCTGGTATTTGAATAGATGGTGAAAAAGATAGTGAAAATAAAATTACTATCCATGGAAAAAGTACTAAAACTAAAAAACCTGAACAAATTACAGTTCCTAAGCAAGAAGTAGCTAGAGTAGTTACTGAAGCCTTTGAACCAATTGTTGCACTATGTAGTGACATTATTGATAAAGCTGGACCTGCCTTTTCAGAAATGATTATGAAAGACGGTTTAACTATCACTGGTGGGGGTGCTTTGCTTGAAAATATTACAACTTATCTAAAAAAACGACTAAATTTAGAACATGTGGTATCTGCTAATAATCCAAGAGAATGTGTAATTAGAGGGACTCAAGCCTATGAAACTCATAAACAAGATGTATATGAAAAAGGATTCATTAGACCAAGTAATTAAAATTCCAGGTGTGTAGAAGGAGGAAAAAAATGGGATTATTTGATAAAAAACCCAAAGAAAACTTAAATAAAAAAAGTAATATTAAGTCTATTAATGACTACCAATGATTAGCTTTAGATGTTGGAACAGAAAACTTTAAAGCAAGGTATGTTAACATTGGACTTACATATGATGCTCCAACTTATCTTGCTGAAGACTATGAAAAAAATGTTATTCTTTATGGTGAAGAAGCTAAAGCTTTAATTGATAAAACAAATGAAAATGTTGTTATTAAGCGTCCAGTTCGTGATGGTAATATTGCTGATCCAGATGCTTTACAACGTATCCTTGCTAAAATTTTTCAAGATTTTAGACTTGAAATTAAAGATTCAAAACAAGCTGATAAAAACCGTAATTTAATTGTTTTAATGGCAACACCAAGTGAAATTAATTCAGTACAAAGAGAAGCATTAGAAAATATAGTTCATCGTTTAGGAGCACTTCGTGGATTTGTTCAAGAAGAAGTTAAAATGGCAGCATTAGGTTCAGGCCAAGATATTTTTGGAACTGCAATTATGTGTGTTGATATTGGTGGGGGAAGTACTGATATTGCCGTAATTAGCAACGATTCAATCCTATATTCATATACAACACATTGTGCTGGAGACTATTTAACACAAAAAATTCAAGAATACATAGCTAAAAAGCATGCTTTAAAAATTGGTACTAAAGAAGCAGAAGATGTTAAAAAGAACATCGGTTCACTTATGAAATATCAAGATGAAAAACCATATACTATTTCAGGTGTTTCATTACCTAGATTAGACTCTCAGCCAGGAGAAACAATGTCAATTTCTAAAACTATTGAAATTACACCAGAAGAAATTCGTGAAAATGTAATGCAAGTTCAATTTAGAGAACATGTTATTCCATCAATTCGTAGAGTACTAAGAACTTCTGGGGAAAAAGCTGCTGGTAGTGTTAGTGACTTAAAGAAAAAAGGTAAGGGAATCACAATTTGTGGTGGTGGAGCTTACATTAAAAAAATTAATGAATTTATTAAAGAAGAATTGGCTAAGGAATATTTCATCGAAGTTAAAGCTGAAAAAAGTACAAAACCAATTCGTCAAAAATATGAGGGAGATATTTTTGAAGTACGTGTTGCTCAAAATCCTTTAGATAATGTTATTGATGGTTGTGTAAAATATCGTGATACAATTTACAAACAATTAATAGTTGAACAAAATCCTAACCGCGAAATTCTAACAAAAGATGAAGATTTAGGATAAAAAATAAGTTTAAATAAAATGCACTTTTAAAATTTATAGAAGTGCATTTTTTACTTATATAAATAATAAATTACTATTCAAAATGAAATGAAAAAATAATGGTAATGATTTAGTTATCAATTTCAAAGGTGGTTGGCCCTTAATTACTGGACCATTTTTGATATAAAATTCTAAATTTTAATTTGTAAAATTGGTGGTTTTAGAAATTTAGAATGTATTCTTTCATAATTATAAAACATAACATATTGATTTACATCATTTATAGCTTCATTGATGGATAAATATTGATTTGATCCTTTAGGTAGTCATTCTTGAGATAAATGAGAAAATCAGTTTTCAGATAATACATTACCACCAATATCATAAGGTTGTTTTTTACTTAAAATTATTTGTTTATCCTCTGCTCATTTTGTGATATCTTGACAATAAAATTCGTTGGCGTTATCTGAATGTAAAATAACATTTTTTATTTGATTTCAAGAAAATTGTTTGTTGATTTTTTCAAGAGCAGGAAGAATTAAATCGGTGGTTGGCCCTTAATTACTGGACCATTTTTGATATAAAATTCTAAATTTTAATTTGTAAAATTGGTGGTTTTAGAAATTTAGAATGTATTCTTTCATAATTATAAAACATAACATATTGATTTACATCATTTATAGCTTCATTGATGGATAAATATTGATTTGATCCTTTAGGTAGTCATTCTTGAGATAAATGAGAAAATCAGTTTTCAGATAATACATTACCACCAATATCATAAGGTTGTTTTTTGCTTAAAATTATTTGTTTATCCTCTGCTCATTTTGTGATATCGTGACAATAAAATTCGTTGGCGTTATCTGAATGTAAAATAACATTTTTTACTTGATTTCAAGAAAATTGTTTGTTGATTTTTTCAAGAGCAGGAAGAATTAAATCCTGATATGATTTATTAGGAGCAATATTATAACTAACAACATTATTTGAATAAAAATCAATAATTACAAAAAGATATAATCATCCTTCTTTAGTATTTATTTGTTTAGTGTCCATTGATCAAATTTGATTTGAAGAGGTTGTACTTTTATAATCTTTGTTTACTTTATCCATTGTAGGTATTCACTTATTTGGATTTTTTTTGTTTTTAGGATAGTTATTTTTAGTTTGTTTTAATCCTTGAATATTGTGTTCTTTCATAATTTTTCGCATTTGTTTTATTGATAATTCTATATTTAAAATGATATTTTTTTCTTGTTTTAATCACTCTTTAAAAGCTGAAAAAATTCTTAAATATCCATAAATTCTGCCTTTTCTTGTAGAATGAAATTCGATTAAAAGTTGGCATATTTTTTGATATTTATGATTGCATTTAATAATATGATTTTCTTCTTTTTTAATAGGTTTTTGTTTATTTTTTAAAAAGTAATATGTTGATCTGTTTAATTGAAGATATTGACATAGGTTTCTAATTGAATATTGATTTTTACAATCATCAATAATTTTAATTTTTTCTTTGATATTTAATTTGTTAATTACTAATGCTATTTGTTTAATTTTATCCATTAATAAAAATCCTTTCAGGTTAAAATTAGTGTTAATTATATAACACAATTGTTTTTAGAATACATTCAGGTTTTTTAAATTAATGGTCTAGTAAAAAGGGCTAAGTGGCAAGTGGCAAGTGGCAATAGTGAAGTTAGTAAAAATAAAACTATTGGTGATCCAACGGAAGCAGCACTTATTAATTGATCAGAAACATTAAAGTTTCCAACAAAGGCACTTAGTGATAAACATACTCGAGTTCATGAAATACCTTTTGATTCCAATCGTAAATTAATGTCAACAATTAATGAATACGATAAAGAAACTTATGTTTTTGTTAAAGGTGCGTTTGATAATATGATTAATATTTGTACTCATGCGCTTATTAATAACGAAAGGGTAGTATTAACTGCACAAATTAAAAAAGAAATAATTGCAAGTATGGAAGAAATGTCAAATTCAGCATTACGTGTTTTGGGAGCAAGTTATAAAACTGTTAATAATACGAAAAATTATAGTAATATTAGTGAAATTGAAAGTAATTTAACTTTTTTAGGATTAGTTGGAATGATTGATCCACCAAGAAACGAAGTTAAAGATTCTTTAGTTAAAACTAAAAAAGCAGGTATTGATACAATTATGATTACTGGTGATCATTTAAATACTGCTGTTGCTATTCGTCAAGAATTAGGTTTGATTGAAAATAAAACACAAGCACTTAGTGGTAATACGATTGATGATATTCCAGAAGAATCATTTAATGCTAATATTAATCAATATCGAGTTTTTGCTCGTGTTTCTCCTGAACATAAAGTTAAGATTGTTAAAGCATTGCAGAGTCATAATAAGGTTATTTCGATGACTGGTGATGGTGTTAATGATGCTCCTAGTTTAAAAGCGGCAGATATTGGAGTAGCGATGGGTATTACGGGAACTGATGTTGCTAAAGAATCTTCACAAATAGTATTAACTGATGATAATTTTGCTACTATTGTTGATGCTATTGAAGAAGGACGCAATATTTACAGTAAAATTAAAAGAATTGTTATTTTTATTTTAATTACTAATATGGCCCAAGTATTTTCAATTGTTATTGGTGCTATTTTTGGATGAAATGAATTATTGCAACCAATTCAAATTTTATGAATTAATTTAATTGTTGAATCTGTTATTGCAATTCCAATGTTAATGGGACCTAATAACCCTGATTTAATGCTTAGAAAACCAACGAAACGGAATGATAGAATTCTTACTGGTAGTTGAGGATTTATTGGTATTGTTAGTATAATATTAAGTACCTTATTACTATTAGCTTTTCATTTTTTACCTCAAATTTTACGTGAAAATAATAGTGAAGGTTTTGTTTTTGTTTTTGTTTTTGTTATAATGACTAATGCTCCTGTTTTTTATGCATTTTCTTTTGTTTCAGGTGCTAATACAAGTATTTTTAATAAGATTACTTGAAAAAATAAATATATTTGAGTTGCGGCGATTAGTGCTTTTGCTATTAATACTTTTATTATTTTTACACCTGTTGTTAGCAATGCTTTTGGTATTGGTGCTGGTTTTCGGGCAGTTGATTGATTACTTTGTATTCCTTTATAAACAATACCAATGTGATTATTAAAAGTGTATAAAGGAATTAGACTTTTAGTTAATAAATTAATTAAAAAAGAACAAAATAAAGTAAAAGTTAAATAATATAGAATGGAAAATTAATAATGAGAATTATTCCGTATGAATTATTTAGTTATACACCAGATATGAGTTTAACTGCATTGCGTAAAGAACTACTAATGTATGATCATTGTTTAAATAAAAAAATTACAAATATGGCAATGCAACCATTTTTAGACTTGGAACGCAACTATTTTAATTTACTTTTATGTAAATGAGAATTAGAAATGAAAAAACGAAATCATTATGTTAATTCATTATTTAAATGTTATACTAAATACAATGATTTTGAATTTGTTGCAACTCCTGATTTTTTAATTATTGAATGTTGTATACAATGAGATTTAAAAGGTTTTCAACCATATAAATGTAATTTAAATTGATATGAAATTATGATGATGACAATTAAAAATAAAGATAAAATAAATAAAGATTTTTATGAACAACTTTCTTTGTGGTATAAAGAAATGTTTATGAAAATTAATGATAATGGTTCTTTTAAACCTAAGAAATTAAATATGAATGTTGTTTTTGAAAAAATAAGTAATTTTTTATTAACAGCATAATAGTTTTTGAAAAAAATTTTGATTTTATTTTATAATTAAATTATAAAACACTCTAATAGAATGGAAATTTTATTTTAAACAATTAACCCATTTACTTTGGCATAAAAGTAATGGGTTAAAATTATATATTGGAGGGGTGGTTGGCGGTGGTTGGCCCTTAATTACTGGACCATTTTTGATATAAAATTCTAAATTTTAATTTGTAAAATTGGTGGTTTTAGAAATTTAGAATGTATTCTTTCATAATTATAAAACATAACATATTGATTTACATCATTTATAGCTTCATTGATGGATAAATATTGATTTGATCCTTTAGGTAGTCATTCTTGAGATAAATGAGAAAATCAGTTTTCAGATAATACATTACCACCAATATCATAAGGTTGTTTTTTGCTTAAAATTATTTGTTTATCCTCTGCTCATTTTGTGATATCTTGACAATAAAATTCGTTGGCGTTATCTGAATGTAAAATAACATTTTTTACTTGATTTCAAGAAAATTGTTTGTTGATTTTTTCAAGAGCAGGAAGAATTAAATCCTGATATGATTTATTAGGAGCAATATTATAACTAACAACATTATTTGAATAAAAATCAATAATTACAAAAAGATATAATCATCCTTCTTTAGGGTGGTTGGCCCCCTAGAAGCATGATTTTTGGCAATATAAAGGTACTTGGTGAAGTTGACAATATGGAAGTATACCCAAAGTTATTTGTTAAAAATAAGATAGCATTTCCGCTGTTATCAATGCCTATTAAACTCAACCAAAAGTTAGAATTTTACAACAATATACTTGGTGCAAAACTAAGGTAATTCAAAATTATATATTCCTGCTATTAAATTAAATCTTAATGCAAATCTTCGTATTTTATTGCGATATTTTAAAGTTAAAATTTTAAAACGTTTTAGTTTAGCAAATACGTGTTCAATTTTAATTCTAATTTTGCTTAAAGTTTTATTGTATTCTTTTTGAATTGGTATTAATTTATTGTATTTACTTTTTTTAAATGGCAAAAATGTATTTTTATGAATATTTTGTATTCCTTGATAACCTGAATCAACAAAAACTTGTTTTTCTGGATGAATAAAAGTTTTAGATTTTAAAAGTAATTTAAAATCATGAATGCTTCCAAAACAAAAAGCGGTTGAAATAATTTTTCCATTTAAAATATCAATAATTATTTGCGATTTAAGAGTATGATGTTTGTTTTTACCCGAAAAAAGTAATTTTAGTTTTTTTTAATTCTTTCAATTGGAGTTTCAGTAGCATCAATAGCTAGTAAAGTATTATTGATTCCTTTATTTTTGATTAAATCTTTTTTGCCAGATAAATTAAAAATTCCACTTTTTATTAAAGTATTTTCAATTCAAAAAATATTACGAATGCAGCTAGTATGACTAATATTATATCTTTTTGCAATAACTCTATAACTACTATACTCTTTTCAGTATTCTAATGTCATTAATAAACGATTTTCTATTGATAATTTATTAGGTTTACCACCAACTGCTTTTTTAATTGCTTCAGCTTTTTTTAAAATTTCAACCATTTTTTGAAATGTTTGTAGTTTTATTCCCACTAAACTATAAAATTCTTGTTCATCTTTGTATTTTTTTAACATAATAATTATCACCTTTGATATTAATAATAACCGTTAAATTATTAAAATTAAAGGTTTTGCACCAAGTCTAATATACAATTTGTCATTTTGGAAAATTTTTTGGTAACATTCTTCACTGGCAACCACTTTTTAATACATATAAAACTGCACAAAATACTTCATATAAATCTAAACTTCTTGGTTTAGTTCTCTTTTTAGTATTTTCTAAAATTGATTTTATATTTTCAAATTGCTCTTTGCTAACATTACTAGGATAATTTTTACACATATATACCTCTTATTTTAAAATATATAATCATTTTATCCTATTCTCTAAAAGATTTTAAACAGGTTCTAAAAACAATTGTGTTATATAATTAACACTAATTTTAACCTGAAAGGATTTTTATTAATGGATAAAATTAAACAAATAGCATTAGTAATTAACAAATTAAATATCAAAGAAAAAATTAAAATTATTGATGATTGTAAAAATCAATATTCAATTAGAAACCTATGTCAATATCTTCAATTAAACAGATCAACATATTACTTTTTAAAAAATAAACAAAAACCTATTAAAAAAGAAGAAAATCATATTATTAAATGCAATCATAAATATCAAAAAATATACCAACTTTTAATCGAATTTCATTCTACAAGAAAAGGCAGAATTTATGGATATTTAAGAATTTTTTCAGCTTTTAAAGAGTGATTAAAACAAGAAAAAAATATCATTTTAAATATAGAATTATCAATAAAACAAATGCGAAAAATTATGAAAGAACACAATATTCAAGGATTAAAACAAACTAAAAATAACTATCCTAAAAACAAAAAAAATCCAAATAAGTGAATACCTACAATGGATAAAGTAAACAAAGATTATAAAAGTACAACCTCTTCAAATCAAATTTGATCAATGGACACTAAACAAATAAATACTAAAGAAGGATGATTATATCTTTTTGTAATTATTGATTTTTATTCAAATAATGTTGTTAGTTATAATATTGCTCCTAATAAATCATATCAGGATTTAATTCTTCCTGCTCTTGAAAAAATCAACAAACAATTTTCTTGAAATCAAATAAAAAATGTTATTTTACATTCAGATAACGCCAACGAATTTTATTGTCAAGATATCACAAAATGAGCAGAGGATAAACAAATAATTTTAAGTAAAAAACAACCTTATGATATTGGTGGTAATGTATTATCTGAAAACTGATTTTCTCATTTATCTCAAGAATGACTACCTAAAGGATCAAATCAATATTTATCCATCAATGAAGCTATAAATGATGTAAATCAATATGTTATGTTTTATAATTATGAAAGAATACATTCTAAATTTCTAAAACCACCAATTTTACAAATTAAAATTTAGAATTTTATATCAAAAATGGTCCAGTAATTAAGGGCCAACCACCAAATACAAATTAAAAAACTAATTGTTTTTTAATTTGTTCAGAAATTTCTTTACTTTCTAAAACTTCAATTAACTTTAAACCAAATTCAAATGCAGCACCAATTGATTTTCCAGTTATAATATTATTATCAACTACTACTTTTTCATCTAAAATAATACTTTTATTTAAACCAATATTAGTGCCTGGATAATGCGTAATTTTTTTGTTATCTATTAAATTTAATTGACCTAAAATTTGGGGTGCTGCACAAATAGCAGCAATAAACTTATTACTATCTTTAGCAAAAATAACTAATATTGATTTTAATAATTCATTTTTGCTTAAGTTTTCTACTCCAACTTTACCACCCGGTAAAATTAGCATCTTATAAATTAACAAATCAATATCACTGATTTTCTTTTCACATAAAATAAAAACATTATGACTTGATTTGATTTTTAAGTCATTTTCAATACTTACTAAATCAATAACAATATTAGCCCTTCTTAATAGATCAATAGTAATTATTACTTCACCCATTTCATAGCCTGTTGCTAAAAAAATAGCTACTTTAAACTTCTCATTATTACTCATTATTTCTTTTCAATTCATTATTTAATTTAAAAACATTAATAGCATTTTCCCTAGTTGCATTAATAATACTTTGTTTTGGGATCTTCTTTAATTCAGCTATTTTATTAACTGTAAATATTATATTTTCTGGATGATTAATTGTTAATCCATTTTTGGGATTTTTGCCTCTTTTTGGTTCAGGAGTTAAATATGGCGCATCTGTTTCAACTAATATTTTATTAATTGGTATATTTTTTGCCACCTCTTGTAACTTCAAAGCATTTTTATATGTCACATTACCTGCAAAAGAAATATAAAAACCTTGTTTTATAAATTTTTCAGCTATTACTTTTGTTCCTGTAAAACAATGAAGAACACCATTAGTAATATTTTCTTTTTTAATAATTTCAAAAGCATCTTCAAAAGCATTACGAATATGTAATAATACAGGTAATTTATGTTCTTTAGCTAATTTTAATTGTTCAATAAATCATTTTTTTTGCAATTGTGGTTCTGTAAATTTATGATAATAATCTAATCCAATTTCACCAATAGCAACTACTTTACCGGTTGCTATTAATTTTTTCAATTCTGAAATAGTATTACTATCGCAAGTATTTACTTCTGTTGGATGAATACCTACAGCTGCATAAAGATTAGGAATTTTTTCTTCACTCTCAAATTCATAAATTTGACTAACAGCTTGCTTACTAGTATTTAAGTCAAAACCAACATTACAAATACTACCAATGCTATCACCTGCTGAATAAGCATCAGTTAATAATTTTAATATTTCTGTTTCATCATAATGTTTTGACATTAAATGACAATGAGTATCAAAAATTCCATTATTAGCCATATATTTTACCTTCCCTTTTATTTTCCTAAACAAAATCTTTTAAAAATTTCATCTAATAAATCAGTTTCAAATTTTTTACCTTGCATTTCTAAAATCTTATTTCATGCAGTTTGTAAGTGAACAATAATTAAGTCTATCGAAATATTCTTTTTTAAATCTTTTAATGCTTCTGAAATACTAAGTTCAATTTCATCCAAATATGCTAATTGTCTTGTATTAGCAAAAAGTAATTCTTTATCAAAATTAATTTCAGTAGTTATAATTTTATTTTTTATTCCTAAAATTAGATTTTCAATTTCGCCCATTATTGCACTAACTTTTACCACATTAAAATTATTTTTAATGTCTAATTTTAATTTTAACCTTAAATCCGTTTTATTAATAGCAATAAGGTAATTTTTATGTTTTATTTTTTCTAATAATTGTTTATCCTCAACACTTAAATCTTTTGAACCATCAAGTACTAATATTATTAAATCTGCTTCATTTAAAGCCTTATGTGATTTATCAATACCTGCTTTTTCGATATCATTTAAAGTATGACGTATACCTGCTGTATCAATTAAATTTAAACTAATATCACCCAAATTAATTTTGCCTTCTACCAGATCTCTTGTTGTTCCTTCTTCATTAGAAACAATAGCTTTATCTTCATTTAAAAGCACATTTAATAGGGAAGATTTTCCAACATTAGGTTTTCCAATAATAACTGTATTAATTCCTTCTTTTATAGTTTTAGTAATTTTACTATGTTCTTTAATAACTTTTATTTTATTTAAAAAATTTTCAACTAATGGAATAACATTATTAATTGTTTTTTCCTCAACTCCATCGTATTCAGGATAATCAATATTAACTGTTATATTAGCAATTAAAGTTAGTAATTCTGAAGATAATTCATCAATTAGTACTCTTGTTTTACCACTTAAACTATTAATAGCGGTTTTTAAAATAGTATTATTTTCAGCTATAATTAAATCATTAATAGCTTCTGCTTCAATTAAATCAATTTTATCATTTAAATAAGCTCTTCTCGTAAATTCTCCTCTTGTTGCCATTCTCATACCTGTAGATAGTAATAATTGCAAAATTTTTTGTGTTATTAACACTCCGCCATGACAATTAATTTCAATTGTATCTTCACCTGTAAAAGATTTGGGAGCGCGATAACATGCCAAAACAACTTGATCAATTTTATTCTTATTATGATCAATAATATATCCTGTTATTAAAGTGTGACCTTTCTGATTTAAAATATCTTTATCAAAAACCTTATTTAATAACTCATAAGTATCTTTTCCTGAAATTCTAATAATACTGATTGCTTGATTTAAAGGTGCGGTTGCAATTGCAGTAATAGTATCATTTAACATTTTTTCCTCTTTTCATTTAAACAATCTAAGATTTTAAATCTTAGATTACTCTAATTTTCCAATCTAATTACTACATGTCGGTTATAACCTATACCTTCAGAAAAACTTGATATTCCTTCAATATTTTTAACTATTTCATGTATAATTTTTCTTTGGTTATTAGGCATTGATTCAAAATGAAACATTTCTTTACTTATTCTTATTTTTTTATAATTTCATATATTCTAATTTTAAAATTTTGTTTTTGAATATTTAAATAATTATTAACATTTATTACTATTTGATAGTTTCTTTTAAATTTTATTTCTAAATAAGTAATAAGTAAATTTTGTAAAGCACTAATTGTATAACCTTTTTTGCCAATTAAAATTGAATTTTTATACTTACAATTAATATTAATATAAAATTTATTACCATTTAATATTATTTCTTCTTGATAATTTTTTATATTAAAAAGTTCCAATAAATCATGTCATTTATCATTCAAATAATTTTTAACATCATTTTCATTAAAAATAAAAATTTTAGTAATAGTTTTAAATAAACGTTTTTCTATACCTAATTTTATATAAAATGTTTTGGGGGCAAATTTTTGATAGTTTTTTCTAAATCAATATTTTTTTTAAATGATTTAATTTCCATCTTTTTTTCTCCACATTATAATAAATTACTTATTTTTTTTAGGTTGAACAACTATTTCAGATTTTGTAAATATCTTTTTAATCTTACTTGAAAATGGTGTACTAATTGTACCATTTTTTTTATAACGACTACGTTTATCTTTATTATAGTAATGAAAACCAAGAGTTTGAAATATTTGTAATATTCCAGAAATAATTCAATAAATGCCTAATCCTGAAGGAGCAACACATACATAAAATAAAAACATAAAAATCATAACGCTTTGAATAATAACTTGTTTTTTTAATGCAGCTTTTGCTTCTTTAGTTTTAATCTTCTGTCGTGAACGATTTAAAAACATCGGTAATAACATAGAAACTAATTGTGTTGGTATATATATAACAATAATTATTAAATACATAAATTGGCCATGAGTAACCATAGTTCATGGTTGTTCAACTAAACTAATAGCATCAACAACAGTATTTTTTAATAAATTAGTTGATTTCATAACAGTAAACATAGCTGTTAAGAAAGGAAGTGATAAAAACATTGGAATAAAAGCAGCCATTGGATTTATTCCTTCTTTTTTATAAATAGCCATTAATTCCATTTGTTGTTTTTGTTTTGCACTTGGATCACGTGAATGTTTATATTTGGCTTGAATTTCGGAAGTTTTCATTTGCACTGATTGCATTTTTTCTTGATTTTGTTGGGCTTTAAAAGTAAATACTAATGTAATAAGTTTAATAATTAACGTTGTAAAAATAATAGCAAAAATAACACTTACTGATCAGTATTTTGAATTTACATCAACTCCACCACTTAATCCAGCAGAAATACTAACTAAGATTCAAGCGATTGGATAAACAAACATTCCAAAGAACGGTGATTTAGTTTGCGTTCAAGCTTCACTTCATGTTCTAATCCCTGTAAATCCATATTCATAAATATTATTACCATTAAAATGAAAAATGTGATTTTTTGCTACATCACTGTTACCAATAAGTAATTCAAAAAAAACAGCCGCTACATTATATCTTTGAAAATCATAAGCTGAAATAACATCACTAGTTGCAACATTAGGATCACCCATAGTCTGACCACAACCTCAAAGTGTTGACATCAATAAAAAAGTTCCTAAAATAATTTTAGTTCATTTTCATGTTATTTTTAATCAAACGTTTTTTTTCTGTTGTTCAGGAAATAAAAACTTTTTATATTGCATTAAATTTACTCTCCTATAATGGGATTTTCATTAAAAGATGTAATAAAGAACTAAGATTTTCTTCATATGTATTAGATAAATAATTTTTTCTAATCATAATTACTATATCTACTGGTCAATCTTTTTTAATATCTACTAACATTCCTCGTACTTGACGTTTAATCTTATTACGTGCAAAAGCAAAACGAACTAGTTTTTTTCCCACTGATACGCCTACTCGTATAGTTTCAAAATCTACTCTATTCATATAATAGATAAAAAATTGACCATTTGAAATACTTTTTCCTTCATTAATTAAATATTTAAAATGATGATTTTTCAAAAGGCGGTATTTTTTTTCCATATTTTGTTCACCTTATTTTATTTTTTAAACTATGCTGTTAATTTTTTACGTCCTCTTTGACGTCTTCTTTTAATAAGATTAATCCCTGTTGCAGATTTCATTCTTGCAAAAAAACCATGAGTTTTTTGATGTTTTCTCTTACTTGGTTGATATGTCGGTTTCATTTTTTTCTCCTTTTTTTAAAAATTCTAATAAAAAATCATTAAGAGTATTCTAACATAATATTTATATCTTAACAAATTATTCTGTTTATTTTTAATAAAAACAATATTAGTTTAACAAAAAAATAAATCATTTATAATATTAAATAATAAATATTATTTTTTTTTATTTTTTTAAAAGTATAATACAGATTATAATTATAAAAAAGTTATCAACATTAATCCACAATTCATCCACAATAATTATATTAATTAAAGAGGTTTTTAAA